>JAGOSY010000075.1 GCA_018062085.1 bacterium | reverse complement strand
GCCGATGACAAGATTTTGGCTTTTCTAGCAGCCCTCTGATTATGCTAAGGAGTTTTCAGAAAAAATGGCTCAGATAGCGCGACCGCCACCAACACTTTGCATAATCTGAATCTTGTCATAATAAGCACTATGTTTCGTCCCCAAATTGCGAGGCTTAAAACGCCTACTGCGCAAAGGTCTTCAGACCTGAATTTTTAAGCGTTCAAATTTCTATGACTGCAATGCCATTTGTAGTTACTTGATCTACTTCCGCTTCCTATCTGCTTTAACCAAAGGCTTCTTTTCTCTAGAAGGTCGCCAACCGCGCTTCAATCTTTCCTCTCTCTGCTTCGCTCGAAGCTCTACAAAGGCCTCTGGTCGCCTCTCCGCCCAGCAACCAGGACAACCATTACCTAGTTCCGTCCTGTTGCGCACTGTTGATTCCCAGATATGACGCTTGTTTGCACTGCATCTCCACCATATTCTCTTGGTGGTTTTAGATGTGATAGAAGTAGCTTTGAGCTTGCCATTGCGCGTCGGATGAAACTCCTTAGCTAAGTCCGGTCTAACAGCCTGAAGTGAATTAGTCACCGATAGTTTTCTTCCAGCACAAAATGGGCATCTCATTTTCTTGGCAAAGAATGTCGCCTGCCAAGTATGGTCCGGCCCTAGCGTGCATCGCCACCAGACTTTTTTATTGGTGCCAAGTTTGCGAGGATCGATATTTTTATTCTTTGCAAGATCAAAAAGTGCCAATGAAACAGGATATCGGTATAGATTGGCTAATCTCTCGCCCCAGCACTGCGGGCAATCCGTTTTGCCAAGTTTTCTATTGTGTGGTGTCGCAAACCAAGTGTGCGACTTCCTCTTTGTGCACTGCCACAAGACTTTCATGTGCGAGCTGGCTAGCACATCTTTAGGTGTTAGTTCATTATCTGGGTGCCATTGCTTGGCCAATTCAGGATCTGTTTTAGCCAGAGAAGTTGCCAAAGTGGGCCTACGATGAGAGCAATAAGGGCAGCCGTCGCCACGGCCAGAGCGCCTCGATATCGTCTCTCGCCAAATGTGTTTCTTATCAACACTGCATTGCCACCAAGCACAAACTGATGAGCCGCGCGAAAAATCTTCAGGTCCAAACCCGCAGTTCTTCTTGTAGTACCACTCCACACAAAGTTCCGGGTGGGTCTTGGATAGGGTTGGCTTGGGCTTCTTCGTGCGATTGTTGAAAGGTACGTCTACATCCTCAATGGGGTGACGTGTGTTCAGAAGTTCTGGATCTGCTGGATTCGCCATGCTGCTTAGCCGCCGCTTTGAATTAATCAATATTAGGCCGTCAGCCTGGTTTTGTCTAAGCCCAGTTGCATAGGTGCCGCTCGTTCGATACACGGATTGACTAGTTAATTGCATTGCCAAACCTCGGCAAAGTTGAGCCATCGGGTGTTTCGTGGTTCTGCTGCTTTCCTATTCTTGATTCGCAGCGCCACCGGCCGTCAAGCCTCCTTGGGCGACTGCAATGGCTTGACTGACCGGAGCCGCGAATCACCTCTTCTGCCGCGCAGCAATGAGCTGCATGGACAGATGGAGGATGAAAAAGCCATGAATACAGTGATTAAAAGCCAGGTTGAATGCAGCATCGAATTCGGAACAGGGGTTGATTGGAGCACTGTGATGGCAAAGATTACGCGGATCCTGTCTTCAATGGGAGTAGTGATGCCTGAATTAGAAGATTTGGCTCAAGAGGTCTGCATCAAAATTATAGGTTGCAGAGTGCGCGTAAATTACATGAGTTGGTTGACAGTGGTGGCGCGCAATGTAGTGGCAGATTTTTATCGCCGCGAGTATAGGCGTGCTGAAGGAATCAGCAGGAACACTGAGTCCATGGCTTCTGATGGAATAGTCAGCGCTAGTAAAGACGCGACTGATAGTAGGCTTGCTTATGTTCCGAATCCTGTTAAGGATATTCTGGAGTTCGATTTCAAGGAAGCAATTGTGCAAGAGTTCGCTCGATTGGAAGCACATCAGAGGAGAACGATGTATCTGTATGTCGAAGGGTTTCCTTATGAGCAGATAGCTTCATTGACAGGGGCTCCAGGAGGTACGGTGCGCTCAAGGATATATTATGCCAAGCGCAAACTTCGACAGAGATTGGCGCCATTTCGCTAGATTGCCAACAATTGAATAACTACAGCTAAGGGGAGCTTGTCTCCCCTTTTTTCGTGGTTGTTTTGCAGGTGTGGCCGGATTTGACCAGGATGGACAGATGTGTAAAGTATGCGTTGTGTTTCAGATGACCAATTTGAAATCTACTTTTGATACCTACCAAGGATGATGCGCATTGTCTTTTCTGCTGGCAATATTGACAGAGGAAACCCGAGATGACTTAATGAACGACATGGATAACCTTTTTGCAACTGGACAGGCCTTACTTTCTCTAGCACAAAGGCTGGATGCCGAAGGAAAGCTCAACGAAGCCCGCGAACTTTACCGGCGCGCCTTTCAGCAGGGCATTATGATTCAGAAACTGAAACAGAGGGCAGTAGCAGGCAGCCAAGCTAGTTTTAGTTCATCAATTGAGTTCTGTAAAAGTGTTTAGAGCAAGAAGCTAGCAGCTATCAGTCCAGCGGCACAGGAATTGGCAATTGTTTTGCTGAATTTGCGACATGTATGCGGCGTGCATCGAGTGAGCGCATTTTGTATATACAAAACACTCCTTTTGGATGTATTTTTCTTGCTTGGCGGGTTATTTAAGTGACATGGAGTAGTAGCTATGGCCCTCCCGGCCCTTTGACTTCTGCTATGGTGAGAGAAGCCCCATAGTCCCGAAAGCGAGGTTGGCCTTGAATAAAGCAGATTTAGTTGACGTCTTAGCTCACGAAGTTGGTACTACCAAGAAAGAGGCTGAGATGGTGGTGAATGCCTTCATGGATACTGTTATCAGGCAAGTTGCGCGTGGTGAGAAGGTGACTTTGGTTGGGTTTGGCACTTTTGATTCTAGCCAAAGAAGCGCTCGCACAGGCCGCAATCCGAAGACCAATGAGCCTTTGGATATACCGGCCAAGAGAGTAGCAAGGTTTAAAGCTGGTAAAGACTTTGCTGTAGCGGTCGACAAAAAGGCCAAGTAGAGCCATTAAAGGCTGGTCGTCATTTTGATCGTAAGTTGCGTCTTCAAGCTTATTGATTGACGGGCAATACTGCCCATGGTGCTTGTTTCTAGATTTCGCAGTTTCTTTTTGATGTTCTGCGCTGTTTTCTAATTTTACCGTCGCGGCGCCACCACAGCGCAAGCGGCGGTATTTTTTGCTGGTGACTTTTCTCAAGGCTTGCCCTGCAGAGCCGCGCCGGTTGGTCTTCCTCAGTAGCGCTTGCTGCAAAGCAATGAGGAGGACTAGTGGAAAAACATGACAAAGACTTGGGCTATGGATTGGCCCTAACAAATAATAGTAAGGTGGGTTGGGCGTTTAGCTTGCCTCGGACTGAAACCTGCATTGGAGCAACTCAAATTTGTCGCGCCGTCTGTTATGGCAATGGCATTAGATATCAGTCTAAGGGCCAGAAAGAGAAGAGAGCTCGCAATCTGCGGACCTTAGAGTTCCTTCTAGCAGAAGGTGGCCCAGAGTTGTTGGCCGAGAATTTGTCAATGCTAGTCGAGCAAGCGAGGCCACAAGATTGGCTCACTGCCAGGATAACTGGCGGCAGAACCGTAGTACCATGGTCATTAAGGCTAAATGATGTAGGCGAATATCCCGAGACAGGAAATATCCCGAACCTAACTGGCCATTGCAGAGTAGCTCAACAGGCCAGCTGCTGAGCTACCGATTTGTTCGGCATAGTTCGGCCTTGATGGCTACAATGTT
>JAGOSY010000030.1 GCA_018062085.1 bacterium | reverse complement strand
TATGCCTTACCAACCAAACAGTGAGTTAAAGTAGCAAAAAAAAGAAAAAGCTTGCGACTTTTCGATGCTAAAATTTCGGCCTGCCCACTGAAGGCAAACGAATTTCAACTAGAAAAGTGACAAGCTCTCGTGAAAAAAGAGAGAGAAACTGAAACAGACTTCCTCTCTTGAGTTAATGCTTAGACGCTTTGGCGCCTGTGCTCTACTTCGGCCCGGCCCAATTCAGTTAGCACTAAGACATCGTCGTTTGATTTTTCTACCCAGCCATTGGCTAGCAGCAGCTCTTCTGAGCCGTCCAAGAGGCTGCGCTCAGATTGACTGAGGCGGTTAGAAATTGCTGGGTGCACTACAGGCAGTAAGCCATTGCGGTCGTAGGCTGTGGACATTAGGGCTTGAGCCAGAGTTTCTAAGGTAACGCCTCTCATGTTCTTTGTCTCCTGGTCACTGAATTTTTTGCTTGCATTGGCAGTTAGCTAGATTGTTTAGTCCGCCGTTGGTGAGCATATCCGATCGGCTATGCCGCATATATTTTACGGTTCTAACCTTAGTCAAGTGGTAGCTGCTCGCTTGTTCACCAGGGCAATACTACTGGTGGTGACTATCTAATTCTTTTTCGAGCTAGCGACTCTCTTAGAAATAGCTATCGCCACTGCCTTTGGGGCTCTATTGAACGCTGGCGGCGAAGCCCTAAATGTTCCTGCGTCCGGCGGCGGCAACATGGGCTGGATTGGCCAATTTTGGCTAAGCGCTTGTAAACCATTGTTGCAGGCTTGAAAGCTTGAATAAATGATATGTAGCTGGAATGATTGGCTAAGCTGCTCTGAAGGGCTTCTCCCTCGAGTTCAGGGCGTTAACTGTTGTGACAAATGGGTTGTGCTGAGTAATGCGCTTAATTGCAATGGTTATCTTGGGTTCAGCTCTGCTTTTTGCCGTACTTTACGGCGGCTTTATTGCTGGCATTGTATTGCGTGAACCCGATGTCTGTTTTCTACTCGCCATGGGGCGCTGGATGGCTCAGCATGGGCAAATTCCAGCAGTAGATCCATTTTCGTACACCTATCTTGCCTTCCCAAATGGCAATGCCTACGTGGTCTACCAATGGCTTTCCGAAGTTATTCTTTATGCCGTGCAGTCACTTGCTGGGCCTATTGCCCTGCTAGTTTTTACAGCGGTGCTTCAGGGAATTACTTTTGTCGTCATACCTTTGCGATTGTTCGCTCTTGCTGGTGGCAATATTGCACTTGGGTCGTTTTTCGTTTTCTTGGTCACACTGGCATCTTTGTCGCATCCTAGTGTTAGGCCGGAGATGTTCTCATTTCTTATGACGGCCGTTCTGCTCGAGCTTCTGGCGCGCCTGGCAAGGCGAGGCTCGGGAAAGGCAATTGATTGGTATTTTGTTGCTTTCGCTTTTCTTCTGCAGGTACTTTGGACCAACTTGCACTGTCTCTTTATCTTCTATTTCATTCTTGTTGGCTTTTTCGCAATTTGCCTAGGGAGCTATTCTTTAGTAAAAAAAGAGAAGCTTGATGGTCACTTTAGAACGGCTGTAGCTGCTTTTCTTGCTGGAGCGTTGGCAACATTGATCAATCCATACAGCTTCTCAATATGGCCCTTCACTTTTCTCATGCTCAGCGATCCAATCAATAAAACTATCAATGAACTTCGACCGATGTCGTTTGCCGTTCTCAATAATGTGCTGAACTATCCGTGGTTTTTGTTGGCAATTTTGTCTCTAGTAGTTTTCCTTTTCTCCTTGCGCAAGAAGGTAACATCAGGCGAACAACTATATTTCTTGCTGCTCACTCCGGCGGCAATATTGATGTCGTTTTTGGCCGTGAGAACCTTTCCACTTGCGGCTCTGCTGATGTCTTGTGCTATTGCTTTCTCAGCGCTTATGAAACCAGCGGATGGCAAGCTTGCCCAACTGGGAAGGGATTGTCAGTCTGTCATTGCACCGCTAAGTTTAATGTGGCTGCTTTCAATATCGACCTTTTGTGGATTTGGTGCCTACTTGCTGGCGGCCAAAATAATTCCACCGACTATTCCACAAGGTAGCGCGGCTTTTCATCCCCCTTTTGATGCAATTAGATTTCTAGAAAACGATAAGTCGTCTCCATTGAAGAGAAACATGCTAAAAGGAAACATGCTAAATGACGCCCATTACGGAGCGGTAATGATGTGGCAGATGGCTAATCCGCCTAAGGTCTTTGTAGATCCTCGTTACTTTTTGTACAACGTCCAGATCATGAATGACTATTGGGATATGGTGCTTTACCGCAATAAGCCTGAAGCGCTACTTGATAAATACAAAATTTCATGGGTCTTTCTCCCCTCTACTTCTGCTTTAGCGCGTGAATTATCGGGCCAACCTAGTTGGCAGTTGCTCTACTCTGACACCGATGCTGTCATACTCGCGCGGAATAAGTGGCAGAACGATAGCGCTTTTCTGCCATAGCTAAATTGCCTCACACTTTAGAGGCATGCATACTTTAGAGAAGAGTACCGTGTAAACTAGGTGCCGTTACTCAATTGAAGTCATTGGATAATTTTGAAATTAGCAGCTGACAAGTGCTTGAATCCTGGTCGAGGCCAAACGCCCATGTGCACTAAGCGCTTGCTTGGAGCGATAGCCTGTCTCTCACTTGCGTTGAGCACTGGCTTTTTTGCTTTGCCAGCTTCTGCTGAAGGCGGCCAGCGTTTCGCTGCCGAACCCTCGGCAGAGGTGGCGCAGAATGGCACAGAGTTTGTTGATAAACTTTTGCATCGTGTCACTACTGTTGGTGCGTATCGAGTCACTGCTGACTTGGCCATGCAGAAAAAAGGTAAGCTCAGTAAGACTGTTGCTCAATTTACATTTAAGGCCCCGAGCCTTTTGCGAATTGATGTCTTAAGTGGCGGTATGAATACAGGGGCTGCCGTGGCTGTGCGCGCTGATGGTGGCATCTGCGCCAAGGGCGGCCCGGCATTGTTTGGCTTGAAGATGAATCTTGAAAAAGGCTCTCGTCTTTTGCGTCTGCCCAATGGTTTGCTGGTAACCGGTTGCGACTTCGCCTCATTGGTGCGTTGGCTGCAGCTGCAAGCTAAGTCTGGTGCTAACGTATCTGTGTCAGCCGCTCCAGTAAAGATCGACGAACTCGCTAACGTTATAGTCGTAGAATTGAGAGACAGTGGCCCTTTTAGTACTTCGGTCGCCCAGCGGGTTCTCGTCGATCCTGGTCGCATGTTGCCAGTGGAGTGGATCCTCTTTAAAGAAGGTGCCTTGCTTTCATCCACTAGATTTAGAAATTTGGAACTCTTGCCTCAGCTAGATGATTCGATTTTTCAACTATAGTATCGCTTTTGTTATTGAAAATTGCCCTTATATAATCAGGAATAATCAGCATGTCAGTTCAATCTCACACCTACAAATTGCTAACTAAGCTACTTGCTATGAGTGCTTCAGTGCTTAGTGTTGCGATGCTTAGTACTGCATTAATTCGTCCTGTTTTGGCAACAGAAGAGAAGCTTGATAGCGCCATTGCTCAGGCCGTTGCGCCTGAAAAGCTAGAGACAAAGGCCGAGACACTCTCTGATGAACAGATGGAAAAAGAGTTTGCTCTGCCCCTCGATAATCTTGAAGACATTGGCTATACCCTACAACGTGTTCAGCAGCAAGCGATAGATTTGTATGTTGAGGCCACGAGAAAACGACGCGAGTCGAAAGTACTATCTAAGTCACTAATGATTCCCCATGAGAAATTACAGGCGGAAGGCTATTACCAGCCATTGCGCAAGGCCTGGCTGGTGTTTTTTGTCGGTACTATGGAGCCTCTTGTGCAGCTCTTGGTGCATGACGTGCACGATATAGAAGAGCATTTGTCTGACGTGAAAATTGTCCGGGGTAAGCAAAAGCAGTTTGATCAGGTCTATGCTCAATGGCGCCAAGCAATCACTGCTATTAATCACCATCTTGATGTTTTGACTGAGCAAATTCAAGCCACTAGCCCCAGCAATATAGTTGTTGCCAATGAGGCACGAGCAATAGACCTTGAAATAGGCAAAGCCATGCAATTGCGCCTCAAGGCATACGATATCTTGGCGCAAGCTGGCCCGGCCAGCAAAGCTAATTAATGCTCTTTAGAGCTTGTCGCCAAAGGCTAAGCTTAAGGCCCAGACTGCTTTATTGAATACTCTCGGCGCTGAGAGACCGGCGTTATACATGCGGCTTTCTTGCTCAGGAATTTGACCGATAGTCAAAAGTTCGCGGTCTAGTCGCCAAAATGCCTCATAATTGTCAGCTATAACAATTTCGTCTTGCTTCTTGTTCATGGCAGAGCCCTTGCTAAACAGAAGAATAGAAAGTAAGCCGGCAATTAAACAGTTAAAGCCAGACAGTACTGAAAAACCTGCCGCTGCTGGGCCGAAGTATGACTTTGAGAATAATTTGAGATAGATCCAGCGGTGGAAAAGTTTGTTGCTCTCAACGTCAAGGCTCTTAAACTTCGCCACAAGTGCTTTGTCTAAGTTGCTGTCACCAAGCATCGGGAGCTTCGTTTTGCCGAAGAAAATTGTTTGAATACCGCTGCCAGCGTAGCCTTTAAACATTTTTGCTACGACCATGGCATTGCTGCCTTTTAGGGCTTTGTCTTTTTGCATTTGCCAGAGTCTGGTATCGCTGGTGCGTATCGTCGGATAAACAAAGAAGCGATAGAAGAGCATACGCAGCGTCATTAGTTCTATGCCACTAGGGGTGATGTCAGAAGGTTGCTTTAATTCGGGCGTGAAGTCACTGATTTGGTTCATGTCAGCGTTTGCTAGTTTCAGCTTGCGGCCTTGTGTGAGAACCTCAGAGCACTGCAAAAGTGTCTTCAAAATACTACAGTCTTCAGGGTGCTGGTCGGCCTGGCGAAGGCGTTCAAGAACAATATCAATCATGCGCGCTTCAATTAGTAAGTATTCCGCCCAGCTGACCTGACAGGCTGGGGTCAGAGAAACTGTTTCAAATGGGTTGGTATAGACGGCTGATGCACCGCCGGCGATTTCAGCCATGGTCTTTTCTCGTGCGGCTTTTGCTTCAGGCCGCATTGAAGCATTTTTATGCTGTATGGCAAGCTTGAAATAATTTTCTAGTTTCTCTCGTTGTTCAGTCAGTGGGTCGCCGATATCACGCACAGAGGCCATGCTGTTGAAGACCACACCTGTATAAATGCCGGTTGGAGTTTCAGCAAAAGTGTAAGGAAAGATTCTGCACGTAATCGGTTTCTCGTTTTCTCCTAGATGGCCGTGAATGAAGCAAAGATTGTCGATGAGAAACGGGCAACTGCCGTCATCTTTGGGGGCTGTGTAGTGGGGGTAACCAGCGGTACCTTCGGCAAATTCTTTCTCTCGATGAAAGAAGAGGTCTTTTTTTGCTAATTCAGGGTGCAATGATTTCCAGTCGGTGTTTTTGACTCGGTCGTAGTCTTCATCTGTTAGACCAACCGACCAACCCGAGCAGCAGCGGCCGCAGCCCTGGCAGCTATAGCGAATATCTTCAGGTATGTGTATATCTGGCAGTTTAGAGCTGTCAGCCATTGAATTGTTCTCCTTAATACCAATTGAAGCCCATGAAGTGCATGGTTGGCTTTGCCAGTAGGATGCCTAAGATTGTACCAATGGCGATGATTGGTCCCAGTGGAATTAGGCGCTTGCCCGCTGCTTTTACATCAGTCATGTCGACCGTGGCAGAGAGGTCAACACCAGCGCCCATAGAGGTGAAAGCGAGCCAGAATGCCTTGTATTGATCGGGTGGAATGGCTTTGATCATAAAGGTTACAGCCACTATGCCGTAAAGCAAGCTGAAGTAGAACATCACCATAAGAAATTTGATAGGTCCTAAAAAAGCGCCAACCGCAGCCATCATTTTGACGTCGCCGAAGTGCATGCGCTTTCCGGGGTTGGGGAAAATCATCACAACGGTTGCCAGGGCCCAACCTAAGCTGGCGTCTATAAAGCCTTGAAGGCCGCTGAGATAGGTGTTCAACCCTATACCGATAAAGGCCGATGGAAAAGTCAGCCAGTTATAGATTTTGCGAGTTTTGAGATCTGTGGCCGCACCAATTGTGGTGGCAACTATGGCCGCTATTTCGGGTAGTGTTAAGTTGAGCAAGTGTAAATATATTTCTAGATTAGTAAGCTGCGACCAGTTCGATTTCAACTGCCACATCTTTGGGCAACCGGGCAACTTCGACTGTGGCCCGTGCCGGCTTGTGACTACTGAAATATTCCCCGTAGACTTTATTCATCTCGTCAAAATCGTTCATGTCACGCAAAAATACAGTTGTTTTCAAAACATTGCCAAAGTTTGTGCCGGAGGCCTCAAGAATTGCCTTGAGATTTTGCAACACTTGTTTGGTTTGTTCGCTAGTGCTACCTCCAACCAGAGTCATGGTGGCAGGATTAAGCGGTATTTGGCCGGATACAAAAACTAAGCCATTGTGTTTAATGGCTTGCGAGTATGGGCCGATTGCCTGGGGGGCGTTGCTGGTTGAAACAACTTCTAGGCTAATAACCTCGGGCACGTGCCTCTCCTTTTTAGAACCGATAGAATATTTGGATTATTCTAACTGGTCTGGCAGCAATAGCTGCCAAAAAGAAGGCGCACTTAGACTAGGTACTGGGCTCTGCCAGTGAAGATTAAATTAGAAGCCGCTGCTGCTGCCACCTGAACCACCTGCAGCACCGCCTAAAAGGCCACTGTTGACGTTCACTTGACCGCCGCCTATGGTGGTGCCAACACCATTGCCGTTGTCAATTCTGACTGAGGCGTTGCCGTTTCCATCATAGCCAATTCCAGTTCTAACGTTGCCAATACGCGAATAGACTTGGCCCGTAGAAGGAATCACCGAAAAGCTGCTATTGCTGCCTATGGTTGTAATGGCATCATCTAGTGGTGTGGTGAAGGTGGGTGGCATAATCACTTGGCGACCATAGCCGAATACTGGCGAAAGCCCAGCAGCTGCAGCGTATGGCAAGGTCAAATGCCCAAGGCCAGTGGTCATTGAGCCAAGGCCTTTTTTGGTGAAACCGGTTTCGTGACCATAAAGTCTAGATTCACCCGGAGCTTGACCGGTTTTGAAGCCACGACGGCCATAGTTGCCACTAGCGGCCATCGATTCCATGCCGTTGCCGCCACCATTGACATTGGTCAGGTTCATCCCGCTCATGTCAAAGCTTTGAGCCTGAGCCGCTGGGGCGACGTAGGCTATGAGGCTGATGAGAGCTAACTGGCTAGCTAATTTAGCAAAATTACTTTTAGTCATGGCTTATCGCCCGTGGTTGTTGTTGATACTGATGTCGACAGAACCCTGTGATACCGTTGGCAAGCTGGGACGGCCAGAGGTAAAGATGCCCCTGCCGTAGCGGTCGATCAGATTGTTGACTGCTCGGTCGGCACCATACATGCTCTGGTAGTAGCCACCACCACTGTTGGCGAAACCAAAAGTGAAGTGTCTGTTGTTGACAGGCAACTGCGAGTTGTCAACTGAGCTGGGGGCCATCAGGCCTGTTTCAGTTCTACTTAGGCCGAAGTTTGAACCCATGCCTCTGACAGGATTGCTTTGACCAGTTCTGTTGCTGCTGTAATCACCGTCGGCCCGCAAGGCTTGTGGCCCAGTTGTCTCGCTATCGTGATATTGCTCGCCGGTAGCAGCCATCGAGCGTTCGGCCTGACTGCCACCGACTATGGCAAAACCAGGGCCGCCTCCGGGCTGGACATTTATAACTTGAGGCACGTTAGGCATCGAAAGGAAGCCCTGGGGCCCATTGGCGCCCATGGTGACACCGCCTACTTGGCTCGTGTCAAAACTCTGTGCTGATGCAGGCAGCGTACAGATTAAGCTGATACTAAGTGCAGCTAGAGCAAGACCAGAGGCCTTCCGCGAAATTGAACTATAAATATTTGGCATATTGCCACCTGCAAAGGTAACGACGGTTCTATATAAATGCACTGTGGTAAGAAGATAGGCCGAAGGATGAATGTTGATTGATATCTAAATTCAATCGGTTGGCCCTACTACCCAATTTACTTCATTTAAGTTATGCCCGCGAAGGCGAGCAATAAATCGGGCTTTGAGATAGAAAGATACTAAGCGCAGGCTGCCCCCTTGTCAATAGGGCAAAATAGCTGAGCAACAGGAGACCTATGCTTTTTCTTGGTCTGGAATCGAGCTGCGATGAAACAGCCGTGGCAATCGTTGAAGATGGACGCCGGGTCGTTGCCCAGCGCTTGATCTCGCAAATTGAGGTGCACCGCAAGTTTGGAGGCGTAGTGCCAGAGGTTGCTGCGCGGCGACATTTAGAGGTCATAAACGACCTAGTTGCTGACGTTTTGGCCGAAGCTGCCGTCGATCCGCGCAGTCTGGCCGGCATTGCTTGCACCACAGGTCCTGGTCTAATTGGCACTTTGTTGGTGGGTTTATCTTGTGCTAAAGCCTTGGCTTGGTCTTACGATGTGCCGCTCTTGTCGGTTGACCATATTTTTGCTCATGTCTGCGCCAACTATATAAACACAACTCTAGAGCCTCCATTTGTGGCACTTGTGGTCAGCGGTGGTCACACCCAGATTATGTACTTTGAGTCGTATCGCAAAGCTACAATTGTGGGGCAAACCCTAGATGATGCATCGGGGGAGGCCTATGACAAGGTGGCTCGCCTTTTGGGCTTGGGCTATCCTGGCGGCCCTGCTGTTGACAAGGCGGCTGCTAGGGGTAACCCTAGGGCCTTTCGCTTCCCGGAAGGAGTGGTTTCTGGCAGTGATTTCAGCTTTAGCGGTTTGAAAACAGCGGTGCTGCGCACTGTGGAAAACCTTAGGGGGGCTGATTTGCCCGTAGATGATCTTGCGGCTTCTTTTCAGGATGCTGTGAACCGAGTGTTGTTCCGCAAAACTATTGCTGTAGCTCGCGCTAAGGGCGTTTCCAGGGTCGTTTTGGCCGGTGGTGTTGCCGCCAATAGCGATCTGCGCAAGCGCTTTGAGAGTCTTGCTGATATTGAGTTTTACCGCCCAGTGCCTGCTCTTTGCACGGATAACGCAGTAATGGTTGCTGCTGCGGCCTTCTATAGCGGAGAGCCCGTGCCTCTTTCCGTCAGCGCATACTCTCGTCAACGTTAGCTTTTCGGCTTCTTGTCTTGATTCTATTCGATTTGGTAACTAAGGGGGATTGCCATATTTCTATGGTGATTCCCACAGATTGGGCTATTGTGATATCCCTTGTTTGGAAAGTCGTGATAGCATGGCTATATTGACCCCATTTGGGTCGTGCGCTGGATATCCAGTGCGTTTTTTGAGGCTCAACTAAGGAAACCCCTATATCACAGGTGGCACGCTATGGTTTTCCAAGACAAGGACATTAACTGTCGAGACTGCAACAAGGCTTTTGTTTTCTCAGCCGGGGAGCAAGAGTTCTTTAGCGCTAAGGGTTTGGTTAATGAACCGAAGCGATGTCCTAACTGTCGCATCTTGATGCGCGTGCAGCGTAATGGTGATGATCCTGGACGCACTGCTGAAGTTGCCTGTGCCGAATGTGGCTCGCCTACTCGTGTACCTTTCCAGCCCAAGGGTTACAAGCCAGTCTATTGCACCTATTGCTTCCGCACGCGCAAAGCTGACGCTGAAGAGGGTCAAAAAGACGATACCGACGTTGCTCAAGCTGCTAGCGCTTAGCATTCCGATAGAATTTAAAGTTGATTTTTGTTTCTTTGCTGTAAAGAGTTATAGCCTGCCGTCGGCTTAATTGGGCATAATTGCCCATGGCCGCAGGCTTTTAAAAAAATCGCCTGTTATTTGCCTAGGTAAGCTGGGCAAGTCAAGTAAACCCTGAACCAAAGCTTCCATGAATCCATATGTTCTATGTGAAAGTGGGTGCGTATAATAATCGAGTGTTAGTGAAAGCGTTTTTGAACGAGTAGCCAAGCGCTTTCAGAGCGAAATTAGGAGCCGCATGCCAGATAAAACAGAGCCATGTCCCAGCTGCGGGCGTCCTACGCCAGTGGGGACACGCTGCGTCTATTGCGCCACGGTCACAGACCTTGATTTGAAGAGTTTGCAGTTAGATTATCTCAAGCAGAGTGATGCCAAGCCTCCTGAAGAGCCCATGGGCCAATCTGTTGTTATCGTTGTCGTGAAGACTGGGCAAAAATACACTTTGCGCACTGCCAAGGTGAAGATTGGGCGCGATCCTTCCAATCAGGTGGTCATTCCTGATGACACATTTACTTCAAGGCATCATGCCTGGATAACTTTTGAAGAGAGCGATTTCTGGATTGAAGATCTTGGTTCTACCAATGGTACTTTGCTCAACGGACATCCTGTAGTCAAAAGACAAGTTCTGTCTGCCGGCGATAAAGTTAGAGTCGGACATACAGAGCTTACTTTCGAAGTTGAGAAGAACTAAAACTAAAGGTTAGGGCTTAGGATGGCTGATGCAGGCGGCGCCAATCGGATTGAGTTAGAGAGCCAGATTCTCTGCTCGGCCTTGCGTACGAGTTGGGCGGAAAATGATTTCAAAGGACAGGTTAAGTCTTGTAGCGAGCTTTATCAGCTTTTCCCTGATTTGGTGCCTGACTTAAGGCCTAATCAGACTGAGATGCCGCGAGATCTATACACCTTGCTCGGCATCGACCGCGACGTTACTCCTTCTGTGGTTGTGGCTGCTTACTTTAGGGTGGCCAAGAAGTTCTTGCGTGAGTGTGCTCCGAAAGAACAACGGCTTGAGTACTACCGTATTCTTGATGCTGGTTTCATTCTGCGCAAACCGCGTTTGCGTCTGAGTCATGATTTAATAGTCGGCCGCGCTCAACTAGTCGATAAGAAGCACATACCGGATGATGGCACGTTTGAGCTCATGGAGCTGACCGAAGAGCGGCCGCCACAGCCAATGATGGTGACCACTCAGCCAATTGTGCAACAACCTTTGCCGATGCTGATCGAGCTGCTCAAGGCTGCTCAGATAATTGGCTCAGCTGAAGTTCAGGCCTTGACCAATCAAATGCGCAGCTTCCCTGAAGTGCCAGTCTCTGATTTGGTTCTCAGTGCTGGCTATGTCAACGAAAACGAAATGAAGTCGCTGCACCTAGCTGAGTTTCTGCTCAGCCAGGGCAAAATCGACATTGGTCAGTTCTGTGTGGCCATGTACGACGAACGCATGTCTGGTATCCGCATGGCTGAGTCTTTGCAGGTGCGGGGTTGGTTAGATACCCAGGTTCCTCGCTACGATAAATAGGCTTGCTTTGTTCTGGAGTGGTGACTTAGCCGGTTTAACTAGGTGTTTGTAACATCTTTGCAGCTTGCGTATTCTACCCCTTGATTTGTGCCGAAAATGCTACAATTGCAGGCGCTTGAGGGATGGCCAGATATTTCACGCCTGTTTCATGCCTAAGTCATGCCCATATAAATGCGTGCTAACGACCATGCTAGAGAACAATCACCCCCGCCATACAGTTAGAGCCCAAGGTAAAGCGCGCTTTGCCTCGCCTACAGATGCTGCAATGTTCTATCGACCACTAGAGCAACGTCAGAGTCAAGTTCAGAGCCAAGTTCAGGGCAGCGCAGCCAATCAAGATCTTTTTGCCAGTGAAAACCAAAAATATGGTCGGCTTTTAAATTACCTCTCTCAGAATGCTTCGCAGGGCGAAAGACAACTGCTTGATCATTCTTCGCTGGCTGCTGTGGGCTCTAGCTCTACTGGGGCACAAATGCTTGAGGCTTGGCTCAACTCAGGAAAATATTCAAACCAAGACGATGTCGATGGCCTAGAAGAAACATCTCAAGAAGGCTATTGGCCTAAGACCGATTTTGAAGCTTCTGATGATAGTCTGCATTTTGAGCGTGGGCGTCGTGACCTTGCTGGCCAACATGGTGCTGGCGGACCAGGTGCATTTTTGCGCGGCATTCGTAACAGTCGCTCTCTAAGCAATAACAGAATGTCTGATACTAGTGATTCTTCTGGTATCACTGCCGCAGTTAAAATGCGGCCGCGGGTGGAAATCAAAGATAGTGGCAATGGTCGCGGTAGCGTTGAAACTTTTCCTAGTGGTGCCAAAGTTGTTAAAGACGACATCGGTCGCGTGCAAGAAATTGTCTCTGAACGCGGTGTTTGTGTCGTCCTTGGCTACGACGATAAGGGCCATCTCTCTTCTTTTGTTCGTCACGATGCAAGTGGGGTCGTGCATTCGCAGGGCGAGGTCGATGGGCCTGGTGTGCTAGTGCGCGATGGTCGCGGCCGGGTAAAAGCCCAAGGCGAGTCAATGCAGGTAGATGCTCGCGGTTGCGTCAGTATAGCGCGCGAAGATGGCCAGTTCTGGAGCATCGATTTGATTCGTTCGGTTCACACTGAACGCAGACTTTTGCCCGATGCTAACGGTGATTGGATTGCCATGACTGCTCTGTTCTGCTCAGACGGATTTCGCATGACTACGCGGTTCCGCAAAGTTCAGGGCTTAGAATCAGAGGCTCTCAATCATGGCGGTGGAGCACGTGAAAGTAGAAATACTTGTGCTACTTCGGCTGCCGCTTCTGCTGCAACTTCTGCTGCTACGGCCAAGGCCAGCAGCTTCGTTGAGTCTGACTTTAGTCGAGCTGAAGACTCAGGTACTTACCGCTTTTATGGTAGAGATGGCTCAATCATTGATTTTAGTTCTGATAGTGAGCTAGAACAGCTTAAGCCTAAAAATGTTCTGCCTCCTGGTAGCAAACCTGTGCCCGCCGCTCATCGTGGTAAAAGGCAGGCCGGAACAGCTTGGGAAGCTTTACGTGAGTATGTTTTCAATTATCTTGCTGCTCTTTAACGGGCGACATTTTTTATATTTAGTGACTTGAGGAAACAATGACGGCAACCAGCGATATAAAATTTGGCACCGATGGTTGGCGGGCAATAATTGCAGACAAGTTCACTTTCGCCAATGTCGAAAAAGTTAGCTACGCCATTGGCCACTATCTTACTGAGACTTATATTGATGGCACTGCCAATAAGGATACTCCAGTCTTAATTGGCTTTGATACTCGTTTTATGGCTGATCAATTTGCCGAGCGTGCGGCCAGGGTATTAATGGCCATGGGTCTTAATGTCAAAGTTGCCAGTCGCGATATTCCCACCCCTTGTATTGCCTGGGCTACTCAAGCTGAATCCACCTGTGGTGCCCTGCAGTTTACAGCTAGTCATAATCCTCCTGAATATTGCGGTGTTAAGTACATTCCGCCCTACGCTGGCCCAGCCACCAATGACATCACCGCCAAGATTGTAGACAACCTCAAGCACTGCCCTGCGCATATAGCTCACTCAAGCGATAGTCTGCAATTGTTTGATGCTAGTGCACCATATATGGAGGCGGTGAAGAAGCTTGTAGATCTTAAGATGATTTCGGCTTCAGGTCTAAGGGTGGCTTTTGATGCGCTTTACAGCACGAGTCGCGGCTATATTGACAAAATTTTGCTCGAAGCGGGCATCGAACTCGAGGCGCTACACGATTTCCGTGACCCACTGTTCGGCGGTGGGATGCCAGAACCTACCCCGCCTTATTTAACTGAACTTGTAGCCAAAATTAAAGCCGGTAACTTTGATATCGGTATAGCCACCGATGGTGATGCTGATCGCTTTGCCATTATTGATGGTCAGGGCGCTTTCTTTTCGCCAAATCAATTGCTTTGTTTACTGACCAGACACCTTGTGAAAAATCATGGTATGAGTGGTGCCATTGTGCGCACAGTTGCCACCAGTCATATGCTTAATCATGTAGCCGTTCACTATAAATTGCCTTTGATAGAAACGCCAGTGGGCTTTAAATATATCGGTGAAAAGATGCGCACCGAAGATGTTTTGATTGGTGGCGAAGAGTCTGGCGGTGTCTCTATTAAGGGTCACATACCAGAGAAAGACGGTATTCTAGCTAATTTGCTGGTGATTGAAATGCTGGCCTATGAGAAGAAACCACTGGCGCAAATTTGGCAAGATTTAGAAAACGAGATTGGCGTCAAGTTTTTCCAGCGCCGTGGTGATCTGCATTTAACTAAGCAGACACAGCAACAATTGCTGGCTTATTTGGCCGAGCATCCGATTGCGACTTTAGTCGGGGAACGATTGTATAAAGTCGACAGGGCCGATGGTTTGAAGCTTTATCACGACCCAGATAATTGGCTTTTGATTCGCCCCAGTGGAACTGAGCCAGTCATTCGTGTATCTGGTGAGGGTAGATCTGAACAATTAATTGATTCATTAATGGTTGACTTCAAGAGCCAAATCGACGAAATTTTAAAGGGGTTCAAAGTTGACGCCTTGCCAACGGCAAAACAGAAACAAACTACGGCGGAAGTAATCTAGAACGTGAACGATACCAAGCCTAGCCTTAGAGCAGTTGCTACGCCTGCTAGCCAGTCGCCCATCAAGCCTTCGCATACGCCGGTGGGTAAGCCGCCGGGCTTTCTATCGCGCTTTGCGATTTCAGGACAACTTGGCCGCCAGCTAGTGATTCTGTTGATTACCTCAGTAGCAATCTATCAAGCTGGCCGCTCGATAGTTGGTAGCTGCCAGCGCCAGGTTTATCTTCATCAGCAGTCTAATGCCTTAAAAGATGGACGCAGGCAGGCAGAAGAAATCAACAAAGAACTGCGCGACGGGCTATCGAGCTATCGCTCTTCCACCGGTATAGAAAGACTGGCTCGTGAGCGCCTAAATTTGGCTGGGCCAGACGAAATTGTAATTCGCATTGGCAAATAATTAATAGAATTTCACTCGTCGTGTTCGCTGTGCTTGCTTGCATCTATTGCTTGTAGCTTGCAGTTAATTTTTGCCCCTGTCTTGATGTCGTCGCGAGCATCGAGAACTACTTCATCCCCACTCACCAGATTTCCTACAACCTCAACTTCTTGGCCCATGGCTTGACCCCGGCTGACAGGTAGCATTTCTGCTGTAGAGTTTTTCACCCTAATGACATAGGTTTTGTCTTCTTTACTTACGATTGCTGATGCTGGTACAAAAAGTGTTTGATAGGGGCGTCGCATCTGCCAGACTACTTCGGCGTACATTCCAGGCTCAAGTTCTTGCCTAGAATTGCTAACATCTAGTTCAATCACCATGGTTCTAGTTTTGCGATCAAGGCCGTGGCTGATGCGGGCAATATATCCATTAAAGGTTTTGCCAAGAAATGCTGGTACTGTGAATTTCATTTCTGCACCTGGCTTGATGCCTGCAATATCCTCTTCTGGTACAGGCACAATTAGGCGTAGTTTCGACGTTTCTTGGATCTTCAATAGGGCTGTGCTGTTGGCTGAAGAGCTTACCAAGCTGCCTTCGTGGACATTTCGCTCAGTGATAGTGCCGTTAAATGGAGCGCGTACTGTTAGGTACGCTCTCATTTCGCCCACTGAGATAAGAGCCTGCTTGGCCGATCTAATTCGACCCTTTTGTGATTCTAGTTCTGACTGCGCTCCAATTACTGCTTGTTCTGCCGCTCGCACATGAGCTCTTGAACCTTGAAGAGTCTTCTCTGCTGCTTCCAGATCTACCGGCGCAATCGCTCCGGCCGTCTGGGCGGCATACTGAATTCGCTTGTAATTCGCTTCTTCTGCCTCAACTTTAGCTTCAGCCTCGTCTTTTTGAGCTTTGAAATTAGCTACATTTGATTGTGCTTGAACCAGCGCCGAGCTGACTGTTTCTAGCTTTGCCAGGCTCTCTTGATAGTTTGCTTCAAGTTCTGGGGCGACTATCTCAATTAAAATTTGTCCTTGTTTTACTGCTGAACCTCTATCAACGTACACATGCTTGATGAACCCGTGTACCTTCGGATGTATTGCCACTTCACGAAAAGCAGTTAGCTCAGAAGGAATTTTCACTGTGCGCTCTAAATTGGCTGAGTGCACTTTGACGGTTGGCACCACTGCTGTGTGTTGATTGTGGTTTTGCTCTTCGTGTTTGCTCTCGGTCCTATTTGTATGGTTGTTTTCTTGCTGGGCACAGCTAGTCAAACAGATGCTAAGCGGCAGTGTCAAAAGCACTGTTTTAATTAGAGCAGGTTTTCTAGCCATTACAACGGTCCTTCTTGTGATTGCTCTGGGTCAAAGAGCATGCTGGGAACTGTCCGTGAAGAGCCGCTTTGCACCATGGCGAAAATAGCGGGCAGTACAAAGAGTACAGCGAACAGCGAGAATGTGAGGCCGCCTATAACTGCCACTCCGAGCGGTGCCGTGCGCTCTCCTCCTTCTGCTAGGCCGAGTGCCATTGGCAGCATGCCTGCAATCATAGCGATGCTTGTCATTAGTACCGGCCTGAGCCGACTGGCTGCGCCGCGCACCGCTGCCGAGCCCGCTGGCTGACCGGTGATTCTGCGCGATTCTGAGAATGACACAATCAAGATGGCATTAGCAATACCAATACCAACAGCCATAATTGTTCCCATAAACGACTGCACATTTAGAGTGACATTCGTTATTTTGATACTAATCACGACACCAAGCAAAATTGCTGGAATAACTGACATTACAACTAGTGCCAGTTTGACCCGCTGGAAGTAGGCAACAAGCATGAGTAGAATGGCCACTACCGCTAAGCCTAAACCATTGGCAAGGCCAGACATTGTGCTTCTCAATATTGGTACTTGTCCACGTACATTTACGTTTAGGCCTCGCGGTGGTGTTCCCGCTCGAGCAATTGCCTTGTCCACTTCTCTAGCGGCACTGCCTAGATCATCGCTAGCAATGTTGGCCGTTATGCTCAACATGCGGCGAAGATTGTAGCGATCATATTCGCCGACCATTTTGCCAAAGTTAACGTCGGCAACTTCGCCAACTCTTGGGCTTTCGGCGTCACCTGTTCGCACCGGTATCATTTCCACGTCTCTAATTGATTCCATATTGGCTGCCGGGTATTGCACCTGAATTTGGTATGAGTGGCCATGATGTGGGTCTCGCCACCAGATCTGCTTGAGAAATCTACTTGAATAGACGGCTGGCACCAATGCTTTGCTGACGTCGGCTGCGGTGAGACCCAGTTGACCAGCGCGTGTTCTGTCAACGGTGATATCAATGGTTGGATATTCTAGGGGTTGGACAATGACCGCATCTCTTATGGCTGAGACTTGCCGTAACTGTTCTAGAATTTTGCGTGCAAAAGCCTCGTCTTGGCTCAGGTTAGAGCCAGTAATATCAATTTGAATTGGCGTTGGCGCCCCGAGATTCATGATTTTGTTGACAATGTCACCAGATTCGAAGGAGAGCGATATTTGAGGAAGTTCATTGGCAACTTCTTTGCGCAAACGTTCTTTCAAATCACTTAAGCGGATATTTGCTCCATGCTTCAATGCTATGAGCATTAACGCTTCTTGGGGGCCGCTTGTCCAGATGTAGACATTGCTCAGGGCAAAATTTGGTGGTTGCGTGCCGACATAGCAAATTGAGATTTCGACGTTGTCTGGGCCAGCTGCTCTTGAGATGATATCGAGTACTTTTTTTGTGTATTTCTCTGTGACCTCAATTCGTGTACCGACTGGACCAATAAGTCTAATTTGAAAGCTCGATGGGTTGCCTGTGGGAAAGACTTCTGTTTTTAGCATTGGCCCAAGCCAGAGCATAAGCACTGGTGTAGCAACTATATAGGTCACTATTAGAGGCACTCGCAGTCGAAGAATCTTCACTAAGTTGTGAGCATATTGGCGGCGTAATTTGATCAGCAGAGCCGCAATCTTGTTAACTTTGTGTTTGTCGCCCGTGCTTGTGTGCAAAAGCCACCCGCATAATACTGGTACGAGTGTGTTTGATAATATATAAGAGGCAGTCATAGCAAAGCCAACAGAAAGCGATAAGGGCACAAACAGCGCTTTGGTCGTGCCCTCCATGAAGAATGACGGAAGAAATACAGCGACCACAGATAGCACCGCTAGTAGTTGCGGCGTTATTACTTCACGACAAGCATCACTTATGCCTTTGTATAGTGGCGCGCCGCGATCAAGATGAGTGTGAATGTTTTCTATGGCTACGGTTGCTTCATCGACTAAGACGCCGACTGCAAGAGATAGGCCTCCTAGCGTCATGATGTTGATTGTTTGACCGGTGCCGCTAAGGCCAACCACTGCTAGGGCCAGCGCTATCGGTATTGTAGCGACTACGATTAGAGCACTGCGAAGATCTTGCAAGAAGAGTAGGACCACACCTCCGGTCAAGAGGGCACCAATCAAACTTTCGTAGATCAAACCGCTGATTGCTTCGGTAACATAGACACTTTGGTCGAAATCAAAACTGACAATGATATCTTGCGGAATCACTGCTCGCATTTGCGGCAAAGCAGCCCTAACACGTTGCACCACGTCTAGAGTGGAGGCATCGGCTAGCTTAGATATAGTCATGAAGACAGTGCGTCTACCATCAACCAGAGCGTAACCGGTGGCAATATCCATATCGTCTACCACGGTGGCTACGTCACCTAAGGTCAGGCTGGCGCCTGGTCCTAGGCGCAATGGTATTTTCTCGAGCTCGTGAATGTCAAGCACAGTCGAGTTTAGATTAGCAATACGCTGCGTATCTCCAGATTTTACTAGTCCAGATGGAGTAATCATATTGCCGGTGGTTACTGCGTTGACGATATCTTCTGAACTCAAGCGCAGTGCCCTAAGTCGCTGTGGGTTGACTGTAATTACAATGGTGCGGACGTTGCCACCGAATGGGTGAGTTGTGGTGGCACCAGGAATGGTGGAAATTATTGGTCGCACGCGTTCGTCGGCAATAGCTTCTATTTGGCCAACAGACTTGCTTTTACTAGATAGCACCACATAGCCAACTGGGACATTGCCAGCATCGAAACGCAGTATGAATGGTGTAACCGTGCCAGGAGGCATTTTTGCCCGTGACCGTTCTACTTGCGCAACGATATTAGACATCGCTTCTGCCATGTCTGTATCTGCTTTGAAGACAATTTTCATTACAGCGGTGTTTTGAATGGCCTTTGACTCGATATGATCGACGCCAGAGATATATAAAAAGTGGTTTTCATAGTGTGCCACTATAAAGGCTTCAAATTGTGCTGGGTCCATACCGCCGTAGGGTTGGATGACATAAATTACCGGCATATTTAAGTTGGGAAATATGTCGATTTTCATTCCTTTTACAGAAAGGAATGCTGCAAAAAGGGCGGTAATGACGAAAACCATAATTGTGATTGGTCGGCCCATGGCCAGTTTTATCAACCACATTTACTGAATACCTGTGCGAGAATTGCGGGTTGCCTGCTCTGCTGCTCCTAGAAAAGGACGCAGATTTCCGTGAACAGCAGCGTTTGCCAGCAGGGCTTTCCATACCCCGACATTAGTTACTGCTTCTTTGACTCTAGAGTCGGCCAGAATTTGATTGGCTTCTGCTACTTGCGCCACTGTTGCTAACCCAGCCTGGTAGCGCGCCTGAGCTTGCTGCGCTGCTTGTGTTGCCGCTTGCACTTGAATGGGCATGTTTGCCGCTAGTTCAAGAGAAGCTCTTACTCTGGCTCTAGCCTGGACATCTTCGGTCTTAAGCTGTTGCACCGCAAGTGCGTAAGACTGTTGGGCAGAGTTTATTTGTTCGTTAACTACTTTCTTTTCCGCTTGAATTCGAATAATTTCAAAGAAGGGAAAATCAATAACCATGCCAACATTCCAGTTTGGAACGGTGGGAAACAACCCGCTGATTCCCGGAGCAGAGACATCTCCTCTGTTTGTCTTAAAGGTCGTGCCTCTCAAGTTGACTCCACCTAGCCAGCGAAATCTTGGATAGTATTCTTTTTCTAAAACTTTGCGGTTAGCTAGCCTGAGGTTTACTATCGATTGCTTGGCGAGCGTGAGAGGGTGATTGCTAAATTTTGGCGAGTCTCTTTGCGGGTCATCGGGTTGCGTTAAGTTACTAATGCCACCAGGATTGATTTCAATGCTATTGCCGCCGACACCCACTTTGAATGCTAGTTCGGCAAGGGCGAGCTCATAATTTAGTCGTGCGCGTATTAAGTCGTTTTTGGCATTGGCTAGTTGTGAGTCTGCTAATGAGGCATCAGCTCCAGCTTTTAGACCGGCATCTACTTGAGCGTGAACTACTTTGCTGAAATCGGCAAAGCGTTGTACGTTGGCAATGGCGACATTAACTTGCTCTTTCATAATTAGGGCATCAAGGAAGCTTGCAGCCGCTTGCACTGTGACATCGAGGACAGTAAGGTCATAGTGTGCAGCGGCTAGTTGCATTTCTGCTTTTGAGTAGTTTATGCGCGCTTTGTGCAGGCCAAAGTCTAGTGGCGCCCAGTCGATGATGAAGCCAGCTGCACTAAAAGCATCGGCGCCAAATCTGACACTGTCTGGTCCTGGGCCTGGAGTTGTTGGTAGAACAGCTGAGCCAAATAAAGTTTGAGTTAGGCGGTTGTGAGTGGCGTCTACTTGTTGATATGAAAGTAGGGCCGAGGGATTGTACTCTTTAACTTTTTGCAGAGTGACGTTGCGTTTTGCTGCGCGCAACTCTGCTTCTTGCTTGAGAATTTGGGGATATTTGCTCTCGGCTAGTTGCACTGCACCGACAAGAGTGAGAGAAGTTTCGTTTAGTTGAATCTCTGGTCTGAGCTTTAGGCTGCTTTCGGCGAAGGCTTGCGCGGGTAATGAAATTAGTAAGGCAATTGCGCTAAGAAGTTCGCGGGCAGTCTTCAATCTCACTATTCTCACCGGCTCGACGGAGCATTGGGACCCAATGATGCAGAGCACTAACAGGCTGTGAATTTAGTGTATTAAAGCTGTCAAAATCTTGTGTGCAAGTTTTGTGCAACGACTGCTGCTTTGTCGATTGGCAAAGTGACGATAAACTCACTACCTTTGCCTAGGGTGCTGTTAACTGCGACCTCTCCGCCAGCGCGTTCGGCTATGGCCTTTACGATCGAAAGGCCCAGCCCGGCGCCGCCGGATGAGCGGCTTCGTGATTTGTCAACTCGGTAGAAGCGGTCGTAAATTTTTGACAGGTCTTCAGCTGGAATACCAATGCCGCTGTCGCTAACTTTGATTCGAGCCTCTGCTGCCGAGAGTTGACAGCTGATAGTTACATTGCCACCAGGCTCGGTGTATTTAAGTGCGTTTTCTAGCAAATTTGCCAATATGCATTGCAGTGATTCGCGATCGGTAATTACTAAGGCGTCTTCAAGGGTGCCGACTGCAATGTTGATTTTCTTTTCTGCAAAACGTTCACTGAACTCACTTACGGCGTTGGCGATCTGCTCTTGTAAACCGGCTTTGGCTTTGTTCTTTATGTGATCTCTTGTTCTGCTTCCGGCATTGCCTATACTGTCTAGTTCTGCTAAGACCATCAAGTTTTTGACAATGTATCCCATGCGCTCAGCCGAGTTAGCAATAATCTTTAGGTCATTTTCGTAGTGCCCATGTTTCGACAACTTTCGCTCTAGCGACTGCGCTCGCGCCTGAACAATGCTTGCCGGGGTATTTAGTTCATGGCCGGCATCGGCCACAAGCCGCTGCAGAGTGCTGACCAATATTTCAATTGGCTTAGCCGCTATGCCAGAGACAAAGTAGCCACAGAGGCCAAATCCTAGTAAGACAAAAGGCCCCATATAGGCCATTGTCAAAAGGAATTCTTTGGTTAGTTCAGCGCGCTTTGCTGTGGAAAGCTGTAGTTGAAGATAGCCAACAATTGAACCTTGGTGAGTAAGTTTAGAGAAGCGAATGCGATAACTTTCTCTACCAGCGCTGGCTTCTTTTGTATCGGTTATTAATTTTGGTATTCCGGTGGGGCCGTAGTGCTCTAATAGGTTGCCGCTGTCATCGAAAAGTTGCATTGCCATTACCGAGCGAGCGGGTTCGGTTTCGACCACTCTCAACCAGTCGCGAAAGGTAGGCTTACTGCCACTTAGGTCAATTGCGTGACCAATTTGTGAGCCGACGACTTTGAGTTCATGGTCCATGGCGTTCGATAAACTATTGTAAAAGTAGGCACCACCTGCCAGTGATAGGGCTAGGTAAACGACTGAGGAGAGGGCAATGAACCAGATGGCAATTTGACGACGAAAATTTTTGAACATATTCAGTCGGCCTCAATCATGTAGCCCATTCCATGAACTGTTTTGATTATTGATGCTGATTTGGGTGCGTCGATTTTCTTTCGCAACGATTTGACATGCGAGCGCACTGTATCTGGTGCTATCTCTGAATGGCTGCCCCAGACGTGATCGATTAAATCTTCTGTGCTGAGCACAACCCCACAGTGACGCATAAGCACTTCAAGAAGAATAAACTCCTTTGGTAAGAGCTTAATCGTCAAGTCTCCTTTTGTCACTCGAAGAGACTTTCTGTCGAGGCGTATGCCTCCTGCTTCAATGACCATTTCAGGTCTAGTTTTTGGTCTGCGAAGCAGTGCCCGAACTCGGGCCGACAATTCACGCATGCTGAATGGTTTCGTCAAATAGTCGTCCGCGCCACTATCTAGACCTTCTTCTTTGGCTGATAGCGTGCTTTTTGCTGTGATCATTAATATCGGCGTACTGCCGCCTGCAGCTCTGAAGCTTTGGCAAATTTCTAGACCACTGAGGCTGGGAAGCATCCAGTCCAATAGTGCTAGTTCATAGCTTCCAGTCGTTAGTTTCTTTAGTGCCTCTTGGCCATCGCTCTCGATGGTGACCACGTAATATTCATCCTGAAGCCATTCCTGAATTGCTCCAGAAAGTCCAGCTTCATCTTCAACAACCAGAATCCGAGACATGTTTTTGTTTGCCAGCAGGGAAGCGATCACTATCTTAACTCAAGAATAGGCGCGGCGGGCAAGTTTTGTGTGAGCCTGGAAGTGTTTTTTTTGCACGAAATTTGCACATTTGGCGTTGCGCCATGTGTTATTTTGCCGCAACATTGGCGATGGGTGCAATCTTTAATAGCCAGTCTGGTATCAAGGGGCTGGTATCGCTGTTGGTGCTTGGGTAGTGCTCTAAGTTTGGTCTATTTGTTTGCATGTCTTCGCCAAATCACGTGGAACCAAGATGAGTAAGTCAGTACTCATCCCTGGCTTTGTGTTGTTTGCGCTAGTTGGCGTCTGCCTGCCTGCTTCTTCTTCTTCTTCTTCTTCTTCTTTAGGGCCTGCTTTGACCATTCCTGCAGATGAAAATGAAGAGCTAATTAAGTTGGCTGCAGCAGCCCTGTCCGCCCACCGTTATGCTGAGGCCGAGCAAAATTTCCGGCTGGCCATCGAGAATTCGCCTCAACTTCAAGTCGATTCGGCCAGATTGGCAGATCTTTTCAATTTTCTTGGCGTCACTTTGTATTGTCAGCAGAAGCACACTGAAGCTATAGCGGCCTATAAGCGCGCGCTTTCAGGCCTCCCAGAAGGTCTTACCGTTGATACGCGGGGTAAAATTCTTTCCAACCTAGCCCTGTCTTATAGTGCCTTAGGTATGAGAAGAGAAGCCCTGCAAGCCTGCCGCTCTGCTCTTGATCATTTTCGCCTTGGTAAAGTCGACGCACTCAGCCACAGCGTGCTGCTAAACGCCTATGGGCAGCTTTTAATTGATGAGAAAAATTGGGAGGCCGCCAAATCGGTACTGACTAAATCTCTGAGACTGCGAGCGAGCGTTCACGGTGATAGTTATGAGCTGGAGGTGCCACTTTTGAAGTTGGCAAGTGCCTATCAAGGTGCTGGTCGCTATGATTTGGCTGAATCTGTCTTGCAGCGGCGCAGTCATTTACTAGAGGGGCAATGGCTGCTGGCGCCAGCAGGCTTGGCATGTAGCCACGCTCAAAGGGAACTTCAATTGTCAGGCAATATTCGACAAGACTATCCCTAGTGGTAGTTGCCAGCTAAAGAAAGAAAGTCGCTCCCCGGGAGCGACTTTCTAAAGGTTTGAACTTGCCTACAGAAGCAGAGCTTAGCGCTTAGTTATTATCTAACGAGAGCGCGTGATAGCCAGAACGCTCTTACCTGTCTATAAGTGCTGAGCACTTTGGTTTGCACAGGTACTGTGTTGACGACTGCATGCACACCTGGGGTCACAGGCACTGGTGCAGGGCCAATCATGAGCGGGCCATTAGCAAAGCTGGCCGTAGTTAAAAGTCCGAATCCTAGAGTGGTGGCCAGAACAGCCGCTGATAGTAGACGCTTCTTCATCTTAAGTGTTTATTCCTCCGAACTTCAAAACAGGCGAACTTTAAAACAGGCTTACAAGTCGTTATTGCACTTGTTTCTTTTACTTATTGGACCACAGCTTTAGGAAAGCTGCTCAAAAAAATTAGATTTTGTAATTCCAGCCAGTAACCTTCATCCTTAATATGATGTACCCAGATTGCAGGCTTATTCGGATATTTACCCCTATGATAGAAGATACCCACACTTTCGGACCTTGACAATATACTATCATGTCCTGGAAATATGAGAAGAGGTTAAAAGTGGTAAGTAGCGGTTAATAAAGTGCAGCCAGATTATTTGACTTTCAAGAGGGTGTGGAGTTGTCTGACGTAATCACAATCTTCATGTGTTCAATTCTCGGTTTAATGGCTCATGGGGCCAGAAACAAGAAGTGGCTAGAGTGGCTACTGCGCATCTTTATAGGTTGTTTCTTTTTTTCTGCTGGATTGGCTTATATCGGTGGCAGCTTCACTGGCTCTGCCCCTTGGGGCTATCAGGTTAGTGGCGCCATGGGGGTGGCCTGTCTGCTGCTGCTGTTTTTGCCAGCGCGAAAGGTTTTGTCGCGCCTTCTTACCTTATTAGATGGCATCGTCTCACTGCGTTTTATTACTGGCCCAGTGCGGCGCAAAATGACAATGATGGCGGCCATGGTCAATGTTCAGGTTTTCCAGCCCCAGTCTGTTCCTCATATGGTGGGGGCATTTTGCTACATCGCCACTTTTGGCTTGTATATGGCCAATACCAATTTATCCAGCGGCTTCCAGTTTCCTCAGATCCCGCTGCCCTTTCTTCCAGTGCCTCTTGATCAACTCTTTTGGTACAACTTTGTTGGCCTTGTGGTTGTCTCAATTTGTGGCACAGGCATAATGATCACGCGCAAGTGGAAAGCCATGTTTGCACGCATGGCCTGGGTTAAGCCCACTGGTCTGCAGGTTGGCATTGGATTAGGTCTGGTGGTCTTTAGCTTTCTCTATGACTTAGTCTGGGCTTTGTATACACACCAGTCTGGTGATATGGCTACCAAAATCTCGGCCTATAACGCTAATACTTTCTCCACGGGACCTGCTGTTGGTGGTGCTGCTGGTTTTGGTGCTTCGGTGTTTCTTGCTCTGGCCACGGCTATTTGTGCTGGTATCGGCGAAGAAACTCTTATCAGAGGGGCGCTACAGCCTGTTATTGGTATTTTGCCAGCAGCTTTTCTGCATGGCATCCTGCATGCTCAATTTTCTAATGCGCCAATGCTTATTTTGCAGGTCTCACTTTGGTCTTGCTGCATGGGCATAGTCAAGCGCTTCACCAATACGACAACTACAATAATTGGCCACGCCGGCTTTAACTTCGTCACGACCTTCTTGTTTGCTTTTAATCCCTAACTAAATAGATTGGGGCTTCATGTCTGCTACCCAGGCATCGAGAGCCATAATTGACTCGGTTAGAGAGAATTTGAGCAAATCTTCTCGCCGCGCTCGGCAGTTGAGAATATAGTCGCCTAAGGCCAGCGCTGCTTCAGCTTTTGTCGCTCCGAGGCCAAGTCGATGGCAAACAATCATTGAAAGGGTCTGGGCTACGGCAATAGGCCCGTTGTCCATAGGATAAGTTTCAAAAATGGCCGTTACTGTTGGTTCCTGGCAAAGCTCGTCGGCCACCTGAAAGGCTGTATATAGGTAGCTCTGAAACCACTCAGGAACCTTAGGACCGCATTCTTCGCAAATCATGAGCCAGAGGCCGAGGGTAAGAATTTCTTTGGTTGTGCGGGTGTAGTCAGCGTCGACTACGGCAAATGGCTCGTTTACCGAATCGGCTTTGGCTCCATCTAGGCAATAGCGCACATACGAAGCCAAAATATTTGAAGATAGGGCTGCCATAGAGGTAGAGAGAAAAACAGCCCTTTCCCAGCCATCGCGTTCGTCGCTCGGTTGATAAGGTTCAAGTTCGGTTAATAGATTAGATTGCGAATTTTGGTCTTCCATCTCTCCATTTTAATAAATTTCAGCGCTTAACTACGTATTTTTCCCAATGACGCAATGCCCCTGGCCTGTCAAAATAGTGTTGTCAACGTATGAAAGTCTCCGCTAGGGCGGTTCTAAACACCTAAATGCTGGGAATAAATAAGTTGAGACGCCCCCCGCGTACATATTAAGTCCATCCTTTATCAGTTACTGAGATTCTGAGGATCATTCTAATGGCCCAAAAAGGCGATGATACATTCAACAAAGATGTTGAAAAGGCAGTAAAAGCTGGCAGCGATTTCTCCCAAGGTGGAGAACACGCTTATAAGGCATTGATGACTGAGCTTGCTCAAGATCAAAAAAAATATGCCAATGACCCGGCCAAGTTCGATGAACTGGGACGGAAGGTGGCTGCCGGTCTTGAAAAAACTGGAAAAATCGATGACCATATGCTGCGCTGGAGTCGCGATAATATGGGTCGCTTTGACACCTCCGGTGACAGTAAAGTAGATCAGCAAGAAATGAACCCTCGCAACCCCACGGCCGTATCTGGCTTTGAGAAGGCGATGATGCAGCGCTTGCAGAATCAGTATGAAACTCTCAACAAATCAGACAGCATTCAGCCGCTCATTGGCAGCAGAGATGCTGATGACGCTTTCTCGCAAAGACATTTTAAAAAGCTAGTAGAGGCTCGCGAGAAGCCAATTACTGAGAGTCACGAGGCCGCTCATAAACAAGAGTTAGCTCAGCGTCAGCTTGACCAAAAAAATAATGTAGTTAGCGCATTGATGAAAAATGACGGTGACCCTCGTACTTCACTGGCCGCCGTTCTTGATGTGCAGAGAGGGGTGAATCCAGATGGTGAGATATCTCGCCGTGATATTCGTAAGTTTGTCGACAACTTTGAAGTGGGTAAAGCCCGTGGAGATTTGGGTTATACCCAAGCCAATTTAGACGCTGCCAAACTATTGGACTCGCAGTGGAATGACTCTCTTGGAGTATCGTTGCGCGGTCAGTTTGAGCGCCACAATGGCGGTGGTCATGGTGGTCAGCCCGATATGGTCACCCATGACCGTATTGATCTCAAGCGTATGGCCGATTTGCAGGGCACTACCGTTGATAATTTGTATGCGGCCAATGTCAGCCCTGATATGAATACTGGTAGAAGAGTTGCTTCTGCCCAGCCAGTTCGCGATGGCGATGCCGTAAGAGCAGTTTCGGCTGATGATCAGTCACTGGATGCTGCTCCTCAAGATAGACAACCGGGGCGTCGTGACGTTCAGCTGACTGAAGCTCAAGAATTGGCTCAGCGCCAAGCTGATCAGAAGGGCTTTGTTGTTGATGCTCTGATGAGAAACAACGGCGACCCACGAACTTCATTAGGTGCAGTCTTAGACATTCAACGTGGTGTCAATCCAGATGGTGACATTTCGCGCCGTGACGTGCGCAAGTTTATAGAAAACTTTGACCAAGGCCAGGCCCGTGGTGATTTAGGCTATACACAACGCAACCTAGATGCTGCCAAACTCTTAGATACTCAGTGGAATGAGCCCCTTGGTGTTTCTCTGCGCGGTGAGTTTGAGCGAAACAGTGGTCATGGTGACACTGATAAACAGACCCATCAGTACCTTAACTTGAAGCGTATGGCTGAATTACAAGGTACGAGCCTCGACCAAATGTATGCTGCTCATGCCAGTGGTGATTCTGGTCGGCAAGTTGCTGCTGCTCAACCTCGCGACAGAAATGCAGTGAGGGCGGTTGCGGCTGATGATCAAGGCGTTGATTATCCAGCCGATGAAAGACCTGTTGCTCGCCCAACCGATCGGGCCGTTGCTGCCGAGTCAACTGATGGTGCTATGGCAATCACCGACCCTAGCGCTCTTACTGACAGAAACGATCCTGTTGGTCCTGCGGTTAAAGATGATGGCCGGCCGACCACTCGTACATTGAAAGAGACTGCGCGTGTAGACGCAACGGCTGCACCGACAGAGCGCCAAGATAGACCAGCCAACAGAGATGTAGCTCCTGCTGCCAAGCCGTTTGAAGCTCCTAAGCCAATTCCTGAATTGGTAATTCCTGAGATCAAACTCGATGGCGACCTAGTCAAAGCCAGAGAAGAGTTAGCTAAGAGTGCTTCTGAGCACTTCCAGGCTCGGGCCATATACACTGTGCGCCCCGGTCAAGGTTGGGACAGAATTGCTCGTGATGTTCTTCGCCAAGAGAAAGATGGTAGCCATGCTAACGAGAGTTTAGTCGTAGCTCTTTCTGATCATGTGGCTAAGGGCAATGGTTGGGAAGGTCGCCTTGACCCTACCAAAATGCTTCACCCTGGTGACCAGGTGCGTGTCATGACTGATGAAGCTGTCAAGGCTCGTACAGAAGACATACTGAAGCAATTCGACGCTAAAGTAGAAGAAATGAAAAAAGCTGCTGCTGCTAAGCCTGCAGACAATGGCGACCCTGCTTTGTTTGACGGCAAGCGTAGTGGTGAGGGTGATGTTGTCGACCCTGCGGCTGCTGCTGCCAAGAAAGATCCAGCCGCTGCCCCAGAACTTTTCGACGGCAAACGCAGTGGCGAAGGTGATGTTAAACCAGCGCCAGCCGCTGACACACTGAAAGATAGCAGCGGAGCCCCTGTTCTTGATGGTAGCGGAAATCCGGTTAAGACTGGTCCAGTTGACTCTACTGCAGTACCCAATGCTAAAGCCCTAGAAGAACCAGCTACAGCACCAGTTCAAGAGCCAGTTAAAGAACCAGCTAAAGCAGGGACTAATCCGCAGTTGAAAGCCTCTAATGACACTGCAGCGCCAGCGGTCGTGGCTGGCAATGATGTCGCTGCTCCTGGTGAAGACTTCGCAGTAACAGCTGTTTCGGCTCAAGCTAAGGCTGATGCTGAGTATCAGGCGAAGCAGAAAGCAGCGAGGGATAAGCGTTTAGTTGACGGTAATCCACTAGAATCTTTTGAAGCGCCTAACATTACATAGGGGCAGCTGGAGCTTCTAGCGCTAATCATCAGGAACTAGTGAGAAATTAAAAGGGGCGCCCAGCGCCCTTTTTTACATGTATCGATAGTCGCCCTTTTTGATTGGCTGCGGCTAAGATATGAAATATGATGCGCCAAATTCTAAATTCTTTCTTCCTGTCAATTTCCATAGCAATGGTCGCGCTATCTTTTTGTTTAGCGCTTCCTGTTTCTTTAGTGCTTCCTGCGCAGTGCGCCCCGAGCGTGCAAACTCAGGTAGAGAAACCCAAGGCAGAGATAGTTGAACAATTAGAGCAAGTTGTGCGGCAAGATCCCCAGAACTTCACCGCGCATTTTAAATTGGGTCGAGCAATGATGGATGCCGGTCGCTTTCGCAAGGCAGAAGAGAATTTTTTGGCTTGTACTTTGCTCAATCCTAAAAGTAATGCAGGCCGCTTTGGGATGGCCGAAGTGTACGAACACACTGGTAAATTTGCTGATGCCATCTTAGTTTACAAGCAAATTCTTAGCCGTAGCCCTGTGGCTGAGATTGATCAATATAGAGTTCAATTAGCTATGCAGCGCTTGAGCTATTATCATTCGCTGGGTGATGCCAATTCACCTCAGTATGTTTTTGCTAACGATTTTTCAGACAAACACGGCTGGAAGAAATCAGCTTTTCCTCTGCGGATAGCAATTTGGTCAGATCCTGAATTGAAAGAATTGAAGGAGCCCTTTCATCAAGATGTGGTGCGTGCTTTTGAGCGCTGGCAGATTGCTTCTGGTGGCAAGACTACATTTAAGATTGTCTCAGATCAAAAGTCGGCCGATATCGTTTGCAAGCTTGTGCGAGTAATGCGTGGCTCAAAGCGCAGCGGCCTAGGCGAGAAGGCTGGTGAGACTGCTCTACAGTGGGATGATAGTAGTGACGATATTGTCAAATGGTCGCGCATCGAAATATTTTGGGATGAGCGCTATAACTTAGTTAAGCTTGAGGCCTGCGTATTGCATGAAGTTGGTCATGCCTTGGGGCTCAATCACTCAAGTAATCCCCACGATATTATGTTTCCCCTGGCCCATCCGCCCTATGCTGCCATCTTGTCTGAGCGCGATAAGAACTCACTCAAAGCTATTTACGAGAAGTAGAATTTGACAGCGAAATTTTTAGGGCTTGAGGAACGTAGAGTTTGGCATTGCTAGTCAGTTTTGCAAAATTGCTGCTATTGGTGCAGTAGGTCAAAATAATCGCGCCTTTGTTTTTGCCAGATTCAGTTAAATATTGAGGATGAGCTTTAGCGCTGTAGTAGAGCAAATCGGCTGAGCCAGCGGGAAATTCATAGACCAGCGCTCTACTGCTCCAGGGGCCTTGCATCTCAGTAGCGTGGCGCATAAAGATTGCTTTTTTGTCTGGTGGAATGTAAAAGACAAAGTAGCCAGTCAGCCCTGGAACTTTTGTTACTGTCATTTCAGAGGCGCCATCGTCAAATAAAGTTTCTGGTAGTTCGTAGGTGGGCTCCCATTTTTGCGACCACCATTCAAGTTTGTTTAAGCTAAATGGCACTGTTTTTGCTAGGGGCAGGCGGGCAACTATAGCGGGATGCTTGAACAGATCAAGGGCAACGCTGCCATTTGAGCAGAAGAAGTAAATATGCTTTTTATCGGCTCGGCATGCTACACCATACAATGTACGCTTGGCGCTAGTGTTAAGGGGTTTGATTTGATAGCGCCAGTTGTCTGGTGCGTCTTGGGGATTGTCTATCGTTACTAAGTGATCTGTTCTCAGTTCAAACTGAAAGGGCGCCGGTAACTTGTAATCGGTGCGCACAACATGCATGAAAATATTGAGCTTGCCATTGCTGAGAAAGCCGTCTGCCGGCCAATAGTAATCACCTTTGTCGATGCAATTGAAAAAGCCAGTGTTTTCTGGTTTTGGATTTACTGGTTTCTTGCCACTGAAATAAGTAAATTTTCCAGGTCCGCCCTGGTTTTGACTGGTATCTTCAATCGCCACAGCATTGTGCACCATCGAGCAATTGGCGCGTTTGTTGTTTTGGATTTGGCCAAAGAAGCTGTCACCAAAGAGCCACAGAGTGCGCTTGGAGCTTAGGGGGATGCTGTAGGCGCCGTCTCCACCTACCCAGTCTGTTCTGCTCGCTGTGTTGTTGATAAAGCGCTTTGTCAGCGCCGGGTAGGGTGTAGCAGAAGTAACTTTGAATGGATTGGCTGGATATTTGGTAATGTCATTGAATGTGAAATCTTTAGCCAGGGCTTGCTGAGTGGCCATGTTTGAACTAGTCATTAGTCCACTGTGGCAGACAAGAAAGACAGCCACGAGGGCTGCCTTTCTTGCAATTTGGCTCCATGATTTTGAGGACAATTTGTTTCTCTCTAGTTTTCGGGTCTGAAGTTTTCTGGATCTTTATTCTCGTCTTGAACTAGATCAGTGACTTTGTTATTTTCAGCATTGTTGGGGCCACTGCCTTGACCGACTTGAGTCAGTCCGGGGAGGAATTCTAGATTGACGATTGGAGGAGTACCTACTAGTTTTCTTTCAGAAAGAGTATCGATCTCTTTGTTAATATCAGCTTCGCTCTTACCAGGCTCAAGAATGTTGACTAGATCTTTGTAGAAGAGAGTTTCCTTTTCTACCAAGGCATGGGCAATTTGATCTAGTTCTTTGCGCTTTTCTTTGAGCAAACCGCGGACATTTTGTAAGCAGTCGTCAACTGTCTTCTTGATTTCTAGCTCTATTTCACGCTCAGTTTCTGGTGAAGCAACTCCCCAACCATCATACTGTCCGTGGCCTCGGGCATCACCGTGGGCATGCAAGGTGTTATAGGGGAATGAGCCCATGCCCCAATTCTTAATCATTCGGCGAGCTGTATTGCCAACATTGATCAAGTCTTGTGATACACCACTGGTGGTGGTGTCCATGTAGAGTGACTCAGCCACATAGCCCCCGAGCGATACTTCGATGTCAACGAGATAGTCTTGCTTGTTCTGGCCTGAGACGAAACGGTCTTCTTTTTCAACTGACCACATGTAGCCGAGAGCGCGACCAGTAGGAACAATTGTCACTACTTGAATGCGTTCTTTCCTATTGCGGAAGTAAGAAACAATTGTGTGACCAGCTTCGTGATAAGCGGTCTCGAACAATTCTTTAACACCGATATGCTGACTGCGGCTCATTCCGAAGCTTACTCTTTGTATAGCCCGAACCATATCAGAGTGCGTGATTTCAACTCTTCCTTCGCGAATTGCCATCAGGCCAGCTTCGTTAACCATATTGGCTAAATCGGCACCAGCTTGCAAGAATGTCATGCGAGCAATTTCCATTACTTGAACATTTGGAGAGACTTTGAATTTCTCCAAATACTTTTTCAAAATTGCTTCACGGCCTTCAAGGTTCGGCAAAGGCACGTCAATATGTCGGTCAAAGCGACCTGGTCTTAATAGAGCGCTGTCAAGCATGTGCATGCTATTAGTGGCACCGATGGTGAGAATATTTGTTTTGCCAAAGCCGTCCATTTCAACAAGGAGAGAGTTTAGAGTTTTGTTGGCATCTTGAATGGCACCGCCACCCAAGTCTTCACCGCGCCTGCCACCGATTGCATCAATTTCGTCAATAAATACAATTGCTGGTTTGCCGCTGCGCCTAGCTCTCTCGTAGACCGCTTTGACTCTGTTGGAGCCAACTCCTGCCCACATCGATTGGAAGTCACCACCGGAAAGTGAATAAAAGGCTATTCCGGCCTCATTGGCGATGGCTTTTGCCAGCATAGTTTTGCCTGTGCCAGGAGGGCCAACTAACAAAATGCCTTTGCTTGGTTTGAGGCCAAACTTTTCTACCAGTTTGATGTTCTTGAGCATAGCGATAACTTCAGCTGCTTCAGCTTTGGCTTCTTCTACACCTTTGAGATCGTCAAGTTTGACGTCAAGATCTGGCACACGAGAGAGATTCATACCAGCCACGTTGAGTTTGTGGCCAGCTGTGATCATTACCTTATCGATTGCTTCTTCTAGCTCTTCTTCAGTTACCTGACTCTTGCCTTTGCGCACAGCCAAAATGGCGGCTTCGTTACACGTGGCGGCAATGTCGGCACCAGAAAAGTTGAAGGATAGTTTGCCTAGCTTCTTCAGGTCTGGTAGTGAGGCCAGGCTTATTTGTTTTAGGTATTTTTCGAAGATCAAACTTCTTGATTCTGCATCGGGTACGCCGATGAAAACTTTGCGGTCAAAGCGACCAGAACGGTAGAAAGCGGGGTCAAAATCATCTTGCATATTGGTGGCGCCGATGGTGATCACATTGCTGCGACCGAGACCATCTAATTCAACCAACAGTTGATTGAGTGAACCTGTACGGCTGCCTCCAGTCGGCTCTGGTAACCCTAGTGGGCTAGCATTGATGGCATCAATTTCATCGATGAATACGATAGCTGCTGGGCTTTGCCTGGCTTGGGTATAGAGAGCCTTGATGCGCTGGGCACCCATACCAAAGTTATTGAGATGGCTTGCTGATAATCCGTAAAACGGTACACCGGCTTCGTTAGCTATGGCCTTGGCTAGCATCGATTTGCCTACACCGGGTGGGCCTACGAGCAAGACACCTTTAGGTATTTTTGCACCGATTTTGCGCAGCTCGTCGCCACGCTTGAGGAAGTCGACAACTTCAACTAACTCTTGTTTGATGTCGTCGATGCCGATGACGTCGGCAAACCTTATTGAGGGGTCGTGACTAACTAGCTCAACTCCAGAGTTGGTTAGCGAACGCTCAAGTCCTACAGATACTCGGTCTAGAGCCTGTAGAATCATGTCTGTAGTGACTTTATTGGGGTTGCCAGGGCGACGCGAAATTAGTGCGGCTTCGTTGACTACATTTGAAATTTCTGCGGGCGAATAATTGGCTGTAAGCATTGTCACTTGCTCGTAGTCTATGTTTTCATCGCAGGCAACTTTTGCCAAATAATATTTGAACAAACCTGATCTTTCTTCTGGAGTTGGCATCTGGAAGTAGATGCGTCTATCCATGCGTCCTGCGCGCATAAGAGCAGGATCAAGCATGGCATCGTTATTGGTGGCACCAATAACCATGATTTTTGAGCCGGAAAAACCATCCATTTCGGTAAGCAGGCAGTTGAGGGTCATGTTCATGTCGGCGATGCCGCCAAAGCCCTGGTCTTGCGAGCGTTTCGAGCCCATAGATTCAATTTCGTCTATGAACAATATGGCGCGGTCGTGAGCTTTCAATTTGCGGAATAGTGTCTTCAGCTTAAGCACGCCAAGGCCCATAAAGATACCAGCTACGCCACCACCATCAATGACATAAAAAGGCACACCGGCTTCGTTAGCGATAGCTCGGGCAAACAAGGTTTTACCAACACCAGGGGGGCCAACAAAGAGCATTCCTTTTGGTACTTGTGCGCCAGAGTCTTCGTAGTGCTTAGATTTTTGAATGATGTCTATGACTTCGCGAATTTCTTGCTTGGCTTTGTCGTTGCCAGTCATCTCTTCGAGAGTCTTTGGGGCATTGGGGCTGATCGGTGATTCTTTATAAAGCCATTTAAACCAGCGCTTTCCAATGCTTTTAGGTGCTTTGCTGTCGGCTCTAGGAGGGAGAGGGAAGATCACCGATAGCATGATATAGAACTGAATGATAATGAAGAAGGCACCGTAAAGAACGGCTACAACTAGTGTTATCACTGAGTATTTGAGGAAGGCTGGCAGTGAAGCAAACGGGTTCCAATACTGGGCCGTCAATATTAGTCCGACTGTCCACAGTATCAGCAGTGTCCAACGAGCCCAGGTTTTCATGATTGTCAGCTTCTCCTAATTGTTGCCCATGCCAGGCGCATCAGCATCTCTGTTCTCATTTCTGTTGTTGACATCGCCGATATATCGTAGCTTTCGATATGAATCGACAATTCTTACCTCGGGTATTAGGCCTTCTCTGCGCTTCCAAACACCAAGGCTAGAGCTGATCACATCAGCTACTCCAGCAGGCATTTTCCCCGGTGGAAATTGATAGTTGACGAAACTAGAAGATAGAATCATCGCCACAAAGAAGGCGACAGCGTACTTGACCATATTTGTTAATCCGTTGGCATATCTAATTCTTGTTTGACCCACTTGGTTAGCTCAGGCTGAGTCATTTCGCCTTTGATACCGTTGATTGCTTTGCCTTCTTTGAATAACACGTATCCAGGCACCCCTTGTACATCGTAACGCTCAGTGAGAGTTTGGTTGCTGTCGACATCGACTTTTACTACCCGAACATAGCCTTGCGAGTCTGTGGCCAGTTTATTGACGATTGGGCTCATTGTCAGGCAATGGGGGTCAGTTGGCCGGTAAAACTCAACCAGAACAGGCAGCTGCGAGTCGAGCACCTCACCTTGAAAGGTGCCAGCGTTGACGTCAGTTACTGTATCGGCTACTGGTGCGTTGGCAAAGGTCCAACCTGTCGGCGAAAGCGGATTGTCGAAGCCAGCAAGCGTGCAGCTTACTAATAGGGCAATGACAAATCCTATAACTGCTTCTTTCATCTCCATCCTCGTATTTCTAGTTTGCCTGCTAGGTTAGGCTAGGCTACTAGGGCGCAATACATATATATTGGCATAGGCTTAGAAGTTTTACACATTCCCATTACGGAATCACAATAAGTGATTACCCTGATCTTGAGGATCTGCCCAACCCTTTGAGTCCAGCTTAAAGCGAAGCAGGGTGGGCAATTGCCCACCCTGCTTCTATTTCTTTTGGTACCTAGCCCTGGGGGCTTAGGATCACTTACCGCGTTCTGGGATGGCCACTGCATCAATGATGTGGATAACGCCATTGTCGCAAGCAACATCAGCGGTGGTGACGATACAGCCGTCAACCACAACGGTGCCAGACTTGTTGTCAATCATCAAAGACTCACCTTGAACGGTCTTCAGTGAACGTTTGTCTGCCAAGTCAGCGGCAGAGTATTTGCCTTTGACTACGTGATATTTGAGTACTTCGGCCAAACGCTTAGGGTCATTCATTAGACCTTCACGGTTTTCTTTGGTCATTTTGGCCCAACCAGCATTGGATGGAGCAAAAACAGTGATTGGTCCGTGTATACGAAGCATGCCAACAGCACCAGCTTTCTTCAAAGCTGTAACGGTGGTGGAGCATTCAGGGGTTTTCGCGGCAACATTGGCTGCATCATGTCTGTAGTAATGATGATGTCTATGATGACGTCTGCTCTGGTGAGCGGAAGCCTCGGTGGTTGTGCCAACCAGGCCGATTCCGAGCAATAGCGCTGCTGAAAGAGCTACGCTAGTCTTGCTGCGGCGACTCCATGAGTAAAATTCCATTAGCTTCTCCTTTCAAATCCGCCGACTATCTCCGGCTGATGTATGTTCAAAAAACGGAAGCATGGGCTCTAAATCGTGCCCATTGCTCTATACGGGCTGCATCTATGCGTGTTGGCTAAACATGCTGTTCAATCGCCTTGGCAAGTGTAGATTTTGGCACTGCGCCAACTACCTCTTCACATACCTGTCCAGCTTTGAACAGGAAAAGGCTTGGAATGCCACGAATCTTATATGCATGGGCGGTTTTGGGGTTTTCGTCTGTATTCAGTTTGACTACTTTGAGTCTTCCCTCGTACTCCTTAGAAAGGTCCTCAACTACAGGGGCTACGGCCTTGCATGGTCCACACCAAGGAGCCCAGAAGTCGACGAGAACTGGAATATCAGCTTTCAACACTTCCTGTTCGAAGGTGGAATCGGTAACGTTTGCAACGGACATTTCTAAACAGGACCTCCTCTGAATCAGAGCACTAAATAGATTTTTGAAGCTGGTAAGCCATCAAAAAGATTATAGTGACTGTGAAGTAGTTTCCCACATATTGAGAGAATGCCTAGCCCATCACCACCAAGTCAAGAGCAGGCAAAAGACCCTATGTAAGACCGTTAACCTTAGGCAAATTCAGCTTCTTACGACTGTTATGGGCTCTTGTAAAAACGAGGTTAGACTTTACACTTAGAGGCAAAGCCTGCCTGTTTTTATTTTCTTTGAATTTCTGGGGACAATTTTGAACCTTCTTGACCGCATCTTATATAAGTGGTTATTTCGCAGTTTGGCCAACCAACTGCTCATTACTTACCTTTTAGTGATTACTATCGCCTTAGCGGCCGTTAGCTTTTGGGCCCTGGTGGCGATTCGCAAAGAGTCTTTGACTGATTTGCAGAATACCCTTGAGGTTGAAGCAGTCAACCTCGGTCTAGAAATTGATAATGATCTTGAGCTTGATTCACCTAAGGCCCGTAAGCGTATTCAATCAGCGGTCGATCGCCGTGCCACCAGGCTTGGTGTTGCCATTGTCGTGGTTGACAAGGATGGGCGTCTCTTGGCTGATTCATCAGAACCTGGACCAGTCGAGAATTTGTCAAAAGAGCAAGAAATCAATGAAGCTTTGGCTGGTGTTATTTCTAAAACAACGCGAAGTGATCCTGAAAGCTTGAAGAACTGGATGTATGTAGCTTGCCCCGTGCGTTCTTCTGGCACTACTACAGGGGTTATTCGAGTTGGTGTGCCCTTGACCGAAATTGAGAGAAGATTGAAGAAAGACCTTTTTGTCTTTCTTGAAATTATTCTAGCCACCGGTGTGGTCACAGTTCTCATTAGTCTTTGGCTGGCTCGCAGAGTCAATCGACCGGTGCGTGAAATGAGTGCGTTGGCCAAGCAGATTTCTATTTCAGGTGACTTTTCTGCATTCTTGCCGGTGCGTCGTCGAGATGAAATTGGTGAATTGTGTTTGTCGTTTAACCAGATGATTGGCCGTTTGCGTGAGCAAGAGAGAGTAAGGCAAGAGTTTATTTCGAATGCCTCGCACGAACTAAAGACGCCAACCATGGCAATTGGTTCTGTGGTTGAAGCATTACAGGCCGGTGCCGCTGAAGATCCTAAGCTGCGAGAGCAATTTCTTGGCTCATTAGAGAGGTTGGTCGATAGACAAACAAATTTAATTCAAGACTTGCTCGACATTTCGAAGCTTGATAGTGGCAGTGAAACAAATTGGCAGAGTGAGGTCAATATATCGCAGGTTATTAGCGATGCTGTTGATCAAATTAGACCCCAGGCCGATAAGAAAGAACTGGCTATTTCTACTCAAATTACTTTGGAGAGCGGCGGGCAAGATTTGGTTCTGGTTGGCAATTCCAGCCAATTGCAAAGAGCATTGCTTAATATTCTTACTAATGCAGTCAAATACACTCCTGCTAGTGGTTTCATCAACATAAACGTGCGCAGTCTGGGGGGCGAACGGCTAGAAATTCGTATTCAAGATAGTGGTGGTGGCATCGATGCAGCCGATTTGCCTCGAATTTTCGAACGCTTTTACCGCGCAGACAAGTCACGTACGAGAGAAAGCGGCAACCCCGGCGGCACCGGTTTGGGCCTAGCCATTGTCCGCGAGATTGTGGCGCGTCATCATGGCACGGTTGAAGTTGAATCTGTTGTTGGAAAGGGTTCAACCTTTGTCATTCTTCTGCCGCTGCGGCCAGAGAGTAGCTGAGATCAGTTAGAATTTGTGGATGACTGATGACAAGAAAGCCTTGCGAGAGTTTGTTGCCGGTGCCCGGGCATTGGCTCGAAAGAAAAAGCTAGGAGCTCCTCAAGCGCAAGTTAGCGGCGAGGCCGAAGATAGCAGCCCAGAAGAAGACTTAGTCTGCTGCAAGGGTGTGGTTCATATTGCCTATCGTGGCATTGCCGACGATCGCATGTATCTCAGTTATTCGCGCCAGTGGAACGAGATTCGATTTTTTCGTGCCAACGGCTTGAGAGTTTTTTGCGCTGATTGTAGGCATCGGGTGCTTTAGAAATATTATGCTCAACGCTTCAGAGCTTGAACGATATAGCCGTCAAATTCTTCTTGATGAAATTGGTGAGGCTGGCCAAAGGGCCCTTAAAGCGGCGCGTGTTTTGATTGTTGGAGTTGGTGGGCTGGGTTCGCCGGTGGCTACTTATCTTGCTGCTGCTGGGGTCGGTATGATTGGCCTTGTGGATGATGATGTGGTTGAGCTGTCAAATTTGCATCGACAAATATTATTTAACCAGGCTGAATTGGGCCAAGATAAAGTTGTTGCTGGCGCTCGTCGGTTAATGGTAGGCAACGACAATATTGAGGTGATCACTCATCATGAGCGCTTGAGCGCTGTCAGTGCCGAGGCTCTCATATCTGACTATGATTTAGTGGTCGACTGTAGCGATAATTTTGCTACCCGTTATGCCATCAATGATGCCTGTCTATTGTTGGGCCGACCCTTTGTTTACGGTTCTATTTATCGCTTTGAAGGCCAAGTCAGTGTTTTTTGTCTGCCCGGCGGGCCTTGCTATCGCTGTCTCTTCCCTGAAGAAAATGCCGCGGTACCTAACTGCGCAGAAGCCGGTGTGGTCGGAGCTTTGGCTGGGGTAATCGGTAGCCTGCAGGCGACAGAAGTGCTTAAGCTCATACTGGGAATTGGTGAGAGTTTAGCTGGCCGACTCTTGCTTTACGACGCTCTAGCTCTTGATTTTCGAGTTCTTAAGCTGACAGCGAGCTGTAGTCTCTTTTGTTCGAATTCTGTTCGGGCTGCTAAAGAAACAGATTCTGACCTTGAGCCTTTGCTAGATTTATCCTCGGGGTCTCCTTCCGCTGCAGGCCAAGTAGAAGCTTGCCATAGCTCCTCTGTAAACGCCTCCTCCTCAATATCTCCGGCTCAGCTTAGGCAAAGGCTTGATTCAGCAGAAAAACTCCAATTGCTTGATGTGCGAACATTGCAAGAAAATAGAGCAATGAGGTTTTGTTCTAGTAAGCTCATCGCCGTTGACGAATTGGAGGCCCGCTATGGGGAAGTATCAGCTCAACTGCCTGTGGTTGTTTATTGCCGCTCCGGTATGCGCAGTCGTCGTGCGGCCCGTATACTGCGTAGCAAAGGCTATGGTGAAGTGCTTAACTTAAGCGGTGGAATTCTTGCCTGGTACAGAGAATTTCAAGATTATTTGCTTGAGCATGATCTTTCATTTCCCTAGTGTTTCAAGCCACTGAAGTGCATTTTTTTTGTAAGATAGTAGTAGTTAAAACTAGTACTAGTAGCCAAGTCTGAAATCTTCTATGGAGTTCAAATGTTCAGGAAGAGTATTGTCATTTCAGGAGCTTGTGTATTGCTTACTGCTGTTTCGGGATGGATATTGTCAGCTCAGGCTGCCGACTTTGAGCAAGGCTGTCAGTTCTATAAGTCTAAGAATTATGCACAGGCCCGAGCTTCTTTTGAGAGGGCTGTTAAGGCTTTTCCTGAAAATTGGCTTGTACACTATTATTTAGCCAATACATATTTGCTTTCTAATCAGTCTGCCAGCGCCACAAGAGAGTATGAGGCTTGTCTGAAGTATAAGCCCAATGCTGTCACGGCTAAGTATTGTCAGGACGCCATCTGGAAGCTGACGGGAGTAGCCCCGGCGGCATCAGATTCGTCAATTTCTCAAGATTCAGCACCGCTAGCCGAACCTGAGAACCCGGGAACTCCTGCTGGTAAAATCGATAATAAGGCAGATTCTAAGTCAGATTCTAAGGCCGATGTTAAACCAGACGTTAAAGAAGCAGCTAGTCAAGCCATAGTTGCCGCAGATCAGGCTCGCGCTGAGGCGATTTTGAAGCGCGCCAGGGAAGAATGCAAAACCATTCGAGCTGAGGCGAAAGAGAGAATTGCCAATGGACGCCATACTGGCAATCAGTGGTATCGTCTACCTGATGGTACCCGTTACGTTGACCTTCGAGACGAAGAGAAAGACGCTATCACCAAAGAAGCCGAAGACCGCTGTGACGCCATCATGAGAACTGCCGAGTCAAGTGCTGCTCGCCTACAACATTAGTCTTAATCAACTCTTCCACTCTGTCTAATGCACGTTTTGCTTGGTCGTGATAAGACAAGGCATGCAATCAATGTCTCTCACAAAGATAGACATTGACCCAGTTTTATTGGCTCTCAAGCCTGAGAAGATGCATATGCAAGCAATTAAGTAAGGGAGATGAATTCAGTATGGAAACGTTAGTAATAATCGGCTATGACGACATGTATAAAGCTCAAGAAATGAGAGTGAAGTTGGCAAGACTTGAAAGAGAATATCTTGTCGATTTGGAAGATGCTGTGGTGGTTGTGCGTGATTTGAAGGGCAAGGTCAAACTGCATCAGATCGTTAATACTACGGCTGCTGGCGCTCTTGAGGGTGGCTTCTGGGGCACCTTGATCGGTTGTTTGTTCTTAGTGCCGATGTTTGGCATGGCTCTGGGAGCTGCTACTGGAATGATTACTGGTGCTCTAGAAGATTTGGGCATCAAAGATGATTTCATGATTGAACTTGGTAAAACCATTCAACCAGGTACATCCGCTCTTTGTGTCTTGATTCGGCAAATGACCACTGACAAGGTATTAGAAGACCTGCAAGGCACAGGTGGAAAAGTTCTCAAGACAAACTTGTCCAAATCTGACGAAACTAAATTGCAAGAAGCTTTGACAGCTCACAAAGCCGAAGCCGCGAAGACTGAAACTACAGCTGCCGCTGTATAAAGAAGTTTTTCGTTTATAGCTAATTGAAAAGGCCAGCATCTCACAGTGGACGCTGGCCTTTTTATTAGGTTAGGTGAGCCTATGAGCTTGAATGAACTAAGATTGTCCTACTTCGGCTACTAGCGATTTGCGCAGCGAACTGCCTGATTTTAAGATTAGCTCTTCTGCTTGTACTCTGCCAATTTTGCGCTTGAGCATCAAAATTGCAGTTTTTGCTTGACCGTTCGAAGCTACCAAGGCGCCTTCTGCAATTGGTCTTTGCACATCGCAAATTAGAGCAATAATCGATACTGCGCGCTCTCTAAGCTTCTCGTTGGTTGGCTTGAGGTCAACCATCAAGTTTTCGTAGACTTTGCCTAGTCTGACCATTGTGCAAGTTGAAAGTAAGTTGAGCACCATCTTTTGGGCTGTACCTGCTTTCATTCTTGTCGAGCCGGTCAGGGCTTCAGGGCCAACCACTGGAGCTATGACGACGTCGCAAACTTTGTTTAGCGGCGACTCAAAGTTGTTGACGATACCGATTGTGGCGGCGCCTTCTTTCTTGGCCATCTCTAGAGCGGCAATGACATAAGGTGTGCGGCCGCTGGCGGTGATGCCAACTACTGCATCTTTGGCTGTGATTTTGATATTGATAGCGTCTTGTTCACCCAGTTCTCTTGAATCTTCAGCGTTTTCGAAAGAGACAAACATCGCTTCTTTGCCGCCAGCGATACAAGCTTGAACCATCTGACGGTCAACGCCAAATGTTGGGTGGCACTCGGTGGCATCGAGGACACCTAGGCGTCCACTGGTTCCGGCGCCGAAGTAGATTAGACGTCCTCCAGATTTGATCTTGTCGACAATTAAATCAACTGCCACGGCGATTTCAGGATTGACCTTCTCGACTGCCTGAGCAACTTCAAAGTCTTCCTTCTGAACACGATTGACCAATTCTTTTGTATCAAGAATGTCTAGGTCGTTAGTGCGAGAATTTCTCTCTTCGGTCACCATCTTCGTGAATTCTTTGGCGTAGCCCATGTCGTCCGTCCTAGTCTTGCTTAGTTGCCCAGTCTTAGTTTCCAGTGTCTTGTCCCCATTATTCAGGTATGTTAGGTTCATAGATATTAGAGTGTGTAGATATTAGATTCTATCAAGCTTGCTGTGCCTATGCACTCCAAATTTGCCGATTAGTGATTCAACTTTGCATAAGCTGATTCTTTCATGTGATGTAGCACTCTTGAGCGTTTTTGGAATTTGCCGTCACCCTTGCGGCCCACATATTTGCAGTTTTCGATCACGACTTTGCCCCGAGAAAGTACTGTTTCAGCCACTCCCTGCACTTCCATACCTTCGTAGCAGCTATAGTCAACCCGCATATGATGAGTCTCGGCGCTGATGATCACTTTCTTGTTAGGGTCAAATATGACGATGTCAGCATCTGACCCAACGGCAATAGTACCCTTTCTTGGGAAAAGGCCAAAGATTTTTGCCGCTGCTGTTGAAGTGATCTCAACAAATCTATTCAAACTAATGCGATTGCCGACTACTCCACCGTTGAAAATTAGGTTCATGCGATGCTCGACTCCAGGCCCACCGTTGGGAATTTTGCTAAAGTCGTCTTTGCCTAACTGTTTTTGGTCTTTGAAGCAGAAGGGGCAATGGTCGGTGGAAACGACCTGTAGGTCATTCATGCGCAGGCCGGTCCAAAGCTCATCTTGATTCCATTTTTCACGAAGGGCTGGTGTCATCACATATTTAGCCCCTTCAAAGCCCTCTTTTTCGTAGGCTGTATAGTCAAGGAAGAGGTACTGGGGGCAGGTTTCAGCAAAGGCAGGAATGCCTTCGTCGCGTGCTTCTTTCACTCGTTTAAGGGCGTCGTGGCAGCTTAAGTGGACTATATAGACAGGTGAGCCAGCCATTTCAGCCAAGCGAATGGCGCGATTGACACCCTCAGCTTCTGCTTGGGTTGGTCTAGTCAAGGCATGATACTTTGGCGCTGTATGGCCTTTTTCGACGGCATAGCGCACAATTTCATCGATGACAATGCCGTTTTCAGCATGCATGCAAATCAGACCGCCTTCTTCGCCTGCGGCACTCATGCCGCGGAAAATCGTGGCATCGTCAACCAGGAGCACGCCTGGATAGGCCATAAACATCTTGAAGCTAGTGACGCCTTCATCGTGAATTAGCTTTTTCATTTCACTGATGCGTTCACGGGGTAGGTCAGTTGTAATCATGTGGAAGCCATAGTCAATGGCGGCTTTGCCTGCTGCTTTCTCGTGCCAGGTATCGAGGGCTGTGTAAAGCGACTGACCTTTGGCTTGGATGGCAAAATCGATAATTGTGGTGGTTCCGCCATGAGCTGCTGCGTAGGTGCCGGTCTCGAAGTCATCGGCCGAAGTTGTGCCGCCGAAGGGCATGTCCATGTGGGTGTGGGCGTCGATACCGCCAGGGATGACATAGCGGTCTTTGGCGTCAATTATTTTGTCGACATTGGGCTCAAGATGGGCGAGAGATTCACCGATGAGAACGATCCGTTCATCTTCGACCAGAACGTCGGCGTGGTAGTCATCAACCGCAGTGATAACGCGACCATTCTTAATCAGTGTCTTCATGGATTTCGGATCCTCTTTGTTTGCCTTCGGCGGTCATTTGTTTTCGTTGGTCATGGCTTTCGCTGGATTAGGCGGATTATATATAGTCGAGGCTTTCCAAGGTCGTGTAATTGGGGTTTCCAAGCTGCGATTTAAGCATTTGACAACGATGGCTCGTGCTTGCCTGTTGTTTCTGTTGCTGGCCACACCATTGTCTGCTTCAGTGTCTAGAGGCACCATATTTAGTGGCTAACTGTATTTTAATTGTTAGTCTTTTGAGAGGTAGATTTGCGATTAGAGAAAGCAATGAATCGATCGCAAATTGGAGTTGACTTGACCCTATATTGAACTTGCGTGTATGGACAACGTATGAACAGCTCGAGCCGAAAATGCAATAATGACAACTCTGGCGCTTTGAGGTTGGTCATGTCATCTAGTCAGGAAAAATTCAATTTGCGCTGGCGCAGTGCGGAGCAAGAGCAGGCCATTCGCCGGGCTGCCGAAGTGAAGCAAAAGTCGGTATCGGCTTTCATCCTCGATCATGCCTATGAAGCTGCTCAGCAAATTTTGCACGACCAAGATCGCTATCGCTTTACTTTGAATGAGGAAGACTGGAAGCAATTTTCTGATGCTTTAGACGCCCCAACTGTGCCTGCTGAAGGGCTGAGAAAGCTAATGAATACTCCAAGTGTCTTTGAGCAGAATGCCTGATGGATTCTCCTTGACCAAAAGACTTGGCTTAGTAATTCTCTTTCTCTGATATCTCAAAGCGATAGCCCACACCGTAAACAGCGTGAATTACCTCTAACTCAGGGGCAATGCGGGTAAGCTTCTTGCGCAGATTTTTGATGTGACTGTCTATCACTCTATCTGTGGCTTGTTGGTCTAGTTGCGCGCAAAAATCAAGTAGTTGATCGCGGGTAAAAATGCGCCCAGGGCGACTAATCAGCAGGCTAAGCAAGCGAAATTCGGTGCGAGTCAACTCAATAGGTATGTTTTTAAGAGTGATGCGACCTTGTTCTTCATCTACTGAGAATAGCTTGGCTTGTGGCTCTTCAACTTGAGCTGGCCGTTGCCTGCGGTAGACAATTTTCACTCTTGCCACAACTTCGCGCGGACTAAACGGTTTGCAGATATAGTCGTCGGCTCCAAATTCTAGCCCGAGTAGCCGGTCTAGCTCTTCTACGCGGGCGCTAATCATAATGATTGGCACGGCTGAAAATTTGCGTATTTCTTTGCAAATTTCGAGACCGTCCATTCCCGGCAACATAACATCAAGCAAAATAAGATCTGGTGGAGTGTTCTTGACGAGAGCAACGACGCCATCTCCGCTATCTTTGTGGCTGACGGAAAAACCGGCTTGCGACAAGTAGTCACTGAGAATTTCGGCGATTTTGATTTCGTCTTCGACGATCAGAATGTGGAAGGATTTATCGCTCATCAGACCCCTTCCTCTTTACCGTCGATTTTATCTGCGATTTCGCCGTCGATAGCTTGGAGATTGGTCTTGCTGCCTTTGGCATTGGTTTCGGGGCGGGCCGGTAGAGTCAACTCTATTTTTAAGCCACCCATGGCTGAGTGACTGGCCTCAATTGTGCCGCCGAGCATTTGCATATTGTTTAGGCAGATGGCGAGCCCTAGGCCAGAGCCGCCCATGGTGCGGCTGCGCGATGATTCGACTCTGAAGAAACGATCAAACAATTTTGGCAGCAGCTCATCGGGCACACCAGGTTCGGTGTCTTCAAAGAAAAGTTTCAATGTTTTGCCGCTTCTGCTGTGGTTAATTCTTAGGGTGCCGCCTTTGTTTGTGTAGCGCAGCGAGTTTTCTACTAAGTTGGTAATTACTTGTCTGATACGGCTTGAATCTCCATCAATAATCAATTTCTCTTCGGTTGGTACTCGATTATCTAGGGCAATTTCTTTGGCTTCGCGTCTTTCTTCGAATGATTCTAAAACATCTTGCAAAGTTTGGTTGATGTCTAGTGCTGAAGCTTGTGAGCGAATTTGGCCAACATCGTATTTTGCTAGCCAATGCAGGTCATCAACCAATTTGCTCAGTGCCATTACTTCGCTGTGCAGCACTTCTAGATTGCGGGGGGTGATTTCATGCACGCCATCTTGGAATGCTTCTACCTGAGCCCGCAGCACCGCTATTGGTGTTCGCAGCTCGTGAGAAGTATCAGCTACCCACTGTCTGTGACCGCTATCCAAGTCTTTTAGGCTTGTGGCGAGACTCTTGAAGGCCTCGGCTAGAGCCAGATCGACGTCCTCACTGTTGACAGATTCGTTGCTGGTCTTGTCGCCAGCACAGTACGCTTTTTCTCTGCCGCTTTTCAACTCTAGCAAGGCTTTAGTTAGTCGACGCTTGGTTCCGTTGCTTTGTTCTTGTAGGTACAAACCCAATAGCATTAGTGCAAGAAACGATACAAGTGGAGATAATAGGCTTAGCTGCATTCCACCAAGGCAAATTGCAGCACTGGCACAAACAAACACTATCTGCTGATTGATTGTTTTGCTCAGAAAGCTTGGCTGATCGCTTTTCGAATTTTCTTGCTTTGCTGGCTTTTGATCCGAGACCACTCTTTGCCTCTCTGTTCCCTGTCTCTCTGTCAATTTCTCTTGGGATTGCACTTTCAGCCACGTAATTAGATTGCTAACTAATGCTTCTGCTCGCTTCAAAACTAATTTCGGGAATGCCATTATCTTCCCTTATACCAACCCCATCAAGCGTCGCTTTTAAGAGTCTTTGCCCCTTGTTATCGAACGATTCGATTGAAAGCAGGCCGCTTAGCTCTGAAATCCGTGCCTCGGTGCAGTATGTGTAGTTGAAGTTAAAAACTTGCAGGTTATGAGTTGCTGTTTGGATCCAAATCATTTCTTTCGAGTTCCATGTGCGTGTATATTCGCTGTTAAGGCAGGGGCTGAAGGGATGCAGTATGGTCCAGAGCAGTTTGACTGCCCACGGAAATGGCAACAAGCGTACCGGAACTTTGTCTAGCCATTGCAAATTGCCTTCTGCTAGAGGTGTGAGTCCAACTGCTAAGACGAATGTGTCGAGAAACTGACTGGCTTTGCTGTTGCGGCCAAAGAAGGCGATCAGGTCCTCGCTGGCGGTGAAACTGGTTCTTGCCTGACAGTCGGAGCCAGTTTCTAGCGAGAATTGGCCATTTAATTCAAGAGCTACTGTTAGCTTTTCGCGTGACAGGCTGATTGCTTTTAGATCTAGCTTAGTGTCATTCTGGAACTTAGTGTCATTCTCGGACTTAGTACTATTCTCGGACTTAGTACTATTCTCGGACTTAGTACCGGGCTTGTAATGGCAATGACTCTTGCTATTGAGACCACAGCCTTGACTGACCGAATACTCAAAACGGCGACCCACGTTCAGGTTTAATGCTCTGGCTAGTGCGGCATTGCGGGTCGGAGCCTTAATTGTCTCATTCTCTTTCGGGCTCGCATTAAGCTGGTAGGTGGTGCTGCCGTCTTGAGCTGTGACAAGCACGTGGCAGAAATGAAAAGGCACTGTTGGGCTACCAATTTCTGGTTGCGTTTGTACATGAATATGTAAGTGGGGCTGTGGTGAGCGGCCAGAGTTTCCGCAGAGGGCAAGAAGTTGGCCCGGCGCTACTCTGGAATGGGCGGCTACTCTAACACTACCGCGCTGCAGATGGGCGAGCATGACATAGGGGCCGTTGTCGAGCTGCAGAAGAATGTAGTTTCCCCAATTGTTGAGCAAGTCAACTTCGCCTGGTTGATTGTCAGGGCAGCTGTTAACTAGGCTCACTACAGTGCCCCACCCAGGTGAGAGCACAGCTTTGCCATAAGAGAAGTAGTCGCTCAAGAGTGTTCCGCTTTCTTTGTAGCTGCGATGGTTTTCTGTTTGTATTAGGTCAAGGGCGTAGCGCCACTGATTTTTGTGGGTGTAGGCGCCGTCTACTCCTTGGTAGATTTTCCAACTTCCTGAAACCGGGCTGCGCAGAGCTACGCTGTGCAAATCAAGGCCCCTGGCTCTGGCAATTGTGAGACGCTCGAGGCTTTGCTCCGGTAGTGCTGGCGTAATTAGCCAGAACCTCAGCCAGGGTCCGCCACGGCTGCTGCTGAGGCCAATTAGGACCACATATGTTGAAAGCACAAATGGTAGCGCCAGTGGTGGAAACGAATTGCTCCAGAATGTATTTTCCAAGAATACTGTGATTAAGCAGGCCAGAAGGCCTGAACTGATAGCAACTAAAATGCTGCGAATAGATGGCACAGTATAGAGGCCACCAATTATTCCAGCAGTCAGTACTCCATTCATCTGCGCTATTAATAACGGAAGGGAACTGACGGCTAGTATGCTGGGATAGCTGGGTGTGTAGTACTGCTGTAAAAATACGGTGCAGGTGATGCTGGCTGCCAGAGCTAGTACGGCAAGGTAGCGAGAAGAAATGGCGAAGGCAACAAAGACTATCAAACCACCCAGCGGGGTGCCGTTGAAATAGAGCGAGCCCAGCGGGGCAAACAGATTTAATGCACTTTCACCTGTTGGAGCTACTAGCCAGTAGGGCCAATCTAGTCTAAATTCCAGATTGTTGAAGAGATGCGATTGTCTTAGTAGTGGTGTTATAAGTGGTGTCATGCCCAGGTGTGAGGCAATCGGCAGCATTAAGTAACTGGTCAAGACATAAGGTAGGCCGAGCACTGGTAGCCGCCAGGCTTTACCTAGTGTGTCGCTGAGACAAACTGTGGCTAATACTATTAGCGCTGCGCCTAAGGCGAGCACAGTAATTGATGCCAGGCTAGGTTGGTAGAGCGAGCCAATTAGCATGCCGAAGAGCAGGCCGTTAACTATTTCGATTTCACCGCCGGCCGGAAATGACAGCATCTTTCTGGTCACGACAACTAGAGCGGCGCATTCAAGGCCGCTTAAGCCTGTAGCGGGGTGGAGCATTGTGCAGGCAAACAGAAGTAAGCGAGAGAGTGGATGGTGCAGTCCGAAAAACGAGCCGTAGCCGCTGAAAACTTTGGCAAATGCTTTTAGCATGGTAGTGGTTCCTTAAAGAAAGGGCAAGGCGAGGTGCTCTGGTAGTCGGTCTTGTGACGTCATTACTTCTAGATTCTCGGCTTCGCGGATAACTGAAACTTCGCCGCTCTCATGCACAAGCACGACGTTAGGGCGATACTCTATAAATTGCATCCACTGAGTGTTGTTGTATGCTCCAGTGGGGCTAATCACCATGGTGTCACCAACTTGCAAGGGTGGCAGCTGGATAGAATTTCTCACCACATCGATGTTCATGCACAGTGGTCCATAGAGCACGGTTTCTTCTGGCAAGCCCCGGCACGGGGCTGCCAATTCAACTTTGTGGTTGTACCAATAGGCTGTAAAAAGTAGATTTGTGCCAGCGTCGAGGATGGCTGCTTGCCTGCCATCTGGTAAGCGTTTTCTCCCGACCACTGAAGTGAGCAAGACTTGGGCATCGTCCGCTACTGCTCTGCCGCTCTCAATTACTAGTTTAGGCATTGGCCGGTTGGTGCGAGTGCGGTACATGGTTTCTTCTACAAGGGTATTGCAGATTGCTTCTGCATATTCACCAATTGATGGCACCACTTGATCTGGTGGGAGGTAGATCCCTTGCAAGGCATTGTGCGATGGCAGGCCGCCACCTAGGTCGATTGTATCGATGCAGACTTCCTCTCTTCCCTCTAGATCACGCATGAACTTACACATAATTTTTACTTGTTCGCTGTAAGCGCGAGGCTCAAGAATAAAAGTGCCAATGTGGCTGTGTAGGCCCTTCAATCTTAGGTGTTCGCTTAGCACTACTTCTTTGGCGGCTTGGTGTGCTTGTCCTGTTTCAATGTTGAAACCAAAACGACTCCAGGGCTCGCTGAAGCCGGTATCGAAATTGAGCCGCAGACCTACTGAGGCGACGCGCCCTTGGGCGCTAGCGACAGACTCGATTAGGTGTAGTTCGTCAAGATGGTCGATGTTTATCTGCGCACTGTCAGCGATGGCGCGCTCTAAAATTATTCTGGTTTTGTTTGGGCCGTTGAAGATAATTTTTTCTCCGGGAACTCCTAACTGTCTAGCTTTCTCATATTCAAATGCTGAGACTACTTCTGCCAGAGAGCCCTCTTGATGCATGATGTTGCAAACGGCACTGATATAGTTTGTTTTGTAAGACCAGCCGTGGCTTACATTGCCGTAGCGTACTTCGAATGCTCTCTTTAGTTGGCGCACATTTTGTCGCAAACGGCTTTCGCTAGTGACGAATAGGGGTGAGCCGTACAGGGCTTTTAGTTGTTCGATGTCAACATCAAATACTTGATTTACGCGTTTTTCTTTTGGGCGAGCGCGGCCAAATTTGTTGATTTCGCCAATGCGATGGGGCTGAATCAGTGGTGCTTCCCAAACCATACTATTTGAATTGTTGCTAGGCATTAGAATCTCCAGAAGTCAGGTAGATGGCTCTGTGTTTGCATGGGGGCTAAAACGTTGGCCTGAGTTGCTAGCCCGAGTTGCTAGCCTGATTAGCTAGCCTGAGTTGCTAGCCTGAGTTGCTAGGCCGACTTTTCCTTGATGGCCCTAAGTTCAGCATTTTGTAGCGGACCGCTGCGACCGTTGACCAAAACTGATTCAAATTCCGGTAGGTCGAGCACTAACTCTTGAGCGTGGCGGATGAAGAAGTATCCTGATCTTGGGGCTGCAAGTCCAAGATCAGTGTGTTTGTCTAATAGCTTGAGCACCGCAATTGGAAGATTGCGATTGACGGCCTGACTTAGGTAAATCCACGATGGAAAGCGTGGGTTGATTTCAATTAGATAGATACGACCGTCTTCGCCTCTAATTGCTTCAACCTCAAGTGGCCCGCGCCAAGACAGCGCTTTGACAAGTCGCTGAGCTGTTTCTAGCATGGCTTCATCAATAATAGTCACTCCCGCCCAAGCCTTGCCTTTTTCTGTAATGGCTCGCTTGCGCATGGTGACATGACCAGCCAGATTACCTGCTCCATCACCAAGGCCGGCTAGATTGAGTTCGTCACCTTTGATTACTTCCTGCACCAGGCATGGATAGCCCCATTTCGTGATCAGTTTGCAAAAGACTGATTTTGCTTCGACGGCATTGCTGACAATGGTGGCATCATAGAAAATTCCTTTTAGCACTAAAGGGTATTGCCAGCCTTCATCGCTGTGTCCTGCGCTAGCGACGCGGTCGAAGAACGATGGGTCAGACAGCACTTTGGTTCTTGGAACGGGAATGTCAACGGATTGGCAGAGCTCAACTAGGTGATCTTTGGCTCGCAAGGTAAATTGGTCACGGCTTGGTATAAGCATTTTGATGCCATTCTGAGCCAGCTCTCCTCTCAGCCGAATGAAGTTGGGCAGCTCAGAGTCTAGGCAAGGAATGATGGCATCTATTTGCTCATAGTCGTGAATTCCCATAAGGCGCTCCAGCAGTACCTCGTCGCCGCCAGAGGGATAAGGCAGCAGGTAGCTGGCTGCGAAGTATTGGCGAGCGTATAATCCGGCGTCTAGGGCGTCGTAGGCAAGGCCAATGACGCGCCCCTTAAATTCAGGATGCTCAACTAGGCAGCGCGCCACGGCCATTCCTGGCCCTGGATTTTCGGCATGGGCATTGACGCCGGTAACAGCGATCGTCCAATGTCGCCAATCTCGTTTCAGTTGACTTGTTTCCATTAGAAATAGTTCTCCACTGAGCAGCGGTGATCGTCTAATTTGTCGGCATTAGGGAATGCCTTTGAGTTGGCCAGTTATAGGTAGCGTGTTCTAGGTGGTCTGTTATAGATAGCGAGCAAGTTGCATCATGAATGCTTCGACTGAGCAAAGCGTTAACTCGTATGGCTTTTGGCAACGCAAGGCGAGCTCTTGTGCTGCTGCTTGAGGGCTTTCGCTGCGCTTGAGCATTTCGATAACTAGATGACCGGTTTGGTTGACCGTAAAACTTTGTCCACTCTGAGGATCAAAAATGAATCCAGTTTCGCTTACTGCCAGCTGTTTAAGGCGTGCACAGTTTAGGGGCATTAGGTCTTCCAGTGTGTTTTTCTGTGTGTCTTCCTGTGTATTTTTCTCTGTGTTTTGCTCTGTATTTTTCTTGGTGTCTTTCTTGATCGAATTGGAATTATCCATTTCAGAGACCTCCGGTCGCGCGTTCTAGGTTGGCAATGCGCCATTTTGTGTCGATTGGCTGCTCGGCATAGCGGTGAAGATAGCCGACTGTTCCTGTCTGAGCTGTCTTCAGGCACTCTTTGTAGTAGTTGATCGCTTGCTCTGGTCGGTCTAGAGCTTCGTAGCTCGCGCCCAGGTAATATGACAGCGCATTGTATTGATTAGCTGACAGTTCTCCTGGTAGCTCTGCCGCGAATTTTACCTCTGGGCTTTGGCAGTAGCGCAAGTCGTTTATAGCTAGCAGAGGCTTTCCTGTTGCCAACCATAGCCTGGCGCGTGCCATGAGAGCGTTACCTGATTGTGGATGGATTTGTACTGCGCGGTTGAGATCGTAGAGTGCAAGAGTGTATTGTTTTTGATCCATATAGCAGAGACCCCGTTCTGTAAGGGCCCTGCTGTGACTGGGTACGGTATCAATAGTTTTGGTTAGGTCGGCAATGGCCGAATCGGTGCAGCCGATTACTCCGTAAAAATAGCCGCGCTTGTACCGAGAGTTAGAGTCTTGAGAATTGAGTGCGAGTTTGCGGTCGCAGTCGTTTAGAAGTTGCAGTAGTAAAGTTCCAAGAGCCGTATTGGGGGCTGATTGCTTCCATTGAGTCAGGGTCTGCTGTTCTGTGCTGGAAAGTGCATAGGACGGTGCGCCTTGACCGAAACCAATTTGGTAAGAAGAGGTTGAAGTCAATAATGCCGCTAGTAGGATTGATCTCTTTTTGTAGTGTTTTTCGTTCATTTCATTTTTTCCATCATTCGTTGGTGCTGTTTGCAGTCGCACTTCTCATTCCCATCCTAAAAAACGCTCATGGAAAACCAATGAAGGAAATATGGAGAAATTGTGGAGGTTGATTTTGCATATTCAATTGCCTGCGCCCATGGTTGTGACTAGGTTTCCTGCAGGGGTGAGTAAAGTGGAACCGATATCGCTTTGGCTCCGCAGTGAGTAAAGTGGAACCGATATCGCTTTGGCTCCGCAGTGAGTAAAGTGGAACCGATATCGCTTTGGCTCCGCAGTGAGTAAAGTGGAAC
>JAGOSY010000050.1 GCA_018062085.1 bacterium | reverse complement strand
TTCATCAGCCTCTTGCAGAGTGATCAACTCGTGAATAATAACAACGCTTCACAATAAATTAGCAGTAATCTTTGGCCTTTTGCTTTATCGCCAAAGCCTCTATCTTTCGACAAGCACTACAGCCAGTGCCTCTCTTTAACATATGTTGTACTGACCGCTCATAGGTCTTACTGCATGGACAGCGCCATCTAATTGCTTTAGTTGTCGTGGCCACCACATCGCTGGCTGTTAGGCCAGCATTGTCATCGGCATGCATCAACTTCGCTAGCTCAGGGTGGATGGTCGCTAAGGAGTTAGTGACTGAAACTTGTCTGTTGGCACAAAACGGACAATCTGTGCCCTTTATCGCTCTTTGATAGACTTCGGCCATCCACTCATGATCTGGCCCAGCCTGACACTTCCACCAAACTTTACTGCGGCAGCCTGCTGCAGTATTCCAGGGCGTGCGATCGCCATTTCGCTCCTGAAACCACTGCTCAGCTAGCCCTTCTCTGGCATTGTCCACATTGTCTGGCAGTAAAGCACAGCTGCGGCACTCATCAACTCCAGCCAGCAGCTCCGCTGGTGAGGCCTGATAGATATGCTCATAGAAACAATAGAACCAATATTTCTTGCGCGAGTCGGCCAATATCAGCTCTGGATCTATCTGCTTCTCCTCTCCACTCTTACTGTCGATTGCGACATTCTTCTCTGGGTGCCAGCGTTTCAAGATATAGGGAGAGACGCTGAGTAGAGTCGGTGCATCAGATCTTTTGCCAGCGCAATATGGGCAATTCTCAGGGTTGGGCTGCGTGCGGCGACACACTGCCTTATTAAATGTGTGACCCTCAGAGCAGCGGAAAGCAGCTACAACATGGCTACCGGGCTTGATATTGATTGGACTAAGCTCGGGATCGCTTGGAACAAACAAGAACTCTCTTGCTATGTGCCTATACTTAAGAGCCGCTAGTGAATTCTCATCATCTTCCTTTGCACAAGTCGGGCAGCCATCTTTGTACAATTCGGCCAAACTGCGAGCAAATCGGTGACCGGCATTCTTCGCGCACTTCCAGCGAACTCGATGATTGACAGGCAATCTCTTCGGATCGAAACCAACATTCTCTCGCGTTCTAAGAAACATGTTCCAGACATCCGGCCGACCGCGCTTTCTTTCAACGCTCTCAGCCATCAAATTTACCCGCTTATCCTTACAGCATTTGCGGCACGGACATCCTTGCTTGGGTTCCTGACTAATGGGGTTAAGGCGGTCCATTATCCGCGAACTATACACAAGCTCCCCTCCACTAGGGCACTTGAACAGCCAATAGCTCTGCGACCAAGGCGAAATATCCTTGACTCTGGTAGCTCGCCTTCTATCTCGAACGATTTCTTTCTGCAGCCACTTCGGGATGACTTGTGGCGGCTTCGGCCTAGGGTCGCGACCAGCACAGATGTAGCAACCTTGGTCTTTAGTACCTTCATCCCAGGCCCGCGCTCTGATGTTTATTGCAACCTCGATAAACTCACCACAGCGGCCATGTCGCCAGCGGACCACTCGGTTTGAACCAGCAGAAACATCATCAGCTGAGTAAGGCCCAAGGTCTTCGTATTCGCATGCTAACGCCGGGTGGCTCTTCCTTAGCGGAATACCGCGAAATACCTTCATCAGCGGATCTTGCCCAATCGTTTTGACTCGACTGCTCGATCTCGGTAGGTCCTTTAGTTTCTTCTTGGCCATCTGCTCTAGGTGCTTTCTAACCGACTTTCAATCACGACTGCTCAATCATACTGAAGCTTTTGCCTTTATTACCCAATCAGCATGAAAGCGCTCATAGAAAAACCTAGCACTATATAAAATATGCAATTTGCCCAATGTCTTGTATCGAGTAGCCCTGCTAACTTTTGTAAAAATGCTCCGGACAAATCGGCGGTGACAAAACCTTTGTCATGCGTCAAAAGCTGGCAATATCTATACTCTGCGCTCCAAGGCAATGGCAGGCAAACAAAACTTGATACTTTATTCGGATTGTCTTTAGAAAGCACAAAAAATTTCGAGAACACTAAAAAGCCGTAGTTGTTAGGCTTTAACAGGTGTTCGAAAAATCAAATATTACAACAGTTTGCAATTAGCCACCGATAATGATGCACGGCTCATAGTCAAGAAGCAATCGCCAAGCAGATCTTCATCGACCAAAAAATGCTTTTAACAATCACAAGGGCGGGGACGCCAAGTCCTGTTGGGGTTTCACGAGCGCTTTTGCATGGCTCGAAGGGCCTGCTCAATATTTACCTCGCGTTCTTCAAACACTCTAAGAGTGGCCAGTATCCTCTCGACTTCGCTAGCAATATCTGGACCTGGCGCATTTTTCAGTCGCACAGCTCCGCTCTCGTCCAAAAGCCAGCCATGAGTCTTCTTGATCAACTCCACTCGAAGGGGAAACAGCTGCGTTTTCAATATCGCCTGCGACCTCAGCTGCCGCCTTAACCTGAAAACATCCAGAGCCGACACGTAACTTGTGGAAGCTGTGGCATGTTGAAACACACCTCTGGTTGCCAGCGCTATTGTTCGCACGTCTTGGCGGTTCAAGCTCTGCATCGATGGCAACCTCTCTTGCCAAACAGACCAGGGCAGAACGTGCCCCCTCAATACCTTTCTGCTTCTATTTTGTTCAGCGATTCGTCTTGCTTTCACTGCTGCCATTGACGGCATAAATTGACTCATTCCCGCGCAGCTCCACTTAAATTTTGAGTTTTCAATTTTGTTAGCGCACCCTAAATTTCAATCTGGCTCAACAGCTTCATTCCTCACCCCGCGAATTAATGCCTTGCCTGAACCTTATTCTAATTGAGTCGTTGGGGTCAACTTGTGGCACTGGTCTGCCTCAAGCACTACCCCAAGCCATTAACAGCAGCCTACTAGACACTACTGCTATCCTATTTGAGCGCTGCGGATGTCTTAGTGTCAACAGGTCTTCAACAGCGGCAGCCGTATTCCTGATTCATTGCAGCTATTTGTACTTCCCCCGAAGGTTTGACCAGAAATCTCCCTCATCCCCTGCCCCTTCGTCGCGCCCCGCAGGACCTCCAGCAGGGTCGCCTAGACCTTCGCCCTTATTCTCGATAGATGACCACCCCTCAGAGCTCTCGGTGGCAAAGCTAGGCTCTTCTCCTGAAGGAATTGGCTCGACTCTACTAACATCTTCTTCCACAACGCCGGAGTGCCCACTGTCTGCTTTGGCTCCTTCAGTATCAGCCGCAGCCTCTTTGCAGCTGCGTTCGCGAATAGTCTCCTCGGGCTTCTGGGACCTAGCACTTGCAGGAGAATCGCCCTCTTGGCAATCATCGACTTTCAAAACGTCAATCACCGGCACCGGTAATCTCGTTGTGCTGGGATAGTCCTCCCAACTCTTCATCCTTGAGACCTTAACTGGATTAGTATTCGAGACAACCAAATACTTGCCTTCTTTCTCCAACTTCAATAACTCTGCTGCATCAATGAGCGGACTTGGGAATTGCCTGTTCGACAAATGACCGCTAGCCGAAACAATCTCCTGCTGAGTCTCTGTCCCAAGCATCTTTGAAATCCTCTCAGCCATACGGTCATCTGCCGGCGGAAACAAAACCTTTGTTCTGGGCTGACTCCAGATTATCTGGGCCAACTTGTCCTTGTAGACATATTCAAGTTGCGCCAGGTCCTGGACGCCTAAGACTGCTCCTACACCAGCATTTCTAATTACGGTCAAATACCTCGCTATCCCAGGAATAGCTCCATAGTTCGTGAACTCATCCAAGTACAAATTCAACGGATACTTCAAGTCTTCAAGCTTGCTCATGGCAAATGTAAAAATGAAGTTGAACGCCAAAGCAGATAGCGGCAGGTAATCTGAGCGATGAACCGGCACTGCTAAATACATTGTGAATCTCTGGTTCACTAACTCATCTAAAGAGAAGTCAGTGACTTCTGTCGCTGCGGCAATCTTGGGATTGGCAAAGAGAGCGAGCCTGGCTAGTAGGCCAGAGACAACACCGAATCTAAAATTCGGTGAGCTATTATTCAGAAACGCCTCATACTCACTCTTAGCTATTGCCGACCTCGTAACAGCAAACTCAGCCTCCATACCCTTTGGCCCTTTGCGAAGCAATCTCCGAATCGCCCCTAAGTTCGCTCCATCACCCTTCACTGATGGCTTGTCTATTCCAGCCCTCATACCAGCAGCATGCATCAAGAGCGCCTGCAACAAGTGCGTCTCCGCTTGGCCCCAGACCTGATCACCCATATGGCTATCAGCCGTGGTATTTGTGACAATCAAACCGGCGATCATCTGTGCATCGTCATATGTTTTGACCAGGTCAACTGGGTTGATTCGCATGGTTCTTGGGTCATCAGGATTGAAGTAGAGCACTCTCTGTCCGCACTTCGCTCTCCAACCCGCTGTTGCTCCATACAAGACCGGCATTTTACTTCCAGGCGACGCCTCAGTAACAATTGCCGAAGACTCCACCCTCTCAATTAAATTAGGAATGAATATCGCCGTCGATTTCCCACACCCTGTTGGACCGCATACAAGCACATGACGGTCTTTCACGCTCTTGGTCAACCAAAGCTTCTTCTCTTCAAATTTCCCTACTAATAAACTCTGCGAGAGCTCTTTTGGCGAAGCTCCAGGCTCTACTACAAACCCGCTATCCAATAGCTCTGCTTCACTTGCGAACTTCGCCCTCCAGGGCACCTCAAGTTCTTTCTTGTCTCTAGCACTCTCTGCTGTTCTCACTATTTCTTCGACTATTCGCTGCGCCCTCTCAACACAGCTTTCAATATGAGTATCTCCGTAGTTTTTTTCTTTGACCTTTACTTCGAGTTCCACTCGATTATCTAGATCTTTCCAACTCAAGGTGGCTTGGTACTTGCAGCGCCAGCTCTCTGACCCATATGACTCAACGGTGTCGTCGCCAAAGACTAGCCTGCCAAATGCCTCATCAAACAACTCGCTTCGATACTGAAGCGAAACCATGGCATTGACTGCCACCTGAGGAAATTCCTCAGGTGGCAGTTCAATCACTTCATTTGCTCTAGCCGACAGACTCATTGGCTGTCACCATCGTCCATCACCGATACTTTCACTTTCGACCGCTTTGGTGCTTGTTGAAAATTACCCGGCTGTTGGCGACTCATCAACTTAGCCATGATGAGAAGCTCAGTTGCTTCCACCAGACCTTTGAAGATTGCCGCTAGTACAACTGTTAGTCCTCGTATCAAAACCACCAGAATATCGGTGAAGAGCTTAACGATAATATCGGGCTTAACACCAAGGATGCTGCAGAAGACCAGCACCATAAAAAATGGCAATAGAATTGCCGCGACTAGTTCTGTCATGATGAACACCTATTATTTATTGATTGAATTATTTTGTGACTGCCGAGGCTGACATGCTAGCCAATTCGCTTTGGAGCACCTGATTGGTCACTCTCTGGATTAGCCTGACGCGCCCTCTAAAGAAAAGTGCATATATTGTCCAGACGAACTGAACTCTTGTTTGTTTCGTCTCTCTGTCTAAAGAGACAAAGACATCGAGTAAGATTTGGTTTAACTTGTAGCCTTGGGGATTGAGGAACAGCAGGTCTCTGCTCTCTCTATCCCTCCATTCCATAACGGCCCTTAGGCTAAGTTTAGCTGGATCTGCCATAACTATTCGGTAGTGATGTTCTCCCATATGAAAACCTGCCAAAACTCTCTTAATCGCCGCATAGACTTTTGGCGGCGGCTCGTTAAAGTAAACCGGCTGCGGGTTGTCTTCTATCCGATGCATCAACCTCATGCCAATTAACACTGGCACTGATAGGAGCGCTATCGCCCCTATTGGTACTAACTCATTCATATCTATTTCTATCCTTTTAGATTTTTGTTTTTAAATTCTGCCTTTCGCTGTGATGCGCATTCCGTCGTCATCGTCGCGGTCTGAATGTTCTTGTTCTTTAGCATCATGTCCAAACGGCACAGACGCTGGTTCTGTCATCACAGTATTCTGCTGCTGCAACCATCCACCGGGCTGAGTTTGACCTGGGTTCTGACCTCCCGAGTTCTTGCCACCTAGGTTCTCATCGCTAGCTCTCTCTCCGGCATCATGTTCAAGTTCACCATTTTCTCGTTCGTCACTTTGACCAACGGCACCTGCCCTATCAGCTTTCTCTCGGTCATTCTCTTGCGAGTCTTTTGTTTCAGGTCCGAAGTCTGCGCCAAACACTTGACTAATGTCAGGCCCACCCTTTTCATCTCTAAACTGGTCTGCCCTGAGTCTTTCTGCTTTCTCCAGCTCCACTTGCTCTTTGGAAACCTGTCTAATTCCTTCAAACGGCCTGCCTAGTTCATATATTTTCCTAAGCCCTAAGGCCTCCCACTCTTTGCGGTAGTCATCGTCGGTCTTTAGTCCCAGGTCCAGTATCTGCTGCAGCCGCTCTGGCCTGCCAATTCCTAGTTCAATCAGCTTGTCGGCCACATCAAAACGCCGCATCATCTGATCAGTTTTGATATCAGCGATACGATCGAGCTCTCGATCAAAGTTGCGATCTCGACAAAGGTACCGGTCTGATATTTCCCTACACTCAGCCAGCATTTCTCTATCTAACTCTACGTCTCTGTCATTTCTATCCTTACCAGCAACAACCACATGGGAGTGATAGTGATCGGTGTTGTAGTGATTAACCGCCCACCAGCTAAACTCTCGACCAACTGATTTCTGCCATTGCTCCATTACCTCTCGCGTGTAGTCAGTCAAATTCAAACTGTTATCACCAGGCGAGAGAATTATCTTGTGATACCCAGCTCGGTAACCTAGCTTATCTTTCGCTTCTTCAAATACCCTCACTCCACTAATGTCACTTCTATCTCTTGAATAGAAAAGCCGGTCTTTGGACTTCTCAAACTCCGCCCTCGGCCTAAACTCCAAATAAGAAAGGTGCTTCATGAGCTTGTCCTTGGCGATACCCCATCTATTCGATTGATAGCGCGACTTAACCACCGACTGTATCCTGGCACCATCGGTTGCTACTCTAGATCCAGGCCTCTGGCCCCAAGACTTGCCTCGTCTGAAGCCCTTGTAATATCGAGCAAGAATGCGAACGCCACTTCTAGTATTTACAATGCTTATCCGACTAGTTCCCCGACCACCATAGCCAGAAGCATTTCGACTTGAGCTAAGCTTCGGCGCTTTACCGAGGGCACCAGTTCCTGGCTCTGATTTCTCCCCTTTCTCATTATTTAAATCGAAGTACCCGACGGTAGTTCCTTTGGTCTCAATCAGTTTTCGCGGAACATCTTTATCAGTAAGTCGATGCTCCTTATGCTGAAGCACAGAATCATTTCTAGCGACCTTAAGGTAAAAGTATCTCTTTACCGCGTCTTCAAGCCGATCCTCTCTCCGCTTAGCATCGGCATCTAACTGGCTTTGTGGAACTGACAGTCTCTTACCACTTCGCTTCACTGGTATTCACCTTCTGAAGCTAGATCTACACTGTCGGAATCAATTACCTCACCTTCTTGAACAGTTGCTTCAGCCTCTGGTTGCGCCTTCTTCAACCACTCTCCAGCAAACTGACGACTCTGCCCCCAGAGCGCTCGTACTGCTCCTTGCGGCAGTGGCTCCTTTGGCAGCCCTCCATGCATATACGGCAGCGTTGTAAAGTAAAGCGTTTGCGCAGCCGCCCTGGTTAACTTTGCTAGCAGTGCCGCCATGCGATCCTCCATCTTGCGCACCCTATACGCCAACTCAGTCTGCTCAACTGTCATTTCATTGCTTGGCTCCTCCAGCTTCGATATCAACTCCCTAACCGCAACTCGTGCCAGCTCAGATGGCGTCACACCAATAGAGCTTGCATACTTTTGCATCTTCACTTTCTCTTCTGGCAACAGCGCAAATGCCATTCGCACCAATTGCTGGCCACTCACTTTTTTATTCATTCTTCTGACCTACTCAAATAGAATTGATTCCACTCTTGGTATCACTGTATGAGTGCACTGTGCGACCCATACGATGATTGGTAAACCTATAATTTTTCAAAGAATATTGCCGAATTTCAGCTGTCGGCTCAACTTAATAGCTGCTGACGCTTGATGAAATTACCTGGCACAAATTTGCTCTGCGGTATCACTTTCAGCGCGGACCATGTGTTCGTTTCCGCTACCGGTAAACCTATTCAAAAGACAGTTCCAACTGCCATAGCGACTTAATGAAGCAACTAAAATTGGCGTCGGAGATAGGCTCCTGAATCTCACCTTTTGCTGGCTGTAAATGACTTCAAACTGTTCGCTTCACCTGCGGTATCATTTTCAGGAGGCACCGGCTGGGCATCTCCACAATCGGTAAACGCGAGGGGTCAAGGGGTATCACTTTCAAGGCTCACTGGTACGGGGTCTCGGGAAACGGTAAAACTCCTTTATCCTGCCATCACCACTTCCCCACTTTCTTTGTCCTTTCGTCAGCAATTTTCCGGGGTGGTAATGTCGTAACCTCTTTGAGGTTTCGACTGATGAATAATCTCACTTAACCGGCAGCTTCGCTGCCTCTGAACACTGCGAAATCTATCTATTCGCTACTTCCCAGAAGGTTCTTCCTTCTTTGCATAATACTAATCGAAGTACCAATGTTCTCAATCTGTCCACTCTTCTCGCTGTTCAATCCACAGTCTTGAATTCTGGGCTTTATCTTACTTAGTTTAATTTCTCCATCGATTTGTTCACTCTCCACTCTCTCCTTCTGTTCTTTGTTCTGGCTCTGATTCTCTCCTGAACCTCGTTTTATCTTCTCCTCCTTTTGCGTTTCCCGGGGGTAATCTTCAGTAAACACCTCTTCCAACCGGCGGCTGTAACAGCTGTTGATCTTGTTGTGTTTACTGGAATCTAAATCTGTCATAGATCCACCTTGCTGATGCATTCAAAAAATATGTATCGGAACCACTGTGGTCACCGAATGATTGATCGAAAATTTATGGAAAAATTGAACGCTACAGTTAATTCACTTCGCGCTTCTAGAATTTACAGTGATCGAAAGAAAATTTTTGTCAGCCCACGGCAACCTTTTTTTGGAGCCTTGCCGGAGCAACTTCAGTCAATATACCACCAAGTTCTGATTTTGCAAATTTCTTTGTTTGACTTTTCTAGCCCCTTTATTTCTCTGATCTTTCTGCGTGGTTTCTGCATATTTCTCTGACTTCCTAGCCTACTTTCTTTCCCTTCCGATATTTAATTTCTCTATGCTTTCGCTCCCTTGGCTTCTACTGTCCTACTTTCCGCTGGTTCCCTCAATCTCTCTGTTTGCTTATGCCTCGCGCGCGGGCAGCGAGCGAAACCATGAGCAGCACCGCTGCGTGCCTAAACACAGGGCGCTGGCAGCGCACGTTACCATCAGCAGCACCGCTGCGGGTTCGACAGCGCTCCTAGCTCTTGGAGCTCTGCACGCGAAATCGGAGCCGAGGCTATCGCCCCGACTCCGAATTCGTCGCCTCTCTCTTACTCGTAGTCTTCGAGTTCGAGGTCTAGCATTCTCTCTAGGCGCTCTTGGTCTGTTTCGAGTTTGAGGCACCGCTCTAGGACCTCTCGGAAGTCCTCGTCGGGTCCGAAGAACTCCTCGGCGTAGGCTCTCTCGACTGCTTCCATGAGCTCGTCTTCGTTCTCGTATATCTCCATGGCTCTCTCCTCGTATCAAACTGCTGTCGCGCGATTGCTTACCGTCTGGGGTGATGCTGTCAAGGCCGGAGAGCGCAGCGTGCCTTGACAGTGTCGGGCCCCCTGGCGGTTAAATGCGAGAACCAGCAGAAGAGACGCTTGCTAACTTCAGGGCGCTGGCAGCGCACGTTGCGTCAGCGAGCGACGGCTATTAATGGCCGCCGCTCGCGCCCTAGCATATCGCCAGCACCAAAGTCTCTGTGAAGGCAAGATATAACTTCAATGGCGAATACCAAAACTCGACGCAAAAAAGGTGGGACTGCTCTCCCCTGTTTGCTCTTGCTCTCTCCAATGTGCTTGATTAAGCAACCGCGAAAGACTTTAGACGCAGACTATTACGACTGCGCCTAAATTCTAGTCCTGTCTATCGCACTGGATGTATCGTAGGCAGAATCTTGGTGCCATGAGCCTTGTTGTACTGCGACACTTGGAAGAACACGTTCATGTAATCTGCCCAGGTGGAGTCTTCTTCGGCTTCATTACCACGGTTAACTGCCGCGTGATATTCGGCTCTGGCTTGATCGAGTTTCTTCTGCATTTCTTCCATTTGCCTGCCCTCTTCTGGTGCTAACGCCAAGGTCACAGGGCATATCGAGCACGCAAAAAGGGGTCCGCAGGACCGAGCGCAGCGAGGCTCGCCCCTTGGAACGCGCGCAGATCTGCCCTAGTTTCGGCAGTTAGCTCCAGGAGGCAGCAAGCAACGAAATTGCAATTGAACCGACTCGCCAGCCAGAAGATCACAACTAGTTTGCTGGCAAACAAGAACCGATACACCAGCGCTATCAGATACGTAGTTCACCAAGTGCTTGCTAAACACACACAACAGCAAATTCTTCTGCAACAACTAAATAACTCTGGGGCAGAGAAACGGTGCGGCAGTTACTACGTCAACGGTCAACGCCAGGGAAGCTGCGGGGCCTTCGACTGCACCGACTTTGGCAGCGGAACAGACTATGATGGCATACCATTTGCCCCCGGGACTACCTCGACTCCGAAGTCTGGTAGAAGCGCTCTACCCATTTATGTTCAGCGTAACTTGATACTCGGAGAGTGTTTCCCGGGGATTCAATCACAATCACCAGAGACGATATGTCACCAATTCTTGTCAGCCTACAAATCAAGAATGATTTCTAGTATGTAGACACCAAACTAAATCGATACGAAAATGTTGGTAGCTCAAGCGCTCGCATCAAAGCCAACTAGTCAGATGACAATGACAAACCCGCGGCCATAGGCTAGGCCGATTCTGCTTACAACATTGGTAGAAGAGCCAGAACGACTACTATACGCTGAAGTAAATAGAGAGTTCAGCATTACTAGAGAATACAGTCTTGCACAAACCCACTCACTTTGATTGCTCTTTCCCTTCAACGAAGCTCTACGAGGAAACCCTACGTGTACTCGCTGGCAAGCCCCAAGTCAAGACTTAGCTCTTACCAGCGAGTCTATTTGCCACACTGGACCGGAACTCTAACGACTGCCTTCTCTCACTATTAAGGTTTCCCCCTATTGCCTACATCAAATTCATTTGCTACAGTGTTCTCATGTCCCAACGGACAAATTTTTCTTCTAATTATCTGCTCTAATTCATTTGGATGTTCGCAAGCTGCTGAACGCCTGAGAATACTCGGCACACGGCTTAGGCAAACGCACTAAATAATTACACAGAAGAAAGCCAAATACTGCCACCAATGGCAGTGCTTAGCTGTGGAGCAGTAAAAGCTTTATTATAACGAGGTCCATAACATGGACAAAATTCAAACATACTCATCCGACGACGCCATCTGGGAGATCGAGGAAAATTTCCGCCAGTGCCACGCAGAGGCAATCAACGAACTGTTGGAAAGAGACACCAATGTCGCCAGTTACTTTGATCCCCTACCCAACTACCCACAAATCCAGCTGCTGGGGCATATAGACGACTGCACTCTCACCTTCGAAATTAACAACTCTGCCCTCAGCTACCGCTTCGATGGTAAAACCCTCCAAATTTTCCTCTACAACAAAAACAATTGGAAAGACAAAATCTTAGTTGCAGAATACCTTCACACAAGAGCCTTCGAAAGCATTATCTGGGCACCGGTATCAACCCGGAAAATACCCGCGATGAACGAACTCAACCAGGCAATAGTCCCTATTCCAAACCCTCAACCAATGCCTTCCGCGATATTGGTACAGCACTGGTACAAGGAACTCATCAATCACGCAATCCAAGAATACCTAGAAGAAATTGATCAGTGGTATCAAAACCTCGGCAAGTACGAGGGCACACCGCCACCTGACGCTCTAGCTGCCTAAAGCAATAGCGGGCAGAGAGCACGCAGCAAGCGTGCCCTCTGCCTCTTCAACCAATCTTACTCACTAAGCCAATCCACTAAGGAATGAATCATGAACGAGCAAATAAACTGCTTCGAAGCACGCCGCCAATTCGAGAAAGTAATAGATCAAATCTATATCCTGGCAACTAGAGCAAGAATCACTAGCTGGAACCACACACCAGGCACTAGTGCCACAGTGGTACTAAAACACTCAATCATGGCGCTAACATTCACTGGCACTCACATTGAAGTGCAAATATGCGAAGCAAAAAACTACAAGCCCAATACACCACCGGTCCTAGCATACAAACTAGAATCAGAAAGCTATTCCTACATCTGGCTACTCTGCAATCCAGAGACCGGCAACGAACATCACCATGACGCTATCGACTGGCCACCAAAACGCAACACAGCAAAGAACCTAGCAAGATTCCTCCACGCACAACTCCAAGACCACATCACGGAAAACAGACGCCGCTCCCCAGACTACTGGCTATTCGAAAAAGAAGACATCGAAGAACTAGAAGCCGCTAAGTACAACAACCTCATCAATTACCCGGATGAACTAGCTTCATAGCACTAAATCAAAATAGCACCACACAAAACAACAAAACACAAGACAAGAAGGGCAGGGAACACCTGCCCTTCTTGCTGCGAACTCAAGATGCAGAGAATACACCACCTAAACTAGAAACGCTCAATCCGATGATAATAGCCGCTCTGCGAATCCAAAATAGCATAATCAAGATTCAAGGCGTCACACAGATGCCGAAGATCACACAGCAACTCAAATATCCCCTCCTCCGGGCACTGTTGCAAATCTGACCGGTTCGAATGATCGTAGTATGCAGCCGCTAGACCGTAGGTTGGTGTTCCACGCAATGCAGCCAAGGCTCTAACCGCCTTTCTCTTATTCTCGTATCTCATAATCTTTTGTCCTCACATTAACTACTCCCCGACATTCTCGGTGCAGCGCACCCACATGCGGCAATGCCGGTAAAACCCGCACTAGGGTCCCAAAGTCCTGTCTGCGTTCTGATGCCGCTTGCATAAGCGGCATCAGAACGCAACCGCAGGGCTCGGACATGGACTTTGGGGGTGCGGGTTTAGGCTTGAAGCCGGGCATGGGAAGGCAGCTAGCAGCGATCGCTAGCCAGCTTCTCCTTCGGAAAGCAACTCAACGGCTCAAAGAACGATAGAAAAAGCAGAAAAGAAAGGAGAGAAGAAGAAAGAGAGAGAGGCAGAGTTACTGCCTCTCTCTTTTATGTTAGCCATTCACGGCAGCGAGCCTTTTGCGTTTGACCGGTTTCTCCTCAGCTACGGCTTCGCTGACAGGAATCGGCCGTGCCCCACAGAGATGGAAACTACTTAGTTTAATTACCGGTTTGGACATCTTAACTAGAACACCATCTTCTTCTTTAGTGAATTGGTTGATGGCTAGCCTTCCAGTTATAGCAACTTCACGGCCCTTAGTGACATTCTCCATGACTAGGTCGCCCAGCTTGTTCCAGGCATCAACGTCGATCCACATAGTTTTCTTTTCGTTGTTAGTAGAGAACTCCTTGACCGCTACTGAGAATTTGACCACTTTGTCGCCGGCTACAGAGCGCTCTATTGGGTTTTGTCCGACGTGTCCAACGATGGTGATTTGGTTGTTCATTTGAAGGCACCTCCAGTGCTGTGTTTAAGTGCAATCCCAGAAGCACGGCTTTGCCGTGGTGCATGGACGCAGCGAAGCTAGCGCCCTGAAAGGGTCTGCCATTGCGCTACTGCAAAGTTGTGCAACTCTCGCACTTATTTAACACCGCACGGAGAGACACATGAACAGCTACTTAATTCGACATCGGATCCGGCGCGCAAAAAACCACCGAGCACCCGCCTGCAATACGGTCAAAGCAAATAAGCTGTCAAAAGCACAGCTACACAAAGCAAGCAAAACTAACAAAAGAGAAGTCGATGCAAACGAACAAGGCAGCCCTTGACAAAAGAGAAATCGATTAGGCAATAGCGCAATCAGAGAAGCAAGACTAGCACCTGTTCACACTTGAAGAACATATCGATAGTAGAAAATCCAAACCGCATATATGCAAGAAGCTTCAACGAACAAAGAGCTAGAGCCGTCAAAGAAACTAGCCAAGAGATACAACAAACAAACAAAATTCAGGCCTGCAATAAAGAGCACGAAAGAGAGCAGTAACCACTCCCTCTCGACTATCTACGGCAAGCAAAAACTGCATATCTGACAAGGACGAGCCAAAGCAGCATTGCTCTGAAGCTTGTACACACCAGTCACTGCTGGGCAAGTAGTGAGTACTTTGTCTCGAATCGGCTCAACATGATGTCCACCACGGTGAACAGGGAAATGCACCACTTCTCCCACACTAGCTGACTGCTTCAATGACACAAGAACCTCAGCCAACAAGTCTTTGTCTTGCATCAACGCTAATTTCCACACACCAACTGGTGTATTGCACTTAGCTAATATCGCCTGTGAAAAGTTCTCAGAGTCCACCGAAAGCCAGCCCTGGCAATTAGGCAAAGCAGCTAGCTCAGTTAGTGCCATCAGCATATCCAATTCCACAAAGCTCCTGGAATAGAACCAAAAAGCACAATCGACATATTTTCGAACCACTAAAACCCAAGCCAGCACATATTCTACAGAGAAAAAGTCGCCATTATGCCGATAGCGGCATAAAGGTGAATATCCCGAGACAGGAAATATCCCGAACAGATTTAACTGTTTAACCGAGAGCGGTTTTCTGGGCTGAGAGACTGAACCAGTGCTGAACGGCTTTCGGCATAGTTTGTCATATAAATGTGTATCTC
>JAGOSY010000049.1 GCA_018062085.1 bacterium | reverse complement strand
TGCTGCGCTAGGCGGAACACTACTTTCCTTGGGATTGGCAAAAGAGTAAATCTGTTTGTCTGTTAATATTCAACCCCGAAACTAAGCAGCGCATCTAAGATGCACTGCTTAGTTCATATTATTTTGGGGTATTTCACTACTGCATACAGTATATTTAGAGCCAAAAATTAACGACCAATCAACAAACTCCGGCGAGCCGGATACGACAACGAATGATGCCTCTGCTTATCTGAGCACAAACATCATTCATTGTCATATTTCTGCATTGTATAGACTGATGCAGTGGCTTCACAACCTTGCCAGTGTGTATTTTGCCGCCATGTGGTGTGGATGATAGGACTCCTTGGCCTGACGAAGCCCTGGTATACCTAAATCTTGCTCGCGGTTTATAAAGGCAAATCCTTCGCCCTCAGACTGAGCAAAAAGCATGTTGATTGTCTGGTAGACGCCAGGCAATGCGGCATCAGCCTTTTCGATGTGCACCACCATCGTATCTGAATTTAAACATTCACCAAGGCTCAAAGCCACAATTTTACCGCCAACTTTGATGATACCGCCAACAATGCCGAGGGCCGTGAAATTGAGAAGCATCTCCTCAAGTGCTTGGCGCTCATGCAAAAGGCTGTCATCTCCAGCACAATCCCTGCTTTGATACCACTGCCGCGCAAAAGCAAGAGCGTCCGAGATTTCGGAATCAGTAAGAGGTAAGTACTCGAATGTGGTTGACTTATTGAATCGCTTGATCTGGTTCCGCTTACCGTCGTAGCCGTTGCCCCGGAGGAAGGTAAGGTCTGCATTACTATAGACATAGTCGGAGTTATCCCTGTCTTGAGAAAGAGAGTACTGACTGTCATCGGCAAACATTGAGGTAGTTATCTGGGGCAATTTCACGAAGCTAACCGTGGTTTGATGAGAGACTTTTTGAAAGCAGGCTTCAATAACAGCTCGCTTGCCCCAGATTGGACCGATGGGGTCTAACAGTTCAAGCGCGCCGTCTCTTTCTCTAAGGACAATTAAGTACCCGAAAAGACTCGAAACTGAAAACTGATATACATTGCGCCAGGCGAAGAGGTTAGTAAAGGTGAGTTCGGACGTTTCCGGTCGAAATGAGCGCAACATCCGGTCAAACATCGGTTTGTCTTCCAGAATCAGTGAACGAGATGCGGGAAAAATTGGAATTGATTCTAAATCGATAGCTTCTTGCCCGTAATATTCATCAGGCTCGAGCTCGAGCTGTTGGTTATGGTCAAGTTTCAACATTTTTACATCTCCTTTAGCATTAACTCGGCGAGCCGAGCTATGCCAGCGGCTTTCACGCCTGAATGAGATTTTCTTGGTTGATGGGGCGCTAGTCTGCCACCACAAAGTTGATGAGAAATCTGCTTAGCTAATGGTGGTCATGGGTCTTTGTCGTATTCGCCTAAGTGCAAGTGAATGAGATATTTGATGACAACCTAGCAAGACTGGCAAATGCCAGGCAATAAGTCGACACGAATCTAATGCTGGCGCGAACCTGCGCTAGCCTCTATGTGTTCACGCCAAGGTATTCGACTCTCCGATAGACGGCTACTAGGCCGCTGGCGTAACAGATAGCAGTGGCAAATGAGACAACATATGAATCTCAGTGAACGGCAGAAACTGCCCTTTTTCACCATGATAGGCAAACACTTCACCGCTCTCAATTTTGTAGACCCAGCCCTGCAAGCCGAGCTCTCCACTAGAGATGGCAGCCGACACTGAAGGATGGGTTTTGAGGTTCTCCAGCTGCGAGAGGACATTTTCTTGTATGGCCACACTCAAAAGTTGTTCATCTGCCAGATTGGCATAATTTTCTCGTATGACTTTTCTCGTGGAATCAGTATGATGAAGCCATTTCTCTACGAGCGGCAGCTTCGACAAGCTTTCTGGCTGTAGCATGGCGGTCATTGCTCCGCAGTGCGAATGGCCACAAACGATAATGTCCTTAACGCCAAGAGCAGAAACCGCAAATTCGATTGCGGCTGCTGCCGCTCCTTCCACGTCGGCACCATAGGCGGGGACAATATTTCCCACATTTCGCAAAAGAAATAAATCGCCGGGATCTGCCTGGGTAATCAAATGAGGCAGGATGCGGGAATCGGAGCAAGTAATGAAGAGTGCCTCAGGCTTTTGCCCTTTAGCGAGATGTTCAAAGAGTTCTTTTTTAGAAGCAAAAAGTTCATTCTTAAAGTGGTGCAATCCATGTATGAGCTTTTGCATTCTCTCGCCCTCTTCTGGAGTAACAGACACTAACTAACTAGCCCTGAATTTCATTGGACCACAATCTCCGAATTACACAAGTAGAGAAATGCTCAGAAGCGAAAACTGGAACGACTTGCGCTAACAGGACAAGCAGCAATTGAGAGGTTCGCGCGAACCTTAAAAAAGAGCGGAAAGCATCGCAGGGTTGAATTCGCGGGATTCACAGGTCAACGCTTCGCTCACTTTGTTGTCGCACACTCAGCTGTTGCGACAATCACTTCAATGGGATTGTCTTCGCGATAGCGCTGCGCTTCGAGGGCCGCTGCACAGCCAGACCCAGCAGCTACGATCGCCTGCTTGTATAACTCATCTTGAACATCACCGGCAGCAAAGACACCTGCCACGCTGGTTTTAACACCAGTCGTCTTGATGTAACCGCCGGCGGTGAGTTCAATTTGGCCACTGAGAAAATCAACATTGGGCGTGTGCCCGATAGCAATGAAAATCCCATCAGCAGGCATTTCGGTCACTTTACCGCTTTGCAGATTCTTGACCTTAATGGCCGTCACTTCACCCTTAGCAGTGTCCAAAATGTCCTCTACCTCTGAATTCATCAGGTAGCTTATCTTGGTCTCCCCCTTAGCACGATCAACCATGATCTTCGAGGCCTTATCAAAGGAACCACGCCGGTGAACAACAGTAACTGAGCTAGCCAGCCGAGAAAGCTCAATAGCTTCTTCAAGTGCAGTGTCACCTCCGCCAATTACGAAAACGACTTTGTTTCTGAAGAAAAAGCCGTCACATGTTGCACAGGTTGAAACGCCACGGCCGATCAGCTTGCTTTCAGAGGCAAGCCCCAAGAGCTTGGCCTTCGCCCCCGTACAGATAATTAGAGTCTCGGCCAGAACCTCGCTTTCGCCCACTTTGATAGCAAACGGTCGCTTGGATAGGTCTACAGACTGGGCATAGTCGGCCAGAAACTCTGTGCCGAATCGCACTGCCTGGTCACGCATCTCGTCCATTAATGTTGTACCGAGAACGCCATTGGCAAAGCCGGGATAATTCTCCACAAGAGTGGTTGTAGTCAACTGCCCGCCTGTCTGTATTCCATCGATTAGAAGGGGCTCAAGTCCAGCTCTGGCTGCATAAATCGCGGCAGTGTAGCCGGCAGGTCCAGAGCCTAAAATTACAACTTTCCTTTTGCTGTTCATAGTAACCTCCTCAATACGGCAGACAGCACTCTCAAGTGAGAGCTGCCTGGGTAGGTTTAAAGTTTGGGGCCTTAAGTAGACTGCGCCAGCACTATTTGACGAACTTTGCCCGGCAACAAATGCTCATTGCTTAAGCAAGGAGATGTGGTTGCTGATGTCTTTAGTAGTGGGATCTAAGCGAGTGCTCGTCAATTTGTATTTAAGGCTTATATACGAGAACAGTAACAACACAAAAGATGCAGCTCAATGCTAAACAAGGCGCCAGCGCCCTATTTAATGGCAAGCAGCCTGCCGCGAATCAGTCGAGGGAGTCGCATGCAGTTCACGCGAATTGAAAAGTGAATGACTGCTTGCGAAATACATCGAATATAATCGGCAAACCTATAAGTAAATAGTTGGCAGCCCTCTTGACACCATCGAACGAAGAACACGTTTTCACTCGCGACAATGCAACATGGGTTGGCTATCTGTTAATTGGTACGTATTGTTTGATTCTGGCCTCGATGGGCCCGGTGGTGCCCTACCTACGCGATGAACAAGGCCTCAACTACACAATCAGTTCTTTCCATTTCAGCGCTTGGGCACTAGGTGGTATCACTGCAGGTACGTTTGGAAACCTTGTGATTAGCAAACTTGGCTGCTCCAGAGCAATCTGGACATGCGCCACAGGCCTAGCTCTGGCGACAGTCATGCTGATCTCGGCAAAGCTGCCGTTCTTCACCATTCTCTCTGGTTACATTGGTGGTACTTGCGGCAGCATGATGGGCCATTCTCTCACCAGCATCATGTCTAAGCGTTTCGGTCTCAAACGCACAATTGGCATCACCGAAGCCAACATAGGCGGAAGCCTTTTCGCACTCTGCGCTCCGCTGTTGGTTGGGCAATGCGTTCGCATGGGCTTATCCTGGCGGGCAGCCCTACTGGTACCACTACTATTCTTCCTCATTCTATTTTTGTCGTCAGGCAAAGTCTTTAACAATTTCAACGCAGCGACAAAGGGCTTCGCCACCGGCACACTGCCAGTGAGATATTGGTTTTTCTGGTTCGTCATCTGGTTTAGCGTCGCCAGCGAGTGGTCAATTATTTACTGGACATCAGAGTTTCTCGAAAAAGCAAAAGGACTGGTTAGAGAAGATGCCATTCAAGCAATTAGCATTTTTCTAGTGACAATGCTTTTGGGTCGAATTATCGGCTTAAAACTCGCCCGCACTTTCAGTGTGGGCCCACTGCTTCTCACAGTTTCCATAGTGGCTCTTGCTGGATTTCTCATATATTGGCTGGCGCCCACTCACGTACTTTCGTTGGTTGGACTGGCCATCACTGGTCTGGGCACTGCCAATATTTATCCTCTCAGTTTTTCGCAAGCCTTAGGCGCAGCGGGCGAAAAAGCAGGTCTAGCAGCGGCAAGAATGTCGCTCAGCACAGGCACCGCTGTACTAACTACACCACTTTTGCTAGGAGCAATTGGGGATAGCTGTGGCATCGAGAAGGCATTTGCAGTAGTGGCCGTTCTAATGACACTGGCAACAATACTGCTGGCAATTGCCTGCAAGCGACAGGCAAAGTAGCCCACTTACAGCTAACCAACCAAATTACAGCTCGCTTGCCCCCTAATTGGGCTTGGGGGCTAACAATTCGCTAGCACTTAACCGATGACGCTAGCCACGCTAACCCAGCAGACAGAGCTGGCACAGATTGCAACAATAGCAAGAACCAGAGCCAATTTCGCGCTTACACCAGTGACAAAAGCACCTATCTCTGCTCCAATAAAGAAAAGTTCAGAGCAAAGAGATTTGGAGTGGAAATGATTGACCGTATTCAATCGATCGACAAACAATCAACCCAGGACACAAACGAGTCTTGGCTGGTAAAAGCTCGTCGCGAAGCATGCCTGGTCAAAGAAGGCCTGTCAGGCTTCTCTGCTGCCGCCCAAGACGCCGTTTCTCATCACAAGGCCGCTACCACCGCCAAAGTCGCCTTATCTGGTGGAATCGGCTTAGGGCTTGCTTACCTTTCACGCGGTCGCAACCTAGGCCCGATTGCCGCTAGAGCAATTGGAGCCGCTTCGACCCTCGCCTTCGCCGCAGACATAGGGGCAAATGGTGCGCAGATTGCTACAGCAATTGTTGACACAGCCCGCACAGATGCCAATTTCGATCGCAACGCTCAGATAATGCGCAAATGCATGGGTAAGTTTGCCTTCGACACGGCCCTCATGTCAGCCGCTGGGGTAGGAGGAAGCGCTATCGGCCACAACCTGTTCAAAGTACAACTGAAGAACCTTCCCCCAGAATTAGTGCCGCAAATGAACGGGCGCGGAATCAGCCAAGACTATTACAATAAGCTCTTTATGGTCGATCGTCACACAAATGTTATCCGCAATACGGAAGGCAAGTTTGCACCCGAAAAAGTAGCGAAATCTCATCAAGAACTGCCAGGCGCCTTGCAAAGCTTAGTCTCGTATCGCCAATACTGGAACAACGAATTTGGCAACTACAAAGGCCAACAACATCTTGACGAGAGGGCCGCAATGAATGTACTGCTACACGGTAATTCGTCGGCACTAAGGTTGAATAGAATTTCTACCGAACTAGCTGGTTTGCACAAAAGCGATCTCACCAACCCGAAAATCCAGGAACAGTTGCATGCTAGGCTGCAAGCCGCTCGTGGGATAATTTATGACAAATGATCATCCACTCTCCTAGGATAAATTGATTGGTATTGTGTTGATTCAGTACAGAAGAATGCCAGCAAGCTCAGCCGCTATCATAGCACCGCTGATAATACCAAAATTGATTCCCAAAAGTATGATCTGGCAAAAGAGAATTTAGACAAACGAATTTTAACTGACAAGATGGATCCATCAGATGCCATTCTGGCGCCAGTTATCAAGCTCGAAGGGGCCGAGCTTGCTTTAAGCAAGGGATTCAAGGCCATGGAAGACAAACAATACGATCAGGCCGAGTCAGATTTGACTAAAGCACTGACCTTGCTTCCTACGGCCCCTCTCAACAAGACCACCTGGCAGGTTGGCCCTTCGGTTGTCGACAAAGACGCCTTCAAATTCTTTGCCTACCAGGCCCGCTCATTCTGCTACCTCAAAACCGGCCACAGCAAGCTGGCAATTGACGATCTTACGGCATCAATTAAATTGCGCCCCGAATATGCTGGCAGTTACGAAAACCGAGCGAAAGCATATTATTTACGCGGCGAGAAAGCGCTAGGCGACGTCGATATGGCAACCATGCGATCGCTGTTGAAGCGCACTGCAAAAGCAAAGTAATGTATAAATGAGCAAGGAAAACCCAGGCATTTGGCCTTAAGCCAAACTAGAACTCGACAAGGCTCAGTTTCTTTTTGCCTGCCGGGCTTTGACCAATCTGGGGAGCATTACCCACAGAGTCGGACAATGGCTTAAAGAATACCTCAAGGTCAGCAGCAGTAAGCGCCGAGAGAACAGCATTCTCGTCGCCATACATGCCCTCGGCAATGGCTTTCTTTCTATCTTGCAGCTCAAGCATACGCTCTTCGATGGTGCCTGTAGCAATAAGTTTAAAGACAAACACTGCCTTCTTCTGTCCGATTCTATGCGCTCTATCAGTGGCCTGATTTTCGACAGCCGGATTCCACCAAGGATCATAGTGTATGACAGTGTCAGCAGCAGTAAGGTTGAGCCCTGTGCCACCAGCTTTCAAGCTTAGCAAAAAGAGTGGCACATCACCGTTTTGAAACTGCTTAACAGGAATGGCCCGGTCCCTAGTATCTCCGCGAATCTGCACGAAGTCGATCTTTCGCTTATTCAACTCAGGAATAATCAAATCGAGCATACTGGTAAACTGCGAAAACAGTAGAATTTTCTTGCCTTCAGCCACTAGCTCTTCAATCATTTCTAGTAGTAGCTCAAGCTTTGCTGTCGCAGTAACTTTCTTGGCCGCGTTAAGCGATACCAAGCGCGGATCACAGCAAACCTGCCGTAACTTGAGCATGGCATCTAATATAATTATTTGGCTCTTGGCCAAGCCCTTAGAAGCCAGAGCCTCTTTCACTTTCTCATACATCGCCACACGCACAGTCTCATATAAATCACGCTGAGCACCCTCTAGCTCGACGCTTTTGATCATGATAGTTTTCTCTGGCAAGTCTTTAGCAACGAGCTCTTTTGTTCGGCGCAAGAGAAACGGTCGAACCTTTGCAGCCAACACTTTCTGTAAGACTTGGTTCTTTTGTTTTTCTATCGGGGTGCGAAACTTTCGAGTAAATGTCGGCAAGTCTTTCAAAAAGCCAGGCATAAGAAAATTGAACTGCGACCAAAGTTCACCAAGGTGATTTTCAATTGGTGTACCGGTCAGACAGATTCTATAGTCACTGCGCAACCGACACACAGCCTGAGCGGCGAGAGTACCCGGATTCTTTATCGACTGCGCCTCATCGAGAATAACAGCCTTCCACTCTTGTTTGGCAAGGGTTGCCTCATCACGTGCCACCAGTGGATAAGTAGTGACAACTATGTCACTGTCAGCTATTTTTGTAAAATTACTAGAACGATCAGGACCAGACAGAGCTGTCACTTTCAATTTAGGCGCAAACTTTTCAATCTCACTCATCCAGTTAGGCAAAACAGACGTCGGACAAATTACAAGAAACGGCTTATCAAGGCGCTTCTCGTGTTTTTCTAGGGCAATATGCGCGAGGGTTTGCACAGTTTTACCCAAACCCATATCGTCAGCAAGTATGCCACCAAGTTCGAACTCTCGTAGAAAGTTCAACCAACTGAGGCCCTCTAACTGATAAGGCCGTAGTTCGGCTTTGAAGCCTTTAGGTGGCACAACAGCCTTGAGACCGTCAAAGGCTCTAACCTTATCCATCAATGCTTTGAGTTTCTTGCCAATCTTCCAAGCAAACGCGCTATCAGACTGATCAGAAACGAACTTGGACAAATCTAAAATTTGAGGCAAAGATACTTCTGCACCTTTAACAAAGGAGTTAGGGTCTTTATCAAACAACTCTAAGAGCACACCAACAATGTCTCTTACTCGCTCAAATGGCAAAGCCACCTGGCGACCATCTTTAAGTGGTGCATAGAAAATTCCGTTGCGATTTAGCTGCTCAATCTCAACCAGTGGGTTGTCACCAACGACTCGTCTCAAAGCCTCATGAACAATGGGAAGCAGAGGCACACGCCTACCTTCAATTGTGATGCCCAAATCAAGGGAGAACCAGAAGTCAGAGCCCTCGGTGGCATCAGCTGTCCACTCTTCTTCTGGTACAACGGCCTCATAGTTGAACGACTTATCAATCTCAATCTGCCAGCCTTGTTCTTTCAAAGCGGGCAGAGCATCAGAAGCAAAGCTAAACCACTTATCTTCTGCACTGGCAGGAAAGATGAATAACATAGTATTCAGTGGATGAGGATTGTCGTGATAGCGCAGAAGACCGAGCTCTAGAAGCTGCAGTAAATGTTTGTCTTCAGCACTACTGTCTTTCTGTCGAATAATGAGCTTATCGCCTTCAATGCAGCGGCTCTCAGTAGCCTTAGAATCAACAAAACTATCACCATAGTCGAAGTGCAGAACTGCCTGAGGATTACTTTTACGATTGTATCCAAGATACGAAGCAGATGGTTGGTAAGTTTCTAGCCTCAAGCATGGCGTAGGCTTGACCACAATCGTCTCGGTTTCGTACTTGCTTTTCAGCATCGGAATAACAGCGCCGAATTTTGCCAATGCAAGTGATGCAGCCTCAACCTCTTCAGGATCTACTGAAGGAGCAGCAAAGATACTTTTAACTGCCGCCAAGGGCAGTGGCAACTCCAAAAGGCCCATCTGCTTAGCGAATGGGTCAATATACCAAGCGACGCCTGCAATGGCAGTAACATCACCGGCCTGCTCAGTGTTGCAACGAAGAACTTGCTTACCCTGGGCAACAGCTTCCCATGTAAGCTTACCTTGCTTCGGTGGCCCCGCTGAGAGGGGCACATCATCTTCTTTCCAATAGCAGCGACCCGTCTTCAAAAGTTTATCAACTAGAATTTCACAAAGACTAGCAATGTCAGGAAAATTATCGCGATCGTACCAACTAGAGCTATCCTTCCCAGACAAGAATAGCTTGGCAATTTCGCAGTCGTCTTCAGTGACATAAGCGGCAGACTTAGCTGCAAGACGCTCGAATTCAGCTTTCTGGGCACGGCCCCAGCCGCCGGTCTTGAGCTTACGGGCGTGTGAAGCGGCAAGGCGAAATCTTCCATTTGAAAATATGCTTAGATGATAGAGGACAGAATCGAGCTGCCGCGCTTTTGCACCAGCGTTAGAATTTGTATTCGAAGTTGAATCTGGATCTTGTGGCGCTTCTGTTAGTGCGGCGCTAAGACCTTCAACCCAATTGGTAAAATGCCAAGATAGCTTCACGGGCTTAGCCACGGCCAACAGGGGTGAGCTTGACTGAGCAGAAGTAGCCCGACCTAGACCAAACCGGGAAACTGGATTTACAACCTGATCAAATTCGTCGAGAACAACCTGAGTTGAAGAAAAGCGCTCAGGTACACCGAACAAACCAGCCCTAATGGCTTGAAGCAAAAGCGCAGCAGAATGCTTGCAGAAACCACCCATAGGGCAGCTGCATCTAGCGCTTGCAATCTTCAAACCGTCAGGCTTAAGCTTTAGTGAAACTTTGTACGGCTGCGAATCACCGCCACGAACTTTTCCTGACAATACTAGACTTTGTTCGTCAAACAAAAACTCCAAAACCCGTCGGCTACTCTGATAAAAGTCTCCGCGGTCGGCGTAGGTGTAGCCGAAATAGTCATAGACTTCTTTCTCAGAGATTCGCAATTTTCTTTATCTCCAAATTTATATGCTACGTCTACAACAACGGCTGGCCGGTCAGACAAGTCTAGAGAGTCAAAAATACCCCAGAAAATTAAGTCTGTCAGCTTATATCAAGAAAAGTTTGAACACTCTTAAAAGCATGTCACTTTTGTTTTTTTGACCTGCTTTGTAGAACATTGATAAAGTGACTGTATAAGTGACACAAAATCGACTGTTTTTGCCTGAAAATAAAATGTCTCGTAAACGGCCGTATATTGTACATGTCTGCGAGAAGAAGGAGGAAGTAGGTGCAGCTGAGTTTCAAGTTTCTTCCTAGTGAATGTTCAAACGATCATCAGACCCGCGTTCTGATCGACGGACAGGATATCACCGAGAGCCTGGAAGATGGGGTGCTTGGTATTGATCCTGTGGAATTCTTTTCACAGTCGGCTTTGCGAGGAAGTGGCAAACTCTTAATCGGCCGCTGTAAATGCGGTTGCGTTGGTTGTGGCGATATGATTGTATCGGTATCTCGTTCATCCACTGAAGTCGAATGGCAGCACTATTTTCCAGTAGGACCGAAGTATGTTTTTTCAGTGCCTGAGTATGACCTTGCTGTAGAAGCTGGCGCTGCTGATGTAAGCTGGGAAAATATTGAACGAACCGCCGAGCGCCTTGTGTCGAAGCTCGACTATTCTGAATTTAAAAGGCATGGGCTTTTGTTTGAATGGGCCTCCGCGAGAATCAAAAGTGATCGGATGACACTCTCTTTCAAGAAAGAGAATGCACAACAATTTTATGATGCGCCGTGGGATCACAAATTCCCCACAAATGCTGTAGAGGCTGTACAGCAGATGCTTACGAAATTGATCGGTGAACTCGATTCTTGACCTCGGTGCTTGCTAGTTCTAAGAACACATCGTTTGTTTTGCAGGTTTCAAAGAAATGGCAATCGAATATACCCTAGTCTCAAAAGCTGATGGCTCTCAGACTGTTGACTCCCAGAAAGACGCTCTCTTGTGCGTTGGCGTGCCGAAGAAGCGAATACATGGGAACCAAGTCGGCGAAAGTACGCTTTGCCAGAGCGGCAATGGGCGACGCCGATTCGGTGGTCAATGAGCTATGCCGGAAACTGGGCGACTCTCTACCGCTATGTCAGCCCGGCTGGGCCTCTAAGGACTGACGGTAAGAAACTGCTCAAAAAACGTTAAACAGCAAAGCATTCTTGGCATGATGGCCGAAAATGTTTATCGGCCACCCACGATCCAAGCCACTCAAACCAGCATGGTTGCGTGGCAACTATCGGGGGATATGGCCTAAAACGTTCATTTTCGGCTAGCCTCAACTCAACCTAAAACACTCTATAGTAGAAAATTTTCAAAGAGCATAAAAAAGTGCCACCGGTGAGAGTGGCACAAAAAGTCAGTCGCTCCTCTCAATAAAGAGGGGAGCGACTGTGAAAATACTTAGTTTTGTACGAGAGGAGGATGGTATGTAAGTCTTTGTATCAGCCGATCTACTCACTCAACTGAAGTTGGACTAAAATCAGCCTCAAATCTTGTTAAGTCCCAAGGATAACTTCGTTCCTGATTTTGCTTCCACAGTTTCCGAAAGGTAGCGCTAGCCTCATCACTCTTGCCAAGCTGCTTCGCCAAATACGCCTTGAAGAAACGACGCAAAGGTGCCCCTGGATTCCCCATGCCCCAAGTGCCTTGCATGTCTTCCTGGCCTTTTGAAATAACTTCATAAGCATTTTGAATGTTAGACAGATGGTCAAACCATGGCAAGGCGATCTGTATCGCAGAAGTGGCATCGGCAACAAGACTAGGCCAATTAGACAAGTCAGCATTCGCACACCATACAATCCGATTTGGAAATTCTGGCTGTGTCATGATCTTATGCAAACTGCGCCTCAGTGGACATTGCGTAATTTCGGGACTTCGATTTTTTACAGGCTTGTAAAGTGAAGGTATGAAATCGTAGTAGATCCCGAATTCAATAGAAAAAGAATTCTCACTACAGTTGTACTGAGCAGCATCACGGCTGCTGTAGTAAGCGACGTTTATCACATGCACGGTCTGCTCGCAATTTCGTCGAAAATAACCTATCGAGGATGAATTAAAGCCTTCAGGCTTTAACACGTCGGAGAGGCCTCGCCTTACTTGCTTTTTCATCTCCTGTTTCAGGTCTACCAAGATTCTACCCTCACTTGCTACTAAGTTGTTTCTTTTACTTCGGTATCCATTTGATCAGTATACCAACAGGGCTAGCAAGGAAACGTCCAACGGCTTGGCCTGCAGGGGTTCTCGAAGCAGCGCCAACTACCCCCGTGACACGTTGAACATTTGGATCGTTTGCCACTCTTCCAACGTTTGCGCCCACAGCTTTATAGAATTGCTGCCCCTCCATTCTAGCCCTTTCGAGCAAAGGACCAGAAAGCTTTGTTCCCTCTTGAACTGTCAAGCGAAACTGCCTTTTGCTGTCTGTCGCCCCTTCTATTCCAGCTTGTATTTGCTTTGTTAACGCCTGATAGTTAACTTTCTTGAATTCGTCCACCATTGTGCTTGTAGACTTATCCGGGAAATACCTGCCAAGCGAGGTCTCAATGGCCTTTCTACCAACGTCAGCACCTCTTGCAATTTCATTCAATTTGCCATTGAGGTTATTCTCAACAAGTTGAGCAACCCTCTTTTGGTTCTCCGGCGGTATGTACTTGGTGAGATTCTCGATATCCCTTGTGCCGTCAGGATCAGTCCTATTCAAACCATCGTTGGAGCAATACGTGTACAAGTTCATGCCAGCTGAGTATCCAACAGGGTCAGGCTGAAGAAAACGACCTAACCCTTGGTGGAAATACCGAGCCTTGTAATGATAGAGCCCAAGCTCGGTGTCATAACGTTGGCCCGTGTAGCCAATTGTCGTGCCGGGCAGAGTTGCTGCACTTTCGCCGAAGGGGCCGTACTTGTACTTGTTGCCGACAGCACCAGTGGTGGCATTTGACTGCGCAATCACTGAGCCGTGGTGGTCATGGTGAATGTAAGTAACCACGCCAGCAGAGGTCATCTGCAAGACGGGCTCTTCCGAATCACCAAAGACATAGCGGCGGGTGAGGGCGTTGGTTGCGCCGTTGCGCTCCTCCATCATGTGCGAGCCAGAGTAGATGTACTTGGTCTTTGTACTGCCGACCGTCTTCTGAATCTGCCGCAGTTTGGGATCATAAACGAAAGATGCGCTGGTGCCAGCCTTAGTGGCCGCAGTGAGCATCTGCTCCGTGTTATAAGAATAAGTCCACGTGTTGTACGTGGCCAAGGCCCCGAGCGTGTTGTACGTGGCTGCCAGAGCACCAACCTGAGGGTACTGGTTCAAGTTGTTGGCTGCCGCATAGTTGACGGTGCCTGCCGTTGCCCTCCAGTAATAGCTAGTGTCAGAGCAGTTCTGAGACAGCATCTGGTGCACTTTGTTGTAAGTGTAGGTCCAGTTGCAGGCACTGCCCACGAAGGCAATATTCATCGTCAACAGGTTGTTGCCGAGGTCGTAAGAATAGGTCGTGTTGGCCCCATTCAAGTAGTTCTTGCTTGTCCTCCGCGAGAGTTGGTCGTAGCCGAAAACCACTGCGCTGTTGGCAGAACCATTGAGCTTGATGTTGGTCAAGCGATCAAGTTGGTCATACACCCGATCCACGAAATAGCCGCCTGGGTGCGTGATGCGCGTGGTATTGCCATTGGCGTCAAGGGTGTAACCCATCACTTGAGCCTGCGGGTTGGTCTCAGAGATGAGCCTACCGGCGGTGTCATACCCGTGAGAGAAAACACCACTAGCCGGGTTGTTTGCCACCACTGGGGTGCTGACCGACAAGAGGCGGCTGGCATTGTCATAGCTGAAAGTTACTACAGCTTGACCTTGCGGCGACTTGGTGGCGAGTCTTCCCAGCACATCGAATGTGTTTGTGATCACATTGGCATTGCGCATGCGGTGAGTGAGCGGGTTGCCGCTGACATCAAAGGTATAGGCCTCGAAGGTGCTGTCGGGGTAGTTGACCTGAAGTGCTCGGCCAAAACCATCTCTGGAAATGGTCGTCAAGTTGTTGCGAGCGTCTTTGATCGAGTCCAAATAACCAGCCGCGTTGTACGTTCTGGTCTCTTCGGCCACTCCATTGGCGTCGATCAGCACAAGCAAACGGCCAGCACTGTCGTACTGGAATTGCCGCTGCCGCAGCTCAGGGTCGGTTGTAGAAATGCGCTGCCCAAGCGCGTTGTACGCATGAGTGGTAACAAAGCCCATGGGGTCGGTCGTGGTCAGCAAGTCGCCAATGCCAGAATAAGTGGCCGTTGTCGTCTGCCACTGAAGCACAGTGCCATACTGCTTTGCTGTCGAAATCACGTTGCCGTAGACGTCGTAACCGAAATTGGTGACATAGCCGCTCAGGCCGTTCTCGGTGATGCTAAGCACCCGACGAGAATTGTCGAACGTCATGGTTTTCGAGAAACCACGCGCATTCGTCGACCCTGTCCTGTTGCCCGTTGAATCATAACTGAAGCTACTGGTCAGGTTGAGCCTGCCAACGCCTGAGTCAACTACCATTGAGCTCAAGTCTCCAGGCAACCCTGAGTAGGTATAGGTCGTGACGATACCTGTTTCATCCGTCGAAGTCGCCAAATCACCATGAGCCGTATAGGTCATCGTCTTCGTGCCGGTCGGACCGGTCTGGGTGAGAATGCGGCCGTTGGCATCAATCGTGCGACTCCAGTTCTGGCCGCGCTCATCAGTCCGGCTAGTCCAGCTGCTGAAAAGCCCCGAACTGACATAGCCGTAGGTCTGAGTCTGCGTTAAGCCACCACCTGGGCCTGGGCTATGAATCTCTTGCACCACACGATTGTTCAAATCGTACTGGTAATCAATGGTGTCGAGGCCTGGCATCTGCTTCCAGCTGAGCCGCCCAAGTCCATCGTAGCGAAACTTCGTGGTACCAGCCTGAGTGG
>JAGOSY010000029.1 GCA_018062085.1 bacterium | reverse complement strand
GGTCAAAGACTCTCCTGAATGAGTTCAAACTAGAACCCATTCAGCGGAGCCTTCAAAACAAATGGCTGTCACTAAGAGTTAGCACTAGAATAAGGAAAGACCCAACAATATCGTTGAGCCTTTCCCCCTGTCAGATTTTTCCAGCGCTTCAAGCAGCTTCTAGAAGCATCGCTTCTGCCAAGAAGCGCTTCAGCAGCTTGGATACATTGTCGAGCTTTGTTAGAGCAACAAGGCTACTTTCACTATGCTCGGAAAGTCCAACCTGAGCCATCAAGCCTTGAAGAACCTGCACGGCTTCAACTTCAAACATGAGCATCGTAGCTTCCGGCAACTTGCTAAAGGCAGGCAGTTCGCGCAATGCAGGAAGAGTGATTTCACTGCTCTTCTTATCATCGCCGAATGAAAGTGCCTCGCGCACATGAGCCGGAAGGAAATCGGCAGGATTCTGAAAGCCAGCGATATTTGGCATACCTGGGATATTTGAACCGCCAAACACGTCCATTCCAGTACCGGCACCGACACCAGGAGTCGTCGGGTCGAAGCCAAAAGTACCGTGACCACGATTGCCGTTACCGTGCTCGTCTCCATTAAGAGGATTGACCGAATTCTTCGGGGCAGTGAGCTGATGGTGCCGACCAGCTAAGTTAGCAGGCTCGACAAACACATCGGCTTTGAGTTCTGCTTTGAACCGCTCTGCTAGGTTGTGAGCCTGGTCCCACGGGAGAACATCAGCCTTTGGTTTCTCAATCAAGGCTACCTCCAGCCAAGATTTGCCAGCAATCTTCTCGCGGCAGAACAGCGTGCGTGCTCTTGTTGAGCGAAGGAAATAATGACGCTTCATGATGATGTGCCGTATTTGGTCACCCATCTCAATCAGAAACGCGGGTTGAGTGGTATTGCTAGACGGTTTGCTAGACATATGAATCTCCAATGGTTGATTAGACAAAGAGCTTGAAATCACAAGCACATTGTTTTTGATGTTGAATTTTTAAAGCCGCTGATACAGTTAAAAGCATTGCCCCGACTGAATCGGACACATTTCCCAAAACGCGCACATTTGTCAACGAGTGACACCTACCTTCTTATCACCCTTGGGTGCTTCGAGTTTTGGCTTTGCAACTACTACACCCTTGGCCAAGCATGCAGCGCTTATCAATTCTGGTTATCCACGTTTTTTGACAAACCTTACAGACAAATGAAAGCTTCTTTCTTGAGCTGGCGCTTATTGTCGCTAGGTCAATCTCAGGGTGAACCAGCCTATTTATCTCGTCGGCAATATGTTTGTACTCTTTACTTGCCAGACTACTTGCACCAAAATTCTTTGCCTTTGCACAAGAACGACAACCAGAGCCATTCAGTCTCTCGTGCAAGCGAGCCTCAAAGACATGCTCCACACCTGCTTCTGTACAGACCCAGGTAAGGATGAGACCAGAATTCCCGGTAAGTAGGATTGATTCTGCGCTCTGATCAGAATTCAAAGCAGCCCGGTATTGACTCTTGAGTTCAGGGACACTGGCAAGAGTGCGCTCAACAGGCTTTACTGCTCTTTTTCCTTTTGCTTTTTGTTCAGCTTCAGCTTCCGCCTCACTACATCGCCTACAGCCTTTCTTGATTGTTTTGCTAACAGTGCAGTACCAACGGTGGCCATTTGAGCAACGCCAGAAAACATTGTGCCCGAATGGAATGCGTCCCAGAGAATAGCCACGATTATTCTTCGTGCGGTCAAAAAACTGAAGGGCCTCAGGAAACTCCTTCAAGTTGACACGTTTGCCTTTGTAGCAATATGGGCAACCTTGCTGTGTTTTTCCGGTACGGCTTCTCACCATGCAGCGAAATATGTGCGCACTATTCCTTATACATTGAAACAGCCCACATCTCTGAGAGCGAGCATCAATCCATTTAACGAGAAAGCCATTTTCTTTCTCCATCCACTCTTTAGCCACCAACCTGTGATATTTGCGTATGGGCATCACCGGCGGATATTCATAGGTCGAGCAGAGCTTGCAGCCCCGACTTTTATATCCCTCTCGCAGTGCAATTACTCTAGCCGCTACTGAATTCTGGTACTTGTGCCGCTCGCCTTCATAGCCACATTTGCCACTCCAGTAAACAAGCATGCTTGAGCCTTGAGTTACATGCCACGGAGTAAGTGGATGATTCTTGACCTTGTCAAATTCTGGCACCAACTGATTGGCATGCTCAGACTCAGCAAGTGAGCGACCTTGTGCTTTAGCAAGCATCTTCTCCAATTCATCAGGCGCATACTTCGTTCTGTGTTTGCCCTGGGTTTTTGGTTCTTTCTTAAGTGCCACTGCGTTTGTACCCAGCTGCTAATGAACTACTGGTTGGAGTCTAGGTAAAGCAAAGCAAGCTGTCAAGCACAACAATACGGAATCAATATAGAAGGTTGGCTAGTTACTTCATTTGAACTTTGAAGGCTAAAAAGCTCGCCAATAGTCAAGATATATCCACTCGCACTAGTACACTTGAGATTTCAAAACAAATGATTCTTGGCAATCAAATTACCCCAACGGCTGTAAAGAATGGCCATATGGTAAACCACATTCCCACAAGGGAAAGATCAAATAGCGCTGGATGGCTTGAATAGTTAAGGGGGGAAGGAAGCTCTGGCAAAGGGAAATAAAAAAGGGACTTATGCACCATACGAAATACCACCCAAGGAAAGCAATGCTATTTTAGCGAGCAGTTTTCTCACCATATTATAGAATCTTCGGCCAACAGGCACAGAAACCGACAGCCGTGAGGCCAATAGCATCAAGCCTTTGCAGGGTTCAGAAGAGGGCTCAACAAGACCAAGATCACTTTTAGCTCATGGATTTAACGTCAATAATCATTCCAATTCTCTTTCCGGCAACTCACGCAACTCCATTGCCCTAAAAGTGTCTCATTCGAAAAGTCAGTATCAGCCCGCCTTTTCAGCCTATGGAATGTTGAGAAATGATCTAGGCGCTAGCGCGAAAAAATAAACGAAATAGAAAATCCAAAATCTCTCAAAATTCTAATTGCAACTCTTTCACACACTCAAACTTCGAAACTGGAACTCAAAAAGCGCTCAAGCTGGACTATTTCAGCAATTCAACGAAAGAAGCCCTAGCACCACCAGCAGTATTACCAATTGTTACCAGATCTTTGCCACCACACCTGACATCAGTTACAAACACTGCAAACTTTTGCCTAGTAACGAAAAAGCCACGCAACCGAAAATCAAGTCAGCATAGTCTTAACCAGCGGTTAACGCAAGCCTTACAGCATTAGAAGAGAGAAGTTGGTGCTCTTAAGTAAAAGCACACTATTTATCAAACATTGATTAACAGAGTAAAAAAGCCTCGTGATTAATCCACTTTCGAGCTTATTCTTCTGCTGGCGCTGGCTCAGCCAATTGCTTCAAAGTTGGAACCTCAGCAAGATCAATTTTTATCGTTATTTGTGGATTAGTCTTTTTCATTTCCGCTTTAAACGACTCAATTTGCTCAGCGGTCCAACCATTTCGCCGCACGCTAATTTCTTTTAGCGCCTTGCACTGACTCAATGTTTTGATACAAGCGGGAGTAATTTTGCAACCATCCAACTCAAGATCGTTCAACTTAGATAACTTAACCAGTGGTGCTAAATCACTATCATTCAAGGCATTGTCCGAGAGCTTTAACCTGGTCAGTTCTTTCATAGTGCTAATGTTTTGAATGTCTTTGGCACTGACATTGCAGAATGGAATAAATAGCTTTCGCAGTCTGGCTGAATTCTCCAAAGCGGCAATAGCCGCGCTCATTTTAGAACAACGATCGGCGTGCAATGTTTGCAAACTAGCCAGCAGCCCAGACTGAGCCAACTGCTCACCATCAATCTCTGTAAATCCAACCTGCAGATCTACTAACTTAGGAAAACGAGAAAGAGTAACTAAAACTTCTCCAGTAACATTACTTTGGGTCAGCTCAATGGTCTTCAAACTCTTTATTTGCGTCAGACACTTCAGTGTTTCATTGTTAACCATATCGTTGCGATGCAGACTTCTAGACCCTTCTTCAGCCAAATTTGGCTCTTTGGTTGCGCTACCCGTAGAATTAGATGGTGCAATTGAGTTCGATAGATCAGCCTCGTCAGTGGTCAGATCAATGCCCTGTAAAGTACCATCATCGAAACGCCTTAATATATTTGGGTTTTTCAAACAAAGATTATTTGGGGTAAACAGCAGGTTATAACGAGTAGGAATGAAAAGTTCTCCCTTTACGTCTTGTTCTTTTTCATCATCATCACTACGCAAAGTGAGAGTGCCAAGTGAAATTTCATCAGGAAATTTGTAATGAGAAACCTGGTGACCATCTTTGTTTGTCGTACCTAAGAAAAATGGTTCTTTCTTTTCTGATTCAGATTTAAAAGCAGCTTCGGTCTTTAGTTGTTCACTCTCTTCAACCTTCTTCTCTTCTTTCTTCTGCTCTGCTGCACTTCGATTGAATAAGTTTTGACTGATAACAAAGTAGGCACCACCACCGAGCAAGCAAAGCACCACTACACCAGCAATCGAAGCAACAATCAAAGAATTTTTCTTAGCACTTGATTGAGAACCAGTATCGCTATCATCAACATTGCGCTTTGAAGTGGGCTTACGTACTCCCACTGGCGACTCTCTGCGTTTTTCATTGTTCTCTTGATTGGCCAGCAATCGCTCGATTGAAAGCAACTCGGCAGCCACATCAGAGGCTGATTGTGGGCGATCCTCTGGATCTTTTGCCAAAAGAGAATCGATTAACTCTTGAATCTTCTCGGGGAAATCTGCTCCCTCTGAGGCATCATACAAACTAGGCGGTGTGTCAGTTTGATGCATCTGTACCGTAGTCATGGCATCAGCGCCAAGAAAAGGAACTTTACCTGTCAAAGTCTCAAAGAGCGAAGCACCCAGCGAGTAGAGATCTGTTCGATAGTCAACTGGCTGGCCAGCACACTGCTCTGGGCTCATATATTGAGGGCTGCCAAACACCTCACCAGGGCGAGTCAAGCCCTGCTTATCACCATCACCGTCACCTGTTAACTTGGCAATGCCGAAATCAACTAACTTAGCTGAAATTACTCCTGGTTCTACTTCTTGCAAGACAATGTTGGCCGGCTTGATGTCTCTGTGAATAATCTGGTGTTCGTGGGCGTAGGCCAATCCAGCACAAACCTGCCGATAAATTGCTATTGCTTCACCGACCGGCAACACATGTTTTTTCTTTAGTTTTTGCGCCAGTGACTGTCCGTTCAAAAGCTCCATTGCATAATATGGAGTGACACCATCAACCATACCCATATCAAAGATACGCACAATATTGGGATGTGTCAGCCTGGCTATGGCCTGGGCTTCAATCTGAAAGCGTTTCCAAGAAATTTCAGAAACCTTATCTGCAGGCAACACTTTAAGCGCCATTTCTTTTGACAAAAAGAGGTGACGCACGCGATAAACAGCTCCCATTCCGCCATGGCCAATGATGCCAATTACTTCATAAGCTTTATTGATTTGAAAACCAGGTGGATAGTCGCTGGAATTACCCTTCATTATTTGCTCGAAATTTACTCAAAACTTGCTCAAACGACTCAACTTTGTTTCTAGATGTGCTTTATTGCTTATTCCACACTGCCAATAGGCTTGAAACAAGCCATACTTGATTTGGCTGTGCTACAGTGCAGATAGAGCTATCGCATTATAATTGAAAGCGACCAAAGTGAGCTAAATCATGGCCCTCATCGACTTAATTGAAAATACCAGCCGACTTCTTGCTGAAAAGCAACAAGCGCTAACCACTTTGCGACTGACTTCAAGCAGTGATCCAGACTTCCAGTTAATGCGCGGCGATTTTCTCATTCGCGAAGCCGACCTTGAAGAAGCTACAGCGGCTATGATCGAAGAGCTCGAAGACCTTGACCCACTTGACCGCGAAGATATGATCGAGACACTCAAACCTGAGTTAAAGTCTGCCATGTCAACAGTTCTCAACCTGTCTGGCCACCACCATCTTATGGCAGCCGAAGAACTCGGCCTTGAACCTCTATTAATTGCCTGGCGCCACGCTCGGTTAATGATGCTCTTCTATCAATTTTTGCAAGATGTACCGCTTGAAGAATTGGATGCTGAAGACTCTTTTCAAGAGCACCCAATTGCTGAGCGTTCAAGAGAACATTGGGCCACTGCTGTTGCTACTTTTAAGAAAGAAGCACAAGTCTGCTCACCTGAAGACCGAATATGCCATCTTGGCGTCACCCATGAGTTGCTTGAGCAAGTGCGTAAGCGTTATCACCGCCTAACGGTCAGAGTGCAAAATTGCCTCAAAGAAATCACAGCCGATGGTAAAGACCCGTGGCCTGTGATTCGACAGCTGCCACCAGATCTCACCCAATGCGCCTGGGATGCTCTCAAGCTAGTGCCATTGAAAGAAGCTGAAGTAGCCAAGGTACAGATCCAGAGACAGGTCGGGGATCGTTTTTAGTTTAGAACTTAGTCAAGTATTTTCTTGAGTTTGGTTACCCAGGCTTGCTGAGTTGGTTTCTGCCCACTCAAATAAGTTTCATATTGGCGAGCCTCTTCGGTCATGCCAGCTGCTGGCGCTTGCCCAGCTCCAAATTGAGCTGGCTCGCCTTGCCCTGGAGTATTTTCCTGGGCAACAACTTCAGGGGCAGCTTTAGAGCCGCACTCACCACAGAACTTAGCGCCAGGCTCTTGCGGCGCACCGCACAGATGACAAGCTGAAATTCTCGCCTCCAGTCGATAGCCACATTCACCACAGAACCGCGACCCGGGCTCAAGATACTCGGAACAACCAGGGCAAGCAGTACCAACAGGAGGGCTAAGGGCCGCTTGTGGCTGCGGGAAGTAGGCAGGAATAGGGGCGGAGACACCCTGTGGCACACCGCCACCGGCCACCTGCCGAGGATCACTCTTCATGGCACTATTAACTGTATTCCAAAACGCTTGTCGCGCATCTGCAGCTGGCACAGCATCGGCGGCCGCAGGCTGAGAGGGAAGAGCAGAAATAGCGGGAGCTTCTGAATGACGCTGACCATAGGCTTGGGGCTGATAATCAGGAATTAGATCTGCTAAAACATCATATTCTTCTACTGGCGCTAGTGGCACTGTTGGCTGCGCCTGAACAGGTGGATGAACACTTGGTTCAACCATCGCTTGCGGCTGAACAGGAATAACTGGAATAGCAGGAATAACTGGTTTAAAGGTTGGTGATGGAATAGGCACACTAGGTGCCTGATAAGGCGATTCTGATTGTTGCTCAAGCCCCTGGGGTACGCCTTGAGATTGCTCCTGCGGCTGTTCTAATGGCTGCGACTGATAGACTGGCTGACTAGTAGGAGGCGCCGAAGCTGGGTCGAAAAAGTCTGATGCATAGGCTGGTTGTGCCGCTACTGGTTCACCAAAAAGGGCACCCAGAGGGTCAAGCGCAGCTCCCGGCTCAAACACTTGTTCTGGCGAAATTGGCGGTAAGCCAACAGTTTCTTCTGCTCTAGAAGCTTCACTAGCAACCGATGGCGGTGGCACACTAACATCAATAGCAAGATTGGCTGGCGTAATTTCTTCTGTCTGACCTTTTCTCTTCTTGCCTTTTCCCTTGCCCTTCACTACAGCAGGAACTGGTGCTGGCACGACCTCTTCGGCCACCACAGGCTCTGACACTACAGCTTCAGGCACTAAAACTTGAGAAACCACCGTTATTTCAAAAGAATCCTCAGCAGCGGACTGCTCGAAACTTGCTTGACCAACTGCCTGATTGAAACTAGGTTGCCCAAAACTTGATTGATTAGCGATTGGCAGTGGCATTTCCACTTGTTCAATTTCTTGAAGTTGCTGTTCGGCTTGTCTGGCTACCTCGGCCACGGCCTGATCCTCACCTGCAGCTTGTGCTGCTGCGAAGGCCTCTGCTCGAGCCACTTCTTCCATAGCCATCTGAGCAGACATTTGTACTGCTGAATGGATTTCTGCCTGTGCCGCCGCTTGCATGGCAGCCTGGGCTGCAGCTTGTGCTGCTTCTTCTTCTTGAGCAAACTGGGCAATCTGTGCAGCTTCTAACACTACTTGCTTATGTAAGTCATGATCATCTTGAGTCGCCTTAGGTGGTTGCTGCGCTTGTGGACCAGTGATTGATTGCCCAGCCTGTAAAGCGCGCAAACGCTCTTCTTGTTGTAGCTTCTGAGCGGCTTCTAGCCGGGCTCTTACTTGTGCTTCATGCTGCGAGCGCAAATCAATTTCTTGCTGTGCTTGTCTCTGAGCTTGTTCTTGAGCACGCAGCTGCGCCTCTTGCTGCTGACGCATGAGCTCATCTTGTTGACTGCGCAAGCTCATTTGCTGCTGCAAATGCAACTGTTGTTCTTGTTGTGCTCTGATTTCAGCTTGCTGCTTGGCCAGCTGTTGTTGCTGCTGCTCTTGTTGCAACTTTATTTGTTGTTCTTTTTGAGCTCGCAACTGTTGCTCTTGCTCTGCTTTGAGACTAGCTTCATGCTGAGCACGAAGCAATTGTTCATGCTGCAAAGCCTGAGCTTCGTGAGCCTTTTGCTCTGCTAAAATTTTCTCATTAGCGGCCTGTTGAGCCCGCACAGCTGCTTCGTGCTGAGCCCTCAACTGCTGTTCTTGCAATTCTTGCTGAGCCTTCATCGCGGCAGCTTGCTGAGCACGCTGTTGAGCAGCTAGAGCCTCTTGCTGCGCCTTCAGGGCCGCAGCTTGCTGAGCCCTCTGAGCTTGTTCCTGCTGCAAGCGTTGAGCTTCTTGCTGGGTCTTCAGAGCAGCCTGTTGCGCTTTTAGCTCAGCTTCTTTGGCTTCTTGTTGAGCTTGCAATGCCGCTTGGTTAGCAGCACTGTTAGCAACCGGTAGCACCACAGGCGAACTAGTTTGCATGATCTCCATGCCCTCGCCCACCAAGGCGGCATCAAAGAGATAGCGCGATGGTTCAAGAGCAATGTTGTTGAATTGATTGGGATAAGACAAATAGAGAACTTCACGCGCTCTCGTAAAGCCTAAATAACAGAGACGCCGCTCTTCTTCAGGGTCATTAGCAGTCTCTGAAGGGAACAAACCTTCAGCCATTCCAGTAAGAAAAACGATCGGATACTCTTTACCCTTAGCCTCATGCAAACTCAATATATAAACAAGAGGCTCACTGTCTGGCCCATCATTAGCCTTGAGCAGATTCTGCTGAGAGCGCACAAATTCAGTAACTGTCTTAAATTTACGCGCTTCTTCTTCTAGAGCAGCCAATTTGCGCATCGGTTCATAATTAACACCGGGCGGCACTTTCACTGATTTATAGTACTCAGTGAGACGCTGTGTGCGCTTGAGCAGGGCAATTGTCTCAGAGGGCGGCAAATTCTCATGATTCATAGTGCGAATAATACGCACTAGTTGACTCAAATCCATACAAGACTGATCAGCCACAGCCTCTGAATATATTTCAACGGCTTTTAAGAAAGACAAATTATTAGCTTCGGCAAAACTAGCTATAGTACCAAATAGCTTTGGATCAACTTCTTTAGAGCGTAACTGACAGACTCGCTCGAATGATTCTCTCGCCTTAGGCCCATCGGGATCCATCACAAGCCGCAAGAAAGCCATGACATCAGCCACTTCATCCGGTACCATTGTTGAGTCCGGATTAGTGGTCAAACACTTGATGCCCTTGCGGAAAAGAGCCTCTTCAATCATTGATGCATAGCGGTTATAGCGGTAAAGAATAGCAATTTCTTGGGGATTTCTACCAATATCTAAAAGTTGTTGTACCTGACTGGCAACCCACTCAGCCTCATGGGCTTCACTCTCAGCTAAAAATGGCCCAACAATTGCCTGCGATTCAGTTTCATCCCAGCCTGGCACCATGTCTTTATTGATCTTGCGCCGGTGCAGCCCACCCAAGAGTAGACGAGCGTGATTGACAATAGACGGATGACAGCGCCAGTTACGCTCAAGCACATAACAACGAGCATTAGGCAAGCGCACTGAAACTTCAGACAAAATGCGTGGCAAAGCCCCTTTGCTTTCGAAAATAGATTCGTCTTCATCCCCAGCTATATATAAGTTGTCTTGAGGAAGAGCGAGAATGCGTGCTAACAAATCAGCCGCAGCAGTGGCGTCTTGAAATTCATCAACCAAGACAAATTCATATTGGTATTGATAACGTGCGCGGATATCGGCATTGTCAGCCAAAAGCTGGGCAGCCAAACTAACCATATCGTCACGGTCAATTTTATTACTCTTCTGCAGTTGCTCTTCGTAGCCTTGATAAACTCTGGCCACCAGCTCATCAACGTTGCCTTTCGCTCTTTCCTTGACATGCTTAGGCGTAACTAAATTAGCCTTGTATAGCGAAATCAAAGAAGCAATAGTGAATTCTTCCAACTCTTCAGATAGTTCGAGAGTGAGTTGGTCTAGGTCTTTTTTAAACTTAGTCAGCAGGCGCTGAATTATGCGTTGCGGATTGGCTTCAACTTTAAGCGGCGGTTTACGCTTAATGGCAGCGGTGTTCTCTTTTAAGAGTTTCAGTCCAAGCTCATTCCAGCTAAAGAAAGCTACTTTCTGCGCTTGCTGCCGGTCTATTAGTTTTTCAACTTCGGCCTTTAAGCTACGCACACTTTCAGTTGAATGTGAGACAACCAAAATGCGCTCAGCGTTTACACCTTGTGTAAGCAAGTGCACAACGCGCCGAGTGATACAACTGCTTTTTCCCGTACCAGCCCCACCGGTAATAGCAACTGGGCCAGCACCATTAGTGATGGCTAAACGCTGCACATCATCTTCAACTGGTAGGTCAAGAACAGTGGCTGGCTGGTGTCCAGACACTAAGCGGCCATATGCCGAGCGTTTGTATCCATGTACCCAGGCTTCTTCTAGGGCTTCCACACAGCCGCCTAAGTTAGCAAGCAGCTCCACGGCAGTAAAGCGCAGCAGCTTCCAGCCATCGCTAAGCAGCACTAGAGTGCGTTTAGCATCCGCCGAACCAGCACTGGGTTGATCAAGACTGGCTAACACATCGCATTCAATTGCTAGTTTATTGCCTTTGCGTTCTACCAAGGCAAAGTCGAGACTGTAGTCACCAAGCACATGTTGGGGGCTTAAGGTCAGACCTCGACTGGCCACAGCCTTGTAGAGGTAATACTCAACCTTAAGCATAGGAGGCAGATTTTCAGAACGCACTTGCCTAAAATGGTGCAAGTCAATCATGATGCTGTCGAGCAGCCAGGCTACTTTTTCCCAGGTCACTTTGCGTCCAGCGTACTCAAGGTCTTCACACATAGTGCCGTAACCAAGAAACTCTTCATAGCCAAGCTGGGTACTAATCAGCAAAGTTCTTTGAGAAAGGGCCCGGGGATAAAGCAAATGGTGATAGAGATACCAAAGCTGCTGTGGTGTTTCAGGCGCATTTAAGTCTTTGACTATCAGTACATCGGCATCAAGCATGTCCAGCTCCATCTTGCTCAGCAAAGGCCGACCAAACGGGCTTTGGGCGATGGCATGGGGGAACAGATAATCGGCCTGCTTGTAAAGCATTTCGCCAGTAATTACCAAGGTGGTGACACCACGGCTCTTGAAATTGATTACTGCCGATTCGAGTAAAGCTTCTTGGTCTTCAGAATAGTCTGATAAAAATAGGCCGCGCACCGAACCTTGGTAGAGCCCTACCGAATCAACAAACCAATGCACTGCATCCCGGCATTCTCCCGGCTGCAGCGGCACTCTATTTGGAACATGGTCTACGCGTTGAGTCTTTGGCACCTTAGACGTGCTTTGCTTTCTAGATGGCCCTTAAGGCCGGGGAATTCATTTTAAAGTAGTTCCACAATTAGTATCAGAATATGCACCATATGTCGTGTCATTAAGGGTGTCGCCAAGAATTAGTTGTCATGGTCCGATAATTGATGACAAAGATTAATTTTGAAAATTCCTTAAACCACGGCGCCTGCTGTATTTTTGGCTTTTTGCTGTTTACATTTGAATGCTTGACATATTTTCTGTTGGTGCGGGAATAGTACAATCAACTTTGGCCACCTCATTTTTTTAAATGATTGTCCGTATGCTCACGTAATCGAACCGTAAAAGCTAGGTTACGCGATGCACAGTCCAGAAAGGAGAACACGTTCGATGAGATCAGCACTTCTAGTACTTGCACTTCTGTCAGGCCTTTCAGTCCAGGCAGCTAATGCACAGGTATGTGGAGACGAAGGTAGATATTTCCACCTCCGCCCACCATCCTACTCACTTCCTAGCGCAAGAAGACATGCCATCCACCGTTGGGCCAAAGCCCTTCGTTGGTACAGAGAACATTTGGGCGATAAGCCACTCTGCACCAAGTAAAAACCAGTTGAACTCTAACCAGTTCAGCTTGCCGACCTATTAACTTATAGGTTGGGTGGATTGTCCCCTAGAAACAGCGCTCCGGGCTTGCCCGGGGCATTCTATGCTAATTCTTGGGGCTTGGCGTCAGAAGACCTTCTATGGGACTCTGGCAGGCGTTGGAATCTAAAATGCAATTAGCGTCGCCATTCGGCGGCGTTAAACACTGGATTGTCCCAGGGAAGGCCAACAGTACTCTGTTGGCCTTTTTGCTTGTCCATTACAACAGCCTCTGCAGCGGCGACGTTCTCAATATCGCCCTTGTAAGCAATCAATAATTGGGGCTGAGCCAAGAAAACCCAAGGCAATTGGGTAGAAAGATAACTTTGCAACTGGCGATAGGGCTCTTGGCGCTCAGACTTAGTACCGGCCAGACGAGCCGAAGCAATCAGGCTATCAACTTCGTTACTTCTAAGTCGGCAAAAGTTAAGTGGCCCTTTACTACTCCAAACGATTGAGCACTCCGGGTCTGGCCCAAATGAACGGCTCCATAGCACAGCGTCAAAACGACCTTTTTGCAAATAAGAGCGCCTCACTGTGGAATACTCCATAGTCTCAACTTCGCAGATCACACCAATTTTGTTGAGATAGTCAGCCACCACCTGCGCTACCTCTTCCTGATCTTTGATGGTATGAATTTTGAGAGCCAGGGGCTTGGCGTTTCCCGGCCTTAGCCAGAATTTTCCCTGACGCCTATATCCAGCTCGTTCAATCAGCTGTCTGGATAAACTAGGATCATATACAACATGCTTAGTGTCTTTACTGAAAGCCCAATTGGTTACAGGAAAATCGCTATCGGGTATGACTGCATATCCACCATAAAAGACTTCAGCTATGGCTTTTCTATCAATAGCCGAAGCAAATGCCTGCCTGATCAAAAGCTCTTTCCATGGCTCTCTATCTAGGTTAAAACCGAGATAAACAGTACGGTTACCATTGAAGACTGCCACCTTCAATGGTGCTTTGTTCTTGCTAGATTGGGGCAATTTAGCAGTGCCAAGAAATGTCTTCCAAATACGACCATCAACAGGTGCTACGTCTACTTCACCACGAGCAAGAGCGACAGCCAGTACATTGCGATCTGGCACCACCCGCCAGATCAACCGATCGCTTTGGGCAGCAGGCCCCCAATAGTAAGGGTTTCGCTCAAAAACCAATTCCAGACCACTTTCCCAACGTACTAGCCTGAATGGTCCTGTGCCAATTGGATGACGACTGATTACTTGATTGCCGTGATCAGGGCTATTAAGCAAGTTAGCTGGCAAAATTCTTAGTTCTGCCAAACGTGAAATCAACGGCTGACAGCGCCGCGCCAGCTTCACTAAAATATCTCTATCGTTTGCGATATCAATGGTTTTGATGTCGGCATAGTCGCTTTTAAAAGGCGACAGCTCTGAAGCTCCCAACAACAGTGACGCTTTGACATCACTTGTAGTAAGCGGCTGGCCATTTGAAAAGCGCAGATTAGGACGCAGCCTAAAGCGATAAGTCAAACCATCTTCAGAAATAGCAAAAGACTCAGCCAGCGCTGGCCTGAGGTTCATCTGGCGGTCATATTTAACCAAGCCGTCATAGACCAGGGATGCTGCTGTGTAAGAGCCAGAATCTATGCCGCGCACTGGGTTAAAAGAAACAGGCTCCCAGACCATGCCAAGCACAATTTGCTTCATAGGCGTCTGTACATTCTGTTGGGCAAAACCAGCACAAAAACCGCCCAGCGCAATAAAGCATAGAACTGCGGCAATTTTCTTACCGAACTGCTTCTTGCCTAGCTTGAGCTTACTTAGCTTCAGATGCCCGATGGTCCACCCTGAGATACGAAGTAGAAACAAGCCAGCATAACCAACATGGCGCTAGTAACCCCTAGCCAGAACCCAGCTACCAAAATTTGCCAAACGATCAGAGCCTGACGAGCTGTCAAGCTGATCATGATGCCTAGGCGGTTGATGATGTAGAAGACCACCGACCCAACAGTAAAGAGCAATGGCAAAAGCTTCAAAACTGGGGAAACTGGCACTGATACAGCCATCACTAAACTCAAAATGCACATTATCACCAGTATGATGGTGACGTAGTCTGAGAAACGCTGCTTAACGTTTTCAGCTACCGAAGCGTCGTTAATATGCTTAATTGCCAAGTATAAATTAGCAAGACCAGCCCGGCGGGGAAAATTTCCTGCTTCTTGGGGAGGTGGTTCAAGAACTGGCTTAGCAGCAGCGTCCGAAGCTGCGGCATCTCCTGCACGATAAACTCCGTTACTGCTTTTCTGTATCTTGGCAGCAGCGTCGGTGCCTGGGGCATTTCCTTCTGATTCTGGCTTTGTTGAATCGGCTTCAGCCACAGAGACCTCGCAAGTACTTGGGAAGAGAAAAACTAAATTGCCTTAGCGGCAAGTAAAAGATTTGACCAACTAATATTATCATTCAACTCACAGCTCAAAGTCTAAGACAGATAACAAGTGACCAATTCAATCGACAAACCAAATTCTAGCGAGCCAAGCGTCACAGTATTGGTTTTACACTGGCGCGGAATAGAGAAAACTAGACGCTGTCTTATTTCTCTAAGATCTTCAAGCTATAAAAACAGCCGTGTTCTCCTAGTCATGAACGGCTCTCCAGAAAGCGACGGCCCGCAATTGGCCACTGAATTTCCCGAGGTAGAGCTGCTCAACCTTGATCACAACTACGGCTTTGCCGGTGGTTGCAATCGTGGCATGGAGAAGGCTCTAGCAAATCAGGCCGACTTTATATGGCTATTGAATAACGATGCCATAGCTAAGCCAGAAAGCATTGAGCACCTGGTCACAGCAGCGCTAGCTAACCCAGAAGCCGGCGCCCTAGGTGCCATTGTTTTAGAAGGTCACAGCAGTACAGCCGAAGAAGCTGGCCTGGGCGAAATAAACTTCAACAAGGCCAAGACTTATCTGCGCAAGACTAGTTTGGGCAATACCAAATTAGACGAAACTAGTGCTCAAGCTAGCCCAAAGCCAGAAAACAGTGGTTATTCTTGTGCTTGGTTGTCTGGCTCTAATTTGCTCCTGCGCACCAGCGCACTTAAGAAAGTAGGCCTCTTTGATGAGCGCTACTACCTCTATTTTGAAGATGTAGAGTTGTGTAAACGACTTACAGATGCAGGCTTTAAATGTCTATTGGTACCAGGCTCGACCATCGAGCATGAAGGCAATGCCTCCACCCAGGGCGGTCTCAGCCTTTGGCGCTCTTATTATCACAGCCGCAATCGTTTGCTCTTTTTTATGCATTATTGTTCACCAAAACAGCGCCCCATTGCCATTCTCGCCATTTGGGGGCACTTCCTTAAGCACTGCCTGACTTTACCCCTGCGAGGAAAAGCTGGCAGAGCAAGACTTAAAGCCGAATGGCTAGGCATAAACGACTACTACTCAAACCGACTAGGGCAAGCAGCCTGTCTAGACTGGTGCGAAACAATAAATTTGTAAGGCTGCCCTTTTGTAAAGCCTGCTACTGGGCCAGTTAGATTGGGAATAATGGACATATGTAGACAAAATTATAGTTGCGCCTGGGCTTGGCAGCAGCTATGGAAACCCTGGAGAAGCAGTGGATTTAAGACTGGGAACAATTTTAAGCCACTTTGGCTTGCTGCAAGAACATGAGTTCGACCGCGCTCTCAAAGTCGCCAACGAGACGCGTCTGCCCGTAGGCAAAGTTCTAGTGATGTTCGAGCAAATCACTGATAACACCCTCAAAGCTGTAATTGACGCCCAATGGATGCTCAAAGATGGCTTAATCTCAATTGGTCAAGCACAGCACGGCGTAGACCTTGTACGCCGCAAAAACTGGGCTTTTAGCGACGCTCTGCTAACAATGGGCATAGATGCCTATGCCACCCGCGGCGCTCGCCTTGGTGAACTTCTGGTAGGCTCTGGACAGCTCAGTGAAGACGAGATTAGCAAGTTTCTTAAAGTCAGCAACTACTCAGGGCTGCCTCTTGGTCGCATTTTGCTACTACTCGACCGTGTCAGCGAAAATGCTCTTGGTTCAACTCTTAGACTACAACACGATATTAGAGTTGGTGGTCTAGAGGTAGATACTGGCCTCGCTCTCATTCGCGAAACTGTAAAATGTGACCGGCCTAACAATAGTAGTAGACAGACTGACAGTTTATTACTGGGCGAGTTGCTTTCTCACGCTGGCATTTTGAAAGAATCAGAAGTAGCCGTAGCACTTGATATAGCAGCTGCTAACAGCAAAATGGTAGGCGAGGTTTTGACCGAACATGGCTGGATTTCAGACACCGTTTTAGACAAAGCTCTAAGTCTGCAAAAAAGAGCACGTGCTAAAGAAATCACCCTAGATGATGCTGTCTCAACTCTCAAAGGACAAGCTGAAACCGGGGCCTTTGCCCCCCTATCTGCCTTTGATTTTACTGGCCCGACTGATTTTGAAAGAAACATTAGCCTCTATGAATATCTGCGTTTAACCGGATATATCACACCAGAAAAACTGTCTGATGTAGTCACACGAGCAGCCCGAGAGCCAGCGATTATTGCCGATATTCAAGCCAGCCCACAAGCTACTCTCAAAGATACTTTGAAAATTGCAGTGACTGACTCTAACCGTTTTCTTAGGCTACTCTCAAGTGTTTTGCCTGACGATAAAGACGTCATTGATACTGGCTATGCTTTTCAGCAACAAGTACGCAAAGGCACCATAAAACTTGATCGCTCAATTCTTGAATTTACGCTGATGCGCACAAAAAAAGACATGGCGTTCTCCCTCTAAGCAAAATAGTTGTATATACAACTATTTTGAAAAATCCATAATAGAAGAAGCAAACACGGCTTAAAGAGAGTCAGAGCTTAAATAGATCAACTTCTAGAGCCTTGCTGGCAGCGGCCGCAGCACGCTCATCTTTTTCAGCTAAAGTCACCTGCCCCAGTTGACGATAAGCCTTTGCCCTTAAGCCATAAGCCAAACCATGCAGACGTGAATCAGCCAATGCATTAGTGTAGTCTTCAATGGCTGCCGCTGTTGCACCAGCCCCCTGACGGAAAGCCCCTCGCACACAATAGTAAGAATATTTCTTAGGCGACAGGGCAATGGCATCAGTCATATCGGCTTCTGCTTTTTTGTAATCATGCAATTTGAAATAACATTCGGCGCGATAGTTGAGCAGTGTCGAAGAAAGCGGCTTAAGCTTCAAGGCTCTGGTGAAACATTCAGCAGCTTCTTTGTATTTATTCAAAGCTTTTAGGCTTAGAGCCTCAAAAGTATGAGTTTCAACATTGCCATTGTTATGATTCGAATGATTTAAAGCACCATACTCCCGCACAGCTTCTGCATATTTTCCTAGACGAAAATAGCACTCTGCCTTTTTAGCTGAAGCAGTTTTGTCTTTAACGACTAAGGCATTAGCCCGAAGCAAATCAGCCAAAGCCAAATCATAATGCCGATTCTGCATATACAAATCAGCCCGACACAAGTAAAGGCTCAAGTCTTGTGGTTTAGCTTTAATCAATTTTCTCAGCTGAGCCATGACTTTGTCAGATTGCTTTTTCGCCAGATAGATATCGAGCCGCTGCCTATCCAGCTGATCGCCTGTGCTCGCCGCTGATTGGTCACAAGCTTTGAGAGCCTCATCGTAACGCTTGAGCTCAAAGAGGGCGTTGGCCTTAACCGAATAAGCAATTGGTTTAGCCAGCCCTGACTTGATAAAACCGTCACAAATAAATACTAGTTCTGGATACAATTTCATCTTTGAAAATTCACAAAGAATACTTTCCTGCCAGTCCACATCTTTGGTTGCCCGCATATATGCCAAGCCATCAGCTAAGCCTTCTTTATGCAAAGCCAATTTAAATTCTAAGGCAGCTCTATTTGAGTAAGCTCTATAAAATTTCAAATCTATTGAACGGCCAAACTCAGCTAGCGCCTCTTTATTGCGGCCCATTCGCGCTAGCACCGAACCAAGCATTAAGGCAGTTTCTCCATCTTTAGGAGCAAGTTTCTTAGCCAAAACAAGATCAACCAAGGCTTTTTCGTTATCACATTTTTTCAAATAAGAATGCGCTCTAACTTTGCAAATCTGTGCAAAGACTGGCTCTTTGTTTAGCTGGAAATACTTATTGGCGTCGACAATAGTCTCCTCAGTGTGTCCCAGAGCATTATGAATCTCTGCTCGATATGCAAAAAGTCGAGCAGCATGTGGATGCGTGGGCAAATAAAGATCTAGACGCTTGAGCTGAGCGTTCAGACCAGAAATAGCACAGACAGTATCGTACTCACGCTTGTCTTCAGGGTTCATGGCAAAGCAACTAGATTGAAAATTACTAAATATTTGCCAACACCAGAGAGACAACAAGGCAATGTAAAAACGTCTCCTACTGCCTTCGTGAATCGCTCTATGTTGATTGAAAAAAGACTTGCTCACTGCTTAAACAAATCGACCTCCACAGCTTTGCTAGCCGATCCTGAAGCACGTATATCTTTAGCAGCTAAGTCATTTTTGCCAAGTTTAGAGTAGGCTTTTGCCCTGGCAGCATAGGCAACACTGTGCAAATTAGGATCCTTAAGCGCAATCGTGAGATCATCGACTGCGCCACCAGCATTGCCAGCAGCAAGGCGACAAGTGCCTCTAGCGTAATACAAAGAATAATTTTTTAGATCGAGTGCAATAGCATCACTGCAATCGCTTTCACTACGAACATAGTCATGCATTCTAAAATAGCAATCAGCACGCTGAGCAAACAGTTTGACCATAAGTGGTCTCAGGGCGATGGCACGAGTGAAGCAAACAATTGCCTCGTTATATTTTCCCAGAGCTTTCAACGACATTGCTTGCAAATACAAGCTGTTGTAGTCTGCCTTGGTACGATTTATAACTGCAAATTCTCGCTCGGCGGCTTCGTATTTACCTAAGGCAAAATAACATTCTGCCCTTTTAGCGCGAGCATTCATGTCTTTCTCTACTAGTAATCCAGCAAAACTATAGTCAGACAGAGCTTCTTCAAAGTCGTGCTGCCTAACATAGTTCGCGGCTCGTAAAAGTCGCAGTTTTTTGTCTTTCGGCGAAGCTTTAATCATCTCATCTACTTCCTTTGCCGCTGCGGGTAAGTTTGCCATGCCGATGTAAATGTTGTACTTCAACTCGTGCAAATCCTCCCCAAACAATTGCTTGTATCGATCGCAAGCCGCAAGAGCTTCAGATAAGCGATGCAAACGAAACAAAGAATCTGCCAACCAAGGATAAACTTGACGTTCAGCAAGATTGGCCTTAATGAGCGCTTGCCCGACAATTACAACTTTATGCCACTCTTTTCTCTGACACAGTACGGTAAAAATATCCCTTAAAGCATCAGTATTCTTGCTCTTCTTAGCAAATTCGATTGTGTCTCTTACACCATCAGCCATTTTATTTAGCTTCAATTCAGTAATTGCCTTTATCTGTAAGGCGTCAATATTATTCAGCTTCACGGCTTGACTGGCTATGGCTAAGGCTTCAGAACTGCGCCCAAGCATGTCTAACGCTAAGGCCCGAAGGCGCATGGTATCGCTATCCTCAGGAGTCAACTTTCGCATTACATCTAGATCGCTAAGAGCTTTATTTGGTTGGCCTATTCTAAGCAATGAGATAATGCGCGCCTTGTAGACAGAAGGCTCTACAGGATCTGGCTTTAGCATAAAATATCTATCTGCATCGCGAATAGATTCTGCAGATTGAGAAAGACAACAATGCAGTTGTGAGCGAAAGCCCAAAACTAGCGCTGAATGAGAGTGAGAGCCTAAATAAACATCCACTCTTTTAAGCTGCTCTCTTTTGTCAGTGAGCGCCATAACTTTTTTCAATTCCTGCTGATCTTCTATCGACACAGCAGCATAGCTCGACGTTGAAAAACTCAACATCGAAACAAAGCAAACCAAACTAAGAAAAGTTTTTCTCATTGTTTGAATAAATCTACCTCAAGAGCCTTGTTGAGCGCAGCAGCGGCGCGCAAATCTTTAGAAGCCAAATCATTCTTTCCTAACTTAGCGTAAGCTTTTGCTCTAGCCACATAAACCACATTACGCAAGTTTTTCTCAGGAAGCGAAGCTGTAAAATCTTTGATAGCAGATTCTGTATCACCAGCAGCAAAGCGACAGGTACCTCTAGCAAAATAGAAAGATGGATTTTTAACATCAAGAGCAATAGCGTCAGACAAATCGCGGTCACAATGGATATAGTCGTTCATGTGAAAATAACAATCAGCTCGACCCGTATACAAATTTGACGCTAATGGCTTTAGCTTCAAAGCTTGAGTAAAGCAGCGTACTCCCTCACTATATCTCTTCAGTGCCTTAAAGTTGAGCCCTGCAAACGTCAAAGATTTCACTGTGGCACCACTACTATTGCCTTTGGCAAAGTCTGCTTCTGCTGTTTCATACTTGCCTAAACGAAAAGCGCACTCTGCCCTCTTTCTCAGAGCATCCATATTTTTCGCTACCAGGGCATCGGCCCGATTGAGATCTGCTAGTGCCAAATCATAATTCTGCATAATTAGATAACAATCAGCTCTTGTCATATAAAGACTCAACTGTTTCGGTGACTTAGAAATCAGGTTGTTTACTAAATCTAAAGCCTTATCGTACTGCCTTAAACGGCAGTAAATATGCAAGCGAGTCTCAGCAAAATCAAGACCAAAGGCCCGCTCACAATACTCAAATTGTGCTAGTGCCTTAGAAAAATCACCCAACGAAAAAAGAAGCTCGGCTCTATTAACGTAGACAAATTGCTTTGCAATTTTTGCGGCAATTAATCCGTCGTACAAAGCAAGCAAATCTTGCTTTCCTAACTTACCTACCGTACCGGCTATACATTCCTGAGCATCAACATCTTTACTGGTACGCACATACGAAACACAATCAGCAATTCCTTGTTCTTTTTTATTCATCCTAAGCTCAAGGCAAGCTTTATTCAAAAAAGCTCTATCACACTTCAAACTTATAGCTTGCGAATACTCAGCCAGCGCTTCTTCTCTGCAGCCCATCTGCTCAAGCGTTAGCGCGCGCATTAAGGCGGTGTCGCCATCTTTGGCATCTAATCTCTTTGCTGCATCTAAGTCATACAAAGCCTTAGATAATTCACCTAATTTCATATAGGCATGAGCTCTGACTTTGCGAATTACAGGCAGCTCTCTCTCTTTATTTAATTCAAAATAGCGAGTGGCATCCCGAATAGTTTCTTTGCTCTTACCCAAAACATTATAAACTTCGGCACGAAAGCCCACTACTCGCGCCGAATTGGGATGGGTCAATAAATAATTATCGAGGTGTTTGATTATCGCTTGCTTGTCAGACAAAGCATTGGCATCACCTATCTCTCGTCTCTCCTCTGCCGTTTCAGCGGCACACTGAAGCACTGAACTACTAGCAATCTGAAAGAACAAAATAACAGCGAACTGCCAGCGATTAGACATTAACTGACCTCGGCAAATCTAACAGTGAGTACTTAAAAACCGAGAAGACAACCTATTCAACAAATCATGCCCGGCCTAATTTGAAAGCAAACTACCAGTAAGGTGGCATTAATGACTGGCCTGCGTGTAAACTCTCATACTGAGAAACAATACAGACTTCCCATGACAGTTATCCTATGGCCAAAATTCTTGTTATAGAAGACGATCAACTGGTTGCAGAGCTGCTAAGAGACAGACTTAAGCTCGACCAACATAAAGTGGAGATAGCGTTCAATGGCCAAGACGCCCTTGATTTAGCTCTCTCGTTTCACTTTGAACTGTTGATTCTCGACCTGGGTCTCCCTGGATTAGGCGGCATAGAAGTCTTAAAAGGTTACCGCAGTAAAGGACAGACCTCTCCAGTGCTAATTCTCACTGGAAAAAATCAAGCGGCAGAAATAGAACTGGGCCTTGATGCTGGCGCTGACGACTACATGACCAAACCTTATGACATCCGCGAACTGTGCGCCCGAGTCAGGGCACTTTTAAGACGAGCAGCCAATAGCACCAGTAATATTCTTAGCTGTGGCGAAATAACCATGGATACAGCCAGGGCTGAAGTACGGGTGGGCGACAACCTGGTTAAATTGCTGCAAACTGAGTATCAGCTCCTAGAATTTTTCCTCAGACATAAGGGTCGCGTGTTCAGCGCCGAAGAGCTTTTGAGCAGCTGTTGGGATTCAGAAACAGAGGCTACCGAAGGAGCCGTAAGAACTTATATCACTAGAATCAGAAAGAAAATTGACCGAGAAGGCAAAAAATCTATGTTGCAAAGTATCTACGGTCTTGGCTACAAGCTCGATGACGTTGAGTGACAAATGTAGTATGCGAAACACGTGCAATTTTGCAAAGGGAACGAATGCTATTTCGCTGTGGCGCCTAGCTACTTTGTTGTTTTGCACATGCATTCTATTATCGAGCGTCTTTGGTAAATCTGCTCTAGCTGATTACCCACTCGCCTCCTTTCAAAAAGATACAAATTGGGCGAGGCTATAAGCTTTAGAGAGCGGGCACTCAAAGAACCAAATATGAAAATGGAGAACTATTTTCATATCATTAGAGTTAGCCGCGAATTAGAAGATTTCCAAAGAGCCCTTGATATTACGCAAATTGCAATGAGAAAGTTTCCAGAAAACGAAGCGTTGTGGGCATGCCACGCGGAAAATCTTCGCAGTGTCGGTAAGCTTAGAGAGAGTAGAAGTCTCTTTGAACGTTATCTAACAAAGCAGCCACGAAATCTGGGTGTTTGGCTTGATGTCATGGATAACTCACGTAATTTGTCTGAATGGCAAGCTATTGTTGAAGCAGGAGACAAGATGGAAACCGCTGTTGCGCTCAACAAAACAGCTCGCCAGTCAATTGTATATGCCCGGTGTATTGCGGCTAAAGGTAATGCTCACATGCATTTGAAAGAGTTTAAGCAGGCTCGAAGTTGCTTTGAAAAAGCCTTGCTCAATATGCCGATGGATAGACCCATCCTCAACTCTCACATGAATGCTTGTAGAGAATTACACGACTTCCAGGCTGTACGAAGAGACCAAGTAAAGCTGACGGACTTCGATAGGGGAATCTAGCCCGCAGCATTCTCAACTTACTTACCTGATTTTGTAGCCACCTTAGAAACAAGATCACGCGCATGTTGCCGAGTTCTGTCGCTGCCACCCTCACGAGCCAGATATTCAATCACACCGTAGGCCGCCTCAGCATTCATTTTCACTAGTTTATCCATGGCCGCCCTCTGGAAGTCACCATTGTCTTCTTTCTCGTTGTGGCTCTTCAGAAGAGATCTCACCACCACAGCAACAGCTGTTGGAGCTGGATGACCATCTAGGTACTTGTTCTTTGTATCCGCAGCCATGTGTTCTATACCGGCCAACAATTCGATTCTTACAGACACTGGAACCTTAGGATTATTCAAGCCATCGATAATCAACCTGGTAGCCAACTCATGTTCTACTCCCGGTTTCTTAATGACATCAACCAGAGCCTTAGCAGCTTGCTTCTGCCACTCTTCGCGATCGGTTTTAAGAGCACTACCACCGTTCCCGACTCTATATTCATTCTCTGTGCCAAAATTAAGACCATCAGTGTGCTTACCAGTCATAAACTCATAAAGCATGAACTGCTTAGCTTTATGATTGGGATCACCAGGATTTGCGGCCTGGTAGCGCAGGTCTTGCCACTGCTGAGCACGTTTCTCGACCAATGCATCTTCATCAGCCCGGCGACCACTTCCGGTCCAGTAAGTACCAAGATTATTTAGCTTGTTTCTAATATCATTATCGGCTAAGAGATTCATATCTTCCTGCTGGCGCAGCCACTTTGTCTTTTCTGCTGTAGCGGTTGGATGATCATCTTTCAGGGTCGCTACTGCGCCGCTCAGTCGTCGATCTGCACTCTCAGAAAAACTATTGAAAGCAGCCCTAATCTGATTGCGCTGATTTTCAAATTGACTGGGCTGATATACTTCTTTGGGTTTAGCATCTGGCTTCAATAAATCAATACCCTTAGGACCATTAGGCGCTGCAGGAGCTTTGCCATCTTTTGCCTCTGGGTTTGGTGCATTGCGTTTGTCTTGGTTTCTGCGCACCATATCCATTTCTGCCTTCAGCACTTCAAATTCTTTTTTCATTTGTTCGAGCTGTTGAGCCTTCTTCTCTAAACGCTCTTCCATCGTCAAATTTGTCTCTTTAGGTGCAACCGTTCTCTCTGCGCTAACTTCTGGCACATTCAGTGGGCGGCTATACGCCTTAGCGCTATGAATATCAGCGGCCAATTGAGCGCCATCAAAACCTGAACGATCGTTGTTCAGAGCTGTCGGCACTGCCTTTAGTTTGCCGTCAGTGCCTATCTCTGCGTTGTAAACAATAGTTCTAGCTCTGTCTCCACTAATAGCTTTTTGATTCATGAGATCGCGCAGGTCAGGGTTGTTAGCGGCTCTATCGCTATCAACATAAACAAACACGGCATTACCTTTAACAGGCCAGCCCTCGTAGCCAACAGTACTATTTTGTGCTGACTTGACGCTATCGCCAGCATACATGACACCTGGAGTGCGATCTGAGGCAAACACAACTACTAAGGGTTTGCCTTCTCTAGCTGCCTTAGCTAGAGCTTTAGAATAATCTTTGTCAGTAAATTCAAAATTGTTTTTTATATTGCTTTCGTGTTGAGTCTTGTCGAAAAACTGCAAAATAGCAGCTCTTGTCTCTATGGGCCGACAACTTCCCCCATCGCAAGAGCGACCATACGGCGCTGGTGTGATTTGCAATGATTGCATGGTCTCAATACGAGGCGGACAACTACCGCCAGAACACGTTGAGGCCATGGGTATTTCATGCTGCCATACCTGGCTGCGAGGAACTACTTGTCTGTCAGAACAACTACCTGATCTACAATCACTCATTACCTTTCCTCCTAAACTGCAACACCATAGTTGCCTTGCAAAACATCATATTGAGCAATTGTTTCAACTTCTTGACAAGCTTAAGGAGAATTCATTGGTGGTTATCTATGCTAAAAATTTCTATGCAGACTTTAGTTACTCAAAAAAGCTGCCTGTAGAGGAAGAACGCAGTGCAAATCCCCAAACTTGTAGCCAAAGGCTTGGTGATTATTGCTATTCCGGCAATGTTTCAGCTGTTCTTTGGCATCAGCCTAGCGCTAATGGAAAGCCGGGCAGAAAAGGCCCAGCAAGAAGAGAGACACTCAAAAGAAGTACTTCTTGTTTTAGGCAAAGTCGAGTCGTGCTGCTATGACATCTCGCTAAACATTATTAGGCTGACTGTCGAAAAAAGTGTGCGAATCATCAAACAACTCAATGCTACTAAAGAAGCGTTAGATGGCCACCAGAAAGCGCTAACGACACTTGTTAGCACTGACCCAAAGCAAAGCGAAAACGCCAAACAACTAAAAACTGTACTGAGCAGTTTCTTAGAAGGCACAGAACGTATCATCGATGCCATAAAAGATAATGATCAAACAGCTTTGACAATTGCCGGCATACAAATGCGTCGCTACGCCCTTCAGAGCGGGGCTGGAGCCGAACAGCTCAAATTAATGAGAGAAGTAGAAGAGCAGCGCCTAGCGGCAAATCCGTTAAATGCAGAGCGCACCCAAATCATTCTCCAGACACTAATGATTGGCTTGATTTGCAGTACTCTCATAGCTATTGCCTCAGCCATTTACTTTTTGCGTGACATTGTTTTTAGGCTCTATCGCATTTCTAAAAACACTGAACTAATCAGCCTAGGCCAAGAAATGAAACCAGCCATGGCTGGCAGTGACGAGATAGCCAGACTAGACCAAGTTCTGCATAGTATGGCAAGAAACTTACAAGAAGCAACAAAACGCGAAACAGCCTTAGTTTCAAACGCCGCCGACGTGATTTTGTGTCTTGATAAATCATTGATGATTAGCTCTATCAATAAAGCAGCAGAAAATCACTGGAACTATAGTAACGACGACCTATTAAACAAGCGCTTAATGCAAATAGTACCGGCTGAGTCTCAAGCTGAAGCCCACAGCTTTCTCTCAAATGCTCGGAGCAAAAGTCTCTCCGAATCAGCCGACATACCGATAGTCTGCAAAAATGGCCAAGTTAGAACTTTTAGCTGGAACGTAATTTGGTCTGCTGACGAAGAACTTCTATTCTGCGTGGCCCACGATGTCTCTGAATTAAGGCGAGTAGAAAGCGCCAAACGTGACTTCGTCAATATGGTCAGCCACGATATCAGAACTCCACTCAGCGGCATGGCAATCTTTCTAGACATGCTAGACCAAGGAGCTTACGGCAATTTGAACGAATCTGGCAAATCACGAGCTGGTTCTATAGGTGGTGCCTTAGAGCGCATTGTAGCTATGGTCAACGATCTGCTAGACATTGAAAAGATGCAGTCGGGCCAATTTCAAATCTTCAAGACAGAAGCAAACGTAAGTGAAATTGTACGTGCCAGCCTAGAAATGGTTCAGGGCCTAGCAGAGATGCAATTGATAAAAATCGAAATAGAAAGCAACGGCAAAATTGTATTCTGCGACGAAGCCAGAATTATTCAAGTTTTGCAAAATTTGCTCAGCAATGCCATAAAGTTCTCACCGGCCAATTCAAAGATAATACTGAAAGTAGAACAAGACGAAAAATCAATCAAATTCGCAGTCAAAGACCACGGTAGCGGCATTAGTAAGAGCGACTTACCAACACTATTTGATAAATTTATCCAGGCACGAAGCGAAGAACAAAGTAAACAATCTGGTTTCGGATTAGGACTTAGCATATGCAAAGACATCATTGAACGCCACGGTGGCGGCATTGGTGTCACTAGTGAAATTGGCCAAGGTAGTACTTTCTGGTTCACTCTGCCAAAAAATACTTCCCACAAAGTCTAACGGGGCTTACCATCAGGACCTAAAACAGCAATCGCAGCCACTATCGTTGCATTAACCGGTACTTCACTATTGAACAAATGCAAAGCAGTGCGAACCGCACTAGGAACAGGATTTACGACTTCGGCATGTACAGTAAAATCGCCACTGCCTTCGTTTCTAGTCATAAATATGCGCTTGATCTGAGCTTCATTATCAATTTGACCAACTTTGTTTAAAAGCGTTGGTACTTCCAGTTTGACCTTTAGACCTTCAATATTCTTCAATTCCGGATACTTACCATCACCAAGTTGAAAACGAATAGAGCCTACTTCTATCCCCGTAATAGCGATACCTGCTTTCAGTTGCTGCTTTTCTGGCAATAGAATCTCAGAATTCATGTCTCTCTCGACAACAAATCTATTTGCCCCTTCCTTTGAAATAGACTTGATACTACCAGCTACGCGCTCTAGCTTCTCGCGACTCTGTGAGTCTAGATCTACGCCAGCAACAGTCAATCCAAATTTGACTACATCACTTGTATTTTCAGCGCTTATTTTGATCGGGGGCAATTGCTTTAGTGCTTCTGTTCCTTTCACTATCGGTGACTCAAGAGCCATTTGGGCCCAGCGGGCCTCAAACTGATCTTCTGGACGAGGTTTATAAAAGCCATCGGCAGCATCTCTCACTTGTTCTCTAAGCTGATACTCGTTGCGCCTGCGCGCAGCGGCTTGCTGCTCAGCCCAAGATGGCTCGGGGCGGGTTGAGTGGCAGTGAATAGTTGAGGTGTAGCGGGGAGAAATTCGATCATAGGCCGAAACATCGCCAATTTCAGTTTTCATTGAAAACAAAGCGAGTTGAATTCTGCCGTTTAGAGCAGCCGAGCCAGGCACTAACCCCTCTATTTGTTTGGCATAGGCAGTTTTCTCATCTGCTGTTTTGGCCAAACTATAGTCGCGACGCGCCCTGCGCAAATCATCTTTTTGCTCGGTAGTTAAGGCTTTTTCGACTATGTTTCTTTGGCCCACCAAATCATGTATTTGATCAACCTGACTGGCAGTTTTTGATTTCTCAGTTTTGTTCGACAAAGAAAAGGGATCGTCAAAGCGTAGAAAACCATCTTTGAGTGCATTGCCATAAGCATTGTCTTTGCCGCTGTCTCTGCTGTGGTCTTTGCTCTGGTCGTGGCCCGCGCCTGACCGTACTGCCTGACCCTTACGCTCGCCGTCAAGATCTAGTAAGAAGCGCCTCAGAGCAGCTGTGCCGTCTGTCGTATCTACTTGTGAGCCACCTAGCCTGCCGTCGCCCATTGCTTCACCTACTAAGAAAAACCTGCCTTAGGCTTTGAGTTACCATGTCTATCCCAACCAGCGATAAATTAGACATGCAACAACCTTCGACCCTTGCAGCTAGTTTGAGGGCAAAATGTTTCTCAAATGTGTCTCAAATGTCCCACTGCGACTTTCTAACTAGCGCCAAGCTATAGAGGAAAAAGTCTTTTGAACGGTTTATTTCTCAGTCGCCGATAAATATCAAAATCAGAATCAAGAGTGACTATGTCAGTCAAACCAAGCCTCTCAGATACCACAATCAAAGATAGATCAGCAAAATCAGCAGGCACATTTCGATACTTAGTATTTAGGTCGGCAATCTTAGCGAAATCAACAGGGTCGAGCTGCTCAACCTGATATAGCTCTTTGGCCAAATCGACAAGCAGCTCATTCTGAACATCAACACTAGCGCCTAAAAGCCACAAAGCTTCAGTTACTACTGGGGTAGTAGTAATAAATTGACCTCTAAAGCCACTGAGAAACTCTGTTACCGCTATGTGCCAATGATCGCTTCTACTATAGTAAGCAACAATCGGTCCAGCGTCTATCAGGGTCTTTTTTAAGGGCTTACTCTTCACTTCTTGAGGGCTCTCGAGCTTGGGCCTTTTGCTCAAAGCGTTCGGCCAGTCTAGACTTTCTATTGGCCCGCTCACTGCCACCAGCTGGCCCCGCAAGAAGATGCTTGGGATGTCCACCTCTTCTTTCAACAAAAGTACGGTCAGATTGCAGGGCACTCCATTTTTCTTCGATCCAATTTCTAATCAAAGCACTCTGACTTTCAGCATTAAGAGCCTCAACAATCTGTTGAAGTTTGTATTCTTCTTGATCATCAAGCCGCACAGTCAGAGTCATGAGTTTGCCCCACAAATCGATATTTCACGAGTATTTTATGAGTATTACGAGCGTATTACACTAAACTATCATGAAATTTCTAACTCAGCAACCTGCTATTTAAAAATAGTTGTATATACAACAAAAAGAGAAATACTTGTGTACACAAGTATTTCTCAAATAGTGAACTCGATAAAAATGCACTCGATAAAAGCGCCGCTATTTTTATTCTTTAGGCTGAGTATCAGCGTCGATCTCATCTAAATCATCATCGTCGCCTAGCTGTGAACCATACTCTTCGTCTTCTGGGCTAGTGCCGCGTTCGCCATCAGGCAAACCCTTATAACTAATGACAATGTGACGATCTGGGCCTTCACCTTCGCTCTCAGAAGCAAGCTCCGGAAAAGCTTCTTGCAAATAGTTATGCACAAAGCGGCGATCATAAGCCGACATAGCAAGCAGTGGATAGTGCTCATGATCACCGTTAAGAACAGCTACAGCCCCTTGCTTGGCGCTCTCTTCTAAAGTGCGACGACGGCGAGTGCGATAGTCTAAGACGTCAACAATGAAATGCTCGCGACCAAGCGAATTGCTCTTCACCATTTGCCGCAAAACAAACTGCAGGGCTTCTAAAGTTTGGCCATTGCGACCAATTAACATACGCGCATCATCGCTTTTACAGTCAATACGATAACAACAGGTGCTGTCATCGACTTCTAATTTTTCTACCGAAGCATCAATGTCGAGAATTGCCAAAATCTTTTCGAGATAGTCTTTGGCATTGTCATCCAGGGTGTTTAGATTCATCATTGCTTTTTCTTCTTCTTCTTAGATTTACCCGCGTCAATTGTCTCGCCAACTTTGTCGGCTTGACCAAACTTAATTGTGCCGCCCTCATCTTTTTTCTTACCGTTTTTAGGCTCAGATGGGGTGACGTCGATAGTTCGTGGTGCTTCTTTCTTTCCAGAAGATCCCTTTGCCGATCCAGCTGCTGAAGACGATGAAGCCATCATAGCCGCCGAATCAAAGCCATCAGGATCAATCAAAGGCTCAGGCGGAGTGCGCATAACCAGCCAAGTTTGCGCTGTTTGGAAGAGGTTTGAGACCACCATGTAGAGATAAACACCAGTAGGCAGTGGAATAAAGAAGAAGCTCACCGACATAGCAATTGGCATGTACTTCATGGTGTCTTGGGTGACACGCTGACTTTCATCCATGTCTTCAGGATTCTGCTTAGCCATGGTCAATTTCGATGACAAGAACATCGAAGCACCAAAAGCAACAATGAGAAAGACTAGGTCAAAGTTCTCCGGCTTGAGCAAATCCATACCGGTAGCAGTCTTGCCTAACGAATTGATAAAGAGGAATGAATCTCGCTTGGCAATACCACGAACCACGGCTTCTACATGAAACTCACCTGGTATAGCAAAAACCGCATGACCGTTCTGATCAATAACACCTTGAGTAGGAGTAGCGAAATTACCACCAAATTTCATTACCCACCAAGGCTTAAAATCCTCTGGCAATTTTCCTTCAGTAGCACGAGTAGCAAAATCAATTGAATCGCCCACTAAAACGGTCGATTCACCAGGGAAGACAATTACCTTTGACAAATCTCCAGCTGGACTGACATACGGGCTGTTGTTACCAGATGTCTCGGCGCGATGCACCTTGCTGGCATCTTTAGCTTCAACCACAGTGACCTTAACGTCGACTGGTTTGTCGCCAAAAGGAGGGCCATTAAAAGTACCAAATAGTGCAAACAAAATAGGTAATTGCACAAGCATAGGCAAGCAGCCACCTAGAGGATTGGCTTTATTCTTGGCATAGAACTCCATCACCTTTTTCTGTAGCTGCTCAGGATCGCCCTTATAACGCTCTTGAATCAACTTCATACGAGGCTGTAGCAATTGCATCTTCTGCATGCTTTTAGTCGAGGCTGAAACTAAAGGCCAAACAAGTATTCGCACAGCTACGGTGAGAAGAATTATTGATAGACCATAGCTGTGGGTATATTCAACGAGCTTCTGCAGCGCCGGAATCATCAACTGGTAAGTAATATCCACTGGTTACCTTGTACCTCTGTTAATGCCGCAGCTAATAATTCTGCTATTAGTCCTAGTGTCTGCTTCGATCTGAATTCTTGTCTTTGCACTCGGTGGTACTTCGTCAACTCCGCCATCATTAAGTGGATGACATTTGCATAAACGAATAGTACCTAGCTTAAGCCCCATGAAAACACCATGGCCCTCAATTGCCTCAACCATATATTGTGAACAAGATGGATAAAACCTGCATGATGGCTGTCTCAAGAAGCGAGTCTTTTGATATGTCTTTAAAAGCAAAAGTAATATTCTTGAAATCATTGCTTTTGACCAAATTTTTTGCCGGCCTTTACTAGACTTTCTCTAATGGCGCTGGCAATCTCTGTGAATCCAAGGGTGAGGGCGGTGGGATTAATTACATAGACCAAAGCGTACCACCGGTGCATTGCTGCCTCTTGCCTGAAGTTATCGTCAAAGCTATTTTTCACTAGTCTGTAAGCTTCTCTTACTCTGCGTTTGGCGCGATTTCTCTTACAAGCGCTTTTGAAGACCTTCTTAGAAATTGAAAAACCAACTAAAGGAAGCTTTAGCTGGTTACCGACCTTTGCTTTTGCCAAAGCCTCAGGTCGGGCTTTGCCTCCAGGCTTGGCGGGGGGCCTTCTATGTAACACATAAAGCGTCCCGCAACCAAACGAAACGCTATTCCTCGCTGCATAAGCACGCTGGAAAACGCTTGTTTTGCGTAGACGCTCATGAGCAGGTAACATTTTATGCTTAAAGCAAACCCGCAGATGAATCTAAACGGATAGTCTGTAGCGGCCCTTGGCGCGACGGGCTCTGATCACCTTCTGACCAGATGCGGTGGACATTCTTTTCAAGAATCCACTGCCTCTTTTGGCTTTGCGGATAGCGCCTCTAAGTGTTCTTTTCATTACAACTAATACCTAAATTGAGACAAACAAGAATGGGAGCTAAAAATGTTTTTGGCATTGATGGCTATCATTCTATCGATAGGATAGCTATGCTATCATCTATTGCAAATACTTCGCGCTGTCTGTCCTTCTGGGCAGACTAAAAATTTACGAATCCACCCCCTTTCTTGCTCTTTTCTAACCTTACCAAAGGTGTAGAGCCAGATGTCAGACACAATCGTCTACTGAGGGGATGGGTTCGACTTATTGTCGTACACAAAATAGGCGCGAGCCTTAAATCAGAGAACTTAGCGATGACGACCCACGACCAAGACGATGTGCGCCTGCTTAAACCCACTAGGGAAATCTGGAGCGAGGCCCAGAAGACTCTTGTCAAAAAGATGTCGCAGCCTAGTTTTGAGAGCTGGATTAGGCCATCTCAACTAATTGACTACAGCAAGGGCGTGGCTCTGATAGCTGTTAGCAACGATTTTGTCCAAACTATGATTGCCAACCATTATATGGAAGCCTTAGCGCAAGCAATTGGTGCAGTTACCCAAGAGAAGGTAACAATCAAGGTTGTAGTCGACGCCACTGCCCAGAGCGAAAGCTACAGTGCCACCATAGCTAGTATCACATCTAGTCAAGGTAATGCTTCAAGCACAACAATAACGACAGATGGCAGACAATCTGATACTGGCTTAAACTCAAGCGTTTCGTCGTTTAGCTCTACCAGTGACGGCTTGGCCGACGTTTCAAGCCGCAACTCCAATAATAACCAGGCAAATTCTCATGGCAACTTTGGCGCTTTAGGAAATGGTCTCTCTATGGTAGCTAGCTCTGGCGCCCATGCACCAGGGGCTCTGCAAAATGGCGCTTCTTCCCGTTTGCCAGAGCATGTCTCTATCAGCCGCAGCAATCTCAACCCCAAATATGCCTTTGACTCTTTTGTTGTGGGTTCCCATAACCGCTTCAGCCATTCAGCCGCCCAGGCGGTTGCTCAAAGGCCAGGTCAAGCCTATAACCCCCTCTTTATATATGGAGGGGTTGGACTTGGTAAAACCCACCTAATGCACGCCATTGGTCACGAGATTCTCAAGGGCTCACCGAATGCCTCGGTGCGCTATATCAGCTGTGAAAAATTCACTAACGAACTAATTAATTCCATTCGTGATGACCGCATGATGGACTTCCGTAAGCGTTATCGCCAAATAGATGTGCTCTTGGTTGATGACATCCAGTTCTTGCAAGGTAAAGAGAGCACTCAAGAAGAGTTCTTCCATACATTCAATGCTTTGCGCGATTCGGGCAAGCAAATAGTGCTCTCCTCTGACCGCCCACCCAAAGCTATTGCCCGCCTTGAAGAAAGGCTGAGAAGCCGCTTTGAGTGGGGTTTAATTTCTGACGTGCAAGCGCCAGACCTTGAAACTCGCTTAGCGATTTTGCGCAAAAAATGTGCTCTTGAAGGCATGCGTGTTGACGATGAAATTCTTGAATACATCGCTTCTTTATTCACTAATAACATTAGAGAACTAGAAGGGGCACTAATTCGCAGCCATGCCTATGCCAACCTCACTGGCGAAACTCTAACGGTAAACGCCCTAGCAGGCATGCTACAACCCACTACACCAAGCCGTCCTAAGGTCACACTTACCTGCGATCGCATCATCGATACAGTCGCTGCTCACTACCGCGTCGAATCAAGTGAATTGCGCTCAGCAAAGCGTTCCCAAGACCTCGCCTTGCCAAGACATATTGCTATGTACCTAGCTCATGACATGATCAATATGAGTTTTCCTAGAATTGGTGAAGCATTTGGCAACCGCAAACACACATCTGCTCTATATGCGCATAGCAGGATAAAAGAGTTAGTGACCAAAGACCCAGGCCTGTCGCAATCGATCAAGCAAATCACCCACCAGTTGACCGATTAACTACCTGTTCAAAACTTGTGCAAAACTTGTTTGTACCGTGTCAGCTCACTGTCAAAAGCCCTGAACCTAGCGTATATACAGCATTTATCTTTGCACAATCAGCACACAAGTTATCTACAGGGGTAAATGAATCGGGGCTTTGGTTTACGGGGTTATCTACAGAAATTGGCTCCCTCTGCTACTTCTATATAACTTAATTTAAAGACCTAACAGCAAGAGAATTTCTAGAGATGGCTCAGGTTGCCAAAAAACCTTCAAAGATGAGCGTTCAGAGATTGAAAAACAGCGCCCTAACGAGTAACCTTTAAACTCAGCGAACTTGAGGTTTTGAAATGCATTTTGCGGTCCAGAAAGATGTACTCGTAAAAGCCCTTAAAGATGTCACCAGTGCCTTAGCAACACGCGTGGTGCAGCCAATCTTGAGTAACGTGCTGATTCAAAGTGATAACGAGTCAAGCATCAAGTTCCACGGTACAGACCTCGATCTGACAATTGAAACCAAAGCATCCGCGGTGGTTTACACCCCTGGGGCTATTACCCTTCCGGGCAAAAAGCTTTTAGAAATCGTCTCAAAACTGCCAAACGATCTGGTTTCATTTCAGATCAACAAAGAGACTTATGAAACGACCGTAACCTGCAAACGCTCAAAGTTCAGCATTTCTGGCTTGCCTGCTGATGACTTCCCAAAAACAATTGAGCAACGACCAAAAGAAGCAGTGCTTATGCCCTGCGATGTTCTCAAGAAAAGTATTTTGCAAACTGCTTTTGCTGCCGCTAGCTTCGATGCTTCGAGTATTCTCGGCGGCGTCTACATGGTGATTGATGACGGTAACTTTGAGTGCACAGCAACTGATGGCTCACGTCTTGCTCACCGCTTTGAAAAACTAAATCTGGCAGCTCCGGCAGCAGCAGCTCGCAGCGAAGGTGAAGGCGTTGAGGCTGAGGCAGAAGGTAGTGAAGCAAAAGTAGCTACAGCCACCCTAGAAAAACCAGCGAGTCTCAAGGCAATCATTCCTGCTAAAGCTTGTGGTGAAATTATCAAGGTACTTGATAGCCAAGACAGCGGCAATGAAGTTCGTCTGGGCGTAATCAACGGACAAATTACTTTTGAGACCAAGACCCACTATCTCTCGACTCGTTTAATCAGTGGAGAATATCCCCGCTATCAAGAGCTTTTCCCTAAAGACTTTAGCCACCTAGCAAGCTTCAAGCGCGATGAATTGATGCAAGCAATTGAGCGCGTAGCAGTCATGTCAGACGAACGTACACACCTTGTCAAATTGCATTTTGAAGCAGAGAACGTGCAGATTTCGGCCAATACACCCGACGTTGGTCGCGCTCAAGAAGAAGTATCAATCGGCTTTGAAGGCGAGACTATCGACATTGCAGTCAACGTTCGTTACCTGACAGATGTGCTGCAACGCTTGGTTGTAGAAGAGATCAAGTTAGAGATGACTGGTTCGCTTAAGCCTCTAATCATCAAGGGCATCGGCGACGAAGGCTATAAGTATCTTTTGATGCCTGTTCAAGCAAAATAAACTGAAGCAAGCAAAATAAACTGAAGCAATGCACCCAAAATTATTGTGCCAAAGCCGCTCACAGTAACTAGTTTTTCGTTGAGCCTCACCTTGGGCATTGCTTTGGTCTTGCCGGCCATAGCTGCTCCAGCTGCTTCAAATAGTGCTAAGAAGTCAGCTTCTTCTACAACAGCCCCATCTTCTCTATCTACATCCATTTACGTCCTGGGCGTTCAGGCTTATCAGGCTGGTCGTTATAACGAAGCAGCCGCCTATATGAACGACTCAATCGTAAAAGAGAAAGCAGGGGCTAATGCCTGGCTCTACGTGGCTCATTCTTACTATGCCTTGGGTCAGAGGAAGCGGGCTGAAGAAACCTACCAGAAATTGAAAGACAATTTTGCCGGTACACCCCAAGCAGCTTTGGCTGAGCAATATTTACTGCGGCTCAATTCTAATGCCAAGAAAAATACTTCGTCACCTCCTTCTGCAGCTACGTCTAATACTGCCGAGGAGACAGCAGCAGATATAGCCGGAAGCAAAGAAGGCATGAAGCAGCTGAGAAAGAGAGTCTCTATCGTCAGACCGGTCTATGGTCATGATCCTGTCACTGAGAGAACCATAAAAGCGGTTGATGCATGTTTCGATAAAATTCCACCGATTGTTCAAGAGATACTCTTTAAGGGTGAGATTGATTTTGTCATTACTCCCACGATGATTGATAAATTTCCTGCCGGTGCCTATCAAGAAGTGGCTGGCTACGAAGGCGGTACCTCAAAGAGTTGCCCAGGTTTGTTTACTGGTAAGACTGTAGTTTTAAGTCAAGCTACCGTCGACGAAAGTAGCAATGAAGTGCGAAGACCACGGGATGCAGCTGATTTGCAAGGTACTTTTTTGCATGAAACCGGCCATGCAGTTGATGCTTGCTTGCAGTGGTATTCATGCACCGATGAATTTAGACACAACTACTATCTAGACATTGCCCGCGTACCAGACGACGTGGCACCAAAGATCAAGTACTATCTACAAAAGTCTGTGCGCGGTCAAAGAGAAACTTGTGCCGAGCTAACTTCTATTTTGCTTGGTAATCAGCGTGGCTACTACCAAGAGATGATTACTTACTTTCCTAATACGATGAAGTACATCAAAGGTAAGCTGGGTCTTTAGTTGATCTTGTTTTTTTCTAGTTTGAGCTTCAGTTCGGTATTTTCTATCTTGAGTTGATTGATGTTTTCGTTGAGCTTTCGTATCTCTTCATCGATTTCTAGTTGTCTGTCAGAAGTATGTTTAGAGACTGAATGAGAGAGGGCTAGACGAGCTAGGTACAACCATCTCTCAATTTTTGCCCGTTCATAGCCGCTTTCTAAGGCAGCCTCTTCTACAGTTATTCTTTTTGCTAAGATATCAATGATAATTTGAGTAGGGTCGCCGTTACCGCTGAAACCGGCTTTTGTACCTGTTCTTGTCCAAACTTTATATAGGTCTGTTTCACCAGCCAACTCATAGTTGCTCATGAACCGTTCAAAAAAATGGTGCTGGTCAAGCAATTCGTCTAGCTGTCTTTGCTGAACAAAAATCACGGCAGGTTTATTCTTCAGGATGTCTTGGCCGTAATTATTTATGACATTCTCGGCCATTTCAGACCATCTTCGCTCTTTGCTCTGGCGAAAACAATGATCGATATAGGGCAAAGTGCAAAAGAGATAACGGCTGCCAAGTTTTCTACCACTTTGTAAAATGGCTGGAAAGCCAGGATCTATGCCATTACCAATGAAAATAACACTATCATCAATTTTTGTTTGACTTAAAATCGAAAATACTAAAGGGTCAAAGTCTGAGCCCAGACAGCTGCCCTGGTAGCCAACTTTTGCCAAATCAAACGGCTGGGCGTTAATGGCGCGATTTTCATTTTCGACAGTAAATTCGTTGTATGTAAAATATGAAGCTGTAGCCAATAGAGTGCCGCTAAGAGCCATGCAGGTCATTTCAGAGAGGCCAATTCGAGCAAACACAGTTTTTACCAGCATGCCAATCAGCAGGCCATCGAGCATAAATAGTGCGGCTGTCATTGGCATAAAACGATAGGGCCAGGCTTGGTCGCCATAGATATAGTGAAAGACAAAACTAAGAGAGAAAATACCTAGTGGTGCAATCCATTGGTTGTAACGTGAGTAAACCAAGGCTAATGGCAGCGTTACCAGTAAATGCACAAAGTAGATATAAAAGTTTGGGTCGGCCCGCAGCATGTATATGATTGCCCGGCTCGAGTAGCTTAAGCCGCTAACGTAGAGCGGTACAACTTGATGCAGATAGCAATCCCATACCGATGGAGGCAGAAGTAGCAGTGCGAAAATATAGAGGATGAAGACAAGTAAGACCATCATCATTTCAGGTCTAACGAATGTTTTGATAGTTTTAAATTGACAATAAAAGCATAATTCTACAAGAGCTACAGAAGCAGCAAATTGCGGCTTCAAAGCCATGCCAAAGCCAGCTAGTAAGCCGCTTATGATAGCGTCAAATTTAGAAATTTGTTGGCCTTGCCAGGCTAGACCTCGTAGTATAAAAAATGGCAAGTAGCAGATTACAAAAAGATGTTCGCGCTCGCCGATATTGATAGTTTGATTTTGGTTGAAAAAGGCAGCAGCAAACAAGAGTGGTAAAAACACTACAAATTGCTGTTTGTTCATGTAGCGAGCGGCAATGTGCAAACTGACGAAAGCACAGAAGGCGCAGAGAGAAATTACTGTGTAGTTGAAGGCTTCAATGGCAGGAATATGAGCCAGTTTGCCTAGCCAGACAGGTATCAAATTGAGATACATGATTAGAGGAGGGTTCCACTCGAAGAAATCGATGTATGGTAATTTTCCTGTTGTTATTAGTTCAGCCATTTCTAGATAGGCTGCTTGATCTGAAGAGACAAGAAGTGGGTGACCATGCCAGAAAATGAACTTGCCAATAATCATGATGGCTAATGCTAAATAGACGAAAATCAAAGAGATGCGGTTCATATGCCCTTCTCTTTCTTTCTTACCAGAAAGCGGTAAGCAAAATTGTAGCCAGTATATTCGCGGGGTTGATGATTTTCGTAGCTAAAGAAGTAGCCGTCTTTGCCAAGTTCTCCAAAATTTTGTTTGATTGCTGTGAGATATTGTTCTTGTTCTATATTGTCAAAAGGTTCTGGGTTAGATAAAACCAGCACTTTTGTTTGATTCTGTTCTAGCTCAGAGCGAATATTGGCATAGGTGTGGTCGTAAAAATCTCTCATCGGTCCGGTCAGCTGCGAGTGGCCTTTGAGCCAAGCAAAAAGCCAGAGTGGTCTATGCCAGAGCAAGTAGCTACCAGGTTTTCTGCCTGATAGAAAGAGCAACGGGTAAGCTGGTTCAACGTTTTGACTAATTACAGTAACGCTATCGCCGACTTTGCTTGTTTGCTCTAGTAAGCTTTCTAGTTGCTCTTTTCCTTTACTGCAATTGACGCTAATACAATTCTGTAATTGAGCTCGATCGTGTTCAAGTGCTTGCCAGATGGCAGCTGTTGACACTAAGGTGAGCACTAACACCATTGACTGATAAGAGAGCTGGAGCTTAGTATTTGTGTTTTTTTCGCCTCGCAAGGCTAATATCTTTAACAATTTTTCGCTGGCGAGCAAGATCACACTAACGAAAGTGGCTGTTATGGCGAAGATTGTCAAAATCAAGTCATGTGATGAACCTTGACCCTCCAGCAGATACAGAGCAAAACCAGAAAACATTAGAGAGGGTAGAGCGATGTAAATACTATATTTTTTGCCAAGCATAAAAGAAATAATGCCAGTAGCGACCATGCCATAAATGACGTCGGCCCGGTTGGGACTGGCTTGCGAAGCATAAATCATAGAATCAAAAATTGAATAGTTGAGCCATTTGAGGGGCATTGTCCATTGCCAAAAGGCGGTATGAACCGGCTCTGGTAGCTGACTTAGAAAGAGTAAGTTGCTGGATATGGTGAGCATGAAGGCTAGCCATTCGCTAGATAGTAGGCAACGCCAACGTCCAGATTGCAGCGTCAGTATTAGCTCTAAAATGAGAAAGACAAAAATATATGGCAGATCAAGACAAGCGCCAATAGCGGCAAGAATGCCAACCAAGGCAGCTAAAAGTGGTTGAACTTTGATTTGTTTGTGGGCAAACCAGCGCAAGGCAAACCAAGGCACAATTGTCAGTAAAAAGATAAATTGTAAATCGCCAAAATCAAAGCGGGTAATCAGTGTGGTTAGAACCAAACCGAGTAGGCAAGACACTACAAAATTGCGATAGTTGTTTGGTTCATTCAGATTGTCAGAATCAATTGCCGAATGACTTTCTGCTGCGCCTATAGCTTGATTACAAACGGCTGCGGTAAGAAAAACTGAGCCGATAATCAAGCAAAATATTACTAGCGGAATGAAAACAGTATGGGTAACTGGTACCTGCATTGTTTGCAATGTTGTGCAGAGCATGTATGGATATTTGAGTAGCTCGAAAACAATTGGTTGCGACCAATCCCAAAAATCATAGTATGGTAGTTCGCCTTTTGCGAGCAGACTGGCTGCTACAGTGCGCATTGCCAGCCCGCCGGCAATGAGACGAGGGTATTGCCAAAGGTCAAGAAGAAGACAAGTAAGCGGTGCTAGACAAATAAGGCCAAGCCAGAGGACGAAACTATTTTTAGTACTGCCGCTGCCCAATGCTTTATCCTTCAAAAGACTCTGTGAAAAGACTCGGCGGGTTAGCTTTTAGTATGCCTCAGAAACAGGTCCAGTGCGTGGGTCTACTTTACTCAAATGAATGTCGGGGTAGAGTTCTTTGAACTTGCTTAAGTCCCATTTGTTTTTAAAGAGAAGTACAGGGTCTTCGAACTTATCCGTAGCCACTGTGCAGCTCGTTAAATTCGGAGCAGTTTTTAGTGTTTCCCAAGCACCGACAACCCAGAGAGCCTTGTGAATGTCGACATTGCGCAAGGTAGTGTTGGCGCCATATTCTGCTTGTAGTCTAAATTGCACTACTTCAAATTGCAAAGCTCCTACAGCAGCTAAAAGTGGATAGCGTGTATCTCTTTCTGTCATCCACAGAATTTGGATAGCGCCTTCATCTTGCAGAGCGATTATGCCTTTGTGGAATTGCTTATACTTACTTGGTTCTTTGTTTTCGAGGAAGGCAAAAAGTTCAGGGGCAAATGTGGGAATGCCAGGATAAGACAAACGCTTGCCACTACTAATAGTGTCACCAATAGCAAAAGCTCCAGGGTTGCTAAAGCCTACTATATCGCCAGGGTAAGCTTTTTCAATTGATTGCCTTTCTTTAGCAAAGAGTTTTTTTGGTTGGCTCAATTGGATGCTTTTTTGGGTGCGACTATTAATCACACTCATATCTTTTTCGAACATACCAGAGCAAACTCTGACAAAAGCAATACGGTCGCGGTGGCGAGGATCCATATTGGCTTGTAGTTTGAAGACAAAGCCAGTGAAGTCAGTGAAAGTCGGCGGTATATCACCTTCGCTTGAAGGAAAAGAACCAGGTTGGAGAGACAATTGTATGAAAGACTTGAGAAACAGTTCAATACCGAAGTTATTCATGGCGCTGCCAAAATAAACAGGGGTAAGCTCGCCACTATGTATTTTTTCAAGGTCGAGTGGGGCTGCAGCAGCGTCTAGAATCTCTAGCTCTTCATTTAGCTGAGCATAGAGCGCTTTGGGAATTAGCTCTTTTAACTTAGGGTCGTCAAGTTTGTAAGTAGCTACCTCACCGCGAGTGCGGCCACCTACGGTGCGTTCAAATAGATAGACCGTTTGTGACTGTCTATCGACAACACCTTTAAATTGGTCGCCAGTACCAATTGGCCAATTGACCGGATAGGTCGCCAGGTTGAACTCTTTTTCGATTTCATCTATTAGTTCGAGGGGCTCGCGACTAGGTCTATCGAGTTTGTTGATGAAAGTAAACAGTGGCAAGCGGCGTAAGCGACAAACTTCAAATAGCTTCCTTGTCTGCGGCTCAAGGCCTTTAGCGGAGTCGATCAGCATGACGGCATTGTCGGCCGCTGCTAGGGTTCTGTAGGTATCTTCGCTGAAGTCTTGGTGGCCAGGTGTATCCAGTAGATTAAGACAGCAATTTTTGTACTCAAACTGCAAAACAGTTGACGTAATTGAAATACCGCGTTGCTTCTCTAACTCCATCCAGTCAGATGTAGCGCTTCTTTGATCCCGGCGCGACTTTACGGCCCCAGCTTCTTCGATGGCGCCGCCGAAAAGCAAGAGCTTTTCGGTCAGAGTTGTTTTACCAGCGTCAGGGTGCGAAATAATCGCAAATGTGCGCCGGCGGTCTGATTGCTCTTGTAGTTCAGCTTCAATATCGCTGAGAGCTGGCTCCTTGAGCTGAAAACTGTTTCCGTTCATCCGCGTTCCAATATGTTGTCATGCACCAGTGCAGGAGTATACCACAGGCTCCTAGGCCCTTTCGGGCTATGCATTTAATTATTGAGAGCGTTAACTGTAAGAGACAACTATTTCTTTTTGGCCTTAGCAACCTTTTTTTCTTTGTGTTGCGCCAGTTTTGATGTTTTCAAAGTTTTTGTTTTTACTCGCTTGATGCCACTTTCTTTGCATTCGGGGCAGCCTAAACCAAAACGAATGCGCAGATGGACAGGTTTTTCATAGTCGTGGCCATTGGGGCAAAGAAACCATCCTGGTCGCGTGGTAAAAGCTACTATATCTTTGGCTGTCACCTTGCCATTTTTGGTTGGGTGCCATTCTTTAGCAATGTCTGGAGCAAGTTTGGCCAAACTGTTTGTGACAGAGAGGCGATGATTGCGACAAAACGGACAGCCAGCACCTTCGTAGGTGCGCTCATAGATTCTACCTTCCCATTCGTGGTCTGGTCCTTTGGGACATTTCCACCAGACAGTTTTAAAACTGCGCATAGAGATGTCTTTGGGTTTCATCTTCATGTTTTTGCTTGGATGAAACTCTTTGACCAAGGCTGGCATTAAGGTCAGATTATTGGTTATTGATGGCCGTGAGCCCCGGCAAAAAGGACAGAACTCACCAGCCTTTTCTTTAAAGACCTGTCTCCATTGGTGGTCTGGTCCACGACTGCATTTCCACCACACTGGTTTACGGGAAGGCAATTTTTCAGGGTCTATGCCTTTATTAGCTTTCCTGTCAAAGAATTTGATGTAGCGACTGATCTTACTTAGATTTAAAAGCGGTGATTTGCGACAATTGGGGCAAGATGAACCGAGCTGAGTTCGATTGGAAATTGCTGTTTGCCATTCATGGTCGCATTTGGAACAGTGCCACCAAACTCTGCGACTTGAGCCATAACTGACATTGGCTAAGGCTAAACCGTTTTTCTTTTCTAAATACTCTTTGCCTAGTTTAGGAAAACGCCGAGCGAGACTGTTGTCTTTGGTTACCAAATCGCCTTTACAGGCTGGGCAACCTTTGGCGCCTTTGCGTCTGGCCAATACCATTGAGGAGATTGCCTTCTGGAAGACGTGCTCATTTCCTTCAGGACATTTGAACCAAACTTCAATATTTGATCCGACAGAAAACTGATCGGCTTTAAAGTTTCTGTTTTTAGTTTTGTGCCACATCGCCGCTATCTCTGGAAATTCGGCAGAGAGCGGCGTTCGCTTTCGAATTTCTGGAGCTTCAGTCAAGTCTTCAATTTTGATTCTGCGTAGAGGCATCAACATCTCCCTCTCTTCAAAATAAATTGAAGAGTTTTTACCATCCGATTAGTTACTTTGTTCAGTCACCCACTCATTACTAATATACATATACCAACATGCATTAGCGACTAATTGTGTACCAGGAGGTCCAATTTATTTTGTCTCAAGAATTATCTGTCAAAACTACTACGTAAAAGGCAATTTGGTAGGCACCATATAGAGTATCAATGTGCCAATTCCTTTTCAGAATTATAAATGGGAAGTTTTATTCGCCTATTGAAAACTGATACAAAATCAAAAAAACACTTTGTAATACTTATTAAGTTAGTTGTTGACCGGGGTTAACAGCTTTGACACTGTTGCCGGTACAGCGGAAGCACCAATCGGCTTCCATAACAGAGCCGCAAACTTCACAACGGGGCATACCTGAGCGTTTTTTGTTAGTTGAAGGGGCGGGGTTGACTGCAGCAGGCGCCTGGCTGGCCGGTGCAGGCACAGCAGCCTGGCTGACTGTGCTAGCTGTGGGGGCAGGCGTAACTGCCTGCGGCGCTGGAGCCTGGACTGGTGCCTGAACTGGTGTTTGAACTGGTACAGGATTGGCCATTTTTTCTAACATGGCAATATTGCCAGCAATTTCATGGGTCTTGGGATGATTTGGACCGTATGAACTGCTATAGATGCCATGTACTTTCTTGCACATTTGTATGGCATCTGGGTATTTGCCTTGACGATAATACAGTTCGGCTACGAGATTCATGGTTGTAGCTATCTCTAAGGCGCTGGCGCTAATTACCTGCGTTTTAATCGTCCAGGCTTTGCTGAGAAAATGCTCGGCTAAAGTAAACTTCTGCTGTCTCATTAATGAGCGACTGAGCGAATCTAGGCTATAAGGAGTGCGGGGATCTTTGTCGCCAAAATGTTGCGCAATCAGGACTGTCATAGCCCACATTGCTTCCGCATAGGGATAATTAGAGGAAGCTTCAGCTTGCTCACCTAATATTCTGTATCTGTCCCAATCTTGATCCATGAAAGCCAGTATAGCCCTTCGTCCAAAAGAAAATTTATCAGTCGGTAGTAATAAGTCCTAACAATTAATCAGTCCCTATTTTTGCCAAGTGTAAACCTATTAATCGAGACAGTTTACCGCTGATATGGTGTTTGGCGCAACTTTGCCTTGTTTTGCTGAGCTCATTTTGAGCTTTGTAGTGAATAATCGCTTGACCACTACATAGGGCAAAGCTATCTTTAATGGCAAAATAGGGAGCAACATAGTGCCGCAAAACAAGCCAGTTCGCACAGCAATTATCGGTTACGGTCTAGCCGGTGCTGCCTTTCATGCCCCTTTGATTGCTTCTACAGCGGGTATGGAAGTGGCGGCTATCGTCACCCGCAGCCAAGGCAGACAAGAGCAGGCAGAGGCTGATTTTCCTAATGCCAAAATTTGTTATAGGGTCGATGAAGTCTTTAATGTGGCAGATCAGTATGACCTTGTGGTTGTAGCTACACCGAACGACACGCACTTAGATTTGGGTTTGGCGAGCATTTATGCTGGCATTCCGGTGGTGATCGATAAGCCAGTGGCCATATCATCTGACCAAGTTGAACAGTTGATAACTGCTAGCACTGAAGCCAATGTAGCTATTTCAGTATTTCAAAATAGACGTTGGGACAATGATTTTTTGACCATCAAAAAGCTGATCGAAAATGGTCAACTGGGTAAAATTACCCGCATGGAATCACGCTTTGAGCGCTATCGCTTAGAGCCGAAACCAGGTGGTTGGCGTGAAAGCACTTCACCGGACGAAGGTGGTGGTTTGCTTTTTGACCTAGGCAGTCACCTTATAGATCAAGCTCTCGTACTCTTTGGCAAACCCCAGCAAGTCTATGCTGAGATCATGCATAGACGCCCAGGTGTGGCCGGTGACGATGATACCTTTGTGGCCCTGCGTTTTGCCGATGATGTGGTTGTCCATATATGGGTGAGCATGCTGGCTCCTGAGGTTGGCCCTAGATTTCGCTTGATAGGAATTGAAGGTACTTACGAAAAATGGGGCCTTGACCCCCAAGAGAATTCTCTAAAAGATGGCCATAGACCTGGTCATTGGCATTGGGGCCATGAACACGCGGACCATCATGGCAAGTTGACCACCTACGCAAACGGGGTCAAGCATAAGGTCAACATTGCCTCAGAGCCTGGTTCGTATCAGAATTTTTATGAGCAGATGCGCGATGCCGTTTGCCTGGGCGGCCCAGTACCTGTGAAGATTGAAGATGCCTTGGTCTGTTTGCAAGTGATCGAAGCTGCCAGACAATCAGCGCTTACCGCTGGCCCGGTGGCAATATTCTAAATTGGATAAGTTAGGTTGCGTCATTGGCAATGGGGCGCAATACCTTCTTGTAAACAACTAAACTGACGAACATCTGTTCAAGCTGGAACTTATTTGCTGAATGCTGGTCTATAGCATTCTCAGTTTTTGGTTCTTGGCAATTATCTTCTTTAAAAAGAAAAGGCAATGCGGTATCACTTGGCTATCAAATCTCTTCCTCAATTAATTACGGCTGTCGGCCGCACCTGGCCAGTTGTTGCTGATGCAACCAGTCGTGGCAACATCAAAATGCTCAAGTCTTTTCTCGGCCCGGCTTACCGTGGCCTCTTTCAACAGTGTGCAAAGGGTGCTCCTTTTTCAAGCATGGACCCCTCTCATAAAGTGCATTTTGATTGGCAGTACACACGTGATTATCCTGAATTGGCAAAACTCTATAATGCTGCTAATTCTTCTCAGTGGAATGCCACAGAGAGTATTGATTGGAGTCGCGACGTTGATCCACTAGATCTAACTGGACTGCTATTACCTGATGCATTTTGTCCCGCCAATGTTTTACCAATGTGGAGCAAACTTAGCCCACTAGAAAAATCAAAGCAACGCCATTCATTGCTCAGTTGGTTTTTGAGTCAGATATTGCATGGTGAACAGGCTGCTCTCTATGGCGCCGCGCAAGTGATGCAGGCAGTGCCATGGCTTGATGGCAAGCTATTTGGCGCTACCCAGGTTGTAGACGAAGGTAGACATATTGAAGTTTTTCACCGCTACTTGCATGAAAAAATGGAGAAGGTCTACGAAATCAATGAAAACTTATATGTTCTTACTGAAGCCTTGATGGAAGATCCTAGGTGGGACGTCAAGTTTCTTGGTATGCAAATTATGATTGAAGGTTTTGGTTTGGGATCATTTTCAACCATTCGCAAAGTCACTGGTGAACCGGTTCTTAAAGACTGTCTCAAGTATGTCATTGGCGATGAAGCGCGCCACGTTCATTATGGTGTACTAGCTTTAGAGCGCTACTACAAAACCGAATTAAACGAAGCCGAACTGCGCGAGCGTGAAGAATGGGCCTTTGAAGTTTGCTTGCTGTTGCAGAGACGTTTTCTTGCTCACGAAATTTATGATGAGTATTACACTCATTTATTCACGCCAAAGGCTTGGGATAAATTTGTCAGCGAGTCTGCCTTGATGGGCTTCTTTAGAAGTTCGATGTTCCGCATGATTATTCCAAACTTGAAACGCCTTGGTTTAATGTCAGAGCGCATTCGACCTAAGTATGAGCAACTTGGTTTGCTGCATTTAGAGAGTGGCAGGGCTGCCCCCGAACTTTCAGTAGCGCAAATTATTGATATGCCGCTAGTGAAGTAATTGGTCTAAGCGAATTAGTACTAGGTCTTAGTACTAGGTCTTAGGACTAGGTCTTAGGACTAGGTCTTGTTTGTTAATTATTGGCTGGCTGCTCCAGTTTATCTAGTGGCGCCCATAAATTGCCAATAGACAAGATCTATGCTGTTATGAATCGAAGTGCGCCACCAAATATTTTTTTGCTAGCAATGCTGAATAGCATTGCTTTTTTGCATTTGTTTTTTGTGCTAGATATCTACATGCGTTATGGCTAGCTTTCGGTTGACTCTAAGATTGGCTTACTATCAGGATTTATTTAGCAAGTGAATTTAGCTTAGTGTGAGCTGAGCTAATGTCTAACTGCTCTTTTTGTCAGTTGTACAATTTGTGTATCTTGCGCTTGTTTTCTGTTTGATTATCGCTAGCGTGGCTAATGGTAATCAGCTCAGATCCACTTGCAAACACGTATATACCGCTAGGTTATAGCTGTTTCTATTTGCCTTTGCTTGATTCTAAAACATAAGATCAAGTCCCTTTCACTCTCCATTTTTTAAGAACCAGACAAAACACCTACTCAACTCCCATAACCATTTCAATCTTCCCGTTGTCACATTTTAGTGACGCGTAATCAGCCTAAGGAAATTCCATGAACACCCAAGTCACTCTCGCTCACGCGCAAGCCCAAATCGTCAAGAACCAGACCATGCTCGTTCGCCTTCAGCAAGTTGCTCAGGTCAACCTCGCCCGTCACAGCAACAGCATCACCCATTATCAGCCGATGGACGACTCGCAGCTGGGCAGCGACCTCTACAAGCTGGCCGTCGAAACCACTCTGCGTCCGCTGATCTTCCGCGCCGCTGTTCTCGACGTCTTCTGCGAACCCGACGCTTCGGCCATTCTGCTCAGCCTGCCGAACGCCTTCTGGTTTTGGCATGTTCTGAGCGAGTCCGTGGCCAAGGCCCTGACAGTTCCGGCAGCTCGTCTGACTGCTCACCAGGTCTCCGCCAGCCTGGCCGAAGCCCTCTCTGCACAAATCGGTCAGCGTTCCGCGGCCTGATTTTCATTCGTGGCCGTATTTCGGTACGGCCAATTTTGATTGATAACTTGAGGTAACTAAGATGACATTGCTTCAACTTTTGCCGCTGTTTGCTGTCGCCGTGATCTCTCTCGCCATTCTTCTGAAAAAGCTGTTGGCTCCCTCCAGAAGCGTTCAAGCGAAAGCAACGTTCGACTTGCCGGCGTGGAAGCGCGAACAACTGAACGACCGCATGCATCGACTCAGGGAGATGCGCGATTGCGTCGCGGAAATCAGGGCAAATGCCATGGTCGAAGTGAGCAATCTCAAGCGCCTGCGCGCCCACCTCGCTTCATTGGAAGAAGAGCAGGTGAAACTGGCGCAAAGGAACGGCATAACTGCCGAGATTCGCCTGGCTTTGACTCGAGAAATCAGCACTCTGAAGCTGGATGTCGAGAAGCGCGTGCCCATCGCTGCTGCTGCCGAATTGCTGAATACCCTTGCCACGGCCGAGTTGCGTCGAACCACTGCCGGTGTCGAGAAGTTCAGCAAGGAGCTGGACGAGCAGGCCGCGCATTTGCGTCAGCAGGCTCTAGCCCTGCGGTTTGCTGCCCTGGCCTGAACGGCTGAAAGACAGACCTGGTGCCATTCTGGCCAGGTTCTGTTTTTCTTTCTCCACACCTATTAGTCTATGTAGTTGCTAAGCAGGCTTTTCTTAACTGTGTCTACATCTGGTTATTTGAAAAAATTTGAGAGGTTGTTTTCCACTACATCAGGTCGCTCCATGAAGGTTTGCCACGCAGCAGTTGAGTTGGGCTGTACATATTGGCAGGTGTGATCTCTTGGAGAATTGGCCGCTGCATTTTGCCGAGAGCAAAGCCTTCTAGTTGCTGCACGCGGCTGACTGTTACTCCCATAGCGTCGGCGGTTTTTCCTATAGATAGACCATCAAAGAATTTTTTTTGAATAGCTTCTGCCTGTCTTTGCGGCAGGGTCTTTAAAGCCTCTTCGACGATTCTTCGGCGGTCATGTGTTACTAAACTCTCAAAGGGATCGATAGCGTTACCGCGCAGCAGGCCTAGATTTTCAGTAGCCTCGTTCCTTCCTGGCAGAAAGCGCTGAAAGGTTTTTCTGAAATCGTCGACAACAGATTTTTGCAGGTGTCTTTGGAGTTCAGTCACTGAGCGCGGTTGTAATTCTCCAGAGATTAGACCGAGGCGAGTTGTTAGAATTTTGTCTTGTGCTAGTTCAGTCATGGCAGTTCTATGACCTTCGGTCAGTGGCAGGCGCAATTCTTTTGCACTTTTTGCGGCGGCACTCTGTAAGGGTGATTCGATTGCACTGATGAGACTGGTTACCGCTTTGTCGTCATTCGGATTGACAAAAAGTCTTTCGGCGCTTTTGCCCCAACCTGATGCTACAGACTTGGCTGCTGTAGCCACTTGTGTTTCTGCACCGCTGGCTACAGATTTAGTGACTGAGCGACCGCCGATAGAGAAAAAGTCATCTATCAACGAGGCGCCGGCCTTAATTGCGGCCTCAGCAGCAGATTTCACCGCTGGGCTGGTTAAGATTGCTTCTCCAAGCTCGACTATGGCTTTGGTTGGTGGCATGATCAATACTCCGTCTTATTTATTTGATGGTTAAATAGGCGGGGTGTGATTTGAAGATACTAGCAAACTAGTGAAAGTGACGTGAAACTAAGTTTGTTTCAGTGGTAGCAACGTTTTACTAACTGAACAACTGGGTTGGTTGTAAAAAACAGTATGCGAAAGAGTTGGGACTGAAGTGTGACCAATGCTGATCGCTTCAACTCAACTCAACTTAACTTAACTACATTGGCGCAAATTCTCATAGATTTCAGTGGAGTTGACGGCGCTGCTGTACTGCATGGCCGGGGCAAATACTGTCATTTCTCTACTCTCTGAAACTAAATCAATTTTGCCGTAACGCATTAGCTCTGAAAGTGCTTTTAAGAACGTAATGCGCGATTCTTCTTCGTTCTCGTCCGGGCGATCGGCGCCGCCTAGGGCAAATTTTTTGCATTGTACAAACTCGCCCTGAGGGCTGTGAATCTTATAGATTCGTCCGTCTTGTTTCAGTTGTCTTAGCAACGCTTCTTTGGCTGCAGCAAGAGTAAAAATTTGTGTTGGTTGCCGCAATTCAAATAAGTCTAAATACTCATTGGTGAGCACAAGCTCAGTGGCACCGTCTTCAATCAGAGAGTCTAGAGCATATAGGTAGAGCGTTCTGATCTCTTCAGGATGGTCGTAGGCGTGCTTACACTTCACAAATGCTTCACCGCCACTCTTGACCTTGCTGATGGTATTGAGTGTTTTTGATGCTTCACGTAGCAAAGCTATTTTTGTTTGTTCTAGTTGATTCATTAGCTAGCCACTCCAAGAAACAGACACTTTCTAGATGCTCATGACATCTAAATATGGCATTAGTTCCAATATATTTGACTGGCGAAGTTAAAGATTGCATTCCCTCAGGTTACTTGGCGGTAACGCTATCGTCCAACAATAGGCTCCAAACTACGCCATTGATTTAACTGATCCAAAACTTCGCGACTTTTCCTGGGTGCGTTCTCATCCACTTCGAGTGTGCAGCTTTTTGGTAGAACTTGCTTTAGATTAGCAACATCGGCCTTTGACCAATTGCTTATGTTCAGCTTCAGTACGCGCAATTTTTTGAACGATGCCAGTGTGGCAGTCGCTTCTGGTCCGACATTGCAATCAAGCAAGTTGAGGTGATTTAGTTGTGTCAGTGGAAGTAAGAATTTGACTCCTTCAGCTGTAACTTTTCGGTTTTGAGACAAGCTCAGATATGTCAAATTGCGATTTTTGGCAATCTCTTTGAGCGAATTGTTTTCTGCGCAGGTGTTGGACAATGAAAGCTTTCGAAGTTTTGTTGACCCAGCCAGGATCTTAATGGTTTTAGTGAGGGTGGGAAATTCTCTTGCTTCAAGAAATTCTAGATTTTTCAGGCGCTTAAGCTTCGCTAGTGATTGGTCGTCAATGCCAGTGTTGGTGGCGTTTAACTCTCTAAGCTGTGTCAAACAGTTGAGATCGGTGATGCATTTGCTGCTTAAGTTTGTGTCTTTGAGATTGAGGTAGCGAATGCTTACCAGGTGCCTCATGTTGGCGAGATGTTTATCGCTGAACATATGGCGATCAGAAGCGTCAACTTCGGCGATCTCGTTGGCGCCAAATTTTCTAAATAACTCAGATCTATCTACAAACTCTCGACTGGGTCTAAAGCCTATCAATTCACCAAACGGAATTGTTACCTCTCCACGGGCATCTGCTTTATGGCGGCCGTCCAAAGAGTGAATTTCGCCTGCAGAAAACTCTTTAGGAAATTCAAATACAGTTACTTGTTGACCGTTGGCGAGTTTGGCCGAATGAGAAAAAGTATTGTCTGAACCTGATAGCGGGTCACTCAATGTGGTCTTGCTAGGAATTTGCCCGAATGTTTTAGGGGGCTGACCGTGTTGTAGCAGTATCACGGTCGCGGTTGCTGCAATGACGAGAATTATTGACAGTGCCACGGTCGGAAAACTGAACTTGCTCAGTGTATTTGTCGTTACAGTCTGACTTTCAGAGATTTGATCTTGGCTGTCGCTTGAAATATCTTCGTCATCGTCAATTATTTTGTCTGTAGTAATTGCTTTTGTTGCTATTGTTTTCGCTGCTGGCAAGTTTGATTCTTGCCCTGACTGTTTCTCTTGCGTCTGGGCGAAGCGAGGCAGCTTGCCGTTTTTAACAGATATCAAATCCTGAGCTAGCTCATCCATCGATTGATAGCGGTGATTAGGGTCTTTTGCTAACATTACTCGCACTACTTGCTCAATGCTTTCGCCGAATTCGAGATTGGGCGCGGTTTGAGCCAAAGTTGGTGGGGGCGAGCTTTGGTGCAGCATAATTACTTGTACTGCGTTTTTGGCAATAAATGGTGGCAGACCGGTGAGGGATTCGAACATTGAGCAACCCAGTGAATAAATGTCCGAGCGGGCATCTATTTTTCCACCCCAAGACTGTTCAGGGCTCATAAAATGCGGACTGCCGATTACTTCTCCTGGCTTTGTTAGTGCATTTGTCAGGTTGCCATCGCTGACTAACTTAGCGATGCCAAAATCGAGTACTTTTATCTCTAAGATTTTGCCATTAGTATCTTCGTTGATCATGATGTTGGCTGGCTTCATGTCACGGTGAATGATTTTTTTCTCGTGGGCATAGGCCAAAGCAAAGGTCGTGGGAATAAAGACATTTAGACACTGTTCTAGACTGAGAGTGCCTTTTAGTTTGATTCTGGCTGAGAGGGTTTGGCCTTGAACGATTTCCATGACATAGTATGGTGTCACTTTTTCAAATAGGCCATAGTCAAATACTTTTACTAGGTTAGAATGATCAAGTCTGCATGCTGCTTTTGCTTCGCGCTGAAAGCGCTGCCAGACGGCCTCACTTAATTTGTCTGTATGAATAGTTTTTAGTGCTCTTTCGCTGTTGAGTGAGAGTTGCTCTACCCGATAAACAATGCCCATGCCACCGACGCCGAGTGTATTGATCACTCGGTATTTTTCGTCGATGATTGTTTCTGGTTCGAGCTGTTTCATAAAGTTTGCGCCTCAGCTGAAAGGCCTAATTGATAAGATTGTCTAGGTCCTTGCTCGCCTTGTTTGACTCGATATGAAGTAGTTGTAGCTCACAGTTTTGTGGAAGATTCTTTTTCAAAGCTTTGTCATCTTGCTCTTTCCAGTCTAGGGCAGTTAGTTTTAGGCACGTCAATTTCTTAAGGGCCGACAAAGTAGGGATGACCTGGGCGGTTACCGGATTTTGAATGAGATTGAGATATTTCAGTTCGCTACAAGTTGATAGTGCGCTGGTTCCTCCGCTAGTTATGGCTGGATTTAGTGCCAGGTTGAGATAGGTTAATTGTTTCAATTGGCCGATTGATTTTAGACTTTGGTCGTTCACTGAACCATTGCACAGTACTAGTTTATGCAATGTTTGAGAGTTAGATAAGGCTTGTAGAGTTTTGCTCAATTGAGGAATCTCGCGGGCCTCAAAGGTATCGAGTTGGTCCAAAATTTTCAACTGAGAGAAGGCTTGGTCATCGAAATTGGCCGAGTTAATGGTTAAGTCTTTTAGGTTAGTAAGATTGCCTAGATTGGCTATACCAGCAGGGCTAAGGCTACAATCGCAGATGGTTAGTTTGGCAAGTTTAGTAAGATGTTTGATTGCTGCAATGTGTTCATCCTTGGCTCCGGGGAGAGCATTTAACTCTAGCGCTCGAAGGTCATTGGTTTTGAATTGTTCTAATAGCTGTGGATTGCGCATACAGTCTTTGCTGGCAATAAAGCGAAATGGTTCGCCTTGGGGCATGGTAACAGTGCCTTGAGCGTTGCATTTGTTGTGGCCGTCTAGTGCGCTGATTTCTCCAATAGAATAGTCTTTGGGGAAGTCGAAGATTATTACTCTTTTTCCGGCAATTGTTTCTTCGCGAGAGTATTGTGGGCTGGGGGCATACCTGTGGCTGGGCTCAATTGAGTGGCTTTGGTCAAGCCCAGGGGCTGTTGCTTTTGTGTTTGGTGTTTTACCGCTATCATGTATTTGCCAGACATAGGCAGATGTGGCTACCAGGGTCGTGATGGCAGTAACGACAATGGCAATGGTAATAACAGAAGTGTAATTGATTAGGCTTTTGCCAATGTTTGTGCGTTTTGTTACTCTGCCTACATCGTCTGACTCTGTATCGTCTGCTTCTATATCATCGTTTTCTTCTTCGTTTGTATCTTGCCAATGTTCGATTGCAAATAGCGGCTTGCGGCCGCTTTGAATAGCAATTAGATCTTGTACTACCTCTTCCATCTTTTGATGACGATCGCCAGGTTTCTTTGCCAACATTACTCGCACAAGTAGCTCAATTCTTTCGTCAAATTCTCGCTCTTGGGCTTTTTCAGCCAGGCGAGGAATAGGCTTAGATTGATGCATGATTAGTACTTCTACTGGGTTGTAATCTAGGTAAGGTGGTTCTCCCGTTAGGGCATCGAACATGGCGCAGCCAAGAGAATATATGTCAGAGCGCTGATCAAGTTTGCGACCGGCTGTTTGCTCGGGGCTCATAAAAGTGGGGCTACCAATGATTTCGTCAGCCTTCGTTAGGGCGCCAGCCTTTGTTAATACACCGCAGTTGGCGTCGCTGAATAATTTTACTAAGCCAAAATCGAGGACTTTTACTTGTGATACTTTGCCGTTTATCTCTTCTTTGAGCATGATATTGGCGGGTTTAATATCTCTGTGAAGAATGCCTTTGCTGTGGATGTAGGCTAAGGCCTGGGCCACCGGAATAAAGACTGAGAAGAATTGTTCAGTGTTTATCGGCCCGTTGATGTTGATGCGCTCACCAAGGGTCATGCCATCAACTACTTCCATGACATAGTAAGGGGTGAGTTTGTTGACGAGACCATAGTCGTAGACTTTGATTATATTGGTGTGTTCGAGAGTTGATGCTGCCCTTGCTTCTAACTGAAAACGTCGCCAATTCTCTTCACTGAGTTTGTTGGTGTCTATCATTTTTAAAGCACGAACGGCTTTGAGTGAGAGCTGCTCGACCTTGTAGACGATGCCCATGCCGCCAATGCCGAGAAAGTCGAGCACGCAGTACTTATCGTCAATGATTGTGCCATTGGTGAGCTTTTGCATTTACTTGTTGCTAGTCATTTGATTTTGGCGTATAGCAGCTGATCGCAATATTTTCCGTCTTTGATTGCTGATTTTTTTAAGCGTCCTTCAAGCTCATATCCTGCTTTTTCTAGAACTTTGGTTGAGGCTGGGTTCCAGTCAAATACCATGGCATAGATGCGAACTAGATCGTGATGGGCAAAGTAGTAGTCGGTCATTGGCGCCAGGATTTTGCTCATCAGCCCTTGGCCCCAATACTCTTTGCCCAACCAGTAGCCTAATTCAGCGCTCTTTCTATGGACATCCTGATTAATTGCAATGCCGATGCCGCCTACGCATTGTTGATCGACAACAATGGCAAAGTTGGTGACGGGTTGTAGTCTGTTGGCTAGATCCACCCATTCTCTTGCATCCTTTTTGGTGTAAGGAAAGGGAAAACGGTCTCGTAAGTTAAGCCAGACCTCGCGATCGTTGGCATGGTAGCTGAGCGAGTCTGCGTCGCTTGAGCGATAGGGACGAATTGCTAAATTGTCGCTGGTAAATATCATGCTCACTTATAGACCTGAAACTGTTGCAGGTTGTTAATGGTAACAATAAAGACCGTTGCCGAAATCACAATTCTAACCATCGGGGATCATGGCAATGTGGCTTTTTTTCCGCCTCTATTCATGTATATAGTATAGATATTCGTGTTTTGCCTGGATTTCATTGCCCCTGGAGCACTTCCGTGGTTTCAAAGATGGCAATTTAGCGAGGCAATTGTTGTAAAGCTTAGTG
>JAGOSY010000074.1 GCA_018062085.1 bacterium | reverse complement strand
GTTGGTACCGTTTTAAGCCTGCTCGATATCCCCATAATGCACGCTTATACAGATGATTTGGTTAATTGGCTTAGCCGAAAATTCGGAGGAGGCAAGAAATCATGAAAGTAAAAACACCTCTTAAGTTAGCTGGTCCAGGCACTATAGCAATGATTGTCTGTCTGATTCTATTAGTAAGTTGGAACTTACTGCGACCGTCAAAAGTACGAATTGAGAGAAAAGTCGAAGCTAGTGGCGAAAGCAGACTTGTTAGAAAACCATCACCAGCTCTTTTACTGATGTGGAAAGACCAGCTAGGTCTCTCTCCAAAGCAGGTCATTGAACTGCAACACTGTGAAAGCGAGCGCCAAAGAGAGCTTGTTCCTTTCAATGCCGCAGTAAAAGAGGCAATTGGCTCGCTTCAATCAACTCAAGAGCAGCCGTCAAACAATAAGGTAGACATCGGTCAAATCACGGCTATCGCGGCACAGATAAAGGCACCGAGTAGGCAATTGAGAGCTGTTGAAGTCTCATTTTCAGAACGCGCTTGGTCAGTTCTCAACCAAAAGCAAAGACAGCAAGCACAGGATATCAGGCTAGCTTTGAGCAAATCTGTGCAAGTGCAAAAGGAGGCAGTTAAGCCGTGAGGAAGACTTTTTTTAAAAATACTTGCTGGCTAGTGCTTCCGCTGCTTGGTGTTTTCCAAGTCACTGAGAGCCTGGCTCAAGACTTAAGAGGACCTATTCTTCAAAATGCGTTACCGGAAGTAAGGCAAAACGCGACATTAGGGGGCTATTCATCAACGACTGTTGATGAAGTTACGAGCAATAACCCTATCCGACTGCAGGTGACAAAAGAGGCACCATCCGGCGAATTACCACTTAGCACTGGACCTTTAAGCTTGGATGAAGCGGTCAAGAAAGGTATACAGAACAATTACACTCTTCAGCAATCGGAGCAGTCCTGGCAATCTTCAAAGTACTTAGCCCGAGCCTCATTGGCCAAATTTGGCCCGTCATCGTCATTTAATACTTTCTACTCGACCTCATCACTCAACCAGATGCTTTTCTTTCCGGGCGATTCCAATGTCGCTTCCACCCCAATGCAACCAATAGTGAAAGGTACTTCGCTCAGTTTGATATTCGCTGGAACACAGCCGATTTTCACTGGTGGACGACTTATGGGGGGCTATCGTGCGGCGCGTGCTTTAGAGAAACAATCACTCGCTGCTTTCAGAGAGACGCGCATTCAAACTGCTTTAAAAGTGAAAGAATCATACTGGAATGCTGCCTGGGCAGAAGTGAACCTCAGAGTGGCTAACGATTACGTCAAGTTCAGAGAATCAAGTACTGCCAACATGAAAGCTCGGGTGGATGAGGGCAAAGCCCCACGAGCCGATTATCTGCGTGAATCATCAGAACTGTCGAAAGCAAGAATATTGCTTAACGAGCGCTACCGTGATTTCAATAGCGCCCTGCTCAATCTTAAAGTGGTTATGGCCGTCAATATTGGCTCAACAGTCTCGCTTAAAGACGAGCTTGTTTATAGTGAACTGATGAGAGATTTAAATAGCTTCATGGAAGAAGCCGCCAAGGCACGGCCGGAATTAGCAAGGGCCTTCAACCGTGTAGCTGAAATGAAGGCTCGCAGGCAAATTGCTCGAAGCAAATACTCCCCTCAAATTAACGCTTACGGACTCGGTAGTAATATTTCAGGAAGTTCTCCAGACGGCAACGCAAATGGGCGCTGGGGCGGATTTATTGGAGTCATGGGTGGAGTAACCCTTTTTGATTCCGGCAGTCGCTTCAACGAGCTCAGGGCTGCCAATGCAGCAGTGCGTGAGGCCGAAATTGCTAAACGCGATGTGGAACTCAAAGTTGCGCAAGAAGTATCACAAGGATGGATAGATCTTGATTTAGCCAGACGGAACATTTTACTGGCTCAAGAGGAAGTGACTTCAGCCGAAGAAGATCACAGGCTATTCCATGCTCGTTACGAAGTGGGAAAATCCATCGCGCTTGAGCAGTTTGACGCTGCTGTCAAGATGTTTCAAGCAAGGCTAACTTTACTGGAATCAATTTACAAATATCGACTGGCAGAGGCTCGCCTAACCTTTGCCAGTGGTGACATATAAAGGCTAACAGGAGAAAACAAATCATGAAACTAAATATCGCATCAACTACAGCTGCTTCTGCGCTCTTGGTTATATTACTGAGTGGATGCAGCAATAGTGCCAAGACGAGCGACTCAAGTGTTGCCCAACCAGTGGCCCCGGCAGCTTCGACAGTAGGGTCAAAAGAAGCACCAGCTGTTAAAGAAGCGACCGCCCCACCAGCAGCTGCCGGTGGAGTTTATTTAGGCACCATAAATGGTGTCATCAGCGACAGCATGTGCGGAAAAGACCATTCTAAAATGGGCGGAGCAACAACCGATCCGGCTGCATGCGTCGCAAAATGTGTGGCAGGTGGTGCCAAATACGTTCTCGTTGATGCCAAAGGCGATATGTATGGCTTGTCGGATCAAGACAAAGCAAAAGAAGTCGCCGGTAAACAAGTTGCCATCACCGGACACATTGACCCTACCGAAAAATCAGTTCATGTGCACTCGATTGTGACCCAATAGGCAGGCCTATGAGAAGTTCTATAAAGTACCTTCTGACTCAAGTAAGCAAGCCCCGAATTGCACAAAGAGTAACGGTCTTACTGCTTTTACTTGGACTAGCGCTTCTTCTGGTTGAAGTGCGGTTTGAGCATCAAGCGGTTTTGGGCAAGAAGTGGCAGGCCTGGATTCCTATTGCGTACACTTCGATAACGCTCGTTGGTGGAGGGGTTGGCCTGGCCACTTGGGAGCGAGGCGGGCGAATGCTGCTCAAGCTGGGATTTGGTATTGCCCCATTAGTGGGGCTTACCGGCTTTTGGCTGCATAGCAAGGGCGATCCCTGGATGGCCATGTGCACGGTCCTGAAAGTTTTTTGTATGATGCCAGGCAAAATTCCACTTGATGGAGGAGGACCGCCGGTGCTGGCACCGCTAGCGCTGGCTGGTCTCGGCCTTCTGGGCCTGGTCGTCTGCCAGGCAAACTGTAGCGAGGTAGAAGATCCAGAAACACCGAGCTGAAGGACCCCAGGGCAGCCTTTGGCGCGTAAGCAGAAGTCCTTTTATTGCTGCGTAATTAGAAGGGCGGTGTCTTGAAGCAGTGCACGCTGCAAAAATAGACTGTTTGGTGTGGTATTCAAACAAGCCAGCTACAGTTTCGGGAGCTACTAGTATTTTGCAAATCGGATCTTCTACTATTAGACCGCTTGAGTCTACAGAAACGCTGCCCGCGCTAGCCCCGGGATCGTTTTCCACTTTTATGTCGTTTTTTTGGGGGATATTGGGCGCTAGTTCGCGCTCCATACGACATTTCTTCTGTTAGCTGGTTTGCTTTTCTAATGTCCAAGTTAACACTCATTGCCTATTGAAGGAATCGACACCTGCAAGGAATGTCGCCATTATTTCATAAACATCTCGCCTGACAGCAGCGATGTCGTCGGCGTCGTCCAGCTCAAGAAAACGCACTACCTGAGCTGAACCAGAAGAATCAATAGTTTTGAAGTGATGGCGGATTTTTGCTACTGCTTCTTTGACCAAGCCATGATCTATATCGGGTCTAATAGCTCCTAACACCCCTGCTACGCCGTCTTTGTAGTTTTTGACAAAGTAGTAAAGGTCATGCGTGCTGACGTTGCTCGCCACCTGTTGTCTCAATCGTACAGACTTGGGCGCCAGTCCAGTCAAGGCTCGCTGCGCTTTCCACCTTGACAGTCCAGCCCAATCTGTCCTTTGGCGACACAAGGCTGCGGAGCCTGCAACCAGAGGATCGACAGATGGAAAGAATTACAATCGAAGGACCAAAAGCTGGACAATCGATAGCTGTAGCGGCGTGACATCATAAATCGTTCGGCGCGACATCATCCGCTGTTTCCAGCTCAAATTAACTGTCACCAGGAGTGGTGCCGAACTCAAATTGATTGACACCGAACCCAAATTAAATGACACCA
>JAGOSY010000028.1 GCA_018062085.1 bacterium | reverse complement strand
CTCGCTGTGGCAATGCCTGTGGCAGTCTTATTTGAGCGTGCCACCAGATCGCTAACCTCGACATCTACAAATCATCTACACGCTTCCTGTAATGCTGGCAGCGCCTATATTGTAAGAGTTCCTATACCACTGTGATCGGCCGTTCGTGATTGCCATTCGCGACCAGCAAAACGGTACCATATATTTATGGGCGCAATTTTTAACTCAGCTGACCTGGCCCCTAAAAATTGATCCACAGGGAAGCGCTGAAGTTGTGCGTGAGCCCAGTCAGATCTCCAGAGATCTGCAGCTGATAGACCACAGAACCGCTACTACTCGTCAATAATTGCCACCCTTTGGGCGTTACGGGCATTTTCAGACTTGACAAAGATAGCAGTCCCTGCTACACTTATCCAATGACTGAAGCAATCAAGCCTCGATCTTTTAAAACTGACTGGTTTGCAAAAGCTGCTAAGAAAGCCGATATAAGCGATGCTGATTTGTGTAAGGCTATTGAACAAGTGCGGCTCGGGCAGTGCGATGACCTCGGCGGTGGAGTATTTATAAAACGCCTAAACAAAAATATGCACCGCAGCATAATCATTGCAAAAGGCGGCAAATACTGGGTTTATTCCTACTTGTTTGCAAAAAAAGACCGTGAGAATATCAACCAGAAAGAGCTTGAAGACTTTCGAGAAATAGCCAATACCTATGCAAAAATCACGGATAAGGAAATTGACCTAGCGTTAGCAGATGAGATTTTAGTGGAGATTTGTCATGGCAAAAAAGTTTAAAAGTGATGCTTTTGAAGCAATCCATAGCCATGTTTCTGGCTTACATAAAATTGGAGTTGTATCAAAGGAGACCATGCGCCGGTTTGATGAAAGCTGCCTTGATGTGCCTGAAGAATTAGGACCAAAACAAATCAAAGCTTTGCGCAACAGTTTCCAGGTGAGCCAGCCTGTCTTCGCTCGTTATCTAAATACCAGTGAAAGCACTGTCGAAAAATGGGAGACCGGTGCAACCAAGCCGACCGGTGCAACTCTGAAACTTCTATGCGTCGCTAAAAAACACGGGCTCGAAATTCTCGTCTAACTCCAATTCCAAATCAGTTGCGGTTTGATTGGCGTACAGAAGCTCCCCCAAATAAAGTCGGTTTGCTGGAGCTAGCAATTTCCATATTTTGCAGACACTCCTCTATAACGACATTTTCAGGGCAAACCCCTGTGGCAATGATAATTGACCACTCTGATTATGCTCTGATAGTTACACGCTATTTCCAAATCGCCTCATAGAACTGTGCAATAGCACAGTCCATATTCGCTAGCCAAAGCATATACTACTGAGCACTGGAACTCTTACAACCCTGATGCCGCAGCCTTTTCCAGGCTTGTGTAGGCAAGCCTATCGGTAAGATTCGTCGGAGGAGCATTAGTGCTATGTCCAAACTGACCAAAGAATTTGTAGAATCAGAAATTCAACTGCCTATCAGAGGGCAGTGCTTCTACCGTGACGATGACGTTCATGGATTTGCAGTGCGAGTGACGCCGAAGTCAAAATCTTATATTCTCGAACGACGTGTTGATGGAGCCACCAAGCGAATCACTATCGGCAAGTGCAGCGACATGTCTCTAGACTCGGCAAGAAACCAGGCGTGCATAATGCTCGGCGACATAGCAAAAGGCAACGATCCAAAGAGTGGCAAACGCATAAACACTCTCAACGATATCACTCTGAGAGAAGTACTGCAAAAGTTTCTGGAGATCAAGCCGATCCGAAAAGACACTCAGAGAAATTATCACTTTGCCATCAATCGACACTTTAACGACTGGCTCGATATGCCTATCACTTCGATCACAAAAGACATGGTAGAACAACGCCATCACGAGCTAACCGTTAGCCCAAACCGACTAGGAACATCAGGACACGGGCGTGCGAATAACGCCCTAAAAAAGTTAAGCGCTCTCATCAATTTCGCATCTGATAGATATGGCACAACTGATGAGCCGCTGATCAAGGAGAATCCGGTTTCAAGGTTGTCGCGCAATCGATCATGGCACCGCATCTATCCTCGCCAAGGTATTATTCCCGATCTTAAACTCAAAGATTGGTATCGAGCCGTGGGCACCCTTCAGAATGAGGTAGCGCGTGACTTCTTGTTATTTCTTCTCTTAACTGGTATGCGATTCGGTGAGACGAGAAAGCTGAAATGGTGCCATGTCGACTTTGAAAATAAAATACTTATCGTGCCGCGGGAACTAACAAAGAGTGACCGAGAGCATAGGCTGCCACTCAGTGACTTTCTCGTCTCGCTGCTCAAAAGACGCTATATTTACAGGAATCGTTCAGAATGGGTTTTCCAATCTTGCCGACTAAAAGACAAGCATCTCGGTGGAGGCGTTGCTATCGTCAGCAGGGTGCGTGCCAAAAGCGGCGTTGCTTTCACATTTCATGATCTTCGCCGTACCTTCCTGACCATGGGAGAAAAATTGGATGTTCCTCCTTATGCACTTAAAAGGCTGGTCAACCACAGTGTCTCAAACGATATGACAGGACGATACCTCATTTTAGACATAGAACGGTTGAGGTCACACATGGCTCGAATCACGAGCGCATTTCTAGATTTGCTCGACATTAACGGCAGCGACATGCGCGAATGGAAACCTGTCCCGGAAGCTGAGTTGACGGAGATCACTCAGCTGCTCATCCCCCTAGATGGTATTCGAATTATGTAGCTTGGGCCAACGTCTTCTTCTACTGCCAATCTTTTACGGGGAGAAGTTGTGCTATTCTGCAAGTCTATCACTACCACCTGCACGCTTCTTACTCTGCAGAGCAAAATCTTGCACCGCCTGCACCAGAGCTTGTGACAAACCAACTTTTTGCAAATGCTCAAATGACACGGTGCGAACAATATCAAAACGAGCACCATACTTGACCAAGTTGTAATCAAGCTCAGCTAAGAAGCGCCTTCCTTTCTCGTCAGCACCACCGATCTGTAAGAACACCACAGTCACTTCTTTAGCATCATGCATACGCCTAGTGGCATTGACCAAAGTTTGCACCACTAGCATCGGTTCATATCGAGGTGCAGGCACACCATCAGTAATCACGGCTATTAACATTGGCTTCGAACCTGGTCGCCGCCTGGCGAAGAAATTGCCGAGCCGATCTTGCAGGGGCTCAGCCAGCTTTGTGCCCCACATAAAGTCAGGGTTTGCAAACAAATCATTGATTCGACTAGGGCTAGAATTAGGATAGACCTGATATTCAGAAGCAAATGAAGTAAGAGTTAGTCCTTTCGGAACAAATGGAGCTAAATCACGAGAAAGCGCTCTAGTTTGCATGCCACACCATTCCCAGCGGGACAAAAACCCGGGGCAATCTCGACGACGCATGGAGTTAGACGAGTCTACGATTAGCTCCAGATCAAAGTTTGAAAGCAATTGCACTGATAGAGTTGGAATTTGAGACTGACCTTTAAAGCCATCTTTGAGAGCTGAGCCGTTGAGCAAATTGCGCGAATCTTGCAAAGCAAACATTGAGGTCACTGGTTTATCAAAAATGCCAGCCTGAGACTGAAAGGGGTCAGTCGAATTAGAATTGATTGTAGACGAAGCGTTCATGGTAGTAGCAGTGGTAGCAGCAGGAAGAGCGATCTGCTTGTGTTCAACACCAAGGGTAAACGGGCGACCATCGGCAGGAAAAGTTAAAGGCATGTCGGGTCGAGCAAGCCGTGTAGGGCTTGATGTATCTGTCTGTGCCAAAGCCACAGAGGCCAGGCCAAGGCTACCGCAGCCACTCAAAACACTGGCCAGTAACCCAAGATAGATAGCCTTGAAATTCAAGTGTTTCCTATGTTTGTCCATATATCGATATACGCTCAGCCAAGCAAAAAAGTTCATGCTATTAGATTAAATATCAACTCGCTTCGCACTACATTGTGCACTACACTGTCAAATAAGGTATCTAAAGGGACATCGATGAGCAAACTAGCAAAAACATCCTCGACATTGCTGGCATCGGTCGCCTTACTAGTCTTGAGTATAGGATCAGGGCTGGGCTCAGGAGCATTGAGTTTAGGCTCTGGGCTAGGCATTGCCTTGATTTTGGCAGTACCTCAGTCCGTCGCCCAGGGCCAACCAGAGGTGCCAGTAGCCAGTGGCACGGTAAAACCCCCTAGCACTTTGGCGCTCAGTCAGATTACAAAGAGAGGTAAAGACCTCTACGGATACGATAAGGCCTGTTCAGTGGCGACTGACGCCCTTCTGGTGCAAGTTAAAAATGCAGCGAGCTTCAAACTCTTTGTCGCCTTTCCCGAACACGATCTTTGGCATGTAGCCTTTGGCAGCATGAGCGACGATGGCGAGAGCTTCCTCATTGCCTATGAAGCAACACTCAAGCCAAACAAGCCTGTCGAGATAAAGTCATACGATATTTTCAAACTAGACAAAGGTGAATTTTTCAAACGAGCCCAGGCCATTGATGTCTGCAAAACAAAAATGAAGAGCACTGGGCCACTGATGAACTATGCGGCCATTCCCAACGAAGGTGACCAAAACACTTATTGGGTCTATCAATTTCCTGGCACCACAGAACCCGGAGTCTATTTACTCGGTGGAGACGTGCGTTACTTGGTATCGAAGAGCGACCATAAAATTCTAGAAACCAGGCAGATGCACCAGTCAGTGCTAACGTGGCCCAAGCGCGGCGGTTTACCGAACGATGCCCATCTCCAAGGCGGCTGCCATTCAGCAATTATGGCAGACCTGCCTGAAGACACTGACGTCTTTCATGTGCTCTTGCGCCAACCACAGCTGCCCGAGTATATTGCCACAGCCAACTGGATCTTCTGTGTTGAAGTCGACGGCAGCATACGTCTTGTTAGCACCATGAAAGAAAACAATCAGCACTAATTCTACATTTCAGCTAGAGCCTTTTTGGCAGGAGCAAAGCCTTGAGCCGCACTCTTTTCTAGCCAGCGTCTCTTTTCTAGCGGGTCTTTTTCAGTGATACCAATTGTATACTGAGCATGGGCATGACCCTTTTCGGCGGCCAGCAAGGCGCAGCCAGACGCTCTCTCAAGGTTCTGTTCCACTCCAAGGCCATCTAGATAGCAGAGCCCGAGAGCAAAGGTAGCATCAGTATGCCCAACCCCGGCAGCCATCTCTAACCACTTAACTGCTTCCTCGTATTCTTTGTCGTTAAAGAGAATGTCTCCGATGGCAAACTGCGATTCGAGATCGCCTAACTCGGCCCGTTTGCGCCATAACTCTTTGGCCTGTGAAAAGTTTTTAGGTGCTGCCGTTCCTCTAAATATTGAAACACCATATTGATAAAGTCGAGCGCTCTTTTGTTTTGCTTGAATCAGCTCCAGAATCTCACTTTCTCTCTCAATTGGAGGCTCGGACTGACCAATAAAATTTATAGCCGCACCATCATCTTCAAAAGTTGTACCGTCAACCAGCACCACAGGCAATTTACTGGCAGCAATTGATGCATTGAGATACTCAAGCAAGACATAGGCCAATACGCGATCGCTACCTAGTAATTTTTGCCCTTCGTGAAAAGCCGAAATGCGATCGACAAACGAAAGGCGCTTGCTGCGACTGACCACCACCACAGGCCCGAAGCATTGATCAGCAAGAGCTTTCAAGCGTAGCACCTGGGCAATTTGCTCAGGGCTTAAATCGCTAGGCGCAGCGCCTGACTCTGGCTCAGTTGGCATTGGTACTCCTTGTAAACGTAGAAGATGGAACAAACCATGGGAGAGCAGGTCTATTCACACCAAAGAAGAATTTAGCAGAAAAAGGTCATACATAATGATTGTGCCAACTTATGACAAATAAAGTCAGAACTTTACTAACGACCTTGGCAATTTTCTCAACCAACTGGATGCTCTGCTGTCACAGCCTGCCAGTATTCGCCCAATCAGCCACGTCAAAGCCAAACCCAGCCCCCACGGCTACGTCAGTCCAATCCCCTACGGCAATGCCTGCCCCAGCTCCCTCAGCCACCGCTCCTACTGTAGCTGTTGACACTGTACCTTCATCTGGTGAAGGTGAGTCTATTTACCAAACAGGTTTGCCTGTTGAAACTGGCAATTTACTCAGTGAAGTAAAGAATCCCCGCCTAGCTCTAATTTTAGCCGGTGGTGGTGCTAGGGGTGCCGCACACATAGGGGTATTGAAAGTATTTGACCGCGAGAAAATACATGTTGATTTTCTCGTGGGCAGCAGTGTCGGTGCGCTTGTAGGCAGCCTTTATTGTGCAGGTGTTTCTGCCAGAGGTATTGAAGAGTTGGTTCTAAGTAACCAATTGAAAAAAGCTTTCTATCCTATTCCATTTAAGCTCAAAGCTGCTCTTGGGATACCACCATACATGCTCAAGCGCCTAATCTTTCTCAAGCCGCCAATCGGCCTCTACAGCGGCAATTCAATTGCTAAATTTATCGAGCGCAATTTGCCTCCAGGCATTGAAAAAATTGAACAGCTAAAAACGCCGTTTGCTGCGCTAACAGTTAACCTGGGTGATACCAGACCAGTATGGTTAGACACAGGCAATATAGCCAAAGCTGTGCAAGCTAGCTGCAGTGTGCCAATGCTCTACAGGCCGGTAGTAACTGACGGAAAGCTTTTCGTAGATGGTGGCTTGAGAAACAATCTGCCAACAGAACCGGCCACTGCAGTAGGAGCGCAAATAGTGGTGGCAGTGAAGTTGCATGCATTTTTGAAAGGCAATGACCAAAGTAAATTCAACACATTTTCGAGCTACGGTGACCAGTTGCTCGGCATTCTCATGGCCGAAATAGAAGACAAGCCAGCTGGACAAGCAGACATTGTCATCGAACCAAACGCCGACAAGTTGAACTTACATAACTTCAACCGCGCCGATCTCATTGAAGCAATCAAATCGGGAGAAGAAGCAGCGGAGAAGGCTCTGCCTGCAATTAAAGCACGAATAAATGCTAGTCACTAAGGCGTAACAATTCAAACATATATTGTCTGTATTCACCCCAATACATCACACAATCTCAAAAGAGGGGATTACTAAATGACTAAATTTGAAGACGCAGAAAATGCAAATAGCTCTGACAGTAGGACAGCAAGCTCGTCTCTAAGCGAGGCAGTACAGTCAACTACAACCTTAAAAGACATCCATAGCATTATAGGTGTAATGAAGCCAGCGGATGTTTGCATTATTGACAAAGATGGCTATATTGCTTGCGGTCCAATCGTAGGTTCGCCTCGATCTGAAAAACCAGGCATTGGAGCATTCATTCTGCCAGAGAATCCCTTAGATCCTCAAACCGGTAAATTCCCGCCAAAATATGAACCGTTATTTCCCACAGAGCCATTCACCCAAATTAAACCGTGGTCAGGCAAGCCCTACGAACTCCCGCTAGATAACGGCAAATAATCCACTTCTAATAACAAAAGAGAGAGCGCTCGAATACAGCGCTCTCTCTTTTGTTATTAGAAATCGAACCTATGGTCACCGATGAGTCACAGTTAACCTCTATATTGCAATTGTTCACTCCAATACAACATGCAATCTAGAAATGAGGATTACCAAATGTCTACCTTTGAAGCCGGAAATTTCACTGACAAGAGCTCTGACAACGTTACTAGAGGCGTCCAGTCAACAGATTCACTGCACAGACAGCTGAGCGACGAAGACTTTAAGAAACATCTACCGATCAGAATCAAACCAGATGTATGCATTCGCGATCAAGATGGTTTCATTGCCTGTGGACCAATTGTTGGCATTGAGCGGCCCGAACCACCAATATTCAAACCACGCTTCGGTCAACCGAATGACATAGAAAAGTTTCCCAGCAAACTAATGCAAGAACTATCACCAAAAGACATTGTCCCGCGCAAAGGCTTCTAGACAGGCTGAGCAGCACTGGCATCTGAGGGCAAATCTGCCGGCATGGCTTCTAAAGGGCCACTCTTGTCGCGGCGGAAACTCATATGGCAGTTCTGACACAAGAAATAGGTAATGTAAGTCCCTGGCTTAGCTTCAATGCCTTCAGGCTCAAATGTATCGAGCTTACGCTTACTACAGCTAGGGCACTTACCTTTTATAAAAGTCGGTAAAAACGGTGTGATCAGCACTGCCATTATCACGAACCACATAAATGACTCTTTCACTCGCTGCTTCCCCTTGGTGCTCAATTTCTATTTTTAGCACATTTGCTGCTAGCCTGACCTAGTAAAATATGAACTGCAGTCAAGATCCAACTAGAGAGCAGCAGGCCATGAACAACCAACTGTCAGATCTAAGCCTAATAATAGCGGCGTTGTCCTTTGCCTCAGAAAAACATCGAGACCAGAGGCGCAAAGACCAAGAGGCCACACCTTACATCAATCACCCTATCGAAGTAGCCCGTTTGCTGCACGAAGTTGGCGGTATCACCGATGGTGCCACTCTGGCAGCAGCATTGCTGCATGACACTGTCGAAGACACCGATACAACGAGCGACTGCCTACTTGACCTATTCGGCGAAGAAGTAGCGGCTCTCGTGATGGAATGCAGCGATGACAAAACACTAGCCAAAGAAGTGCGTAAACAACAACAAATAGAGCACGCGCCCAAAATAAGCTCAAAAGCAAAACAAATAAAACTAGCCGACAAAATCAGCAACGTGCGCGATATGGGGCATTCTCCGCCCCCAGATTGGAGTTCAGAAAGACGAGTCGCCTATGTTGAATGGGGCAAGAAAGTAGTAAGCGGACTGCGCGGGAGCAATCCAGCCCTTGAGATGCTCTACGATCACACCGCAGCAGAAGCACTAAACAGACTAAATGCAAAACCTTGAGCAATTCTTCACAGACCACTATTAGACCAATAAAAGCCGAAGATATTGAGCCCCTTCTCGGTTGGCTGGAAGCACCGCACGTTAAGGCCTGGTGGGGCACTGAGACGCCCCAAACAAACCGCCTAAAGTATCAGTCTCGGCTATTGTCGGATGCTCTCACCCGTGTCTTTATTATTCAAGTCGATCATAAGCCAGCGGGCATGATTCAGTGCTACCAGCACAGCGACTATCCTGATTGCGACAAAGAAATTGGTATAGACAACGCCATTGGTATTGATTACCTAATCGCTGCGCCCGAACTGACCGGTAAAGGGATTGGCACCCAAGCAATTAAGATGATGACAAGAATGGCACTAATACTATTTCCCCAGATGAATACTGTTGTGGCAAGCCCGCACAAAGAAAATATTGCCTCATGCCGAGCTCTTGAAAAGGCCGGTTTTACTCTTGTACGTGAAGCGAAGTTGGCATCCGCATATCCCAGCCAAGGCACAAGCTGTATCTATCAGAAGTGCCGCTCATGACACTAGAGTTCTTATAACAGTGTGCCGCTGGCCGCTGTTAAGCTTAGATGTTCAATTAGTAAAATTTCGGGACGACAGGATTTGAACCTGCGACCTATTGCTCCCAAAGCAACCGCGCTACCAAGCTGCGCTACGTCCCGGCTTTCAAATATATCACACTGCCCTATGCAGTTATGCAATTCGTAAAGTACTTAATGTCTTATGGTACAAATGCCGGAGGGCTTTCCCCGCCTACATCGAGCGCATCTTTATCAACAAAGCCTGTGCGACCGTTTGCTAGCTGTACCTTGTATTTATTGTTATTAATGCCGCCAAGCACCACCAGACGGTCGCCTGCCTGCAGATTAACAGTGTGGTTCCTGGCATCTGTAACTGATTTACCACTCTTAACAGTGGCAGTTGTATAAGCATCACCGGTTTTGCAATTAATAAAGCCGGCATATATAAAGCCTTCTTTGCCATTGATACGAACTTTATACCAGCCCTCTTGCTTACCGATGATTTCAACATCAGCACCACGAGATATTTCAGCAACCGTGCGGTAATGAGTGCCAGCCCCACGTCTTACCTTGACAGTGTCACTGCTTAAAGTACTTGATACGGTTCCTTTTTCAGCTACCGCTTCTTTCTCAACTACTTTGGAAGCAGCGGTTTTTTCGATCACTTTATTATTCGGCACAGCCAAAGGCGCAACCTCGACTGGAGAACTAGAATTTTTCTCAGAACCTGAACTTGGACTTGAACCTGAACTTAAATCAGTATTTGAATCAGGGCTCGAAAGTAATTTGTCGACCAAAGTTGATGTCTTATTCTCGTAAGTCGACGCCACAGAAACACTATCGCTATCGGCACCATGCCCCTGCACCTTGACCCGACGTAACTGCGCTGCTTGGTAGACACCACCACTACCCCGAGCTAGCACTAACTCAAAAGCATCTTCAGCATTGCCCATGAAATAACTTGAGCCTTGGTTACTAGATCCTTGACTATGGTTACCCTGACTGTTTGCGGCTAGGCGAGCCAGTCTAGCGGCTTCACGGCGACGACGACGACTACCACGCCTCGATGAATTATCCGACTCAGTCGATGCTGTCGAGAGCGCGGGCGAGCCCGCCGCAACATTGACAGTTGCTTTACCCTTGCGTTTCACCTCAAATAGAGGCGGACACACTCTTAAAGCACCGATTCCAGCGATACCATCAGCCACCGAATTAGTTAAATACTTGCGGAAGCGCCCTTTTTGAGCTCGATCAGCTACGGTGAAAGCAACAGCTCGCAACGCAGCCATCTGACCACGGCCATTGTCATCAAGCAATTCATAGTTGCCACCCTTATAGACAAGTCTAACTTTCAACTGTTCATCGGGCAATCCTAGTGCTCTCAAGCTCGACGGAGTGAATAATTCTTCTTCCCCAGCGCGAGAAGAGAGAGCCAACTCCATATCAATATCTTGACCATTGGCTGCAAATTCGGCCGCACCTTCACCGGTAAAGAAAGGAACAGCTTTGTCTGTGCGCTCTTTGATACCACTGTTAGTCAAATCAATCACTTTCACTTGAGGCTTACGCCCAGCTTGAGCGTTTTGGTGACCAAGCAATACCAAAGTATCGCCGCTGGGCTGAGTGATTATTTTGGCTTTGTCAAAGACATCGAACTTGCGCAGCACAGCGACTTCTTTGCCAGAGATCAAATAATTGCAAGACTGCAAAACCGTATCGACTTCAACCAGTTTCAGCGCACTCGAAAGTTCAAACACATGAATTTCATATGCCGATGTTGGAAAAATCTTCTGCAGTTTGCCTGTAATTTCAGAAGCTGGAAGAGCGGAGTTTTTCTCAAGAAATCGTTTCACGCTGTTCTCTAGTTCACTCTTCAAGTGATCTGCATCTTCTTTAGACTTAGGCCCCTGAGCCACGCGCCTCGATATTTTCTGAAGATTGCCGTCTGAATCAAAGAGACTAGAGACAAAGGACACAGAGGCGGCGCCAATACCAAGCACTGCAATAGCCGCACCACCAATTATTACGAACTTAATCAGGTTGGGGCTATTTTTGCGCGCCAACTTAACTCCGCATTCCTTACACTGGACAGCGGCTACCGAATTTCTAACTGTGCATTCAGGGCAACGCATAAAACATCCCAATCTCCCAGCGGCTAAACAGCAATGTACTGGGGCTAGCACGTATATAATACTCATCCTTGGCAATCATTTGATGCATTGCTAGATGTCATGGTCTAATTCTAACGAAGAGTAGAAATCTTGCAGCCAAGAAATTTAGAAAGAGCGAGTTCAGAACTAGTAAAAGTTTGTCACTTGGCCTACGAGCGTGGCTATATTTGCGGCACGGAAGGGAACTTCAGCCTTCGCCTCGATGATCGCACCTTACTGACAACACCGGCCAGCGCCTGCAAAGGATTATTAAGCCCATCTGACCTGGTATTAACAAATCTTGACGGCATCGCTCTAGATTCGCCACACAATCAAGGCAAAAAACCGTCGACCGAATTGAAAATGCACCTAGTTGTTTATCAACAGAGACCCGACGTAATGGCAGTTGCTCATGCCCACCCCACCACTGCTGTGGCCTTCACGGTAGCGGGCAAATCATTAAACCGCTGCGTCCTACCAGAAGCAATTTTGACCTTAGGTAAAATAGCCGTAGCACCATATGCAACACCAAGCACCGATGAGGTACCAGAAAGCATTGCTCAGCATCTCCAGCATACAGATACAATTCTTCTTTCTCATCATGGTGCACTAACATTTGGTGGTGATATTTTTCAGGCTTTCTACCGCCTCGAAACTCTCGAGCATCAGGCCAAGACCCTGCTTGTTGCCCATCTGCTCGGTGGAGAAAACACTCTTTCTACCACCCAAGTGGAAAAGCTATTTGCCATCTGCCAAATTTACGGAATAACACCACCAAAAAACAAAGAAGAACTCATAGAAGCAGGCACGAAGTGAGCGAAGAACTACACCCGCTTGAGGCAATCACCTCGCTCTATCTGGTACGCCATGGCCACACAAAAGCCACTGAACTAGGTCTTCTATATAGCGATCCCAAAATAGAAATTACAGAAAAAGGAATATCGCAAGCTCAGGCTGCAGCAAAATATATCGCCACGGTCAAACCACAAATTTTGCTCTGCGGTGCGGCAGTGCGCGTGGCTCAATCAAGCCAAGCAGTAGAGCAGGAAACTGGCCTTAAAGCACAAACCATAAAAGGCTTTGAAGAATGGCAAGTAGGCGACTGGGAAGGTAGAACCTACCTTGATATCAAAAAAAACGACCCAGACCAGTATCACAACTGGTGCGTAGATCCAATCGAAAACGCGCCGCCGAATGGCGAATCAATTGTGCAATTGAGCGAACGAATTCAAGAAAATTTGATTAGTCTGATTAGCAACAGTGAATTTGAAGGCAAGACCATAGCAATGGTTACTCACTCGGGCATAATTCGCTCAATAATTGTCCACGCTCTCGAAATGCCAATCAGAAATTTCTGGCGTCTATCAATTCCGACCGGCTCAATCACCAGAATAGATTTCAGCAAAAGCTTTGCCACTCTGCACTTCATGGCACATAAGCCCTAGCTACAAATTCTCAAATAGGTCTATTTGGCAGTTTTAACCGAGTGACGCATGTTATCGATTAATCTTTGTTTTTCATCAAAAGTCAAAACTGAGCGAATTTTGAGCACTAACTTTACCCTTTCTGTGCCCATCTCTGCTTGCACTTTGTTGATTTCATCTTGCTTGGCTAAAGCAATTTTCTCGTTTGGATCAGGCTCCATCTGCAGGTTACGCATATCCTTAAGCAAATTCGCCATAAGGGCAAGACGCACTCGCTGACTATCTTCAAATTCTTTGGCCAGCTGACGAATTTTCTTTTCTTGCTCTTTGTCGATACCAGCCTCGCGATAAATGGCTAGAGGATCATGGCGATTGATCTCTGAACCAGGTAAGCTAGGGTGAGCTGACATTTTAGAATCAACAGACTGACTGTCTCGTGCAGGCTCTTTTGTAGCTTCTTTTGTAGCCTCTGGGGCCTTGCCAAGGGGATCGGCTAGCGCTGGCACAGAAGAACAAGAGATAAAAGCAGCGAGCATTATCGAAAAAATTCTGAATCTGAAATTGAAATTGATCATAGATTTACGGATTTATGGATTTACTAAATTACGAATTTACTGATTTACAACTAGTTAGTGAAATCAAGTATAACCTCATTCAATACCAAAATGTATGAAGGGTGCCCAGGCATGAACTGGTTGTTTGGCGGCAATGGCTTTTAACTGAGCCTGCCGCAGGGCTTGAGCTACCGAGATTTTACCAGATTGCCAACAGGTATGGAAATCTTGCATAAGCTCGGCCGTAGAGCGATCGGCTACTTCCCACAAAGAAAGCACCAAATTAGGCATGCCAGCATACATTAGAGCCCTAGCCAGGCCAAGAATTTCGCCCCCCTCGGTAACGACGTTGACCCCTGTTTGACAAGCAGAAAGCACCAGCAGCCGCCCCCTTTCTGTGCGCAGGGCATTGCCTTCTAAAATTGAAGCAGCAGACAAGATACTGCCATCAGACAAAACCAAACCAGAGGCCATCGGCTCATCATGATTAAAGATGGCATGACCAGCGAAGTGCACCACATCAAAATCGCCAAACAATTCAGGCAAACTTCGTTTGACCTCTTCATTGGTGAGAAGAGTACTTCCACTAGCTGTATTTCCACCGCGTCCACTAGCATCAACACTAACCGTGCTGCTTTGACCAAGCGAAAGAATTGAATTAGCTTCTTCCATTGTATAGGCGAGGTCTTCTAAACCAGCTGAAGACCTCAGGCGCGAACTAAAGACCATGCCACCTTCTCTAGTGGCAGAATAATCGCTAATGGCAGTAACTAAATAACGCGCATCGCAGCCAGTACTGCCATTGGCTGTACCAACTTCTGACTTGCGATTCTGGGCAGAAGCTAAGATTGGAATGAGCGAAACTGTAGGTACATATGAAACGGCAAAGCGCTCGCAAACATAACCGTTTTGATCATGAAGAGCAGAAAATGGTAAGTGATAAAGACTGCCATGAGGTATGAGCAGAAGTCGCTCAATACCAGGATTGAGATTCGCCAAAACCGGTCCAAGAAGACTTTGATAAAGCCTGCGACAAAGACTGACCGGCACTTCCCATCCTTCGGTAGAACTCATCTCAAAGAAAGTAGCAATATCTTCGCGAATCAACTCTAAACTCTGAGGATCCATAACCACATGTGTCGTCAGTCCCGATTGAGAATCAGTACTTTCTTTCTGCACACAAGCAACTAGAAGATAGTCTTTGGGAAAGAAAAATTCAATTACACAAGTATCGGCGCCAAGTTTATCGGTTTTCCATAGGGCTTGAATTTCAGCATAATTCAGGGTAGTGGCGCTAACTAAATTGGCATAATTAGGATGGCGACGACGTAGCTGATTTAGCACCTCACGCCATTCTAAATAGAGCTTACGTGTATCTTCTTGTGGGGCCGCAGAACCACGCAATCTACTATTACTACTGCCACCGCTATTATCACTACCGTCGCTTTCATCATTAGGGTTTGAATAATCAGGATCATGACCATGAAAAAATTGTCTTTCTAAATGAGCAATCTGAGCGCGCAAATCAGCTTCCCGACTAATCAAATCTTTAATGCCGCGAGTAAGTCCGGATGAGTCTTTTTCTTCGACCAGTTGATTGACATCAATCGGTGAATTACTCAGCAAGTCAAGCAAAGCTCGTGACTTGGCGCGGCCGACATACTCAAGGGCCTCTACTCTCTTATTCAACTTAAGGCAGGTCGAAACCATGTCGCGATAAAGCTCCTGACCGCGATTGGCAAAACTTGTTTTGAGGTCATCAGCTTTGATCATGCCGCGCTGCTCATCAAAGAGTTCCACAGCCTGGCGGAAGTATTCAAAAGCAGGCGCAAGTTGACCGTTTTGCGCTTTCAACTTACCCAAATTAGCCAGATAAATGCGCTCGCCTAGGCGATCGTTAATCGAGCGACTGAGAGCCAAGGCTTCATCGTAATATTGGTTAGCCTGCTCGAGCTGAGAAAGCGCTTTAAAGCAGTCACCCAGACTATCGAGGTGAGCCGCTGCCGTAGAAAGATCGCTTAGTTCACGAGCGATCAAAAGCGCTCTGTCGAGCAGCTCAATAGCTTCCTTGCAGCGCCCCAAGCGGGCCAAAGAAACACCTTGATTGCCTAACCAAATGCCCTCGCGGCGACGATCTTGAACGTTAGCAGCAAGTGTCTGAGCTTCTTTATATAGAGCCAGAGACTCTTCAAAATTAGACTGCTCGAAGCGAATATTTCCTTCTGAGCCTCGACAAATAGACATGGTTAAGGCATCTTCGATCAGCTCGGCTTCTAAGTAGGCACGCCGATAATAACTGACTGCCTGCTCAAACTGACCCAGTTCACTCAAAGCCAAACCGAGACTACCAAGCCAGACACTCTTTTCACCAGATTCGGTATGACCAGCCAACTCTAGAGCGGTATTAAACCAGTCTGTGGCAGCTTCTAGATGACAGCGAGTCATAGTAACCGACCCTAAATTTCCAGCAGCAAGTTCCATAGATGGCCGATCTTGCAAAAATGAAGCGGTATTATAGGCCAGTTCAAATTGCCCCTGAGCTTCAGTAAAATCGCCATTGGCGGTCAACTGTTCGGCCAAAAATAATCGCGCTTGTAGCTCGCACTCAAGCATATTGGTCTGGCGGCACAGCTCTATAGCCTGATTAAGGTGACCAATAGACGAAGCATGATCGCCCATCATGCGCTCAGTTTGGCCCAAATAGGTTAGAACCACGGCTTGAGATTTTTCGGCGTAGGCAGTTTTGGCGCTTAGTTCAAGAGCCTTTAACAAAAGCACTTTGGCCTCAGTTGAATCTCCGTGTACAAGCTTATCGTAGGCAAAGGTCGATAACTCTTCAATTTCATTGAGAGTAGCTTCACTAGCAACATGTCGGCCGCGACGTTTTTTCTCGCGGTGTGAGTCAGTCATCAAAACCTCGACAGAAAAACCTATTGTACTTGTTCAAATATCTATCCAGTAAGCTATTTTTCTGGACACGCCAAAAGCAAAAGAGGCGCCAGGCACCTCTTTAATTGATTCCAATTTTACTGCCCGTTAATTTTAGAGAGCAGGAGCGTGATAGGCGCCGTAGGTGGCAACATATGGAGCAGCAGCTTGGGGAGCAACTTTCTTAGCTACAGTCACCAGCTTAGGTGCAAGTCTGCGACTGGCCTTGTAGGTCATAGGAGCATACGACTTAAAGGCAGAACTACTTGTAGTGACTCTACCATTTACCGATCCGCCAGCAGAGCCAGCAGCTAGATATGTATGGAAACCGGAAGGCTGCAAATTACCGCCACGGCCATGAGCCACGGGAGCTTGATTTTGATGCCAGGAGCCAAAGTAACTTGGAGCCATTGCCTGTTTTGACCGTCCATGACTAACTCCGCCATGGCTAACACCGGCATGGCCGACAGCCGGCGCAGCCTTAGCAGTACTGCCCATTAATTGCTTCAGTGAGGCTTCAGGAATCAAACTAAGTGGGAATGGAGCAGGTCCAGCGCTGCCAATTGGGCCCTGAGAGTGAGCTTGGCTGGCAGCAAAGTCTTGAGCCAGACTGGCCATTTCAGCGTCATTATCAGTAGTGCTGCCATTTCCAGCATTATGAGCCATTTGAGTCCATTCAGCTTCGCTAGGAGGACTCTGATTTCTCGCTGGCTGAGCATTAACATCAGACACGGCCTGCTGAGCGCAAGGGAAGCCGACTTGACCAGGGGTCGAAGGTGACTGACCAGGCAGGGAGCGAGCGGCATGCTTGCGCTGGAAACTAGCAACAACGTCAGCGGCCTGACGCATACGACTGCGATTAGTGTTCACTGACACTGATTGTGCCGCATGAGCATAGGCTGAGTTGGCATTAGCATTGCTGGCATAGGCAGTATGGCCATAGCCCGAGTCATATGAATTGTTGGCTGGTGGAGCAAAGGTCGACTCATTGATTGAGCCAGCTAAATTAGGTTGCGAACCATTGTCTAGTTGCGGCATCTGCGCTTGCAACTGATTGCGGCTTGGTAACTTACGGCCAGCAACAAATGGTCTCAGCTTGGTAGCGCCAGCAATAGGGTTCATGGCCAAGCGTGAATTGACTGCTTGTGGCTCAGAGAAACTGGTAGACGAGAGGCTGCGTCTGATTGGCAAGCGCTTAGAGGCAAGCACCGGAGCAGACTGGAAATCACCGGAGAGCGAACGAGCTGTTGCTTTATCACCGACAGCAGCTTTAAGAAAACTGGCAGTTCCGCTCATATTGTCGCTAGCCATCGCCTGAGGGGCTAGTACTAGAGGAATGGAAGCTGCAACGTTCACGCCTACGAGAAATGCATGGGATTTCATTTGTTACCTGTTCCGCCAAAGAAAGTTTCGCCAAGGCATGGTATGCCTACCGACTTAGTCTATGAAATGGCTCAGCACATGTCACTGGGAAGAATACGCAAGGTCAAATGTGAAAGGGCCATTTGACTCAAGGCAGTGGGAAGATTCCCATGGTATAGAAGATTAAATAGCGCTTTGCTCGCCAGATAAGTCCAGTACTAATCCCAGACCAGACGATAGCCCACACCACGTACAGTGAGAATATGCTTCGGTTGGCTAGGATTAGTTTCTAATTTTTCCCGTAAATATCTGATGTGCACATCGACGGTACGGCTTTCGCCGAGGAAATCGGAACCCCAGACCTGAGCGAAAAGTTGATCTCGGGAGAAAACCCGATTCGGCTGCCTAGCCATGGCAAACAACAGCTCAAATTCTTTAAAGGTCAATTCGATGGCCTTGTCACCAACAAGCACAGTACGGCTATCTGTATCGATAAAAAGATCACCTAAACGAATGCCCTTCGTTACTTCTTGCACCTGGGGCGCCTCACGCAAGTGTGCTTTGACCCGCGCCACCAATTCGCGCAGGCGGACTGGCTTAGCAATATAGTCGTTAGCACCAAGCTCTAGACCAACCACTGTATCAATCTCAGAGGTGCGGGCGGTCAACATTAAAATCGGTGTGCGTTTGTCAAAAGCCCTAACCCTGCGACAAACTTCATAGCCATCTAGGCCAGGCATCATTAAATCGAGAATGACCAAGTCTGGTTTCTCATGCTCGAACAGCTGAATGGCCTTAATACCATCATGGGCTAGGAGCGTAGCAAAGCCTTCCTGATTCAGAACGTACTGAATACTCGTGGCAATATCTACTTCATCATCAACTATAAGCAGTTTCTTCAAGGGACAATTCTTCGATGGGGGCAACAGGGAAATTGTTGGAGCCTTCATAGTATCATCGTCGTATTAGCATCGACGTATTGACTTCAGCGGTATCTCACTTGAAGCCCCAGAAAAATAATCACCTTCACAACCATCTTTACCACTCTAGGTGGAGAAAACTAAGATGGGCGCTTGGTTTTACAGCAATTTTAATGGTCTGCTTTTCAATCTCAATCAACCCTCACATTAGCTCAGATGCAAAGAGCAGCAAGGCTGAATTAATTCCCAACTTCATGCCGTATCCCCCTATGGCCCATGCTGTGCGCATAGGCTTGAGTACCAAAAGTCACGCCATCAGAGTGGCCATCTGGCAGCCCGGCGCAGTTTTTGTTAATGGCACACCAATATTTGCCCTTGAGCCGCGCATGGTCTACACCATTACCCCAGGCAAAATTACCGAACTAGGAACGGGCCGCAGTTGTGCCTTGCCACTGGATCAGCGCTGTCATGTTTCAGCTCCAGATTACAGAGTTTGGACAGTTAATAGATGGTGGCGCGGCTGTCTAGAAATAATCAATATGCCTAGTTATGTTACGGCTGTTAATCTTCTTGACCTAGAGCAATACCTAATGGGCGTTGTTCCTTCTGAAATGCCATCTAGCTGGGCTCCAGAGGCCCTCAAGTGCCAAGCTGTGGCTGCCCGCAGCTATGCCTATGCCCACATGGGCAAAGGCTCTAAGTGGAAGAGCGAAGGCTTTGACATGGTGCCTGATGTACGCGACCAAGCTTACAAGGGCCTAGCAGCGGAGGCTGATTCTACTTGCAAAGCAGTACTACAGACCCAAGGCTTGATTCTAAAAAATGCAGACAAGGTAAAACCAGGATTTTACAGAGCCTGGGTAGGCGACGACATGGAAAATCTCAACATCAAAAAAGGTGTGGTTTCACAAAGTTATCTTGAAAAAATCACTGGCATAAAAGGCATCGTTGGCGTCACGGTCAAGCGCTGGGATGCAGTAGGCAATGCCACTCACATTCAAGTTATGGGTGTAAAAGACAGCCGCGAAGTAGACGGAATTTTACTAGCCCGCATGCTCAATTTTGCTACAGCCGGAATTCTTGACGTGCACGACGAAGGCGCCAACTGGGTATTCACCTATCGAGGCCCAGGCAATGGTGCCCGTGGACTCAGTCAACATGGTGCCAATATGTTTGCCAAACGCGGCTGGACATTCGATCGCATTTTGCAACAGTACTATCAAGATGTCGATGGTAAACTGCAACTTGGTTTTATCGACAATGCCGGATATCAGATGTATGCAGCACCTAGGCCAAAAACAGCCACCAAGGCTTCGACTAAAACAGTCTATTCAAAAGGCTTGATCGAGCAAGATAAGCATGTGGACGACAAGAAATCTGAAGAAAAAAAATCTGAAGAAAAAAAGGCTGAAGGAAAAATTACTGAAGACTAGATCAGTGAACCTCTAACTAGATAGTTTCTTTAAGCGCAGGCGCAAGTTTTCTACTGTGGCAGTTGAAGGGCCATAGTGCTTCTCGTAAATTGAAAGAGCACGGCGATAAACAAGTTCAGCCCGCTCCAAAAGTTCTTTACAGCCAGTCAAACGAACAGCACCCGATAACACATCAGCTAAGCGCGAAAGGGCGCTGGCAAGAGACAGACCACAGCCACCATGGATGGTATCAAGCACTTGCACTTGTCTTTCTAATACAGCAATTTGTTCCATATATAGCTCAAGCTTTCCATAGACAACCGAGAGGCTAGAGAGAACAGCTCCAACTTCAGAGCTATTGGCACCAGAAACTATAGCTTGAATCTCCAGCAACTCTTCAAATACAGCACGGGCTGCAGCATAAACTCCAGTACGTTGATAGAAATTACCAAGTCGACCAAGGGCATCAAGAGTGGTTTGATCATGCCCACCCTTTTGCTTTTCTTGACTGCGCAACAAATTTAAATAGAGCTTCTCGGCTTCGCCAGAGCGTCCTGTGCGTTCAAATACATTGGCTAATTTATCGACTGTATTGGCTAAGCCTTCAAAATATTCATCATCGCTCTGGTTGCTATTAATGCGTAAAGCATATATGCGCTTAAGATACGGTTCAGCTTCATCGAACTTAGCACGGTTCAAATAGAAGTTCGAAAGCTCTTCTAAGTGAGCAATAATCGCGGGGTTGTCCATACCCATAGCTGTTTCAGAAACGTTAAGGGCCATGCGATAAAGCTGTTCAGCGTCATCAAATCGACCTTGAGTAAGATACTCCATGGCCATTTTGAAGTAATCTACCGCTTGCCTTAACTCCACTTGAACTGCGCCAGAACTAGACCCTGCACCGCTTTGTGAACTAGGAGCGGCAATGTCCTGGGTGATGCCTTTAAAATCGATCATGAAGCTATTAATGAGACTCGCGAATTGAAAGGTATATAACGCCTAAATCTAGTACCGAGAGCAAACACCGAGAACAACTCTCAGATCAGCATGGTATTAGGGTTTCAGCGCATTGACAAGGGCGCCAACAGATATCTTTTCGATTAAACGTCGATAAAGAGGCACCAGCCTGACAATAGTCACTTTAATAAAACAAAATAAGTTGGCTCTTAGGTCAGCAGTACTGTCTTTTTCTGCGGCTTCCAAAGCTGTCAGTTTTTTTAGAAAATATGACGGTTTCGGAGGCCGACTAAACAAAGAACGTTTTTCTAAAAGGGAAGATTTTTTTGAAAAAATCTTCCCTTTTAGAAAAAGAACCGGCTGCCAGGATCAGAAGCTATGACTTGACTTCTCTTAAGCCTATTTACTTTTCTCGGCCTTCCAGAGGCGCCCGCCAACAGTATCGATGCCGTCAATGGTCTGCTTCAGTGTTCCGACTGCCATTAAAATTTGGGCATTGTCAGGCGATTGAACATTGCACAAGGCCTTAAGAGCAACTAGTTTTGCATCGAAATCTTTGACGGCATCATGCAACACATCAAGATCTACTCTGGCTTTGACATTACTAGTAATCTCCGGATAACCAGCCAAACGAACGACAAGGGCATGCACGGCTGCTGATTGCGAATCTAAGGTAGTCAGTGACAGATTGAGAAAGGCAGCCCTCGGTTTCAGATAGGCACCGAGCCTGGTGCTATCGGCCATCATGCTTGGCAGGCCGCAAGCCATACAGCCCATCCAAGGGTCCGCAATATAGGCATCGTTATTCAATAGACCATTAGCGATAACTTGCCGACGACCAGCTTCGCGGTCGAGATCATGAAGAGCACCCTCTATGCGCCGCAAGTTTTCATGAAAGTCACGTAAATCACTTTTGAAGGTGCTTTCAGTCAGGGGCGTACTCGCAGCTAAGTTGCTAGCGGCTGAATTAGTAACAGGCAAATTGTTTGTCGCTGCCGTAGGCACTTGAGCAGCACTGCCACAGGGAAATGCAACTAGCGCAAGAAGTATCAAACCGGAGTACAGCAAATCCTTTATCATTACTTACTTCCTTACTTACTTATTTGAGGGGCACTTGGTTTTACGCTAGGTACAAGACTAGGTTTAACAATAGAAGGCGCCGCGATTGACGTAGCGGACGGTTGAGCTGGCACCTTCACAGCCTTATCAACGGGCTTTGCGTCTGGCTTAGACACCGACTTAGCATCTGGACTGGCATCAGAAACTATGTCGACTTTCGAGACCCAGCTTGGTGGTCGCAAAAAGCCGAAACCCTGTTTGCGATCCCAGTGCTGCTGTTTAAAGGGACCACCAGCGGTTTCAAAATAGGTGTATGTAGATCCACGACTAAGATAAGGCCCTTGATCGGTACTAAATATGGCGTAGACGTGTCCGCTATCGCCAGGGCCAATGCTTGCCCCGCCACCACCGGCACCGGGCACGAATATGCTGGCCGACTCAGGTGGACAAATAACTGCAAGAATTTGGTCTACGTTTGCTAGAAGTTTGAAGTCAGTAACCGAAATAGGCTGCACAGCTAGCTCTTGTTCAGAAATTTTTGTCAAGCGATCAAGCAACCTGACAAAATCGCTCTGGCGAGAGCGCAAATCTTCAGGAAAACACTTTAGTCTTGTCAGATCAGCAGCCATTGTTTGGGTAAACCAACTCAATTTGGCATAGAGTTCAGGCATTGGCTCAAGGTAGTGAAAATTAGCGGCTTTTTTTACGCTTTGCTTCGGTGCGAACATACGTTGGGCATCATTCATCTCATTGCGAGACAAAACACCAGAAGGTTTCTCAACTGGCTCAATCTTATTTGCTGGCCCAATTGAATTTACAGCCTCAACTTTGCTTGCTGTCTCAGTGAGCTTCGGCCCTGTAGAAATAGTTGAAGAACTTGCAGCAGATGTGACTGGCCGATCGTAGGCAGAGAAAGAATCAACAAAAGCCCCAGAGGCACTAAGCAAATGTTGAATTGACCAATTCTCTGACATTAAACAAGTCTGCGAATTCTTTTTCATCGGACGAAAATATTCGGTGATGATCGCCCAACGTTTCTCAGCGAGGCATGCAGCACTAGTAGGGTCAGCATCTATTCTGCGCCTTCCTGCAACTCGCGTTAGCTCGGGTACCGTATTGATCAAATTTGGATCAAGCCTATCGGTTAGTGTGTTCAAAATATTGCTAGCTACTGGAGAGCCCCAGGAGTACAAGAGGTACAGAGAAAGAGGATCGAGCAATCCATCTTCGCCCTCCTCTTTGAATTCGGTTGTTTGCCATTTCATCCACTCAAGTTCATAACTATTGACAGGAGGGAGAAAACGCATCACCATCAAATTTTCATTGGCATTGCGGTTCTTGTCCATCTCAAAAATCGAGGCCGCATCGAGACCTTGCGGCCTCTGTTTCTTTATAGAAAGCAAAAGTCTTGCGCGTGAAAGCGGCTGAGCTAAAGTCTGTAAGAGGTCTTTGAACTCAAGATTTCCCGCCTGAAACATGCTCTTAATTTCGCGGGGATAAACAGTCTGTTCGCGGGTAATAACGCTGGGAGCCAGGGCTACGCTGATATCATATATCCGCTGCCAACTGGCCATCAGGGAATTAGAGCGGTCACTACTGATACTAGGGCTAATAATTCCGGGCACTGACTTGATGCGATTTCCGCGACCTAATTCTATAGCTCGATAAAGAAGCAAAGCCCGTCGAAAGTTATTACCCCCGCCAGCGCGTGAATCGATAGTGACATCTGAGAGTGTGAGATACATACAAGATAGCCAAGCAGCCGATCGAAAATAATTTGCACTCCGCTCAGAACTCGCATAAAAACCAATAGGACTCAGAGCACTATAGTCTTGCTCTCGATTGAAAATAACCGAACGACCTCGTTTTCCTTTAGCAATTATGGCCAGTTCGGCTTGAGCAAGATCGCTGGCCCCACCCATGTCAGCTAAAACTATTTTGGGATCAAGCAACTTTAAACCAACAATAACAAAGGCCAAGTTTCTTTGAATATCGTCTTTAACTTCGTCGATTTCACAGGCACGGTAGTCTTTTACACACGAGTCGACTAAAGCCAACAACAAAGTATTCAACTCAGAATATAGAGTTTCATTGATCACTCGCAAAGCAAGAGTGTTCGAGAAAACAAAATAGGCATGAACAAAAGGGTCTACCGTAATAAAGTTACTACGATTGTTCTCGCGATTATCTTTAAACAAGAGAGCAGAAGAACCGTTAAAACCAGGTGTTCCTTGAAGCACAACAAAGTGATTGAAGCCCAATATTTTGCTGCTTCTTGCTCCTAAACCAGAGAGTTTCATTCCTTCAAGCGAAAGAGGCTGAGGAGCCGTAAACGGCAAATTCATAAAAGGGAAAACATCTTTTAGAGTGGGCGGCCCTAGCGAACGCTGCGGTGCATCGTCTGTTAGTTTAATTTCTGTCGGTCGTTTAAATTTTTGCGGTCCACCGATATCGTTAAACACTTGAGCAATTGCTGCTTGATTCAGAGCAGAAGCAAGCAGCAAAATAAAGCTTAGGGCACACTTAGATTTGCTCATCGAATTTGCCCATCACGTTTACTCATCGGCGCTTTTACTCATCAGCGATCTGTAAAAAGCAGCCTATGCTGAGAAATTTTCTCTTCAAGAGCAGGTGAGAAAGCAATCGGCAAAGGCTTCAAAGTGAGCCACGAGCGAAGCTGATCACGGCTAGCACCAGAGAGTAAATTGCTGCTTTGACCAAGAGTAAGGGTCTGATAGAACTTCTCGCTGTCAGAAAGATCTATGAGAATCCGCATAGTGGGCCCGCTGCGACAAACAAACTGATCAGCTCCCCGACGCAACGAAGGCTCCATACTCGACACTGTATCTTGATCGCCGCCAACTGGAACCGACTGACCATTGAGTACACCTAATACCGGCGAAAGGTCAGGAGCACCACGTAAAAGTTCGCTTTCAAAAACAACTTTGTGCAAGTCGCCCCATTTCCATGAAGAGGGCTCATCGCTCTTGCTTTGAAGACGAACATCTTTAACCGCCTGGCCAAAAGAGGTAATGACAAAGCCTTTAAATGAACGTTCTTCGCTCGGCAACCACTCACTATTTTTTTCAAGTAAGATACGCTCGACTACTTGAGACCAACCGGGATAGCGCTCTAAATATTCGTTAGCAAGATTGGCACCGAGCCGAGGCTCAAGTATGCGCCTAACAACTGTGCGAATAAAGCTTTCATAAAGGGCCGCACCGCTGCTGTTCTCGGACAATACCCCGTCCCATTTACTGATGGAGTCTAAGGCACTAAGCTGGAAAGCATCGATAGAATCGGTCTTGCCTATGGCTTCAGCCAAAGTACGTTTGACTAGAGGCGCCAATGGTGCCAGTTGATCACCTTGCAGTAGAGCCATTTCAGGTAAGCCCGGCTTCTGCGCACTCTTTTTGTACGAAGCGAGAACATTGAGGACACGCTGAGAGCGATAGACATTCAGATTAAGCGGCATATCCGTGCGGCTCTGACGGAAATTAGCAACGTAATAGCCCGCAGCAGGGTCAAAAGCGTGCTCCATATCTTTGAAAGGAACATTGGCCACCCAATCACCAATGCCGACCCAGCCCGGATTGAGCAAACACGACTCGAATTTAGTGAATTTGCCAGCTGTTGAGCGCTCTGGAATAGAACCAGCCTGCTGGTAACCAATGTGCCCATCTTTGTCAGCGAACAAGAAAGTGAACGGAGAACCAGCATAGTGCTCAAGGCCGCTCTGAAACTGAACCCAATTGGCAGAGTGATTGAGGCGATAAATTGCCTCAGCGCAACTAATTGTTTTCTCTGGTTGATTCAGACCAACCCAAGAAAGAGCGACGGCATTCTCATCTTTTTTTACCAAAACAGGACCGTGCCTAGTCTCAAGCACTTTATGAAGAAGATTGGAAGTGAGAACTAAGGAACTAGAGAATCGCACGGGAATCTCTTCTACGATTTCTTTGGCATTGGCCCAACCAGTAGGAGTTTTGTATTTACCCGGAAATTGAGGTGAAAACTGCTCGAGGAAGAGATCTTGAACATCTACTTTTAGTGAAGTTAAGCCAAAGGCAATACGATCGTTGCGACCATTGATTATGCCTGGCACACCAGGCATGGCAGCACCAGCCAGGTGCAACGAAGGGCACTTCAATGATACCAAATACCAGTCACAGGGCTGAGTAAAAGCAAAATGTCTGTCCAGAGCAAGATATGCCCCCTTACTCTCAGTCATGCTAGAAGATACGACCCAGCCATTTGAGCCCCATCCAGGAACGGGTGAAAGAGCACTGGCTAACGACAGTTGAGATGGGCAATTTATACCGCTTTCTAATTGCCTTCCTGGCAGGCTGCTCACCGCTGGTGGTGTCTCAAAAATACGATCGAACAAACGAGAAGCAATCTTATTACCAGCCTTATCAATAATTCGTTGACGAAGATCATCTAAGCGCCAAGATTCATCAAGACAATACTGGTTATATTTCAATATCGCCAACGAATCTTGTGATGTCCATGCTTTTGGCTTGTAACCAAGCAAAAGAAACTCTAGAGCCAAGCGATCTTTTGAGGTATTGATGTAAGCGTTGACACCCTGCGTATAAGCATCAAGGGCAGATGCAACGTCTTTAGACAAACCTTTTAGCTCACTGCTTGCAGCTCTATTAATGCCAATGGTACGCACAAGCTTATCGTGAGGCAGTGACTGCGATCCAAAAACTTCAGACAATTCACCTGCCGCTGTGCGTCGCATCATATCCATCTGAAAGAGACGATCTTGGGCTGTCACATAACCCTGTATGCGATAGAGATCTAATTCAGAGGCCGCTTCGATATACGGCACGGCTCTTTCGTCAAACTTAACAGCAGCTCCCCGGCCTAGCTCAGGGAAACTTACAATGCCATCAAGTACAGGTAAACTGCGCTGGGCAACGAAATAGCCCCCACCAGAAAGCACAACGGCAATTACAACTAAAACTAAAAGAACTCTCAACAATTTGGTAACATCGCCAATGGAACAGGTTTAAATGAAAAGACCTCGTAATTATAAAGCCTTTGAATACAAAGGGTAGTTACAAGTATCAGGAAAAGATAGGTGAACTTTTGCGACTTTCAATATAGCTCAACACCACGATCAATTCTTCTTCCAGCTTGTCTGTAAGCACTGGCAATTGAGCCACCTCACCTCTTTTGGCCGAAGTTTCCAGGGCCAAAGCTGCACGAGAAAGCGAGACAGCAGTCATGACAACCGCCAATCCTTTGATCTGATGAGCTAGGCGAATTAATTCTAAGTCGTTATTGTTAGCTACTGCCTGGCGAATACAACTCATCAGCTCCTCACACTCAGCACTGAAACTACTAATCAGCCGCTTAAGATCAGCAAGGCCGTACAGCTCAGCCAATTCCTCACAATTTATCGGAACCTCTTCTAAATGCCTTTCAGACATCTCTGGAGAAGAAATTAACGCCGCTCTTGAAATACCTGAAGCTCTATCAACAGCAACAGGTTTCAACCACTTTTCAAGCAAGCGATACAACTGCTCTTGACCAACAGGCTTACTTAAATAGTCATCCATGCCCGCTGCTATACAATTTTCACGATCTCCTTTCATGGCAGAGGCAGTCATAGCAATAACTGGAATGTGCCCTCCACCAGCCTCCTCTTCTTTACGAATCAACAAAGTCGCTTCATATCCATCCATTTCAGGCATCTGACAATCCATCAAAATCAATGAATAGAGGCCCGAACGAAAAGCCTCGACAGCCTCGCTGCCATTGCCGACTAGATCTGCCATCAGGCCCAACCTCTGCACCTGTCGCAGAGCTAACTCTTGCATCACGGTGTTATCTTCGGCAATCAAAATGCGTTGACCGGCAGCCAAGTTAGACTGAAGCGGCTTAGACAAAGAAGAAGAAGAAGAAGAAGACAAACTAGAATCAATAACAGAGGATGAAGAAGGCACCGCTGCCAATACTGCTTTTAGATTTGAATTACCTGAATAGGCCTTTTCTACTTCAGTCAAAAATTCAAATAAGCGAAATGGTTTTTGAAGGTGACCGACATAAGAACTTGAGCTTGCAGCGAGCTCAGCTTCTGGCAATTCACTACCACCCAGAACTATTAAACCAGGCATAGACCGTCCATAAGCAGCTAGACTCGCCCGACGAAAACTCTGAAACCGCTCGAGTTCATCAGGCGAAGTCGCTACGGGAAAATTACCAGAGACATTTTTTGCAGAACCAGAGCCAGAAGAACCAGAACTAGAACTAACACTAGAACTAGAAGTAGAATCTAAACAGTCTAATGAACTGCGAGAATCTATTATCTCCTGACCTACTGCTATGTCATAGACAATCATTCGAATTTCGGGTACTTCGTGTAATTCTGACGCGAACTCGCCTTCTTTCAAAAGCTCTCGCGCCTCTAAAAGCGATGCCACTGCCATCACATTGATATTGTACAAAGAGAGGTAACTAGCCACTATTCCTTGCAATGCCAGCGACGGCGAAAGCAAAAGAACGGAATTAACAGCATCCAAACGTGAAGGGATATTAGCCAACTGCGGCCCACTGCTTGCCTGAGCCCGTGGCCTCAGCAGCTGTTCGAGAGTAGTTTGATCTTCAGCAAGGCCAATCGGTATCGTGAACCAAAAGGACGAGCCCTGGCCAGCTTCGCTGACAAAATCAATGGTGCCAGCCATCATTTCAACCAATAGTTTGCAAATCGAAAGTCCTAGTCCTGTGCCACCGTATTTTCTGGTGGTAGATCCATCTGCTTGAACGAATGGCCTAAACAAGCGCTTGCGAGCCGACTCAGACAAACCAATACCGCTATCAGTGACAGTGAACTTGACAGTCACATGAGTGGGCTCACCCTCTTGGTCATTCGACAAAGCAGATGTCTCTAACTCTGCCTTAAGGAAAACCTCACCTCGCCTCGTAAATTTAACGGCGTTGCTAGCAAGGTTGAGTAAAATCTGCCTGACACGAACGGGATCGCCGCGCAGAGTGGCAGGAAGACGCGGATCTACCCAAGTTAAAAGCACCAAGCCTTTTTTGCGAGCTGCCGGGGCGAGTAAATCTGCACAATCTTCCAAAAGAGATAAAACATTGAAATCGATATTATCGAGCTCAACTCTACCAGCTTCAACTTTTGAGAAGTCGAGAATATCATTGATAATAGTCAAAAGTGATTGCGCTGAGTCTTTGACCATTGTAGTAAACTGCTTTTGCTGACTGTCTAAGACAGTGTCTAGCAGCAGCTCTGACATACCAATGACAGCCGAAATTGGGGTGCGAATCTCGTGCGAAATATTGGCGACAAACTCGCTTTTCAGCTTCGATGCTTCTAAAGCCGCATCACAGGCAAGCTCTAATTTTTGAGTCAAACTTTCTAGCTCGCGATTAACTAAAGCCAGCCTGTCTACACGTTCTTGCAAATCAAGATTGAGTTTGCGAATCTCTTCATCGGCTTGTTTCTTCTCATTGATATCGGTAATCAGGCCGTTGAAAATCACGTCACCATTTTCGAGCACTTCTGGCGAAGAGGTACAACGAATCCACTTGATACCGCCAGCCTGGGTGATGAGACGTCCCTCCCACTCGAAACCAGAAGGGCCAATGTAGGCATCACTAATTGCCTGCCAAATACCAGGTAGGTCATCAGGATGCAGGCGAGAGAAGGCCAGAGCAGGATCTGCCATCATGGCAGCAGGCTCCACTTCTAAAATATTTCTGCAACTTTCACTGACATAGGGGAAGGAAAAACTGCCATCACGACGATGCAAATATTGATAGATGCCACCAGGAACATGGGATGCTAGCTGATGGAAACGAGCCTCGCTCTGCTGCAGAGAGGCCTCTACTTCTTTGCGCGCAGTAATATCTTTATTGAAAACATAGTAGCCAGTAAATTTGTCGTTTATGTCAGTCACTCGCACCATGGTCATCTGCTGGTGGAACAACGCTCCGCCTTTACGCTGACCCAAAAGTTCGACTTCTGCTTTGCCGGACTCTAACATAGCCTGGTAACAAAGCTGCCACTTGCCGTAGTCTTCGCTGTAGACACAATCTTCAGCTGAAGTGAGAATCAGCTCTTCTATAGCGTAACCGTATAAATCAGCGTAAGACTTATTGACTGACAAATAACGGTTATCCAAATCGATTTTGGCAATGCCCTCTACGGCATGTTTCATCGCAATATTTATATCAAGTAGCTCTATTTCAGCGGCTTTGCGATCAGTAATATCGTAAGCGACAGCATAAATTAGGCCCTTCTGTGCTGGGGTAGCGCTCCAAAGCAGCCAACAAATTGAACCATCCTTACAGATATAGCGATTCTCAAAATTGACAATGTTTGTACCTACAAGCAAGTCTTTGCTCTTCTCTAAGGTACCGGGAATATCATCGGGATGAAGAAAATCAAAGTAAGGTCTAGCCATCAATTCATCAATGGTGTAGCCCAGCTTCTCACTCCAGGCCGAATTGATACGTTTAAAGTAACCATCTTCAGAGGCAATACAAAACAAGTCGTGAGACAAATTAAAATAAATATTGGCTTCGTTTAGCTCTTTGGTGCGCTCAATAACCTTGTGTTCAAGATCTGCTTGAGCCGCTTTCAATTCATCTTCAGCACTCTTTAGCTGCGTAACATCTGAACAAAAAGCAATGATGCCTTGAATCACGCCATCTTCATCGCGATAGGGCATTTTGTCTGTATGCAGCCAGCGAACAGAACCATCTCCGCGACGGACAATTTCGACAATGCCAAGTTTAGGCTTGCCCGAATTAATGACTTCAAGGTCGTCCAAAAAATATTGCTCTGACTCTTCTGGATAAAGCTCTTCGATCGACTTGCCTTCAAGGTCAGCGAAATCAACACCAAGGGTGTCACAGACAGCCTTATTAACTTTCACAACCCGATTATTTAGGTCTTTATACCAGACCATTGATGGCATTGAGTCAAGAATTACTTGCTCATGGGCACGCTGCAATCCAAGCAAATCTTGAGCCCGCCGCCTCTCGAAGACAACCGACAGGTGAGTACCTATTTCTTCAATAGCATTGAGAAAATACTTGTCTGGCGCCGCTCGGCGCACGCCAAAAAACTCGAAAACGGCAAGAAGCCTTGAGCCATTTCTCACAGGAAAAGCAAAGCCTGAGTGAATAGAAGAAAGACTAAGTAAGCCCCGCTGCTCAACGGCAATATTGTCAATAAAAACTGGTGTATTTTCGTTGGCGGCTTTGCCGGGCAGAGCCTCACCCAATTGCAAGTCACAAGCCAGACTCTGCTGGCGGAAAGCCGTAGCTGGCAACGAAGAATAGAAAGCAGTGCCAGAACACTGCAAGGCCGTACCATCTGGGCTGGGATACCAAGCTTGACCTATTTGCCAATGGGCCAACTGACATATTCTAGAAATACAGTGCAAACTAATATCATCGATACGCTCCAGCTCACTGGCTTCGGCAATGACCTCAACCACAAGGGCAAGAGCTTCTTCTATGCGGCGCCGTTCGCTGACGTCGTAGCTAATGCCGCGCATCGTTTTAGGCTCAAGACCATCGAAGTCAACATTGACCCGATCAGACAACCACAGATACTGGCCGTCAGAACGCCTCATGCGATAAATCACTTCATAGTGATTGTTTTCGCGAGTGACACTGTCTTTAGCGCGCTGCACTTTTGAAAGATCGTCCGGATGACAAATCTGAACAAAAAGCGAAGGATCACTTAGCCACTTTTCAACCGGATAGCCGAGCAACTGCACGGCGTGCTGTGAGACAAAGTAGTTTACGGAAGTCTTGAAATCTGCTTCCCAAATGATTGCTTCGACTGAATTGAGCAGGGTCTCGAAATTATGGCGACTGTCCGATTCATCCATCATTAAGGCCTATCATTTAAGATACTTCAGAAAGCTATTCAATACTAAGATGATAGCTGACTACACTATTATAAAGACGGTATTAACGGTAAATTGCTGATTTAACGTGCGGGAGACTCTATGGCAGACGCTCGTACCAGAGTGCTGGTACTGCTCATAGCCTATTTTGTTGTAAGGCTGCCCTGGCTCTTTTTAGTGCCAATGAAAGAAGCGCCAGATGAATATGCTCATTTTTGGATTCTGCGCTTTCTCACTGAGCACCTAAGGCTGCCAGAAGCCGCTGAAGTTTTAGCTGGTGGTCCATCGGCGGTCTACGGCTCTTATCCGCCCTTTGGTTATATTCCCCATGTACTGGTTTCACTAATTGGTGGAAAACTTGCCCCAGCTGTCGATATTTCACTTTGCTCTCGCTTTGGCAGCCTCATTGCCGGAGCTGTTCTAGTTCCCTGTGCTGACTATTTTGGACAGTTGCTCTTTAGCCGCTCGCGTTTGTTTGCCTTAGCTCTGCCCCTGCTAATTGTCTTCCATCCCCAACTAGTCTTCGTCAATGCTTATGCTAATTGTGATACCACCACAGCAGCACTAGCGGCAGTGACATTGATGCTCTTAAGCAAGACTCTGCTAGAAGGACTGCAACTTAAATACAGCCTCATTCTAGGTTTTGTCCTTGGCTGGCTGGCCTTGACTAAATATTCTGGCTATTCAATGTTTCCCACAGCGGCCGTAGCAATTCTTCTGGCGGCCTGGCTGCATCGCTCAAAATTCACTGACCTAATTTTAAATTGCGCTGTGGTAGCAGCTTCTGCCCTCGGCCTCAGCCTCTGGTGGTTCCTGCGCAATGCCGCCATATTTGACGGCGACTACCTCGGCACCAAAACTATGTACCATACCTGGGCAGTCACTTTCAAAAGAGAATTAGTCTTTCACAAGAGTGCTTGGACATTCTTGAAAGACCACCGCTGGTGGCGCACCATTATTTATTCTTACTGGGGCTATTTTGGTTACATGACCCAAGAAATGGCTCGGCCACTCTATATCGTCTATCAAAGCATTATGGCCGTAAGCATTGTCGCAGCACTGTCTCGGGTGCCAAAAGCAATAGAAGCAATTAAGGCACTAAGAGCAGTAGCAAATGTCGTTTCTAGCATTAACCAAGACGCCGCACTTCCAGCAGTATGGTTCACACTCATAGCTAGCTTTGTCATTAACTTAGGGGCCATGGTCTACGCCTCAATGGCCAACTTTGGACTAGCTCAAGGGCGCTATCTGTTCCCCAATGAAATACCAATTATGGCCATGCTACTGGGCGGTCTCTACCTGCTGCCTGCTGGATGGAGAAACAAGGCTGCAGCCACTTTCGTAGTCTTTAATGCCGCGGCCTGCATCTATCAGTTTTATAAACTCTACAGCCTGCCTGGCTATGCTTTTAATTTTGTTAGAACCTATGTGCAGTGATGACTAGCCCTTTCGCAAGCTAGCCCGAAAAAGGCTAGAAACATACCAGGTGGTCACACTAACGGCTGCTTGCATCTTGCCCCGCAGCTAAATACAGTATAATTATTTGCGTAGCTGACAACTAAAGTCAGAGTTGCAATGAATGTATTGGCCGCATCGAAGCTCTAATGGGTATGCTTTTTTTGAAAACTAGAATAGTGAAATAGCTGGCCAATACAAGAAGGAATGACTCATGAACGATAATGTGGAATGGCTCAAACGGATTACCATCGAACCCGGTAAATGCGGAGGTCGCCCCTGTGTTCGAGGAACACGTCTGCGCGTAGTAGACGTGTTGCAACTGCTGAGTTCAGGTGCAGATCATGCTGAGATTCTGCGAGATTATCCAGACCTAACGCTAGAAGATATCCTTGCTTGCCTTGAGTACGCGGCTCGACAAACAGATCATACAGTGCTCCGAACAGCATGATCTTCCTCATCGACAATCAACTTCCCCTGAGCCTAGTCGAGTAACTGCAAAGCCACGGCTTGGAAGCCTTTCATGTTGCTCATCGCGATCTCGACCGATCGACAGACAAGGAAATTTGGGACTACGCTAAAGCCAACAATTGCGTAATCGTTAGCAAAGACGAAGATTTCTTTCATCTATCCGGCAGTGATACGAATGGACCACCCCTGGTATGGGTGAGGCTCGGCAATTGCCGCAATCCTACTCTTTTTGCAGCCTTCGATTTTGTTCTACCAAGCCTTCTCCAAGCACTAGACGAAGGATCGAAAGTCATAGAGATTCGTGAGTAATTAAAGAGTAAGCTGCACTAAGTCCGGACTTTCCAATTACACAAGTCGGTCAGAGCAACGTTTACTTAAGCCCACTCATGACCGGTCCAACACCGTAGCCATCAAGTCGGCTGCTTCTGCCGCTAATGAAATCGGCAACTGGATCACAGGTGGCCAAATATATGGCAGGACCGATCAAAAGACACACAGTTATGACCATGGCCCGAAACACTGGTTGCTCGTGAGTTAGAAGGTAAAGTCTGAATTTATCGCGCATACATTGCTCGTTAACATCTCTAGGAACAGACGAGTCGAGACAAGACTATATATCGTCTTTCATTAACATCATACAACTTGCTACCTTGGTTCATCTAAGCCCATCTCTGATTGCTGGCGGACCAAAATCACCGATAAGAGGTTTAAGTGTTGCTAGGCATATTGCCAATCCGCACACGAGACCCACACCCACCACCATGACGCGAAAGAGGGATCGCTCATGCAATACACACTGGCACCACGAAAAATGGAGCACACAATCCCGGTTGAGTCAAAAGTACTGGCAGGTTGATTCCGTGAGAGCTAGCCAGGCTAGTGATAGCGGAGAGCGAGTAGGCGTAGACAGCAATCCACCAAATCGGAAAAGAATAGAGCAAGCAAAGAAGTGAGAACGGTGGCTTAGCTGAATTAACCTGCAACTTCTAACACTCCATAGCCGGCGCACAAACTCAAGAAACCAACCTAAAAGTCGAAATGCCATTGTTCTTTGTCACTTGAATTTGCACAGGGAACATCTCACGAACATCGGCAATGTGAGTTATCACCAGCACCCGAGAGAAGTCAGCCTGAATTAAGCGGATGGCCTTCACAAGCCGCTCGCGGCTGCCGTCATCTTGTGAGCCAAAGCCTTCATCGATGATCAGAGTTTCTAGTTTTGCGCCAGCTCTTCTGGCAAGCAACCTAGATAATGCAATGCGCAAAGCGAAGTTGACCTTGAAAGCCTCGCCACCAGAATAGAGTTCATAGCTACGCGTGCCAACCTCATCTCCGATTACTAAATCTAGAGTCTCTGCCATGGTGCCAGACTTAGTTTTAGTCTGTGTAATCAAAGCAATGTGCATCTTATTATCGGTCAAGCGACTGAGTATGCGGTTGGCTTCATTTTCAATTTCAGGGATGGCATTTTCAATAATGACTGCCTGAATACCTTTCTTGCCGAATACCTCAACAAGATAAGCGTAGTCGTCCATTTCTTCGCGCAATACAGTCATCTCCTGCAGGCGAGCGGCCAGGCGCGCTAGCTCATCTGACAAAGCATGGCTGCGCGACGAAAGCACCGCCACTTTGCGCCCAGACTCTTCTTTGAAGCCACGCACTTCATCCAAAGAGGGCTTGAGCCCGGCTAGTGTCTTCTCAACCAAGTCTAAGTCTTTCAGCTGACTCTTAAGTTGCACTTGCTCGCTATCAGCTTTGGCAATCTGTCCTTGCTTACTTATATACTCACCCTCTAACACCCCTAGCTGTTCGTCTAAGGCCGGCAGTTCAGCCATAGCTCGACTGAGGTCGCGGGATTTTTCTGTAGCCACAAATAGCTCAGAGAGCCTTTGCTTGAGGCGAGCATGCTCGTTGCGATCATAAGAAAAGGTCGTGAGCTTCTGCAATACTTCTTTTAGCTCAAGGCGAATAGCCTGACCGTATAATTCTCCACTTAACTCTGCCCCTATCTCTTCAATTATTTTCTTCAGCTCAGGCATTTTGCCATTGATACGGCTCAACTCTTCTGTATCTTTGGCCAGCTGCTGGTGCTTACCTTCAATATGTCGCTTCAAACGAATCTGCGATTGCAGAGAGACATAAACAGCCGGGTCAAACTCTAACTTGTGCAATTCAGCTTTGACTGCCACTAAACTCTCGCGCTCAACTTGAGCAAAGTTATTCTGCGAAAGTTTCTCTAGCAAAAGAGCCTCAGCCTGGCTCAGTCTTTGCTCATTGTCACTGGCTCTAACTAAGGCCTGCTGCCGCTCGTTATATTGACCAATGCGCTTGTCGAGGTCTTTGCGGCCTTCTAATTCTTTGCGCATTTCTACATAGCGCACTCTTAACTCGGCTCTTTGATCGTTCAACTTTTCTTTTTGGACTTCTAGTTGATTGATCTCTTGCTCCATCTCTTCGTTATGCTTCAAATAGCGCTCAATCACAGCAGCTCTATCGACAATTGGCGCCGAACAAAGAGGGCAAATAGATGAGTGTTCGTGCTCTTTCAGCTCTTTGATTTTTTCGAGATTTTCTCTTTGCCGTCCTCTAATTTCTTCAGCCTTAATAGCCAGACTCTCTAAATCAGACTTGATAGCAATACCAGTTTTTTCGACCAATTCGAATTCGGCCTCTAAGCGCTCAAGGCGCTCTTTGAGCTGATCTAACTCAACCCCTTCGGCCCCTAAGCTAGCCTGCGATTGAGTCAGAGCAGTCAACTCTTTGATAGCACTTTGCTTTTGGCCAAGCTCAGCTTCGAGGCGAATTTTTGCTTCTTGTATGGTCGAAGTCAGTTCGCTGACACGGTGAGAGAGCTGAGTATGAGCCTCTTGCTTTTGCGACAAAACCGCTTCGTTTTCAAGCAATTGGCGAAATTCAAGATATTGCGATTTTATTTTATCGCCGTCTTCAGTATCACGTAGCAAACGCTCGCGGCTCTTTATTAGCTCACGATTCTCAACTTCTAGTCCTTCTAGCTTTACTTCCAAACGACTGCGCAGAGTGGCTAGTTGACCTGTAAGTTCAAGCTTTTTATCACTCAAATCTTGCACTTCAAGAAAAACGCTATCTAACTTTTCTACAGCCGCTCTTACTTGATTGAACTCAGTCAGTTGCGCTTCGATATCAGAACTTTCACCAATTAATTCGCCCAACGATTTTTTCTTTTGTTCAATTGAAAGCTTTTGATCATCGATGCGCTTCAAGGCATGATTCAGCTCAACTAGCTGCTTATCGTTCGATGATATAGTCACTTCAATTAGTTTAAACTGCTGCAATTGAGCACTGACTTCTTCTACTTGCTGTTCGATATCGCGGGCAACAAGAACTAAATCATCGTATTCAATTTGGGCGGCACAAAGTTCAGTATGCACTTGGGCAAACTCAGCTTCGACTTGTCTAGCTCCAGCTAAACTTCCTTCAAGAAATTCCATTTGAGCCTTGACGCCGCGCAGCCTTTCGCGGGCTTCTTCTTGCAGGCGGTCGAAGTATGAAAGCCCTAGTATCTCAGCCAATACTTGCTTGCGCTCTGAGGGCAGGCGGGTAGTAAATTCTTCGGCACGGCCCTGTTTCAGATAAGCACTGTTGATGAAAGTGTCATAGTCCATACGCAACAAATCACTTATATGCTTGCCAGTTTCTTTCATACTGGCAGCGGTCAAACTATTCCAGCGCAAACTTTCACTGTGACTACCGCCCTGATCAGCAATCTGAAATTCCAAAGTGCCTTTCGAAGTTCCTTTGCCACCGGCCTTGCCAACTTGCCTCTGCCTTGAGCGGCGCACGCGATAAAGCTGCCCTTCATGGCTAAAGACAATTTCTACCCACATCTCTTTTTCGCCTAGACGAACTAGTTCATCTGAGGAGCCCCGGGCCTCTTCCCAGATGGCCCAAGTAACAGCGTCAAGGATGGCCGACTTGCCAGCCCCGTTCAAGCCAGTCAAGCAGGCCACAGCGATGCCATTGAGGTCAAGAGTTGAGTCGGCATAACTCATAAAATTATGGAGGTGGACAGAGTTGAGAATCATGGTCTCTTACTGGCAAAGCACTAAGCTTATCAGCCCAGAGCTGAAAAGCGGCTAAGACTGGCAGATATCGCTCTATACTGATAACTATTTATGACTATGACTGACTAAGCCTGAATGAGCCCGAATTAGCCTGAATATGATTGTCCATGAATGAGCAACTTAGCAAAAACTTAGAGTCATCTAGCCGCGACTTGGCACTCTCGTGCTTTGGCGCATTTAGTTGTAGCTTAGTTTCGCTTGGTCTTGAGCTGGTATTGGCAAAGATTGCCCTCGTTAACCTCGGCAGCTCAGCAATTGCCTCGACTATAACAATCACTATCTATCTATTCGGTCTCGCCTTGGGCGCTCTGATGGCGCAGAATTGCCAGCAAAGGAGCACAATGGTCCGGGCAGCAGCCACACTCTTGGTGGTCTCGCCCTGGCTTTGCCTTGGCCTCATGAGCTTTCTTAGCACTACAAACTTGCCCAATCAAACCATCTTGTTGCTTTTGACTCTAGCACTGGCCTTACCATCAACTAGTTCGGCCGCTCTAGTAAGCCTTTTGGCTACAAGGCAGCACACAAAGAAGCCCTCAAAGAAAGAAACGGCAGACAGCAATTATGTCTATCTGGCAGCCAATCTTGGCGCATTCGTTGGGGCACTAATCACTGGTTTCTTTCTACTGCCACATTTTGGCATGAGTGGCTGCCTCATAGCTCTAGCAACGCTCATGACCCCAGCGGCTATTTTTAGCTGGGTTATGACCAAGCAGGTACCTATAGATGAACCTATAGAAGAAGCAGTCGAAGAGCCTGACAGCAAGCTCTCAGCCACAATATCCAAATCTATACCTAAATCAACCTATCTAATTTTGTTCTGCACAGCATTGCTGCTGACGGTTCTTGAATGCGATTGGCTGAGGCTATCTTCTCTTTTGCTGGGCTCATCCAGTCAAACCTTTGCTACTACTCTGGCCGCTATCATTGCCGGGCTGACCATCGGCAATTTCATTGCACTTGAGCAAAGCAAAAGTAAAAGCGATTTAAAACCGCAGACAGCGGCAGCCTTAACTTTATCGACTCTTGCCTGCTTGCTCTCACTTAAGTCGATTGCGCTGTTACCAATAATCTTTCAAAATTTGCGCATTTACTTTCAGCTCGGTCAATTAGAAAATAGTAGTTTCCTATTAATGCCGCAGCTACTGGCCACTGCCATCTTAGTCGTGCCCACAAGCATTGGCCTTGGCTTGATTTATCCACTCTATACCCGCAACCTAAGCGGCCCTGAGTGGCGCCAGGCCTATACAATTTCAGCGGCCGGCGCCATCGCAGGACCTGCCATATTTTTGTTGATTCTGCCTCTCACTTCGCTGATAGTTGTGGTGAAACTCTGCCTAGTCGTACTAGCTCTGTTCACTTTTAAAGAAGCACTGTCGATAATAAAAAAGTTGAAGCTAGTTGCGATGGCTTGCATATTTGGCAGTATTTTCGCCCTAGCCACGACCCTGTGCAGCCCGCAAATGCGAAGCAGCGCACTAACAGCTGGACTGGCTTATCTGCCAGCAAACAAGTCAGCCTTCGAACAAATTAAACGCGAGCAAAACTACCTCGATTACAAATTTTATAAAGACGGTATCAACAGCACAATCTCAGTAGAAGAAAGCAAGCCTTCAAACATTCGCATTCTTAAAAGCGATGGCAAAGTAGAAGCATCAATTCCCATAGACAAATCAGAAGCAGTGAGTGGCTCAGACCTAGGCACACAAACAATGCTGTGCCTCTTGCCCACCCTCATTCACGGTGGTAGTGATCTTCGCTGCCTAATAATTGGTTTAGGCAGCGGCACTACCAGCAGTACTGCTCAAGGGCAAGGAAAAGAAAAAATTAGTTCTATTGATGTTGTTGAATTAGAACCTGCTGTTATAGAAGCAGCCAAGTATTTTCAAGATATGGATATTCATGACAGTGATATTCATTCTAGAGATAGTCATGCTAGCTCTAGTCTGGCAAACTTGAACATTATAGCTAGAGATGCCCGAGCCCACTTAAAGACTGACAAAGCCTACGACCTCATCATTTCTCAGCCATCCGAGCCTTGGGTAGCAGGCAGCTCAAGTCTATTTACCGTCGAATTCTTTCGTCTAATGCGTCAGCGCCTCAAAAGAGATGGGTTGGCAGCCCAATGGTTGCAACTTTATGGATTGAGCAAACATGATTTTCTTTGCGCCCTCAGAACATTTTCAGAAGTCTTTCCTGACACCCTAATTTTTCATCAACCTGGTGCTGGCGAAATAATATTAGTAGGAGCGACAAGCCCCAAAAGCTTGGAGCAAATTGGCAGCAATAGATACAAAGTAGCTTTTCTCAGCAGCACTTGCCGCCAAGACCTCGCCAAAGCCGGAATCGATAGTTGGGAAACTTTCATTGAAGGGCACATTGCATTGCTCACGAAAGAGAATCCACTAGCCGAACTTTTAGCAACCGAGATGACCGACATTGCCCTTAACACTGACAACAATATGTTGCTTGAGTATTCCAGCGGCCGCTTTCTTGCCAATAGAGAAGGGACCAGCGAAAAACAGTTGGCAGAAAATCTTTCAATTGTTGAAAACAAGCGGCAAGCGAAGATGCCGAATAGAAGTAGTGCAGAAAAACTGACTCACGAAAGACTGATCCATGAAAGCTTGAGCAGAGAAAACCTTACTAGCGAAGCTCTTGACGAGGCAATAGCCCTTGACTCAGGTGCCTATCTTTTGCTCAATTTAAAAGGCAAGAGACTGCTGCAAGAACAAAACGCAAAGACTGCTTTGAGCTATTTAAATCGTTCTAAAGCACTAAACCCTTCAGTTGAAGAAACTCGAGAACTTCTTGCGTTGGCTTTGGCATACTTGGGTAAACTAGAAGAAGGACTCCAGGAAACTCAGGCAGCCCATCTGTTAAATAACCAAAGCTCTATGCCTTATTTGATTGCTGCGTGCATCTATCAAATCGAGGGCAATGACGCGGAAGCCCGTACAAACTTGAACAAAGCAAAACAAAACTGTCCAAGAAATGAGATACTAGACCAAATCGCAGCTTTGAAATTCAATGCTACAGGAACCCTGAAGTCAATCCTGATTAAACTTTCGCAGGTTCTTTAGAACATTTAAAATTGAGTAGCTATTCACTTTTTAAGCATTCACTTTTAAGCAAGTCCTGCCAAGTCTCACTTGAATAGGTGCAGAATGTCATTCAGACTTCTATTGATAGAAGACAGCCCCACCCAACTAATAACCATATCCAAGACCCTTGAAGCCGAGGGATATACGGTTATAGAAGCTCGCAATGGAGCTGAGGGTCTAGCTCGCGCATATAACGAGTTGCCAGACTTAATTATCTCGGACGTGGTCATGACCGGCATAAACGGTTATCAACTATGCCGGTTAGTTAAAAGTGACCCGGATCTTGCAGCCACTCCCGTTATTCTCCTGACAAAACTGGACGGCTCAGTCGATCGTTTTTGGGGCTTTAAGTCTGGCGCAGACCGCTATATTCCCAAAGAGCCCGGTTTCACCAGTTTGATAAAGGCCACCCAGGAGATGCTTGAAGAAGCCACCCTAAAGCCGCGTTTGCGCCTGATTGGCGAGCCATCCAAGACCCTGTCCGCCGAAGACGTCAACAACAGACTGAACCAGTTGCTTGAGCGTTTACTGTTTGAAGCAACTATAGTCGACGAAGTGCGTCGCATTGCCGAAGATGAACTAGATGTAGATGCAGTCACGCTGAAGCTCTTCAATCTATTGTCTTCCATTCTCAACTACCAAGCCCTCGCTCTAGTAGTGAATCAAGGCAACGGATCGGTCTTGCGCGTTGACGCCGGGTCAAATTTAGATGAGTCGGCCTTGCGTGGTTATGTAACTAAATTAGCACTGCAACTGGGTCTGCCACCGCTGCGAGAGGAAGCGACTAAAGGGCATTATTTGCCTGACAATGCGCTAACTCAACCAATTGACATCAAAGGCCAAAGGTTAGGGCTTCTCGTTGTCATCCCCTATCCTCAGCAAATTTTCAAACCAGGCGATCAGAAGGTTGTTCGACTAATAGGCGAACAGCTATCTGTAGTTCTAAGACTATTAGAATTAAATGGACAATCCCGCCCGAAAAATACAGCCCGATCGAACATAGCAAACAACTAGACTTAGCTTAGGTTTCTGGCCTAGGTTTACGTCGCCTAGAGCGGCGATCGTCATCTGGCGGTGCATTGTCGTCGTTGCTAGATCTTGGCGCGAATGGTTTGTCATTGGCAAAAGATGTTTTTAGCTGGCGTCTTTCTTTGCCAACGCCAGGAGCTGGAGCCTTAACTTTAGCCTCGCCGGCTTCAGGCTCATCGTCCAACAGCAATGAAGCGAGCGCCGAGGCAGGAACAGAGACAATCTGCCAGCTTCCACTCTCTTGTTGCTGCTCTGCTGATATAGGCAGGCTAGAACTTTGCAGTGCATTTACTTCTGCGGCAGCTTCGTTGTCTTGCTCACCAATGTGCAATGCTTCATCTGCAGCAGCATCCAAGGCCGCAAACTCCTCTTCTACGAGAGAGAGGTCTTCGTCGTGCTCTAGGCTGGGCGGGGCAAAATCATCCTGCGCACTATGGGGCAGAGATACAGTAGAAGCAACAGGCTGCACCATATCTGATATCAAATCACTACTCGTGTCTTTGCTATTGTCGGCCCAAATACTAGCAAAGGGTGACTGCTGTGGAATTTCTTCTTCAGGCGGCAAGTATGACGGTTCAAGATCAGCCATAAGATCAGTCAGCGACTTTTTCTTACTTGGTTCTGGGCGCGCGAACGGAGACACAGTGGGAGAAGAAGGGGTAGACGAAGTAGACGACGAAGGCGGCAACTCAGCAGTGTCTGATCGCTGGTCTGGGCTGTCATAAAGTGATGCTAGTGACGGTGCCACATTTGCTTGAGCCGGATGCGGCAGCGCCTTAATATCGGTACTAGTGTCAACAAGAGCGGCGTTGAGAGTTTCCCCCTCAGCCGGACTGTCCCAGTCTAGCTGGTCTTTCCACGAAGGCACAGCGTTTCCAGCATTGAGAGAGGGCGAGCTATTGAGTAGCTCATGTGGACGAGAAGCAGCAGAATCAAGTTCTTCAGACTCGGCCTTAACAGGTTCACCGACAGAGTCAGTCTCACTAACCTGCTCACTTTCGATAACAGAAACATCTTCGCCAACCTGCTCGTCGTCGCCGCCATCGAGGACCCTGGCAATATCAGCCGCACTGTCCTGAAGTGACACAGTTGATACCACCGCAGGCAAACGCGGCAAGGTATCGTCCATTTGATTGCGATAAGCGTCTTGCAATTGCATAGGCGTGAGATATCGACGTTTCACTAAAATATCGCCAAAGTCTTTGCCACTACTGGTTCTCTCTGCCATAGACTCTTGAAATTGAGCAGCGGTGATACCACCGGTTTTTAGTAATTGCTGCCCGAGCAAAACACAATTGAGATCATCTTCTTCAATAAAACCCTGTTTAACCAAGAAGGCACCAAACATAAGCTCAGGCATAGCCTTGTGCATGTCAGCGGCTATTTCTAACTCTGTTGTCTCCAGTAAGCCAGCGCACATTAGAAGCTCACCAATTCGCAATTGTGGACGATTTGCTAAACTCGGCTTGCCCTCAATGCCATCTTCTAAGCCACCCCGAAGGCCCATACGGCGAAAGTCATAATCGGTACGAGTAACTGGGTCGCATAAAATATCATGGGCAATCCAGAGACTCTGCAAACTATTCAGTAAATCTTTTTTCGCCTGACCGACCAAAGTACCCGAGGCATACTCGCGCAATAACGGTCTGACTTTGCGCAGGAAGCTTCGATGAATGCTGCTGAAATCTGCCATGTGACTGACTTGCAATCGCAAGTAGAAGTCACTAACTGCAGCTGCTCCTGTCACAGGGGTAGAAGTAGTGAAGCTCGGCACCGGTACTAGAGCAAAAGTAGGTATCTTTACGAGAGGAAGAAGTGGAGCCGCTGCGGCAATAACTGGTGCTAGCCCAGGGCCAGCAGCCGTTTCATCCGCTAAGGCAGCAGACTGATGTTCGAGGTCTGGCGCAGGCTCAGGAGTGCGCTCAGCCGTAAAGCTAGTCTCAGGAGTAAAACTAGCTTCAACTTTAATCCCTGGTTCAGGCTTTATCTCTTCTTGAGCTTCGGCTTCTGACTGCGGCTCTGATTGAGGAGGAATTATCGGCCCCCCGGCGGGAGCACCCCAATCGATATCAGGCATTGGTCGCCGAGCCTCCTTGTCAAGCAATAGCTCTGGCGGCAAACTAATTGGCTCTTCCCAACCCATTTCTTGAGAAGCTTTGAGCAGAATGAAGATCTGTTGATGAGCATGGCTAGAACCAGCTGTATCCCCACGCTCTAAGCTCTGACGCAGCGCTGCAGCCAGCACACGCGTCTCAAGCTCAATCCGCTCACGTGACGTGTCCGGCTCTGGTTGGTTAGGATAAGCGTTGCCTGAGGTCATTTACTAAGTGTTGGCAATTTGCATTAGGTGTAATCTACCCTGATACCGAAAATAGAGATAACAAAAACAATCTTGGCTGAGATCTCTAAATAGTAATAATAATCTTCCCAGTAATATTTAGGTATTCACCTGTTTTTTTCTCTTGATAAGGAGTTATAGAAGTCAATGGCCGCAGAAAAACAAACAGGTAAAGACTCTCAATTCGTATTAAAATCGCCACCTTTGATTGACGCAAGCGCCGGAGAAAGCTCTGACTTTGAGCCACTACTCAAGCTCTTACGCCTTCACCCTGCCCTCGACGGCCTTGAACTAGATGAGCAACGCTGGCATTTATTAGACCGATTTTGCGGCATTCTAAGGGCCTATAACGAGAAGGTTAATTTAGTAGCCAATACAACACCCGATGTACTTGTAAACAGGCACATACTTGACGGGCTAACGGTAGTTAGCAATATCTACAAGTCGAAAATGACCACCGGCAAATTAATTGATATCGGCTCTGGTGGAGGGCTACCGGCCATGGTTATTGCCATAGGATGTCCCGACCTTGCGGTCACTATGGTTGATTCGGTCGGTAAGAAGGTCAAATTTCTCAACGATGCTAGCCAAGAGCTTGGCCTGGTAAACAACCGCGCGCTGACTGCCCGGGCTGAAGAGCTTGCCCGCGAGAAAGGTGAAAGGGCGAGCTACGATTTGGTCACGGCTAGAGCAGTCGGCACCCTGACGCTCACCATCGAGTTATGCTTGCCTTTTCTCAAGCGCAACGGCCTCTACCTGGCTCAAAAGACCGGTAGCCGCCTAGAACAAGAACTGAAAGACGCAAAAGCAATGATGCGGGAACTTGAGTGCCGGGTGGAGCAGACTAAAGTCTTCACCGATATGCCGGGGGTAGAAGACAGTGTTATTTTGCTAATTCGAAAACTGGACGATACGCCACATTACTATCCCCGCCCTTGGGCAAAGATCAAAGCAAGCAAATAATCTAGGACCTAAACAAAAGCCCCAGCTTCCTCATTCTCGAGATCTTCAACCAGCCAGCCCTCAGCTTGGGCTTGCAACTTAGCCTTAGCCATTCCGTCTTCAATGGCTAGCTCAAAGAGCCTACGACGCGAGCCAAAAACGTAAGACGCCCGATTAATGAGTGATGTGATATCTACATGGTCATGAGCAAAAATTACTGGGTCTAGACGGCGATACCAAGAATCACCGGCAGGTGCGACTAGATCAGCCACCATATTGCCGAGGTCAATTTCTTCTTTTGGCATCTTTGCCCGGGCAGGCCAACTAACCATATAGCGTTTTAAGTCAAAACCGAGGCACTCGACTCTTCCAAGGTAGTAGATGTTCTCATCTTCGATGCCGAACCCCGCCTCTGCCCAGCGATGACTTTCCTCAATCCAGAACTCGCGCAAAACTTCAGTGATTGTTTCCATGTGGGGTTTTAGCCGCCACATATAGCTCGTCGGCAAATACGAACGCGAGGGCTTGAAATCCCACGACTCTTCGCTATAGGCAAGCTGGTATTGATGAGTTGTGGCCCAAGCCGACATCAGCAAACTAGTCCAGACATTATTATCAGAATAAACTTTGGCGTAGCTCTTTTTGAACCACTCCTGCCAGGCATCAAACTCTTCATACTGACCAGAGCGCTTGGTTAAGCCATCGCGCCATTCTTTTTCATCTTGCAAAGGGTCTTCTGCATGAAAAAACTCTTCCCAATAGGCAGTTACCACAGCCACTTCTAATGGCGAATTTTCTGCCCTGCCGACTGACTCCTCCCAGAGTTTTTCGCAAATTTTGATCGATTGCTCGCAACGAGCATAGGGGTTAGAACTGGCAAATTCAGCGTTGTGCCTAACCCAATCGATACCAGTCCTGATCAGAAAAGCCGGAAGCATTTACTGCGGTTCCTTTTGATAAAAATTAAAAGTGACAGACCCTAGAAGCATACCCCAAAAGTCTAGAAATTATCTTTAGCAATATAGCTAAAATCAACTCGACTTTACTGCTGTTTTCTTGGCTTGACGGGAGTTGGCAAGCACAGCTTGATCTAACCACTTAATCGCTAGCGAATATTGAGCATCGACTTCGTATTCAGCCAGAGTGCGATCGAGTCTTTGACTCCAGTTTGAATCACCAGAAATTCCCGGTTCATTGAAGCGTTGACTGACGCCAAAGAGATCACTAATCATTAAGATAGCCAACCAAGATGGGCATTCCATCAGTACTTCAATCATGCGTCGATGGAGATCAGGAGTAAACGACTCAGGTGGGTTGTCTTCATCCAGACCTAAGAACACCATCAGCCTCTGTACTTCCAGCCAACCTTGATGACCATCCTCACCATGCCACCACTGACAGAGGCCTTCGTAGAAGCTGCGAATGGGCTGGTGATCATGGGTGCCATAAGTTACCAGAGAAAGCTTTTCATGGGTTTCTTTGGGCTTGAAAGAAAGATCCTTTTCTACTCGTTCAAAAATAGGAATGGTGAAACCAGGAATATGCAGCTTCTGCAAACAAGGCCTAACATAGTCAGGCACCATGCCTAGATCTTCTGCGACCACACCACTTTCTGGTGCTGCCGCTAGTATCATGCGCAGAAGTTTTTCACCTTGTTCGTTATTGAGCTTGGCATTCTTGGCCGGTTGATCAGGCCGCTCGACAAAGCGAGGAAGTTCGCCACCTGTTAGCTCTTTAGCCTCAAGCTCGGTCAAGTCAACAAACTCATGGTTACGCTCTGGAATCCACGGAAAGGAATAGACACGGAAGAAGCCGAGCACATGGTCGATGCGAAAGTAGTGAAAAATCGAAGCGATCTGCTTCACTCTTCTCTGCCAAAAAGCATAGTTGCTCTTTTCGTGATTGGCCCAATTGTAGAGCGGTATGCCCCAGTTCTGACCCCACTGACAAGTAAATGGATCTGATTGAAAGAATTTTTCGGGCGGTGCACCACCCGACCATTTTAAGTCAAACAGATGAGGGTTACACCAGACGTCAGCGCTATAACGACTGACACCAAATGGGATATCACCCATTAGCTCGACAGAATTGCTATCAGCATGTGTACGTACGCGACGCCACTGACTAAAGGCCACCCATTGCACATAGCTATAGAAACGCTGTTTATCAGCTATAGACTGGGCCTCAGAGCACTGTACTGACCAAGCTCGTGCTTGAGCGAGAGTAGACTGCTCAGCAGGCCACTGTGTCCAGCAAGCATTGCCATCAAATTTATCAACCAGCGAGCGGAAAAAAGCATAATCTGCCAGCCAATCGCTTTGCTCAAGGCAAAAGTCGGCGAACAATTTTTGCTGACCAATGTCGTCTTTACTCTCAGAAGCTTTCTCAAAATTAGCAAAAGCATCTAGCAACAAATCGAGCTTGAGTTTACGCACTAGGCCATAGCGCACAGGCCCAGTTGAAAGCTCGTTAGCAAGAGCTGCTGGCACATGCTGAACCAACATTGCAGCTGTCAGTCCAGGCACCAAATCTGGTACTAACGAAATATAGAGCGGATCTAGAGCAATCGAGCTGAGTGCATTGTAAGGGCTGTTGTCACCGCCTGTTTCATTAACTGGAAGAATCTGCAAAACGCCCAAATTATGCCGACTCAAAAAATCAATAGCATCTTCGACACAGAGAGTGTCACCAATTCCTAGATCGCCCTTGCGACGCAGGGCAAATACCGGCAGAAGAAGACCAGCGGCTTTTTTGTCCTGATTAATCCGAGCCATAATTTTTCTTCCCCCAACCTCTCTTCAATTTGTTTATATACCGGCGCGTTCAAAAACTCTTTCAATGTTTTGCAAGTAATTGGCCGGATCAAAGCTTGAAACAATCTCTTCTTCGCTCAAGTGCTCTGTTACTCGTTTGTCAGCAAGTAAGTTCTCACGGAAATTACCACTCTTAGTGTTCCACGCTGCCATGGCATTGTCTTGCACCAGCTTGTAAGCAACCTCTCGCGCTAACCCTTTATCGGTAAGCTTGAGCAAAACTGCCTGCGAGAAAATTACACCACCAAAGACATCCATGTTGCGCAGCATATTGTCAGGATAAACAACTAAACCATCCATAACCACAGCTAAACGATTGAGCATGTAGTCAAGCAAAATCGTCGAGTCAGGCAAAATAATTCTTTCAACTGAACTGTGAGAAATATCACGTTCGTGCCACAGAGCAACGTTCTCGAGAGCAGCCACGGCATTGCCTCGAATTACCCTAGCCAAGCCAGTTATATTTTCGCTAGCCACCGGATTGCGTTTGTGGGGCATGGCAGAAGAACCTTTCTGACCGGAGGCAAAGGGCTCCTCTACTTCAAGTACATCAGTGCGCTGCAGGTGTCGAATTTCCACAGCAAACTTCTCAAGACTAGCTGCAATCAGAGCTAAAGTCATAACAAACTGGGCGTGTCTATCTCTTTGAATAATTTGTGTAGAAATCTTGGCTGGCGTCAAATCAATCAATTTGAGAGTGCGCTCTTCTACTTCGGGTGAAATATTTGAGTAAGTACCAACCGGCCCACTCATCTGCCCCACTGATATCATTTCAACAGCTTGCTCAAGCCGAACTTTGTGGCGCCTCAGCTCTTCTACCCAAACAGCCATTTTAAAACCGAAAGTAATAGGCTCAGCATGGATGCCATGAGAGCGACCAACCATGACCGTATGTTTGTGCTTGCGAGCCTGCTTGAGCACGGCCTCAGTCAATTTTTCTAGCCCTGCCATCAAAATAACGGCAGCACGCTTGAGCTGAAGTGCCAATGCCGTGTCAATCACGTCAGAACTGGTCAGACCCATGTGGATATAGCGGGCAGCATCACCGACGTTTTCACCTACAGAAGTTAAAAAGGCAATGACATCGTGCTTAACTTGCAACTCAATTTCGTCTATTCGAGCCACGTCAAATCGGGCTTTGCTCTTAATTTCGGCCAGAGCAGCCGCTGGAATTAAACCCATATCGCTCTGAGCCTGGCAGACGGCGATCTCGACATCAAGATAAGTTTGAAACTTGGCTTCAATCGACCAGATAGCACCCATCTCGGGCCTGGTATAACGGTCTATCAAAACGACTCCTCCGCTTCACACGCATCAAAAACCCTATTGTCGCTGATTAAACAAGCTTAGAACCTGATCAGAGGCTAAAAGTTCGTCAACCGTTACGGCCCTGCCAAGAGCAAAGCTGACAAGTAGCTAGAAAATGCCGCAAAAAAAAAGACTTGAGCATTGCTACAATTGGCCATTACAAAGCAAAACTATAGAAGAGAATTTGAACTGATGAAAATTTTGATTGCCGCTGATGTTTCACATTCGTTTGCCAATGAATCAGCGAGTACATCTACCGAAGAGCACTGGTTTAACTTAGAACAATTGGCAAGATTAGTACCGCTCGCAGGCTGCGATGTCAATCTAATTTACGTCAAAGAAGAATTGCCCTCATACGAGCGTGTCTTAGCAACCCAAGCAGATTTTCCCCAAGACCTCGGCAATGTAATTGAAGCGCAGGCCAAGCCAGTCTTGGCAGAATTAGCTAAGAGAATTGAAGCTAATGGAGCAAAGGTAACTGTAGAAATAGTGACTGGACCAGCGGCATATATGATCGAGCAAGCAGCTCTTGACGAGGGCAAAGAACTAGTTGTAGTTTCCACGGGGCCCAGAGCAGACGGTCAATTTACTTTTGGCAGCACTTCGGCCCATGTCGCTCGTCACGCACCATGTTCGACTTTGGTTTTGAGAAAACTGGCAACTAGAAAGCATGCAGATTCTTCTGTACTGATTGCCATAGATGGCTCTGAGCACTGCCTAAAAGCAATTGAGTCAGCAATTAAAAAATTTAATGGCAAGATTGAGAATAGGAAAATAAATCTGATTTATGTGGCTAATATATCGCCCATGGTGGCAGCAGTTACTCCTCGCGGATTTGTCGTAGCGATGGAGGAAAACCTGATGATGGAAGGTGAAATTCATCTAGCAACTGCCAAGAAAATTCTAAGTGCCCATGGCTTTACCAATGTCGATATCATTCTGAAGACCGGCTCGCCGGCCCATGAAATCATTAAAGCAGCCGAAGAAACGGGAGCAGAGTTGCTCGTTATTGGCGCTCAAGGCAAAGGAGCCATCAAACATTTTCTTATGGGTGAAGTAGCCAACAAGATCGTCACCCATGCATCAGTTGCCACTCTAGTAGCGCGAGCCTAAACAGAAGTTATGCAGCGAAGACAAGAAAGAGTCAGCCAAATCAAATCGAAGCGAGCACCAACAACGGTGCTGCTTTCTTTGGCGACCATAATTCAACTTTCAGTCTTGCCAGCACTGGCTTTAGACGACATTGGTGATATGGCACAAGAGCAAGCCCAGGAAAAGCTTGAACTAGAAGATATGCGCAATGAAATGAAAGACATTAAGGGACAGGTTAGAGACGCCATGGGAGCCATGAGCGCAATAACCAATCAGGGTCAAGCTTTGCCTGGCCCTGGACCGCAGCAGATGAACGTCAGAGAAATACACCTATTTGCCCGTGAAGCCAATCTTGAAGTAGGCGCCGAAAGCGGTGTCAATAAAGAGACCATCAAAGCTTTGACCTACAACGGCAAAATACCAGGTCCAGAGATACATGTAAGACAAGGTGAGGCTGTCAGAATCGTCCTTCACAACAATCTCAAGGGCCCCGCCTCATCTACATCTCTGCACTTTCACGGCCTAATTGCCCCCCACAAAGTGGACGGACTTCCGCGAGCAGGAGGTGCAACTGCAACCCCTGAGAGATTTCTCAAAGCTGAAGACTCTTTTGTCTACCAGTTCATTGCCAACCAAACCGGTACATTTTTCTATCATCCCCAAATCATCCATCAAGATCAACGCTTCAAAGGCATGTTTGGGGCCATTATTGTTCATCCGCGCTTGCCTACAAAAGAAGCAGACAAAGAGTTCGTTCTATTCTTGAGCAGAGCCGAAGCCACTTCTAAAGAGGCAAAACCTGAGCCAGCAGCCACGGCCAAACATTTGTACCTAGTCAATGGTAAGACAGCGCCGTTCATTCCCGCCCTGGAAGTCCTCAATGGCGAACGTGTGCGCTTACATATCATCAACACTCTCGCTGAAGCCGTGCCCCTGCACCTGAGCGGCCATCGCTTTGAGATAACTGGCATCAACGGCTCGGATCCGCTAGAGCCTCGCATAGTTAGAGACACTGTTACCATTAATCCGTCGGATCGAATTGATCTTGAGTTTACAGCCAACAATCCTGGAGTCTGGTCTCTAGCCTCGGAATTACCTGGACAAAACTCTAACAACGGCAAATTTCCCGGTGGCATCGCCATGATTGTGCGCTATAGCGAACTTACCCCAGCCTCCGCTCAATAGCAGAGAACTAGCCACCTTCTTCTGGGCGGGAACCTTTAGTGCCAATGGCTATCATAAGTTTTGTAAGCACCTCAAGAGACAATTATCAGGGCAGCAACTATTTAACGCACGGTCACTCAAGCTTCATATATATTAGATAGATAGGTCGTTACCAAATGGTGTCTTATGCTGTACCACCAACTTAGTCGCATACGTGGTCAGCTTGCCCTGAAAGACTTGAGCGTCTCTGATGGGCTGCTTTTGACTGCCCGCAGCCTCCGGGGCAAACTAGCAGACCATAGACTTACTTGGTTAAACAGAGAACTACTCGGCTATCGCCCTGAAGATCTTGAAGCCCTAGGTGAGAAAGAGTCGAAAAGGCCTGGTTTTTCAAAAATTGTTCAACTATTAGCGCCAGTGAAGAAGCAACCCGAGCTAGAAGTTCCAGTTTATCGCTTTCTCAGTGGCACTTGGGGTCGCCTTGATGAAGGTGGGAAGCTAACAAAGGTGGCTGAACCGCAGCTTGTTGAGAAAAGCATCTTTTGTAATATCGGTATGCAGCAACTTGAAGCGCAGTTGGCAGAAATGGACGACCCTATGGACGGCCTCTTTTCTATGAGCTTCGATCAACAAACCGGTGCTGAATTCTACTGCTATTCTCGTGAGTTGGTTAGAATACAAGAAGCGGTCAGAACTAAACTCACTCAATTTATAGATGATTCCATCAGTGAACTTCGCCTATCACCCAATAGCGACTGAAAAATGGTCATTCGCCGTAAGGTATTTGTTTCATTCCCTGGTACTACGAGCATTATTTGCTGCAATCTTGAGTGCTTTCACCAGCTCCATCTGCACTTTTGGCTTGGGGGCAATGGCCGCCGAGTCACAATCAATGCCAGAGCAGCTTACTAAAATTGAACAAAATCTAGGCTATAGCTCCAGTCCTGGTCAGTCGATAATAGACAGGTTGCAAGTACTTGAATTAAAAACTTACGGCAATATCGGCTCCGGTTCAATCTTTGAACGTTTAAATCGCCTGACAGAAAAGCAGAACCTAATGAAGCCCCCTAGCGCTGGGCTTGCTCAGCCTGACGCAGCCAAACAAGAACGCCTAAACAAGTTGCTGCAGTCAGCCAATCTAACGCGCGATCTAGCTACAGCCAATACTTATCCTACTCATTTTTTTCGCATAGAAGAAGCCAACAGCAAACCCAGCAGCGAAGATTATCTTGATTGCGTCATGGCGGCATCAAAAAATCGTGTGTTTAAATTCCAAACTATGCCCGTGCCAGTCTATATTTCAGCGCCACCAGACCCAGCCTATGCCAACTCAGTAGTGGCAGCTTTCGCTGATTGGGACAGACGCACCGATGGAATGATCAAATTTACGCCAGTAGTGCAACCCAACGCAGCAAGAATACGTGTGACCTGGGGTCATCTAGGCACAAAATCTGACAAGAATGACAGCACCTTAGGTGCTCATACTGTGACAAAGTGGACAAAAAAGCCATCAGGGCGACTATCACTACTCTCTGTCGGCGCCATTCCAGTGCCTCTCTATATTCCCAGCCCAGGACCGAAATATACGGTGCCTCCTCAAGTAATTGAAGTCAATCTAGACTTAGTTGAACGCAACGAACCAGAGGCCCGATATCTAACTTTGCGCAACATTGTCGCCCACGAGCTAGGGCACGCCATAGGTCTATTGGGTCACAGCCCCGTAAAAGGTGATCTTATGTATCCAATCACCGATGAACACTCTCGCATTTCACAGCGTGACCTCAATACAGTGAAAAGGCTCTACGAAAAAAAAGCCACTGTTCCGCTCTAGAGTTTAATCAATTAGTTTCGATAGGGGGCAATACCAAATTGCCCACGCAGCTCTGAGTCAAGTTGCTTAATTTGCATTTCTAGGCTTTCTAGATTAGCCTTACGAGCCATAAGTTGCGGCATTATACCCTTGCCATTTTCATCTTTTACCATCAAATTATCTTGCACTCTAAGATAATCGGAGAAAAGTGTTTTGGCATCACTAAAATACTGGTAGTACCCGCGGTGCAGTTTTTCAGTTTCAGGATAGAGGGGCATGGCTTTCATTCTGGCAATAGCCACTTGGTACTTCTCGACTAGACCCGTCAGAAGTTTTTGTGCCTGTGTTTTATTTGGTCCAGGAACGAAAACGGAAAGGCCTTGAGAAAGCAAGTTATCGGCCCGATCTTTTTCAGTGGGAGACATTTGCGCTTGCTTACGCACCATATCGTAAGAGCTAAACCACTGGCGCAGCTGTTGAGAACTACTACGATTAATATTAGGACTAGTATTAGCAGCGCTTGGCATTTGGCCTGAAAACTGAGGATTACCAGTAGCTCCGCTCTGATAATGGTTTTGATACTGGTTGCCTATATTCTGAGCCGAAGCGGCTAAGAGCGGAAGCGACGAGCTGCAAATCAGAAGGAGGATGGCTCTGACAAGCTTCATGTGGGTTTTCCTCAAAAGTCAAAGGCAAGGTCAACCCCTATATTCTAACTGCCATTTTTAAGAATCAGAAGAAAATTGATTAAATACCGGCTTTCCGGCCCCAAAGAAAAGTATCGACAAGATAGTGATGAGCTGAAACAGAAGAAAGGCAGACAAGAGCAAACTTTGGATAAATGGAATTTCCGAGAGGCATTAATACATTTTGGGCGAAGTCACCGACAAAATAAACCACAAGCCAAAATGCAGCAAAAGAGACTATGGTAGGTAGTGCCTTCAGAGCTTTCGCTGTAAAAATATTGGTTGTCGATTGCTTTTCTTCAAAATGCCAAGCAATACCGAGATACTGCACCGCATGAAAAATAGTAACCGTAATAAAGCCAATGAAATAATAGTGGATAGAAAGAAATCCAAACCAATGAATTGCAAAGTAGACAAGCAATATTAGCAAGCCGCTGCAGTCATATTGTTGTGCCCGCTTGTATTTAAGTAGCTCCAAATAGAGGCCAAGACATAAGCCAACCCCGGCAATAATCCAAAGAGCCATCAGTAGAGGCTGAGGAAAGCTAACCGGAATAATGGCATCTGAAGGCTTGCCGTGCCAGTATACATAAAGCATGTTCCAGCGGCCAATGACAAATAAAGGCATGGCCAAATGGAAGGCCCAAAACGAGAGACTTTTCTCTAGAACAGGTTCTCCGTCAGAACGACCAAAGAAGCGGCTAATGCCATAGACTTGCCGCAAATAATGAAACGACTGCCAAACGTTTACAGCTGTCATGGCCTCTAAAAAAAATCCATTTAGAGAAGCAATGAGTAAGAGAGTGACAACGGCTAGGTAGGCTGGTGCACCGAATAGAAAGTGAACTTTACCCTCTCTAATTTTCCTCGTTAAGCGAGCATAAGTTGCCCAAACATGAGGCATGCTAACTATTTGATTGCCCCAAAATGCCCAATCGAAAGGAACGTTAGCTCGCAGACCTGCTTCTCCCAGATAGCACAAGAAAGGCAAATAGAGCGGCAATCCACCCAAAATAATGAAAATAACATCGAACAAATTGTTACTGCCAAAAGTCAAACTCTTCAGAGAAAATTGCTTGCCTGTGACGGCCGTAGCATTACTCATCTAATCAGGCCTTTCAATCTTTAACTGATCGCGATCTTGAGCAACAACGTTCTGATTAGTAGAAATTATCAATTGTTCATCTACAAGAGATTTGTTAGTGGAGCAAATCTTGGCCGCCTCAGCCAAACATGCAGCGGCCAGTTCGAAATTAGTTTGAATTTTTCTAGGCTCACTTGAACTGACAGCATAGCAACGGTAGCAAACGCCAAGGTTGTTCAAATCTCGAACGATATCGCGCTGATCATTCTTCAAGCGCAGACGATCAAACTCAAGAATCTTTTTGTAGCTTTCAATGGCGTAAGGGAAGGCCGACATATCTGAATAGAGAGAAGCAAGCTCTAGAGCGTCTTTGACAAAGCTCTCAGGCTCTTGGGGGGCGAGCCAAAGCAATCTATAAATTTTGGCTGCTTCTTCTTGCTTGCCTTGCTGCCTATATAGAGATGCAAGCTCACGCGCTTCAAGCAGCTCGCCGGAGTCTAGATGCTGCTTAGATACGGCGGCCTTAATTTTGTCAAACCTCGATTCGGAGGCAACTGCACTTAAGGACTGCCAGTGATTGGAAAATCCTTTCTTCTCGCTGACAGCCACCAGACTAGAGGTACAGGCTACAGAGACGGCAATAGCAACCACTAGGTAAGCAATAACATATCTCTTATTCTGTTGTCTCCCATTCCGTTGGTCAACACTAGTCATAGCTCACTCCGGAGGCGCCGGAGGTGGTGGCGGCGGTGGTGGCGGTGGCGGTGGCGGTGGCGGAGGAGGAGGAGGAGGTGGTGGTGGC
>JAGOSY010000073.1 GCA_018062085.1 bacterium | reverse complement strand
ATTTGTACTTAGATATCACCTAGATGTCTTTTGCGCCAAGCACCACATATAGTGCCTGTTACAGTCAAACAAGTATAGATTTTATTGCTTAAAAAAACTACTGGCCTTTAAAGAACCAGCTAGAGAATTTTGCCCACCAGCCCGGCTTATGCTGACTGTCGGTAAGCAGTTTGATGGTTTCTTGGGATGATTCCATTTGGGCCTGCAAATAACCATTTCGCATTAACAGTGCTTCTATTTTCGCATCTTTCTCTTTTAGCAAGTTCCACAGGTGCTGGTTATTGGCGCTTGTCTCCAGATTTATTTTACTGTCGGCAATTGTCGCGACACTGCCAACACTTGTCGTCAACCCAGAATTACTGTCGGCAGTTGTCGCGACATGGTCTGTAACGGTTATAGAATTGTCGGCAATTGTCGGCAGCCAAATCAACAAGCGACCAAATTCATCTGTTTTTGACCGAAGTTTTCCACACTTCGCGTATCTCTGAATTGTGCGCTCTGACTTCCTCAAAGAGCTTGCAGCATCAACAACAGCTACCCACGAACCACTGTCGTTGACTGTCGCGACAATGTCGGCATCAGCCATAGATCTGTCGGCACTTGTCGGCACAACGTCAAAGAGATCTTCCATTCCGTCAGTAGTGGCGGCGTTGGTGCTCTGATAATCACGGGCGGTATCACTCATGCCAAGGAGTATAACTATAAGATGTTAATCCTGTCTAGCTTTTGAGGCTTTGAAATATGACTGATAATCACTTTTTGTACCATCGCAAATAGTAGTAACGGTAAACAAAAAAGACTAATATGCTCCAAAAGAGCTAACTAAATCTATCAGTTGCTAATCCAAGTAGGGTTGGAAATACGAGGTCCACTAACTCTATAACTTTGAATAATGCCTTTGTCATCAAATTTCAGGTCTATTTTATAAATATGCTGTTCAACATTTTTGACTGGTACATTTCCAACTTCAAAAGTATAGAAGACTGAATTTGCTTCATCTATTTTCTTTGATTTGCCGAAGATTTTTTCAGCACTGTTCAAAGAAAGCTTTACTAGTTTGTTATTTTCATTGTAGAAACTAATTCTTTGCTCCCAAATTAACAATCCTGGTTCTTTTAAAATATCTTTCTGCTGATGGTCTGATTTGTCACGTGACTGCAAATGTCCTATTCCGTTAGGTGCAAATGAAATTATAAATTGACAAAATGGGGTACCTGAATTATCCAGGGTTTTCAGAAGTGTGCTGGTATTCGGATAGCCTTCGGCATAACAAACAATTTTTTCTTCTTGAGTAAGTATTCGTTTGTTTGGATCTCGTCCTGATGCTTCAGCAGCAATACTTGGTGTTGAAGTAATGGCTAGAACAAGCAGTAGCTGAATTACTATATATTTATTGTTAAACATGCCATTCTTCCTTAGAAAGTCATCTCAATTTAGCCTATTTCTAGAATATTTTCTGCTAACTGGACTATTTTTACGTAAAGCTAAAAAGGGGAAGGCGCTAGCCTCCCCCTTTCAGGAATTAAACTATTGCTTTACGGACAAGCAGCAGTTGGGGCTACAGCGTTAATGTAATAACCATCAGCCGTGTAGGCTTTGCCACAGGCATAGATAGTATTTACCCAAACATCCATAGCAGCAAAATCGTTACCTCGATTACCACCGGCGCGCTTATAACCAATCAACTCAGCCCAGATCAAGCTGTAGTTGGAAGCGGCCGGAGTATCTGCAAACATTGCCTGATAATCAGGCGGGAACTTTACGGCTCCTGAGCCCAATTGTGCAACTGTGAGACCACGCACAATTGCAAGGTTAGCCACACCTATGTATGGTGCTTTCTTGTTTCCGCTGGTATCGCAGATAGTGGTTTTCAGACTGCCCCACAAGGTGCTATCCGGTCCACTGGTAGCACAACCATTGCGAGCATTGAAGCGAGTGATATCACCGGTAATTCTGGTACGGAACGCCGAACTAACAGAGCCAACAGATCCAGCAAGCTGATCAATTTCACGGCCTGACTCACGATACAAGCCAGAATCATAGTTGAACAAATCGTTAGTATTCGGATGCTCTACATAAGTTCCATTTGTTTGTTTGACTTGTTCAAACATAGCAATGAATGGCTGGGTCGCGTTTCCAAGAATTTGTGGTTGGGTGAAACCAAGAACACCAGCAACTTGGGCAGAAGCTGGAACGGCTGCTGAGCCAAGCATCGAGACCGCTTGAGCTACATCACGGAAAACGTAGAGAGAGTAACCAGCAACCTCGAATTTCTGTCTCCACTGAGGGGGATTAGAAGTGGGGAGAGTTTGAAGCTTGTCTCCTGACCTGGTTTGGAATCTGGTCGGGTTGATACCACAGTAAACATACCATCCAGTAGCAGCTGCTGGCAGTGCTGTAGTTTGGTAAGGGTAACTTCCGCTTGAAGTAACATTGGTGCAAGTTGCCGGAACAAAGGGAGCTACACATCGAGCATAGACCGTGGGACCAAAACTATCAAAATCGGCTTTTGTTGGCTGCCGACTGGGATTAGCCAGTTTCCCCTTCATGTACGCTTGAGTACATGAAAAGTAAGGGGCGATTGCGGCGGTATCGACGGTATCAGGATCTCCAACTCCTGTTACTCCAGCGATTTTGATTGCGAACTCTTGGGCATAAAGCTCATGCCATTTAATTCCAGCTGGCACAAAAGCAGTTGGGTTTATGAAATAAGAATGAGAAGCTCTCAAACTAGCAGCAGTCGGAGATACCGCTGTATTGGTCAAATATCGCTGATCTCGTTCAGTGAAATTGCCAAAGGCAGTTCCTGATTCAGACTCATAAATACCAGAAGAAGATCGATCAATAGCGTGTCCATATTCATGGAACATTGTTTTGATAATCTGCCCTGTTGTTCTTGAGCTGTAGGCAAATGGACTACCTGTAGCTAATTTTTCGTAAGCCATTGAAACTTGTTGGGCACCGTAAGTTATGCCTAAGGTGCCAATCTCGGCATTGTAAAAGCCTTGCTTGATGGTTGTGCTTGGAATCACAGCCGGGTCAGAGCTACCAGTCCAAAAGTAGCTTTGAGCGTCAACAGTGTTGGCAAAAATGTACATTTGTACGACTTTGCCGGAAAGATTGGACTGAACCGATGGAAAGCTAGACATCATGCTAGCAGCAGCATTAATGATATTTTGCTTGGCTGTTCCAGTAAGAGCGCCACAGTAAAAGAAGTTGCCGTTCAATGGATAGGCGCCACCATCCTGTCGCGCACATGTTACACCGTGGTCTGGGGGAAGTATTGTTTCACTCGCTTGAGCGGGTGTCGCAGCGATAAAGCTACTGGCTATGCCAGCGATTGCTAAGGCAGCGATGCTCAGCATTTTTGATATTGTTCGTTTCATTTTGATTACCTTTTAGGTTATTGAGTGGAACTTCTCTTCGCACCAGGACGCAGGCGATCAAGACTTCTCTGACACAACGATGCCTAGAAAAGTTGGAAGATTTAGAGCCTGTTTTGGTTTTAAAAGATTGCCTGAGTTAGATTGGTGAAAGAAGAAGTCCCTTAACCCTTGCCTTTCCTGGGCTTCCAATGCGCCCAGTGTTGCGGGATCTTTATTAGGCAAAGGTTTAGACTGGCAGCCTGTAGCCATTATGATAAAAACAGAGCCTAGCAAATATGCTAGCGCGGCTTGCGTCACAAGGCTTTCTGGACCTAGCGGTCCAATTAAGCAGGCGCTCATATACAGCTCAGTTCCTAAGCCGCTGGCGGGTCAGCCCTGATCAGCCTCAGAATTCCTAAATCTCAAATGAGCCATCTAGCTGGCGATTCCTGAAAACTTGGGCCTGTTCTAGCGACAATTGAGAGACACTACCGGTAGTGTTTTGACCAAAGCGCCACTTTGCAGCCATTCGCAGCAAACCCAATCCACATCTAGCGTTAGTCGTGGATTCCAAGAGTAAAGCTCCCGCGCCCTTCACCACACCCAGTAGCTAAAACGCCCTTCCTGAGCCATTTCAGTGTAGACTTTCAAGCTATTTGTCCGACTTTTAACCACGATAAATGTCCGCATGACAAGACGGTTTCTAATCGCGCAAGCGATAGATCGTGGAGACATGAACGTCAAAAGTGTCGGCAACCTGGCGA
>JAGOSY010000012.1 GCA_018062085.1 bacterium | reverse complement strand
CGGGAATCTCAGTTGTGGAATAAAGGTGTGACTGCATACTGCCTTGCACTATCGACTTCTGCAAAGCTAGCGCCGTGTGCAGATCCGAGGTGAGCCAAAGCGGCAGCCCTTGACCGGTCAGCCCATAAAAGACATGCAGCATATGCTCAGACCAACTGACGGCCACGGCAATATTGCCAACAGCGTACTCAAGAATTAAATCCCAGCCGATGATCCAAGCGACCACCTCACCCAGAGATGCATAAGCAAAGGTATAAGCAGAGCCTGAGACAGGAATCATGGCTGCCAACTCGGCGTAGCAAAGAGCAGCAAAGCCACAAGCTATTGCCGCAATGAGAAAAGAAATTACAAGAGCTGGTCCAGCTCCTTCGCGACCAAGGGCAGAACCCATGATGAAATTAAGGAGCGGGGTAGAGAACCAATCTTTTGCCGCTTCAAGCTGACCGGCAGCAGCCGTGCCAGTCAAAGCAAAGATGCCAGATCCAATCGTGGCCCCCACACCAAAGGCTAATAAGTCGAAGGCAGTTAGATGCTTGTGCATCAGCCGTGCTTCATCGTAGGCCTCGTCAACGAGTTCTTCTGGCGACTTTTTGCGCAATAACTTGGTAATCATATTTCTTAGGGTAGGTTCTCAGTTGTCTTGGTGGAGTTACCGGCTCTATCGAATACCTGAATTGTGATTCTCTTCGCTCCTTTGGCGGGAGTGACATTATCTGCAGCCAGTGTGGCAGTCAATGAGTCAGACAAAGTCCCAGAAGATGAGCCAAGGGCGAAGCCATCTGACCCGTCGATTTTGTAAGTAGAGTCAGAAATGCATGAGACATTGTCATGAGCTGTCAGTCGAATTGAAAGGCCTGCACCTTTCTTGGTGATTTTCAGATCGCTAATTTTTGGTGGAGTATTGTCTATCGCTATCGAGCGCAACACAACGGCAGTCTTCTCTTGGCCAGGGTTTGACGGCTTATCACTAAGGGTAATGCGCATCAAATATTGTCCGTCTTTGATTTTTTTAGTCTCGAAACTGTAAGTGAATTTCTCTGTTGCTGAGTAAGCCTCTGAAGACTTGGCGTTTTCAGATTCTTTCTCCTTATCTTTGTCTTTTTCTTTAGGAGCAGGTTTTGCTGCGGCAGCAGAAGGCGAAGTAGAAGAGGAAGAAGTATTGGCAGCAGAGCTGGAATCATCAGTACCGGAAGATGAATCAGAGTCGGATGATGATGGTGATGGACGATCTTCTAACTTGCGCGCCCCTTTCTTATCGTCTCCGCCAGTCTTAGACTTGCCAGATTCTTCTTTTTTAGGTTCTTCTCTTCTAGGTGCTTCTTCCTTGGGCTCGGACTTATTAGGATCTATCTTCTTAAGGTCTGGCTTAGCGTCTGGCTTCTTCTCGGAAGAACCAGGCTGTTTACCTGCGTCTTTAGCAGAATCTTTAGCAGACTTCTTTTCAGCATCTTTGGCAGATTCTTTAACAACTTCTTTTGCCGCCTCTTTAGCCTTTTCTTTCTTTTTAGCCTTTTCCGACTCAGATTCCCGGCTTCTTTGATCACTGACAATTGGCTTCCAGCTCTTGCCGCCATCGTCAGACAATTCAAGGCTCATCAACATATTGTCTTGGTCTAAGTCAGAGCCAGAAACAACGACAGGCACAGTGCCAGAGAAGGCATCATCAGCCTTGACCGAGATAGAAGCAACAGTCGGCGCTACATTGCTGGGCTGATAGGTCACGTCAACGCGCGAAACAATCAAATCATCTACGCTTTTTTTCTCACCTAATTTCCACGTGAGCTTATATTGCAAGAAGCGCGAGGGGCCGCTCTTAATCAAATAGCCGTCTGCACTAGCGTCAGGAGCAGCATCCACCCAAGCAGACCATGAGCCATCGGGCTGAGAGGTCTCACCACCCCTGGTGGCCACTCTCACTGTTTTCTGTAGACTATTGGTACTCTCGCCTCTAACATTGGCCAGCCTTACTCGTGACCAGTTAGCTGGGCGCTGAGCGTCTTGCACAATAGAAGAATAGGTCGGATCACCCGATGGTTGTATTTCAAATGTTCTCACTTGAGCAACATTACTGCTACCGCTAAACAATTTGCTGCCGTCAGAGCAAAGGGCCATAACGGCTTCTTGCTCGGTATGACAGACCGGAATGAACTGAGCTTGTTCAGTAACTGGGTCAATCTCTACTCGGGTAATGTCGCCTTCAGCGTCGCCAGAATAAACTCTATCGTCATGGCTATCATAGTAGAGGGTATAGAAGGCATCACTAATCGCCACAGGCTCTGCTTGGCCATTGGCTTGTACTCTAAATAGCTTTCCTGCCCCAGCAGTGGTAACAAATAAATTACCAGCCTTGTCTTTGGCCATGCCTGTAACAATATGCTCGCCGGTTTCAAACTCAGCTTTCACTTGCATATTAGCGTCTAAGCTATACACGCAGCCTTTCTCAGCAGTGCCAACATAGAGTTTATTCTCACGCTCGGAGAAATTCAAAGCAGTGATGTGGGCTTGATTGCTATCAAAAACAAGCGTAGCAGCGCCGTTATCGACCCGATAAACTTTGCCAGAGCCACTTGTACCGATAAACAAATGCCCACTAGAATCGCAGGCCATGGCGCTAACAATCGACTCTGACACTTTGACATAAGGCTTAGCGCTGCCAGCAGCATCAATGGCAAATACTTCGCCACCCGGGGCATTGGCAGCATAGAAATTGCCTTTGTTATCTGCTGCCAGGCTTGTAATCATCATTCCCGGCAGGGTGGCAACCACACTTGGAGCATCGCCATTGGTGCTCATAAGTTTATTGCCAGCAGCAAAATAGAATTTGCCTCGACTAAAAACTGAGGCCCAAATACGTTGCTCTTGCTCAAGAGAGAAGCGCGATAATTCACGGTAGCCAGGGGTGAGATGACCGCCACTATCAATGGCTATGCCGTCCGATTTGCCGTTATGAAAATCGGGTTCGCTATCTTGGCGCCAGAGGCTGATTGCTCGCATATGGGGAAAAGCATGAGCCTGAGACCAGGCTGGAGCACTCGTATCTTTACTGCTAGCAGAAGAACTAGAAGTAGAAGCACTGGCACTAGAACCAGAAGAGCTAGAAGAAGCGCTGCTGGAAGTGCTAGAAGAATCTACTTTGCGGCCAGCATCGATAGCTTTCTTAGCCTGCTCTGTAATGACAATGCCATCAGTAGGGTGAGCCACTTGGCTGGGGCTGACCAAATAGGGAGACGATTTAGCAAAGATTTTGTCGGCGCGTTTGACCGTAACGGCGATTATATGGCTGCCATCCACCAGGTCTTCTAACAAAACCCGGGCGCGCTCTTCACCTTTAACTAGTGAGGGCACTTTGGTGCTGCGATCAGAGAAAAATAGCTTGACCCAATGGGCCGGAGGATTTCTTAAGACATCTCCACTAAACGAAATAGATTGAGTGGGCAAAGCCATAACGCCGCAGAGAGTATCGCCGCGCTCTTTGCGCACAATACGATTGATAGCCTGTTTGAGAGTCTCAGATTGAGGGTCGACAATGCCTAGACGTTTTCGCAGTGCATCAAATTCATCACCACCGCTGATACCAATGGCAATATCACCATCAGGCAAATCTCTTGGTATAGCGAACGATAATTTCTCGACATAGAGAGGCCTGTTAAAAGGCTTCATCACAACATTGACATTGACAGTCTCACCCGGTGCCACCACCGGCTTGTCAACTGATATGCGGTCAATCTTAGCTACCTGCCGACCATTCTCTACCACTACATCTACAGTCATACCGGTGATGGCAGCAGGCTCAAAGTCGTTGCCCATGAGCTTGTCTACTAAGGTGCCCATATAACCACTAACAGGATCTGAAACAGAGCCCCTCATGCGAGAAAGAGCATCACCGGTCATGTGTGCAGGGAAATTAGCAGCGAAGCGATCGGTGCGAGCTAACTTGCCGTGGCCCTTGATCTCGATAGAAGAAGCAAGTTTGACGACATTAGGTACTTCTGATTGATAGGTAGAATCTAAAGCCGACATAAGAGTGGCAGTAACAAGACTAGGTGTCAGTTCTGGATGGTCAACAACTTGGCAATGATAAAGCTTTTTCACATGCCTATTCTGATCGGTGACACTAATAGTCAATGGAATTAATTCGCTATAGCGACCAATTTCACCACCTATAGACCAGGGCCTGTCAGCAAATATAGTGCCAATTACTTGCAGCGGCGATGACAGTTTGAACGATACAGATAAGCTCGGTAAGATATCGTGAACATAGGCTGTAGCCATAGGAAAAGCCACTTGACCAGCGTCCATGAAGGCGTGACCAAAAGCTATGACTTTGTTGCCGAAAATACATGTGGCAGTGCCGGTTGCTGAGCTAGAAAAGTCACCGGTAGAAAGCATGACCGCGACAGCACCACCGGGCACAAGCTTGACAGTGCCAGCTTCAGCCGCTGCCACAGTAGCGGCCATATTATTTTCAGATTTAGATTCTGCTTTTGCTTCTAGTTTATTGTCCTTGCCGCTGTGTTTCACGGTCTTGGCGGCACTGGCGTTGAGAGTGCTGAGGCTAGCAGCTTGGCTGGTTTTGCTATCAGTTAGCGTCGGATCCAATGCGCCGGAAACACCAGAGGAGATAGAAAGGCCCACATCTTGAAATTTGTCTTTGAGATATTCTTGAGCCCGTGGAGAAAAGCCAGCCAAAGAGACAGGGGCCATCAAAGGAACCAGGTGGCTAGCAGAAGTTCCAGAACCAAGCCCAGAGCCAAAACTAGATCCAGAGCCAAAACCGGAGCTAGCTCCAGATGAGGTCGGCAGTGCCACCGCCCCTGATGAACTAGAAGAATCTCTAGAAGAATCTCTAGAAGAATCTTTGAAAGATCTAAACGAAGTCTTGCGATCAGTAGCACCAGGACGATCATCAAACGACAGCACTTCAAGCATATCGGCTACAGGGGTGATGCCGACAATGGGCTCTTTCGAGAAATCAAAACCATACGAAAGGGCACCAGCCAGGCGACCATCTATATAAATTGGCGAACCAGACATGCCTCTAACCACATTATTTTTGCCCAGGGAAGCTCCTGAACAGCGCACTAAGATGGCGTCTCTTCCATTCAGAACTTTTTTAATGACACCGATTACTTTGACCTGAAATTTTTCTACCTTAGTACCCTGAAACACGCTCAGGCCATAGCCTTCCATGCCCGGCTTAATTTCAGCCAAAGAAATATATTCGTTTTTCTTCAGGTACTTGCTAATGAATGTATTGTCGTGGGGGCTAAAGTGAGCCTGTTCCACAGCCAAAGCAGGCAATATATTGAAATTCAAAAGCAGTAAAAATGCCGAACCAAAAGCAACGAGCCGTCTGGGCAGGCAATGCGCGGCAATATAATTAGAAAACACGGGCACCACAAGAAGTTGAACTACAATTTCAGCAATATACAAATGTCCATAGTAACAGTTTGCTAGAATCCGCATTCTAAATGCCCATTCAAGAAAAGTGAGAAGTCATGAGTCTTTATCGACCGGCCACACTGACAACTAGTCTCAAAGGTCTGATTATCCCGGCCCTTGCCTGTCTAACTCTGGCTTCTGCCAATGCTGGCTTGGCTCAGTCGCCGATTCCCGGCGGTGCACCTAGACCGGGGCGCAACGCCAATGAAGAATCGCTGGCGCCAGGTCAAGATTCGGCCAGCTCAAATAGCAACTTACCTAGTTCCTTCAATTCTGAAAGCTCAGGCATCAGTCATAGTGGCCCCCAAGCCAAGGGTTCGCGCTACCGCCAGTTGCCCCTGACAGCCGCCGATGCCAAGAAAAAGCTAGACGAATTGAGAGCGGGTCTAGCCGTCTCAAGACCACAAGATGTGCAAGACGGTATTTATGAAATGGTGGAATGGCTGCAAGACGCAGCCGATGCCCATTACCGCATGGCTACCGCCTTCGCCAAGGCTGACGCCAAGCGTGAGGCGGCCTCAGAGCGACAATTGACAAGCCGCTTTGGTCAGCTCAAAAGAGAAGCGCTCTTGCTCAAAGCCGACCTGTTGATCAAACAAAAGCGCGCACCTGAAGCTCTCACTCCCCTGGTTGACATCGTTATCGCTGACCCCAAAGGAGCAACTGGAGTTGCCGCCTACCACCGCCTGCAAGATCTTGGCTTCTCGCAAGAATTGCCCAGCGACATTGCCAACAATCCGACAATACAAGCTGCGTCAGCCTCTGCGGCAACTTCAGTGGTGAAAACCGGAGGCAAATAGCAGAACAAAGTTATGCCAAGTTGGCTAACAACTAGCAGGGATGCTCAGGTCGATATAGAATGACGTTAAATCTGCAAGGGATGCATTCAATGAATAAGAAACTTACTCAGTACATTGCCCTGGCTCTTTTGACGGCTCCACTAGCCATATATTCGCCGCAACCAGCGTCGGCTGACCCGTTTCAGCTCGGTGTTGAACAGCGCGGCCAAGGGCAGAGCTATGCTCCGGCCTCATCTGGTGGCTACTATACGCCGCAGGCAATCCAGCCGATCGCCCAGCCTGTGCAACAGCGTCCGCCCATACAAGGCAATGCCAACAGTGGCAGAATGCAAGCCGGCGCCCAACAGAACCGCCCGCCAGTGCAGCGTCCTCCAATGCAAATGGGTATACAAAGTGTTGCCCTGCCACCAGCTTTCATGGGCTCTTGGTTGGTAATTGGCCAAAGAAGCGGCGTCGAAGCAAAAACCCAAGAGTTTCAACAACAGGCAGCAGGGGCTTTCCAAACCAACACTCGCAATATATGGAATATCAGTGGCAATCCACAACAGGGTTATGCCATGAGTAATGACATGGGCGTGCAAACTAGTCTAAAAATCATGAAAGTGCAAGGACAGCAGGCCGTTATTTTCTATCAGCATCCCATGGGCAAATCTGGCACAGTCATGGCTCAAGAACAAATAATAATGGAATTGCAAAATGGTGGGGCGAACTTCTCAGGCTTTGAGAAAATAGCCATCAACAAGCAAGGTGAAGGCATTCGCGCCACAGTCAAGTATTCGCTTTCTGGTCAGCGCCAGTAGTCAAAAGCAAAAAACAGACACGCCGAAAAAATATGAGGCGTGAAAGAAAAGACCAGGCGAAATTTAGAGGAATCACATTGAAAAAGAAAACCGATGACAAAAGAGCGTTCGCTCTTCTGGCTGTTATGGCTGTGTTGTCATTAGACCCTTTAGCTGTTTTTGCCGAGGAGCTCACACCTCTACCACTGAAAACAGACCCACTACCAGTGAAAGATGTTGGTGACACAGTAGCAGCACCCATGGTCGAATTACCAATCACCCCGGATCAAGCCGAAGCCGATAAAAAAGTGGTCTTAAGTGGCAACGCAGCAGCAGGCAATTTCAATTTGCTCGGGGCGGCCGCGGTGGCTGCCAACCCTCCACTGACACGTTATGAAGGACCGAGGCTTAAGTTTGTAGAAGTCACCATCAGAAATAACGGAACCTATCCTGTGGTAATTATTGGCGAAGGCTCAAGGGGCATTGGACCAGGCCTCAACCTTGCTCCTCTACCATTAGATACGCTGCTCAAGCTCGATAACCATATCTTCAGTAAAGGCGACAAAATTGCAGTGGGAGCAATTAGTATTGGCACCGCTGGCTTAGCCGGACCACTAGCTTACGAAATGCTCACCGCTCAAGATCACAGCAAGCGCAATCTAGGCATAGCGGTGGGAAGAGATGCCGGCCGCCACGAAATTGAAGAAAGCCGACTGAACCGCCGTGTTATTTTGCCTCAGGACGAAACCAAAGGTTGGCTTGCCTTCTACGATAACGCTGTTAGCGGCATGAATAGCCTCCTTGTACCTTTGACCTATCCCTATAACAACAGCAGTGGCTCGGTCACTATTCCAATATCGAATTCAACAGCGACAACCAGCGCCAAAGCCAAACCTGTCTACAATAAAGCTGAAACTGCCGGAGCACGCGGCGGCCCCCAACCAGTTAGAGCAACGCTACCCAATATTTAAAACAGTAAGAGAAATCCTGAGGAGGAATAAATGTCTAAGCTCAAGAGAGCCATATCAGCACTGTCGGCAGTATCACTACTGGCACCTCTATTGATTGGCTTGGCCGCTAGCCCAGCCATGGCAGCACCTTCGTCAAAAGGAGCAGCCGTCAAGAAAAATGTGGGCGATGCACTGGTGATGATGGAGACCACAAAAGGTCCAATCAAACTAGTAGTCTACAAGACTGAAGTGCCACAAACTTCTTACAACTTCTTAGACTTAGTGGGCAAGGGCTTCTACAACGGCTTGAGCTTCCACCGCTACGAACCAGGTTTCTGCATTCAAGGTGGCGACCCAGATGGCACCGGCACCGGCAACTATGTTGACCCTAAAACAAATCAAGTTCGCCGCATTAATTTAGAAATCAAACCTAATTTAAAGCACGATGCCGCTGGCGTTCTTGCCATGGCACGTTCAAGCAGCAGAAACTCGGCCAGCTGCCAGTTCTATATTACTCTTGGACAAGCTTCTTTTCTCGATGGTGACTATGCCGTATTCGGCAGAGTAGTCGAGGGCCTAGACAATGCCATGGCCCTGCGCAAAGGCGACAAGATGACCAAAGTGACCGTGGTCGACCCAGGCAAGTAACCTAATTTATATACAGATGGTAAAATTACACAGTTATTAGTTAAACGGAGGAAGCCCTCAGTAGAGCTTCAATCGCTCACGACCGAGGGCAAAGACGAATGACAGATCCAATCGTAGCGATCGAAACCGACAAAGGTACGATCAAAATTCAAGTACATCAGACAGAAGCCCCAATCACAGCCAATAACTTCCTCGATCTAGTGGAAAAAGGCTTCTACAACGGTCTCAATTTCCACCGCTACGAGCCAGGCTTCTGCATCCAGGGTGGTTGCCCGACTGGTTCTGGTACTGGCGGATATTCTGATCCGGCAACTGGAAAGAAACGCAATATCAAACTGGAAGTAAAACCACACCTCAAGCATGATTCTGCTGGTGTGGTAGCAATGGCTCGTTCTAACGATCCTGATTCAGCCAGCAGTCAGTTTTACATTACCCTTGGCCCAGCTAATTTCCTCGATATGCAATATGCCGTCTTCGGTAAAGTAATTGAAGGCGACGGCGTCTTCATGCAACTGCGCAAAGGCGACAAAATGAATAAAGTATCTGTTGTGCAAGCTGCTGTTAAATAGACCAAACAAAACAACTGCAAAAGAGAGAAGAAGGCGAACCCTCTTCTCTCTTTTTTTTGGCTAGTCTTTTTGCGTTCACACTATTTGTCAATTTCTTGATTAGCATGTTTGTAGTAAAAATAAATTGGCAGACCAGCAAGCAGAACAGCTAAACCAGCCGCTTGATGCACCCAATTGACACAAAAGAAGGCAGCATACCCCCAGACACCAACAGTCAAACTAGCAACGAACCAAGCGAGCCAATTGCCTCTTCTCCCGATGCGAAAAGGCCGCTCCATATCAGGGTCGCTATAGCGCAGTGAAACCACACAAATGCCATAGAGCATAGCGACGAAGGCATACATAAAACCAAAGACTTCAGCTAAGAACGTGTAAGCATCGGGGAACAGCGAAGTATGACTTAGCAATGATGCGGCCAAGGCAATAATTGTCATGCACCAAAACTGAAACCACAGAGCATACTTGGGCACACCGGTCTTCGCACAGAGTTGGCCAAACTGCCGGGGAAAGAGCTTAGTTTTAGCCATCGAATAGCTCACCCGCGAAATGCCGAGCAAGGCTGTAAATCCACAGCCGACGATTGAAGAGACTACCGCAGCAGTAAACAGAGTGCCGCCAATCGGCCCAGCAATAGCTCCGGCTAGGGCAGGGCAGTTTGCCTGGACAGTGCTGTCAATCAGAACTAGAGTGGTTTTGTCAGCACTCAAAGTTAGAGGTGCTACCGATGCAATAGAAATACAAATTACTAAATAAATCGCTGTCACCGTCAGTAGTGTCAAAAATACAGCGCGGGGAACACTCTTGCGAGCATCTCTAGTTTCAGCTGACATGCAACCAGTCATTTCCATAAAGGAAAATCCAGCCATGGCTAGCATAAAGACAGAGGCCACTTTGCTCCAGAAAGAGCCGGGCAAGGGGTCAACAGGACACTTGACGAGATTATCGAGAGAAGCCCCTGGGTGCAACAAAACAAGCAGACAAAAGACAATCGCCATCGCTACTTTCATCAAAGTAAATAAAATATTGATTGAAGCTGCCGTTCTTACCGTTTGCAAATTGAGCACAGTAGTGACGACGCTAAGAGTGACAATCACTAGTGGTGCAAACCAAATGGGTGCGCTCAGGGAATTGGCAAAGAAGGCTGCGGCGAGCAAATTAGCCAGACCATTGGCCATGCACGCCAGGCCAACGATAATAGCAATCCAAAACAACCAACCAGTTAAAAAACCAAGCATCTCGCCGCTGCCTGGTACAAGGCGTTTGAGAGCATAAAATTTATAAACATAAGGGCCACCAGCCTGAGGGAACATTGAAGCCAGTTCCATCAAAATTAGAGCTAGTGGCAGCGACATTACTCCAGCAATAAGCCAGGCGACAATGGCAGCCAAAGCCCCTGAGCGAGCCAGCATCGGCCCGTGAATGAGCCAAGCCATTGAACCAATAATCGATCCCACGCCGAGCATCCAGGCAGCAAATGAACTAATACCAACTCTCAGCCCGTCATCAGAGTTCGAATTGTTGACATCCATCTTTATCTCACAGGTAAATGCATTACTATCTAATACCCGCTCAGAAGCAACGCTGCTAACATATTGCCTATGATTGAAAATCTAGCGGCTCTGGAGCCCTTACCAGCTACAGACAAGAATACAGGCCTATCACAAGAGCAGGCAGACCAAAGGCTGAAAGCCGACGGCCCTAATGAGCTAAGCAAAGGGGCAGCCATTAACCCCTGGATACTTCTCTTCGAGCAGTTCAAGTCGAGCGTGGTTATTTTGCTCTTGGTTGCAACCGTAGTCTCTTTTGCCATGAAAGAGTATTTGCAAACAGCTGGCATTCTTGTCGCTCTGGTAATTAATGCCGTTATTGGTTTTTTGACAGAATATCGAGCAAAAGTCTCACTCAACAGCCTGGCCAAACTGGCTGGAGCCACTGCAAGGGTCAGACGAGCTGGCGGAGATATTGAACTGCCGGTGACCGAGCTGGTCTACGGCGACATTGTTCTACTCGAGGCCGGAAATCGCGCCCCCGCAGACTTAAGCATTTTGGAAAGTGCTGCTTTTTCGCTTGACCAATCGCATTTAACTGGTGAGAGTGTGCCTGTGTGGAAATCTGCCGAAGCCGAAGAACTCGAAGAGCGAATGGTCTATCAAGGCACGAGCGTTCTTGGCGGACGAGCCATATGCGTAGTTGTTGCCACCGGTGCAAAAACTAAGATGGGTAAGCTCGGCCTGATTTTACAAGAAGTGATATCAGGGGAAACGCCGCTAACAAAGTCACTCGATACCCTCGGCCAGCAACTTAGCTTGCTAGTTATTGTGCTCTGCGTAGTCTTTGCTCTTATTGGTATTTTAAAAAATACCAGCATCGAGAGGATGCTAGAAACTAGCATTGCCCTGGCTGTTGCTGCCATACCAGAGGGCCTGCCTGTGATCGCCACTCTGGCTCTAGCAGCTGGTATCAGAAGAATGGTTCGCTCTAAAGCACTAGTTAGACGCTTAGCCGCAGTTGAAACACTCGGCTGCACCACAGTTATTTGTACAGACAAGACTGGCACCCTGACTGAAAATAAAATGATGGTCACCGACATTGTTTTAGACGGACTTGAGCTGAAATTATCAGGTCACGGCTATGAGCCAGTGGGCGAACTGACAAGCAACGGCCAAGTCTGCAAGATTGACGAGCTAACCAACCGAGTCAATGAGTTCTTGACTGCCATTGCAGCCTGCAACGATGCAAAACTTGAACATAAGGAAAGCACCTCTTCTAGTGAGGGGAGTGAAGAGCTATGGCTTGTTCATGGCGACCCCACAGAAGGTGCTCTGATTACAGCTGCTATGAAACTCGGCCTCAAACACGAACAAATATTAGAGCAGTTTCCGCGCATAGCCGAAGTACCATTTGACCTAGAGCGCAAACGTATGTCTACAGTTCACCAGCATCCAGAGCGCGGTGACCATATATTATTCCTAAAAGGTTCACCCGGAGTTGTACTAGACTTATGCAGCAATATTCGCACTGCCAGTGGTGACATCACTCTTGAAGATGAAATGCGCTCTTGGTTTAGAACGAGAAACCAGGAACTAGCAAAACGTGGGCTACGTGTACTGGCGGTGGCCAGCCGCTATGTTGAAAGTATTCCGCACAAAGACAAGCTTGAGACTCTAGAAGAGAAGATGGTTTTGCTTGGCTTAGTAGCCATGTCTGACCGCCCTAAAGAAAACGTTCAAGCCGCTATTGAGACCTGCCAAAAAGCCGGTATTCGCTTAGTTATGCTCACCGGCGATCAGCTCGAAACAGCCAAATCTATTGCAAAAGAATTAGGCATATTCTCCCCCGAAAACTCCGACCAACAAATATTGATCGGCAGCGATCTACAGAAACTCACCGACGAACAGTTTAAAGACACTCTTAAGCATGTATCAGTCTTAGCCAGAGTGACACCCGAAATGAAGCTCGATATCGTCAAGCGCCTGCAAGGGGCTGGGCACATTGTCGCTATGACCGGTGATGGAGTCAATGACGCACCGGCCCTGCGCCAGTCAAACATTGGCATTGCCATGGGAGAAACGGGAACTGACTTAGCGCGAGAAGCATCTGATCTAGTGATTACAGATGACAATTTCGCCACCATCGTCAAAGCCGTGCAACAAGGCCGCATTACCTACGCCAATATCAGCCGAGCAGTGGGTTACTTACTGACTGCCAGCTTAACTTCCGTAGTGGCCATTATGCTGGGCCTCTTGGCCAACACAGGCCTCTTCCTTGAGCCTCTGCAGTTGCTCTACCTAAATTTGATTATGCATATCTTTCCTGGCCTAGGTATTGTCCTGCAACGTGGATCGAGCGAAGTAATGAAGCAGCAGCCGCGCAAGCAAACAGAACAACTAATGGATAGATACGAACAGATTCAAATTATCACCCGCAGCGCCCTTCTAGGAAGCATTATTTTGGCAGCGGTGCTCTACAACCAGACCTATCTCGACCAAGGTAATGCTGCCACCGTGGCCCTCGCCGCTCTTTCATTCGCGCTCATTACGCAATCATGGTCTTGGCTATCAGTCAGAGGCTACGCCACCGATATCGCCTGGTATAAAAATGGACCTATGTTAGCTAGCACGGCAATCAATCTAGCTCTGCTTGCAGCCGCCCTCTACCTACCGCCACTACAGAGTGTGCTCAACACTGCCTCGTTAAGTAACGCCCAGCTCTTACTTGTGATCTCGGCAGCCCTGGCCACACAAGTGCTGTCTATCCCATTAAAGGCATTAGGGGCTAAAAGCGTGTCTACTTAAAATATGACTAAGCCCGCTCACCTGGTGTCTTCTTGAGAGTTTTACAGTATTTATGCAAGGCTTCTAGAGTAGCCTTATCTTTCACCAAAGTCTCATAGTAAGGCATGTGACCGGGCGGCGAGCTGAGATAATCTTTGAACCTAACGATGCTAGCAAGTTGAGTTGAACCAGCCAAAGGATGATTAGGATCTACTTTGTTTCCACCACCAGCATGACAGCTGGCACAATACATCTTAAATGCTTCAGCCCCAGTAGCCTTTTTTGCTACCCCCTTGGCAGTGCAGGGTAGGAAGGCAATGACAAAGAAAGCCACAGCAGCTAAGGGCAAACCAAACTTGCGATTCATGACAACAACTCCGAAACCTAATGAATTTATGCGCCGGCCAATGAAATTCTAAACCTCAATATGAGCGGTGTTTAGAATATAGCTAACCTTGGAAAATTTATTCAAGCATTACCTCAAAGAAAATTTTAAAAGAGCGGTTTTAAGGATCAGAGGTTTAGTAGTGGCAGCAAAGCTAAGAGTCTTGATTTTAATGCTTAGCAGTTGCTTCGGCCTCATAAGCAATTCTGTTCTAGCTGCGGAAAATAATGAAGCTGCAGGGTTGGCAATACTTTTCAAGCAATCATTTGCCAACTGGGACTGCAACCGAGATGGTGTGCTAACGAAAGATGAACTCGACCAAGCTCTGCAAAACCCCGCCATCAAGGGTAACCAAGCTGCAGCTCTAGCAGCAATTAAGATTTACTCGCGCACAACCTGGAAAGAAGAGAATAGTACACAGACATTCTCTTTGGCAGACCTTTGCTCAAGCAACAACACTACTGGCAGTGGCACGACTACAGCTCTGCCCAAACTCGTCAGCCTCTTCAATACATATCAAAAAAAAATCGCACAAGAGTCAGCTCTGCTCTTCTCTGACGGCCGACCACATATTGAGGAAATCAGACAGGGCAAAACAGGAGACTGCTATTTTCTCTCGACTATTGGTGGCCTGGCTTACCATACACCTCAGCGTGTGATAGATATGATTAGTCAAAACAGTGACGGAAGCTATACAGTGACGTTTCCTCGCCACCGGCCGATTGCTGTACCAGCTCCAACTGACGCCGAAATCGCTTGCTATAGCGACGCCGGCGAAGATGGTGTCTGGCTGCATGTTTGTGAAAAAGCCTACGCCATCTACAAGAACAAGAAAACCAGAAGAGACGCCACTGAGGCCTTAGAAGTCGTGATTCATGGCGGCTCTGGCGCGCGCATGCTGATGTTCATGACCGGCAATTCCTGCATACGCTACCCCACCAAAACAACCAGCATTGAGCAACTGCGCCAAGAGCTAATTGAGGCTCTGAGCAATCATCGCATTGTTAACACCGGCACCTCCGGTCACTGCCTCACCATTCTTGAGTACAATCCCAGCACCGATATTGTCACTGTCTGGAACCCATGGGGCACCAGCGGCATCTATTCGACCGTAAATCAACAGATGAATCATGGTGTTTTCAGCATGCCACTTACCGACCTGCAAAATTATTTTGTCTCAATTCTGCCAGAAACGGCGAGACCTTGGACGGTCGCTGACTTTAAGAGATTTAGATAACTAAGCTAAAGAGCTACATTTCGAACGAGACAAATACTAAGCCAAAATCAGTTCGACTGCATCTTCGCTTTCACTGCCACCCGGTCCGTGATCCTTGATTATTTCCACAAGCCAATCGAATACCGTTGCTCCTTGCCCAGATTTTGCCAACTGTAGTTGACTAGCAACAGAAGTTCTGTTCGCAGGATGGCAGTGCTCAAGGCGAAGTTCCAGTTGTCGTACGGTTTCGACAAAGCCGAGCTGTTGTCTGGAGACATCAGAATTCTTCCAACACAAAACGAAACCCTCATCAGGGGTTCCAAACCCTCCTCTGAGAATATCGTTGAAGGCGTCAAGATTACGGCCCCAACCGTCAACTGGCAAGCCTGGTATCAGAACTCTACTAATTTCATCATAAAATGCTTCTAGGGTAGAAAAATTGCAGCCGTCAATCTCAAAGACCTGCATTAAGATGCCTACAGTTTAATGAAGCGGCCCGAGGTCCATAGGCTTCCGCCGGCGCCCACAGCCACACCTAGAGCACACATCAATCCAGCTGTCTGTAGCAGGCTGAATTCAAGATTTTGAGGCATGAAGGGCACTAAACTCAAAATCTGATCTTTGACATAGGGGTCAACATAAAGATGTATACCAAATAGCACTAAGGTGGCCAGCACGGCGGCAATGGCACCGTAAGCGGCACCCTGGAAAACAAAAGGACACTTGATATAGAAGTGACCAACACCCATCAAGCTAAGTATCTCAATTTCTCTGTGACGAGCCTTGATTACTAAATTGATAGTATTGCCTATAACAGTGAGAGTCGCAGTGGTCAAAATCGCTGTAATAAAGAAGCCAGCAATTTCTAAGAAGTGCCGCACTTCTGTGATTTTCTTGGCAATCTTCAAAGGCGAGCGGACCGTTTCGACCGAAGGCAATAGCTTGAGCTTGGTGGCTAGCAACTCAACTTGCTCGGGGTCAGCCAGTTTGACGTGCAAAGTATTCGGCAATGGGTTGTTAATCACAGCAATCTTAAAAGTATGCTGCATATCGCGCCAAGCTACATCTTTCGGCACAATCTCAACTTGCCTTACTTCAGGCAATTGACTAATTTCGTTGGCGACCTTTTTAGGGTCATAGCTATCTTTAAGATAAGCAGACATCTCAATTTGACTGCCCCAAGCATTGACGAGATTTTTCAAACTCATAGTCATCTGCAATACGCCACCAAATATGGTGAGGGCCACAGCCAAAATACTTACGACCAACCAGTTAGACCAGCCACTGGCCTTAAGACCTAAGAAGGTCTCAATAAAAACGCGGCGAATAATTCTTAGAGTGCGCATCATAATTGCTAACTCATCTCCAATTCGTATATGCCGTTATCTACATCGGCCACCAGTTCACCATTTTTCAGGGCAATCACTCGCCGTCTCATGGCATTAACGATTGGTTGGTCGTGGGTCGAAATCAAAACAGTAGTACCGCGCTGACTAATGCGCTCAAGTAGCTGCACGATTTCTAGAGAAGTTGCTGGGTCAAGGTTGCCGGTTGGTTCATCGGCAAGTAAAACAGGAGGGCCATTGACTATGGCGCGGGCAATACCAACACGCTGCTGCTCACCACCAGAAAGCTCAGTGGGGTAGGCATCAGACTTGTGCTCGAGGTTGACCACCGCTAAGGCGCTATTTACACGTTTAGCTACTTCTTTTTCGTCAACACCAAGGGCGCGCAATACGTAAGCGACATTGTTAAAAACTGTTTGACTGGGAAGCAATTTGAAGTCTTGGAAAATAATGCCAAGGCGTCTGCGCAAAAGCGGAATTTGACCAGCATGAAGGCGGTTTAAGTTAACGCCACCAATGAAAACATTGCCATTAGTTGGCGTTTCTTCACGATAGAGTAGGCGCATTAAGGTCGACTTACCAGCACCACTTGGGCCAACCAAAAAGGCAAACTCCCCAAGGGCGATATGCAAGTTTATATTGACCAGAGCGGGTCTGCCGCCGTAGTTTTTGTTAACGTTCTGCAGTCGAATCATGCGTTAAAGGCTCTGATACGGCCAAAATGGCGTGGCTTGGATCTTCGATAGTTGATGATAACACAGTAGTCACGAGGAAGCCTTGGATCTCGCTCAAGGTGTCAGATTCTTCATTTTGAAGCGACCATTAAGCACTAAAACAGCCACTAAGTATAGCCACCGCGGGGCATTTCCAACATACCAGTAGCGAAGCAGAGGGGGCAGATTAGATTCGCCCCATGTAAGCGCGAAGTGACATCACCGCACTGCGAACAAACTGGGTAGTTGTGAGCCAAGCGCCACTTCTTCAAACGTAGTTCTTTTTCATAGAGAGTGCGCATGCGAATAGCCAAGCGAGAGAAATCGGCCCCAGTGCTATCGTGATGCTCATCTGAATTGCTTTGCGGCTCGATCGTAAAATTTGTCGCCACAGCAGCGATTTGCAAAGCTTCATCAACACTAAGTTCGATGGCATAGAGCTCAGCTTCAGTGGGTTCTGGCAATGGCACTTGAAACTGATAGGCAAACTCGTCGCTCGTAGCTTTTTCAAAATAGCGCTTCATATCAAAACGCATGCCATTGATTGAAATTCCTACCCCACGCGCTGCCTGCTTGAGCTTCTTCAGCAAGTCCGCTTTGGCAAAACTAATTTCTTGACCAGTAGAGGCGTCTTTTACAGCGATTACCACATTGCCATCACTATCAATAAAGAGAGGTCTTGTGCGCGAAGCAAAGGGCTCGCCAACGATATGGGGCCAAAGATGAAGGAAAGTATGCTCTTTCAAGCGATTATCAATGCCTAGCTGACGCAACAGCTTGGGCAATACTTTAGCAATCGGCTGAAAGTTGCGGCCCTTGCCTTTGCGCAGAGGTTCTATGGCGGGCTTATTCGAGCCTTCAGCCTTGTCTTTAGATTTTTCTTTGCCATGATCAACCAAGAGCTTGTCACCTTAGAGTGAGAAAGACCTAACTGTTGAAGTAAAGTTAGCATGAATACGAAAATAGAATAGTATAAGGCCAGTCGGTTATAATCAGCAGCTTCAGTAAGTTTCAGCCAAATAGAGGTTAAGAACGTGTCAGCAGAAGAGACGATTGCAGTATTGAAAAAGCGCTTCAGACCTGAAGCCGCAAAAAATCTCAGCGCCACTTACTTGATCAATATCAAAGGCGATGGCGCTGCCGCCTATCTCACCAAAATTTCAGATGGTACATGTGAATTTGTTGAGCATAGCTCATCAGGTTATAGCCCTGCTGATTGCCAAATCACAATTGACTCAGATGACTTGCACCAAATCATCAGTGGCCGTATGTCAGCCATGACCGCAGCTCTTTCTGGCGTGCTTGCTATCGAAGGTGAGCTTGGTCTAGCGATGAAACTCGTACCAATTTTCTTTGAAGGTTAAGGCTAGTTTAGTAATAGCTAGTAATTAGTAAGAGCTACTTATTAGCTCTTGCACAGGCCTCTAGCAAGGCGTTGTAGCCCGCATCATAGGGTGGCAGCTGCCCGCTAAAGAGTTCGAAAGCAAAGCGAGCCTGATGAACAAGCATAGCCTTACCGTCAGTATTTTCTAAATGATACTTTTGAGCGAGTCCACAAATAACTGTGGGCTCGCTATTTTTTGCATAGACTAAATCTTGCACGAAAGTACTGTGTGGCAACGCCAACAACATTGGCCCTAGCCATTGAGGAACCTCACAATCTAGATGTCCAACAGAAGTAGCATTAACTAGAACCTGACATTGCTCGAGAGTAGCGGCAAAACTCGCCTGAGCAGAAAGGCAAAATCCGCATAAAAGCAGGGGTGGCAAGGCTAGCTGCGACAAAGCAATAGACTGCTCCAGACTAGCTATAAAACTGTCGGCTCGCTCTTTGCTGCGACCAAATATCTGAAATTCGCTCGCACCCATTTCAGCCAGAGCAATTACTGCGGCCCGTGCTGCACCACCAGTGCCAACAATAACAATTTTTTTGAGAGCACTATTGCGAGCACTCAAAGATAGACTTTGCTCAAGGCTAGATTTAAGCCCAAGAATATCGGTGTTGTGGCCCTCTAACTTTTGTTCGTTGAAAACCACAGTATTAACGGCACCGGCAGCTCTTGCCTGGGGCGAGCAACTTTGGAGAAAATCGAAAACAGCGACTTTATGAGGAATAGTGACATTGATGCCGTCCATAGCCTCTGGCCCAACGCTCATCGCCTTGAGACAATTTGTCAGTTCACTCTCTGCCACGTCAAATAGACGATAGCTACCAGCAATACCAGTGCAATCAAAAAAGGCCTGATGAATAAAAGGCGATAGCGATCGACTAACAGAACTACCTATTAGTCCTAAATTTAGTCCTCGATTTACTTTTGGACCGGCACTCACTAATAGTTAGTTTGCTGCTGGGTAGCTACGCGCATTTTTGTAATGCCAGCAGCGGCTGCAGCACTCATAACTTCTACTACGTCTTTTTGCTTGGCGTCACCATCAGCATTGAGAGTGACGTGCAATTCGGTACCGGGTGGTGCCTTGTCTTTAATTTCTTTGATCAAAGCAGTGATGATATTGATATCGTGATCGCGAATGTACTTGCCGTTAATGGCAAGCTGTCCGTCTTTATCGATGTCGAAACTAATACCCTTGGTTGCTTCGTCTTTCTTAGCGTTCAAGGTCTCAGGCGGTTTGATCTTCAAATCTGATTTGTCGATCAAGGGCGCAATTAAGATCATGATGACGAGCAAAACTAAGAACACGTCAGTAAGCGGGGTGACGTTAATATCGGTGAACTGATCACCGACCGCTCCCATAGACATGGCTTACCTCCCTCTACTTCTTCTAATACGAAGCTTAGTGTGTAGCTGCTTCGTGGCCAACAAAGCTCAAGAAGAGCAGTTTGAGCAACAAGAAGTCATCGTTGAAACGCTTTACAGTATTAGTGTATGTGTTGTTGAAAATAACCGCCATAATCGAAACGATCAGACCATAACCAGTTGCAATCAGAGCTTTAGCCACACCGGTTACAACCACCGGAGTACCGCCACCAGATGCGCCTAGTTGGTCAAGGGTGAATACAACCCCTACCACTGTTCCGAAAAGGCCGATGAACGGACAAGTCGCACCAATGGTTCCAAGTACAGCTAAGTGCTTCTCTAACTTTCGTGATACCAAGCCGACAGTGATGTCAAAGGCCTTGGAGAAATCTTCTTTTTGGTCAGCCATCAAGCGAACGCCTTCTTCAGCAACTTCACCGATAACTCCACCTAATTGACTGCAAGATTTTTGCGCCTTCTGTAGGTCATTGGTTTCCAAATATCTTTGCAGAGTATGGATAAATTGAGTGACATCGCGACGATTCTGTTGATAGTACATGTAGCGCTCAACAGTAACGGCAATTGTCAACACCGAACAAATCGTGATCGGAATGGAAGCAAACCAGTCATGAATCATGAATTCGATGAAGTATTGGAGGAATTTACTTTCCATAAACGTTTATCAACATCTCCTTATTTGCTGGCCACTCCAACAGTTTACTTACATGCGCCAACAGACCCTGACGAGTCTATCAGAAATTACGGAATTTCCCGACACCACCACCATTGAATACGTTGTAGTCAAAGGTGAACTCAATATCTACATCATCAGGCGCTCCGGCAGGAAGCGGTCTGAAGGGAGCAGCATTCTCAACTGCTTTCAAAGCGGCCTGGTCGGCTATTGTTAAGCCAGATGAAGTGACCATTCTCAAGTTGGTCATCTGACCATCTTTGTGCACCTTGAAAACAACTTTGACTCGCTTAGATTCATTACCTTTCGGCGGGAACCAAGCGCGCTTAATTCTTCTCTGCAAATCGGCCATGTATGGTCCGAAGTCTACGTCAGCACGAGCTGCCACAGATGGTCGGCCTTTGCCATCATCAGGGTTGCCCGCCTCGCCGCTGCCGCCACCGCCACCAGGCGCACGCGCAACAGAGGGAGCTACTGCTATACCCGGTGAGCCGCCACCGGCTGCGCCACCACCACCAGAACCACGGCCAGCGCGAGTAGGAGCAGGGGATGGTCCTGGACCGCTACCACCACCGAGTGATCTAGCTCCACCGCCGACTGGCACTGGAGTAGGAGGACCACCACCGCCGGACAAACCGGAGGTAGAAGCAATATTAATAGGGGTCGGAGCCGGACCAGGCGCACTAGCAGAACCAGCGCCTACGCCTGCTTTAGGCATAGGGGCGATAGAAGAACCACCAATTTTAGGCATTGATACAGGCGACGGAGATGGGCTCGGAGAGGGAGCTGCGGAAGGATGGAAAAATGGATTAGGCATCTTCGGAGCTGGCGAAGGCGATGGGCTCGGAGATGGGCTTGGGGAAGGAGTAGGAGATGGGCTAGGCGACGGCGAAGGAGTAGGGCTAGGACGTGGAGTTGGCCGCGGCGAAGGAGTAGGTGATGGGGTGGGCGAAGGAGTAGGAGTAGGCTTAGACTGACTAGGCTTGGCCTCAGTTGGTTTAGTCTGCTCTTGAGCCTTGCTTGGCGCCTTAGGAGCTGGTGAAGGTTGTACCGAAGGTTTATTTGGATCGTGCTTGCCACCAGCTTGTGAATTGTGGGCGGCACGCTTTTGTGTTTTTGGCGGAGTCTTGGTGTTTTCTTCGTTTTGAATAAACTCGATATCAGTAATCTGCGATCTCGGCGGCGGTGGAATCAAAAAGAAAAAGGCCAGCAAGAAACAGGTAAGAAAAATACTTATATGGAATATATATGAGCCACTAGTGGCCTCAGGCATTTCTAAGAAGTAATCGTGATATAGCGATTTACGCTGGAGGTGCGAGGCTTTATCAAAGGCATCACGAGCAGCAAAAACAGCAAACGACAAGAACAAGCCGATTAGCATAAATGAAGCGCCAGAGCCAATTTGTAATTGGGTCAACGAATCGGCCAGAGCGCCGTTTAACTTCATCTGGTTACCTTCACCAAAGCTCTTCAAAGAAGCCATTAGTGGGGTAGCAAAAATCAAACCCAAGAAACATATATAGTTGATCACGCCAACCAGCATGAAAAGCAGGCCTTTGCGCTGCTCGCCGTTGTATAGCTGACCTAAACCAGGCAAGATGAGAGACATCCCCCCGGCCATGTTGGGATCTCGCTGTGTGCCTTGTTGTCTAGGTGATGCTGCAGTCATGAATTTGTCCTACGCTTCTACCGTCTTTGTCTAAGTATTTGCGCAGCTGGTAATTTTAAGAGGGTGCTTAACCGTAGCATCTATAAATTGATACTAGAGGTCTTGAGTGTAGCACAACAGACACTAGCCTGGCCCGGGTATCAAAGCTTGTCTGAAAATTCCAACCGCCTACTACTGGCAACTTATTGTCAGTAACAACACTATATCTTCTGCATCAAGCGCTAGCTAACCCTTTTTTGCTAGTCATTGCCCGGGGTTTACCCCAGGGCAATGACTACAGCTAAGAAAAGCTAGATCAAATTGATCAAAAGGATCTAAAGGTGCCAGTACCGCCTCCATTGAAGACGTTGTAATCAAAGGTAAATTCGATGTCGACATCGCCCGGTGCCCCAACTGGCAAATGATGAAAAGGCGCGGCGGTTTCAATGGCCTTAAGGGCAGCTTCATCAGCAGCAGTTAAACCAGAAGAATTAGCCAAGCGTAAATTAGTCATCTCGCCATTGCCGTGCACTTTGAAAATTACCTTGACTCGCTTAGAACGTGCATCTCTGGGTGGAAACCAGGCACGCTTTATGCGCCGCTGTAACTCTGCCATATATGGCCCAAAATCAACATCCCTTACTGTTCTTAGGCCCTCTTTGCCTTTCCCTGTATCAGGATTTGACAAATCACCGCTGCCGTTCTTATTTTGACCATTTTGATTGCCCGGGTTAGGGCCTGTACCTTGACGGCTCAAAGAAGGTGCGACCGCTGGACCATTCCCAGCTGAGCCAGTTGGACTGTCAGGCCCATTGCCAAGGCCAGAGCGGCTCGGAGCTGGTGCTGTACCAGATTTGCCATTATTTGAGCGTATGCCCACCGGAAGCGGCATCACGGGGCCGCCGCTAGCTCCAGATGAGGCAGCAATTCCAGGCACAGAAGCAATCTTCACGCCGGCGCTGCTACCCAGACTAAGCGTAGGCAAAGCTGGCAATTTAGGTAAATTCAAATTGCTGGAAGCTGAGCTGGTTGGTATCGCAAGAGATGGCCTCGGTACATTTAAAGCCGGCAATGACGACGACGCCAACAATGTGGGCACTGCTGGTAGTGGCGCACTATTGTTAGCCCTTAAGTTCTGACTGGGTGTAAAACTTGGAGCATAACTAACTGGAGGTGCTGAGACCGGCTTAGGTTGAAGCAAAGCCTGAGCTAGCCTTTGCAGAGTGGGCTGCGGTGTGGGCGGCGCAGACTGAGACGATCGAGAAGCCGACGGCGCGCTAGCAGCCTGTGCCAACGGTTGAGCAGGGGCCTGAGGGGCTGTTCGAGCTTGTACTTGTCGCGCTGAAGAAGAAGAAGAAGAAGAAGAAGAAGAAGAAGAAGAAGCTGCCAGGGCAGATGGTCTACTATGGTCGCGTTTACCACCAGCCTTAGAATTACTCTCTGCAAGATTTTTGGTTTTCTCAGGCTCTTTGGTATTCTCTTCAGCCTGTTTGAACTCAATTTCGGTGATTTGCGATTGTGGTGGTGCCGGAATTAAAAAGAAGAAAGCGAGAACGAAGCAAGAGGCAAGCAGACTAATGTGAAAGATGTAAGAGCCGCTAGTGGCCTCGGGCATACCGACAACATAGTCGCGATAGATAGCAGCTCGCTTAAAATATTGGGCTCTATCATAGGCATCGCGAGCTGCAAATATTGAAAAACCAATGAACAAAGTAATGAGGGCGAAGCACGCACCAGAACCAAGCTGCAACTGAGTCAGTGACAGGGCCAAAGCTTTATTGAGTCGAACTTGGTTAGCTGTGCCAAAGACTGTGAGCGAGTGCATAATATGCGGTGCAAAAATCAACACAAGCAAAAGCAGATAGTTAAGGCATCCAGTAGCCATAAAGAATAGTGCTTTGCGCCGCTCTTTGTTGTAGAGCTGACCTAAGCCCGGTAACAGCATCGACATGCCGCAAGCCAAATTGGCGTCGCGCTGTGGTTCTGCCGCATTTGCATAAGGTGTATATATAGGCATGATTAGTCCTGCGCTGTTGGAAAACCAATAACGAACACAAATTTCAGTTTTGAAAATTTGGTTTCGGACCTTCTCTACTCTATAACTTCAAAGCGCGCTAACTTAAGCCCGTTTTGACTGAGCTTAGTACAGGGTTTTCCCTCTATTTATTCTCAAGACAAAAACAGGCTCCTATAAGGAACCTGTTTTGCATGCTATCTGTCATGAGGGGCCATTTGGCTTTTAAAACATTCTATCTATGCTTGTATCAAACTACATTGTGGGCATGCGCAGTTCTTCAGCAAGTTCAATTTTTAGTTCATCGCCAGGACGAACCTCAATCTTCTTACCTTTCTTGGCGCAAAGAACAGCAATACCAACCGCTAGACCGATGCCAGCACCAAGAGCCGCAGCCGCACCTTGGCTCATACCACTGCTGCTGTTGTTATTGTTGACACTATTTGAAGAATTGGAGCTATTTCCAGCTAAAGCACCAATAGCCAAACCAGCGACGAAGGGCAGGGCAACTGTACCAGTATCGATGGCAATATCTTTCATACCGCGGCGAGCATGGACAACCCCACCACGAGCAACAATGGTAGCAACCAGAGGGATTTGGCGATTATCTGGAGTGGTGATGTTATCGAACTTAAGGGCTACCGAACCAGATCTATTTAATGCGCGTGGTGAATTCAAAGTAGCAATACGACCTTTTATGATCGAACCAGCTGGCACTACGGTGCTGCCATCAATGGTCAAATCTTCTGAGGTACGGGCAGAGAACTCATCGCCTTCCTGACTGGTATCAGAGTCTACGGCTGTATCCATAACAATTGGAATTTTTGTACCGGTAGGAACAACACGAATGTAGCCCTGTAATACTTTGGAGTCTTTGTTTGCGACACTTGTTGTAGTTGTAGTTTTAGTTTCGCTTTCAGCACTAGTTTCAACTTTAGCTTCTGGCACAGCCTCCGCAGTGGTCTCGGTAGCGGCATCAGTATTGGTAGGTTTGGCCGTTTCAGCGACTGGCTCGGCGCCTGGTGTTGTAAGAGGTTCAGCTAATGACTCAGCTGGAGCGTTAGCACTAGTAGGAGTCGTGTCAACTACAGGCGTCTCTTTCACTGGCGCTACTACTGGAGCAGCCTTAGCCGCTTCTTCTTCAAAAATCGATGAGTCAGCTGGAGCGCTGGCAGCACTGGTTGCAGCACTAGGGTTATCAGACGAATCACTCTTAGGAGCATCAGCAGAAGGGCTCTCAGCTGGCGGATCTTGAGGGCTATAGATTTTAAAGTTGAGTTGCGGGTCGGCTGCCAAAACCGCACAAGTGGTGGCAGGTGAAACGGCAAGCATCAAACTAGCTGCCAAACATATAGCCTTAGAACTCAACATTTATTTTCTATCCCTATATTTGAGAGAATCGTCAATCTGTTAACTAACTGCCTGCCGGACTATTAACTTACTTACAGACTAACTAACTAACTTACAGGCATCATAACGAGCTTGGTTATTAACCGCCAACCTAAACTGTAATCTGACCTGTTATCCTGAACTGACCCGAGCAGTCAAGCGGAAGCTCATGGCAGTCTAACACTTGCGCAGCCTCAAATAATTAGCGTCTTCCAAGAAATCAACAGGTCCCTTAGAGAAGAGGCACTGACAACCGCATTACAACAAGATTGCGCGAATTGAAAAAAGTACTTAACTTTCGATATATAGATGAATTAAACTGGATCAGAGCTACTCAGTATAAAGTGGCATCTCGAACTCGATGAGGAGACGTCAGTGATTCAGTGCCAGATATGCCAGGTCGCAAACGAAGACATTGCACAGTTTTGCAAAGAATGCGGCGGGCGCTTGAGCCCAGCCAAGCCCCTGATCACCAATTCCTCTCCAGCTCAGCAAGCTGCTCAATCACCTGTACATGCTGCCCCAATAGAGCCCCAAGTGCAGCATCGACCAAAGTTACGCTCACCACTCTTTGGTGGTTCAGACGCTGATAATAATTTTGATGATGATGATGATGATGAAGAGGTTCAACCTGTATTAAATAAACCTAAGGGCAAAGGATTGCGCTCACCATTGCTTGGTGGTGCTGATGAAGACGAAGAGCCAGCCTTTGAGCCTAAACCAAGAGACGCCAAGTCTCGTGGACTGCGTTCACCTATTCTGGGTGGCGGTGCTGATGGTGGCAAAAGTAAAGAACACAAATCCACTTTTCCTCATCGCAGCCATGACATCGAAGAGCAAGAACCAAGCCCAACAGCAAAACTTGAACCCGGTAGACACCAGAGCAAGGGTCTGCGCTCACCTTTACTAGGCGGAGACGACTTTGACCCCGAAGCTGGTTTAGCAGAAGAGCCAGGCATGAGCAGTAAAGCTGCTGGTCAGGTCAAAGCTCATCACCGCTTACGTTCGCCCATATTTGGTGCCACAGATGACGATTATGAAGATGAGATCTTTGACGAAGAAGTAGATGATGTAGACGACCCAAACGTTTTACGTTCACCGCTGCTGGCGGTCAAAACCCCAAGAGCGAAAACACCCACTGCAGCGCCATCTACGCAACCGGCAGCGCCGATACATTCTATTCCAGCTCCAGCTCCCATACCAGTTCAAGCACCGGCTCCGCTACAGCAATATCCAGTACAACAAGCGCCAACTACTCCGGCCCCCTATCCAGCGGCCAACCCAGCTTTTGCGCAAAATTCACCGTCTTCTCCTGTATCTCCATCTTCGCCACCAGCAGCGCCAACCTCAGCACCCAGGTATGAACCCAAGCCAGCACCAAGCCCAAGTAATTCACAGTTCGGCATGGCCGCTCAAAACCCTCACTATGACTATGGTGTGCAGCCTGCCGCTATACCTACACCAGCTCCCGCCCCAATGCCTGCTCCCTTGGCTCCACAGCCCGCCCAACCAAGCCCTACTGCTGTGCCCGAAAGCGACACAGCAGTAAAGAAAGGACTGCGCGGCTCTAAGCTACTTTCTAGCAGTGGTAATGGAGATGATGATGATGACGATGAATTATTAGGACCACAAGACCGCCGCAATAAGTCTCGGGAAAGACGGATGTCGAGACCAGACAGACGCAGTTCATCATCTATAGATATAGATGATGATATTGATGATGTTTTGGCGCCTTCGGGCAGGCGCGGAAGCTCTGGTGCTGGGGGCGGTGCCAACCCCATGGCACCACTGTTAATGGCAGCAGCAGCCTTTGCCTTAATCATCAAAGCATATGTGTTTGTACCACTACTGGGCAATCCAGATTTGTTTACGAAAAACATGCCCTATGTCTTAGAGCAAGTTTCGACCATGGCAGTTTTACTTTCTCTAATAATGTACGCAATGAAAGCCTCACAGAAACCATAGAAGCGGTTGCCAAGGGCTTATTGCAAATATCAAGATTATCTCAAGATGCCAACTGAGATTGACAAAAGGTAACTTTCAAAGAGATAGCCGCATGGTATATTGACGCTTGCACAGGTAGATTGAATCTTGTCCAAATAGTTTGAATTTGCCAATTCGCCACCGAAACTTCCTAACTACTTCGACGTCTTCGTATTACATGAAGCAAAAAAATACGAGTGCGAGAGACAATTAGTGAAAGAGAAAAGGACCCACTTAATGTTCTTAAAAAAGTTTGCCAGCTTAGGTGTCAGAACCAGCGCCAGCAAATCAAATGTACATTTCTCCCGCAAAGTTTTCAGCCTGGCCTGCTCGGTCATGCTCTTGGGCTCAGCAGCTCTAAGCTCGCAGGCCATGGCTCTGTCTATGCCTAAGGGGCAAAAGAAAGGGAACTTCCAGCTACCTCTTAATACAAGACTAGACGATGGTCTCGATTCTGGTATTACCACTAGTGCTACTCAAGATCCAACAGCTGCTCCTGCTACTGCCATAGAAACGCCTAAAATTGAAGCTACAAAGAGTGTAGACCTCAAACCGTTTGGCCTCAACGACAGCGACACTAGTGCTAAGCCAGCAGAAGAGAGTAGTGATACACCAACTTTTAAAATTCAAGCGAGCGAATCAAATCTTTTGCCAAATGGCACCACCGCTAACGAAGGTCTTCCGGCTAAAAGCATGAAGCCAGAGAAAGGCTGGTTGGGCATGGGTAAGCCGAAGAAAGCCAAAGATTTGATCAAGACACCAATGGACGCTGCTAAAGCCACCAACTCAATGCCCTTAGCACTAATCGATAATGCAGACGAAACCCAACAAAAAGCTGAGTTTCTCGAAACCAGTGAGCAAAAGCAAATTGCCGCTCTCTGGGACGCTACTCTTAACCGCTCACCAGATATTCAATTTGTTGTCCAAAAACTTGTACCAACCAGCGATAGCGGCCATGCCGCCACGGTGATGACCCGCATGCTTGGTGGTGTTCTAGCTGGATCCGTGGGCGCCATGGGTATGATTGCACCAAGCCAAGCGATGTACGCCGGACAGAGCTTTGCCAACCAAGCTCTTGGTCAGCTCATGGGCGCTGTTGATGACAAAGCCAAGCGTAAAGCTCAACTTGGCCAAGCCGAGTTAATTTCGCTCTATCAAATGGTGCGAAATACTTCAGATAAGCTTGTCGACAACTATCGTCAGTACAAGAGAAATATCATTGGTCTCAATCGTGCCACCACAGATTTTGAAGAACTGAACAATATGAAGAATGATGCCCGCGCTAATCAAGATGCTGCTAAGCAACTTGATATGGAATATACAGTGCGCAAAGCTCAGCGTGATGTCATTGCTATTAGTGATGATATCCACCGCTTCCGCCAAGGCTTAGTTGATATGTCAGGTGCCGAAGCCGTTGAGAAGCTAGATCAATCTATACACGAAGAGCTGCAAAATCTTGGCGAAAGCTCTTCGAATGCTGCAATCGCCGGCAGTAAAAAAATAGAGCCCAAAGACAAACCCCTCTAGATTCAAAAATTGAGTGACATAAGCTGATGCGCATAAATCAACGTTGGTTCGTCTGGCTAGTTCTAGCCCTCTGCGTACTGGCTGTACCTGCGGCAGTTCTCACTCAAAGCGCTGGCGGACAAAATGCTGACAGCAGCAAAGACACATCTGTCAGCTCGGATAGCCTGATGACGCGCTTCAAAGACCACATTCAGGTGGTGCGACTATCAGGCATGATCATTGATAAAGCAGACAATTCAATTTTTACTTCATCGGCCGGTTCATCAAGCGGTGCTCTCAAAGAGCTGCGCAAAGCTTTAAAATCAAAGAAAGTAAAAGCAGTGCTCCTCCGGGTTAACTCTCCTGGTGGCACAGTGCCCATGTCGCAAGAAATTCACGAAGCTGTGGTGCAACTAAAAGCTGCTGGTAAACCAGTGGTGGTATCAATGGGTGACGTCGCCGCATCGGGTGGTTACTATATTTCTTGCGCTGCTGACAAAATTGTCGCTAATCCTGGCACTCTAACTGGTTCAATCGGTGTGATTATCAATTTGATGAACTTCAAAGCATTGGCTGATAAAGTTGGCGTCGAGCCAGAAGTAATTAAGTCTGGCCTTTTTAAAGACATTGCCTCGCCGTACAAAAAAATGACTAAAGAAGAGCACGATATCTTGCTTGCTCTGATTATGGACTCATACGATCAGTTCACAACGGCCATTGCCGAAGGCCGCAAAATTCCTATCGAGAAAGTTAAAACCATTGCCGATGGCCGCATTTATTCTGGCCGCCAAGCGCAAAAACTCGGCCTCGTCGATGAACTCGGCTCGTACAGTGATGCTCTAGCACTTTTGCAGACCATAACAAAAGAGCGCTATAAGTTGAAAGCCGACTTAGCTGTTGATGAAGACGATGATAGCGGCATACTAGCATCTTTGATGGAAGGCCGCACTCAGCTTACTCCACCGGGAGCTGCGTCGCCTCTCGACAAACTAATTCCATCCCAGTTCAACCCTGAGCTCAACAAGCAACCGCTCTGGCTAATGCAATAATCGGTATATGCAACACAATGACAGACGACAGCTCACTAAATGAAGATTCGATTTCTCCTGACAAACGCATTTCAGAGAGCAATCCCCGTGAGCTAGAACTGGCATTTAGACAAGTATTGATTCAAACACCTAAGGCCGGAGAAAGCTCTCAAGCCGATCCGTTAGTAGAGGCAGCACCGGCCGAAGAACCCAGTGAAGGCAAAAGTAGAGACATCTACAAAAATGGCTTCACACTCTGGGCAGACATTTTTTACGGCGTACTGGTAGCCCCACGTCAGACAATGATGATTTTGAGCGACTCTAGCCGCTTTCCTACTAATTTTGCTAACTTTAGCTCAGCAGCAATGCTTGTGGTGCTAGCTCTGTCTATTACGGCTTTCCTTAAAATCAAACCAGATAATGCCTCTGCCAGCCTCCTCAACAGCTCACTCTTCATAGTCTCTGGTCTCAGTTACTGGGTAACCTTATCTTGTATTCTCTATTATTTGAGCATCTGGCTTAGAGGGCACAGGCTTACTTTCGGTAATGCTTTTATTGCCACAGGCTGGGCATTTCTGCCATTTGCCTTCTTTGCACCCATTGCCTGCTTGCGACATACACCTCTGTTTTTTGTGCTAGCGACCATACCGGCATTTTGGTTTATTGCCCTTCAATGGATTGCTTTTCAAACTTCATTGCGAACCTCAACAATCAAGCTAGCATTGATTTTACTGGTAGTTCCCCCAGTGTTAGCACTGGTCTATATTTTCTGGATAGGGCTTGCCGGCATTTCCCTAATTTCACAGCTGCTAGCTGCCTTCTAAACATATGCAGCCTCAATTACCGCTGGTTATTGCTGTGGTGGGTCCGACCTGCTCGGGCAAAACCAGCCTGGCCATTGAGTTAGCAAAAGCCCTAGACGGCGAGATTGTCGCCAGCGACTCAAGAACCATCTACAAATACATGAATATCGGCACAGCCAAACCAACCGCTGCCGAGCAAGCTCAAGTGCCGCACCATATGATTGATATTATTGAACCTGACCAGGTTTACACAGCTTCTCAGTTTAAGCGCGAAGCTGGAGAAATTCTCAGTCAACTGACTGAGGCAGGAAAAATACCAGTGGTTTGCGGCGGCACTGGCTTTTATATAAGGGCTCTACTTGAAGGTCTTAAAATGCCAGAGGTTGAACCTCAGAAAGAGATTCGAGACGAGTTAGCAAAAGTGGCCGAAGAACACGGCGTTGAGCATTTACGTGAAATTTTGCGCCAGCTCGATCCTCTTTCTGCAGAAAAAATTGGTGTCAATGATCGCTTTAGACTAATTAGAGCAATAGAAGTTTCAAGAGTTTTAGAAATGCCTTTTTCTCAGGCAGCCAGTCGTGAACCCGTGCCCTACAATATCGTCTGGATTGGCCTCACAGCTACCCGTCGCGAGCTTTTAAAAGAGCGAATCATTGAGCGCATCGACAGCCAACTACAAGATGGCTTAGTGGCAGAAGTGCAATCTATTTATACTAAATTTGGTGCCACTCAAGCACTGACAAATACAGTGGCATACGCTGAATTTATACAACATATTGATGGTAGTTTGAGCTTAGAGCAGGCCCGCGAAGAAACGATCAAACACTCAGTGGCGCTTGCTCGGCGGCAACTAATTTGGTTCAGATCAAACATGCAAATGAACTGGTTTGCCATTGATGAACTAGACAGTAAAACGATTTTCGAACAGTGCATTACCAAAATTAAAAGCTTGTAGTACAAGAAAAAGTATCGCAGCAACATATCTAAGACTAGACGCCATCGCAATTAGAGCTATACTAAGATTATTCTTGGATAGGCATTTTTGAATGAAGCTAACAAAAAATCAGGAAGTAAGAGAAGTTCCTCTTCCCTTCAGTGATGGCCTTCTTTCAGCAAAATTGTGGAAAGTCAAAAACCGTTTTGTAGCATCAGTGCCAGAGCTGGGCTTGAGCTGCTACGGTGAGTCAGATACCGAGGCATCCTTCCGCCTTTTCACAGCATTATTGAAATATTACCGTCAACTAAAAGCGCACAAAGAAAAGTTAGGCGAAAAGGGGCTCAGCCACCTAGAAATATTGAGCAAGTGGATGGAAGGAATCGAGAAGCGCATGTCTGGAGGCGCCACTGCCTCGAACTTACGCTCGCGAGAAAGCAACCTAGTCAGTTTGTCTTCCCGCCGCCCCCGTCGGCCTTGAACTAAAGACTAAAAAGTTATCTTGGGCTCAGCGAAGCCCCGCTCTCTCATTACTATGTCGAGCTTCATTTTGTGCAAGCCTGATTCTAGACCGACCGGATACTGGTGGGGATTGAGCAGTCGCATTATTGATGGATGAAAAGCTTGCAGACGCTCGTGGCGCCGTTCTCTTGCTTGACCAAGAGTGGGCAACTTATAAATTAGCTTTCCTTCTCTAAAAATGGGCACAAGCAAATCTTCAAAAACGGCTTCGGGTGGAATGCTCTTCCTTCGAGTGAAATCAATCGGGTCGACAATCACAGGCGCTTCGAGATTTTCTGAGATGCCCTTATTTTCGCAATCAAAAATCATATCAGCAATGAAGCGCCTATCGCCTGGGCGGCCATCGCTGTGGTCCTCTCCACTCAAGTAAAAACGTCTAACCTGATGGATACCTGGGGTAGATATTTTGATTACTTGCTCGGAGAGCTTGAGGCGATACTGCCAATCTTGTTGCCTATCATCGCGCACACAAGACAATTTGTAGACACCGCCGAGAGACGACTGATCGCCAGCGGTGACGAGCTTAGTGCCCACTCCCCAGACATCAATTGCTGCACCCTGGTCAATCAAAGAAGCAATCAAAAACTCATCTAAATCATTGGATGCAACAATTTTTGCTTGAAGAAAGCCAGCAGCATCAAGCATTTTGCGTGCTTCAGTACTGAGGTAAGCCAAGTCACCAGAGTCAAGCCTGACTCCGGCTAAATCATGACCCTGGGCCCGCAACTCAAGCCCAGCTTCAATAGCATGAGCCACTCCTTGCAGAGTGTCATAAGTGTCTACCAAAAATATGCAATTGTTCGGCATGATCCGGGCATACTCACGAAAGGCAGTCAATTCGCTTTCATAAGACATCACCCAGCTATGGGCGTGAGTACCCTTAACAGGAATGCCGTAGAGCCTTCCAGCCAGTACGTTTGAAGTAGCGTCGCAGCCACCTAAATAAGCAGCACGACTGGCAGAAAGACCACCATCGATGCCTTGGGCGCGACGCAGCCCAAACTCTAGTATTGACCCCCCTTGGGCTGCCAACTTCAATCTTGCGGCCTTGGTGGCAATCAAAGTTTGGAAGTTTACTAAATTGAGCAGGGCCGTTTCTAACAATTGGCATTGAATGATTGGACCTTTCACTCGAATTAGAGGTTCGTGAGCGAAAACTACCTCGCCTTCTTGAACGGCATCAATATCCACAGCAAGTTTTAAATCGCCCAGGTAGGCGAGAAATTCAGAGCTAAAAAGAGGGAGCCGGTCACTGCCTACAAGGCTGGCCAGATATTCCAGATCCGCTTGAGAGAAGTGAAAATTTTGGACAAAATCGACCAGGGCCTCTAAACCAGCAGCAATAGCAAAACCACCAGCGAACGGGTTCTTGCGAAATGACATGTGAAAAACAGCTTCTTTGTTCAGGGTTCCTGAAGCAAAGTATCCATAGGCCATGGTCAACTGGTAGAGATCAGTCAAAGTGGCAAGACTTGGTTGATAGACATTACTAGGCGCACCAGATATAGCATTTTGCCGAGGGGTACTTTCAATTTCCATTAATGACAATGCTTCCTATTTTTGAACTAAAACTGGCGCCAAGACGTTTTTACATATAAATGACAAAGTTTACCCCTTCAGCAGGCTAACTAATGAAAATCTCTAAAATTGCCACCCTTTGGCCAGCAATAGCCCTAGTTTCGACTCCTGTAATACTGTCAAATTTAAGTCCAACGCTAGCAAACGAAACCTATGGCTCAAACTCGGCGACCTATAAATATGAAGGCAATTTGAATTCGCGCAAATTTCACCAACCTAATTGCCCCTATAGCCTAGTTATGGCCCGGTTCAGGAAAATCAAGTTCAATACAAAGAAACAAGCTTTGGCTCAAGGCTACAAACCTTGCCGCTTCTGCTTAGCTGCCGCTACTCGAACAGTTCAGGCCAAATTGCTCAGCCAAACAGATTAACATCGACATTTCAAGATGAGACAACCTGTGATATCAGACCGATGAGCAGTAAAAGGTGGCGCTGGTCTGTGGTATAAACGACTTTGAGGGACGGTTACTAACGAGCTATACCTATGACTTTTCAAATTCTGGAACAGGACATGGCCAATGCAATTGGTTTTGTCTATGATCGCACAGTAAGCCCACCAAAATTCTTGGCCCAAGGATTTCTGATATCTAAAAGTAGATTTGTTACCACAGCCGGTAACGTCTTCCACTACCCAGATGCCCCATGGGCCCTGAGCATTTACTTCCCCCACGCCGATATCACAATGGGCGTGAAGACTCTGTCTCTGCACAATGATTTTGATAAAGTGCAAGCTCGCAGCCAGTATTTGCAGCAAAACGGCTATCCAGGCGAAATGCTGCCAGTTTTACCAAACGATATGGCCCTCCTAGTAGTAGACAGCATGCTGCCGGAGCTTCAGGCCGAAAAAGTAGCTGAGCTGACCAGAGCCATGTCTATTCCATTCAAGAAAGATGGAGTTGAGTCATCCGGAAATATTCATGGCAAAGAATTTTTGCAAGTCATCAATACCCTCTTAGAGCAAAAGCGCTCAGGTCTGCTCACCCTAATCGATACTCACAATATTCCGGTTGCCCGCCTGCTTCTTGCCGAAGGCACTATTCCCTTGGTCTACTACCGGCAGCCAGAACTTTTGCCTGCATATGCTTTCTTCGAATTGGTTATCAAGCAGCCCGCTCATGGTTTCACTTTTGAACCAGAAGGCCAATTCCCTTGGCCAGATGCTGTACCAATCAGTGCCCCAGCCGACCGCCTAGTCTGGGAAGGAATGCGGCGCGCCAATGAATTAAGCAGTGTTTACGCTCAACTGGGTGGCAAAGACGCCCGTTATCAAAGAGTAGTGCAATCTTATGATCCGGCTAGTTCATCGGAAGAAATTCGCTGGATGGCTGGTCGTTTATGGGAAGCAATGGACGGCTTCCTTACCCTTGAGAACTTAGCAGAGCGAGTCGCTTCAGACAGCTACACTGTTTTGGTGGCAGTACGTGAGTTAGTTAACCGCGGTGTTTGCTCGCAAATCAATCGCAAAACGCCTTTCCATTGCAACGGCACCGTTGGACCACCATTGACCTCGCATACTGACTTTGAAGTCAATAACTGGGACAATTTGCAGTGCTTTTATTTAGATCCTCTGTCAGGTAAACCAATCTGGCTTCAAGGAAATTATTTCGGCAGTGCCAGCGCCGCCCAACCTAAAAATATGCTGCACACTATCGTGGTGCCAGCAGACATTACTGGTGCCCTAGTTTGCAAAGACTACAAATTAATCGGCTTACACAGCGGTCCTCAATCGGTAAAAGCTGGTCAAGCAGCTCCCCCAGTGAAATGCTATCAATTTATGTGGATGGGTGCCTTGCTCGATATGAGCAGCAAGAAACTGCGCACATCCACTGAAGCCGAAGATGCTGAAGGTGGCCTGGGTACTTTGCGCAGTAAACTTGACGCCGAAGTTGTAGCAGCTGCATCACCAGACGTTGATCGCATCGTCTGCCCGGTCTGCTTCTCTAGCAACGCGACTTATGGAGCGTGCTCTAGTTGTGGACATATTATTGACGCACCACCAGCAGAAATTGACACCACTTCAGTTAAAGGTAAGGCCAGCAAAGCTGTCAAAGTGATGCAGAAGAAAACTGGTCTGACCAAAAAGCAATTGATTATTGCTGGTGCAGTTCTGCTCCCGCTGTTCTTGATCACATTAATGAGCATGCCCAAACCCCCAGCAGTAGTTCCCCCAACTCCTGGCACCACCACTTCTGTAATGCCGGAACAACATCCGTCGGCTGAGAAAGCCACGGCTTTAGCAGTAAAGTCTGCTGGCTTCAAAGTGCTGGCTATCCCAGAGTTCTGGTATGAAGACACTAGTGAAATCTCGAAACCAAATGATTCATTTGGAGTGTACTCAGAGCGGGCCAATCAAAAGATTATCTGTACCGAATTTGCTGATCTTTCTCCTGTGAGCAACCTCAGCGCCTTCATTGGCAAGCCGCCCTATGTCGAAATGGTCATTGAAGACATGAGAGACTGTGTGGTAGACCAAGGCAAGCAAGTTCTCGGTGATGGCACCCTGAGCTGGATGGTTGTCAAAGGCAAGGCAAAAGATGACAAAAGCAAGTCCGTTTTAGTGGCATCTTTCCCATCTATCATTGCAGGAAAGTCTTTCTTAGTTATCGGTCAATCTCTCAAGGACGATACCGGCAACCAATCTTATGATGCCAAAGGGGCGGTTAACATTATTGACCAACTAGCTTCTGAGCGCACCCAGCAGGCAAACAACAAAAATTCCGAGCCTGATGATGATCCTGATATTGACGACGAAAACAGTAAAGAAGCAAGCGACGTCGAATTGAAGGCCTTTTATGCCAAAGTCAAAGAAGCCATCAAAGAAAAGCTTGTGCTGCCTGACTTCGCTCAAGAAGAGATGAAGAAAGAAAAGTCGAAGCGCAAGAAATGGAAAATTAGACTTACTGTTGGAGTAGATTCTGACGGCAACGTCAAACGTTTAGAGAAACAGGCACTAGAAGAAGAAGAACATGAGAAAATTTCTAGCGCTCTGCAACGGGCGGTTAGCGCCGCTGCACCGTTCAAAGATGTGCCCCACATCAAGAAGCCTGAGCTAATTTTCTTAGTTAAACTCTCCGGCGACAAAGTCAAAGTTGAAGTACCTGAAAGCGATTCAGGTCTATAAGCAAAGGCTCTACAAAACTTCGATATTAGATCCTGGGAAGTAATGTCCCAGGATCTTTTTATAATCGTATCCAGCTTTAGCAAATCCTTGAGCGCCAGTCTGCTGCAAACCCACACCATGACCAAAGCCTAGACCATAGACTGTGAGATTCTTGAGTAGCTTAAGATCATCAGACTCATGAGAGAAGAAAATGCGGGCGCTATTAAGACGAGCAAGTTTAATTTCACTATTAGCAAAAGCCTTGCGAATTACTAACTCCTTTTTGATCTGCCAATCACCGGTGCTGGTTCTAATTCGCATGGCGATTGCCACACCAGAAACCCCACGTTTAAGTATTTCCACGTGCTCAATGTGGCCGAACTTACCTGACTTTGGTGGTATCACAAATGGTGCAGTGTCGGCGGCCGCTGCCAGTTTCTCCACAACATGGTGCATCTGAGACTCAAGGGCATCAGCAGAAAGCCTCACTCGCCAATGAAACTTCGGCGTCCAGCTATCCATCGAAATTTGGGTATCATGCTTAAGGGCCGCGGCTTGATATAAATAACGCAGAAACTCTTCTGTACCAGCCTCTACAGTATATTTCCCCTCTGCCCTACCAGCCAAATAGGGCAATGGTTGAGGCGGAAACTCATTGGTGAGCGGGTCAGAGAAACAATTCTCGTAATTTTCAGTATGACCACCAGCGTTAGAACTAAAAAGAGCTAGAATTGGCTTACCTTTAAAGGTAAGAACTTGACCAGCAGTTGAGACAACAGCCCGTTCAATGCGCTCGTCAATCTCTCCTAGACCTGCAAAATATTGGCAGCACATGTAAGAATCACAAACGTTGGCATTATCTCTATCGTGAGGCAAACGCGGCTTAAGGGCATAGGTACGAGCAGCCAGAGCCTGACACTTAAGAGCTTCAAAATGATAGCTTGCTGGCATTTCAGAGGTGAGAACCCCCCTGAGATATTGATCAAGGCTAACCCGCAACGAAACCCGGAGCTTCCCTCCTAGATTAGCTACTCTGATCTCTCCAAGATAACTTGGATGCTCTCCCTTGCCGCCAGCCCGTTTAATCGAAGCTACTGTAATTGGACCCTTGGCCACAATAACAATTTGATTGCCAACCAGCTTTTGCGCCGCTTGGCTAGGCAGGGTAACACGCAGTTGATTGTTCTCAAGGTTAAAGCGCAGGCGACTAGCCCCTCGTACTCTTCCTTCTTTTTCTGAAAGAGAGACGCCCTCCAACAACACTTCTTTATGGTCAAGCGAAGTCAGGTCGTTATTCGAGATGGCTACCCAGATTTGCATTTCTCGCTTTTGAAGCTAAGAACAGGGTAAAAGATGGCGGAGCAGGAGGGACTCGAACCCCCAACCCCTTACGGGGCAGCCGCTTTCAAGGCGGTGTCTTCATCCAGCCAGGTCTACTCCACGTATGACGGTTTAGCTGATACTTGTTATTCTACATTAGGTCTGAGCTAATAGTTGCTAGCGCCAACAATTGCTTAAAGAACAAAGTTACCAAGTGAAACTTCAAATCTAAATGAAAGCCAAAGAACGCTTAGATCAACTACTAGTTGCCCGGCAACTTTTCCCTTCTCGCGAAAGTGCCAGAACTGCCATCATGGATGGTGGCATCATTGTCAACGGAGAGAAACTAACAAAACCAGGACAAGCTGTCAGTGTAGAGGCGAACATTGAACTTATTTCTAGCTACAATCGCTGTGCTTATGTTAGCCGCGGCGGCCTAAAATTAGAAAAAGCCATAAGCACTTTTCCTATAACCACTGAAGGCCGTATTTGTATCGATGCTGGCGCCTCTACTGGTGGCTTTACCGACTGTCTATTAAAAGCCGGTGCCGCTTTCGTATATGCCATTGATGTAGGCTATGGCCAGCTCGATTGGTCACTGCGAAGTGATAGCCGAGTGCACACTCTAGAGCGCACAAACATTCGCTTTCTTACGGCCGAAAAACTCTATGGTGAGAAACTCCATGAGAAAGCCACCCTAGCAGTTGCCGACCTTTCATTTATTTCAGTAACCAAGGTTTTAGAAGCATTGCTCAACCTCATGAGCGAAAACGAGCGCGAATTAGTAATTTTAGTAAAACCACAATTTGAAGCAGGTCGCGAAAAAGTAGGCAAAGGTGGTGTCGTTAGAGAACCAGCCAGCCACGTAGAGGTTTTGCAATTTGTCATCAATTTTGCTCAAACACAGAAGCTCGAAGTGCGTGGCCTCACTTATTCGCCGCTGAAAGGGCCGTCAGGAAATATCGAATATTTGCTCTGGTTACAACAGCAAAAAGCAGCGGTGTCGGCGCTCGGCTCTGAGAAAGTTGACCCAGAATTGGTTGTAAAAGAAGCTTTCGCATCACTCTAGAATTTCTAAGCTAGCTAGAGAATAACGCCCAAAGATTTGAACTCTTCTACCATAGAAAGAAAATCAGCAACTGTTTCTTCGACATTACTTGAATGGCTGCAAGCCAGTGCAATCAACTCGCCATATGAGCGATCAGATTTGGCTGACATAGCCTCAACTATTTCACAGGTCAATTCACTCACATCTAAATAGTGGCAATTGTGATCTGCTGCGCGATAAGCCAATAACCAGGATGCTTGAACCTTCTGCCGCCGGGGCAACTTCTCACCTTCTTCGAGCAAATTGGCAATCTTAGATATCGGGTACTTATAGCAGCGAGTAATCACAGTCGGATTCAAACGCGGCACACTGGCAGCAAATGCTTTGAGATCTAGTTCTTCACAGCTCTGGCTTTGCAAAACCGATTGGGTGCTAGCTTCAGAACTTAAATCGACCAGTACATCAGCTTCAAGAACGGCCAATTCAATCCATTCATAGTCTGCTAATTCAGCCAAAAAGGGATGGCGCTTCAAGTGAAGTTCGGCATAGTTCGCCAAAAAGAGCGGAAATTTTCGGGCTGACTGGTTGAGGTTGAAGTGGTCTGGTGGCATGGCCTCAAAATACTCATGCACTAAAGTACTAAAGTGTTTACCTAGTACTTTCTTGCAGAATGGATAAACCGAAGCCATCAAATCAAGTCGGCCCAAATTGATTAGCGAGGCGTAGAGCTTAACGCCACGATGATCAATGTGCTTGATTAGGGACGGATGAATATCTGATTGACCAGAAAAAAACTGTTCTCGTTTATCTCTGCGAGTCCAGAGCAGAGTCATTGCATGTTCTATATCGCGTAGGCTGGGGGCATCCACTTTCAATTGGCCACTTAGTTCGAAATAAGGGCTGGTAATAGAGCTGGCTGAACCCTTTCGATAATTTCTCGTATTTGACCTAACTCGGCCAATATTTCACTAAACTCTGGATAGTTCTGATCGCGCTCTAACATTACCGCTTTTACTTCGGTGCGCTTGAGCACGTATTCAAGCAGCTCAAAAACAGGTTCAATCACAGCGGCACCATGGGTATCAATCAAAAGTTCATCGCCATAGCCATGGCCGGCGATGTGAATCTGCACTGTTCTCTCTAAGGGCAGGCGATCGAGATAAGCATATGGGTCAAAATTATGATTGACAGAATTGACATAGACATTATTGACATCAAGCAACAAGCCGCAATCAGCTTTCTCTAATACTTCGGACAGGAAATCAACTTCATCCATCTGTGAGCCTGGCATTTGCATATAGTAAGAAATGTTCTCAAGCAAAAGCGGTCGCTTCACGGTTTCTTGAGCAGCTTTGACACGCTTTACCACATGCTTGAGAGCTTCCGCTGACAACGGCAGCGGTAACAAATCATGGAGATACAAATTTTCTATCGATGTAAAACATAGATGGTCACTCCACCAAGGAGCATTGATTTTGTTCAGTAGTCGGGAAATTGAGGCGAGATATTCTGCGCTTAGAGGATCTGTACTACCGATGGAAAGATTGACACCGTGTGTCACCAGTGGAAACTTTTCTAGGGCCTTATCAAGACGCTCGCGGATTCTTCCACCAAGGTCCATATAGTTTTCGGGAACTAGCTCAAGAAAATCAATTTGGCCTTCATTTTCAAATGTTTCAGCGGCTAACTCGCGCCTTAAACCAAGTCCAACACCAAGGTTGGGCATTTGTTTTTTAGCTGCAAGAAAGCCGCTGGACATTTAATGGCATCCTAATTAGGAAGAGAAATCAGAAGTTCTCTTGCAAAGAACTATTTGCTTTCTTCTTTGGCTTTGCAAGAACCTTCTTTGCCCTTAGCTTCTTCTTTGGCTTTGCAGGATCCTTCTTTTCCTTTAGCTTCTTCTTTGGCTTTGCAAGAAGCGTCTTTGCCTTTTTCTTTGCACTCTTTCTTGCACTCTTTATCTTTCTTGCACTCTTTATCTTTCTTAGCTACTTTGATTTTCTTTTCTGTCTTTACTGCTTCTTTCTTCTCAGTAGTTTCAGTTTCAGCAGCGCGAACTGCTGTATTCAAGGAAAGGCCGAGGACAGCTACGAGAGCTACGGCTAATTGAGTCTTCTGCATTTAGACCTCCAGAAGTTGGATACTGACCATTGAGACTTCCCAAAACACTGTCTGGGTAAGTACATCAACATGTGGGCCATGCTAACCCACATTGTTTAAGAGCGACCAAGAAGGAGGTTATGACTGTGTAAAAGTCGTTACAGTCAAGCTCAGGCAGCATCTCAAGCTGTAACTATTCTTAACGGCAGACCCCCCCCTTGAAAACAACAGTTATTCGCCAGGACCTCGCTCTCAATTGCAGAACCTTGCTAGTCAATAGAAAACCTTGGCATCATCAACTTATTATTCTTCTGATCTGCTATATCTAGTAAGCTTAGTAGGCATCAACAGAATTCTCAGCAGTATTTAATAGCGTAAACAGAGATGACTCAGACAACCATCCACTCATATTTTCAGCAAATGTTTGAAGATTGGGTAGCAACTGGACGATTCCCCGAATCTACCGTAGAAGCTTGTACACCGGCCATGGCCAGCAAGCTTGGCGTCCCCTCCGAGAAATTCACTTTCGATTCGTTCGTGCACTCAAGCCAAACCCCCGATTGGACCCTTAAACCCGTCGATTTCGGTAGTCAGTTAGAAAGTACGCTCTTTATTTATCTGCCAACTCCTTGGTCTGAATTCGAAAAACTTGAGAATGCCATTCAGGTTTCAGACAATGGCTCAGTGCGACAAACTATTTACCTCTTAGACAAAAGCAACTGGCGCAATGACCTAAGCAAATTTTTCCAACAAGGCGAAGTCAGTGCCTTTGTTTACTATCTGATTCAACCTCCGGCATTTCACCAATGGATATGCTGTATAGAACAAGATCAACGGGTCTGGGTATTTGCGGTTTACTCCACTGAAGACAAAATTTTGGTCACCAAGGCTGACGCTTCAGACAAAGGTCTTTTAGAGACTCAGTTGATTTCATTGATCAATTCAAATCCTTGGTACGGCTTCGTCAAGCCAACGCCGTAAAATCTAGAATTGCACCTGTGAATTTTCTCTATCTCCATGGCTTTGCCTCATCGCCACAATCAAGAAAAGCTCTTTTCTTTAAAGAAAAGATTGAGCTAAACGGCTGGCATTGTTCTGTGCCTGATCTCAATGTGCCAAGCTTTGAGGAACTTTCGCTGGCGGCCCAAATTGCTTTAAGTCGCGAGCTGATATCGAGACTAAACGGTAAACCATTTATGCTCATCGGCTCAAGCATGGGTGGACTATTAGCGGCACTACTTGAACAAAGCCTAAGAGCAGACAGTTCGCGGGCCAACCTTGAAGCAATAATTCTCCTAGCACCCGGTTTCGGAATTACAAAACGCTGGCCGCAAATCATCGGCCAAGAAGGTATGGATAACTGGAAGAGAACTGGATTCAGGCCTTTCTTTCATTACGCCGCGAACCAAGAACTGCCATTGCATTTTGCCTTTGCTCAAGACCTTGAACACTATCAGACAGACAATTTCAAAATTGATATTCCCACCATCGTCTTCCACGGTGTTGACGATCAAACAGTGCCGATAGAACATGCTAGGCAATTCGCCCAGCTCAATCAATCGAACAAGCTTGTCCAACTAGTCGAACTAAATGATGGGCACGAACTGGCAAATAGTCTTGACACAATTTGGTTGAAGTCATACCAGTTCACAAAGGCCTTGCACTGCCAGCGATACTAGGCCTATTTACAGCTTTTGGCTGTTCTCACGTTGCTTTATCAGGCGATATCCACTATCTAAAACACAAACAGAAAGGGCCCCGGAGAACCGAGACCCTTTCTTAACTACTTTTCCAGTTATTACTAGAAGAGCTTAGGCGGAAGCGCCACCCATGTCGCCAGTTGTTGCTGGAGCAGCAGCGGCTTTGGTGCGCTTAGGAGCAGCTTTCTTGGCTGGCTTTTTAGCAGCAGCTTTCTTAGCTGGAGCTTTTTTAGCTACGGCTTTCTTAGGAGCGGCTTTCTTAGCTACAGTCTTTTTAGGAGCAGCTTTCTTAGCAACTGTTTTCTTAGCAGCAGCTTTCTTAGGAGCAGCTTTCTTAGCTACAGTTTTCTTAGCAGCAGCTTTCTTAGGAGCAGCTTTCTTAGGAGCAGCTTTCTTAGCTACAGTTTTCTTAGCAGCAGCTTTCTTAGGAGCAGCTTTTTTAGCAACTGTTTTCTTAGCAGCAGCTTTCTTAGGAGCAGCTTTCTTAGCTACAGTTTTCTTAGCAGCAGCTTTCTTAGGAGCAGCTTTCTTAACAGCAGCTTTCTTAGGAGCAGCTTTCTTAGCTACAGCTTTCTTAGGAGCAGCTTTCTTAGCTACAGCTTTCTTAACAGCAGCTTTCTTAGGAGCAGCTTTTTTAGCAGCGGCTTTCTTAGGAGCAGCCTTCTTTGTTACTTTTTTAGCAGCGGCTTTCTTAGGCTTAGCTGCAGTGCCGGTTGACTCTTCAGCCATTGCGGCAGCAGGAGAGATCTTCGCTCTCTTAGTGGACTTCTTCTTGGTTGGCTTGGTTGCCATTTAGTTTTCCTCCCTTGGAAATCAATCTGGTGGGCAGGAACTTTCGCAGACACAAGCTGGAAAAGAATCCCTAATATTGAACGCTTGCTCTAGGCGATATCTAATGAACTACTAAAGTGACTCGAAACTGCTACTTCATATTGATGTATCAATCGCATATCAAATTTGATTGCTCATTTATCACTTTGACTAAACGCTAACTACCACCGTCTTTTTTTTGTAGAGACATCATTTAAAAAAATGACACTCAATTACTTTCACACCACACGCGTCATAGATTACATTCGAATGGAATAAATTGCAACATATAGATCTCCCCTCCGTTGCTGGCCATCAAGTACACAGAGCAGACAACTAGGCAAAGACACCACAGCCAGCACCAGGCGAAACTGTCTACACAAGCCAGTTTCGGAAACGCTGAGAATGTAAGTGGTACCACTTCAAAACAGTCGAATTGATTGAAAAAATATTTTTCGGAACTGTCACAAAAAAAGTATTGAGCACGCGAAAACCGCAAATTTTTTCAAAAGGCGATCGATATCGCCACAAAACAAATCTAGCAAATTGGCAAAAAGTTTCTTCGATACCACTCCCGGTGACCAGCAGTTATCAAGCGTGAGAGCGAATTCACTATTCGAACAAAAGCCCGCACAGCGGCTTGATTCTAGCCTTGAAAAGTCGGCAATGACCGAAAAAAGGAATGAACAAAATGAATGGACAGAAATAAATCTGACATCTGATCATCGACCATAGATTTGAAAGATCGGGCCTAGAGAAAACGCGAAGTACCGGCAAAACCGAAAGCTGATCTAAATGCTTCGCCCTGAATTTCTTTCAATTGCCGAAAATCAATTACATCATTGTCTATCAAGCGTTCATACTCACCGGGCAAAGTGCAAGGCGAAGGATTCCTACCCGGATTGTCGGTACACACCGCAATCGCTACCCCAGCTTCCCTACAGCGATTGAACACTGTCTTCAATTCAGAAAAATCTTTGAGCACTCCGGTCTGTTTGTAGCTAGTCGGACAAACCTCTAAAGTGATCTGTCGTTTCGACAGCTCCTTGAGCATGCTCGGTTTTTGCAAAGGAATGTGTATGCCGTGACCAATGCGATCAAGGGTAGCGAAATAACGAGGATCGACATTGTCGATACCGGTCTCGCCAAGATGGCAGGTTGTCTTCAAGCCCGACGCCCGAGCCCGTGCCATAAGCTTGATCCACTCTTCGGTCTTTTCAGTATTGATCTCAGGACCAGCAAGATCAACGCCGACCACAGGTCCAAGATTGTCTTGAGCAACCTTGAGAATGGCCTCATTGATTTTGAGTGGCAGCCTTCTGTCAAAACAGAGAATCTGCTTGACGATGATTGGGTAGTCGGCTGGCCTTAAATTCAACGTGATCACCTCAACAATGAGATGCATCTGAGCCAACCTTTTTGCCGGAGTTAGTTTGTGATCTGTTCTAAAATAAGGGTTATAGCGCAGTTCAAGATACTGCAGGTTCTCAAAGGTGTAAGCACCTCGGCACAAACGCAAACAGAAATATGGAAGATGCTCAAGGCTTTGCAGTTCTTCAACAAGCGAGTGAATTTTGACGAACTCTTCGAGGGTGCGACATGGCCGAGTGAACCAATTGTAAAAGCCATCATAGTCAGGAAAGTAATTGAGAATTGGGTGATCTGTCCTGCGCAAGAATTTATAAATGATCCGAGGATGCAGGGCTCCACCAAGGTGCCTGTGAAGATCCGCATATAAAGCCATTTGTGAGCCACCTTTCGATTTCCGATGCCTATTTTTTTTGAATCTTGCTGAGCTGGGTAAATATCTGTTGAACGATTAATTGCTTATTCCATACCTTATATATAGAATTTCAAACACAAAGAAAATACCAGCAAAACTAATGAAATCTTTTACCCAACAATTTGCTAGACAAATCATTAGCTCATGTAAAGCCCTAGCGGTCCTGGCCATAGGGGCAGCAAGCCTGGCGCCAGCTTACGCCCAAAACGATCCAATTGTGATCATGCAAACCACCAAGGGGCGAATTGTCATAAGAGTTTTTCGCAACATGGTTCCCTATACTGCCAATAATTTTCTTGACCTGGTTTCAAGAGGATATTACGACGGCAAGTCTTTTCACCGAGTAGAAGGTTGGGTAGTGCAAGGTGGCTGCCCCTATGGCAATGGTCAGGGCAATTACACAGACCCTGATACGGGCAGAGAGCGTTTCCTCCGCCTTGAAATCAACCGCAACCTCAACCATAACTCCGCCGGAGTAGTAGCAATGGCTCGGGGACAAAGTCCAGATTCTGCCAGCTGCCAATTCTATATTTTGAAGAAACCAATGTCGCAGCTAAACGGCAAATATGCTGTGTTTGGGGGGGTTGTAGACGGCCTCAACAACATCTATCGCATAAACCCTGGTGACCGTATCATCTCGGCCCAAATCGCCGGTGGTCAGGCCCAGAGAGCAGCCAACCAAGAACCAAGCGAACGACCAGCCACACCAACGGCGGCATCGGGTGAGAACAAAGAAGCCACCGGCGAAAGCGGCTTTTAACGAAGCAGCGGCTTTTAAATAGAGAATCTCTTAGGCAAATAGCTGGGATCGCCAGCATTCTTGGTGAGCTTTCCATCTTTGAGTAATTCCACAGACTCGAGCCAGACTTCAAACTCTGGAGCTGGTAGCAACTGATGAATTTCCCGCAGAGCAGCAATGTCGTGAAAACTTGTGCTCTGATACGAGAGCATCACATCATCACCCATGGGTACGCCCATAAAGTAATTTACCCCAGCGGCGGTAAGCAAAATCGTCAAATTCTCAAGGTCGTTTTGATCAGCGTCCATATGATTCGTATAGCAAGCATCTACACCCATCGGTAAACCCAACAGCTTAGCCATAAAATGATCTTCAAGGCCGGCGCGAATCATTTGCCTGCCGTCAGCAAGATATTCTGGACCAATAAAGCCGACGACATCGTTCACCAAAAAAGGATTGAAACAGCGGGCTAGGGCATAACAGCGAGCTTCCATTGTCACCTGATCGGCACCAAAGTGAGATAGTGATGAAAGTTCAGAACCTTGTCCTGTCTCAAAATACATAAAGGGCAAGTCACTCGAAATTTCTTTTTTTCCAAGCACACAAGCTTCATTTATCAAATCAATGTCTATACCAAAGGCTTTATTACCTTTTTCACTTCCAGCAATACTTTGAAAAATCAGACCAGCCGGCGCTCCTCGCTCAATAGCCTTAATCTGAGTGGTGATATGAGAAAGAATACAATTTTGGGTGGGAATATTGAGCTGCTCGATAATTTTGTGGGTTTCCTCAAGTAGTCGCCCGACGGTGTCAGCACTGTCATAAACAGGATTGATACCAATAACAGCATCGCCCACGCCATAAGAGAGGCCTTCGAAAATAGAAGCTTTGATGCCATCTATAGAATCGCTGGGATGATTAGGTTGCAACCTGGACGAAAGCCTGCCACTCAAACCTAGTGTTGTTTTTGCTTTGACGACAACCTGGCATTTTCTACCGGCCAGAATCAGATCAATGTTAGACATCAGCTTAGTAACAGCAGCGACCATCTCACCGCTCAGACCCCAGCGAATCTCCTCAATCATCTTGAGATCTGTATCGCTATCAAGCAAAAATTCTCGCAGCTCAGCCACGGTCCAGTCTTTAATAAGAGCGTAGGCAACTGGGTCCAGACTATCGTCGATCAGTCGCGTCACTTCATCTTGGTCGTAGGGTACAACAGGCTGATCGCGCAGAGCAGAAAGAGGCAACTGACTCAAGACACACTTGGCAGCTACGCGCTCTATCTCGCTCGGGCTGCCTATTTGCGCTAGTTGATCGCCAGACTTCTCCTCATTGGCCTGAGCTAACACAGCCTTTAGCTCAGCAAACTGATAGTGACGACCAGCAATCTTAGTATCGAGCTTGATCAATTTTTCACCAGTCTTGAAATAGCAACAAAACAAATAGTGTACCCTATGGCATATGCAGGCAAGAACAGAACAGCTCAAGGCCCTTACTCCCGCAAGAATCGGTGTATCTCGCACAGGCTCTCGCCCCCTTACGTCTACCTGGCTTAGTTTCAGGGCTGACCATGCCCTTGCGCGTGACGCTGTGCACAGTGAAATAGGCGAAAGCTTCTTACAAAAGTTTGCGACGCCAAGACAGTTTCCGCTGATCACAACCACCGCAAAAAGTCGCCGCGATTTTATTCTCTATCCACCAAAAGGAAAAAGAGCAGATCAAAGCGTCATCGAAGAGCTGAAGACGGTCTGCCCCAGCGACATAGATGTGCAAATAGTAGTAAGCGATGGCCTCTCAGCCCAAGCTGTAGAAGAAAATCTACTAGACCTACTACCCATGCTTGAATATGGTTTTGAAATGAGCAATATTTCTCTGGGTCAAATTGTAATTGCTAAATATGCGCGTGTTGCTATCGCTGACCAAATTGCCCATAGCCTCAAAGCCAAGATCGCCCTCAACTTAATTGGCGAACGGCCAGGTCTCTCCTGCGCCAGTGGCCTGTCAGCATACATAACCTACAACCCAGGCCCTCACACAGTTAGCTCAGATCGCACCGTAGTCTCCAACATTCACAAAGGCGGTACACCGCCGACAGAAGCCGGAGCTTTCATAGTGAAAACAATTGAGCGCATTCTCGACAAAAAAGTATCGGGCGTAAAATTGCAGCAGCTAGGCTAAAGAGCAATGAGCAACGCACTTATAAGTGTCGGCATAGACATCGGCACCACAACATCGCATTTGGTAGTGACAAAGCTGACCTTTGCCAATGCTTCACTGGTCAATGCCGCTCCCAATCTAGCTATTACCAATCGCGAGATTGTTTACGAGAGCGAAGTATTTCTCACACCGCTCACTGCCGCTGGCGAAATTGAGGCAAAGCAAACGGCCCAATTGATCGAAGGGGCCTATCAGACTATTGGTCTTAAAAAAAGCGATATAGACACCGGCGCTTTAATAATTACAGGGGAATCGGCCCGAGCACGCAATGCTGAAGCAGTTAGTGCACAGCTAGCAGAACTAGCCGGGGACTTTGTCGTCGAAAGCGCTGGCCCACATCTTGAAAGCGCACTAGCAGCGCGGGGATCGCAAGCTGTAGAGTATTCACAAAAGACTGGTTTGACCATTTTGAACATAGATATCGGCGGTGGTACCAGCAATTATGCGCTAGTGGCTCAAGGCACAATTATCGAGACGGCCTGCCTCAACGTCGGTGGCAGAATGTTACAGCTAGATTGGAAGGCAAAGACAATCAGCGCCGTCAGTGATAGCGCTCAGATAGTGATCAAAGGCCATCTGCCAGGGACTCAACTCGAAGCAGGCGCAACTATAGAAACTGGCCTGCTGAGCCAGTTAGCGCAAGAATTGGCAAAAACTATTTTGCTCACTGCGGCTGGTCAAACCCCTTATGCAGAGCTAATGCTCACAAATGCACTAAGCAATCCCCAAAAAGAGATTGACGAAATCTGGTTGAGCGGTGGAGTAGCAAGCGTATTTGGCGAAGAAGATTTCACCAAATTTAGCGATCTCGGAGTTTTCTTAGCTCAAGCACTTAGCACCGAGTTAAAGAAGCAAAATATTACATACAAAATCGCACCTAGAGCCATTCGAGCAACTGTTATTGGGGCTGGACTTCACACTCTGCAATTGAGCGGATCAACCATAGGATTTGCGCTAGAAAACTTACCATTACGCAATCTCAAACTAATCAAAGTTGATGCCACAAAAAGCAACTCATTGGCTATAGAGATAAAGCGACAGATGCAACAACGTGAGCACCACTGGCAAACGTCGCCAGCTGCCCTTGTCCTGACGGGCATTGGAGGTGAAATGCTTTCATTTACCGTTCTCAAAGAACTAGCAATTGAACTAGCCAAAATTTTTCTTGACGCTGGAGCCTGCGAGCCGTACGTTCTGGTGTCAGAAGCGGACATAGCAATGGCCTTAAATATGATTCTAAAAGGCTTGTTAACAAATAAGAGAATAATCACAGTCGACGGAATCAATGTAACAGAGGGCGACTACATTGATGTTGGCAAGCCAGTATCGACTTCCTCTGACCCCAATACGCAGTCGCTTCCGATTGTGGTGAAAACACTACTATTTTACAAATCTGATAAATGATGGCAAAATGGCTCTCAGCCTTATCACCCGGGGAAACAAAAATGAGATCCAAAACAGTAACTTTAGTAGCAGCAATGTCGTTAGTGGCAGTGATCGCTTCTAGCAATGCTGCCTTTGCAGCTGATGACAACAAACTAGTGTCAGGCGCCAAAGCAGTAGGCAATGGCATTATGTGGGCACCACGAAAAATTGGTCATGGCCTCGCCGCTGGCTTCAAAGCTATGGGCAACGGCATGAAGAAAATGGTTGGCAAATAAATAGCAATCTAGCCTTCAATCTAGCCTTCAATCGAAGCGACAATCAAGAGCCAAAGCAGCATTCAACCTGGTCAAATATTCATCCTTGGAAATATTCCGAGCATTGAAAGTGGCCAGGTGTTTGTTTGTATATTGGGTATCAAGCAAAATAAAGCCACGCTCTTTCATGCGCTCAACTAAAAATACCAGAGCCACTTTTGAAGCATCGGTCATGCGGTGAAACATTGACTCACCCATAAAAGCCCCGCCAATGCTGACACCATATAGTCCACCAACTAACTGCCCTGCAAAATAAGTTTCTACTGAGTGCGCGAAGCCATGTTGATTGAGCTGACTGTATACGCGAACGATATCTTCATTAATCCAAGTCTCTTCGCGATCGGCGCAAGCCCACATCACTTCTTCAAAAGCGTGGTTGACCTTGATTTCAAAACCGCCCTGACGATAAGTGCGCATCAATCGCTTAGAGATATGAAAGCAATCGAAATCAAATATGCAGCGTGGATCTGGTGAATACCAACTGATCTTGCCATTGCTATCAGCCATCGGAAAAATTCCCTGACAATATAAACGCAGAACCAGATCTGCTGTAAACTCAGGCTCTTTCTTTCTTCCGAAGATCACGGCTTAGCACTACAAGATAGCGAGCGTATAAAGACAACTATTTGCTTTAGATCTTGCTCCGAAAGCTTTTCTACAGGAAAGGTTGGCATGCCTCTAGTAACGCTACCGCGACGAATGACTTGCATAAGCTCTACATCACTTCGATACTTCTTAGCGAAGCGCGGCCCTTTGAGCGGCTTATCGCCATTCATTGAATTCTCGCCGTGGGGATGACAGCCCCAGCAAGAAGCCTTTACAAAGAGCATCTTGCCGGCCTTAATCTCAGCAGCGCTCGGTACATTTAGATTCTCCGGACCTGCTTCAATTTTCTCAGTCAAAACTAAAGCAGCCCCTAAAGCCAAGAAGAAAGCAAAACTATTCAACGAAAATCGCTGTAGCAGTGTAGTTAGCAGTGTAGATTGATTAGCCATATTACTCTGCCATCAAATATTCCGGGAAGTTGAACTCGTAGACCTTGAAGCAAAACTCAAGATTATCTTCTGTCTCCACTTCAGAACACGAGAGCAGCTGAAAAACCTGTTTAAATGGAGGTAAGAATGTATCGCAGTCAAACACGTGACGAACCTGTGTGAGATAGAGCAAACCGCAACTAGGATGCTGCATGGCTTCGTTGTAGACTTGGGCGCCACCTATGATGAAGACTCTATCTACCGGAGCAGGAATAAGCATATCTAGAGCTTGATCGAGGGAGGGACTGATGAAGTGCCCTTCAGGCATTGGATAGTTCGGATTGCTCGTCAGAACAATATTGATTCGGCCCTTAAGGGGACGATGGGCAGCAGGAATTGATTCCCAAGTCTTTCTTCCCATAATAACGGCATTCAATACTTCTGGCACAGGGGTTGCGCTGGTCAGGTCTTTGAAATACTTCAAGTCTTTAGAAATGCGCCAAGGCAAGGCATTGTTTTTGCCAATACCAAGGTTCAAATCAGCAGCGACAATGATGTCGAATTTTTCTCGCACGTTAGACAGCCACGGGGAATTTGATGAAACCTTGGTGTACATAGTCGTGCAATTCAAAGTCTTCAAACTTCAAATCAAATATTGGCTTATTGGCAATAGTGACTCGAGGCAAAGGCCCTGGCTCGCGCATAAGCTGAGCATTAATGCCATCAAGATGATCAGAATAAATATGGGCATCACCAAAAGTATGTGTAAAAATCCCTGGGGTTAAGCTACATTCTTGAGCAATCATAATATTGAGCAAGGCATAACTAGCGATGTTGAAAGGCACACCAACGGCAATATCAGCAGAACGCTGATAGAGCTGCAAATCTAGACGTCCATTAATGACATAAAACTGAAACATCATATGGCAAGGCGGCAAAGCCATTTTGGGAATGTCGGCGACGTTCCAAGCCGTGACAATCAACCGCCGTGAGTCAGGATTATTCTTAATTTGCTCTATCACATTAGCTATCTGATCGATATGTCCATCTTCGCTCGGCCAACTGCGCCACTGATACCCGTAGATTGGGCCTAGTTCGCCTTCGGTATTGGCCCAAGCATCCCAAATAGAGGTATGTTGTGTCAGATCGTCATTGATATTGGTGGAGCCCCGCAAAAACCAAAGCAGTTCACGCACAACCGCGGCAAAATTTACTTTTTTAGTGGTGAGCAGCGGAAATCCTTGGCGCAAATCATATTTATTTTGCAGGCCGAAGCAAGAAATAGTGCCCGTTCCAGTGCGGTCTGTGCGCCGCTCGCCATTTTCCAGGACATGTTTTACTAAATCGAGATACTGCTTCATTCTCACTCTCTCTCTGCCAGATCATAAAAGCCATCATTTAGTATAACTCTTGCACTCTTGCGGACAAAGCTAAAAACCTAATTTGATCAGGCAAGCAAGAGCAAAGCCTAAATCAACTTTGATGTTGCTCGAACTTTGCCTTAGAGAATATATGCTGTATCCATTATCAGTTTAGGAATACTTACAAATGAATCCAGAATTCCGCAACGAAGCCTTTACCGACTTTAATCTACCAGCTAATCAAGAGGCCATGAAAGCCGCGATTGCAAAAGTGCGCGGAGAGCTCGGTAAGAAGTATCCCCTTGTCATTAACGGCGAAAAAATTGAAACAGCCGACTTGCTGGTATCGACGAACCCGTCCAATCCCAAAGAAGTGATTGGTAGTTTTTCTAAAGCCAATACTGACCTAGCCGAACAGGCGATGCAAAGTGCTTTAACAGCTTTTGACACATGGAAAAATACTTGCCCCAAAGAACGCGCCCGATTTCTACTGAAAGCAGCAGCAATCATGCGTCGGCGCAAACATGAACTATCAGCTTGGATGATCTTAGAAATAGGCAAGAGCTGGGCCGAGGCCGATGGTGACGTAGCAGAAGCAATTGATTTTTGTGATTTCTATGCTCGCGAAATGCTGCGTTTGAGCGAACCACAACCTGTGACCGCGAACACCGGCGAAGAGAACGAGCTTTATTACATCCCATTAGGGGTTGGTCTAGTTATTCCACCGTGGAATTTCCCCCTCGCTATCTTGGTAGGAATGACCACTGCCTCAATAGTAGCTGGCAATACAGTGATTCTCAAACCGTCATCTGAGACTCCTGCCATTGCCTATCAATTTGTTGAGATTATGGAAGAAGCCGGCCTGCCCCACGGAGTGCTGAACTTCCTCCCTGGTCCAGGTGCTAGCGTTGGCGACTTCTTAGTTACTCATCCCAAAACTCGCTATATTGCCTTTACCGGCTCGAAAGAAGTTGGTCTAAGAATCAATGAACTAGCTGCTAAGCCACAACCAGGTCAACTTTGGATCAAAAGAGTAGTAGCTGAGATGGGCGGCAAAGACTCAATTATTGTCGACAGCGACTGCGATCTTGACATTGCCGCAGAAGGAATTGTCGCTGCCGCCTTTGGCTTCCAGGGCCAAAAGTGCTCTGCTTGTTCGCGAGCTATTATTGACGAGAAAGTCTACGACCAGGTGGTTGCCAAAGTGGCAGAGCGCACTCGTGCCCTAAAAGTGGGCACACCAGAAGAGCGAACCAATAACTATGGTCCGGTTAGCTCCAAATCAGCCTATGCCAGCATTCTTGAATATGTTGAGATCGGCAAAAAAGAAGGAAAAGTGGTCGCCGGCGGCAACAAGATTGACACCAAAGATGGTGGCTTCTACATCGAACCTACAGTAATTGCGGATGTAGCCCCCGATGCACGTATTTCTTTAGAAGAAATTTTTGGACCAGTGCTAGCCATAATCAAGGCCAAAGATTTCGACCATGCTTTGGCAGTGGCTAATAATACTGAATTTGGTTTAACCGGAGCCGTCTACTCGAGAAGCCGCGAGAAGTTAGAGAGAGCCCGTCGTGAATTTCACGTCGGAAATCTTTACTTAAATCGCAAGTGCACCGGTGCCCTAGTCGGGGTGCACCCATTTGGTGGTTTTAACATGAGTGGCACAGACTCAAAAGCTGGTGGACGCGACTATCTGTTGCTCTTCACCCAGGCCAAATCGGTAGCTGAAAAGTTCTAGTGACAACCTAGGTGGCGCTAGTTTTACAACAATGCTGCTAAACTAGCGCCACTGAATGCTCTATGTATTCTGGATTAAACATGGTTAGGAGGAAAGATGGCTGAGTCAATTAGCCTCATCCGACAAATAGCTGTCAGAGCAATTGTCACTGAGAACTTTAAGGCCCAGGTTGCCAATGAGATTTTGCGCAATATTCAGCAAATTGACGCTGAGTTGCAGCAATTGGAATTCAAGGGTAAAAGAGCCGTAGCAGATATTGAGAAAAGAGCGGGCGGAATGGTTTCGTCTGACGCCAGGGTGCAAATTGAAACAATTCGCTCTCAGGTTGAAGCTGAAAAGATGCGTCTTTTGCAGCTCAAAGAAGAGATGCAAGGGCAGAACCAAGCACTCTCAGAACTGCCAGTAGGCAGTGTCGTCACTCAATTCACTGTAGAAAATCCAGTGGAAGTGCGCATTGGAGAAAATATTTTCCAGCGGCTAGAAGGTGGCGAAATTCTTGTTAAAGATGGCGTCATTCAAGAGATTCGCGTCTAACTAAGAGATTCAGTACTTAGTAGTAGAAGAGGGAAGGCTAAGCCTTCCCTCTTTATTGTTCTTTCTTACGGCCTAGACTGCTCAAAGGTAGTCTTTTAGGCTTCTAGATAGTCTTTGAGCTGCGAGCCCTGACGCGATTGACGCAAAAAGCGCAGTGCTTTTATTTCAATCTGGCGAGTACGCTCTCTGGTGATACCAACGAGCTTACCAACCTGTTCAAGAGTACGCGGCTTACCATCATTGAGACCAAATCGCAGAATGATAATCTCACGCTCTCTGGCTGTTAGCATCGAGAGCACGCCACGAATGTCTTGAGACATTAAGCTGGCAGCAGTAGAGTCTTCAGGAGAAGAGTGATTTTCATCTTCCACCACCTCAGACAATGAATTATCGTCTTCTTCACCATAAGGCGTATCAAGCGAGAGAGGCGAGCGGTTAGCAGCTAGAATATCGCGAACTTTTTCTACACTAACTCCCAACCCCTTAGCCAGGTCTTCTAGAGTTGGCCTGCGGTCAAGCTCTTGAGATAGTTTGCGAGTGACCTTGCGCAGATTGTTGATGGTCTCAACCATGTGCACCGGCACGCGAATGGTGCGCGATTTGTCGGCAATAGCTCTAGTGATACCCTGACGAATCCACCAAGTAGCATATGTCGAAAACTTATATCCACGCTCGGCATCAAACTTTTCAGCGGCACGAATCAAACCGAGGTTACCTTCCTGAATCAAATCAAGCAAAGGAAGCCCGCGTCCTTGATATTTCTTCGCGACGCTCACAACCAAACGCAGATTAGCCTGCACCAGTTTCTTTTTGGCAAGATCATCGCCAATCTGAATACGCCTAGCTAGTTCAATTTCTTCAACTGCAGTTAATAGCCGGATGCGACCAATTGAGCGCAGATAAAACTGCACAGGGTCTTCGCCAGGTGTGCTGATCAAGCGACCGCGCGAAATTTCTACAACTTCTTCATCTTCGGCATCTTCTCTATCTTCAACCACAGCAATCTCATCGTCGAAACTAACTTCGTCGAAATCTTCAGCTCTATAAACTTCTTTCTGCGCTTTTCTTGGCATGTTACTTGCGGCTCCTGCCGCTGGTTATTTGTTACCTAGTATCAAACTTGGACTACAACCACAAATCAAAGTGATTTTGCGAGTCATATGAGAGTTGACGCACCCTCCTATTAAAATGTTCCTACAGCCACTTGATAACCGGGTAAACCCTAGATTAGAGCAAGGTTAAGCCTGTTTTGCCTGGCCTTAACAAAGCTTCTGGTAAAGCGTCATAAAGCTAGTAGGGCCACCTATAAATAGGTTGCCAGAGGCTCAGATCTAACTAGATAAATTCGCAGAAGAAAAAGGGCTTATTTAAACTTTCCGTAACTATGTAGGCCGCCAAACCCCAGAGAGTTGAAACCTAAATAGGTCAAAAGGGTCAGTAGTAGGCCAATCACTGAAACTATTGATAACTTTTCTGCAGACAGGTCTCTTTGTATACGCAGGTGTATGTATGCAGCGTAAGAAAGCCAAGTGACCAAAGCCATAGACTCTTTCGGGTCCCAAGACCAGTAACTACCCCAAGCGTGGTTGGCCCAAAGGCCACCAGTAATAATGCCGATTGTGAGCAAGGGAAAACCAATGGCGACACAGCGATAACCAACATCGTCATACATTTCAGCATTTTTCTTGGCGGCTTTAGACTGCTCAATTGCAGCATCTTGCACTGACAGACTACGAAACGCCAGAAAAGGCCCAAGCACGGAGCTAGCAACAAAAAGTAGCTGGAGCCACTGGGTATCTACTTTGCTGAAAGTACCAAGGCCAATGGCGCTACTGGCAGCAATGATAGTGCCAACACAAAAAGCTAGAGAACGCAAACGCCCTGATTGCCAGAGATTGAGCAAACCAGATAGGCCAGCGAGGAAAAACATCGCGTAAGAAACAATTAGGGGCGGCACATGTATCTGGCGCCAATAGCTAACCAGAGCAGGCACTAGTGGACTAATATCGTGTTGACTCTGGGGCAACCAACTGCCATACAAAAACATTGTCGCTGCCAGTAAACTGGCTAACCAGCCCAGTTGCTGAATACCATAAGAACGGCACAAATAGAGGAAGCCCCCCATAGTTGCCCAGGCAAACCACAAAAGTGATTCGTATAAATTAGCCAGGGGAAAGCGCTGCGCTTCGATACCGCGGGTGATGATAGCAATCGTAAGAGCAACGAAACCAAGAAGCATGACACCATTAGCCACTTTTAGAGCAATGCTATTAAAGCGCTTTGTGCCGTTAGAAGCGACAAACACCCAGAAGGAAGCCACCGAGGACAACCCTGCTGTGTTAGTGAGATATAGCTGAAAATCAGACATTAGCTTGTTCTCCCTGATCTAATTGCTCTTGCAGGGTAAAGGAACCTTTCAATTTTTCCACCAAATTTTCTATGCTGCGCTCGAAGCCTACTTTGGCTTTGCGCGAAGTACCACCGATATAAAGTCTACTTTCCTCTAGCGCCACCCAAACATGGCGATGAGGAACCGCTGCCAAAAGCACACCAATCATTATTATGCCGAAAGCAAGATAAGTAATTGGTAGTCCGGGATCTTTCTTGTACTGCAAACCGGTTACCGGTATGGCTTTTTCGAAAACCACATCAACGTCGCCAAGCTTGATTGATTTGCCCGACTGAATTTCAGAAATAAGCTTAGGGGCTTGCCATTCGCGACGCTTGGCAAAGACCCGCAAAGTCTTTCCTTCTGAAGCTAAAGACATAATCAGCACTGTGTCTTGATCAAGCGGTAAGAAACAAGCATATTTCTCGCCCATGGGCCGCAGGTCTAATTGACGTACATGACCATTAAAACTCACAGCAACCTTGGCCAAACCCCAGCTTGATTGATAAATATCAACACTTTCGTATGTCAGTGGATTATTGACCGATATTTCACCTTGATGAAGAACCTTGCCCTTATCGTCAACCACACTAAGGTTGCTAAACCACTGCTTCGCTTGCCCACCAGGATAGTTCTCGCGCCGGGTGCCATCAACTCGCACCTGCCACTTCGGCAAAGAACCAATCCAGAGTTTGCTATGTTGTGAATCGCTAAAATTCAAGTTCTCATCGAGTAGCACTGGTTGAAAACCAGTAAAACCCGTCCAGGAAGTAATGGTGATACCAAGCAATAAAGTAAGCAAACCGACGTGTGTGACTGATGGCGCCAAGCGGCCAACCACACCGTATTCACCCTTGAGCTTAGAACCTTCGGCCTTGACCTTGTAGCCCATTTTAGTCAAACGTACTGAAAGATCTGAAATTAAAGCTGTTTGCTCATCGGCCTTTGTCAGGGTCAAGCAATGATGAACAGGCAGTTTGAGAATATCTTGACCGCGGAAATATGGCAGCGAATTCTTCAGTAACTTAAGCTTGGGGAATACTCTCTGAAAACTAACCACAATCATGTTTAAGGTAAGAGTGGCTGTCAGAGCGAGAAACCACGGTGAATGATAGATATCGCTAATGCCAAGCCTGACTAACCATTCGCCAGTCTGAGTGCCAAACACTTCAAAAACTTTTTCTTGGCCACCTTGAGACTCTTGCGGTACCCCAGCACCAATGAGAATTGTCAGAGCCATAAGACACATAAGGAAGACCGAAAGCTTGACCGAAGCAAAAGGTGAGAGCTGATCTTTGCTGGCAACTCTACCTTTTTTTGTTGGCAGGACCGCAGCAGAGGCGTTAACCTCCGGTTCAAGATCTTTGCTTTTGTCGTCTTGACTCACCAATGCCGCCATCAATTAGCCTCTTCATTAAGACTAGAGCGCTTATGCAACTGGTGAATAATGCTCAATGCTTCTTCAAAGTTATTACGCGACAAAGCCGATGCCAGAGCTTCCGAAGTATTGACCTCAGACCATATCTGCAAGATCTCACCACTAGATTGAGCTTCAGATTCACTACTTAGCTGCTCCCTGACAGAGTCTAGAAAAACACTGTAGCGATCAAAATCATTAACCAATACTTCTTCGATACGCTGCATCAATGCGGTCTCAAGCGGTGGACAGACACCATCAGACGAAACCGATATTTTGATATGACCGCGCTTGAACATAGTGACAGGAACGAAAGTGCAACCGGCAGAAGCAACCAAGTAGAATGGCACTCGGCTGCTAGATGCTATTGCCGCCGCTCTTTCGTTAGCTAGTTGATTTGCGCTCAAGGCAAAAACTAGAGAGAAGCGCGCCAAGTCTTGACACTTTTCTAGATACTTAACTTCGCTGACGCGAACTAACTCAAGTCGAGCACCGTACGTGACATGCAGTTCTTGAATCTCACTGACAAATGCCGATGAGACAACGGTGACAATGGCACCCACTTCAAGCAATCGCAGTAGCTCAGCAGCAACAGTCAAGTCACCGCCAAAAACAATCACTTCTTGGCCCTTTAGAGACAAACTCAAAGGGTAAAAAGTTTCAGGCTGAAGGCAGTTTTTAGTTTGTGTATTCATGGTCTTTACCAAATCAAATCAGTTGCTTCTCACCAGAACATAATCAACCATTGCTGCCAAAGCATGCTTACTGTCACTTTCAGGTAAGACAGATAGGGCAGCCTTGGCTTTTGCACCATACGACACAGCCAGTGCTTGGGCTTGTTCAACGCCACCACTCTCACGAATAATAGTCAAAGCCTCCTCAACACCCTCATCATTTTGCACAGAGCGGTTATTAATCAGCTCTATCAATCTTAACGACGAACTGTCGTTGCGCTCAAGCACATAGAGAGCTGGCGCAGTAAGCAGGCCATTGCGCAAATCGTTGCCGACAGGCTTGCCTGTTTGTTTAGCAGAACCAGTAACATCGAGCAAGTCGTCTACGATCTGGAAACAAACTCCGAGATTGACGCCGTAGTCTTTCAGACCAGCCACTACATTGTCTGGTCGAGCGTTTAAAATGGCGCCGCTATGTGCTCCTGCCGCAATTAGAGAAGCCGTCTTATTAATTGACTTGAGAATATAGGCATCCCAATCGACTCTGCAGACAAATTGCTGTCGCATCTGTCCAATTTCACCAGAGCAAAGATCTCCCAACACCTGACCATAAATTCCAACCACCACAGGGTTCATGATGCGCGCCAGGCATATAGAGGCCTGGGCAAAAAGCAGGTCACCCAAGAGCACAGCAAGTTTGTCATTAAAGCGCTTATTGACAGTCTCTTTCCCGCGCCTGGTCGAAGCGGCATCGATGACGTCGTCGTGAACCAGGCTGGCGGAATGAATAAGCTCTGTCAAAACCGCCAAGATAATATGTAGCCGAGACATCTCGCTGTGAGCAGCATCATCTTTGCTGTCAGTCAAACTAGCTTTAGAGCCAAGTAAGGAAATTAATGGTCTGATTCGCTTGCCACCAGCCTGAAAAATCTGGGCCAGCAAATCCCCGACAAAGGGGCTGTCATCGATCAGGTTGGTAACTAGCCATTCTTCAACCAAAGCCATCTCGCCAGCCACAGGCTGAATAATACTGCTCAAGTCAGCAAATTGGCCTTCTTGGCCAGTTTCAAATTGATCTGGTTTGGCAGTTGTCCCAGCGCCGTTACGAGTTGTCATCAGAATAGTACTTTTCTTCGGTAATCTTGGCAAATTATGGCAGTTTCAGAGGTGTTCTTGCCCTTTCTTAGCTCTCATGATCCAAGAAACTTAGCAAGTGCAAAGCGCATTCTCGGGAAATTTATGGGTAGGGCGCATATTTTCAAGATGTTGTGGAACAACTGTAATGAGGAGAGTTTTTTTTATAAATTTACTAATAGAACCCAGAACAAGTCTAAGAACCGAAAAGCCATCTGAATGATGACCACTTGATACAAATCGGGTTAGACTGAAGCGGTCAAATTGCGAGGTAACCGTGTTTCAGGATCTGAAAGCCAAATTACTGGCTGGTCAAATAGCCTTCAACCAAGCGCTGCCGCAAGCTTTGCCTCATCTACGTGGCAAAATTGCGGATGAAAAGCTCCTATGGCTGGCTTCAGAGTTGCAGGGCTACAGTAATGCCATTGAGTTTTATCAAACCAGCGATCACAACCTTCCTAACTACCGAATAGTGCCAGGCACGCTGAGGTTGATGACGGCAGACGGCCAATTACTAGAACTGCGTCACCCGTATGCCAAGAGAGACCATATTTTCTTGAGTTCGCCAATTGCCTGGATAGAAGAAATTGCTAACCATAATCAGCAAGAAGCTAATTCTCTGGTGGAAGTACCAGAGCTAACCGCTTTCATGACTAAAAATGGCGGCGGTGTGGTTTGCGAAACCACTCAAGCTGAAGTCAGGCGCATTATCGCTACCTTTAGAAATCAGTTTATCGATCTGCTAGATCAAGTCGAAGCAAAATCTGGCAGCTAGACGCTAACAAATTCTGCAGCCTCAAGCTTATCTGCACAGCTAGCAGCCTCTTGCACTAGATTTACCGGTCTAAAGCGCTCATCGTCAAGCAAATCGTGCAGGGCAGCGATTCGCGCCCGACGGGCGTCGCTTTCCTCAGACTTATATATGCGGAAACCATTGGCCAAACTAACCCAGACTAGTTCATCTTGGTAAGTCGCAGATAAACGCATACTAACGTCGCGCATCAGCTCGGCAAAGCTAGAACTGCGCGCGCGGCAATTAACATAACCACAATCGCTCTCAATGGCCATTCCTAGCCGAAGGGCAGAGATATAGGCATCGCGATTAGGCTTGATTTTAAGCAATTCGTCTTCGAGTAAAATCAAATCGAAATCGAAGAAGCCACTCTCTAGCGGCACAACGTCAGACTGAACAGTGCTTAGGGCCTGCTTGTAAACAGATGGACCGGCTATTGCCGCCAAGGCTCTGCGGCGATCGAGTTCGCTAGAACCAGAAACCCTCTCATAAACGAAGCAACAAAGCGCCCCTGTGACAACTAGGCCGCCATAGTAAATGATAGAAAGCGGCACGATGCCTGTGCCGATAGCCTCGGCAAACGAAACAACGACCAGTATTTGGCCTAGATGCCACAAGGCTACGGCCAAAGAAAGAGCAACTGCCACCGACAACTTACGCCCCGGAGCAAGAACCACGCCGACAGTAACGCTGGCTATGCAAGCGGCCCAATCAAGGAAAGCGACAAACAAATGATAAATGTCGGCCCCTGCACTGACACCAGAATGAGGCATCACATGAGCCAACTCAACCACTGCAATAATGAGCAATTGAACCAAGGCAAAGGTCAAGAGCGCAGATATTATGGCGACGAAATAGCGGACCATAGACTTAATAACGCTCCGAAGGACCGCCCCAATAGTTTAGATGTTGAAATATACCATGTCATGACCTCAGGGCAAAGGCCTGAGAGGCAACAAAACCGACTTTCCAAGAGTCTAAAAAGAATCTTCTTTTGGTCATTAGACAATCGCCTTTGTAGCCCTCAATTCACATCACTAAAGATATCAAAAGATCTCAGAGACGACATCACTGGCGACACCACCAGCAATACCGAAAATCGAAGAAAACCAAACAGTTTGAAACGCTCCAAAACCGGGCAACAAAGGGATAGCAGGAGATTTAATGACGACCCAGAGCAACTTAATAAACCTCACCGAACTGGAAGAGCTGGTCACACAATCACTTGGCGCGACTCAAATCTCGCCCGCTCATTTCGACTACTACCGCGGTGGCGCCTGCGACGAAATTACACTGAAGCGCAATTGCCAAGCCTTCAAAGAGCTGTCAATCTGGCCGCGCATGTTGGTTGATGTAAGCGCCAGAGACATGTCGCTATCACTCTTTCAGCAAAAAATAGAGATGCCTATTTTTATTGCACCAACAGCTTTTCAAGCGCTGGCCCATAGCCAAGGAGAACTGGCAACAGCAGCGGCAGCCAAGCGATTGAACACAGTCATGACTTTGAGTACTTTATCAAATCACAGCATCGAAGAAGTAGCAGAAGCTGGGCACCATTTATGGTATCAACTATACGTTTACAAAGATCGCGCCATTACTGTAGATTTAGTAGCCAGAGCTGAGGCAAATGGCTACCAGGCTCTTGTGGTTACAGTGGATTCACCACTGCTTGGTCGACGAGAAAGAGACATACGCAATCACTTCGCACTGCCACCCGGCCTTAGAGCTGCTAATCTAGAGAAATTTGCTTTGGGCAACATCAACAATAATAGCGATAGTCATGACAACACCCTACATGAGTCAAGCCTGGCTAGTTATATCGCATCTCTCTATGACACGAGCTTAACTTGGAAAGACCTTGAGTGGATCATTTCGCTGACCAAACTGCCAGTATTGGTAAAAGGTATTTTGCGCGGCGATGATGCAGTTAAAGCCGTTGCCGCCGGGGCGAAGGGAATAATTGTCTCCAACCATGGTGGCCGCCAACTCGACACTACAATCTCTACAATCGAGGCGCTGCCAGGCATTGCTGCGGCCATCGCCAATAACAATAGTAAGAATGACATTGAAATTTTGCTTGATGGTGGCATTAGAAGAGGCACAGATGTGCTGAAAGCATTGGCATTAGGAGCCAAAGCTGTAATGATAGGAAGGCCTGTGCTCTGGGGTCTGGCTCTATATGGACAAAATGGGGTGGAAGCAGTCCTAAATCTGCTTAAATCAGAGTTTGACTTAGCCATGGCACTTACTGGCTGCAACAACTTGGCGGCGATTACGCCTGACTTGATCACTAGAGAAAAATGACTGCCCTAAAACCAAGAATAATTTCACTGATTGCCAGCTCCACCGAGATCGTTCACGCTCTTGGTTTGGGCCAATATATGGTAGGCCGCTCCCACGAATGTGACTACCCGGAATCAGTTAAATCTCTGCCCGTCTGCACCTCTCCTAAATTTCAGGTAGATGGTTCGAGCTATGAAATCGATCAGCGGGTCAAGGCAATTTTGCAAGAATCGCTATCAGTATATAAAGTCGACGCCGCTGTGCTAGAAAGCCTGCAACCAAGCCATATTATCACCCAAGCTCAATGCGAAGTTTGCGCTGTCAGCCTACGTGACGTCGAAGAAGCTCTTTGTCAAATGGTTAGCAGCAAGCCGCAAATAGTCTCGCTTGAGCCCAATAGCCTGTCAGACTTTTATAACGATATAGAAAAAATCGGCCAAGCCCTATTAGTCGAAGATCGAGCCAAAGAACTAATTGCTAACTGCCAAAAAAGAATAGACGCCATTGAAGCAAAAGCAAACGAAGCACTAGCTAGAGGCATGACTAAAGTTTCGGTGGCTGTAATCGAGTGGATAGAGCCATTGATGGCAGCAGGCAACTGGATGCCTGAGTTGGTCGAGCTCGCTGGCGCTACTAATTTATTTGGTCAAGCTGGTAAGCACTCACCCTGGATGACATGGGAAGAGTTGATAGAAAAAGAGCCCGATGTAATTATCGTCACCCCATGCGGCTTTGACAATAAGCGTACCCTAGAAGAAATGCATTTGATCGAGCAGCAGCCTCACTACACTGCCCTCAAAGCAGTGCGCAACAAGCGCGTATATATAGCCGACGGCAATCAATATTTCAACAGACCAGGGCCTCGCCTAATTGACTCACTAGAAATTATGGCCGAGATTCTTTACCCTCAACTTTTCAATTTTGGCCATGAACAGGCAGCCTGGCTTAATTTTACGAGCTCAGAATTTTCCAAAACTGTAGAGCAGGCAAAGAAATAGTTGAGCACCGAAAACAGCAAAAATAACAAAAATAATGACGAGAGCGAAGAGACTAAAGTTCAAGTGGCCAAAACTCGGCAAATGCTTGCAGCCAGTGCTCTTATTCCACTGCTTTGTGCTCTTTCTCAGCCGCCCAATTTTAAAGCTCTAATATATACAGTTTTCATAGTCAACTACCTAATCAAATCTAGAGCAAGAGAAGAAGCTGTTAAAGCCCCAGCAGACAGCCAATCTTTAGTAAAAACGACACTAACACTTTGGCAGAAACTTGAATTCGTAGCCTTGTTCGTTGCCTGCGGCATGATCGTGCAAACCCTTGACTATCTTGGGCACTTAAGTTTTCCTATGTCTACTAACTGGGCACCCAGCTGGTTGTGGTTCAGCACTGACCCCGGTCAAGCAGTTATCTGGCAATTCATTATGACTTTCCGCGTCATGGTGGCACTTTCTGTGGCTTGGCTGGTGGCTTTGCGTTTTTTTGTTTTTAGCGAAATAGAATTTGTAAAGATAGCAGTGGGCTTTGGTGCAGTATTAGCTTTGATAGACTCTTTGCCCGTAATTAGCCTGCCAAATTTCACAGTTGCGGTAGCTAGTGGCATTTACTACGGCTCAATTGCTGGCATCGCAGCAACCCCTCTAGCATTGCCAAAAACTGCGCAACATAAAGGAAAAATTGGCGCAAATGAAATATCCTTTCTAACCATGCTGCTGCTATTAGCCGCCGTAAAATTAGTGATTCATCTGACGCCTACACCCGCTCTAGGCGGGGGCTAAGATGGCAAGTCAAACGAGCATGAGTCAAAGCTATGGCCAGGGCATCAGAGGCATCGTCAGGCTTAACTATTTCTTGCAGCCCTAGTAGCTTGGCTACGGCCCACTGCACTTCAGGTTTTTCGGCCTTGCCGTATCCAGTGACATGAAGCTTTACCTGCATGGGTGTATATTCACCGGCCAACATACCGAAGGTAGCCAAGGATTCAAGAATGACTCCACGAGCTTGTGCGACGGGAATCACAGTCTTAGCGTTTTTAAAGAAGAAAATTGCTTCAACACCGCATTCTTCGGGCTTAAACTCTTCGATCAAGCTAATCAAATCTTCCCGAATCATTTTCAAGCGGTTGGCCGGCGCCATAGTTTTCGGAGTAGATATCACTCCGGACGATATATACCTAAAGCTATCACCAGCCAGCCAATCGACTATACCAAAGCCAACCGTAGCAGTACCAGGATCGATGCCCATGATCCGCCTTGGCACTCTCTTTGCACTCTCTGGCCGAGTATTCAATAAATAGAACCTAAATTAGCTATTTTGACCTCCCAAAGTGTAACATTGCAAGGCACGGTTATCGGTATAAATGAACAGTTATAGCTTCAGCTCTGAAATTCAGGTCACCCCTGTCAGCGTTACCCCGAAAGCGGGGTGGCTCGACTCGCAGCGGCTTTCGATCAAGCTACCAATAGGCTTTTTGATGGGGGCAATTCTCGCCCTTGCCACGCCGGGTTTTGATCTAGCCTACTTAGCATGGTTTGGCCTGATACCACTTTTGATACTAATCAGAGCCTGCAATTCTCACTGGCAATCAGTTTTTACTGGTTTCACTTTTGGCGCTGGCTACTACGCCATTGCACTTAGTTTCTTAACCGGGATGTATCCCCTGCGCTGGCTTGGTTTGCATGATGCCGTTAGCTTTCAATTAGTTTTAATGGCATGGCTAGTTGAAGTCATTCACTATTCTTCGTTAACAGCACTGTTTGCTCTTTTTGTATTCTGCTTACCGCTGCGCCCAAGTTTTTTGCCTAACCATCGCCGACCGTTTTATCCATACCTCATTGCCGTGCCTTCAATTTGGGTTTTCCTGCAATGGGTAGTGGCAACCTCACCTGTATTTGTGGGTTCACCCCTCAGTCAACTGGCCTATACACAATCACGCAACTTACCTTTGATACAACTAGCGGCAGTTGGTGGCAGCGCCTTAGTCGATTTTGTCATCGTCATGTTTAACGCCGCTTGCGCTCAACTAATTATCGAAACCACTGGTATCGCCCGCAATCTCGGTGAGCGGACAGACCAACTCAATATCAAATTTGGTTCAGTACTAGATCTCGTTCTATGCTGCCTGGCCATTGCCTTTGCCCTGAGCTGGGGCAGCCAAAGAATAGCCACAATAGAAGATGAAGTTAGACCAGAGCATGCCATTCGCTTCAATCCACAAACGCCACCAATACCGGTGACAATTGTGCAAGGCGCCGTTTCAATTGAAGAAGAGCGTTTTAAGACCATATCGCCAGCAGCATTTTGCGGCCGCTACAACGAACTTACAGCCGACACCAGCTCAAGCCTAGTAGTTTTACCAGAAGGCGTAGTCACCCTGGGTCAGATGGGTCAAGGCGGCCTACTACCGGCTCTTAAACATATCAGTCAAACAGAGCGCAAAGAGATAATTTATGGCGCCATAGAACCACTCAAGAATGGCTATATAAATGTAGCCCGACTGGTTAGCCCCTTTGGCTATAAAGAAAGTGCCTACGTCAAACAAAGGTTAGTGCCGTTTGGCGAGATAGTGCCAGAGAGTCTGAGGGACAAACTGCCGACCAATTCTGAAGTCTTCTTAGCTGCTCAAAAAGCACAAATTATCCGCTCAGGCTGGGGCAAAATTGGAGTAGCAATTTGCAATGAAGTAATCTTCCCCAAGATTGTCTCTGATCAAGTTAGAGAAGGAGCTTCACTGATTGTAGTCTTGGCCAATCTCGGTTGGTTTCATAATTCATCTTTGAACAAACAATATCTGGCCTGCGCCACTCTAAGAGCGGTAGAAAACAAGCGTTTTCTGGTGCTCTCCACCAACACAGGCGTATCTGGGGTTATCGACCCCGCTGGCTTAGTAGTCAGTAAGTCTTACGCCTTAAAGCGCGGGGTGCTAACTGACACGGTACAATTCATCTATTCAAAAACCCCATTTAACAGAATGCACTGGCTATGAAAACCAACAAAATAACTTTTACTTGCACTCTCGCGACCACTCTTATTTCGCTCTTCACCTATTTCAATTGCAGGGAGGCGTTGGCAATGCTGCCTACAGTCAAACTAGGCGACCAAGAGGTCAAACTTGAAGTAGCTAGCTCTAGTGAAGAAATTGAGCACGGCTTGATGTACCGCACATCAATGCCAGAGACCCAAGGCATGGTATTTCTTTTTCACCCCCATCGGCCTGTGGCTTTCTGGATGTATCACACCCTAATATCTCTCGACATGCTCTTTGTCAGAGATGGCAAGATTGTCAAAATCTGCAAGCAAGTGCCACCCTGCAAGTCAGAAGACACAAGTAAATGCCCGACCTATCCAGCCGAAAGCACAATCGATGTCTCTGAAGTAATCGAAGTCAATGGCGGCTACTGCGATAGACACGGTGTCAAAGAGGGCGATAGTGTTCAATTTGACTTCCCCAGTAAATAATGCCAAGCCAAGACATCATCGTAAAACTTGATCAGACAAGCGGCTTAGCAACAATAACTTTCAATCGACCTGATGCAGCCAATGCTATCAACACAGCCATGTGGGAAAGCCTGCCACGCTTAATCAAAAAACTAGAAGAAGATGGCGCACGCCTAATAATTTTCACTGGTATTGGCAAATATTTTGCTGCTGGCGCCGACTTTGACGATCTGCGACAAATTGTCGACTATGCCAGTGCCGCTCGTTTCTGGCAGGCTATTTCCGCCGCTCTCGAAACCATTGCTGCATTAGAGCTTCCTACAATTGCCATGGTGAACGGCCCATGCTTAGGCGGAGGCTGCTTACTCGCCAATGCCTGCGACCTGCGCTTCGCGGCCCTTGATGGCGCGATTTTCGGCATCCCGGTGGCCCGCCTCGGAATTGTTTTGGACGACAGCAATATTCAAAGGCTGGTTGCCCTGATTGGCCAAGCCAAGGCAAAAGAGTTGCTTTTCAGTGCCGCCACCATTGACAGTACCAAGGCCGAGGCCATTGGCCTGATCAATAAAGCAGTTGAAGATAACCAGCTGTCAGCCTTTACTCATGACTTTGCCCAGACTATCTTAGCCAATTCTCAGCAAACGATAGCAGCGACTAAAGCATCACTTTCTCGCCTCAACAGCTACACACATAAGGCTGATTTAGCCAATCTCAACAGCCATGAGCAAGAAAGGGCAATAGTCGGCTACCTGTCAAGCGATTTCCGCAGCCGCCGAGATCTCGAGCGATAAAGCCAAGGTCTAGGTTCTAGAATCTAGACCGAAACAACACGTTTGATTTCAGGCAACTCTTCTCTAATGGCACGTTCAACGCCCATCTTCATGGTCATAGTTGAGCTAGGGCACATACCGCAAGCGCCCACTAGACGCACTTGAACTTCGTCATCCTTGACGTCTACTAGCTCAATATTGCCGCCGTCCATCATTAACATCGGGCGCAGCTTGTCGAGAATGGCTTCTACTTTATCTCTCATAAATTCTCCTAACGGTTAATATTGCAATTCTAAATGAGTAACGAAACTTTTCAAGATTGCTACCCATCATCTTAAGCTGAAATAAAGTCTGGGCGCCTCGCCCTTATATTGTTATATGCTTTGCCAATCGCCGAAACAATTTAATAAAGGTTGGGCCGGTTTGAGACTTTAATAAGGAGTTGGATAGATGGCAAGAGTAGCTATAAATGGATTCGGCCGTATCGGCCGCAACGTATTCAGGGCCTACCTCGAGAGCGCGCCTAAAGATCTCGAAATCGTTGCAATCAACGACCCTATGCAAGATTTAGTGCAATCAGCTCACTTGCTCAAGTACGACTCAGTACAAGGCGAACTCAAGCATGAAGTAAGCCATGATGAAGAATCATTGATTGTCAATGGCAAAAAAATCAAGTTCACCCGCGAGAAAGCTCCAGCTGACTGCCCATGGGCCAAGCTCAATGTCGATATCGTCTTAGAGTGCTCCGGCGTATTCACCGACGCTGAAAAAGCTAAGGCCCACATCGCTGCTGGCGCCAAAAAAGTCTTGATCTCAGCTCCTGCTAAGAACGAAGACATCACCATCGTTCTTGGTGTAAACGACAAGAATTATGACGCTGAAAAGCACAACATCATCTCTAACGCCAGCTGCACAACCAACTGCTTGGCTCCTGTAGCCAAAGCAATTGACGATGCTTTCGGTATCGAGCAAGGCTTGATGACCACAATTCACAGCTATACTCTCGACCAAAAATTGCTTGATGGCGCTCACAATGACCTCCGCCGCGCTCGCGCTGCTGCCATGTCAATGATTCCTTCAAGCACTGGCGCAGCCAAAGCAATCGCCCTAGTAATGCCACACCTCAAAGGCAAACTAAACGGATTTGCTATGCGCGTGCCTACTCCAAACGTATCGGTCGTTGACTTGACCATTACATTGAAGAAAGACGTCACTGTTGAAGCTATCAACAAATGTGTTAAAGAAGCAGCTGAAGGCCCTCTCAAAGGCATTCTCTCTTATTGCACAACTCCCCTTGTTTCCATCGATTTCCAAGGCAACAAGCACTCATCGATCTACGACGCCGACCTAACAATGCAAGTGGGCGATCGCATGGTGAAAGTGTTGGCTTGGTACGACAACGAATGGGGCTACAGCAACCGCTTGGTTGAGTTAGCCACCATGGTAGCTAAGAAGCTCCCAGTTGCAGCTAAAGCCTAGTATTAAGCAGAAAGACGCCCTCAAATTGGGGGCGTCTTTCGCTATATTTAGCGCTTACTAATATTTACAAAAACTAGAGTTAGGTACATATGAAGAAAACTATTCAAGATCAAGGCGCCAAGCACTTCCAGGGCAAAAAGGTATTGGTACGAGTAGACTTCAACGTACCGCAAAATGAAGACGGCTCAGTCGCTGACGATTCGCGTATCAGAGCTGCTTTACCTACGATTTCGTGGCTTTCCAAAGCTGGCGCAAAAGTGGTTTTACTCTCACACCTAGGCCGCCCCAAGGGCAAAGTCGCTGCCAAATACTCGCTTAAGCCAGTGGCAGAGCATTTGAAAAAGCTACTAGCCGAAATGGGCCATAAGACTGTTCACTTTGTCGAAGAATGTGTCGGAGCCAATGCCGAAAAAGCAGTGAACGAAATGCATGACGGTGACGTTGCCTTGATGGAGAATGTCAGATTCCACGAAGAAGAAGAGAAAAACGACCCGGCCTTTGCCCAAAAGCTTTCACAACTCGGTGAAATCTATGTCAACGACGCTTTTGGCACCGCTCACCGCGCCCACGCCTCGACTGAAGGTGTGACTAAATTCTTAAAACCAGCTCTAGCGGGCATGTTGGTAGCCAAAGAAATTGAAATGCTTTCTTCGGCCTTAGATAATCCAGCTCGTCCCTTTGCCACTATCATTGGTGGCGCGAAAGTCTCTAGCAAAATCGGCGTGCTAGAAAATCTTTTGAGCCGTGTTGATGTGCTTGTCATCGGTGGAGCCATGGCCTTCAGCTTCCTCAAAGCTCAGGGTCTCAATGTCGGCAAATCACTGGTAGAAGAAGACCGTCTAACCTACTGCAAAGAGTTAGAAGAAAAAGCAAAAGCCAAAGGCGTCAACTTGATTTTGCCCGTCGATGTCGTTGTTGCCAAAGAAATGAAAGCCGGAGTTGCCACTAAAGTAGTAAAAGTCAGCGAAATTGAAAGTGATGACATCGGCCTTGATTTAGGACCAGAATCACTGAAGCTAATCGTCGCTGCTCTAGCCCCATGCAAAACCATTCTATGGAACGGCCCTCTAGGCGTATTCGAGATGGCTGGCTTCGAGCACGGAACGTGGCAATTGATTGACTGCTTGGTTGACCTAACCAAAACGGGTACAAAGACCATTGTTGGTGGCGGAGATTCGGTATCTGCCCTTAAACTAAAGGGTGTGGCCGATGAGCATCTAACCCATGTCGGCACCGGCGGCGGAGCTTCCCTAGAATTTCTCGAAGGAATTGAACTACCGGGCATAGCCGCTCTCGATAACAAAGAAGCTGCGATCAACAAGGCCTAACTAGGCATAGCAAGAGAGATACAAATGCCGTCAGCCGCTAAGAAACGCTCAACGATTGCCGTAAGCATCTTGAGCTGTCTTTGCCTAGGTATTTGGTCAGGAAACTCTGCCATCGCCCAGTATCAGAACCAGAATCAGTATCAGAACCAGACTCAGAACCAGAGCAATCAACCTAATCAAAATCAGGGCCAACAATACTACGTCGACGGGCAGCCAATCACCCAAGAGCGCTACCAAGCAATGCAGATGCTCAATCAGTCCATTCCGTTGCTGCAGGCCAATCGCAATCAAGAAGCGATAGATCTACTGCTGCAAGCAGAAAAGCTAGCACCGCAAATGGCTGAAATTCATAACAACCTTGGCCTGGCCATGGCAAAATTGGGCCGTAATAATGAAGCCCTACGTGAGCTAGAAGCAGCAAAACAACTCAAGCCAGAGCTGGCTGCCACTTGGCTCACCCTCGGTGGCCTCTACCAATCGCAAGGCCAAGTAAACGAAGCCATTGCTACTTATAGCGAGTTTATGCAGCGCTTTGCCGGCCATAAAGATGCCAGCAAAATCGCCAGCCTAATTGCCGGCCTAAAAAAAGAACTGGCAAACGGTACTATCCCTCGCTACACTCCACCCGATGCCAGTTCCAGAGATAACTATCTGGGCGAACTGGCTGGTCATTTAACTAGATGGCCCGATAGCAAATTACCTATCAAGGTCTATATCGCGCCAGGCAAAGGTGTACCGGGCTTCCTGCCGCAATATACTCAAATTTTGGAAGAGAGTTTTGCTACCTGGCAGCAAGGAGCCCAAGACAAGCTCGCATTCATAAGTGTCAAAGACCAGAGCCAAGCTGATCTCACTTGCTCGTGGACAAATGATGCAAATTCATTCAGCAACAAAGCAGAAGCTGGCGAAACAGTTGTTTTCACCAATTCACAAGGCATAGTCAAAGGCACCATCAAAATATTGACTGTAGCCCAAATGGCCGAGCTTCCCTTGACCAACAATCGCATACGACAGATATGCTTGCACGAAATCGGCCATGCTCTAGGCTTTGGCGGGCACACAAGAGATCCTCAAGACATGATGTTCTTTTCGACCAGGGTAACTGATCAAGACCGCACACTCAGCCCCCGTGATGCTGCTTCAATAAAACTGCTATACAGCTCAGCCATAGGAATGCACTAAATATTAACGATGTAATTAACGATTCATCGCTCTATTCACCACCAGCGGTGCAGTTTCGCTACAACCGCTACAGCGGAATGCCCACGGCCAGCAGATTTTTCAAAGAACTCGATTTTAGCGACTTCTACCAGCGCCACAAGCAAGAAAGCTGGCTAGTCCATTTGGCCCTTTTTGGCACCACCGCTGTCACAGCTTTTCTACCAGTGCTCTATCTGCTTGCCCCTGAATTATTTGTCCTAACAATCTTGCTTGGCTTGCTCGCCGTCGGCATTGCCCTCCCAGCCTTGGCCTTTCTCTCACTGGGTAAAATCAAACTCGATTCTCGCGGTATTGAAATTTCAAGATTGGGCTCACTTGATGAAAAAGTCTACGCTTGGTCAGACCTGACCAAAATTACATTTGCAAAGAATGGCCAACCTTCCCTAGAGCCCAACCAGCTTTGTCTTGAATTTCACCGCCAGCCCCCTCTGCTCCTAGAGTTAAGCGCGATATCAAAATTGAATCTAGAGGCAGTAATCAGCCTGGCCCTATATTATTGCCCTAAAGTCTCGATCTATCCGAACGAAACCCTTGCAGCTTTGGGTATCAAAGAAAAGCGAGAAATTGATCCTCTCGACTTCACCGAGCTTTGGCAAAGCAATCTAGACCAGCGTTTTGCTTCTACCAATTTCGTCCCCCTAGAGCAAGGGCATAGGTTACAGCAGGCCGTCACTGTGCTTGCCCAAGTAGCAAGCGGTGGCATGTCGGCTGTTTATTTAGCCAAACATGACGAACGCGGGCCAGTTGTTCTCAAAGAATCAGTCTTTTCTGGCTCACGCGACAATGATAAATTCAAAAAAGCAGTTGAATTGTTTGAGCGCGAGGCCACTCTTTTGACGACAATTTCACACCCCCGCATAGTCAAAATTTATGACTATTTTGTCGAAGACAACCGCCACTATTTGCTACTTGAACATATTAAGGGCAAAACCCTGCGAAATTTCATAGCAAAACACGGAGCAGTGAGCGAAAGAACAATAATCGAATGGGGCTTACAAATGGCCCAGATTCTCCATTTCTTGCATCACTTAGAACCACCAATAGTTCATCGAGACTTCACCCCAGACAATGTCATCATCGGCGAAGATGCAAAAATTAGGCTAATAGACTTTGGCGCCTCAAGTATCTTTCTAGGCACTGCCACCGGCACGGTGGTTGGAAAAATTGCCTTTATGCCACCAGAGCAGATCAAAGGCAAAGCCAACCTAGCAAGTGATATTTATGCCTTTGGTTGCCAGATGTACTTTCTTGCCACGGGCCAAAACCCCCTGCCCTATGAACAGAACGTTTTGCCTAAAGCCAGCACAATCAAGTCAATCAATCTCAAGCAACTAGTCAACGACTGCCTCAAGCTCGAACTTAAAGATAGAACAATTCGCACCAAAGAAATTATTGACAGACTTGAGTCACTGATTAGCAGCAGAGCCAGCCATGCAGAAAGATAGAAATGAGGTTCTAACCTGCGTACCAGAAGACTATTCAAAGCTAGGCAAGAACTCACTAATTGTTCTCATACCGGCCCTATATATCTATTCGATTTTGTTGATAAACCACTCTTATCTGGCTATCTTCAACAAACACCAAACCATTGCCTGGGCCATCCTGGCAATCTTTATCAGCGGCACTATTCTATTTATCAATTACCGCAGACACCATCGCCTACTCAACATCTTAGCCATAACTGAGCGCGGTCTAACAATCGGTCGCATGGAAGACTCAGCATTTGAATCAGTAGACTATGTAATTAACTGGAAAGAAATTAAGTCAGTTGAAGAACGTGGCAAACTTGATAGCAGTGGCCATTTCAAACAATGGTTTATCATAAACTCAAGCCTCAATGTATCGTTCAAACTGACCAGCGCCAATGCTTTTCGCTGGCTATCGCGAGAAGAAATTATCGAGAGCCTAATTAAATTTGCCCCAGAAGCAGAGTTAAATCTAGCTCTACCAGACGATATGGAAACCAGCCACATGCTGCGCTACACCAATCTCTGGTTAGAAAGTCTAGATACTGCAGATAAACGCAAACGAACAGCCATTCTCGATGGCGGCGACAATTTAGCTGACAACCTCTATACGGTCACCAGACAATTAGGCGCTGGTGGCCAGGGTCGAGCCTACCTGGCAAAAAGAAACACTGAGAAAGCAGACTCAGACGCTGAGCAGATAGTGGTGCTAAAAGAATATATTCTGCCCACTCAACTAGACTGTATTGACCAGAATACTGTTGAGCCGCCCATTCACAAAAGCGAAGCGGAGATTTTGGCTAGGCTAAAACATCCAGGAGTAGTGAAATTACTTGACTGCTTCGAAGAAGACCATCGCGGCTACCTTGTGCTTGAATTTGTAGAAGGTACACCCATTCACGATCTCGTCAGCAGGCAAGGGCCATTAAATGAGGCTGAAGTGAGAGAAATAGCAATTTCAATATGCCAAGTCATGACGTACCTGCACTCATTCTCTCCAGCAATAATCCACGGTGATCTCACCCCTGAAAATCTGATCTTAAGAAAAGATGGCAGGGTCTGCCTTATCGACTTCACTATTGCCCACTACTATGCCAAAGAACGGAAGCTAAAAGTTTGCGGCAAAGATGGCTATGTCGCCCCTGAGCAATACGCTGGCTACGACTCACCACAGAGCGATATTTACTCAATTGGCTGCACCCTCTTTTTTATGCTCACAGCCTTAGATTGCGAAAGCTTGACACAGCCATTGCTTCAATCAGAGCAAGTAAATGTGAGCGCAGCAATGAAGGCCATACTGGCCAAAGCCACTGCCAAAGCTGTGGCAGAGCGCTATAGCGACTGTGTTGCCTTGCAGACGGATTTAGCCAGGCTGCGCTGATAAATCTGAGTCAAAGAATTTTGGGCCAAAAACTTTGGGCATTTTACGAACCTATCAATCGAAGCTTTTCTCTGCGTGCAAACACTCGAACTTATAGCCACCAGTAAATTTTGGCACAACTAGCCAGCGATCTCCGCAGCGATCAGGGTGAGCTTCCATAGCATGAAGTTGCGCTATAACACTATCTGAATCAGCCCTTCGATTATGCCGCTCATAGAAGTTCGCCAGCTTGAACATGATTACTCTGACAGCATATTCTTCGTTGCCATAGAGTTCTTCTTTAGCAATTAGTTTCTTGTACCAGTTCTCACACTCAAGAAAAAGCCCATGATTTTCATAGCCCTCTATCAAACTATATGTTGCCGGCACCCGATAGTAACGCGCCTCGCACCTCTTTGAGAGATCCGCTTCCTTATGCTGTGCCTCAAATATCTGGTTTTGGTGCTCAGCAAAAGGGCGACACAACTCAAGCCACCTAGCACCACTTATCTTTCCTTCTCGAACAATGTTTCGGAGATGATAAGACACCATTGGCCAGTTTGACTGTGTATGACTCTTCTTGAAGTGCAGACGGAGAAGAACCATCGCCTTTACCGGCTCATCACACCAACACAGTGCCGCAATAGTATTGGAGCCAAAATCTTTGTGTCTGCCACATGGTGAGCAATAAATTGAGCTCCATAATTTGTCAGCAGTACCTGTCAGCAAACTTAGAGCAACTAGTGATTTAAGCACCGGCATAACTAGCTGCATGATGAGAGCAGCAATATAACAAAAACATAGCAACATAGCTGACTTTTCCCAACGGCTGAGGCTGCCATAGGAGGCTTTTCCAGAGTCAAAAAGCTTAGAAATCTGGGCCATGCATAACTCCATCAGCAAGCACTCAAGAAGTTCGGCCTGCTGCTCTGGACAACAAGGAAGCCAAGTCAATAGACTATCCTCATCTTACCTGATTTATAGATCCCGTCGGTGCTCAGCCAAGAACACATTAATAGCAGCTAAGTCAATGAACTCGGACAATACGCAGCACTAGTAGCATCAAAATAGGTAGCCAATCTAACTGTTTGTCAGATTATGTTTTCAGGCTGACGATTTAGGCATCCCATACTTCTTAACTACAGGCTCACAGGTATGAATACGAAATCATTGTCCATCCAACTAATGGTCTCGCTACTGGCTCTAGGCTTACCTTTTACAGGCCAGCCGGTGACCGCTCAGGCGACAAAATCAGCTTCAGCTAATAGTCAAAGAGTTGCCACGTTAAGAGACTGGGTTGCCTATCTTCAGGCCGGACAAGCCGCTCTTAACAAGAACCAACCGGATAAAGCCCTCTATTACATTCAACTCTCTGAAGCCTGCGCCAGAAAAATTCCCGGACCAGAAGGTATCGCCAAGCGAAGAGAAAGCTTGAAGATGCTCGCTACCCTCTGTACGGAGATGGGCCGCCACGGCCAAGCATCCGAGTACATACGTCAGGCAAGAGAAATATCTGTTACTTCTTACAGACCCTCAGGCGACATCGTTATCGATCTCAATGCTCAAGCGGGAATACTTAAGAAACAGGGCAAATACGCCGAAAGTGAGCAGAAATATCAACAGGCAATAGCTGCCCTCGGTGCCGCCCGTAAAGAAACAGCAGACGCAGCTTGCGTCCACGACAATCTTGGTCTTGTATATCAAGAACAAAAGCGATTTGACAAAGCTATCATCGAGCACCAGGCAGCATATAACATCTATCACAAACTAGTTGGTGACAACCACAAAGATACTGCATACTGCCAGATGAATTTAGCAGAAGCCTATATTGGGCTGAAAGACTATGCCAAGGCTGAGCCACTTCTCAATAGTGCCAAAACCACAATAGAGAAAACAGAAGGCTCTTCAAGTGTAGCCATGGCGAGTTTGCTCGACAATATCGGTATGCTTTACAGCCGCACCAATAGACTTACCGAAGCAGAGGAAATGCAAAGGCGCGCTTTGGTTTTAGTGGAAAAATATCATGGCCACTTTAGCGCTGATACAGCAATTAGTCTCAATAATCTTGCCACCACCTATAGCCTAGAAAACAAACATGATGAGGCAAAGCGAACTGCTGCCGAAGCATGCTCAATTGCTACCAAAGTATTGGGCGGAAATCACCCCATTACTAAACGCTGCCTCAGTGTCCTTGATGGAATCCTTAGCAAAGGGTAAAAGCAAGAGCACGACAATTAAACCCAGTGACCAAATCAGATCCATATAGTTAACCTACAACCAGGGCAGCTATTGAGAAAGAGCAAAACGCTGAACTGACGTGCCATAGAAACGATTACTACACAATTTAGCCTATTTAGTGATACAATCAGTACATCTTATGTAGCAAATGCACTATGACGACAAAAGATCGGTTCCATCAGCTGTACGACATTGCCGACTCGCAATGCGGTATGTTCACGGCTAAACAAGCAGCATCCGTGGGTTACTCGACCAGGTTGCAGACCTACCATGTTCAAACAAAAGACTGGCAGCGTGAATGGCGCGGCATCTATCGGTTGCGCTTTTACCCGGATCTTGGGCCTAGAGATTTGATGACCTGGTATCTATGGTCTTGCGACAGATCAGGCAACCCTGAAGGCGTGTATTCGCACGACACGGCCCTTGAACTTCACGAGCTATCGAACTGGAGCGGTAGCAGACTACACATGACAGTGCCAAAAGACTTCAAACGCCGGGTCGTTCCGAAAGCACTCAAATTGCACACTGGCGAGCTGAGGCACTTCGAGATCACACGAGCCAGCCACGTGCCGGTAACAACACCAACTAGAACAATCCTGGACCTGATGCAAGCCAATTCTATTCCGAGGCACCACTTGATCGAGGCCCTTCAGGATGGACGTAAACGCGGGCTTATTACCCAAAGCGACATTACGAGCCCGTTTTGGACAGACGATGAGCGTCGATTGCTTAAAGCACTTGCAGATGAAGCGCTGACTTATGTCACAGAGGCTTGATTAGAGTGGAGACGCCAAAGGAAAAGTACAAAACGGCTCGTGCTTTCAAGGTAGCTATTGCCGACAGACTAAGAGCTTTAGCCAATAAAAGCGGCGAGCCACATTTAGACCTTTATCGCCGAGTGGCTATTGACCGCTTTTTAGCTCGGATTGACTGGACAAAATGGTCTGCAAAAGGAGGCTATATCTTACAAAGAAGATTGCCAAAAGCCAGACGTACTCAGGATATTGATTTATCTACAGGTGATGCTTCCTTTATTCTTAGCGACCGGAACGTTCAGCAACAAGCGCTTTTAGAGGCATTTCAGGAAGCTGCACGAGTTGACGCCAGCGACTATTTCGAGTTTAGCGTCAAGCCAGAGAAGCCCTTGCCAGGCTTTGGTAAAGGGGGACTGCGCTGTATCGTCAAATGTTCAATAGCCGATCAACACTGGTCAACATTCCAGCTAGATGCGATTGTTCAAGATGAAACTGTATTTCCTCAGGAATCCCTGACGGGCGATCCGTTCCTTTCTTTTGCAGGCATTGAGCCGCTTACGCTCAAAGTGCCTATCAAGGAAGAGGTGTTCGCTGAAAAAATTCATGCCTACACGCTCCCACGCGAGAACGAGAATACGAGGGTAAAGGACATTCTTGATCTTGCTCTTTTGATTGAGGACGGACTCAATCGAGAAAAAACGAAGTTAGCTCTGGTTGGTGTTTTCGAGATTCGCAACACTCATCCAGCACCAGATAGCCTAGAGGCACCGCCTGCGAGCTGGCAGAAGATTTTTTCTGAAATGGTCGAAGGCAATCACATAGATTTGACTCTAGATCAGGCTTTCGCAAAGACAGCGGCATTTTATGCCGAACTGAAATTGACTCCGACCATTTAACTCTTGCGAGACTTGTCTTGCTTATCGTATCGCTCAAATCGAGATAGCAACTAGGCATTCAGCGTTCTTAGCCCTTCAGATAGCGGCGGTTTTATGTTTCTCTAGTTGTTGCGCTTTGCCATTGTCTACTTGGAGGTAATTTGTGCTAGAGAATAAGGAGCCTTCTACTGTGTCCGATTTAACTCAGCACTTCAATTCCGAATCTTTGGGCATTGTACGAACCCTGTGGGATTACCACCAATTGCTGATTGCTTGCCGCCTCACTACACTCTTACTACAACTAAGAGGCAGCAACACCATGATGAGTATGTTCAACCACCCAGCCGATGAAGAAAAACTCTGCCAAGTACTGAAAGCCTATGTTGAAGAATGGGGCCCTGAAAATGTAATCGTTTCTGTACCCGAGCACTGGAGTGAATATAGCGCCAACAACCTTGGCCGCGTCCGTCTAGAATTCGCCACCCAAAACACCGTATCTATCAGAGTAGAATATGACTTTGTCAGACTTAGCTATAACGTCGACCTAGTTGCTGCCTAAACTTAGTTACAGCCTATACTTAGCGACAAAAAATCATGGTAAGAAGCAGAGACATTCATTTTCTCTGCTTTTTTTTATTGGGAGCCACAAAGAAAAAAGCTGCCACTATATCTAGTGACAGCTGTAATTCATCTATAGATTTTGTCTATTTTGTCTAATCGGACTAGCGCGCCAAACTAAATTCTCTCAAATGGCCGACCGCTTGCTGCGGGCTCATTTGACCAACTCCGACTAAGCTATGTAAGGCCCGTGCCTTTTGCAGCACAACAGCCTCAATTGGAGAACATTCAGCCCAAACAGATTCAAACGAAAGTCTATTCTGCAATGCAGCTTCCATTAGACCTAGTGCCGTTACTTCACTAAGACAGTTAGCCTGAACCAATAGGTCTAGCACTTCAAGTATGTCGCGATTATTGGCATAAATGGCAAAACCAAGTGTACTGTGGGCAAACTTGAGCGACTGACTGGCTGCGCCAACAGCACCAGTCAAAGTATTCTCCATACGAGCGTTGCGCACACGCTGACGCAGTTGCTCTTCTGTAATTTGTCCTGTAGCAAGACGAGCCAGACCATCAACTAATATCTTGTACATAGCAATTGGCATTCCGCAACAGCGGTTGAGGCTCTGGCCGATAGTGAGGCCCCGAGCCAAACTGTATTGTCTGGCCTGATTGAACTGAACACCATCAATCAACTGGCATGCCACAGCTAACTGCCCAAGGGTGCTGTCAGAGAAAGCATTGCTTGGGTGCAAATCGAGTTCTTCTAATACTTGATTGAAAGGCAGAAAATCGCTCAGTGCCCGGTTGAGTGCTTGCACAGCCCAAGGCTTGAAGAGCCAATTAGAGCGAATCGATTGAGCAGCATCAAGAAACGCCCTGCGATCACTGGCTGCCACGAACCCACTTTCGAACAACACATCAATTACTTGGCTATTGCGCATACTGGCCAACTGAGCCACTTGTGACAAGACTTCGTTAGAAACAACGCGCGATTGAGCAATTAACTCAAGCATCAGCGACTGGTCGAGATTGCTTACTTGACTATGCTGAGCCGGGCTATGCACTGCAGCGCTTTGCTGAGCCACTTGCTCACGCTCATAGCTCAGAGATATTGTTGTTTCGAGGGCTAAGGTTGCTGTCATTGGGGTGTTAAGCTCGAACTAGTCAGTAATAGAAATCAGTAATAACAAAATCAGTAATAAATTAGTAAGCGCGACAAATGAAAGCGCAAGCGATAACCCAACAAAGAGGCTAGGTCGGCCTATTGTGTAAGGTACCAAATAATTAGTGGCAAAAATCAGATACTAAATACTTTTACTAATCGGAAATACTCAGTAAATACATTATAGGTTGCTAATTTAGCCAGTCAATGGCGTTCTACGTAGGATTACGCAAAGTATTTTCGCTAATTTTCAGTTTTTCTCAGAATTATTCTAACTTCTGCCTAAAGCAGACTTTGCGGGTTCTATGGTCGATCCAGATGAGCTCATGCTTGAGCTTTGGATACTCAGTAGCGAAGAACAATTTAGTCTGCAGAGAAGAATAAGGCTCAAGGGTAAAGAGAAACTCAGAGTCGTCTCCAGGTCCCATACCCACAGGATACTTATTGCCGTTGGTGTCACGCAAATAGAGGTCGATAGCGCTAAGCTTGCGGTCACTGTTGTTATCTATGGTGACGTCCATGCGAATGAAATGACCATCAAGGCCATCCTTAATTACTTTGGTTTTGCCAACCTCAATGGACAGCCCATCAAGGTTCATGTTGGCTACTTTCTTGGTCGGTTCAGCCAAAGCTGGCAGAAGTAAATCAGTATCAATCGATAGATTGAGATCATCCCCGGGCTCAAGAGTAGCCCGTTCGCCCCTCTTCATAATGGCGTGACCGGCAGCTATGAGCGCACCAGCAGCGGCTCCTCCAGCAATGTTGTAATAGTGACATGCAGCCGACCCGCGCATTCCACCAACAATCTGATAAGCAGCAAGGGCTCCGACAATAGCTCCGCCGGCAGCATTAGCGGCAACCATGCCAGTGCCCTTGGCCACACCTTTGAGAGTGGCTTTCTTAAAATTATTAGCCTCAGCCGAAAAAGCAAACCTTTTACCGTTTGGTAGAGCTAACTCAGTAAACGATATCTCCAACCAACCTGGCCGCTGTACTCTTCGTGGATCTTTAACTGCTGAAACCCGGCCCTTGAAGACAGTGCCAGCCGGAATCACTTTATTGTCTTCTACATAGATATCTTCGGAAGTAGAGGCAGTGATGATATCTCCCACATGAGCCGGATGCAGCTTGCCGTCCATATCGCGATCTAGTAAGTGCATGCCTTGAGTAGGCACCGCTGAAAGCTTGAGCTTGATACCAGTGCCTTTAGGCACACAATAGGTCACTTCAGCCTTCAGTAAAGGAGTAGTTGTGCCTTTCTTCACCAACAAGTCGTTGGTCTCCCCGGCCTTGGGTAAAGGTTGAATGCGCTGGCGCATAGGAGAAACTTCAGGCGCCTGACCAGGAAGAAGGGCCTCTTGCTCCTTGACAATATCACCGGGGTTTTCAACGGGTCGCGATAAGCCTTGACGTTCCATTAGTCGATTGGCGATGGCAGCCGGGGCAACCAGCGGGGTAATTATCGCCAAGCACGCCAAGGCCGATACATAGCGCCGAGCGTCATTAAATTTGGAATTACTGGTAATACTCAATGATTTAGCCTTCTGACAATCGACAGAAGTATAACCTATGACAAGCGGTGAGACGTAAGGGATGAAATCTGTTAAGGTATTAGGGGCTAATATTAGGGGCTAAACCCCAGCCTGCCTTTACTACACCGATTTTCAAGAGCTGAAAATGGCGGTTGAACCAACCGAAATCAAGCTAACCAAGGACCGTACCGGCTCTCAGCAGAACATTATTGTTCTCAAATATGGGCCCGAACTCCTTAGCGAAATAGCGGCATTAAGCAAGTCAAAACGCTTGTACGATGCCATTCTCATTGATTCGACCCTGTGTGGTTATCTTTTTCCCGCCGAAATACTAGTTGAAGCTGGCCGCTTGGCCGAAAATCTCCTTGAATTATCAGGCGCGCTGATTTTTCTCAAGTCAGATAAGGCAATAGCCATAGTTCGTCAGTCATTGACCGGACTAATGTCTTTTCATGTCTTTGACAATCACTCAGAACTATTCGACTATTCGCCAGCACTGACAAAATTCATCCAGACAGCCTTGGGCAGCGCTACTTCTTTTGTCGAAGAAAGTACAGATCTTTCTCATCAAGTTCTCATGTCGACTGTGCCCGTACTAACCAGCCACGGGCTCGACCTAAAAATCAATATGACCGCCCACCACCGTCGAAATTTACTGCTTTCTGCCATTGATAACTATTCACCGGTGGTCACCCTAATCAACAAAGTCGTTGCCCAAGGGCGCCTTTCCGAATCAGAGTTCTTAGAGCGCATCAAAGAACTAGAAGCCGAAAAATCAATCTATCCAATATTTGCAAAAATTCCATTTTTGGTTAACTGCTTCAAAACCAAAACGGCCTTCACTATAAAAGAATATCTCATCTCTTCAGGGCTGATTTCTAAAGCACAGCTCGATGATATGTTGATGGAACTCAACTCAATGCCAGCCAAACAAAAAATGGCCCTGGGCACCCTAGCCGTTAAAAAACAGATATTTACCAGTCGTCAGCTTGAAATTGCTCTACAAGACCAAGCTTTCTATGGTCAAACTGAAGAAAACGACAAGGTCAACCTCGGCGCGGTAGCTGGAGAAGACGACAAAGTGCAATCACTAGTCGGCCACCTTGGTTCAACAGATCCATCAAACCTTCTGCAAAACCTAGCTACTAACCGCGAGACTGGCGTGCTCTCTGTTGAATATCGCGATATGCAATTCAGAGCGCTCTTCGAAATGGGCAAAATTACCCATGCTAAATTAGGCAAAATCATGGGAAACAAGGCTGTAACTGAATTTGCTTCAGCCTGGAAACAAGGAATTTTCGTCTTTGTTCAACGTACACCGCCAGCCGATCTAGCGAAAGATATTTGTAAAGTGTCAAAAGCTCTCGACAAATTACTGCTAGATGCAGCACTAGCGGCTGATAATACTGAAGTTACATGGAAGAAGCTGCCCAAAGCAGCAGACTCAATACTAGAAAAGCTACCAGATCCCAAAAATTATTTAGCAGACGAGAAGCTCACCGATCCCAAAGAGAAGTTTGTGCTCTCAGCTACCGAACGCGCCATGATGAGCCGTCTATGGAATGCCCTCGACGGACTGCATACCATTGCACTAGTTATCCGCAATCTGGGCGATGTCACCACTTCTGATGCCGCAGCTGCCATTGACCGACTTCTGTCATACGAGCTTGTCACTGTACCCACAGTTGATCTGTTCGGACCGCTGACAAAATTCCAAACTTTGGTCAAGCGTATTACTGAAACTATCGGCATAGAAAGGTCAGAAGCTTTCCTGCGCCTTTCTCTGCGAGATACATTAGGCTATTCAGGCAGAGCCCGCGTCTTCATTCTCTCAAGGCAAGCCGATGTCGGAGTTGACATGGCGGCCGCACGTTCAGCCGGAACATCACTATCTGTGGTGCTACAAGACTTAGAAGACTGGCAAGTAAAATATATCGAGTACGCCACCCAAGAATTAGACCGCAACGTTCTCCTGACGATTATTCGCGAGGTTCACAACGCCGGCTAATGGCAATCGCTCTTACGTACTAATTAAAAGGATTTTGGATGCTGAAAAAGTACCACAAGTGCCGCAAGCGCAATCTGATTGTCGGATCGGGACTGAAATTAGCTCTAGGACTATCTTTAGCCTCCCAGAGCCTGCCGCTCTTCAGCTATCCCAGCAATTTAGCTAGCGCTCAAGATAGCAACAAAGATTTAGCAATGCCAATGCGCACGGTCAACTCAACTGCACGAGCTGGTGCGGCTGGATCAGTGACTGTCGACAGCTATCCTATACAGGCAATCAAAGTTGCCGCAGCAGGTAACAGTGCCACCCCAGCTTCAGCCCTAGCAAAACTAGCCTCTGACCCAAGCAGCTTTGTGCGCCGAGCAGTGGCCAGCAATGCCAAACTTAGTGAAGAAATCAAAGAAAAATTAGCCGTTGACAGCGACCAAACAGTTGTAGAGTCGCTCTTAAAATCTAGCAGTCTACCTAATTTGGCCACACTCGATAAGCTACTAGCAGCAGCTACTCCAAGAGTACGCGAAACGTTAGCAGCCAATCCAAATACTCCTCAACCTATATTAGAGAAGCTTTCGCAGGGCCCCGTTTACACTGAATATCTGCTCTTATCACTAGCAAGAAACCCTCACTCGGGGCCGCAAGTAACAAATCGTCTGAGCCGTATTGGCGATCGCCTAGTTCGTACTTTTCTAGCGCGCTTGCCCGTACCCCCAGCTACGTTCACAATTCTTGCCAACGACGGCGATCTCGGTGTGCGCTCAATGGTGGCAGGCAACTCGGCTTGTCCAGTGGCTTTACTTGATTTGCTTGCAAAAGACAGCAACACAATTGTGCGAGAAGCAGTAGCCCTAAATCAAAGCTCAAGTAAAGACACCTTGGCAAAACTTGCCGCTGACAGTCACCAAGATGTGCGTCAGGCAGTGGCCTCAAACTATGCCAGCATGGCCGCGATTTTAGCTAAATTGGCTAGTGACAATAATGAGATTGTACGCTCACTCTGCGCCGCTAATCCGAATACTGACAGCGAAGTACTAAATGCTTTGAGCAAAGATAGCAGCACCACTGTGCGCTGTGCCGTGGCTCTCAACGGCAATACCAAGCCCGAAAGCATAAAGGCAATGGTGGGAGACAATACCATTGCAGTTGCGCAAATCTTAGCTGCTCTAGGCGAATCAAAATTAGCTCAGTCTGACTACGAAAAACTGGCCAATGATCCTAGCGCTCTAGTGCGTATGAATTTAGCTGGCAATCAGGCTCTATCAAGCCCACTGATTAAAACCTTAGCTCAAGATAAAGACGCCCGAGTGCGTGCATCACTGGCCCATAACAGCAAGGCCAAAATAAGCGACGAGATATTCGTTGCCTTAGCCAAAGACAATGATGCTCTAGTGCGTGAGGCTCTTGCAGTCAATAGTAAAGTGCCATCAAAATTGCTCACAGCACTGCTTCAAGATGATGCCATAACCGTGCAAACAGCATTGGCGACAAATCCTAATGTCGCTGGCGACACTCTCATGGCCCTCGCTGATTATGACTGTAATGCCATTCGCCGCGCCCTCTTACAACGAGGCGATTTGCCAGAAGGAGCCTTGACCAAATTAACAGCAGCCGAAGAAGTAAAATTTGTGCTGGCCTCAAGGCAGCAGACCGCTCCGGAGGTGCTGGCAACGCTTGCTAAAGACAGAGACCAGAGCCTGCGTGCTCAAGTAGCAGCTCAACCTAGGCTCAATGCAGAAGCATTAAAATTGCTGACTTCAGACAAGAGCCAATATGTGCGCGCTGCCTGTGCCGGAAACCGCAGTGCCACCGGTGAGCTACTCAAAACCTTGGCACAAGACCCCGAAGACCTAGTGCGGGCAAGAGCAGCTGCGAACCCAGCCACTCGACCTGAAACCTTAGCCATACTGGCCAAAGACAAAAACCCAGAAGTAAGACGAGCCGCGGCAGCTAACGCTGCCACTCCTGAAACTTCGCTAGCTCTGTTAGCACAAGATGACGAGATCTGGTTAACCAAATAGACTTGATTCTAAGAAAAAGGAAGCAAATGAGAGAAGTTGTAATTGTCGATGCAGTGCGTACCCCGATTGGCAAATATGGTGGTGCCCTGAAAGATGTACGACCAGACGATCTTGCTGCACACGTAATTATTGAGCTACTAATGCGCAATCCCCAGGTAGTTCCTGAAGAAATTGAAGACGTACTGCTTGGCTGTGCCAACCAATCTGGTGAAGACAATCGTAACGTTGCTCGCATGTCGGCACTTTTAGCAGGTCTGCCTATTTCTGTGGCTGGCGGCACGGTCAATCGCCTCTGCGGCTCTGGTCTAATGGCGGTGAACGACGCTGTCAACGCCATTAAAAACAACATGGGCGATATTTTTATTGCTGGCGGTGTCGAGTCGATGAGTCGGGCCCCTTTTGTTATGGCTAAACCAGAAGGGGCCTTTCCCCGCGGCGATATGAAACTTATCGACACTACTCTAGGTTGGCGCTTCGTCAATAAGAAACTTTCGGCCCTGCATCACCCATTTGCCATGGGCGAAACAGCCGAAAACGTCGCTGAAAAATACAGCATCGGCCGAGAAGCTCAAGACCAGTTTGCCCTCGCCAGCCAAATAAAGTACAAGAACGCCTTTGAGGCTGGTCGCTTTGACAGCCAAATTGTGCCGGTCAATGTGCCCAAGAAAAAAGGGGCCGTAGAAATAGTTAAAGTCGATGAACATGCCAGACCAGAAACCGTCATGGCTGACTTGAGCAAACTCAAAGCAGCCTTCCGTGAAGGTGGCACAGTTACCGCTGGAAATTCATCAGGCATCAATGACGGTGCAGCCGCATTGCTAATTATGACGTCTGATAAAGCTCGGTCGTTGGGTCTCAATGCCATGGCCCGCTTTGTCTCAGCTGCTGTAGCTGGTGTAGACCCGGCAATAATGGGCATCGGCCCAGTACCTGCCAGCCGGAAAGCCCTAGAACGAGCCAATTTAACTATCGACAAAATTGATTTGATTGAGCTCAATGAAGCTTTTGCGGTGCAAGTGCTTGCTTGCTGCCAAGACCTGGGAATAGATAGTAAGTCAGAGAAGCTCAACACTAACGGCGGCTCAATTGCCTTGGGCCACCCACTTGGAGCCAGCGGAGCCCGCATACTCACCACCCTAGTGCATGAGCTCGACAAGCGGGAAGGCGCTAGGTTTGGCTTAGCGACAATGTGTATAGGTGTAGGGCAAGGCATCGCTACAATAATAGAGAAGATCGAACATTGAAAATGACAGACACAGTAGGCAAATTTAAATTCTTGCAGTTCTCAGATGTGCTTTTAGACTCAAAGCTCACCCATGCTGGTATGAACAATACCAATTTAACCCACAATAATTTTGCCTTGCCCAGAGAAGAAAGAACCGAAAGGGCCCGTGAAATTCTGGAAGCAACAATCAATGCCTTCAGTTTGGCTAAACGTGAGAATGTAGATGCCGTAATAATTCCCGGTGGATTGTGGGACAACGTTACGGTCACTGGTTTCACAGTGAATACCTTAATCGAAGCAGTGGCATCGCTAGGTGACATTCCTGTCTATATAGCACCAGGTCACCGCGATTTTTATACTCGTAGCTGTCTTTATACAAACGACATGCTCTCAGCCAGAGGCTATCGCCACTGGCCAGCCAACGTACACATTTTCACCTCTGAGCACTTCGCCGCTGTAGCGCACCCGCATAGAGATGATGTGGCCTTTGTCGGTCGTGCCTTTTCAAAAGCCTCACGGCGCACTGAGCGAATTTTATCGGGCAAATTGCCAAAGCTGGCTACTGCAAAAATCAACATTGGTGTTTTTGCTGGCACCTTAGAGACCCATCCATCAGTAATAGCTGATGCTAGCCGACAACAAGTACAAAAGCCGCTAGTTTATCCATTTTCAGAAAGCGAATTGGCCAATCAAGGGCTGACCTATGCAGCCGTTGGCAATATCAAAGAAGCCTATCAAATCACAACGGCTGATGAAAAGTTACTTGGTGCGTATGCCGGTTGTCTAGCTGGCGGAACATTTGACGAGCTAGGACCACGATATGCCATATTTGGTGAAATTGAGATAGACAGCAGTGGCAATTCTATTGTCAATTTAGTTCCGCAAGAACTTGATGTACGGCGCATGATGCTCGTTACAGTAGATGTGTCAGGTCTGGGAGATGAAGATATTCATGACGAAATTCTAGTCAACATTGAAGAGAGCGGCGTTAGAGCCGACTGCGACATCATCGCCATCAATCTAGAAGGTCGCCACAAGCCTGGGGCCAATCCTAAACAGATTGCCGACCAGATGGCTTCAGACTTTTATCATTTATTGGTAGTCGACAATACTCGCGCCGACTACCTGGCCGAGCGCTTTGACCAACGCACCACTGAATGGAAATATATTGAAGCAATGCTTGAAATGAAAACAAAAGCAGAACGAGCAAAAAATCAAGAATTAGGAGGCGATAGTCTCAGCGGAATTCCCGGGGCTGACGTTTCTGGCAAAACTGTAGAAGATGCTTTGTATTACGGCCTCGACGCTTTGCGAACAAAAAAGGTAATTGTAAAAAATGTGGGTTGAGCGCGTCGAGTTAACCGGCTATGGTGGCATACAGAGCGAGAGCGTACTCTTCGCTCAAGAAAAACTGAACTTGATGGTTGAGCCCAACGAATACGGCAAGAGCACCATGGCTACTGCAATTTGGTCTATTCTCTTTGACTTCAACGACGACAAGCAAAGTCTCGACCAAGAAACGGCTGATCACCTCTCTCAACGAGAAGCCCGCAAACCAAAATCAGGCGCCACCTATTCTGCTCGCATGGATGTAAGCGCTCTTGACAGACGACTGACCATAGTTCGCGATTTCCAATCCAAGACTTTCCAGGTTTTTGATCGAGATCGCAACAACGTTGAAGTAACACACCAATTTAAGAGTGCAAATGGAGAAGACGAAGTTGGTCTGAAACTTACAGGTATGACCCGCGAGCTTTTCCTCAGCACTTGCTTTGTTGGCCAAAGAGAACTGGACGAACATGCCTTTGGCGGCGCCCAAGACCTCGCCACTCTTGTACAAGGCATTGCCGATTCAGCCAGCCCTTCAGGCACTTCGGCTCAAGCTGTTCGTATGCTAGGCGATACACTTAATCAACTACCAGTCGCCAATCGTAAGGTTAAAGCAGACAATCTCATTCGCGACTTAGAATTGGTGCGCCAAGATTTACTAAATAAGATTCGTGCCTTTGAAAGAGACCGTCAAGATGTAGCGGCCTCCTTCGATCGTCTGATGATCATCAATCGAGTCTTGTCTGGCGATAGCAGCCGCTTCAAAGCTACCGAATATCAAAATCTCAAATTTCAATTGAACGACGCTCAAGGGCGCCTGAACAAATTACGCGAAATTCTCAACCGCCACAAAGAAGTGAGCCTACGCATCTCTCAACTTTCAGCAGTAGAAGCTTTTCCGCCTGACCTAAAGCGACCAATTGAAGATCTATTAGAGCGCCGTGCGCACAAAGCCGGTGAAATTGAGCGCATCACCCTAGAGCTCTCGCCTCAGCAAGGTTTGTACGAGGAGAAGAAAGCCAGCCTAATATCACGCTCGAAGGGTCTTGATACATTCAGCCTAGACGAGATTCAGCAAGTAGCTTCAATCGCTGGCACAATGAGCGTTATTGAAGAAGAGATAAACGACCTAAAAGCTCGAAGAAAAAGTGAACGGGAAAAGTTGGCTGGAGCAGAGGCCAGCGAAGCAGAGATAGATGAAGTAAGAAAATCAATGCAATCGCTAGAAGCGGAAGGCATTGAAAATGCACGTTCATACAATTCACTAATTTTAGCCTTTCAGGATCAAATAACCAACGGCGAAAGAGCCCTGCATCAATCTCGGGCCAAGCACAAAGAATTTGAAATAAAGCGCAAGCAAGAAGGCGAGAAGAAGCGCAATCTAGCTATTGTTCTCGGTCTAACTTCAATAATCATGGCAGTGCTAGCCGTAGTTTTGATGATTACAGTGAAACAAGCTGCCTTTATCGCACCAGTTCTTCTGCTCTTAGGGATTCTCGGAATGGCAGGCACAGCCTTCATTGCCGTACCTGTATTTAAGCCTGAAGTCATGTATGCCAGTGATTTTCAGTCAATTGAAGCTGACAAACTACGCATCATCAACGACCTAGAAGAGAAACATAATACAGTTGGTGCCCTAGAGCTAAAACTAGACACCTTAGCTCGAAAAGTTGGCTTAGCTGCCAGAGCAGACCTGCTCACCAGGCTCGATCAATATGCCGTACAGGCGAGTAAGTTAAAGGAGCTAGACTTAATAGATCAGTTGCTTGATCAGAAACAAGCAACATTGTCTAAATTCAAGGCCGACCTAACTGTCTTTGTCAACAAAGTCGGCAAGCCAAACGCACAGCTCACAGCCAACACAGCGAAGCAGCTCAGCCAAGGTCTTTCTGCCTATACAGAAGAAGCAAGAATACTAGAACAAACCTTCCAAGACGCCAATAGTACCTCTAGAAAACTAAGTCAGCTCAAAGAAGAACTAGATGATACCGACCAAGCTCTAGGCAACATATTGCACAAAGTCGGCATGGAACTAGACCTCAGTTCTGCTGATGCTATTGCTCGAGGGCTAGAAGAGATAAGTGAGCGCATCAATTCACACTCAGCCTACACTAAGCTCACCGATGAACTCGCTGGCCTAGAGAGTGACAGCGGCACACCGATAGCTGAACTGCCCACAGTAGTAAAGGGACTGGAAGACTACCAAACACGGGTGATTCAGCAGCTTGATGCTCTACGCTCGCAGTTCCCTGGCGTTGAAACAATGCCACCAATTAGCGAAGAAGAAGGAGAAGGTGAAGAAGCTCCCCAAGATCTAGCCAAAGTCGAAGGTCTGAAAGAAGAGAGAGAAGAACTTCTACAGAGAGTGAGGACACTTTCAGGCAATTGTGATGAACAATATCTATCATGCCTAGAAGAACTAGACCTCACTGAATTTAAGCTTCACAGTGCCAAACGGGCAAAAGTAGCCTTAGAAATTGCCCGCGATACTCTCAAACGCTTAAGCGGAGAGAATTATATCGACTGGGCCACCAACCTCAACAACATTGGCAAAGAGATGCTGGGCAAGCTTGGCCTAGACTATGAAGAAGTACGTTTTGATCCCGAACTTCGACTAGTAGCTCGGCGGAAAAATCAGAAAGAAGACATTTCTTCTGCCGAAATTATGAACCAGCTTTCTATCGGCACCAAAGAACAGTTGCACTGGCTTGCCCGCATGATCGTTGCTCGTTTTCTCTCGCGCCAAAATGCGCTGCCCATAATTATGGATGAACCATTTTCAGAAGCTGATGACGATCGCTTCTTGAAGATGATGCGTTTCTTGATTAATGTCATTGCCAAAGAGCACCAAATCATTCTCTTTAGCTGCCACCAGCAGAGACACAGTTGGCTACGCAGTCAACTAGACGACCCAGAAAAAGGTCGCCTGCTCTTCTGCCGCCGCTCTAAGTCTTAAACTATCAAACAGCATCAGCAGCTTACGAAAGTCTAGCTTCGTCTCATATTTTCAGTAAAAGAGAAGAAGCTAGCAACGGCTTCGAATTCCGAAACTGTCATTTTTTCTTCAAAAAGTCTGACAGTTTCGGAATCTAGAAAAAGAGTCACCTTTTGCAGGCTTTTCTTCGCATTCATCTTGCAGGGCCAAAGCTCTTAATGCCATGGCGATTGAGATAGCCCGATACATTCTTGATGCGACCATCCGGGCTATAGGCACTTTTTCTTGTATCTTCTTTGGTGCCCAGTTCTGGAGCGAATCGAGCACTAGAATCTACTTGGCCGCGAGAATTGCGATAATCTTCGTGTTTATCATATTTCTTCTTGCCATAGTCAGAATAGGCCATCACATCAAATTGCGAATAGGGCAAAAAAGGCCTCTGAGCCATGCGCTCATGCATGATTACATCGGTCGTTTTGAAAGCACCGGCAGGAGCTTTGCCACCCATTTGCAATGTTTGCGCGGCCAGAGCAGTATTCAATATAGTGTCAGATGTGTTGAGACGAGTACGGGCCTCATACTGCTGATCAAAGCCCTGCATCTGACTTCTAGCAACCATAGCCGGCGGATGTTTAGCGATATGGGCTAACTGCATGCGCGAAAATTTCTGGCGCTTCTGTTCAAGGGAGCCTGATGAGAGCCAAACCTGATTGAGCTGCTGAGCAAAGCCAAGCTCTTCAATCAAGTCTTGTGAATCCCAATAGCCAGGCAGGCAATGCAAAACAGTGCCGTCAGAGGCTAATACAAACATTTGAATATTGTGAGGCCCAGCCCCGTTAGTAGTACGCACGGCATTACCGTTGATTTCGTGTCGGCCTGACATGCCCGCATAAGGCTGGCCGGTGATATCGTAAGTACCACAGACATAGTTGTTTTTGAGATAAGAGAGAACTGATTCATTAGAGAGCGACACGGCCCTCAGGCTATTGCCAGCACTTCAGGTGGCGCCGTCTATTTTGCCCAGAATATGCACCCAGAGCAATGGCTTGCCTTTCTGTCTGGCCGAATCTTCAGCGTCGCGCAGATTGCTAAACCAATAAACTTGCTTTGTCAGGTTGTCGACATTGGCTCTTGCCTCTCGACCGTCGATCACCCCTGGAGCAGCATTGACCGTGCCATAGAAGCCACTTGAGAGAGTCAGCGCCAGGGCACAAAGGGCCTTGAAATTGAGTAGTCGCATAAGCGTTTTCACCCGAGCAATAGAGAACATATGACCATCATCTACCCATAGGTGCAATTTGCACAACCAGGCTAGATTAATTTCCAGCATCGAAAGAAGTACGAGCAGACCATGAAGGCCGTCTTGAACCGTCACTAAGGCCCAATTTATTAGCTCCTCTTGTTATGATTGTGGCCACTAAGTTGAATTGTGGAGAAAAGTCGGTGGATAAGCGCCCTCTCACTGAATTAGTCAGCAACGACCCAGCCTGGCCCATGGTCAAAGGTTGGCTGAGCGAAGCGAAAAATCTGGTAGAAGTTTTACCGGCTACAGCACCACAGAACGCTGAGGCTTTAGTGGCCACCCAAGTTACGACTCGGTCTTCTATGGGTTCCATTATTTACGAGACCGGCGGCATTTTAGTTGACCACGGCTGGATACGCATCCTCGGGTCAGGCAGCAGCAAACTTCCTCGCACCCTTCCAGGCTGGAACGTGACAGCCACTGGCAGCGGCCCGGGCGAAAATGATTTTCTCTTGATTGGTGATGATGTCATCGGCGGCTTCTTTGCTCTCAATGGCGGAGGCCTGCTAGGACAAACTGGACAAACTGGAAATGTATGCTACTTTGCCCCAGATACTTTAGAGTGGGAAGACCTCGACATTCCCTACAGCGGCTTTTTAGAGTTCTGCTTGCACGGCGACCTCGAAACCTATTACAAAGCCTTCCGCTGGACAGGCTGGCAGACCGATGTTGCCGCTCTAAACGGCGATCAAGCTTATTCTGCCTTCCCCTTCTACTTTACTGAAACAGCCGACACCAAGCGCGAGCGCAAGCCGGTCACGGTTGCTGAACTCTATGAGTTGCTAGTGATTTACTGGCCCAATCAAATTGAAAAACAGCGCCTCAAGCCCGGTCAGCAAATCAAAATTCAAATAAGCGAGTAGCTATTTAGAATGAGCAGCTCTGGCCAAATAACAATTGAAGATTATCGTCCTGAACATTTTCAGGCAATTCAAAGCTTTGTCGAAATTATTCAAGACACAGAGAGCGGCCTTGTGCCTGGTCTTAAAAGCGGTGCTGAAATCAAAGAATGGTATGCTCAATCTTTAGTTGATTCTATAAATTTGAAACAGGGTGTCATTCTCGTTGCTGAAGCAGAGGCTACACCAATAGGCTTTGTTTGCGCCTGGGTAGAAGACGACGACAAATTAGTACTAGATTCGGTGCGTCAGTGTGCCTATATTTCAGATATTTGTGTCAGCTCAAAGTGGCGCGGTCATGGCGTAGCGGGCCTACTCTTGCAGGCTATTGAAGAGGCCATGAAAAAGCTTGGCTGCCAGCGCATTCGCCTCTGCGCCAAGCGCGGCAATCTAGCCGCTGTAAAATGCTATGAAGGGCAGGGCTACCAGACTTATGAAACTGTATTAGCAAAGAATTTCTAGCAACTAATTTCTGACAAATAAATTTTAGCGATACTTGCGGCTTTCAATCTGATTCCTAATTGTTACTCTTTATCTGCCATTTTACGCTCAAGAATCTGGAAGCCGGTCAACTCGGCAAGGGCATCCATAATCTCCCAAGTCTTCGCTTCCAGATCATCGCCTGGTTCGATTACTTTGCCGATATTCACTCTAGCTGGTCCAAAGCGCTTATCTGTACCGATAAAACCAATTGGCAAAATCTTACTATTAGTTACTTTGGCAAAATAGGCAGCACCAACGTGGGGCTTACCAATTGAATTAGGCGTCTTGCAGCGCGTACCTTCAATGAACATACCAAGAGACCAGCCGGTCTTCATGATTTGGCGAATGAATTTGACAGTAGAGAGCTGCGGCTTACCTCTCTTAATGGGCAAGGCCCCAAGCCAATCGAGCAAGCGTCCCATATATTTATTGTCCCAAAGCTCGCTCTTAGCCATATAGATCATCGGTCTATGCGTAACGAAGGCAAACAAGGGTGGATCAAAATGTGAGATGTGATTGCCAACAACAATCAAAGAGCCTTCCTTAGGAATGTTCTCTCGACCGTAAACCTTCAAACGTGTCATGACGAAATGGTAAGGCTGCACAAACTGGTTGCCGACCATCATCTGAACAGCAACACGCTTAGCATCAAATCGAGCAGCATCAAGTGGCGCTGCAACGATCTTAGCGCTACTAGATTTCTCGATAGTCGATTTTTCTACCGCCGATTTCTCGCCAGAAGATTTTTCTTTACTAGATTGCTGTTCGGCAGACTTATCTGCTTCAGCTTTAACGTCGGACATCAACTAATTCCTATTGCCAGCTAACTACTATTGTCAGCTAACTATTATTGAGTACGGGCCACTGGACGAGGCAGTGTCAGGCGCACCACAGAGTTATCAATTTGCTGACTAACAAATAGATTGCCTTCCTTGTCTAAAGTGAGGTAATAAGGCTGTTTGAAGCCTGTACCGATGATAGTTGAAACGCCAGCGGGGCTAATTCTAGCCACCGTGCCGCCATCATAGTTAGCCACATAAATATTGCCGCTATCGTCCGCAGCAAGCCCAATCGGTCCCTTCAAGTTAGAGCCTGAGCTAAATTGCATACGCGTACCATCGGCCGAAATGCGGTCCACTGTATTGCTCGTAAAGTTGGCCACATAGAGATTGCCGAGGCGATCGAAGGTCAATCCGCTTGGAGCAGAGAAACCGGTAGCAATAACCCGAGCCGAAGAGTTAGCTAGTACAGCTGTGGGAGCACCGGCCCTTGAGGCGGCAACGGGTGCACTGGCGATGACCACCGGTCTAACTTGCTGCACTTGCTGAGGCTGCTGATTCTGTTGTACTTGCTGTACTTGTTGAACCTGCTGTGATGGCTGCTGAGGCTGGACAACATGACTCAGGGTATTGCCTGAAGCTGCAGAAGAACCTGAATAAGAATTGTTGGAAATAGTGCTGTAGTCGCGAGGTGCCGGTGTCTCCGAGCCCACTGGATTTAAATTCATGGCCTGGTTAGTGCTGCTGTTAAAGACATTGGCAGCCGGTTGAGCAGCACTAGCATTGGGGTTATAGCTAGGGGAAGCCACGGTAGCCCCAGCGAGCTGGGCTTCACAAGTCTGAATGCGTTTTTGCGCGTCAGCAAAATGGGGAGAACTCGGCGCAATGGCCTGGAGATGGTTTTTAGCTTCTGCCGCACGTCCCATGTCCATCAAGGCAATACCAAGCTGGAAGTGAGCGTCTGGGTCAGCTGACTTCACTCTTAGAACTTCCTGAAAGCGCGGGATAGCTTCTTTGAGGCGGCGCTGACTTTGGTAGAGAACCCCCAGGTTATATTGAGCATCAGCCAGATTGGGGTCCATATCGGTAGCCCGGCGGAAAAAGATAATGGCCGACTCTAGACTGCCTTGCTTGTAAGCGGCCAGACCGAGATTGTACATGCCGACAGCTTGCTGAGCAGTGCCGGCACCGCCACCCTGAGGCGCTTGAGCCGACGCCATCGGAGCAAAGCTGATAGCGACAGAGCCTGCAGTTAGGCTAGAGACAGCCAATATCAGCGAGCTTAAGGCCGAGCGAGACAAGGCGGTGAAAAGCTTCCCTTTACGGCCCATAGGCCCCTGCACAAATTGCATTTGTTCTAAAACTCCGAAATAAAACCTAGATATGGACAAATATGAAAATTGCGTAAAAAATTGGCCACCGGGTATATCTAATTGATGGTCTCAGATACCGAGGGTAAAAACCGCTACAAGTGACGATTTTATCAAGGATCAGGGCAAATTAGGGAATCTTGAAAGTATGCGAACCGTTGGACACATCATCACTTCAGCAGGCGTAAGCTGCGCCAGTTACTATGTTTACAGGTCTCGCAAGGCTGCATTGGCCAGCTTTCTGGTAGGTTTTCTAATCGACTTAGACCACATTTTTGACTATGTTCGGGCTCACGGCTGGAAATTTAACTGGGTGATGTTCAAAGAAGCATCCCACGAGAACTACAGCGGCAAGCTCTACCTGCCTCTCCACTCTTACGAGCTATTGGCCCTTTTCTTCCTTCTATTCAAGGGCAAAAGCCGCCAACCTTATCGCGTAGGCATTACCGTTTCAATCTTGACCCACCTGCTCTTAGACCAACGCTGCAACCCTTCAAGGAAAGTCGGGACCTATTTTCTGGCCAGTCGCATTCGCAAGCGCTTCAACGCTAACCAGATTTTGCACCCTGACTATCGCACCGCTTCGCATAATCATAGTCATCAGCGTAAACATAAGCACTAAGCTGAAGGCACTAAAAAAAGGCCTCCACAATGGAGGCCTTTTTTGTAAATTAGGTGTATATACACGCAATTTGCCTTAGGTAGGCTAGGTGCCAGATGTTTATGGTGGCTCTATTTAAGCAGGTCCTAACTAAGCAGGAACGTTGAAGCTACCTTCACCGATTGGTGGATAGATATCTTCTTCTTCTTCTTCTTCCTCAACCGGCATTGCATGGCCTTGGAAGCCAGTACCTGCTGGGATGAGTCGGCCGATGATGACGTTCTCTTTCAGACCACGCAACCAGTCTTTCTTACCTTCTACGGCAGCTTCAGTCAGAATTCTTGTGGTTTCCTGGAATGATGCAGCAGAGATGAATGACTCAGTGTTGAGTGAAGCCTTGGTGATACCGAGCAATACATCAGTGTATGTAGCGCCTTCTAGACCTTGTTGAGCCGATTTCTCGTTCTCCTGGTCAATGTGATAACGCTCCATCAACTCGCCTGGCAACATGATGGTGTCTTTTGGATCATCAACACGAACCTTGCGGGTCATCTGTCTGACGATAACTTCGATGTGCTTATCGGCGATTTCTACACCCTGTGAACGGTATACAGACTGCACTTCGTCGACCAGATATTTCTGAGCCGCTTCGATGCCTCTTAAGCGCACGATGTCGTGTGGGTTAGGAGGACCGTCTGTCAAAGGCATACCGAGAGTGACGGGGTCTCCGTCTTCAAGGATGATGTTGAGACCTTGAGGAATTGGAATTTCTTCTTCGGTACCATCGCCAAAGACAATGTAGAGTCTGGTTGTATCGTCTTCAGTAGCCAGTCTAGCCTTACCTTCACGCTCGGCGAGTATGGCAGCTTCTTTCGGCTTTCTTGCTTCCAGAACTTCTTCTACACGAGGAAGACCCTGAACGATGTCTCCAGTTTTCTGACGTTCGAAGATCAGAGTAGCGAGCAAGTCGCCCCGTTGAACTAAGTTACCGTCTTCGCACTGTAGCTGGGTGTTGACTGAAATTAGATACGGACGACCTTTTCTCAGCACCACTTCAGCACCATCAACCGAGACGATTTGTCCCGAGATAGAAGCACTAGAAGCCTTAGATAGTGGGTCACCGAAGCGAATTAAATCGCCTTCTTTCAAGTTACAAGTGCCTTTGATTTTCTGGTGCACTTGCTGCTCTTCGGTCACCAACAAGATTCTTCTTTCGTCTGACTTGGAGAGTTGAACACGAGCATCAGTTCTAGTGAGAACTTGAGTTGTGGCAACTGCAGCCTTGGCGTCAATTATTTGACCGTGTTCAACAGACAAGAGAGTGACGTTGAGATCTTGCTCACGGCGCAAGAGAATGTTCTCTTGCACAACGATGTTTAGATCTTCACCCATTTCTACAATACCCTTGAGGGTTTGCAGGTGGCCTTGCATTTGCAGAACCAGTGAGGTTCTAGTCAACTGAGCGCCTTGGATGTGTCTGACTTTTTCTCTGTCACGGAAGAGCAACTGAGTGACTGAACGGAGAGAAATTTTCTCGTCTGTCGCTTTGTGCTTGAACTTAGTTTCTCTAGGTTCAATCCAGTACTCTTCGACTGGACGAACGATGACGTAGCAGGAACCATCTTCTTTTTCGAAGAGGTTAACGAGCTTGCGCTCTTTGTATGTATAGCCTTCAACGATTTCAGTACCAGGCTCAACGATTTGACCTTCAGGCACTTTCACTTCGGATGGATCGCCAATTGGAACCAAGTCGCCTGGTCTGACGATTACTTCGTGGATGATGTCGTTATCAGCGATGATCTCGACGATACCTTCCATGTGAGCAAAGACGTCTTTAACAACTTCTTGGCCAGCTGTAACTGTTTCACCAGTTTCAGACATTTTCAGAGAGCTATCTTTAGAGATGAAGTGTACTTCTTCAGGAACGAAGAGTACTTTACCGGCTTTGGTGACAACGCGGCGGTCATCGATTTCTACGCCATCGTAGATAATCTCGCCACCACAGCTGACCACGTTCAAGCCATCATCAACCAACTCAGCAATAATCTTGCCGTTCTCAACAACTTCTTCGTTCACTACTTTGATAGCGAATGATTCTTTTTGTTTTTGCACGCGCCAGATATGACCTTTTTGACCAGGCTCAAGCTTGGCATTGTTAGCACCGACTGAAGCAATGATGACATTCATCTCTTTGCCCTTGGTCAGTCTAACTTGCGATTTGGTCTTGCTGATTTTGACAGTTTCAGTTTCGATTTCTGGTCCGAATCTAACTTCACCACCGTGTTCGGAAGTGATTTGAATTTCGGCCAATACATCTAGAGCGTTAACGTCTTGACCATCTTTGACGACCACATGGGCGCCTGATGGCAAGTTGTATACGTCGCCTTCTAATACCCAAATGATACCGGCGCGGTTGGCTGTTCTTGAGATGTTACCTTGACGGTCTCTCTTTTCGTCAGCCTGGAAGTTCTGGAACATGATACGGCCCGAGATATCAGCGGTGATATCTTTGCTGGCGCGTTCAGTCAAGTTCTTCTTCGAACCCGGTGGATCGTACTCGGCAATAATTTGTCCGGCGATTACTTCTGAGCCTGATGGCAAGAAGAGTAGAGTTCCGACTGGCACTGGGAAAGAATGCTCTTTCTCGCCTACCACAACTTTCATCACGCCATCGCGAGTTGTCTGTTCCATAACGTCACCGTAAGCGGTACGCATAGAACGGCTCTGGATCTTGAAGACCACAGTACCCTTAGCAGGAGCTTTAACTTGGTTACGTGACTTACCACCAGAAACGGCACCACCAGTGTGGAACGTTCTCATGGTTAGCTGTGTACCAGGTTCACCGATTGACTGAGCGGCAATAATACCGATTGCTTCACCCTGGTCAACAGGACGGTGGCTAGTGAGAGCCCAACCGTAGCACTTCTGGCAAACACCATATTGGCTTTCGCAAGTAAGTGGGCTGCGCACCATCACAACTTTGTTTGGCTTCTTCAGGGTTTTATCAAGAAGAGCTGCCTGCTTACGGCTGATCAATTCACCAGCACGAACTAGAACTTCACCGGTTTCAGGATCAACAACATCAATAGAAGCAGAGCGACCAAAGATTCTCTCTTGCAAGGTGACAAGGTCTTTGTCGCCTTCTGCAATTGGTTGCATGAAGATGCCGCGAACGGTTCCGCAATCAGGCTCACGCACGATTACGTCTTGGGCAACGTCAACCAGACGTCTGGTTAAGTAACCAGAGTCGGCGGTTTTCAACGCTGTATCTACCAAGCCCTTTCTCGCTCCGTAGGAGGAGATGATGTACTCAGTAACGTTTAGACCTTCACGGAAGTTAGACTTAATCGGCAAGTCGATGATCTGACCTTGAGAGTCAGCCATCAGGCCCCGCATACCAACTAACTGACGAACCTGGGAGATGTTACCTCTAGCTCCAGAGAAAGCCATCATATAGACAGGGTTCAGGCGATCAAAGTTATCTACAACTTCTTTGGTGAGCTGGTCGGTGGTAGCTGACCAGGTATCAATTACTTTGTTGTAGCGTTCAACTTCAGTAATATCGCCGCGCTCATAGCGACGTTGTGCTTCTTCAATTTCTTTTTCAGCAGCGGAAATCAAGCCTTTCTTGGCTTCCGGTACGTCTAAGTCGTCAATAGAAACAGTTACGCCGGCTTTGGTTGCGAACTTAAAACCGAGGTTTTTTAGTGAGTTGGCTAGTTCAGCTGTTCTTGCTGTGCCGAATCTCTCATACACATCTGAAAGAAGATTGCCGAGCTTCTTCTTATCAACAGTTGTGTTGATGTAATCCATTGTTTCTTTCTTCTTATCGCCTGTGACCATTGGACCCTCTTTAGATAAAGAATTTAGATAAAGGTTGATACTGTTGGTGCTCTACCAGTCTTTAGTTAACAACCAGAATTGCTTCACGCACAACTTCATTGAAGATGACGCGACCGGGAGTTGTCTCAACCATTTTGCCGTCCACATCGCGTACTTTGATTTTGGCGTGCAGATCAAGAATTCCGGCTTCATAAGCTGATCTTGCATCAGCCAAGGAGACGAATCTCATGCCTGCGCCGCGGCACACTTTAGGATCATCACTGCCTGGCTTTTCAATAGTGAGGTAATAAATACCAAGCACCATGTCTTGAGTAGGTGTGATTGTTGGTCGGCCAGTAGCAGGAAGTAGAGTGTTGTTTGAAGCAAGCATGAGCATGTGAGCTTCAGCTTGAGCTTCAACCGACAATGGAACGTGCACGGCCATTTGGTCACCGTCGAAGTCGGCATTGAAGGCCGAACATACAAGCGGGTGCAACTGGATAGCGCGACCTTCTACCAATACTGGTTCAAAAGCTTGAATACCGAGTCTGTGCAGTGTGGGAGCGCGGTTCAACAGTACTGGGTGACCTTGAATTACTTCTTCAAGAATTTCCCAGACAATTGCCGAACCCTTTTCAATTTGTTTCTTAGCCGATTTGATGTTCTGAACAATCTGTCTTTCGATCAGCTTGTTGATCACAAATGGCTTGAAGAGTTCTAAGGCCATTTCTCTAGGCAAGCCGCACTGGTGCAACTTAAGAGTAGGACCGACAACGATTACAGATCGTCCAGAGTAGTCAACCCGTTTACCGAGCAAGTTCTGACGGAAACGGCCTTGCTTACCTTCGATAATGTTAGATAGTGACTTCAGTGGACGGTTGTTTGGACCAACCACCACGCGGCCACGTCTGCCGTTATCGATCAGAGCATCAACTGCTTCTTGCAACATACGCTTTTCGTTGCGCACGATAATTTCAGGAGCGCCCATTTCGAGCAAACGAGCTAGACGGTTGTTACGGTTAATAACCCGTCTATATAGATCGTTCAAATCTGATGTAGCGAAACGTCCACCATCGAGCTGCACCATTGGGCGCAAATCTGGAGGAGTAACCGGTAGATTATCGAGCACAACCCAAGTTGGGTCAGTGTGCGAATTTACCAGTGCTTCAACCAAACGCAAGCGTTTGATGATTTTGGCTCTCTTCTGTTGGGAGCCGCCTGCGCCAGCCAGTTCTTCACGAAGTTGCTTAGATAGTTCTTTCAAACCAGGAAGCTCTAACAAACGACCACGATCGTCTTTGTTGTCAGGGCGTTCATATTGAGGTCTGGCGATATCGAACAAGAGCTGCTTAACAGCTTCTGCACCGATACCAACGTCGAACTGCATGTTAGGGTCTTCTAAAAGCTTCTCGTACTCGTCTTCAGCAAGAAGTTGATTCTTGTGTAAGTCAGGTGAGTTGCCTTGGTTGGTTACGGCATAAGCATTGAAGTAAACAACTTGTTCTAGATCGCGCAATGGCAAATCGAGAAGCAAGCCGATGTAACTTGGAATACCTTTGAGGAACCAAATGTGAGTCACAGGAGAAGCCAGTTTGATGTGGCCCATACGGTGACGACGAACTTTAGAATCGGTCACTTCAACGCCGCAACGTTCGCAAGTGATACCGCGGTGTCTTACACGTTTGTATTTACCGCAGTAGCATTCCCAGTCTTTTGATGGTCCAAAAATGCGCTCGCAGAACAAGCCGTCTTTCTCTGGTTTGAGGGTACGGTAGTTGATGGTCTCAGGCTTGGTTACTTCGCCGTGTGACCAGCTAAGGATACGCTCAGGTGAGGCGATCCCGATTTTTATGTAGTCAAAGCGGTCAATACTCGTAGTCATTTTAGATGACACTCTCCCTTTGAATTAGTTAGGCTTGATTAGGCTTCGTCTGAGTCGTCGATCAGATCTTCAGGTTCAGAATCAACATCTACTGAAAAGTCTGGTGCTTCGATGGCTCCGATTAGGGCCTCAACTATTGGAATGCTAGGAGTGAGCACGTCAACGACACCTTCATAAGAGTCGCCAACCACTTCGTTGTCTCCATCTTCCACTAGCTCGTCAGGGTCTGCCGTTGCCACAGCCGAAGCTGGGATTGCAGTCTGCCGTGAAAGCTCAGCAAGTTCTGATTCGAGGCCAATCTCGCCAAACGGACTGAGTCTTCTCAGACCGCGTGGACGTACTTCCTCAACTTCGGTCATCAAGTCAACTTCTACTTCTTGGCCTTCGCGAGTACGCTTGGCCACAGAAACGTCAAGACCGATAGATTGAAGTTCGCGCACGAGCACTTTGAACGACTCAGGAATACCAGGACGTCTCAGGTTTTCACCCTTAACGATTGATTCGTAAGCCTTAGAGCGACCGTTAACGTCATCTGACTTAATGGTGAGCATCTCTTGTAGTGAGTATCCGGCGCCGAAAGCTTCAAGAGCCCAGCATTCCATTTCTCCGAGACGCTGACCACCGAACTGCGCTTTACCACCCAGCGGCTGCTGAGTAACCAAGCTGTAAGGACCAGTTGAACGAGCGTGAATCTTGTCGTCTACAAGGTGAACGAGTTTCATCATGTAGATTTTGCCGACAGAAACAGGATTTTCGAAAGCATCACCAGAGCGGCCGTCATAGAGAGTGACTTTACCGTCATCTCCAATCCAGTCGAAGCCAGTCATAGCTTTGCCTTTAACTACTTCACGGTGAACAGTCATCGATGAAGCTTCTTTTTCGTACATTTCATCGAATGGTGGCACTTCGTAGCGCTGGTTGGTGAGCATTGCTGCCAAGCCAAGCAGAGTTTCGAAAGTTTGACCAACGTTCATACGAGAAGGTACGCCCAGTGGATTCAATACAATGTCGACTGGTGTGCCATCTGGCAAGAAAGGCATGTCTTCGGTCGGTAGAATCTTAGCGACGATACCTTTGTTACCGTGACGTCCGGCTACTTTGTCGCCAACAGAGACTTTACGTTTCTGAGCGATGTAGACGCGCACCACTTTGTTGGCAACAGGAGGAAGTTCATCGCCTTTTTCGCGGTCGAAGACTTTAACGTCTACAACCCGGCCGCCTTCGCCGTGCGGAACTCTTAGTGAGTTATCACGAACGTCGCGTGCTTTTTCGCCGAAGATGGCGCGAAGCAGTTTCTCTTCTGGTGGGTGTTCCGATTCACCTTTAGGGGTGATCTTGCCGACCAAAATGTCATCTGGATAGACTCTTGAGCCGATGCGAACGATGCCATTTTCATCTAGGTGACGAAGAGATTCTTCAGAGACGTTTGGAACTTCTCTGGTGATTTCTTCAGGACCGAGCTTGGTGGAACGAGCATCGATTTCAAGTTTCTCGATGTGAATTGAAGTCAAAACGTCTTCAAAGACAAGGCGCTGGCTGATCAAGATGGCATCTTCAAAGTTGTAGCCTTCCCATGGCATGAAGGCCACGAGCAAGTTACGACCTACGGAAAGCTCACCAGAATTGGTAGCAGCACCGTCGGCGATGACATCACCAGGCTTACAGTGGTCGCCCACACGCAAGATTGGTTTTTGGTTCAAGCAAGTATCTTGGTTTGAACGTTGGAACTTAGATAGTCTGTATTTGACCAGACGTTTATCTTTAGTGCGAACGTGTATAGATGTAGCGGAAACATATTCGGCCACGCCTTCAACATCGGCCACAATCACCATGCCTGAATCTCGAGCTGATTGACGCTCGATACCAGTTGTAACTAGTGGACGCTCAGTACGTACCAAAGGTACAGACTGACGTTGCATGTTTGAACCCATCAAGGCGCGGTTAGCGTCATCATGCTCAAGGAATGGAATTAAGGCCGTTCCTACGGACACAATTTGAATGGGGCTGACGCCAACATAGTCGACTTGCTCTGGTCCAGTCTCGATGAACTCGGCGCGGTAACGCACAGGAACTAGAGGATGAACGAAAGTACCGTCATCGTTTACAGGCGCATCACCTGGGGCCACTCTGAAGTTATCTTCTTCGTCAGCTGTCAGGTAGTGAATCTGGTCGGTAACGAGACCGCCTTCAACACGGCGATAAGGAGTTTCAATGAAACCGTAAGCGTTAACGCGAGCATGGGTAGCTAGTGAGCCAATCAGACCAGCGTTAGGACCTTCAGGAGTTTCTACAGGACAAATACGTCCGTAATGGCTCGGGTGAATGTCTCGAACGGCAAAGCCGGCTCTTTCTCTCGACAAACCGCCAGGTCCTAGAGCTGACAGTCTGCGCTTGTGCGTCAGTTCTGCTAGAGGATTGGTTTGGTCCATGAACTGAGACAACTGCGAAGATCCGAAGAATTCGCGGATGGCTGCAACCAAGGGTTTGGTGTTGAGCAAGTTAGCTGGAGTGAGAGTATCGGCGTCTTGCAAAGTCATGCGCTCGCGCACAATTCTCTCAAGGCGAGTAAGACCGATTCTGAATTGGTTCTGTAGAAGTTCGCCAACCGATCTAATACGACGGTTGCCGAGGTGGTCGATGTCATCAACGTGGCCTTCGTCATAATGTAGGCCAATCAAATAATCAACCGCTGCAACGATGTCTTCTCTAGTCAGTGTGCGCTGAGCTTCTGGCACCGACAAGCTGAGCTTCTTATTCAATTTATAGCGACCAACGCGACCAAGGTCATAACGTTTGTCATCGAAGAAGCGGCTGTCAAGAATGCTTTGGCCACCAGCAACAGAGGGCGGGTCACCTGGACGAAGTTTGCGATAGACTTCGATTAACGAATCTTCACGAGTTTTGTTGGAATCTTTATCAAGAGTTTTCTTGAGGAATTCTTTGTGACGGAAAATACCTTCCATTTCACTATCTGAATAACCAAGGGCTCTCAAGAGGGTAGTGGCAGGAAGTTTTCTGTTTTTATCTATCTTTACATAGATAATGTCATTGACATCAGTTTCAAACTTCAGCCAAGCGCCACGGTTAGGTATAAGGGTAGCGGAGAAGGTTCTCTTACCGTTGGTGTCGACTTCCCTTTTATAGTAGATGCCAGGGGAGCGAACGATCTGAGAAACGATTACACGCTCAGCGCCATTAATAATGAAGGTACCGCGGTCGGTCATCATTGGAATGTCGCCGACGTAGATCTCTTGCTCTTTGATCTCACCCATCTCGCGATTGACAAGACGCATTTGAATACGCAGCTTCTTGGTGTAGCTGGCATCTAGGGCCCTTGCATCTTCAGGAGTCTTGGGCTTGTTAGGCTCAGTATGATCCTCAAAATTGTAATTAGTCAGGAAGTGGAGCTCCAACCTTCCCGTGTAGTCCTTGATAGGACTGAAAGCCCGCAGTTCCTCTGCTAGACCTTCTTCGATAAACCATTTGAACGAACTTTTCTGAATTTCAGCGAGATCAGGTAAATCCGCGATGCGCGAACTTCCCGCCCCGAAGGTTCGGACGCGCTCAGACAACTCTAAAGCCATCGGTTACCTCTGTTGAGTGGCTGCTCATATGCGAAAGCATATCTGTGCACGAAACCGCAGTTGCCGAGGGCAATTGCAGGCACAGGGATGGAACTATACGTATCTATCTATAATATTGTCAATGCAAATGTAGGGAACTGTGACGATCTCGGGCTCCTTACAACCCTTGTTAGTAGTTTTTCACGATCCCCAATTGACAGTGCCGATGAGCCATAGCGAATCTTGATAAAATTTCATTAATATCTTTTGTTTTTCTTAATGACTATGAAACTTACCTAAGTTACTAAGATCGGCAGTTCACCCAGGTTTGGAAGAAATAGGGTAAATTGATAGAGACCTGGGGATGGAGCATCGCTGGTGTGGTGTGCGGTCTTCAAAATCGTTGCGGGGCAGATTTACGCTGTCCTGGGTGGGTTCGATTCCCACGCATCCCCGAATTCTAGTAGCTTTGCGCCACCATCTGTAGCACCGCTTTTTTGTTCAAGCAGTGCTGATAAACGCGATCGTATTTGCCTCATGACTACTCAGATACTGACTATTGGGGTCTTTACAAAGCTTTCAAAGTTCTCATAATTAGTAATTGTGGTGCACATCAATTACTAAATTCTAGAAAGACGGTAAATAGTGACATTTCAAAACGGAACAAATAACATGCACGGAAACATTGGAGCACAGTCTGGAGGTCTGATAAATGGCTTGCCAGAAGCCATTCCAGGCATGCACACTGCTCTAGAGAAAAGTGTCGACGGCTTAGCAAATGGCCAGGCTAATGCTCATAAAAATTGGCTCGATCAATTTGCAGGCTACTTAGAAGTAGAACGCAATTACTCATCGCATACAATTCGCGCTTACATGAATGACCTCAAACAGCTGATTGGCAGCGACGTTAGCTCCACTGGCGAAACTCCAGCGGACGCAGTAACAAGTGAGCAGCAGAATTCTTACACTGGCCATACAGTAGTTAACACAACTACCGGTAGTGCCCCAATATCTACAACTGATACAACTGCTAATACAAACGCTGATTCAACCGAGCAAACAACTTCATCCGCAACAACCGGCTCCGGCTGGCTTGAAGCCGAAGGTCTGCGTGCTTACATAAGACAAATTCAAGAACAATATTCAAGACCAACTGTCGCTCGTAAAATTTCGGCAATTAGATCGTTCTATCGCTACTTGAGAAGAGAGCAATTGATCGATGAAGATCCATCAAAGCAAGTGCGCGGCCCTAAACTCACCCGTAGATTGCCTGCCTGCTTAGACAAAGAAGAAATCGTGCGTTTACTGATGTCACCCGATACCAATTCAGTATTGGGTGCACGTGACCGCGCCTTGATGGAAGTTTTGTATGCCACCGGCATGCGAGTCAGCGAACTCTGCGGTCTAAGAGTTCAAGACTACAACCAAGAAGGCATGGAGATGCGGGTTCTAGGTAAGGGCGGCAAAGAAAGAGTAGTACTACTCAATCAAAGCGCTCACAACTGGCTGAAGAAATATCTCAGCGAAACCTGGTCCAAATTGGCAGAAGGTCGCACACCGCAAGCAGAGCATCCTCTGTTTGTCAGCCGACAAGCAACTCGCCTGTCGTCAAGATCTGTCCACCGTATCGTCATGAAGTATGCCCTCAAAGCTGGTATCAACAAACCAATCACTCCCCACACTTTGAGACACACATTCGCCACTCACCTGCTTGAAGGTGGGGCTGACCTACGTGTAGTTCAAGATCTTCTAGGTCACACCACTATCAACACCACCCAAATTTACACTCATGTAAGTTTGGACCGCTTGAGACGGGTTTATATGAATACTCACCCAAGAGCCTAACTTGGAGCCGAGTAAGCTTAACTAACTAAACCAGAGTTAATGAAAAATAGAAGAAGAGAGGGCGGCAACAGTCGCTCTCTTTTCTTTACGTGATTTTGACGGAGAAAGCACGCCGGCACCTTAATATATATAATGTCAGGGGTTGCTCTCCAAACATCGAGAATTGAGAACGTAAAGCGTGGCCAAGCGAAGATCTGTAGCCCGACGCAAGAACCAAGGTGTTTTAGGTAACGCTGGAGTCTTTGCACGGCGCTCCTTCACTATCTGTTTAATAGTGGGTGCTCTCGGCTGCGGTTACCTCGGTGCTTCTATGTGGAAGCAGATTCAAGAATTGCCCGACGTGACAATGGTTGAACGCTTTGAGCCCATCGAAGCAATTCAAATACTCGACAAACAAGACCACCTAATTTGCACAGTCGAGGGCGACGAAGACAGACGCGTAGTTCCCCTCAATCAAATCTCTACAAAAATGCAGCAGGCCATTCTGGCCGCAGAAGATCACCACTTCTACGAACACAACGGCATCAACTTCTTTAGTATCTTCCGCGCTTCTATGGCCAATATGGCAGCCGGCCACGTCAAAGAGGGTGGATCAACCATCACACAACAATTGGCAAAAAACTTGTTCTTTGCCGATGCTGGCAGAACTTATGACCGAAAAATCAAAGAGGCCTATGTCGCCTGGGACTTAGAGAGACGCTACAGCAAAGAGCGCATTCTCAATATGTATCTCAATCAAGTCTATTTCGGCAACAACGCCTATGGCATTGAGCGCGCTGCTTCCCGCTATTTTGACCGCAGCGCAGCCCAACTGTCGCTTGCCCAAGCAGCTTTTCTGGCTGGTCTAGTTAAGGCACCTTCCGAGTTAGGCTTACCGCAAAACCGCGCGGCTGCATATAGCAGACAAAAAGAAATCATCGACAAAATGGTCGAATATGGCTATATCACTGAGTCACAGGCTAAAGAAGCCAAAGGCCAGCAACTTGCCTTTAAAAAAGGCACCAACTCGATGCAAAAGTATCCTTACTACATTAGTTATGTATTGCAAGTTTTGCGCGAACGCTTCAGCCAAGCAGAAATGCGCCGACAAGGCCTGCGTGTCTATACCAACCTCGACCCTGTAGCCCAAGAGTTAGCAGAGAAGGCCTTAAACGAGGGCATTAAAAAAGCACCCAAAGGCGTTACTCAAGGTGCTCTAGTATCAGTCTCAGTCAGCGGTGGAGAAGTAGTGGCACTGGTGGGTGGTGTAGGAAACTTCTGGAAGAATCAGTTCAACCGTGCCACAAATCCGCACACTGTTGGCTCTTCGTTTAAACCATTTGTCTACTTAACAGCCTTCTGCAAAAACGTGCTCGGCCCCGACAGTATGATCGATGACAGCCCACTGGTGATCAAATCACCTTGGGGTCAAGCGCCCTATGCTCCAAAAAACTTCGACCATAAATTCTACGGTCGTATGCAAATACGCCGGGCTCTAGCCTTATCTCGCAACGTACCTGCTGTAAAAGTAGGACAGCAAGTGGGCATGGAAAGTGTGATTGAAACAGCACGCCTTGCTGGTGTGACAGCGAAGCTCGACCCAAACTTATCGCTGGCCCTCGGCAGCTCCGCTGCCTCTCCGCTAGAGATGGCTGGCGCCTATTCGACTTTTGCTAGATTTGGCATTGCCATCAAGCCCCAAGTCATTCGCAAAATCGAAAATAATCGCGGCCAAGTAATTGAAGTGTTCGACCCTAGAGCCGACCGTGCCTTCCAAGTAGAACCAGTAGCCAGACTAGTCGAGTGTATGCAAGATTGCGTACGCTGGGGAACCGGCACCCAGGCTAAATTAGCTGACAGACCGGTAGCCGGAAAAACAGGCACCGCCGATGAAGGCAAAGATATTTGGTTCATTGGCTTCACACCAGATATGGTGACAGCTGTCTGGGGTGGCAACGATGAAAACAAAGCAATCGAAGGCAAGAACGTCACCGGCGGCGTAATAATGGCCAAGATCTGGCACGATTACAATGAAGCCTTCTACAAAGCTAGACCAACGGCTCCAGGGAGCTTTATGGCGCCAAGTCAGTTTGTCCCTGACGAGAAAAAAGGTGGAGATCAACTCGCCAAAAATCCAGATGCCACACCAAAAGATGAAACAGCCAGTACTGCAAACGCTACCGGCGATGGCAGTGGCGAACTAAAAGCAGAGGCTCAATCACTCTCAACAGGCAACAGCGAAACCGCCCCCACACCAGGCACTCCAATTCAACCAGAGACCACGGTGTCCACCCCATCCGCTCCTTCTTCAACCGCAACGTCATCCACAAGCTCTTCTTCCTCCTCCTCTTCTGGCTCTACGACGCCTGCTTTGGCTCCGCCCATTGGCAACTCAACTGCTGAACCCAAAGCGGCACCAGAACCAGTAAGAGAAAAAGCTGAACCAGAAAAGCGCCTTCTGCCTTACGCCGCACCGACCCTGTGGATGCCCGTCGCACCTAAGGAAGGCGGCACCCGGTGACAGCCATAGCTACTCATACAACAACAGCAGTAAGTGAGCAATATTTACCAAAGCGTTCGCAGGCACCCAAACTCTGGCTATTAGTGACAGCCATTGTCTTATTAGTGATTTTTGCCGAGACGAGAACAAGCGGCCAGTGCAACTCCAACTTGTTTCTTAATGGCGACTCAGAATCAGTGGGTGGAATCGTTTATGTAGATGGCACAAGGCTGGGCAAAATCACCTCAGCCAACAACTCGGGCCTTAGCGGTGGGGCATTTTGGTGCCATCTTAGCAATGGTTCTCACTTGCTAGAAATTAAGAAACCCGGTTACAAGACATTTTCGAAATCGCTCGACTTCAAGCGGCAAGACTATCTAGGGGTCTCGCTAGAACACTAAGATGGCCACAAAATAAGCTTTTGCTGTCTGCGTTAAGGAAATTTATTAGCTGTACTTGATATCTTTGCGCCCTTCCATTGTAAGCTTGATGCGAAAATAAGCTTTTGACCAATAAGAAACTGGGATGGCAATGCTCACTGAAACTGAAAGACACCGCAGTACCGCTGCTGAAGTGGAAGTAAAAATAGAAGAAACTGTTGACACTAACGAAAGTAGCGACGGCTACATCTCGCCCTACGGCAAGACTTTCACTAAAAATATGTGGTACTTTGCCGCTCCTTCTAAGGCGCTCAAGCGCGGTGAGAAAGTAGCGAAAATAATGCTCAATCAACCAGTCATGGTTGGCAGAGACAACGAAGGCAAAGTTTTTGCCATGCGCGATATCTGCCCCCACCAAGCCGTTCCTCTATCAGCTGGTCACTTTGACGGCAAAGAAGTAGAGTGTCCTTTTCATGGATGGAAATTTGATACCAGTGGTGTCTGCACTGTCATTCCATCACTTTGTGCAGATCAAAAAATCAATCTTTGTGGTATCAAAAGCCGCACTTACCCATGTCGCGAAGTACTAGATTGCATTTGGGTCTACTTTGGCGACAAACCTATTGCTGAAGAAGATCTACCAGAAGTGCCTCATGCTCCTGGTTTGGAAGGATGTACCTACGCAAAGACAACGACAACTCTGCTACTTCCCACTCATATAGACTACGCAGTAGCAGCACTGATCGACACTGCCCATGTGCCTTTCGTTCACAATTCATGGTGGTGGCGCTCACAAAAAGTTTTGAAAGAAAAAGCCAAAACTTATGTTCCAGAGGGGACAGGCTGGACAATGGTGAAACACAAACCATCCCAGGGCTCTATTTTATTCAAGCTAATTGGCAATTATATCGAGACAGAAATCAGCTTCCGTTTACCTGGCTGTCGCCGCGAATATCTAAGCTATCACAATCAAACTAAGATGGCTGGTATCACCACCCTGACACCAGTTGATGATACCCACACCGAACTCAACCACACGACTTATTGGACCTGGGCACCACCTCTGACTCAGATGTTTTCGCCCATTGTCGATTACTTCGTCACCACATTCTTGATGCAAGACCAGACTCTGGCATTGATGCAAGAGCAAATCATCAATAAGTACAATCCGCGCTTGATCATGACTATCAAAGACGCTGGTACACCAGGGCACTGGTATTTCATGCTGAAAAAAGAGTGGAACGATGCTTACGACCAGGGTCGTGCTTTCGTCAATCCGATCAAAGAGAAAGTGTTGCGCTGGCGGACTTAAGTTTTATTGACAGCCAAAGCGATTTGACTTGCCAGCGACATGGCAGGACTACAGCCTAAGAAAGTCATTAATTTTTAGCTATACCGCTGGCAACCACACCATGCTACTTTGCATCCATTCGAAATAAGCCCAATTCACTGATAGCAATAACTCCGAATGTCAAGTAAAGCCTTCCGTTGCTGTTCACTAATAGCTTGGACAGCAGACACCAACACCCACTAACTCAAAAACTCTTAGTGAGTCAATCAAGAACCGATAAAACATTACCAATTTGTGCAAAATTGTCCTCACTCAAAACTGAAAAAGAAAATCTTCAGCGGTCACTATCAACTTGGTTGGTGTACATTTAGTTTTGCTCCTTACGCGAACCAAAAATGAAAGCAATCTACACGAAATCGCCAATAATTGAAGTTGTTGCGGATTTTCAATTTGAAAATCCGACAGAATGGGATTTAATGCTGCCAGGAGCCATGTATGAACGGCTCAAAGAAGATTTCCCAAAGCGCCAGCAAATATCCACTATAGGTGGCGTTCAAATTACCAGCGGTCCATCAGGTGGATTTCAGCAATTTATTCCACAAAACCGTATGCAATTTTTACGAGAAGATGGAAGTGCTCTTGTTCAGATCGGTCCGGACATCATGGCGATAAATCACTTGCAGCCTTATAAAAGCTGGGAAAGCTCATTTAAACCAATTCTAACCAGGGGTTGGAACTGCTACTTAGATGCAGGTGGCAAGAAGACTGTGCAAGGGGTAAGCCTAAGATACATCAATCGTGTTCAGATACCAAACAAAAGTACGGGCTTCTGTCAATTCGAGGACTACCTAGAGTTCCGCCCATACACCGGTCCGGCACTTCCCAAAGACCATGGTCCGTTTATGGTTTTTGTGACATACCCATATAGAGACAAAAGCGACCTACTCACACTACAGTTACAGTCCGAAAATGGTTTGGCAGATCACACAACATTTTTGTTGGATATTAACTACAGACTTCAAAAAGAAATGCCCAATAATGAGTTATTGATGGATTGGTTTGAGGTTGCTCATGGGCATATAAATACTATGTTTGAAAATTGCCTAACTGAAAAACTCAGAGATTTGTTTAGGAGTTAGTAGAAATGCAGAGTTTCGAAATTACAGAACAACCAAACTATTCAATTTGCTCGGCAAGCTCTGAAGTTCGTCAATATGCCACTGGCTTGGTTTCAAGGAAAACCATACCTGCACCGAACAATTGGTGGTACGTCCCGACGGAACAATCAACTTCAGTGAGTGAACGAGCTGAAAATCCAGCTTTTACTCAACTGTATATCGGCACAGCGATTGAGACGGCAAGCAGTTTAGAGATCGAGCGGGTTCTAAAACTCTATTTTCTTCCCGACAGAATGGAAGTTAGAAGCTTTCTAGAGGCAAACCAGTTTTTAGTTCCTTTGCTCATTGATGCAAAATTCGCCATCGAAAAACACTTCAAAAACGCAGTCGTCAGGCTAGTAGTGATTGAGGATAGAGAAATCAAAGACCGAAGAATTCTGAGTGTCTTGATTGATTTCGTCGGAAGCTATTCTGATAATCGCGCAGCATCTCGTGCTTTTGATGCTGGTTGGTGGTTTAACGCCATGCCTCGTGGCCGAGGCAGACTTTCAATTGACCTTAGTTAGAAAATGTTTGAATGGCATGAGTACCTAGAGTTTGCAGATGCTCTCTATAACGGGGAACAAGGCGCCTTTGGACAAGAGCTGAGACATCGAAATAGCGTTAGCCGGGCCTACTACGGTGCTTATTGTATGGCAAGAAATTTCTGTCATCGCAAGAAAATTTTTTATCCCAAAGGTGCTGTTGAAGATCATGGTGACCTAATCGATACTTGCAAGAAGCATGCCAACTACGATCTAAAAGAAGTAGGGAAAAGTTTAGAGTGGCTTCGCTGGAGAAGAAATGACTGCGACTACCTAAATGACCTAAATGACAGCAGACTAATCAAAAAGCTAGAGGATACCGCAGATCAGGCACTGGAACGTGCATTTGAAATATCAAATGAACTGCTTCTGAAAGCCGATAAGGATATCTCATAACGACTAGCGCGCCACAAACAATAATTGGGACTGTAAACTTCCATCGCTACGAGGAGCAAACAAAGACTCTGCAGCCTATTGCGTCCCCAAAACATTCGCCAATATGCCAATTGCCTCATTAATCTCATCATCACTTACCGTCAAAGGCGGCAGAAACCGTATGACATTTTCGCCAGCACCAACGAGCAAAAGGCCTTGCGCTGCGCATTTCTCAATGATTGGCTTGACTGGAATATCAAACTCAACTCCCAGCATCAGACCCAATCCCCGAATTGCTTTTATTGATGGATGCATAGACTTGAGGTCTACCAGCTCTGCTACTAGCAGCTCACTTTTAGTCTTTACAGACCCTAAAAACTGCTCGTTGCCAATGATATTGACACAGGCTAATGCCGCTGAGGCAGCCATCGGATTGCCGCCAAAAGTCGAACCATGCTCACCAGCATTGAAGGCACTGGCGATACTTTCTTTGGCCAGAATTGCTCCGATAGGGAAGCCGCCGCCGAGGCCCTTGGCCAACGCTACGATGTCTGGGGCCACGGCAAAATTCTCACTGGCAAAAAAGTAGCCACTGCGGCCGACACCACACTGTATTTCATCAAATATCAAAACAATATTGTGCTTATCGCAGAGCACTCTCACTTCTTTGAGAAAACTGCTATCAACTAAGTGCACTCCACCTTCGCCCTGTACCGGCTCGATAATTATGGCGGCGACCGCATCTAAATCATTGGCCAGTATCGAGGCAATATTGTTGAACTCAACCACACTTACGTCCGGCACCAGCGGGTGGTAGCCTTCCTGATATTTTGTTTGAGCCGTGGCCGAAAGGGCACCATAAGTGCGGCCATGAAAAGAATTGCTCATGGTAAGAATCTTCGTGCAGTTCTCACTTTTGTGCTTCTTGGCATGCTTGCGACTGAGTTTGAGGGCGCCCTCTACAGCTTCAGCACCGCTATTACAAAAGAAAGCCCGGTCAAAAGCACTATTTGCCACAAGCTTTTCAGCCAGCTCAATGGCAGGCTGGTTGTAATAAAGATTGGAGCAATGGCTCAGTTTACTTAGTTGCTTAGTCAGCGCTTCAACATAGGTAGGATGGCAGTGACCAAGCGAATTGACAGCAATGCCTGAGGCGAAGTCGAGATAGCTTTTGCCGTCGACATCCTCAACATAACTTCCCTGTCCCTCAGTTAGTACCATAGGCTGGGTGGCGTAGGTTTGCATCAGTACTTTCTTGCCACGCTCTACCCAATCGCTTTGTGTAGAGGCTGAGGGAGCAAATTCGGCGCATATACTAGTGGTCATATTTATCTCCAGTAATGAGTGTGCCTGTCTCTTGCGGCGCTAAGAAACCACTGATAAGAGCGTTTGGTGCAAAGCTATTAATTATGGCAATGCGTCTAATACCGTTCTTGATGCCCATGACGCAACTTTTGATTTTGGGCAGCATGCCGCCACTAACGGTGCCCTCTTTTATAAGCTCTTGGGCACTAGTTGGTGTAACATGGCCAATCCTAGACTGCGGCTTATTGAAATCTTTAAGCACGCCTGGTACGTCGGTCATGAAAATCAAGCCGTCAGCCTCTAGACTAATTGCCAAAGCCAGAGCGGCATGATCGGCGTTGATGTTATAAAACTGCTCGCTAGCATCAATGCCAAGCGGCGAGACTATGGGCGTCCAGCCAGCCCACATCCAGCTCTCAATACCCTTAGAGCGAACATCAACTATTTCACCGACCCAGCCAAGATCGGCAGACATTTTCTCGGTTTGAAAAGGTATTTCTGACTTAGAGCAAAAACTCAAAGCGCTCACACCTCTCTTCCGAAATTTTTCAGTGAGTTTTTTGTTTATCTCGCTGAATACCTTGACTGCAATAGAAAGGGTCTCCTCATCAGTTACCCGCAGCCCGTCTATCTTCTTCGTCTCTTTACCTATAGATGCCAAAGCATCGTTGACGGCAGTACCACCGCCGTGGACAACAATTACATGAATGCCTGATTTAATCAGGACAACCGCTTCATCGATAAGGGCATCTAGCACAGACTCATTGCCAATGGCATTGCCGCCGAATTTCAAGACGACAACTTCGTAAGCGTTCTGTTTTAGCGTCTCTTTCGCCGTTGCGAGATTGAAGGGCACCAATGGCGTCGCAGTCGCGGGCACTGATTCAAGGTTTATTGATTTTAAATTTATTGAAGCTAAATTCATTGAAGCTACCATTTCTGCCACCTATGTCCTGTATGAGCCGTTGATGCGCACATATTCATAGCTGAGGTCGCAGCCCCAGGCTGTTGCCTGACTCAAGCCCGCTTTCATGTCAATGTGGATAACTATGTCTTTCTCTGCCAACACCGCTTTGCCGAGAATCTCGTTGACAACGACTGGCTCCCCTTCCTGCATCAAATCTAGTTTGCCGCCAGCACTTTCTATGGCGATTGAGACAGTTTCTGGTTTGAACTGAACGCCGCTGTAGCCCATGGCACAGATGATTCTGCCCCAGTTGGCGTCTTCACCAAAGAAGGCTGTTTTGACTAGGCTAGACGAAACAATAGAACGGGCCAGCTTGCGTGCCTCTGCGACAGAGTCTGCGTGCTTGACCTGAACCTCAAGAAATTTAGTGGCACCTTCGCCATCCCGCACGATTGCTTGAGCCAATTCTATGTTGATTGTCTTCAGCGCCTGACAGAAGGTGAAATAGTCTTTGCCTTCGCTATCGATCAGTTTGTTTCCTGCCTTGCCGTTGGCAAGAATAGCAACCATGTCATTGGTGCTGGTGTCACCGTCGACACTAATCATGTTGTATGTTTCGGCTGTGCTTTCTTTCAGGGCTTTATTGAGAAGTAGCGGAGAAATATTCAGATCGGTGGTGAGAAAACTGAGCATGGTAGCCATATTTGGATGAATCATGCCGCTGCCCTTGGCCATGGCACCGATGGTGACTTTCTTACCATCTACTTCGAATACCACCGCAGTTTGCTTAACATAGGTGTCTGTGGTCATGATTGCCTGTGCCGCACTCAAGCCGGCTTCAGCCGAGCAGTCCAAATCTTGGCAGGTAGTCTCAATGCCCTGCTTGATCAGCTGAATTGGCAGTTGCACACCAATCACTCCAGTGGAAGCGATGATGATTTCTTCTTTGCCTACGCCCATGCTATCGGCATAAGTAGCGGCCATGACCTCGGCATTGATCATGCCAAGCTCGCCGGTGCAAGCGTTGGCGTTGCCGCTGTTGACGACGATGCCGCGCACTGGCTTTCCTCCTGCCACAACCTTTTCATTCCAGAGAATTGGTGCCGCTCTCATGACATTGGTAGTAAAGGCCGCTGCCAGGTGGGCTGGAACCTCACTCCAGACTAGCGAAAGATCTTTGCGTTTGCGTTTAACGCCGATGTGGGCGCCAGCTGCCATAAACCCCTTAGGGCTAGTGACACCGCCGGTGCAACCGTCGGCACCGAGAGCGCTTATGTTCGCTTTCTGGCCGCTATGAACACTAGGGGCAGCCGCTACAGCTGTAGTAGCTGCATTTTGAATGGTTTGTAATCTGGCTATTGAGTTCAAAGTTGTGTCTCCCGATTGTCATGTCACTATGGACGTATACGTGAAAAAAAATCCCTGAGTGCTTGCCTTGCGCTCAGGGATAAAAAATTTAGTTGTTGATCAAATCAACACAACCAAATAAAACCCAAGCGCAATAGGCGGCGTCGCGAGTTTCGTCGGCTGCTAGAGTGGCCGATTGAGTAGTTGTTTATGTGGTTTTTGCTGTCCGAAGCGAACATTGAAAATTGCCTCACTAACTTTTGGAAAGGTTACGATGGTTTCGCACCTATGTCAACGATTTCTAAAAAAATATCACGCCGGAAAAATTGCTGACTGCTTTAGTCCGCTAGATTCAGGCCAACCGAATAACAGATTCATGTTCTGTATAGCCTGTCCAGCTGCGCCTTTCACTAGATTATCTATGGCACCGACGGCAATGACACGATTGGTTCTTTGGTCGATTGTCATACCAATGTCGCAGAAGTTTACGCCCTTTACAAAACGTGTTTCGGGCATCGTGTACTCGGCGTCGTCAGGAGAGAAGAGCCTGATGAATAGCTCATTTTCATAGAACTTACTGTATATATTATATAACTCTTGTTTATTTATATTACTTACAAGCGACGCATAAGCGGTGACGAGAATGCCCCGATTCATCGGCACCAGATGCGGTGTAAAGGAAGTACAAAATGCAGTCTTGCTAAAGGCGGCGAGCTGTTCTTCAATTTCCGGAGTATGCCTGTGGCAGGCCACTCCGTAGGCTTTTATCGACTCGTTACATTCGTTGAAATGAGTGCCTAATGTTGCCGCTCTCCCAGCACCCGAGACACCTGACTTGGCGTCGATGATAATAGACTTCGGGTCAATTATGCCCGCCTGCAAAAGTGGTGCCAATGTCAATATCGAGCAGGTAGCATAGCACCCCGGATTGGCTACCAGACTAGCCTGACTAATAGCAGCACGATTGAGCTCGGGCAAACCATAGACAGCCTGCGCCAAAAGCTCCGGCTGGGGATGCTTGAATTTGTACCAGGTTTCGTAGTCGGCGGCCGACTTCAAACGGAAATCAGCGCCAAGATCAATCACTTTGCACTTTGCCAGAATGCTCTTAGTCACTTTACCCGCGGCATTACCATGGGGTAGGGCGAGAAATAGCAAATCGACTTGCTCAGCGAGCTCTTCGAGATCTCCGCTGCTACAGACAAGATCTGTATGCTTTTGCAAGCCAGGATAGACTGAAGCGAGTTTCTTACCATCGCTGCTTTGAGATACGGCTGTCTGTAGCTGCGCCCGGCCATGCTGCAGCAATAGACGCACCAGCTCGTGCCCTGTGTAGCCGGTAGCGCCGACAACAGCCACTTTCTTTACGGCCTTCTCTGCCTCTTTACTGCTAGAGCTCTCAAGCGTCTTCAATTGTTCTAACTGCACTGCCATGATATTTTCCCTAAAAAAATCCCCGGATCATAGAACCCGGGGAGACAATTACGATAATAGTGCTATATATCAGCTACGTTATCGGCCCCGAGTTCTCTAGGAAATCGCGGCGGCGTCGGCTGGTATATGTGCTGGTGTTGAACGAATGCATGTTTATGGAAGCACCTTTTATCTAACGTCGACACTACAGGGCAACCCAGGCAATGTCAACAGTAGTTTTTAATTTGGTTACATTTGCCCCAGCGAACAGAAAAGCTGCAAGGCACGTCCATGAGTACAAGGTCACGCAAGGGAACGAAACACTATTGCCAAGAGGTGAGTGAACAATATATACTCATAATCTACTCAGAGATTAGCTATGGCCAAAATGAAAGATCTTAAGCGTGAAAATTTCGATGTAAGCCCGGAACAGCAGGCATCCATCGAGATGCTTCAACACGTAATCGACGCGCCTACGAAAAAAGATGCCCTCTTGATGGCAGTGCGCACTACATTACTTTTGGCCGCCGAACTAAAGAAGGGGAATCAGCTCTTTGTCGGGCATCCAGGAGAGGACCTAAGGCGGTTTGTCATGCTTGGAATCGAGAGACCAGATTTGAAACCTCTGCTCTACCTGGTTCCACACGAGCATCCATGGAAACGACAGCTCTACGTCAAAGGAAGGAAGCTACCGGCGGCAGCGGTTTGGAGTGCCATCAAAACCAATAACTTGAGCTTAGAGCAAGCAATGGACAACTGGGATCTACCCGCCGCAGCCGTAAACGAGATTATCGAATACTGCGAATCTAACCAAGATCTACTTCGTATGGAAGCGCAAGAAGAGTTACGGCGACTAAGAGAAAAAGGTATAGAAGTTGACACTGTCACTCCTTGTCGATGAGTGCATTCAAGCAAAAATGTTGGTAGAACAGCTAAGGACAGAAGGACACAAAGTCTTTACTGCAACAGAAGCTGGACTGCAAGGCTTGACAGACAAGAAGGTTCTTGAGTTTGCTAGCGCAAACAACCTGCTTGTACTAACAATCAACTGCGATGACTTTGTCGAAGAAACCAGGCCAAAGAGAAATCATCCGGGCGTACTATTGGTGTATCAGAATGAAGACAGCATCAAGAACATGAGTTATCAGCAAATTGTTCAGGCCATCAGAAACCTAGAGGCATCGCAAGTTTCACTACCGAACGGCTGTCACACACTGAATCAGTACAACTACTGAGCCACCACAGGCTACTGTTTGAAATACACGACTCTCATTCTTTAACTAGACCATTTTTCGAAGAGGGAAGAAGTGGGAATTCTACCCTTCACACAACCTAAAATAGATCATATTCTTGACAAGATGCTAGATCTTTGTCAAAAGAGGCAACAGCTACCCATGGCTAATCGCGCAGAATCAGATCAGTCGGCAAGAGAAGTGGCTGAACCGTTTCCATCTCTTTCAGCCATGCAGAATGAAGTGCTCGGCTATCGCCCTGCCGACTTAAAAGCAGATCCAAAAGCAGAGCTAATTCAAGCAGCAGACGAGGGGGCCAACAGTCACCGCAATGAAGATGCCCTCAAGGCCCTTATCAAAATAAAGCCCGAGCAATTGGGAACCGGCATGAAACAGGCCAGAGAAGCAGCAGTCCAGCTGGAAAGCGAGAAAGATATAAAAGGCGCCGCAGCAAGCTATCAGCCACGGTTCGAAGCCGCGGTCAAACAGTCAGATAGCGACTATGCCGATTCTGTAGCAGCTAACTGGGGCAAGCTCGGCTTGGGCAGAAGAGAAGTAGCGATGAAAGGCTCAATGTTCATGGGCACCGTGCAAACTCTCAACGCCAACATCAAAGAGCTGCCTGAAGAAAAACGCGAAGAAGTCTCAACCATGGTCAATTTGCTGCAGCGCGATACCATAAGCCCGTCGCTGACAGCTGAGCTACGCAAAGAGCTGGGTCAATATCCCGATGTTTTGAAGAGCTTTGATACGGCCAAAGCCGCCGAGGGCCAACTGAAGGCAGCCTCGGAGGGTCTGGCCCAAGCCCAAGAGCCCTTGCTCAAGGCCGCCAGCGAGCAGGCTATGGCACGCATCGTGCTAGCCGACGTCAAGGCCGTACAGGGTGACACTTCTGCAGCCTTCGTGCTCAAACAAGAAGCCCTAGAGCTATTCAATAAGAACCAAGGGCTAATAATTGGCAAGCCAGTTCAAACTAAGCCACCTCTGCAAGTCTAAAACCTAGAAAAATTTTCTAAGCTTAACTCCGGCGAGCGCCCGTGGGTTATAGTGACCTGGTTGAAATAGCTCACAAAAATGCGGGAACAGCATGACCTCCAAAGCAATGGGACTGGTCGGCTTCGTGCTCATCTTGGGCACAGCCTACCTGATGTCAAACAACCGCTCCAAAATCAACTATCGTTTGGTTATATCAGGGCTGGTTCTACAGCTTCTCTTGGCGATATTTGTTTTAAAAGTAGAGTTCGGCCAAATGCTATTTCGCAGTCTGGGTGACGGCATAACCCAACTTCTGCACTTCTCAGACAAAGGTGCCGGTTTTGTCTTCGGCCCCTTAGTGCAAAACCCAGAGAACCTAGTCAAAGTCTTCGGCCCAGGTGCCGACTATATTTTTGCTTTTCGCGTCGTACCGACAATTATCTTTGTCTCCAGTTTAGTGAGCATCTCGTACTTTCTTGGCATCATGCAAAAATTTGTGCAGATTGTCGCCAAAATAGTCTCAGTGACCATGGGCGCCAGTGGCGCCGAAGCGCTCTCTAACGCTGGCTCTGTTTTTGTTGGCCAAGTCGAAGCTCAACTTCTAATTAAGCCTTATGTGCCAACTATGACCATGTCAGAGCTTCTCGCTTCAATGGCAGGCTCAATGGCCTGTGTCGCTGGCGGTGTCTTGGCAGTTTATATCGGCCTCGGCATCAAAGCCTCTTATTTGCTCACGGCTAGTATCATGGCGGCCCCAGGGGCTCTTGTAATCGCAAAAATTGTCTGGCCTGAAACTGAAGTGTCAGATACCAAAGGCGAAGTCAAAGTAGAAGTCAAAAGATCTCAAGCAAATATCATCGATGCCGCCGCCCATGGTGCCTCCGAAGGCTTGCGTATTGGTCTCAACGTAGTGGGCATGCTAATTGCCTTTATCGCCCTGATAGCGCTCTGTGACGCAGTGATTGGCTGGGCCGGAAACTGGCTATTTGTTTGGGGTATGCGGCTTGATGGTATCGGCATTGACTTGGCACACTTAGAGCTAAAAGGAATTTTCGGAGCCCTGTTTGCCCCCGTTGCTTTTGTACTCGGAGTGCCTTGGGTTGATGCCCATACAGTTGGCAGATTAATGGGCGAAAAACTAGTAATCAACGAATTCGTTGCTTATACCGATCTATCGAACATGCTAAAAGACCCCGCCAATACTTTGTCAGCCCAAGCTGAGACCATTGCTACATTTGCTCTTTGTGGCTTTGCCAATTTTTCTTCAATCGCAATTCAAATTGGTGGCATCGGTGAAATTGCACCAAATCGGCGCGAAGACCTAGCCAAACTTGGGGTAAAAGCACTGATCTGCGGCACTCTAGCCTCGTACCTATCTGCCACACTGGCGGGCTTGCTAACATAGACCCAGTTTACAGAACAATAAATAGTCTACAGAACAAGAAAAGGAAACATGATGAGCGCAAGCGCAACGGTGAGCTCCAAAGTAAAAGGCCTGGCAATCTGGCTCCCCATCGCTCTCGTTGCCATTTTTTCACTCTATACCATGGCCTCCTCAAGGGGAGAAAAAGTCAATGCTGTTTGGCTGATATTGGCAAGTTCTTGTACCTTTGCTGTAGCCTACCGTTTTTACAGCAAATTTTTAGCTGATAAAGTATTTGTCCTGCAAGACGCCAACGAAACACCGGCCTCGATAGTTGATGATGGCAAAGACTATGTACCGACCCACAAATGGGTTTTGTTCGGTCACCACTTTGCCGCCATAGCCGGAGCTGGCCCTTTGGTCGGGCCAATTCTGGCATCGCAGTTTGGCTTTCTACCAGGGACAATCTGGATTATTGTTGGAGCCGTACTAGCTGGCGCTGTGCAAGATTTTGTCATTCTTGCTGCGTCAATGCGCCGCGGAGGAAAGTCACTTGGCCAGATGGCTCGCGACGAAATCAGCCCACTGGCTGGAACAGTAGCTTTAATAGCGATTTTGCTGATTATGATGATATTAATGGCAGTGCTAGCTCTCGTCATCGTCAATGCCCTTAAAGCCAGCCCGTGGGGCGCTTTCACTTTGCTGATGACCGTGCCAATTGCCATGGTCATTGGCGTCTACATGAAAGTACTACGGCCACACAAAATTATGGAAGGCTCTACAATTGGTGTACTACTGACAATACTAGCGGTAGTGGCAGGCAAATGGGTAGGGCAAGACCCAACTTGGGCACCGATTTTCACACTCAGCGGCACACAACTGGCCATCAGTGTCATGATTTATGGTTTTGTCGCCTCGGTTTTACCAGTTTGGATTTTACTGGCACCACGGGACTATCTCTCTGCTTTTCTCAAAATTGGCGTCATTAGCCTTTTAGCTATTGGCATTCTAATTTTGCGTCCGGATCTGGAAATGCCCGCTCTGACAGTATTTATCAATGGTCAGGGGCCGCTCTTCAACGGCAATATCTTTCCATTTTGTTTCATTACCATAGCTTGTGGAGCAATCTCTGGTTTTCATTCTCTAGTGGCATCGGGCACCACCCCTAAGATGATTGCCAAAGAAACCCATGCTCGCCCAATTGGCTATGCCAGTATGTTATGCGAAGCAGCAGTGGCAATCATGGCAATAATATCTGCCTGTGTTTTAGCGCCCGGAACATACTTTGCTATCAACTCACCCAAAGGAGTAGTGGGCACAGATCACGTAGCGGCAGCAGCAACAATCAGCTCCTGGGGCTACCCTGTCAGTGATAGCGGACCAGGAAGCATGCAAGAGTTAGCCAAAGAAATGGGCGAAGACAGCCTCTGGGGGCGCACGGGCGGAGGACCAACTCTAGCAGTAGGTATGGCCCAAATTTTCGCCAGGGTACTGGCCTCGGCTCCAATTAAAGGCTTGTCAGAAGTCACTATTTCATTTTGGTATCACTTTGCCATTATGTTCGAAGCCCTCTTTATTCTTACTTGTCTAGATGCAGGTACGAGAGTGGGCCGATTTCTCCTTCAAGATTTTCTCGGCTTGCTCTATAAGCCCCTAGGCAAAACCGACTGGTACCCCGCTGTTGCCCTCAGCTCAGCGCTGGTTGTCGGGGGCTGGGGCTATTTTCTCTATCAAGGGGTAATTGATCCGTTAGGCGGAATCAATAGCCTATGGCCACTGTTTGGCATCAGTAATCAGCTACTGTCTGTAGTGGCACTGTGCGTTGCCACATCATGTTTAATTGCCATGGGTAAACGCGCCTATTCGTGGGTCACTATTGTACCGCTCTGCTGGCTACTGACAGTCACCTTTACCGCTGGCTATCTCAAGATTTTTTCGGCAGATCCCAAACTGGGCTTTCTCGCCCATGCCCACATGCTAGAAGCAAAGCTCAACAGCGCTACTTTAATATCATCAGCCGTTGCCCCCGACGCAACTACTAGTGCAGCCACAACTAAAGTTTTGATCTTTAACGATTATCTTGACGCTGCTCTGGGCAGTCTCTTTATAGTGCTCGTATTGATAATTCTATTTGAATCAGTACGCAACTGGCTTAAACCAGACAGACAGAGAATCGCATCTATTGATACAAGCAAGAACAAGGTTGAAACGGGCGAAGAAGCAGCTATTGGAGACGAGTGCTTGAGCAAAGAAAATAGCAGAGAAAATACTAGAGAAAGTATCATTGCCGCAGCCCAAACAAGCCCCCCTCTGCGCTGCTGCTAAATCTATGCCCAAACAGAGTAACAGCAAACAATTAATCGAGCACATAGCTGCTCTAGAGCAGTTCGTCAGCGTCATAAAAGAGGCACAAGCTGCAGCCGATTATCACCACAGCGAAGTGGTCGAATTATCGATCATCAATGCCGAGTCGGCAATCTCTGAAGGGGTAAAGAGCCTGGCCCAGTATGACCGCGGCCAGACAACAAAGTCGTTGAATGTGGCCTGGTTTTACGCCAAGTTTGCCCAAGATATTTTGGCTGCAGAAGCAACAGAGCACCTTCTTGGTCATGATACTTTTTTAGATTTAGTCGAAACGAAAAAACATTTGCATGACTGGTTTGCACATACGCTAGAACGACTTGAGAAGCGACTCTTGATCTATGAAGGTGAAATTCTCGATGCCAGCGGTGACCAAGAAGAACTAGAGAAAGAAGGACTAGAAAAAGAAGAAGAAGAAGAAGATAAGAGCAAATGACAGGAAGTTTTGACTTTGACAAGCCTCTAAAGCAAACGCCGAAAGTAGCTGAAGAACTTTTGGCGCTACTCTCAAACAGCATTGCCAAAGAAAGCATAAATAGCAACGAAAACCAGGCTAGTGAGCAAGAGAGCTCTGCAGTTCATCAGCAGTTATCACACCTGCGCCTAGCCAAAGCAAGGCGCGCCTACCAAAAAGCAAAACACGCTGTTACCGACGATGAATATGAGGAAGCAATTGAACATTCTCGGCGGGGTCTTTTGCACGTAGAGTTAGCAAGAACGCATTTCAACAGCACCAAAACGGAGCTATCACAACTAACGGCTCCAGCCCCTCAATTTGCTGAAGGAAGTTGCGAAGAAAGTATTCAAACTCTTATTGAAGCAATCACTCAAATTAAGCTAGTAGTCGAATACAAAAAAATCGTTTTAAACCGCCGCCTACAAGAACGCCTGCTAGACGTTGTCCAATCACTTCAAGATGCCATTGAAAGTTATGGTCAGACAGGCGCCAGTAACAAAGGTGCGACAAAATTAGCCGAATGTGGCCAGGTCTGGGCGCAATTTATTTATGGCCATTTTAACAACGATGAACTCTACAGCCAAAAGCACCCAAACAAAGCTCTACGATCGCTCACCAGCTTCGCCTGGCAAATCACGACAAATTTTTCCAGCCTGACTTCGTCACCTAAACTGAAGCAAACAAATCAATTACGGGCGCAAATGCATTCAATAGAGAAGAGCTTAGAATCAGCTCTGGATGCCTATATGACAGACAATACTAACGATTTGGAAAAGTACCTACGTCTGGGACAGATCGAATCACAAGCTCTAAAGCAGTATGAAGTTCATGCCGAGAGCAGTGTTCAGGTCAGTACAGAGGAGCAAGCACCACTCAATTTTAATCTTTTAGCGACTGAATCGACCAGCCTGCGAGAAGATCTGGCAAGAATGGCCAGCCTGCTTAAGAAGCACTATCCCGACGCAAAAAAAGCAGAAACTGCCCTAGACAAGCTGCGACAAACACTGCCCCAAATGAAACGCTCTCTCAAAGAGGAAGAATGGCAGCAGGCCGCACGCTTACTCGATATGTGTGAAAGTAACACTGCTCTATTAAAAAATGAGATAGCAAAACTAGATATTTAGCAATGATATTGCAATACAGTTTTTTCTATGCAAACGCTATATAAATAGAGTTGCATTTGGCATCCCGGAATCCTAAAACATGAATCACAACGATCAATCTCAGAGCTTCTCTAGCGTCAACACTGACCCAGGCCCGATCCTAGGCATAGAGAGTCAAGACAGTACAAGATTAACCGGCAGCCCAGTTTTGGGGCTGACAGATTCAAATATTACGATTGCCCCAGCCCAGCTCAATGACGGCAAACTGCACGCCCTAGACATTGTGGGCGAAAATTATGAAATCATCTCGCTCATTGGCGTGGGCGGAATGGGCTATGTCTATCGCGTCCGGCACCGCATTCTGCAAAAGCAGTATGCAATGAAAACTCTCAGCTCCCAGCATGTCAGTGAAATCGCCTGGCGCCGCCTGCAAGTTGAAGCTCAAGCCATTGCCCGGATGAACCACCCCAATATTGTCGGTATTCACAATCTTGGTTTGCATGAAGATCGTCTGCCCTACTACGTTATGGATCTGCTCGACGGCGAATCTCTGGCCGACCGCTTAAAACGCGGCACTCTGACTTTAGCTCAAGCTCTGCCAATATTTATTGAAGTCTGCAAAGGTCTAGGCTACGCCCACAAAAAGGGAATTATTCACCGCGACATTAAACCAGGCAACATCATCTTGCTGAAAACCCCTGATAGCTCTGGGGCGACAGTAAAAATAGTCGACTTCGGCATTGCTAAATTGTCTGGTGCCAGCGACCCAAGCAATCAAAACCTCACCTGCATTGGCGAGGTTTTCGGCAGCCCTTATTATATGAGTCCTGAGCAGTGCGAAGGCAAGCGTATCGATGCCCGCTCTGATATTTACTCTGTCGGCTGCACGATTTTCGAAGCACTGGTTGGCCACCCGCCTTTCAGGGGTAACAACCCGGTACAAACCATGGTCATGCATCAAAGTCATGAACCACCGTCAATGAGTGAGGCCTCGGGCAAAAATTTTCCTGATGAAATTGAAGAATTAGTGGCAACGCTTTTGGCCAAAGCACCAATGGATCGCTATCAAACTTTAGACAAAGTAGCAGAAGACTTGCAAGCCATAGCCTCTGGCAGAGAAGTTCAGACCAAAGCACTATTTGACACCCATACTTTCTTCGCCGCCAAAGAAGAAGACGACGACGAACAGGCGCCCAGAAAAAACTTGGCATTGCCAATCACAGTGGCAATTATCGCCATAGCAGCCGTTCTCGTCTCAGCCTCAATTTTGTTTTTCCAAAGCAAACAAAATGAGCATCTTCCTAGTGCTGCCGAGAAAGCGCCAGAAAAGGCTCAAGTCGCCAAGAAAACTGATACCGCCAGTAGTATCGCGACTAGTTCAAAGACCAGTGCAAAAATTAGTGGAACACAGAAGCAACCATTTAGCCATATGGCCATCGGCAAGAACGGCAAGGCCGTTAAACAATTCGACTTTCCCGACGACATCTACTTAGGCCGCATCATAGTAGGAGAAGGCTCTGAGTATTGGGAAGCAAAAGGTAAGCAGTTTCCAGCCCTAGCAAAACTTGAACTCGTTGCTTCACCACAACTAATGGCTCAGCTCGATTACTTTGATCGTTTTAGAGCAGATGATCTCTACGGCGTACGCCTCTTTCAACAAGCCATGCCACAACAAAAGCAAGCAAGCGGCAATAATAGTGAAAATAGTAAGAGTACCGAGTTTCTCCTTCCCGAAAACTATGAGAGCGACATTACCGAAGCTATTAAACATTTGCAGCATATGACTTCTCTGAAAAAACTTGATTTACTTGACGCGCCCAATGCCAACGACTCTTGCATCGTCGAAATGAACAAACTAGCCAATCTAACTGAATTGCGCGCAAGCAAAACAGGCATAAGCGGTCTAGGCCTTAGCCAGCTGACTAGGCTCAAACAATTAAATTCACTTACCTACAGTGAAGGTACGCAAATAAGCACTCTTCTCAAGGCTTTGGCAGGCTCAAAGAAGCTCACCAGTTTGGGCCTAGACCGCCCCGTCGACAGATCATTAACCCTGAGCGATCTAAGACTAATTGCCAGCTGTAAAAACCTTACTCGACTAGATTTGGACGACTGCAAAATTGATCGTAGTGGCTTGGCGATACTTTCCACATTGCCTCACCTCAAAATGCTCTACGCAAGTGATAACAAAATAGACCAAGAGTGTTTCTCAGAGATCAAGGCGATGTCCAACCTAGAGTCTATCGATTTCGACTCACGCTCTTGGACTCCCTATTGCCAGCTAACGTTCAACAGGCTATTTCCCAAGATCAAGCATGTCAAGTTTGAAAAAGATTCGAAAGTAATTTGACTGTATGCTTGAATTGATCTGCCAGCATACTAAAGATGTCTATGAACGATTTAGAAGATAGCGACGAAGACAAGAAACAAGATAGAAATCAACCCGAAGACCTAACCAGGCCAAGTATAGGCAGTCAGCAGCCTTTTGCAGATAGCGAGCAATATGAGCTGCATCCCGGCGATATGGTTGGTGACTATGAAATCCTAAACCTACTTGGAACAGGCGGCATGGGCTTTGTCTATGAAGCCAGACACCGTGTTCTCAACAAGGTCTATGCTCTAAAAACAATTAGAGCAGATCGCATGAATGAAACCATTTGGCGACGCTTGCAAGTAGAGGCCCAAGCAATTGCCCGTATGAGCCATCCCAATATTGTCGGCATTCACAATTTTGGCATGCATGAGGGTCGTCCTTTTTATGCCATGGACTTACTAGAAGGAACTAGTCTTACCGAGAAACTAAAGAAGGGGCCGCTGCCATTGGAACAAGCCCTGCAAATCTTCATAGAGGTTTGTTGTGGCCTTAACTATGCCCACAAGAAAGGAATTATTCATCGCGATATTAAGCCCGGCAATATCATTCTCTTGCAGTCAGCCGATGCTTCTGGTGCGAAAGTAAAAATCGTCGATTTTGGCATAGCCAAGCTAGCTGGCACGAGCGATCCAAACAATCAGAACCTCACATCAATTGGCGAAATTTTTGGCAGCCCTCTGTACATGAGCCCAGAACAATGTTTAGCTGAGCGCACTGATGCTCGCTCTGATGTCTATTCAGTAGGCTGCACATTGTTTGAAACCCTGACTGGCCAGCCACCATTTCGTGGCAATAACCAGATGCAAACCATGATGCTGCACCAAGGTCAGCCAGCTCCAACCCTAGCAGAAAAGGCACCAAAAATTTTATTCCCTGAAGCGTTAGAACAAGTAGTAGCGAAAATGCTTGCTAAAAAGCCAATGGAGCGCTATCAGCATCTGGCAGCAGTGGCTGAAGATCTAGAGCGAATTAACGCACTCGCAACTTCAAAGGAAAACGTCGAAACTAACCAGATCAAAAGAAATCTTGCCCTAGCAGTGGTGGCAATTGCCTCCTGTACTCTTGTAGTGTCTAGCTTCGCTTTCCTCGCCATCAGTGGAACAACCACTATTCCTGCTTTGACAAGGCTATTCGTTGGAAAAAAAGACCTAAGTACAAGCAAAGTAGAAAGCAAAGTCAACGAACAAACTGCCACCATTATCAAGGTCGAAAAAGCTCCACAAAACCGACTAACCGGCCCAGTCTGTAGCTATGTGCACAGAAACAACAAGCTAATCAAAGTCTTCAATTTTCCCAACCTGCAATTTGGCATAATTACCCCGAACGACGATATGAGAAAAGGTTGGCTAGCCAGAGGTCACATAGAATGTCCGGCCGAAACCAAACTGACTTTTACAGCAAAAGACAAAATGATGAGTCATCCAGAAAACTTCAAAGCATTTAGAAATGGCGATTTTTCGAGCATTGAGCTACGTTATTTAGCAGAAGGCAAGCCGCCTAAAAGCGATGCAATGTTTGCCCTACCAGAAGCAAGTATGGCTGATATCAGCGGTGCCCTAAAGCAAATGGCACACTTAGACAAACTACCCTCTCTCAGCCTCGCCCACTGCACTCAAACAACCGACGAAGATATTGCCCTTCTCAACCAGTTTCCCCACCTAACAGATCTTGAATTAATCAATACCAATGCCAAAGGCGGCGAACTGGCAAAGCTAACCTACCTAAAGAACCTAAGAAACCTCGATTTTACGGCCTGCCGCCAAATTTCTCCCCTTCTTCGAGCCCTAGCTGGTAGCAAAAACATGGTCTGCCTAAAGGCAAACGAATTGAGCGATGGCCCCCTAAGCAAAGAAGACATAAGCAATATTGCTACCCTGCCCAATCTAGAAAAGCTAGAAATTAACAGCGACGGGGTCAACAATGAAGCCATTGAGATACTGGCGCGACTGCCAAAACTAAAAGACTTATCAGCAAATATGGGCACTGTAGATAAGCAAGCCCTAAAGTCGCTGAAAAAGATGAAAGCTCTAAAATCAGCGGATGTAAAAAACCGCCATTGGACAAGTCTTGACGAAGCTGAGCTGCGCCGGACTCTAGGGAATTAAGGGCATTTATCTAATAATGGGAATAATGCTGAGGCGAAGCAGCGGTTACTAAATAAATGGACCCCAAAGAACCTCAGCGACCTTTTGGAACTTCTGAAAATGCCGGTAGTTCTGGACCAGTTGACCCAGATGGTCAAAACAGCACGCGCTTGACCTCTGGTCAAGGCCAGCTCAGTTCTGTTGCGAAACCCTATATATCGGACGACAAACTCAAGCCGGGTGACATTGTCGGCGACAACTACGTCATCATTGAACTGCTTGGTGTTGGCGGCATGGGCTATGTCTACAAAGTGCGCCACCTCATTCTCGAAAAAATCTATGCCATGAAAACGATCAGTGGCGAACAAGTCTCGGAGATGGCCTGGCGCAGACTACAAGTTGAAGCCCAAGCAATTGCTCGCATTAATCATCCCAATATAGTTGGCATTCACAATCTAGGCATTCATCAAGTTATTGAGCAAGGCATTCAGCAAGGCAAAGTTCCCTACTATGTAATGGACTATCTCAAAGGTAAAAACCTGGCTGAGATATTAAAGCAAAAAAGATACTTGCCCCTAGAGCAGAGCCTGCCGCTCTTCATTGAGATATGCAATGGCCTGGGCTACGCTCACAAAAAGGGGATTGTGCACCGCGACGTTAAACCAGGCAACATAGTCATTCTTGACGAACCTGATTTTAATGGCGCCAGAGTAAAAATCGTAGATTTTGGCATAGCAAAATTAGCTGGCACCATCGACCCTGAAAATCAAAAGCTAACAACCATTGGCGAAGTCTTTGGCAGCCCGCTGTACATGAGTCCAGAACAATGCGAAGGTAACCGCATTGACGCCCGCTCAGATATTTATTCACTCGGTTGCACTTTCTTTGAAACACTAACGGGCGACGTGCCATTTCATGGTGAAAACCCAGTGGCAACAATGATCATGCATACTAAAGAGGAGCCACCAACACTCTATGAAGCATGTGGTTTAGACTTCCCCGACTCGCTTGAACATCTAGTAGCGACAATGCTGGCAAAAGCGCCAATGAATCGCTACCCCAATCTAGAGCGAGTTGGCGCTGATTTGCAAAATATTCTTGACGGAAAAGAAATCAGTGCAGCGCCCTTTAATGCCCACGGGATGCCTAACCTATCGATAGATGGTGGTGATGAAGGGCAATCTAAGGTTGCTGAAGAAGCCGTAGCAATCAAGGTCATACAAAACATCACTCCAACCAAAATAGCTGTGCTAGCCGGTCTACTGCTGGGTGCGCTAGTGACAATTACTGTCTACTTTTTCAACCAGAGAGCAATTGACAGAACAACGGCAGTAGCAACAGACGCCTTGGTTGTAAAAAAGGAAGCAATACCCGCCGAAAAGTATTCACGCATACTAATAAACGGCCAAATTCAGTTCAATTTTCCAGAGAACCATTCTATAGGCACTATTTCAACCACCAGCAACAGCAAGAAAGCGAAACAAGCTCAGGGCGCTGTTACTTTCAACAGAAGTGATCGTTTGTATTTTACAGCCAACGAGTATGCGATATTGCACCCTGAGTGCTTCGACGCGTTCAGAGATGATGACCTGTATTCGCTCACCACACCTCAATCTTCGATAATTTCAGATATAGCTGAAACAAAGAAAGACAACCTCGACGTCAACAAAGCCTTAGCGCACATTGGCAAACTTACTGGATTGAAACGTCTCGTCCTCGACCTCAGCAACACTGCTGACTCTGGCATAGAAGATCTCAATCAACTGACAAATTTAGAAAACCTAAAAGTCGATTGGACTAAAGTTACGGGCGCCGGCATGGGAAAGTTTAAGGGCTTGAAAAATCTCACATCATTTTCCTTCAGCTACAATAATGACTGCAAAGACCTGCTTAAAGCCCTAGCGGGCTCAACTAAAATCGAGACTCTATATCTAGAGGGCCACGCAATTGATGACGAAATTGCCCGATTAATTGCCAGCTGTCCAAACCTAAAGCATTTAGATCTTGAGGGTTCGACTGCCAGCGATAAGACTATTGAGATCCTCGCGAAAATGCCAAAGCTTGACTACATAGGAGTCACAGCCTGCCAAATTACAGAAGCCTGCATTGCAAAAGCGAAAAAATTTCACCCAAATAGTAATCTGAACATCTCACGCTCAAACAAAGTGAACACCAGTCTAAAGGAGTCCTTTGGCGGAGAAGATCCAGGCAAATGGATATTACCGAAATAGTTAGGTTTCAGCCCCTTGAATAAACAAAGTGCCCGACTGCTTTTCTATGCCATTAGAGCCGTTTCTACCTAATATTGGGCATAATGGTTAGGCTAAGCAGCGGTTACTTAATCAATGGACACCAATGACCCTCGGCGCACGTTCGGAACTCTTGGACCGTCTGGACCATTTGACCCAGATGGTCAAACTAGCACGCGACTGAGCTCTGGTCAGGGCCTGCCAAATTCTGTAGCAATGCCCTATATATCAGACGACAAACTCAAACCTGGCGATATTGTTGGCGACAACTACGTCATCATCGAACTACTCGGTGTTGGCGGCATGGGCTATGTCTACAAAGTACGCCACCTTATACTCGAAAAAATCTACGCCATGAAGACTATTAGCAGCGAACAGGTCTCCGAAATGGCTTGGCGCAGGCTGCAAGTGGAAGCCCAAGCTATTGCTCGCATTAATCATCCCAATATCGTCGGCATTCATAACTTAGGTATTCATCAAGGGACTCTTCAAGATCCTCAACAAGGGACTCAGCCAAGCAAAATTCCCTACTATGTGATGGATTTTCTTAAGGGCAAAAACCTGGCGGAGATACTAAAGCGCAACAAACGCCTGAGCTTAGAAGAGAGCCTGCCCCTCTTTATTGAAATATGCGACGGCCTCGGCTTTGCTCACAAAAAAGGCATTGTGCATCGCGACATAAAACCAGGCAACATAGTCATTCTTGATGAAATTGACGTAAGCGGTGCCAGAGTAAAGCTTGTTGACTTTGGCATAGCCAAATTAGCTGGAACTATCGACCCAGACAATCAAAAGCTCACTACTATTGGAGAAGTCTTTGGTAGCCCGCTATACATGAGCCCAGAGCAGTGCGAGGGCAAACGAATTGACGCCCGCTCAGACATCTATTCGCTCGGTTGCACTTTCTTTGAAACCTTAACTGGTGAGGTACCTTTTCATGGTGAGAACCAAGTGGCAACAATGCTCATGCATAGCCAAGCCGAGCCGCGCACACTGGCCGAAGCAAGTGGATTAGATTTCCCTGAATCAATAGAACACCTAGTGGCAACAATGCTGGCCAAAGCACCTATGAACCGCTATCCCAATCTAGAGCGTGTTGGTGACGACCTAGAAAAGATTCGCCGTGGCGAGGAAATTAGCACGTCACCATACATAAACAACATCAGTCTTGACCGCTTCGGAGAGGCAAATAGTGACAGCGTCATAGATGAAGACGAAGAAATACAAATAGTCAAGCCAACACAACGAAAACTTCGAACATTTGCAATTGCGGGAGCATTACTAGTGCTCGCTGCTATTGCAGTGTTTGCATTTAGCCTAATAGTCAAATCATCGAAAAAGGTGACTGTAGATGCTTCCACTGTTCCCGGAACTGCAGCTGCATTCGAAAAAGCAATGACTAGATCAACAAACATAGCGACGTCGATTACTCAAGAAGTACCCCATCCGAACTTTTACTCAACTTCTTTCAATGATGACAAATCTATTGTCTTTAACTTTCCGGCAGATCAATCACTTGGAAAAATCGGAAACTTGCATTTTAAGATACGGAAAGAAGCGAAAGGACAGACTATCCTAAAAGTTAAAGGAAAAATTTGCCTGCTGGCAAGCGAGTATCTTTGTGCCCATCCCAGCCTAATTGACTTATTCAGACCAGACGATTTATGGTCATTTTCCATCCCTTTGACCTACGGGCAAGCTATCGACACCAAGCCAATCATGCCTCATGTATCAGCGTTGACGGGCCTTAGAGATCTCAATCTAAAAGCAAACAAAGCCGACAGCTCAATAATTCCCTACCTAGAAAAACTACAAAAGCTTCAATCTCTAAATATTAGCACCACTGATATTACTGGCGATGCCCTAGCAAAGTATAGCGGCTTAAGAAATCTCCAATTTCTAGACTTCGGCTACAACAAAGGGGTACCAGCATTGCTCTTAGGCCTCAAGGGATCAAACAAACTTCAAACCCTCAATATACCTGGCCCGGACCTTATGCTCACCATCGAACAGGCCAAGTTAATCGCCCAATGCAAGAACCTCCAAGTTCTAGACGTCGAAGCCAGTGGGCTAACAGATGAGTCTCTGCTGTTACTAAGCGAGCTACCAAAATTGACAGAACTAAACATTCGTGACTGTGCGGTGACAGCCGAAACAATCAAGAAAGTGAAAGCAGCACGCAAGGGTAGGCCAATCAAAATCATAACGAACAGCATCCAAAACCCAGATGCTTTCGCCGGTGAATCACCAGCAGACTGGATAAAATAATGAGAAGTGCAGTGCTACTTGCAGTCAGCGCAACCGTGTTTTGCCAATCGCTTCTGGCAGAACCACTTGACGAAGAAGGCATAGAGCTTCACCAAAGCTCAGTCAGTCTTGGCAAACAAATAATTGTTGAAGTGGCAGACGACTGGTTTCAGGTAAAGGTACCAACACAAGGCTACTGCGTCGTTAGCAAAGCTCCTGAATGGAAGACATACTTCTATAGACCAGACAAAAAGATTTGCAAAATGATGACTTACGGCGAAGTTTCAAAGAAATCATCTCTTGCCGGTGCCATTGGAGCAATGTCTTACACCACTGAGTTTAAGCTCCCTTCAACGCACACCGAGGTACGCAGAAGAGGCTTTGTCTTCTTGCAGTACAAACTGCCCGGAACACGCAACGAACCTATCTTTCTCAACGAGCAACTGAAGCGCGAAGTAGTAGTAGTAGTTGAACACTTCACCCTGTCGACTCTGAAGACCAAACTACCCAAAGAAGGTGCTCTAATTATTGGTCGAATATTTAGCGTACCAGCTACCCCAGGCCTTCCCTATAGCCTAATAGGCTTGCGCAGCGACCACAAATACAATGCCACTTTAGCCACTGATGCAGTTAAATCTGTGCGGCTTAAGAAACCTGATTTCGCCGCTATCGCCAAATACAAAAGAGCAGCAAAACTCGAGCAAATTCTCTATGCTCAGTCACCATCTGATATGTATGTTGATCTAATTCACTAAAAGATGCAATTCACTAATTGTCCTAATTCAATAGAAAACCAGGGTGTCAAACAAGTAAGGAGAAATCTGATGCAATACTGGCACCAATCAATGATCGCAAACGAGACTGAGAGCAGACATCTAGCCTCTGAACCGCACATGCGTGTTGAAGTTATGAGGATAGAAACAAAATCGACCTCTGCCTTGTTCGACAAATATCATGGCGAATTGCTGATTGTAGTCTGGTCTGGCAATGCCACTTTACACACGGCATCAGGGGCTCAACTCTTACAAGCTGGAGATCAGTGTCTACTGTCTAACGGTGAAGCATTTAAAATCGAGCCTGAAGTCAATGGCAATGCCATTGTTGTGCAGTTGATTTGGTCTCCTGGTTTGAGCCAATGTGACAAGTGTGAAGGAATTTAGTGTCACCTTAACCTCAAAGCTGATACAAAGACCCTTGTACAGGTAGCGTTCAATTGTTTTGTTCAAGGAATCCCAATGTTTAATGGCAACCATGAGTATGCCGCCAAAGACCGCTTGAAAGACGGCACAGCAGTAATCGTCAGAGCCATCAGGGCAAGCGATAAAGACTTGCTGCAGCAACTAATGAAAGACGTCAGCGCCGAGTCGCGTTACTTCCGTTTCTTCTGCGCCAAAAAATTGCTTACCAGCCAAGAACTCAAATACTTTACAGAAATTGATTTTGACAGCCATATTGGCCTAATCGTCAGCCTGTGCGATGAAAGCGAAACTCCAATTGCTGTTGGCCGCTACATTACTCAAACTGGAGACGAAGGCACCGGCGGTGCCGAGCTGGCTCTGTTAGTAGGCGAAGAATATCAACGACAAGGACTCGGTAACATACTGCTCGACCATCTAGCGCAGATTGCCATTACTAAGGGTGTATCTGAGTTTGTCTGTTACATCATGCCAGAAAATAGCAAAATGCTCAGCTTTCTCCGCCATTCGAAATATCCAGTAAATCGGCTGAAGCGCTCATCTTCGGTTATTAGTATGACTGTTGATTTGAGTAGTGAGCATAAATCGGCGTAAGCGAATCGCGAGCAGCACCAGCCCAATCTAAGACGAATTTGAAATCATGATAATTTCATTGCCTCCGCTCGCTCAAGCAAATGCACTGAAACAATTTCTGCGACTTCTACATTATTAGCGATGCATATTCTTGCCAGATCTTTTAGGAGATACAGATCGCCAGGCAGCCCGAAAGAAGCCACAAAAATGGCTTGGACAATAGGAACGGTCCAAAGGGCAAGAAAAATGAAAACCATGTATGAAATGTATCTCCAGGCGAAATTGCATAATTCATACTTGACAGAAAGAAAGTAGCTAAGGCATTTACGAGAGCAAGGCCATAGAAATATATATCTAGTCGTTTATCGCCAAGGCAATGCGGCAGTCATCTGCACTACGCTGCCCACTCTCAGCGGCATTAATTGACAGGTCAGCTGGCCGTAGCGCCCAATAGTGCTTTTCTTACCCCGCAAACCAGAATTAGCAGCGTCAGAACCATCGAGGGAATCATGACGACAATGGTTGCAGCATCGAAGTTAAGTCGTGCTTGCGCTAAAAATTGCTAACACAGATAAATCCGACACGTAAGTATGGAAGTTGACCGAAGTTGATACTACAAAAAGCTAGTAACGTGGCCAATACTACTGCAGAATTTCTTGTTACCCGAAATCTCAAAATCCACCTCTTAGATCAAGAAACTTAAACACACATTGTGCCATCACCGCCAACTCAATGCTTCAGGGTATTGCCTAGATCTAACCGGTCAAAGTCGGTAAATATCGAAATAATACTTTTAGTATCGCTTTAGAGTAGCTGCGGGCCAGCGCTTGCCAATTCGGGTATATCTCAAAAAACGGTCTGACAGCGCAGCCAAATATACAGGTCAAAATGAGCAAGAAGCAAAAGCGTGACCCCAAAACCATGATGATGAACGCTCTGGCCAATCACTTTGGCAAGGTTGCTCTCTCTGAACTGATAACTGCGAGCCGGCAGTTCCCTCTTACGGCCCGTGTCGATTTGCAACGGGCACTAGACAATATTCTCGCTGAAAAATATGAAGCCAAGCCATTCGGAACCCATCGCACCTATGGATTTGCTGCCCTAAGTTTTTCAGACTGCATGACTGATGGTAATGATCCGGTGCTCATCGGTCCATTGCAATACGACGAAGTCGACATTGGTGATGAATTCCCGGCGCGCTGCATGAAGCAGGTGCTTTGGATATGCCGTGATGGCAAGACACTCTTCTCTGTGATTCTAGCTATGCCTGAGAGGCATTCTGACGACCGCATAACACTCACCATTGCAGTTCCGCCAGGTGAAGCTGGCCTCGCACTATCGAGAAAGTTCCTCCAGGAATTAGAGCAGTCTGTCAACGGCAGCAGTTCGTTCAGGGGCAAGGTAATATCACTTGAGCAAGCGTCACGTTATTCTGGTATGTCTGGCTCAGTACGAGTACACAAGCTCAGACAGGTGGCACGCGAAGACGTGATTCTACCGACCAAGACGCTACAACTACTTGAGCGTAACGTCACTGAGTTCATTCAGTGTCGCGCAAAACTTCGCGAATTAGGAATGCCAGTGAAAAAGGGATTGCTCTTCTACGGGCCACCAGGAACCGGGAAGACCCACACGATCCACTATTTAGCCAGTCAATTGCCAGACCATACCACTTTGTTGATAACAGCCAATCAGATTGGTCTTCTCGAAGAGTATTGCGCCCTAGCTAGATTCTTGCAACCAGCCATGTTAGTGATTGAAGACGCTGACCTCATTGCCCGCAATCGCGATGATATTAACAGCCCCTGCGAAGAAAGCATGCTTAATCAGCTTTTGAACGAAATGGATGGGCTTAGAGAAGACGCAGAAATTTTGTTTGTTCTCACAACCAATAGACCAGAGCAACTAGAAACAGCACTGTCTTCGCGCCCCGGTCGAATAGATCAATCGATTGAATTCCCGCTACCTGATGAAGAGGGAAGACGAAAACTAGTCAAACTGTATGGCCGCGGTTTAACCGTTAAAGAAAAGCTGTCAGACCTGATCGTAAGGAAAACCGACCAAGCCAGTCCAGCCTTCATCAAAGAGCTTATGCGCCGCTCGGCGCAACATGTTCTTCAAGCTGGCGGCAAAGATGTTTTAGAAGAAGAGCACATTACCCTAGCCCTTGAAGATATGCTCTTCAGTGGTGGCAGCCTCAATCTCAAGCTTCTTGGTGGTGCTATGGCTGGTGTCACAGACTAGAGAAAGCCAAAACTCACAAGTAAAGAGTACGGGGTTCGGTACAGATGGTCTCCATAAAACCATGGCTTTCTCTCATAGCTACAGTTTGCTTTGCGATGACGCCTTGCCAAGCGGATGAAGACGGGTTTGATCGATCAAAGTTTGAGAATCATGGCGTGCAATCTGTAATAGCGTCGCATCTTCAAAGACGCAGGCATTGGGGCTTCATCGACAAGAGCGGTAAGTTTATCGTCCCACCTCGCTTCGATATTGTTAAAGGATTCAAAAATGGCTCTGCGGTAGTAAAACTTGGTGGCAACTGCTTTCATATCGACAAGACCGGTAAAGTATTAGATCAAAGAACACCGTCCATAGAATTTTATAGCAAAATAAAAAATGCCCGCTGGGCGAGGGAGGCTCAAGAAAAAGCAGAGGCTGACAAGAAAATATTCAAAGGCGATATTTATGATGTTAGCGGAACTAACTTTATTGCCCACGCCAGCCAAGTAAAACTTGAACCATTCGTTGAAGGGCTTGCCATGTGCAAGTTTCCCCCAGAACTTCTGCTGAAAATCGACTCAGAACACACGAAGGCAACAGATACAAATCGATTTACGATCGACAATTCCGCAGGGCCGCTAGCAAGCGATAGAAACTTGAATGCCTGGGGTTTCATAAATGAACAAGGTCATCTCGTTATTCCACCACGGTTCTACAGCGCACACGACTTTAAAAATAGCATCGCATCCGTAGATTGTTGGAACAGCAAGCTTCAACCAAATGCACAAAAGAGCGGTTTCATCAAAAAGGATGGCACCTCAATTGGCAATAAATATTTTGACAGTGCCGACCCTTTCGAAAACGGATTTGGCATCGTAAAGAGAGATAAGAGTGGTTCGGCATCCGATGAATGGGGCTTCATTGATGCAGACGGCAAGCAGGTTTGGGGCGACTACTGTAGGGTAAATGCTTTTGCTGAAGGCCTGGCCGCAGTTCAAACACGGTCTGGAAAATGGGGCTACATAAACACTCAGGCTCGCATGGTGATACCAGCGAAGTTTGAATTAGTTCAAGAACAATTTTGTGACGGAATTGCATTCGTCAGGGTTGATGGCCTGTACGGATACATCGATACCACCGGAAAATTTTTAATTCCACCAACTTTCTTCGATGCTGGCACATTTCACGAAGGTTTAGCAGCAGCAGCAGTTAGTGCTTCGTCAGATGAAAAAAACAAAATTCTGCAAGCAAATGGTGATTTACATTGTGGCTTTATAGATCGGTTCGGTCATCAGGCAATTGCCCCCAAATTTACAGGCGCTAGAAACTTTTCGGAAGGACTGTGTGCTGTTCAAAGCGGCACGAAATGGGGATTTATCAATGACCGCGGGAACTGGGTATTATCTCCAAAATACGACAATGCCTGTCCATTTTCAGAAGGTCTTGCAGCGGCTCAAATAGGAGACAAGTGGGGTTTCATTGACAAGAGCGGGAAGTTCATCATCGCTCCAACCTTCCCCGCGGGGGAAGGATACGGAGACCACCGAAGCTATCCAAATCCTTTTCATGAGGGCTTCTCACTTCTTTGTGGTCCAGACTTAGACTGGCGTTTCATAAATCGACAAGGGGCAGAAGCTTTTGCTATGCACTGCGCCGGTGGTCCATCTATAAGCGAAATAGCAAAATCATTTTCGGAAGGACTGGCAGCAGTCGATGATAGAGATTTCGGCAACTTCGGTTATGTCGGCCACGTAGGTGTACTGCAAATTCCGCATCAATTTGAAGAAGCCACCTCTTTTTCAGAAAGACTTGCCGCAGTCAAATATTCGCCGCGACCAGAGAAGACAATGCAAGTAGCCGCACCCTTTGATTTTCCAAGTAAAGACGCGGGAACTATACCAGCTAAGTTCGGCTACATAAATCACGCTGGCGAATTTGTAGTAAAACCAAATTTTGACTTAGCCCTGCCATTTAAGGAGGGTAAGGCCGGATTTGGCTTCCATCTCTCACCAGCTGAGGTGCGTGCGAGAAAAGAGAAGTATGTCTGGGATCCCGGCAAGGCCCAGCCTGCAAGATGGGGCTTTATTAATCCATCAGGTACGGTTGTGATACCGACAAAATTTGATCAAGTTGGTTCGTTTTCACTTGGTCGCGCAGCAGTCCAAGTTTCAGAGAAATGGGGTTTCATTGATCAAACTGGCAAGATTATTTGCCCGCCAAGGTTCGCAGACGCAAAGTCATTTTCTGAGGGTCTAGCTGCTGTCAAGATAAATGGAAAATATGGTTATGTTGATAGGACTGGCAAGTTAGTTATCAAACCAAAATACTGGCAGGCTGGCTCGTTTTCAAATGGACGGGCACTAATTGCTATTCCGGGGCCAGCGCATCAACGCGCAACGACAGATCAAAGCTGGCTAGAAAGCCAGCAGCCATTCTTGCAGAGCAGTCAATTCGACCAACGCCTGCACGCAGAAAGGCATGAGTCATGGGAAGGGCATCCTTAACCGATAAGCAATTTACTTTTGCTCAAAATATGGATTTTTCAATATCGGCAGCAAGTCCGTTTGCTTCGAGGGCTTTTGCAATTCAACTTCTTTCACCAATATTGAGGGCGTCACAATCGTGCAGGCCGAACCGCTAGAGAGCGAGCCCAAAGCCCCTGCAGCAGCCGAGCTAGTGGCGTAAGCCTTAGTATCGTCGCCGGTGGCTTCAATGTCACGCAAAACGCGCATGGTTAAGTTAGCAAATTGGCCGCCGCGAACCAATTCTTCATGGCCATCGGCAACAGAAACCCGCACTATCTCTACCGGGCCAGAGAGCTTCACCTCAGACGACTTGCCAAACATTCCAAGCATGCTCGACAAAAGTGACTGGGGAGACAGTGCACCACTAATAGAGTTAGCTAAGCGCCGAATAATCAGAACTTCCTTCAAGCCCTCTTCTTTGCCAAGCACAATTAGACGCTCTTTCAATTGCGCTTGAGTTAATTTCACATCAGACTTTATATACAGGTTTTGAGCAGCGCCACTACCAGCGTTACTATGGCCATTGCTATGCTTAACAGTTTTTGATGGCACGCGACTCATAGCGAAAACTTTCAGAATGCCCTTCTCTACTAGAGTAATTCGCTCGGCTTTGACGCCATCATCATCAACAAGATAGCTAGTAAGAATATTGGTCTTACCAAATTTCTTGGTCAAGGGGTCGTCCACTACAGTAATAAAAGCAGGAAGTACGCGAGTGCCAATTTTCTCAGCGAATGGATTAGCACTAGCCCCTTCCATAGCGCCAAATTTGCTAAGCGGTGGAGCTTTGTAGCCTAGATGAGGCTGCAAAATATCAGCAAAGAACGATGACGCGGCTTCACCTTCAAACAAGATCGGGCCGTGATATTCTTCAATTTCAGGTGCCGCAATCAGCTTAGTCACTCGCTCTGCTAGCTTGTTTACCTGCAGTTCAAGCTCAGTAGCTGAAGGCAGCCCTTCGCTGTTTAATACACTAGTAGACTGAGCGTCAGCAACCACCGAGCCATCAGCACTTTGGCCACTGGCGGCTATAACCAAGCGACACTCAGTGTGAGGCAGGCGATGGTAGAAACCCTCACTATTTACAAACCAGCGGGTAACAGCATCTTCGTCTAGTTTGACAAATGATTTTTGCACTTGCGGATATTTGCGAAATATCGCAGACAAATGGGCAATAAGATCACTTACCTTTTTGTCGTCAGGGCCTAGCCGACAGGTCTCGCCAACAATGACTACAGGCTCTTCTTTAGACATTGACTCGGGCAAGTCTTTGACATTGTTCTCAACTAAGTATGCTTTCTTAGCAGCCAGATCTTCAATTGCCTTTTTGTAGGCTTCATCGGTTTTTAGCCAGGCCTCATGACGAATGGCATCATAGTTATCATCACAAGTTATTGAGCTGCCACTGGGCAGCTTGCCAAATAGAGCTGAGAGCGCACCGCCAGAGCCCATGCCCGAGCTATCGAGGGCATAGTCGCCTTCGCGCATCACCACCGCTAAACTGCGAGTACGTGAGCGATAATCAGAATTGAGGGCACCAAAAGAGGCAGCCACATGATGAGTATCAAACTGATCGAGGCAATAAGAACCAAAATAAGGGCCTTTATATTGGTCAAGACGAAGCCGACTGATACTGCGTTTCATTTCGTCTTTTAACGCCCGACTAACCACATCCCCATCATCGTTGTCTGCGGCATTGGCACTCAGTGGGGCGATTGCAAAAGTTGAAAGACTTAGAGTGACAGACAGCAATAGAGACTTAACTTGGAGGGAAAGCTTGGCTTGTTCGGAGAATTTGATTTGCATCTTGAATTTCATTACTTTGCCTCCTCCTTATCAAAGAGTGGGGCTGGTAAGAGCGGGGGTTTCTCTTGCGCTTTTGACTGCAACTCAACTTCTATATTGCTTACCAACAAGCTGGGGGAGGTGGCAGATACAGGCACCCAACCTGATTCAGCACCACAGGTGCCATTAAAAGTATCATCATCATCACCAGCGCAAACAATGCGATCTAATGAAGAAAGTGGCGTGCCAACAAGGTCTACACCTCGCAAAAGCTCATCAGGACGGCCATCTGTAAATACCTTCCACACTCTAAGGGGAAGCAATTTAAATGACTGCGGCATAAATGTTTGGGTCATGGTGAAGCCACCAGCTATCTCATCAAATAGCAAGCCGTAAGGCTTTCCTTGCTTCTTCGCTTCAGCCACCAGCATTTGCCTTAACTCAGCCATGGGCACACGTCTAGACGAGTCAACAATTAAGTTGCCTTGACGTGCTACCACAGCATGACCCCGCGATGAGCGACCGTGTCCGTTTGAACGAGAGAAACCCTTAATTGGCGAACGAGCCATCAAAAAGTTTCTTAGTACGCCTTGATCGACCAATACAACTTTTTCAGCAGGAACACCTTCATCGTCATATTTGTAATATCCATTTAAAGGCTTAGAACCAAAGCGCTGCAAAGTCGGATCATCAATCACTGAAATAAATGGAGGCATAATCAGCTGACCAACTTTCTTGGTGAAAGTGCGCCCTTCTGATTCATCTTTTTGTCTATGGCCCTCAATTCGATGACCAAAAATTTCATGGAAGAATACACCGGCTGCCTTGGCCCGCAAAATTGCTGGCCCTGCATATGGTTCAGCCCGCTGAGCAGCTTTTAAGCTAGTCAAATCTTCAGCTAGCTTGCGCACCATTTTCTCTAAAGCAGCGTCATCTGGAATTTCATCGAGGGAGCTAGCCTCTACTCCATCGAATAGCCATATTTTCATACCATCGCTGGCGGTGGCAGTCACTGTCGATGCGATTCTATATTGAATACGCTCATCGACGATATTGGTACCCTCACTGTTGACTAAATAGTGCTTAGTTTTAGAAGCAGAAAAAGAAACATTTGAGTCTTGCACAGCCGGATAAAGCTTGTAGAGCGCAGACAGGCGACGTACGCGCTCTTCCCAGGCGCTTCTATCAGGAGAAAAAGCCGTGGATGGCAAAGTTTCAGAATGCGGTTTTTCTAGGGAAAAGTCATCAGAGGTATCGTCTTCTTCAACTTTAACACCCTTATTTGTTACCACTTTGCGGTACTTCTTCTGGGCTTTCTTAAAAGCAGCGTCAGTACGTTGCCACAGCGCCGTGCGAATGGCCGCCTGGTCATCACCAAGAGGAAAGGCCGGTCCTCCGCTAGCGCCCAAATCTAAAGAGTCAAGATTGAAATCGCTTTCTCTTAGCTTGTGGCTGCTGTCTACTTTAGGGCTACCGACGCGCAAATCGATGTCGAGACTGCGTGAATGATCATTGTTTTCTTGTGAGTACAGCGCACCATAGTCAGCCTGCACAGTTAGAGACTCGATGTCATAGAGAGAATAGGAGAGAAAATAAAGCGGTGCCTCTCCAGCATTCTTCAGACTGACGAATGAGCGGTCCAGTTCAACGCGCATGGCCGTAAGCAGCGGGCTTTGAGCCAATTTGCTGTGCGATTTATCGTAATTGCCTGAATGACTACCTGTATGATTGCCAAAACTCTTCTCTAGCTTCTTTTCTACATGTTTTGTCTCAGGCGTTAAGACATGCCTTGTCTCCACTTTTGACAGTGCCACGGACGGCAACATAATGGCATCTGATAAAGAGAAGCACAGAGATAGGGAGAGGCCGAGCAAAAAAGTTGGGTTAGGTAGATTTAGGAAATTATTCCTTCGAAATCTAAATGGGAGAGGCAAAAGGTAACACTCGCTAGTAAGTAGAAAAATTATCAAGCCTCACAACCTGGATTGCAAGCATTTGCAAGTATTTATGGCTTTGGAACTTGTGCGCGTACCACTACTGACCCAGCGGCCGAGAGACCACAAGCTACAAAAGCACATAAGCTATAAAGTATAATGCTTGACAACACAAGTTTGCATGTATAATAGGTCATCCCCATTAGTAGCTCCGATGAAGATTTATAAGCGTTTTTGCTCAGTTCTAGTAGCCGGCATATCACTGACATTTCTCAGTGCCACGGCAGCTTGGGGCGAAACTCTTTCAATGATTCCCCTAACTAGCAATGCCTCAGGCAATGCTTTGGGCACAAGCACAGCTTCGGCATCGGCTTTAGCTTCGGCTTCCGCTTCAACAAGAGGCGAGAAGCTAAGCACACTCGAAGAACACTACTTTGGTCATAGCTTCGCCAGCGAAAAGGAAGAGAAACGACTCCGTCGCCTTGAGTATTTGGTTTTTGGCCAATCTAACGAGTCAAAAGATAGCAACAGCCGAGTCGCTAACATTGAGCAGATTGTATCTGACCTAGCGCAGAAGAAGCTAGACGACCAAGCCAAAGCTCTCGCGGCAGAAAAAGCAGCAATTAATGCAGCCAAATCAGCCAAAGCCGAAAAGCCTGTCAAACTTACCTTTAACAAAGCCTATGCACTGGCCGCCCAAGAACTCAGACAAAAGCGCTATCACGCTGCCGCTGACGCCTATCTAAAAGTTATCAGCATAAACCCTCGCTATTCCCCAGCCTACGCCTATCTTGGCGATATCTTAGTTAAATTAAAAGACTACGAAGGGGCAAAAGAAGCCTACAGAGCAGGGTTTGAGGTAGATCCTTTCGGTCAATATGGTCGTTACGGCAAAGCAAAACTAATGGGCTTAGCCAAACGGGATGCTTACATGCGCACGCAGCCCCAAGATTCCCAATTAGTTGTCGAGCGCACGCTCAAGCTCATCAACCGACAATCCAACGATCTGAGCAGTATTCATGCCGCTGAAGGCCAAAGATGGTCGCGCTGGCGCACCGACTTGGCTAACATTCAATTGCGCCGCATCGCCCAAGAAAGCAATACTAGTGTCAATTACTTAAGCAGGCGCGGTTATCAAGGATACGACGATCGCGAGCAATCTAATTTAGCCAACCTCCGAAACAACTATGTGCGCAACGATGCCGCGGTTCAGGCCACGAAAATTCGAGCTGAGGCCGCTCGCAAAGCTGCATTTGTCGCCCAGAGTGCCGCCGATCTTAAAGCACAGATGATGCAGCCAGTTAGACCAGGTAATGCCAGATTACGCGCACTGGGTACAAACCTCTATGTGCGCTATTATGGCAGCGATACTCCGAGCTGGAACGATGGCCCAGTGGCTGATGACGCTCCAGTTGAGTTGGCCGCCAAGGCGCATAAACTCCGCTAACATCCAGGAAAATAAGATGGAAAGCAAATCAATCAGAGTCAGTCGAGTGGCCCTTGCTGCTCTAATTTCCTCATCTTTGGCCTTAGGCTCAATACTTGCCCCTGAAGCCACTGCTAGCCCACGCAAGCCCAAAACTATCCCAGATGAACTCTGCACCCAACCAGGAAGAGTAGAGTCAGCCCTCGAACTGATTGCCGAAGGAAAAGACTTTAGACTGAATGCCTCACAATCAACAGTTAATATGCGCGATGCTATTCGAAACGCCCGTGGTCTCACCGGTGGTGCCAATAAATTAACCAAGATGTCTGCCGCCCATACTGATCAATACAAAAGCGACCTTAATGCCTTTAGAGAGCATGTCAACCTTTACAAGGCTCACCTGGACCAAGTCGAGCGCGACATTGGCCACTGCAAAGAAGCAGAAAAACAATACAAAGAGCACGCTAAAAAATACACCATGCACGTCGATCAATATCACCTGCCACCAATCCCGCCACCACATCTGTGTCCCAACATGATGATCTCTCAGGCAGAGAATGCCAAACTTTCACACCAGATGCAAGCCGATCAAGAAAGACTAGCGCGGGCCGAGCTAGATCTGTCTAATGCTGAAGGTCGTCTAGCCAACGCCAAACGAGAGAATGCCAATGCCGACGGAGAACTTTTAAAGCGCAGCAAAGTTGTAGAAGCTGAGCGAAACTTAGCTGCCGAATTTGAGTCATTAAAGACCGAATTGTCTCTCCTTAACACTCAACACAAGGCTCTCTTTGCTGGCGGCAAGCTAGCTAACCCAAGTCTTGGAGTTTCGAAAGTGTCTGGCACTGTCAAAGGAAAAGCCAAATAAATGCCTGAAGATCTGCAACATCCATACTGGGATATTTATTCCAAACTGGTTGACCTGCGCTCAGCCAACACAAAAGAGTCTGCCAAACAAATAGTAGAATTGGCTAATCTAGCTGATTTAGATCAAATCAAAAAAGCATCAATTAAAATGCATTCGCTTCTACCGTTCTACAACACCAAGGCCATTGAAGAAATTTTCTTCGAGTCGTTGAGAGAAAAGTATTCGTATTCAGTACTCTCCAAACAAATACTCGATCTCATAGCTGCCCACGGCCCCTTAGTAGAGCTAGGTGCTGGCAACGGTTACAATGCTTGGCTCTTGCAACAAATGGGAGTTGAAACAATTGCTCTTGATGCTTTTCCTGTAGAAGAGGGAAAAAATTGGTTCTTCAGTACCAGCATTGTTGGCCTGCCGACGACCAATGGCAAGAGTTGGACACGCATTGAAAAGGGCGACAGTAGCTCTGTAGTAAACTATACCGACTACACCTTACTGATGTGCTGGCCGCCGCAAAACACAATGGCTTTCAAGGCACTGAGTGAATATAAAGGCCAAAAAATTATTGTGATTGGCGAAAAAACCTGCTGTGCTAGCAAAGCCTTTTACAAGAAAATCGCCAAAGAATGGAAACTCTTACACACTGGACTGACAGGTAGTTGGGACGCCAACCACAAAGAATATCTAGAAATATATTCGCGCAACTAAATCTAAAAATCTAAGGACGCCAGATAATCCAAGGGTCACCAGCAACACCAAAATGTTTCCACGAGCCTTCCATGCGTTTTCCATCTGTGCTCATTTTAAAAGTAGCCTTACCTAGCATCAGATTCCAATTCTGCCAGTAAGTCAACTTTAGCAAACCAGTTTTAGGATCGAAAGACCCAGAGCGAAACACACCTCGGTTCTTGTCTGCATCTTGAATCCAATAGCCTGTGACTTTCACAGGCTTATCACCCACTATCGCGCCATGCACAAGAGTGACTTTGCCCCAGTTGGAATCCCACTGACCATCAACACCTTTACTAAAGACAGCCGAAGTTCCAGAGCTTGCAGAGGTTGAGGACGCAGTGGCTGGCTTCGAAACACTAGCATCGCTGACCGGGAGGTCATCGCTAGCCGCCTCGAAAGGCAGTGATTGCCTCGGCTTAGTCGGCGGAAGAGCCAGAGCCAAATCAGCACCTTGCCACTTACTACGCAACACCGGTGTCTGCAACTGTGCCCGGTCTCTCAGCACCTCAGCCTGCACGTCTTGCTTTAAGGCGACAAAGGCATTGCCTAATGTAGTTGCTGCACCATCTTTAGAAAGTGCAGAAATCAAATGCTTCGTAAAAACGCCATTAGTATCATTCTTAGACTCCCAAGATCGCTCATTAGGTGCACTAGAAGAAATTACCAATTGCCCAGTGCCTTGAACGACTTCATCAGCATCAATATTACTCACCCGTACGATACCTTTGCCATCAGCAGTAGTGGCGCCACTATGACAAGCATCTAAGAAAATAACAATTCGATCTGAATGCACACGGCCCTTGATCATACGAACCAGATCTTGCATTGGAATACCAGTAGCATATAAATTGTCGACTTCAGTATCATGGGCAATCAAATAATTGACACCGCCTTCATCAATATCAGAAGGGCTGCCATGGGTTGAAAAATAAAGCACGACAAGATCAGACGGCATAGCCAGCCGCGGCAGCCATTTGCTGCCCAAAGACTCAAGAATATTCTTGCGAGTAGCTTTATCGTCAGTTAAAAGTAGTACGTGATCTGCTGCAAAATTCTCATGTTTGATCAAGAAATTTGCAAAATCAGTGGCATCTTTGGCAGCGAACTTGAGGTTGACTTTCTCATCTTTGAACTTACTTATACCGACAATCAAGGCCCACTTATCAGCTACCGGAGCAGCCACCTGACTAGTGACCGAGCTAGCCACCGAACCAAGAGCTGAAGCAGAGCCAGAAACAGCAGATTGACTATTACTAAATTGCTCAGGCTCTGGCTTTGGCCCCGGGGCGACAGCGGTCGCTGCGGGAGAAACCATTAAACACGCGCTTACGAAAAGCAGATTCAACGTTTTTTTCAAGAGGCATTCTCCAAGGCCGCAATTATAGCTGAAGCCCTTTCACCATATTTTGCTTTAATTTTCTCCTCAAAAATCTGCCACTGTTTTGTCGTGTCCTTCACTGCAATCTCACGAGCAAGATCAAAAAGCGTCTTACCGTCACGACCGACCATCACCTGCCCCTCAAGCTGCTTGACGCTATCCTTATTGAGCTCCATATGCAGCAACGAACCAGGCTTGAGAGCATAGTCTAGAGCCGATTGTCGATCTTCCGATTGTTTACGAGCAACATATTCAGCTTCGCTGCGAAAAGTAAGCTCTGGGTGCTGAGCCAGCAGCCTGCGAACATTTTCTTTATGACTTAAAAATGGCTCTTGCTTGAGGCTGCTCTCATAGAAATAGTAACAAGTGCGAATTGATTCAGGAATGTCAGAACCACTACGATCAATGGGCTCCATTGACTTGTCTTGCGAAAGTAGCCACTCTACATAATTAGCATGAGAGTAAAAATCATGAATAGTGTGCATAGCCTCGCCTAAAGCATAAAGAGCCTGACGGCAAGCATCAGAATCACTATCTGCCCGACCAGCCAGCTCAACAGCCTTACTGGTTCGTGCATCTATATAGAGAAAGGCACCTTTTATTTTGTTATCACAAGCATGATGCTCAGGAATTTTCCACTTGTTTGAGAATGGATTATCCTGACTATCCATTCCTTTTGCCATAAATCCAAGACTTGCCTTGCTTAGCTTAAACGGCTTCAAACCTTCCTCTAAAATAGCTCTATGAATATTGTTGCCGGCGGGAAATGTCATAAAGGCAGACGCTGAAGGCACCCCAATAGCAATCAAAACAAAGAGTGAAAATGCCAATATCGTTTGGTCTAACTTGCTCTGGCCAAACTTACCCCAACCAATATTCATTCTCAAAACTTCCTTTCGCTTCCATTCCTCTAGGCATAGGCGTACTTTAACCGATTGCAGAGTCGCTAAAAACAGGCAATTCTAAATACCAGTTTAATTCCCAAGGCGTTGTCAAGGGGAAAGATATAATCATAGCGTTAGTACACGGAGCGGCGTTATGTCACAACTTTACCTAACTATCCTGTTTATTATCGTCGGCGGAATCGGTGCCATCATTGGCGACAGATTAGCTAGAGGAAGACATCGTCAATACTTTTGTTTAGGCACTTTGCTTACTAGCGGTGCCCTACTTTTTGGCCTCCTTGCGATATGTTGCAATTGGCCAGACAGCTGTCTTGTGCTTACCTTAGTTATTATCTTCTTTGGTTTGATTTTGACGATTGGTAATGATGTCTGCGATCAACTCACTGGCAAGATGCCTAAAGCTGGTGACTGGTGGCTACTAGACAAAGATAATGACATTGTCCATAACGCTCTTGGTCTTGTGGCTATTCTCTTTATTGCTGGCCTAGTAGCCGTACACGGAGTGTTGCACAGCAATCACGATCTGCTCAAAGCTGTCTCAGGCTTTCGTGGCGACGTTAGACATATCTACTTTGGTGAAACCTTGCCTCTAGAAGACAGAACCAGACAAGCCGATACTGCTACAAATGCTAAGCCTGTGATTGCATCGGCGAAAAAATCCACCAAACTAACTGCAGCGCAGCCCAAGTCAAAAGCGATCTCTAAGCAAATTCATAACGACAAAGCTAGCGCCAAACACAACCACAAACCTTCCCATATAGTGCGGGTAGCCGATAGCGTTTGAGAGCGACCAATAGAGAGCGAGAGTGAAAGAAAGAAAGAAAGAAAGAAAGAGAGAAAGAAAGAGAGAGAGTGTGTGTGTGTAAAAGCTACTTTCGTATTACTTCGTCTGCATTGGCTACATAACGACCGGCCTGGGTAGGAGTCAAATCATAGCTTCTGGCGAAGTGAGTAATGAGCCAAATCAAAGTGCCAGAAATCATGCCACAGCCCAGTACGATCGCTAAACTAATATAGACACAGATGTTAAGCAGTGACTGACGCAATTCTTTCATCTCACCAGCAAGCGAAGCCACTTGCGCTTGCAAGACATCAACAGAACCTGACAATTGATTGACCGGTGGTGCCAAATTGCGCACGCTGGGCTCAAGATTGTTCAACGGGGCAGCAATACCATCAAGAGGCTTTCTCAGTTGGTCTAGAGGCTGCACTAAACTCTCAATTGGCTTAGGCAATGAATTCATACTGCGCTGCAAGTGATCAATTGGCACATTCAACTCATGAATTGGCTTTGACAGGTCAGTTAACGGCTTACGCAAATCGGCAATCGGTTGTTTTAAAGCACCAATCGGCTTGCGCAATTCGACGATAGGTTGCTTGATTTCCACCATTGGCTTCTGCAAATCTTCTAGTGGTGATTTCAACTCACCAACAGAAGTTTGGATACCAGTCAAAGGTTCTTCCAGATTGCGCAGAGGACTCTGCAAAGCCTTCAAATTATCTTCGGTGCCCTTAAGTGGCCCCCCGACATTCTCTATCAGAGGAGTCAAAATCACTTTACTGTCGTGGGCAATGCGCTTGAAGGGGTTAAAGTAAAACGGGACTTTTTCTTTTGCTACTTTTACTTTTGCTGTTTTTTCTGTGGATGCCTTTGTCTTTTCGTCTTTTTTCTCTGCAATTTTGCCGGCCTTACCATTGACCAAACTCTTCTTGATGATAAGGGCTACAGGCGCAACTGGTTCGACAACGGCAGGTTGACTACTGTCAGCCTCTAGCGCCAAGACTGGCAGCACGGAGACAAGCAAAAAGCCACCTAGCAAAATAATTTGGAAAGAACGCAAAGAACTCATTGGTCACCAAAAGAAGAAAAACGCACACAGTCAGCCATAGCCAAAGTCGTCAAGAGAGTATAGACCATGTCAGAAGAAGCCGTATTAAAAGCTCTTCTTTAATGTAGCCGTAACGTCATTGGGCTAAATTAGCGAAGCCTTCAGCAATGAGAGATTAAAAGCATGTCAACCTTCGTAAGCCGCCGTCCAGATGGCACTGTCGCCCTTTTCATAGACGGTGACCTGCAATTTGATCAACGTGACGAAAAGATTTATCACGAAGGTTTAGCCCTCCCTGCCCTCAAGGTGGCAGAGAAGCGCCTGCAGGCAGGCAGCGAATCGATAGCCTCGAAGGCTCTAAGAGCACTAATTATAGGCGGCGGCGACGGGTTGACAGCCCGGGAACTGCTGACATCGACAAATAGCGGTCAGATAGATATAGATTTAGTCGACTACGACCCAGAAGTTCTCGATTTAGCAAAAAGCGAATTTGCACAACTCAACGGCAACAGCTTAACCGACCATCGCACCACGGTACATGTCACTGACGCCTGGCAATTTGTAGAAGAATGCCAAAAATCAGGCCAGCAATACGACCTCATTGTTGTCGACCTGACTGTGGCCAAAGATGCAGCTGGGGCCAAGTTTCACAGTGTGGAGTGGTACCGTTCGCTTGCCTCGATAATGGCGTCGGGCGCCGTTCTTGCCACTAATGCTGTATCGCCATCAAACACGCCCAATGCCTATTGGAGTATCTTCAATAGCATGCGTGCCGCTGGCCTCAACAGCCGCCCCTACAGGGTTAGCATCCCTTCCTTCAGTGAGTTAGGTTATGGCAGCGACTGGGGATTTTTCCTTGGAACTGCCAACGAGCATGGCGTACAAGCCCAAGAACTAGCAGACTTTGAAAACCTATTTCTATTCCCGACCGACTTCGAAAAACTACAGGCGGTATCACAGCCAGAAGAGCATGGCTCCTCAATTTTTCTCACCTATTTAGAAACAGATAAACCTCTTGCCACCTCTGACCCACTGGCAGAATCGGACACTAAGTGGAATGCACTAACGGCAAATTATGAGAACATGCCGAAAATAATTGCCCCGGTCGAGAGAAATGCCAATGAGCAAGAATTATTTGACGATGTAATCAGCTTGATGCCTGGCTTACAGCCGCAAAGAACCAAACTTCTGTTATCACGCTTTGTCGTGGACCCTGGTACTTTCCTTGAGGCACTCGACTTAAAGATTCTGGTAGACACACTACTCAAACGTGCATCAGAACTGCCATTGCGCATAGTCAATGAACTAAACTTACTTAAAGAAAAACTCGTAGACTGGAGCGGCGATTGGGAATCACTTCTCAATCTGGGCAAACGAGTCATAACAACCCTGGCAGTAGTTGTCATTCTCGCCAATTTCATCTTCCCCGACTCAGCCTACGGCAAAGGCGGCGGACATGGAGGAGGTCACGAAGGCGGTGGCGGCCGTGGAGATGGCGGTCGAGGAGGCGATAGAGGAGGTCGTGGAGACGGCGCCAGAGGCGATGGTGGACGAGGTGGAGACAGGGGAGACCGCGGGGGGCGCGGATTCGACCGTGGCAACAGAGGATGGAATGGCGGCTGGGGCAGAGATCGTGGCCATTGGGGCGGATGGGCCAGAGCGGACCACTGGAACCATTGGGGATATCACGGCTGGGGTGGCGGTTGGGGCGGAGGCTGGGGTGGCTGGGGCGGTGGATGGGGCTGGTACAACCCGCTCAACTACGCCACTGGTCCTGGGTTTATCAATCTAAACTTCGGCAGCAACAACCAAACTGTCGACAGCCAGGGCAATCAATATCCGTCAAGGCAATATAATTACAACAACAACAATAGCTACAACAATTCAAATCAAAATATTCAAAATTACGATACGACCACGCCAACCAATTATTCGTCTTCGGCCAATAGCAATAGCGACAATGCCACCACATCGGTCAGCAGTAACTTGCTGCAATCGGCATACAGACTAGGCCCAGACGTAGATGTTCTACAAACTGGCGTTACCGTTATGCCAATCACTGACACTGCCTATTTGCGAGTAACAGCAGATAGTTCTGATCTAATTGATCAACAGAGCGGAAAAGCAATAATTTCGCTATTTAACAATCCTACTTTGGTCTGGCATATCTCTTCTGAGTTAAGACAGCAAGCCAATGGCCTAAGGCGAGCCTCACAAGGCAGTAACAATTCTGACGGCAGCAGCTCTGGTGGCAGTAACTCTGATGATACCAGCGCCAATCAAGGCAATGGCTTCAACGGTCAACGAGATGCCTCGGAAGTGCAAAACATGCAGAACACAGCCATGTTACTGGAGAAAGCAGAACAGAACTTTCCTGACCCACAAGAGCGCCCACCAGAACAAGTAGCTCCACCAGTTGCTGGCGCCTTTGAACTATTCAGCAGCGCCTGGGCTGATGCCAGTGGCAAGTATGTCATCCTAAAAAAAGCTGATGGTGAAATTGTCTACACCGACGGCCATCACTGGTACAGCGATCAAGGTGTGACCAAACTAAAAGAACCATATCCTAAGCAACTGACCCCAATCATCGCAGCTTACCTGGCCAGTCTAGCCAAAGACAGCAGCTCGCACTTAGATAGCCTCAATCAAGAAATGCAGGAGACCCAAGGTCATATAGACAAAATGACCAACAGATTGAACAATCTACAGACTCAAGCCCAAAATCAGAGTCAAGATCAGCCTCAAAACCAAGGTCAAGGGCAAGATATGGTTCAATTTGGCACGAAGCAAATACCTAGAGCTGAAGCCATCAGACGCCTTGGTAATCAAATTAACAAGGCGCAAAAGCGAATTGATTCAGTGCAAGCTGAAATTAACGCAATGCCAGCTGAGACAGAAGCTATCAACAAGCTGATAGCCAATTTCCAGAGCTAATTGGAAGACTACAATGAATAGCCATTCTTGTGCTCTTGAAATTCGCTTTCTTGAAGGCCTAGAACTAGACACGCCTACCTCTAGGCAATGGAACAACTTGTTAGCAGCAAATCGTGCTAGCGGTTTCATGCAAAGCATAGAGTGGGCTCAGTTCAAGCGCGGTCAAGGCCTGAAGCATATTCGCCTCGGTATTTTCTTGAGTGATGAACTTGTAGCTGGATGTATCTTGTATTATGCCGCAGAAAACAATCCTGGATTTTTGGTGGCACCTCATGGTCCAATATTACCCTGGGAGAACAAAGAACTCGCAAGAAAATGTCTTGGTCTAATTATCTCCAGCTGTGAGCGGCTAGCTAAAGAAGAAGGATTAATTGGCTTTAGAATAGAGCCTCTTCTAGAACCATCGCTGCCAGAATTACTAACAGAATTCGCGCGTTCGCCCATAGATCTTTTACCAAAAGAGACTTTATGCCTTGATTTAACCGGCTCACTGGAAGATATTTTGGCCCAGATGAAAACAAAAGGGCGCTACAATACTCGCCTCTCTCAGCGCAAAGGCGTCACCGTGCGCAGTGGCAGCCCAAGTGAAGTGATTGATAGCTTCTACCCTATTCTAAATATCACAGCCAGGCGTGATCATTTTGAAGTTGAACCTGTCGCATTCTTCGTCGAGCTGGCCAAGACACTACTCTCCAACAAACTAGCGCACCTGCTTATCGCCGAACATGAAGAAGAAATTTTAGGTGGTCTTATACAAATCACTTTCGGCAAAACCAGCACCTACCTATATGGTGGTATCACAAACAACAAGCGCAACCTAATGAGCGGTTATGCTCTGCAATGGGAAGCCATTAAGCGAGCGAAAGCAGCTGGCTGTGCACAATATGACCTCTATGGCTTTGATCAATTTTGCTCACCAAGCCACCCCTACGGACGCTTTTCTAAATTCAAAAGCCAGTTCGGGGGCGTAGTGAAACGCTACTGTGGCGCTCACGACTATTATTTCATGGACGAATTAGCTGACGCACTGATCAAAGTTTTTCAAGGTGAATCGAAGATTTGAACTGCATGCGTCCATTGATCTACTTCTAGAGTCGGAACTAAATTAGGCTTGTCACTTAACAAAACTTGCCTAGCTTTGTGGAACATTGAAAACGTGACCGGATGAGTGACACAAAAGCGCCTGGTTTTGCTTGAAAATAACTTGTCCCGCAAACGGCCGTATAAGTGACAGCACAAAAAGAGGGGCAAAAAAAATTGCTAATAGGCTATATGCGGGTATCAAAAGCCGATGGCTCCCAAACCGTCGACCTACAGAAGGACGCTCTCGTGGCCGCTGGCGTGACGAAGAAACGAATATATGAGGACCACGCCTCAGGCAGAAAAGACGACCGCCCTGGGCTAGACGCGTGTCTCAAAGCGCTGCGCGAAGGCGACACGCTGCTTGTTTGGAAGCTCGATCGCCTTGGCCGCGACCTAACTCACTTAGTCAATCTCATTCAAGACCTCTCAAAACGCGGAGTCAAACTAAAGGTGCTAACTGGTCGGGGTGCCAGTATTGATACCAGCACAGCGTCCGGGAAACTGATTTTCGGGATCTTCTCTGCCCTAGCTGAATTCGAAGCGGCGCTTATCTCTGAGCGAACGCTGGCCGGGCTAGCCGCCGCCAGAGCACGTGGTAGAGTCGGTGGACGCCGCCACACGATGACGCCAGCGAAAGTGCACATGGCAAAGGCAGCAATGGGCAAATCCGGTACGGTAGTCAATGATCTCTGCCAGGAACTGGGCATAAGCCGTCAGACTCTCTACCGCTATGTCAGCCCGACTGGGGCGTTACGGCCTGACGGGAGGAAGCTTCTCAAGAAGCGGTAAACGCCAGAGCCGACTTGGCACTCTCGGCTGCATGGCATGGCTAGCAACTAGATCGCCCTAATACAGGTTGCCTTGGCGGTACGATTTCATCGTACCCAATTTGTCAAATTTGTAAATGCTGGCAGAAAGCAGCTGCAATTTATCAGCAGCTTTCTGCCAGCACAAGGAGAAGATATCTGAAATCGCTCGCTGGCACCCCTTACTCCAAACCACCAAAAACCGCTTGGTTAACCAATGTTTTAATGGTGAAATTCGCGAACATAGCCTAAATCGTTCATTTTCGGCTAGCTTTAGCGCAACCTAAAACATAATATAGTAGAAAATCTTCAAGAGATAAAAAAGAGTGCCACCAGCTACCGTGACACTCAAAGGTAAAAACTTTGCTCTGAAAACCTTCTGGTAATCTGCGTATATCAGACCAAGAGAAGCGATGCTACACTACTGTTTATTTGATGCGCACAAGCAGAAAGTATCGACCAACTGCAAACAGTTGTCAGCAAAATAAAAAGCCAGGATCAAGTTGACCATTTCTAGTAGATTTGTATTTGCGTCCGGAAAGCCGAAATACGATAAATCCAAACTACGGCGAAAGGCGTGCTTCTATATCCGATACAGTAAGTCCTTTCTGTGCCAATCGCACAGCTAATACACTACGCCACAGGGGCTCAGATTGAGCAAACTGAACAGCCCAATCTAGCCATTCAATATTCGACATAACAACATCTGTATGCGGAAAAACCCTTCCATCTGTGGTTGGATTGAGAAGCTCAGCTTGGAAATTACTTCCGCACTTCAAAAGAACATCTTTCCATTCATTCGGAAAATCACTAAGTCCTTCATCAACTACAGCTAAAAAGAGATGACTAGTAAGAACTAATTCTTCTTTGGAAATCTCCTTGATTTCCACGGCTCTTCTAATGACGCTAACAAAATCTGCCGAAAAAGGTATAGTAATTTCACTATGCGGTGTCAACAATCCATACTGGGCGCCAACAATTTGCTTCACAACTGAAGCGTCAAACGGATACTTTCCACTTAAAAAAGAAATACACGAATCAGTACTTTGTACTAAACCGTAGAACAAGTGCAGCACTTCCAAACTCTTATGACCAAAAACTCTTGCTAGCGTGGAGCCTTCATAAATAGCATAAGCACTAGGTTTCGAGAAATCTCGAAACGGGCTATCCATTTTCATAGATGAACAAACTCAATCTGGCGCAGGTAGCAATTTTTCACTCTAAACCTCGATTCTTTCGAACAAGCTGAAATTTTTGAAGACCATCTCACACTCGACAATTCTAAATACAAAAGCTCTCGAACAGTCGCAACCTTACATAAGCTACGCAGATGATACCATTGTCAATGGTATCATAGACACAATGGGTATTATGTATCCTAAAGACATTTCTTAATGACGCTACACGATGCTAATACTCAGTCGCCGCTCATTAAGCAAAAACTTGACGCACATAAACATCGTGGCAGCAGGCATACCAAGAACAGGCCCTCTCCACTATGGAGAGGGCCCGCACCGTCGGTTTCCGCAACTCCGCCTTAAGCTTGGCGTGCTCTGCGGAATGTGAGAAATGGACCGAACTAAAAAAATTCCTAAAAGAGGCTGTTAGCTACGTTATGGTGTTTCACTTCCTGGGCGGGGACCGGGATGCTCACCGATACCTAGCGCATGATCCATAGCTTCGAACCACCAGACCCAATCTTCCGCCGTCCAGTCTGAGGTATCTTCATGCCAGTTCGGAAACTCGCCGTCAGATCCCTCACCATCTGAGCCGTCATCTGGCGGATCAGGAGGCAAATGCCTTCCGCCGTCACCGCCACCTCCTTCTCCGGCGCCTCCGCCTGCTGTACCGGGCTCAGGTTTAGTGGGTGGATCTTCTACCGCTGTGCCTCCACCGCTGCCAGAATCACCGCTGTCGTTAAATAGTGGCAAATCCTCAGCGCCTGGAACCAAAATGCCAGTATATCCATCACCATCACCAGGATTCGGTGGAGGTTGTTCTCCTTTACCTCCACTTTTCTCACCGCTGCCTCCCAAGGTTCCGCCGATTATCATGTCGAAGATACGATTGAACTGTTCGAAAGGAAGGAAATCCACAACAGTAACAATGGAGAACATCCCCGTGCTATCACGTTTGTTGATAGGGTCGTTTCCGACGTAAGTGAACATGTTCAGACCGTCGCTGTAACCAACCAGATCTGGCTGTAGAAAACGTCCAATTTCTGGTGAGTAGTGTCGCGCCTTGAAATAGTACAGCCCAGTTTCCTGGTCGAATCGTTGACCGGTGAAACCAAAGTTACTCGCCAATGCAGCAGCACTTTGTCCGAATGGTGAATAGCTATTGCTGTTAGTAACCACACCAGAGCTATTGGTTGTGGCAATTACTGAGCCTT
>JAGOSY010000027.1 GCA_018062085.1 bacterium | reverse complement strand
CTACACAGGATAACGAAAGTATTGAGAAAACCAGTGCCAATACTAGCAGTAAAGCCGCTGTGATCTTTGCCTGCCTTGCCTTTGCTAGCGGCTTTGCTTCTTTCTCTAAAACTACTGTTGATTTGCCCTTGCCAGATCATGTGCGTATTCTAGTGGCACCATTTCACACCAGTCTCTTCTTTGACTATTTTCTTGTAGCTCTTTATCTTTCAGCAGGCATAGCCGCGCTGCTATTTGCCCTAATGGTTGGACCTGAAACTGGAACTAGATCTGTAATTGGAGCTAGTTCTTCTAAATGGCGTTGGTTATTGGCTTGTGTCCTAGCTTTTGCTGTAAATTTCTTCATTAGCTGGGCTTGGCCAGGTCAAGAAGTTTGGTTGCGCTCTACTGGTATGTTAGAGACTGGTGCCATATTTGCTGCTGTAGTCTTTGCCTATCTACTAATCAGGGCTGTAGGGTCTATTGAAGAAAATGCTCCACAAGAAAATTATGGACAAGAACATTCTAAAGAAGCCGAGAAATCTGGATTTTCACTCTTTGAGCTCAACGCCGCTGCACTACTATTGCTTGCGGGCCTGATTTACAGTGCCTCGGTGCAGTTACCGAAAGCGGCAATGCAGCCAGCAAATCTGCCTATGGCCCCTGGGCTTAAGGTACCGGCTCGCTTTGGTCAGCCAGTAGTGAATGACAAATCGGCTCTCTATACATTGATAGAGCCAGTGGGGGCATCGACTCTGACAATAAGTCAAATTGACAGTAACGGCCGTGATCTAAAAACTATTATGCTTGACTTGGTCACGAAAACTCAAACGGCAAAATTGTTGCCGAACTTCAAAGTGATGCGGGCTCAAGATTACAGCCGTTATGCCCCCTCTGCTCTAGCTCTTGAGTTTACCTACGATTTGCTCAATAAGAATGACCCTAGTGCCACCGTGGCCATGAGCGGAATCACTGTGCTGAAATTCGCAAGTAATACAGCCAGCAATACAGCCAGTGACAAAGTCCAATACTATTGCATGTGTGCTACGCCGGTTGATATGGACGTAAGGCGCTATGACTTAATTCGTGTCTTGCAATCAAACAAATAGACTGTTCTAAAATCATCCTTTGGGCTGTCGAAGTGTTGCCTGGCAATGTGAAGTCATTTACCGAGCCGTGGGATTCCGGCATTTACGACACCTAATTTTTGGCAAAGTTTACCCGACGCTAGTGGAGGCCCGCGTGCTCGATAAGCAGTGCGGGCAACCGGATTTTTTGCTGGTGCGATTGGCAACGGTGGCTTGCCATTCGTGCTTGCCTTCAGGGCAAAGCCACCAAACTTTTTTACTAGACGCTGATGTCAACGTTTCACCACTGACGGTACCATTTTTAGTTGGGTGCAGCTGGGCCGCGATATTGGGAAATTTAGTGGCCAGGCAATTCTCCCGACTGGCTCTCTGATTAGTGCAATAGGGGCAACCGCTACCGTCCGCTCGTCTAGAAACTTCTGCCTGCCATATATGCTCGCTATTATTGCCACAAAGCCACCAGATTTTTTTCTTTGATCGGCAGGTGAACTCAGCGGCAGTCATGCCATCATTGAGAGTAGGGTGCCATTCTTTTGCCACTTGTGGAAAAAGGATAACCAGAGAATTAGTGATCGAGACTCTTTTGTTGGCGCAAAAGGGGCAACCTTTGCCGGCCGCTCGCGAGAAAATAGCTGCCTGCCAGACATGGTCTGGCCCTGCTTCACACTGCCACCAGGCAATGACGTCAGAACCGCTTGAAAAATCATGGGCAGTCCACTGGCCGTTTTTAACAGCATGCCACTGACTGGCCAACTGCTTAAACTTTTTGCTCAAGGGCTCAAAGTCGTGGCTACCGGCGTACCATTTACGCTCACTTCTGACACTATCAGCATTGAGTTCAGTTGCTCTAGCTTTGCGCGATGAACTGCTCTCACTCATGATTGTTGATTACTCGCAAATATTCGACGTCCAAATAGAATGTTCATTTGAAAAAGCGGTCATAATAAGTTCGCCTCGCTTCTTCCTTGGAGTTTACTATGAACATGCTTGCCGCAAGATTGTTTTCTACAATGGTTACTGTTTCTGTGGTGTCTGCTGTTTTTATGGTATCTGGTTGCTCGCAGTTAGACGGCAACAAAGCTGATGCTGAAGGTGTCGCGTTTGTTTCTCACATTTTAGACGAGCAAAAGGGCAGCTGGAAGCCAGAAAAGCTATCGGCGGTTGTCAGCAAGGAGATGTCTGAGAAGGATGTTCAAAATACCACTGATTTGTATGAGTCGTTGCTAGGTCCAATTAAGTCTTTCGAGGTTCCCAAATCTAAGAATGGAAGTACGTCTGTAAATATTGGGACAACGGTGAAACCCATTTACACAGCCACCTACGTCTCTCAGCTAGTATGCGAAAAAGGTCCGGCGGTGTTCGCTGCGGCCGTCTCACGCTATGGCACAAAATGGGAATTGGATTCATTCGATCTTGATTCTGAGAGCTCACGCAAGGCCGCAAATGAGAAAGGAGCAATGGCGATTGCTCCAGCAACTGCCATTCTGCACAGCGCGCTAGACAACTGGGATTCAAATGTCATTGAACAGGCAGCTAGTACCAAGATGGTTGCAGATCTAAAGAAAACCCCGCTGTTTTTGCCCGGTTTATTCAAGGCTTCATCAATTGGCTTGGGCAAGGTGATGAAATATCCAGAATTGAAAATTCAAGGACTGTCCGAGATTAACGACATCGAACTGGTTCATCTGTCACTTTCACAGGTCGAATGCGAGAAAGGAAAGGCCGACATATTCTGCGCAATGACCAATGAGAACGGTAAGTGGAAAGTCCACGGATTTAGTATTGAAAGCTCTAGCCGGGCGGCAGTAAAATGAAATCTGAAAAAACTTGGTCAGCATTGCCTGACGGCGCACCTGTTCCAGACAACGAATAGTAAACTAGTCTAATTTTGCCAGAGCCGCTGTGAGCACACCAGCGTTTGCCAAATCTTCAACGGAGCAACCTCGTGAGACATCATTAATTGGTTTCTTTAGTCCCTGAAGCATTGGCCCAGTCGCCCTTGCTCGACCCAGTCGTTCGGAGATCTTGTAGGCAATGTTGCCTGAATTAAGATCAGGGAAAATGAAGACGTTTGCACCTTGATCGCGAAATGAGCTTTCTTGTGTCTTGATTCGGGCAATATCTGGTAGCAAGGCTGCATCGAATTGTATCTCACCATCTATGATGGCATGAGGCATTTCTTTCTTGGCAATGGCGGTAGCTTCTTTGATCTTGTCTAGAGAGGCATCTTTGGCGCTACCATGGGTAGAAAAAGACAAAAATGCAACACGGGGTTCAACACCGAGCCACCTAACAGTTTCTACTGTGCCATAGGCAATTTCAGCCAAGCCTTGTGCGTCTGGATTGATATTGACAGAGCAGTCGGCGAAGAAAAGAAGCCTCTCAGGCCATTCAAGTACAAAAACTGAGGATGCTCGTTTAAAGCCTTCTCTCAATCCAATGATTTGGAACGCTGGAATAAATGGCTTGGTCTCTCCACTGAGTCCGCTTACCATGCCATCAGCAGCACCCATGTGCACCATCATGGCTCCGAAATAGTGCGGCTTGCGCATCAGCTCTTCAGCTTCCTTTTCGCGCATTCCTTTGTGCTTTCGCAGCTCACAATATTCGTGCACATACTTTTCGAAGTTTTTGTCTTCCTTTGGGTTGTGAGTTTCTATCCCGTTCAAATCTAAATTGAGCTTCTTGGCCATTTTCGCAAGCTCATCTGGATCGCAGATAATAACTGGAATTGCCAGCCCTTCATCTCTTAAAACCGCAGCGGCTTTTAAGACGCTCTCTTCGCCTCCATCGGCGTAAAGGACACGATAGTTTTTCCCTCTAATGCGAGTTTTCATCGAGTCAAGAAACACGGCTACCCCCTAGTTTTTCCTGCGTTGACCAAATCATACTGTGGCTGTGCACTTATTGGATGAATGCAGTGATCTGACTTGTTTCTACAGGCGTCGGCTATCCAATTACCTGCTGCGGCAGAGGTACATGAGCAAGAGACCGCCGCTAAAAACAGGAGTAAGAGCGAGCGTTTTTTCATATAGGTGAACCTGTAACCGACATTGATTGAGGAAGATCATACACAGAGTTGGCCAGGAGCTTGCAGAGCCACTCTTAGATGTAAACTCAGCGATCAAACAAATAGACAGTTCTAATATCAAGCCTTAGAATATCGAAGCCATGGCACCACTAAGATTGGCTTCCATCAATGATAGTTGTAGATTGACTAAACGAGCATCAAAGCTGTTGGCGTCAAAATCGCAACCAACCCAAGTCAGTTTTTCTTCTATTTCAGGATTTTCAGGGTCCTCTACAACTTCTAAAAATTGACGATAGCCTTCGGTACCGCCGACGTCTTCTGGCGGACAAGCGCGTTTGCCCATGATGCAGCGGGCTAGGGCTGGCCCACCATCTAGCTCTACCACCCGCTCTACTTTTACTTGGTGCTGCCATGAGTCTGCTAAATCATACTCATAGATAAATTCGTCCCCTTCTTCGCTCAATATGTCGCTGAGCTTAATTGAAGACTGATCTTTGATCTTCTTGTTTTTGGCATCAACTAAGTCACCATATATGGTGTTGCCAAAGTGGAAGTGATGAATGTGATAGCCGGACCACCCCATTGAAAGCTGCAAAATCTCATGCAGTTGATCTAGAGTTATGTCGCCATTGACCAAGAGTCTCCGCCAGATTGGCAAAGGTGCATCTTTCAAATTGACGCGCAATTGAAAGAACTTATTGAGATTGCTTTTCTTGCGGACAGCCATATATTTTCCTCTGTTTTATTTGCTTCAAAAATCTAGTGCTTCAGGTCCAAAAGAGTCAGGCAGTAGGTCGTCTAACCGCCAGATGCAGACATCGTTTGCTTCATTTTGAATAGAGATTAAGATTAGCTCTAGCCCTCCGAATTCTCTTAAAAATTGACGGCATATACCGCAGGGTGAACCGCCAGGTTTGGTGGCACAAACAATAGAGATGCGTAGAAATTTAGTAAATCCTTCGGAAACCGCTTTTACGGCAGCTGTGCGCTCGGCACAAATGGCACCGCCATAGCTAGCATTTTCAATATTGCAGCCAGAGAAGCGGCGTACTGCTCCTTCGGCATTTTGTGCTTCGATTACCGAGCCGACATAGAACTTAGAGTAGGGTGCATGGGCTGCTTTCGCCGCTACCCAGGCAGCGCTTACTAATTCTTGATCAGTGCTTTTGAGATCGGCAAATTTAGTAATGGCGGGTTTGAATGACATCTTTGTTGTTGCTTCCAATTCTTGAGCTAGCTTTTGCTTCTCGCTATTTTTTCGCCATTATGTCTTGCAGTTAGCCGTCGCCTTTTTCCTCACTTACGGTAGTTTGCAAGCGCTCTTGCAGGCTGAGCACAACGGCATGGCGCTTCTTTAACTCTTCTACTTGAGAAGTTGGCTGACCATTGGCTTCAATTGTAGCTTTGAGCGAAAGAGTTTCAAGTAAAGCTGACTTAATCGCCAATACGATGGTACACGAATCTAAAACAGAGCTAACAGTCTCTTCGCCTTCATGGCCGTTGCTCAAAGCCAGGCCTGATTCTAGTGATGATAAGGCGTCTCTGAGTACGTGTTCCAAGAGGCTGACGCCATAGTCTTTTTGGTTGTCTATTCCTTTGACCAGTTCGCAAAAGTTGAGCAGCTCGCGTTCGCTCCGGGTGGAAAGACGTGAAACACCCTGCCTAGCTGTTTCCATCCAAATTGCTCTGGCTACTTCTAGCTGGCTGGCTGCTTGGCTGATACGCAGCAAAGCAACTACAGGTTCAATTTCACCTGCTTGCCATTGCTTAAACGCTCCTTGCGCTATGGAGAGACTCGCTTGAGTTTCTTCGATAGGGTCATCGAAAGCATTCATTGTTTATATCTTTCGCTGGTATATCTTTCGGCCATCCCGCTCCTTTCTTCCTCTTTAAGAGTTCTACCGTGCTTTGGTCGCAGTGAATCAGCCCTAAGACAAAGATCAGATTAAACTGCTGCGCTAGGCTTTGAAAGTGGGCAAGTAGGCGTTTGAAACCCTCTGCTTTGCAGATTCTTGCTCAATAGTCTGTAATAAGAAATAAGTGGACTAAAATGTCTAGTTTAAAGGCTTGGTTTAAATTGATAGTTTGAATGGCTAATTTTTGCCAGGGGGAATTAGCTTGCCGCTGGTTTGCAGACTAGTTGTGCTGGAATGCTGAGTTGAGCTTGATTTGGTGCTTTCGGTCTGGTTTGCTGTAGCTGGAGGGGTAGCATAGGCGTCGGCGTAGTTGCGCACATAGAGGTTAGTACCTACGGGGCTAAGCTTTCGCGTTCCAATTGGCTTCTTTTCGTCCAAAAGGGTTTGCAAGTTGTCTGCACTCTTTTGAATTTCCTGAGCCCGGCTATTGCCCCGCTCTAGTGAGGTGCGCTGTGAATCATAATATTGTTTGAGCTGCTGCAGCTGCTTGAGCGAGTCTTTGCTGCCTTTGCCCTTCGCTATATTGTCTTCTAGCTCTTTTTGCGCTTTTGCTATGGCCTCGCTCTGCACCCGAGCTGCTTCCATGGCATCACGCTCGCCTTTTGAGCGAGTGGAGTTTTTGGCGTTTTCAGCTTGTTGCTGCAACGAGCTTTTGGCGTGCTCTAATACTAAATCTTTGGGCGGTTCCTTAATCTTGGGTAGGTCGGCTTTGACTGCTTTCTTCTCTTCTGACTCTAGGCCTAGTGAAATCAGGGCCTGTTTTGAGAGCTTGCCGACTTCTTTTTCTGGCGCTAGGGCAAAGGCAATGCGATATTCTTGGATGGCCAGTTCTTTTTTGTTGAGCTTGATGTAAGTATTGGCTAAGTAGTAGTGGAAAACAGGATTACTAAACTCAGCTGCTTGGGCGCAACCTAAGCGCGATTCGGCGAGCTTAAAATCACCATCTTTAAAGGCTTCTACCCCCTCGGTCATGGCGGCATTCTCAGCTCGGGCTGGAGGGCACAAGAGCGAAGTCAAAAAAAATGCCAAAGCTACGCCCAAGGTCAAGTTCTTGGCCTTTCTGCTGGCCGCTTTGTTAGCAGTTTTTCTAGCATTTTGAGGGGCATTGATTTTCATTTTTTGCTCATGGCTTACTGGAAAAATTGAGATTGGTAGTTCTCGCGATGAAGAGGTTACCGACAGCTTTAGTGTAGCCGGAGCCTGGCTGCCAGATCATTACACCAGAGTTTTTGGCTGTTGGCTGAGGTGTACCCGGTGGGCTCTGCCAGGCATTGGCATACTCATCGGTTGTGGTTGGCTCTGTTACTAGGTCTTTGGCGGTGCCGTCAAAATCTTCCTGCCAGTTTTTAACGTCAATCCAGGTGGGCAGGCTGCCGGTATCAGCTTGAATCTGAATTTGCGGGTCAGTGTGGTCGGCGCTGTCATCTTTGGCAAAAATATAATAGCGGCTGACATTTTTGTCGTAGTTTTGATTTTCTAGCATTTTGGTCAGTTTCGCCATGGTAAAGCTTGGATCCATGCCTTGAATGCGTTGCAAGAGCTTTTTCATGGCCGGTTCATAGTCAGCCTTCAAAGCCTTAATGATGGCCATAATATTGCGGCCGCTGGCATATTCGCCACCGAGCTTGCCAAAGCAATTGATTACTCTAGTGGGAGTTTGATAATCAACTAAGCCGTGTATTGTCTGGTCGGCTTTGGTTTCATAGCTAATTGATTTGATTTTCTTGCCGTCCACAAACCAATTTGATGTGTTTAAGACGTGCAAGGTGATGTAAGACTGAGGGATGGTCATGCTGTAGCTGCGAATAGGGTTGGCTACCGCGCTGGCCGTGGCTGTAGAGTCAAGGCTACCATTGCTGGCCAAGGCCGATTGGCGGAAGGCATTTGGTATTACAGTGGCACTGCCTGCGATCGGCGCTATATCGGCACGGTTAGGATCGAATACTGAGTCTGAAATCAGGTGAGGCTGCTCGCCTTCGTGAAAGGAAGTAAAGGTAAACTTCTTATTGTTCGCTGTCATTGGCACGTAGCCTTGCATGTAGCTCTTCGAGCCTTTGTCTACTTTGCCTACTGTGATTCCAGCGGGAATCTGTCCCGGTGTCATTACCAAATTGCTCTCGTCGCCCCTATCAACCATGGCGATGGGGCAGGTGTTTTGCCTATTTTTGTCAATGCCCATGCCCGGGTTAATCATGTTGGCTGTTCGTCGTCCAGCCATTTGATTGAAAAATAGATCTTGGGTTTTGCTACTAGCTAGTTCGCTGTAGAGATTGTCGTTTATTGTTTGGGCAATTTGATAAGCAGCATCACCATTGCCTGTTGCCTTGGGGCCAGCCTGTCCGCTTTTTTGCATTTCTTCTAGATTGGCGTTAATCAAATAAGCCTTGCCCCAGAGGCGGTTGACATTGCTCATGCCTACTTTTCCACTGGTGTCAGCGACATCAGCATATTTCGGGTCGGTGGGCACGCGAATGTCCATCATTTTTCTTGAGACATTGAGAGCGCCTGCATCGGCAGCGTTGCGTACCTGTCTTGAGCCCCCTAAGAACATAGCAAGGGAGAACAGGCCGTATATCAGGGCCATCAAGCCGAAGCCACAGGCAATCACTAAGATCAGCGAGGCCGCTTTCTTACTGCGCCTTTTTCCTCGATTTTTAGATTGCTTGCTGAATAGCTTGAAATTTAGTGACATTTTTACTCTCAGTGGCTATTGCGCAGCCGGTGTACCAAGTAGCGGCTGGATAGCGCTGGCTCTGAATTCAAATTGGTTCATCCAGGGTAGAGGTATGGGCACATTAATTTGCATTACGGTGGCCACAGTTACCTGGCCGTTGATCTGATCAAAGGTGATTTTTTCTAATTCTACCGAGCGGATTATGCTGGAAGGGACAAAGCGCTTTAGTGAGTTTTTCACGGCGGTTTGTGCCATGCTTTCGCAGCTGCAACTTCCCGCCGCCCGCGCGGCAGTCTCTGCCCATTGCTCGTTGGTCTGGGCTGTGCTCATCAATGCCACGACGTCTACTGCAAAGAGAGCTATGGGAATCAAGACAATAAAACCCATCATCGCTTCAATTAATGTCTGAGCGCTGGGTTTTCTTGATTTCTTGTAGCTGCTTCTCGATGGCATAGTGCTTATTGCGCGGCAAATATGGGATTTTCAATTAGTCGACTACTTGAGACTGTGAATGTGGCCGGTGCGCCTATCCCTGGTACTTTGAAGAAGAAAGGGATATTGAGCAAGGGTCGCACAGTTACCGTAGTCGACACCTGTACATACATATTCCCCGAACTGGGGTCATAATCGACGTTAGTTGAAGGACGTTCTACCATACCCGACGCCCCGCCCAGAACTGTCGCCATCCAACGGTCTGGAATGCTTCCGAGAACTGGTCCCTTCGGATTGGTTGCAATACTTTTGGGTAGTTTCACCGCTTCGCGCAGTTGAATGTCATTAAGCGAAGCACAAGCTGTGTAATTGAAGCTCAGGGCAATGATATCGATTACTGGAAAGACAGCAAAGATAAAGATGAAAAAGAGAGCTGGCCCGAATTCAGCAATAGCTGAGCCCTGCCCTTGCCGTTTAGTCTTTCGACTGCGCTGGTTCGAGCACATGAAATTGACAAAAAAATTTGCTGGCTTAATCACAAGTGTTTGTCTTCTCTACTTCTACGCGCTTTTTTTGCTAGCAGTCATATTTCTTATAATATATTACTGGAAAGCTGCCGCAGCATTAATAATTGCCAGATCCATTCCAGAATTGGCTAACAGAGACAGTCCTGTCTTTACAATTGGCTGGTGATTACCTAGAGAAATTGGTATTGAAATTTGGGGAAATCCACTGAGCGAGGCCATGGCGCTGAGCGGCATATTGGCCATTCTGTTTTGCTGAAGAACGGCAGCTGAAGCTAGCTTAGGTGGAGGTAGAGTGATAGTGGTGGGGAAGCATAGAGCGCTGTCATCGGCCAATAATTTTGCTAACTTTTGCCTCAGCTTTTGTTGTTCGCTGCGTGCTTTTGTGGCCTCATCTTCGGTGGCGTCTTTACAATTGAAGAAACGCTCTTTAATTGCTGGGGCCATATTAGGGCTAGTGCTTCCTAGCCACTGACCGTGGCACTGCCATGCTTCATAGGCGCGGATGGCATTGAATACTGACACCAGGCTATTGAGCTCTAGGGTGTCACTTATTTTGATGTGTTTGACCGTTGCAAAGCTAGCGCTGGCTTTTGCTATTGCTGTCACTATATCTGGTGCAAGGTTTGGTTCAAGTTGTGCCAATAAATCATCACAGATTAGAAGTTGCTTGATCTGCTTGTTCGCATTTCTAGTTGCTTCTGTGCCTTCTTTGTTTAGAAGCGCACTCGCTACTTTATCTAAGATCAGACGGCTTGGTGCGAGAATTCCCACGGTGTCAAAAGATGGCCCCAGGGGTAAGACACCAATGCTTGAAATGGCACCATAGGTTGGTCTTAAACCCCAGATGCCGCAGTAGCTAGCGGGAACGCGAATAGATCCAGCGGTGTCTGTGCCCAGGGCAAAGTCTACGAGACCGGCAGCAACAGTTGATGCAGAGCCACTAGACGATCCACCAGGAATGCAGTCAGGCAACTGACTATTGAGTGGGGTGCCGTAGTGAATATTGATGCCATCCAGGCTGAAGGCCATTTCATCAGTGCAGGTGACGGCAATAAGTTTGGCCTGAGCTTTGAGCAGCTGGCTGACAACCTCGGCATGAACGCTTTCTGGCTGGTGGGTATTTAGCCAGTCGGGATTGCCAAAGCCTGTGGTGCGTCCGGCAATGGCAAAGAGGTCTTTAACGGCAAAGCGTAGTCCGGCTAGAGGTTGAGCAGCACCAGAAGCGGCTGCCCCTGACCCTGCTTGTGCCTCTTCTCTAATCTCGGCAATATCTAGGTTGGCGATGATGCCGTTGTAGCTCATAGTTTTTAATCTTGGTAAAAGGTGTAAGAAATTCAGCCTGAATTTCTTACACCTTTTGGGGTCGACGGTGCTTTAATAAACTCGGCTGGGTCGACCACTGACTTTGACGGTTTCTACTTTCGCTTTCTCTGGCACACGGCCAAAGGAAGTGCCAAGACTTTCATAGAGGGCCACGTCTTCTGGGCTGACAAAGCGTTGTTTGATGGCGTCTGCCACATCCATGTATTCGATTTTGCCGTCTTGGTATGACACCACAGTGACGCCAAAGGTGCCTAGCGAAATTAGTTCAACCGCTGCTGCGCCAACTTCTAAACCAAAGTTAGAATCAACTGGAGTAGCAAAGCCACATCTGACCAAGTGACCAGGTCTGAGATCTCGCACTTCTGGAGTTTCATAGACACCTTCTACAAACTGTCCAGTACGCTTCATGAACTCTTTAATTTCAGGATCAGCCTTAATGCGGTCTTGCAATTGTTTGACGACATAAGTTCCAGCACCGATTAGTTTGCGGTGGCCAAACGAGTCTGGCTGCGAGTTCATATCAACTAGTTCATTGCCAGATGAATCGCGCAAGCCTTCTGCTACTACAATCATCACTGTGCCGGCAAAGACATCGCTTTCTTCAATGCGTTTGATGAATAGTGCTTTGACATGCTTATAGAGCACGTCAAAATCAACGGGAATTTCAGGAATGAGAATGGCATCGGCGTCTGCTGCTACGCCACCACGGAAGGCCGTGTGGCCAGCATAGCGGCCAAATACTTCCATAACGAGAATGCGGTTGTGGGTGCGGCCTGTGGTGTGCAAATCGCGCACTTGCTCAGCAATGCGGTTGATTGTTGAGTCGCCACCAACGCTGTAGGGCATGAGGTCGAGGTCCATTGTCTTTGGGGCATGCACGCAGGCAATGCCTTGGGCGGAAAGGTCAACCACAACGCTGCCAGTATCGTCTCCGCCAGCAATTACAAGGGCATCAAGTTTGAATTTCTTGAGACCGTCTTTGATGCGGTCGTATTTCTTGTCGTCTTTGATTTTTGAAACTTTGACTCTTGAATTACCCGCTTCGCTGCCGGCCATGAAGACATCGATGGCGGCGATTCTGTCGCGGGTCAGTTCGGTCAATGACTTCAAATCGACGAGGTTGTAGAGGCCAGCGTATCCATTGGGAATAATCCAGGCAGTCATTCCTTTACTAAGAGCGCTCAGGGCAGCCCCTTTAATTACGCCGTTTAGGCCGCCGCAGTCTCCGCCAGATGTGATAATGCCGATGTTCTTCACGCGGCCTCCATTTATGTTTTACATAGTCAATTTAGATGGAACAGCTTCCAGTTAGCAATTGAAATTAGCACGCCTGACTCGCCAATAAGTCTTGACTGCTCGAAGGTTCAAGCTGAGTAACAAAATTAAGGTTGTCAATTGAACTTTTTAGACAGTATGAACGTAGTACAAAGAAGCGTCCAATTTAAGAGACTGAAGAGGCAAATGAGATGAAGCGAGAGTATGCAGATTTCTTTACCGTGCCATTGCAATCATGGCCACTTCTCGGGCCACCTTGGGGAACAAGTCTGGCGACAACCCTAGCTACAATGACATTGGCAATTAGTCTGTCAAGTTCGTCTAGCCTGGCCCTGGCTGCCTCTCCGGCTGCGTCTCCTACTCGGTCAGCGGCTCGGATTCCAGCTGCAGCTCCTGCTTCTGCTCAGGCTTTGACTTCTGCTTTAGATTCAAAGCCCATGAACTCTGACCAGAAAGTAGTTCAGGTCTTAAATAGGCTGACTTTTGGGGCCAAACCAGGAGATTTCGACCGGGTCAAGGCTATGGGGGTGAAAGCCTATATTTTTAGTCAGTTAAACCCTAATTCGATTGCCGAGAACCCAGTTGTTGATGCTCAAGTAGCCTCGGCAGAGATGATTCACCGAAAATCGGCCGATTTAATCAAAGAATTTCGCTTAATGGCCGCTCAAAATAATGCAGCGCGAAAGTCGGCTGCGAGTATTGGTGGTAATGCTAAAGAGCAGTCGAACGAGGCAGAAAAAGATGCGGCTGCTGCAAAAGAAGAGCTAGAGAAGAAGCAGAAACACATTAGAGTAGTGTCCGATCAAGTATTTAAGACGAGGCTAGTGCGAGCGCTTGATAGTGAGCGACAGCTGCAAGAAGTGATGGTTGATTTTTGGTACAACCACTTCAATATAAGTATCAACAAAGGTCTTGATCATGTCTTGATTGGCGTCTACGAAGAGCAAGCAATTCGGCCCAATGCCCTAGGGCGTTTCCGCGATATTCTTGGAGCTACCTGCTATCACCCCGCTATGCTTTTCTATTTGGACAATTGGCAAAACGCAGCACCTGGTAGTCCAATGGGCTATCCACCTGGTTCTGCTGCCAGTCTCAATAATCCCAATAGAGCAAATAATCCTAATAAAGCTGGTGGGCAAGCTAATAAGAAAGGTGGGCTCAACGAAAATTATGCCCGCGAGCTAATGGAGCTTCATACACTTGGTGTCGATGGTGGCTATACCCAAAAAGATGTGAATGAATTAGCCCGTGTCTTAACTGGCCTTTCACTACCGAGCAAAGGCTATTGGGGCCAGTTTTATCCTGCTCGCCATGACCAGGGTGAAAAAGTCGTTCTCGGTCATAAAATCACAGCCTCTGGTGCTGGCGAAATCGAGGAGGCTCTCGATTTTCTTGCCCGTCATCCATCAACGGCCCATCATATAAGTTTTGCTCTGGCTCAATATTTTGTTGCGGATAAGCCCCCTAAGGCTCTAGTGGATAGAATGGCAAAGCGCTTTAGCGAAAGCAATGGCGATATCAAAGCTGTTCTTACAACTTTGTTTGAAAGCCCCGAGTTCTTCGATACACAATATCAAAACAATAAATATAAAAGTCCTTTTCGTTATGCAGTTTCGTCATTGCGCGCAAGTGGTGGTCGGCCTCCGCGCTATGAGCCTATCTATTCGTTCTTGAAGCTGCAAGGTCAACCGCTTTATGGCTGTCTCACTCCTGATGGATATAAGAATACAAAAGAAGCCTGGCTTAACTCTGATGCTCTGCTGAAGCGTATAAACTTTGCCACTGCTCTTGGTGGCGCTGGCAATCTTCAGCCTTACGATCAGGTCTTGCGCACTGTAAATGGGGGCCAGCTTTCTTCCCGCACAAGCGCAGTTATAGACAAGTCTGGTGAGCAATTTAAAACAGCACTGCTATTGGGTAGTCCTGAATTTATGAGTTATTAGGTGTATAGCCATATTCGCCAAGGCTACGGGGCGCTTTGGCGACTGGACACAATACTTGTCTTACCCTTAGCTCTCAAGCTTATACCCAACACCATAGACCGTTTTGATGATTGATTCTTGATTTTCGCTATCGATTTTCTTGCGCAGTCTTTTGATGCAAGTCGTTAGAGCATTACTGGTGGCATCTGACTGAGACGACCAGACTCTGTCTAACAGTGCTTCTTGTGTAAATACTTGATTGGGGTGACGCAGCAGAAATTCGAGTAGGGCATATTCGGTCGGAAGAAGTTTTATTTCTTTTCCAGCTTTTGTAACTTTGTAGGTACCGCGGTCAACTACAAGGTCGCCGCATTTAAATACTTCTCCCACCATGGCGGTTGGTCTGCGCAGTAAGGCGCGAATGCGAGCACTCAACTCTTTCATGTGAAAAGGCTTGGTCAAATAGTCATCTGCACCGGCATCCAAACCCTGTTCTTTATCTACAATGGTATTGCGTCCGGTTAGCATAATCACAGGTGTGGATAACCCTAGCTTGCGAATCTCTTGCAAGATTTCAATACCAGACATCTGCGGCAGTGACCAGTCAAAGATTGCTAAGTCATATTGGTAGAAACGCATTTTTTCAAGACCGTCTTTGCCGTCCTCTGAGATTTCTATGTGATGGTGCTCAAGGGTGAGCCAATCGTTGATCATGCGGCAGAGCCCGGCGTCGTCTTCTACCAGTAAGATTTTTGCCATTGTGCCCCCAACTACCAAGAGATAATTGTTCAAGTTTATTATCTTCTTGGCAGTTTAAACCAAAATTTGCGGGCTATATCATCTCCTTTCAAGTTTTCACTCAAATTTTCTGCCCTTGAATCATCAACTCAACAGATTTGCCTGTTAGTTTCTGTCTGCGTGCTGCATAGGTATAGCCATGGTCGCCAGCGCGGCCGAGGACTTCACCAGCTTTTATTGTGTCACCGGTTTTGGTGCTAGCTAGGTCTAGGCCGCCATATATTTGATAGCGCATGCCACGTGCTTGTTTGTCGTAGCAGGCCATGACTACAAGATCTTGCTCTGGATTGATCGTTCTATAGCGATCAAGCATTGCTCGGTCGGTGGCTCCTAAGCTAAATTGTGAGTACCTCGCGCCATTATTTTTATCGTTGTGATTGAAGGTGTAAACTACTCGACCTTCTTGCATCGCTCTGACGGCGCTGTCTGGTTTGCTATGAATGATGGCGTGTACATCGTCTTTGCCGCGAACTATCTCTGCTTCGGTTCCATAAGTATTCAATATGCCAGCCTTGGTTTCTCCTTTTTCTACTTTAAACTGAACGGTTGCTTTGGCGTTATCATCAACTGTGTCACCGCCTAGAGTGTTGCCGTTTTTATCTTCTTTACGGCGGGAAAACACTTGCTGATTCTCTCCTAAATATTCAACGGTTTTGCTGCCATCGGGTCTATATGTTGTGCGATCACCTCGACCACGCACGGGGTCGAAATTTGTGTAAGAATAGCCGTGGGCATCCACTTTGATCTCGCCTCTCCATTTGCTACCATTGTCCGATCTCCATTCATTGCTGTGCCTTTGTCTGTGCCAACTGCCATATTCGTTTTTCACTTGGTTCAACTCTCCGTTGCCATCATAGTGAAACTCGAAGTTGCGATTGGCAGCATCTTTCATGGCCGTAACTCGATTGAATTCGTCGAAAGTTATTTCGCTGCCGTTTCTGTTGAGCACTCTTTGTGGATCGAAGCTTGGATAGATCTCGGGGAGAATTCTGCGGCCGAACTGATCGCTAAAGTGACTGCTAAATTGACTCTTAGGTGCCTCCCTGCTTGAATCAAATGGCATAGCCATAGAGTAAGTTTGTGAAACTAAGTCGATTTGCTCTTCTTTAGATTGGCCGCTGCTAGCGAAACAATCACTGATAGCAAATCTGTTTGCTGAATCACTGCCCATATCGAACCCCCCAAATGTTTTTCAGAACCCTAGATTGGTAGGAACACAGGGAGCTACTTAGTAACTTCCTGGTGGCCTCATGGCAACCCCTGGCAACTACACTAGAGCCAAATTCTGTCTAACTTTTGGCAGAGGTCAAACTTTTTAAAACAGCAATTCAAATATTAGGTCGAAAGCTTGATTAGCACTTCGTTACGGCGCAAGAAAGGCAAGGTCCATGGTGGATTGTAATAAGCGTGCACTGGCTCGCCAAGGCTCTTTTTGTTGTTCTTTATCAAAAATGTCTCTAGTTCTTCAGCCTTTTTTTCCATATCTTTTTGGTTGGCTAGGCCAGAAAAACGAATGGCCGCCACTGTTTCTCCGGCTACTTCCATCAAGTGAATGCGCTCATCTTTGGGTTTGGGCAGAGTGGCTAGGCTGTATTGTGCTGGCATGGTGAAGCGAATTTTCCAGATACTGCCATGGGCCTCAGCTGTAACTGGAGCTGTCATAGCGATTTTTTCGCTCTTTTGCTGCGAGACCGGGGCTGTCATGGCGATTTTTTGCGTGCTGTAGGTTTGATTCGACTGATTCTTGCCAAATATGTAACCAGCTAACACGCGAAAACCAGCCTCAAGGGCCTCTTTCTGGTCTCCAGCTATTTCTACCTCGGCTACAACCGTGGGGTCGTATTGTCTAATTTCGATGGGGCCGTTACTTTCTAAAACGTCGTACTTCGGTTGCTCAGTTTTAGAGACCGCTTCATTTTGAGCAATACCGGCAGCAACCGCTGCACCGATCAGTCCGAGAAATATAAGTCGCTTTTTCATGGTCTCACTATAGCAAAGATGTTAGAAATCGGCACTGAGCTTGGCAATTATCTGATCTTCTTGTTTGGCTCGGGCTGAATCTTTTAGACCAATGAAGCACTGCTTTTTCAGTCTATGACTGGACAAACTAAACTCTTCAGGAAATTCGCCATTGAGTGCAATTAGCGCTTCTTTGTACTTTTCTAAACCGACCAAACAGGTAGCTATTTCGATTTTATACTCGGGCTTAGGATTTTGCCCTGCTATTGATTTGAATTCAGCTAGGGCTTCGCCAAAGCGTTTACTGCTAGCGAACATTTTGGCCATGTGCAGGCGTGGCAGCCAATCCCTCGTGCCATCAGAGTTTTTGATGGCTTCTCTAAATGCTTGTTCAGCTTGCTTTAGCTCAAACAGCTGTATGAAAATCTCAGCTTTTTGATCATAGAGTTTATCTTTGGGGCCGCCACAATCAATGGCCTTTTGCACTTCAATTAGAGCTTCTTTGTACTTCTGCTGATTGCGCAAAAACTCACACAAATCTGAATGAGCCTTTGAGGAGCGTGGGTTTAGTTCAATTGCTCGTCTAATATCGGGCTCTGCCAGTTCGCTTTCATCAACTTTAAGCCAGGTCTCAGCCCGGCTCAAATAGAGCTGGTCGCTTTTAGGATAGGCGGCAATTGCGGCGTTGAGAAAGTCTATGATTACTTTGACGTTATGGGCTTTGCTTGAGGCCGCGTCGGGCAAGGCAATACAGTAGTGGAGGCTGTGGTTTTGAGGCTTTATTGTCTTTAAGATAACGGCAATTTGCTTGAAATTGGCTGCTTTTCTAAGTGTTCTCAGCTGGTTAATAGAGGCTTGTTCGTTTGGCGACATAGCTGAACTCTGGTTCTCGGCCGCATTTGCTAGGGGGTAACTTTGGGCTAGGGTTAGGGTTGAGATTAGAGCTAGATTTAGAGCCGAGCTTAAGGCTGGCGGGGCCAAGAATTTACTTAGGCCTTTTTTGGCTAGGGTGAAATTGTTCATAAGTAGATTGTCATGAGTAGGCGATGAACATTTATATTGTTTAGTCAGATTATATTCTCTTGCTAGGTTACTTTCTCTTGCTAGGTTACTTTCTCTTGCTAGGTTACTTTCTCTTGCTAGGTTACTTCGTTCAGTCGGTGGCCGATTGCTTGAGTGGGCAGACTGCTTTTCAACCCGCTAATGCAATCCTGCGGTAGTGAGACAATTTTCACACCTATTGATAAACCTATCTGATACCTTTCTGATAGTTTGGAATGCTTGAAATACTTGTGATACTTAATTCTTGGCCATCGGTAAGAAATTGTTTTTGAGAAGCGTCCTGTTAACTGTTCTGCTAGCACTTTTGAGTCAGCCAGCTTTTGCTGCAGTAAAGTTGCCTGGAATATTTTCGGATCACATGGTTTTACAGCAAGATCAGCCTATTAAAATCTGGGGTACCGCTAAGCCATCCGAAAAAGTGCAAGTTACTTTTGGCAATCAACATGCCAGTTGCATCGCCAATAAGAGTGGCAATTGGCATGTGGTATTAGAAGAGACTAGAGCAGGAGCTGCCCAGGAGCTTAAAATTCAAGGTGAGAATCTTGTTGTTTTCAAAGATGTGCAAATTGGAGAAGTTTTTCTCTGCGCTGGCCAGGGTGAGCTACTAGATACACTTAAGAGTCTTTCACCTAGCGAGCATCTAGGCGCCAATAATAAACTGCGTTTTTTCATAGTACCCAAGCGAGTTAGTAGCAGTCCGGCTGGCACCTTGGCTGGTGGCTGGAAAGTTAGTGGTGCCAACAATAGTGATAAGACCTCATTGGCTGATTGCTCAGCTCTTGCCTACAATCTTGGCCATAACCTCCAGACTAATTTGAAAGTGCCGGTGGGCATCATCGATTGTTCTTACCCTGAAACTCCCATTGCTTCTTGGGTTTCAAAAGATCGGCTAGTACAAATGCCGGTCTTTCGGCCGCTTTTAGATCCAAGTCTTAAGGCCGCTGAGGCATCAAGCACTAATGCTAGTTCTGATGCTAAATCTAGTGGTAATAAGCCGACTTTGAGCAGTATGGCCAAGCCCTGCGTTGCCTACAACGGCATGGTGGCACCACTGGTTGGTTATGGCCTGAAAGCAATTTGTTGGTATCAGGGCCTCCATGATCTCGGGCAGGCTGTTAGCTATCGCAAACTATTGCCCATGATGATTCGAGATTGGCGAGCTCGCTGGGCGCAAGAGCCAGATGTTCCATTTTTCTTTGTACAGTTGCCTAGTAGTGCCATTGCTTCCAGCACTTTTGATATAAATTCTCTGGCCGCCTGTGTTGGTGTTGCTAATTCGTGGGTCAATATGCGAGATGCTCAGGCTTCAGCTCTGGCTGTTGGTTCGACCTCTATGATAGTGACCACAGATTATGCTAATCACCAAAGCTTGAATCATCTAAATGGATTGCCGAGTCGCCTGTGCCAGGCAATACTCACTAAACTATTTGAAGCAAAGAAGACAGCATTTGGCCCTCTCTATGAAGGCTACGACAGTCAAGGTTCTGCTATTAAGGTGCATTTTAGTAATGCCAAAGATGGTCTGGCCTTGCGGTTAAAAGTGGGTCAGGCCACTGGCTTTGAAATGATTGATACCAAAGGGCGAACCTTCCCTGCTGAAGTAAAAATCGTCGAATCGAATCTTCTTGTTAGTAGCCCGCAGGTGCTCAATCCAATTGAAGTTCGCTACGATTGGCAAGACGCAGCCAAAGCCACTCTCTTTAATGTCGAGAATTTGCCCGCTGCGCCTTTCCGTATTAGCATTCGTCCTAACTAATTTTAGTCAGTACTAGTTTTAGCCAGTATTGGTCTTAGTCAGCCTTAGTGACGCTTGCTTCTGTATGTTCGACCCTCGTCTGTAATCCAGACGTTGAGCAGTTGGGCTAGTTGATCAGTCAATTGATCTTCTTCTAGCAATAGGTGCTCGCCACCACCAATTATTAGCAACAATTTGTCTTGAGTAGATAGAGCATTGAATAGTTCGATGGTGCCTTCTGGTTTGACAAGCTTATCTTTAAAACCAGCCAGCATCAGGACGGGTAGTTTCTCAATTAGATGGGCATTATCAAAATTGCTTTTCATAAAGGTCTCAAACTGTTTCAGTTCTTTCGGTGACAGCTTAAGGCGGTTCATTGAATCAGCAGTCATCTCTTTTCTTAGCTTTTTATCGGTGCTGATTTTATCGATGATTTCGGGATCGATTTTTTTGTCTGGATCTTCTAAATAGTGAGCGCCGACAATAATCTCGCCGCCGATTTTGTAGTAGCGATCGCTCGATGGCACTGCTGAAACTAAGCCATCTACAAGTTCTGGATGGCGAGCTGTGGTTGCCATAGCAATAGCGCCACCCATAGATTCACCTACCATGAATATTGGTACGCCTGGGTAAGCTTTGCGCAATGTTTTAAGTGCTTGCTCAATGTCTAACAAGCAGGCTTCGAAATCTACAGTGTCTTGGCCCTTACGCTTGGCCCATTGACCAAAGCCACGCACATCAACGGCGTATACGGCAAAACCGTGGCCAGCCATGCTTCGACCAAAGTCGGCAAATGACGCGCTGCTAAAGCCTAAGCCATGCACACAAAGCAATACTTCTTTGGGTTGGTTAAGAGGCAGCCAAGAGCGATACGGCACTCGTAATTTGGCTGCCCAGACAGGTAATTTTTTTGTGGTAGTTCTGGTTGTTGTCTTAGTTGCAGTAGTTGTTCTCGGTGCTGCTGCGGCCGGTTGACCCAGTGTAAGAGTTGAGGCAAGTGTTATCAGAGAGAGTAAAAGAGCTAAGCAAAGGTTCTTCTGCGACATGGGTTTTCCTTTTTATTTTGTGGCAATATAAAGACTAACAGGTAGAAGCTGTAGACTGACCGCCACACTATAAGTTCCATTTTGTTGTTGTTTTAGTACAGGGCCTACTTTGGTTAGGGTTTGTAATATGCGCTCTCAATAGGTTCGACAGAGTCTAGCTCTTTGACTTTCTGCTTAATCCAGTCGTTGGCTTGGGTTAAACAGGCTAATATCTCGTCCCATTTAGGATTTTCACTATTGAGTTCTTCTTGACCTAAACTGAGCAGTTGTTTTTCGAGCACAGCAGTAATTTGACTGAGAGTATCAAAGCCTAGGGAGCCTGCTGTGCCTTTGATCTGGTGGGCTCGATAGCTAGCTTGGTTTAAGGCGTTGGTATCGTAATTGGTTGAGGCCGCCCGGATTTCGACAGCCATTTGCTCAAGTTCGTTAGGTAGTTCAAGTAGGTATATGCTGCTGAGTTCAGCTATGGCTTGCTCTGCTTCTCTTATGGCTTGAGCTGCATCTTCTGCTTGGTTCAGCAAATTCTTTTGGCGCAAAAACTCGTCTAGAGTTTGATTGTCTGTCATGCCGATACCCTTTGATTTCTGCTTTTCTTGGCTGTTTTCCCTCAGTCTGATTCTCCCCTTTCTTGAATAATTATGCCATCACCCAGTTGGTGTAGTTATCACCATTGCGCTCTCATCTCCTCTCTTCTATTTATTTGGGGGATGCAGTGCTTGACCAAAGATGTATGATGAAGATGTTGAATATTCAAGTATTAACTAACAAGCTTGCCAGTTTGTTTTGCTAGCAGGTCTCTATAGATAGTAATGGCAGTTAATGAGAGTCTAGCGCAAGTAAATGTCTTCATGGTTGAAGACGACAAGTTTTATTGTGAGTATGTGAAAAGACTGCTAGCTAGTCGCAAGCAGCCACAATTTGATGTGCAATGGGCTAGCGATATGGCCGAGGCAATGCGATATTTGAAAGAAGTGACGCCAGATGTAGTTTTGCTTGATCTTAATTTGCCTGATAGCCGCGGCCTCGAGTCTTTGAGTCGGGTTAGAGAATCGGCAGATGGCTGCCCAATAATTATTTTGACCGGTAGTGATAACGAGCAGCTAGGGCTGCAATCAGTTAGCCTTGGAGCTCATGACTATCTGGTCAAGCAACAGGTTGGCAATGAATCACTGGTGCGTAGCATTCGTTATGCTATTCAGCGGCGTCGCTACGAAGAGCAGAGTCAGAGAATGGCTGCTATACAAGACTTTGTCGCAACATTGGCCCACGATATGAATGTGCCTCTTATTGGTACCGAGAATTTGCTAGATGGCTTGATTAGCGGTCATCTTGGTGGGCTCAATGCCGGGCAGGCTGAGGCCTTGAATGTGATGAAAGCAGCTAACAAGAGCCAGCTTCAGCTTGTTCAGCGCTTGCTTGAAATTTATCACTATGAAGCGGGTCGCGATCTTAGTCTATGCCTTCTCAATGTTAAAGAACTTCTGGTCGATTGTGTCAATCAATTTTCTGAGAATAGTAAGAGTCAGAGTCAGATTCAATCTTCGTTTGCTGCACTGCCATCGGGTTGTTGTATTTTGGGAGAGGAAGAAGCCTTAAGAGCTATGCTTGTAAATTTGCTGGACAATGCCGTCAATTATGGTGATAGCGGTTCATTGATTGATGTTTCTGCTGAGCTAGCCGATTCTAAGCTCTGCCTTCGTGTGCATAATTTTGGCAAGCCTATGCCAGAAGAGGTGAAGAGCAGTATGCTTTCTAAGTTCTGGCAAGGGGTGCCGGGTAAAACTTATGTCGCGAAGACCGGCCTTGGTCTTTATCTTTGCCATAGAATTGCTCAATTGCACCATGGTCGCATAACTTGTGAAAGCACTTTAGAAGATGGCACTACTATTACAGTTAAGCTGCCTGTTAGCGCATAACTTAGAGCAAATAAGTTTAGACCAAATCAGTTTAGGCTAAATCAGCTTAAACTAGACCGGTGCGTAGAGCTTTCACCGCGGCTTGAGTTCTATCTGAAACAGAAAGTTTTTCCATCAAGTGACGCATGTGTGTCTTTATAGTTTCAGTGCTTAGTACCAACCTATCGGCTATTTCTTGATTGCTTAAGCCTTCTACGACCAGAGCCAATACTTCTAACTCACGCTCTGTAAGAGTGCTGCTGTTGACAGGTATTGTCACTGGTCTTTGCTGGACAAATGCCTTGATCACTCGCTTGGCAATGGCTGGATCTAGCCATATTCCGCCATTGTGAACTGTCCTGATGGCGTTAACGAGTTGGTCAGCCGCCACGTCTTTGAGGCAATAGCCGTCACAGTTGGCAGCGAGAGCCGCCAGAATATCTTCATCAAGACTGTGCGAGGTCAGCATGATAATGCCGATTGTGGCGTCTTCTGCTTTAATTTGCTGGGCCGCGTCTATTCCATTTAGACCGGGTAAGCCAATATCCATAAGGATTACCCTGGGTTTGACTTGAAGAGCTGTAGAGACTGCGTTATTGCCGTCGGCCGCCTCCGCTACAATTTTGAGGTCATCCACTTGCTCAAGGGCAAACCTTAAGCCCATACGGGTAATCAGGTGATCTTCCACCAACATGATGGCAATTTGCTTAGGCGAAATGTCACCTTGCTCTGCGGAAATCATTGGCTAATTTTTCCAACCCTAAGTTATTTCGGTCGTTTCATACTTAGATCTGAGACGATGTGTCGAGTGAGAAACTTTGCTCCCTCAGTGGAGAACGCTTGACGCCTATCAGCACTACCCAGAAGCCACTGAGCAAAACGCACACCATCATTTTTGTAGTCGTTTAAGGCGTGTTCTCCACCTTTGACTATGTACTCTTTGACTTCTCCAACCGTGCAACCAGTATACGTCCTTTCTGTTATATCGCCTCGCTTTACTTCTTCTACCGGCCCTTGGCAATGATCTGCTTCTTTCCAGATTTTAGCTTGCATGTGTGGGGCCGACTGCTCTAAATTGGTGCCAAGTAACCAGTCCATCTTTTTACTGACAGACCCCATTCCTCCTTCGTAAGGAAGAGTTTTATCTGCATCACCGTGAACAATCATGACTGGTTTTCCGTTTGTCGGTGCTTGTTCACCATTCATCCAAGTGCCGTTATGACTAACGACTGCTGCTACTCTGTCTGGTCTGTCTGCTGCGTAAATTTGAGCAAAGCGACCGCCGTCAGAGAAGCCAAATAGGCCGACTTTTTCTGCGGTTTGCGATTTAGTTTTAAGGTCATCTATGACCGAATCTAGATACTTGCGATCATCAGTGTCTTTGTCTACTGCTTTTGGCAAGTTTGTGCGATCTGGTACATTCCAGGCCACTCCTGTGACGTTACCAACACCAGCATCAAACTCGCGCGGCTTAGGATAGGCAAATACAACAATAGCGCCGGTGCGCTCGGCGTCTGCCGTGAGACCAGATTCTTGAGCCATAAGGCCAATTGAGTCACCAGCGGCGGCACCATGCATAGCGACGATTACAGGGGCGCGGTTATCTGCATTTTGCGGAACATAGACGTCGTAGCGTCTACCGTCGGATAGAGTTACGGGGTTGATTTCGCCAACTTTGAGGTTGCTCCCTGGCTTCAGCAATTGCTCACCAGTAACTCTGTGCTCTGCTGGAACGTCGTTATGTTTTTTGCTCTCAATAAGCTTGCTTAAGCGGTCTGAGTCGGAGGAAGAGAGATTGGCTTTAATATTGTCTTCTAGGCTCCAGGCTCCGCCGCCAGAAAACCACGGCTTAGCACTTTCGCCGAAACTCTTAGTGAACTCTTTGTCTACGGCCTTAAACTGATCTGGAGTCATGTTCAGAAGCTTATTGAACACTCGATCGCCGTTGGGACCTAGGCGCATACTAAAGAACGCCGGATTAAGAGCATCATTTAGGTCTTTAGCCGCGGCTACAGCGTCAAATTTGCTAATTGCTGTAGCTTGAGATGAAGCTGGAGCTTCTTTAGTCGAAGCCGACTGGCTGCTAGCGTCTGCGATCTCAAAGTCGTTGGAAAACCCGGCGGGGAGGGTCTTTGAGGTGTTTTCGAGGCCAACTGGGCCTTTGCTATTGGCTCCTTTAGTCCAAGCGCCGCTATCTATAGCTGCAGTTGCGGTTTCGCTTGCTTTAGGTCGTTCATTGACGTCAGCCATGGCTTATTCCCTCTTGCCAAAGACTTATATACCCGCCATAAGAACGAAATTGACATTTTGGTCAATTTTGGCAACTTTATAGATAGATGTTACGGGGTCAAGTTTGAACTTACTTGCCAGCTGGTTTCTTTGCCCGAGCTTCAAGCTTGGCGGCTTCATCATTGAGACCGGTCTTGCGCAAGAGTTGGCTATAACCACTGAGGCAGTTGGTAAGCGCTGCCGGATCAGCTTTGGCATTTTTTTCTCTGATTGCAAGAGCCCTCTTGTATCGGCTCTCGGCTTTTTTGAACTTGCCGTTTTTTGTTAGAGCTGCTGCCAGGTCTTCTAGAGCTTGGGCAACTTTGGGGTCTTCTAAGCCATTAAGACTTTCTCTTGTAGCGATGAGGTTTTCATAGACCGGCTCGGCCATATCGATCTTGCCGCTAGCTGTATATGCGGCGGCTAGGTTTTCTAGTGCCTTAGCCGTTTTAGGATGATTCCCACCAAAAGCTTTCTTACGGATATCAAACACTTTTGTGTAAAGCATTGCGGCATCACTATTCTTGCCAGTCTTGCGGTAGACATCGGCTAGACCATTGAGAGTGTCGGCATAGTCAGGATGGTCTGGTGCAATTTTCTCTCTAATCTCCTTGGCTCTTAGATAGAGCGGGGCCGCTTCTCTGTAGAGTTTCTGGTGGCGGTAGACGTCAGCTAAGCCGTTGAGAGCATTAGAAACTTGAATGGCATCTTTGCCATATGATTTTTCGTAGATAGATAGCGCTTCTTTGTAGTCTTTTTCTGCTTCGGCGGCATTATTTTTTTTGTCGTAAAGTAAGCCTTGGTTGATTAAGGTGGTGGCATAATTGCCGTAGCGGGCACCACTTTTTTCGGCTTGACGACGGCAGGCTGCAAACTCTTTCTCGGCTTCGGCGTAGTTACCGTCATGGAGAGCGGCGAGTCCGTTTTTGTTGTGCTCGTCCCAACTTTCAGCGTAGACTGGCTGAATTGTTAGAAGTAAAAGGGCTAGTGCCAACCAGCGCTGCATAGTTTGAATCCTTTTAAAAGCCATTAGAATTATCGACTATTCCCAGCAAAATAGATGCATGATAATCGTTCCGGTTTGAGATTTTAACGCTTGGCTACCCGGGCAATAAGACTGAGTTGATGCCGCTGTGGCGGCCGGTGTTCTTGAGATAGTTTTGGGTGGTGGCAATCGCTCAACCAAAGTTGTGCTCAAGCCAGATCAACTTTTGAAACTGGCAAATGTAGAGATAGTCGGTGGTTTGGCAGTTTCTAAGTAATCAGTTGACAAGCTAAATTGAAAATAGTGGAACTTCTTCAAGTTCTACTAGTCTCTGCCTGCTGAAGGCATAAAGTCGAATCAAGTTGAGTCGAACATATGTCTAATTACAGCAGATGGAGAAAAATATTATGCGTCGCACGCAAACCTTCCGTTATACATTCGTATATGCCTTCCTCGCGGGCTTCGCATTAACTGGCTCTCTTGCCGCCAATGCTGATACCCAGGTGACCACTACGACAACTCGCTCGACTAGCTCGACGTCACCGCTGACAGCTGTGACTACTTATACTCTTCCAACTACTTCTAGCTACATTGTGGTAGACCCAATCACTGGTGTAGCCCAAGGTTCTTACAATACAGTTACCCGCATGGTTAATGGCGCGCCACTGTCTAATGGTTATGTAATTGTTGATGAGAGCACACGGGCCATGGTGGCTATGGTCGATCAGTACGGCAATATTGTTGATGTGGCAGTGGCACCGGCTAATCCAACTCTGCTTCTGTCAATTGACTCGCGCCGCAAAGATCTAGAAACGCAGATTGCCGAGGCTCAAGCCAAAGGTCGACTAGCTGCTGCTCAGGCCGAGTTGTTGCGTCAAGAACTAGCTGTGGTAACACCCTACGATGCCAGTACATCTAGTGTTGTCACTTATAGCCGGGCAATCCAAATGGGCTCTGGGTTAAACTCAGTCTCAAGTCGCTTAATTCCCATTACGGAAAAGACCTATTCAAGTGTGATTGCTCCTCAGTTTGTCACTGTTGATGGCCATCTAACACTGGCTGACGATCTCACTTTTCGCAAGATTCAAGTAACCAGACGCATTGAAGATGAATATGCCTTTGGTCATATCACTAAAGAACAGTTGTTGCAATTTAAATCTGATTTGACTGCACTATCAGCTCGTGAAGCTGGTTATAGAAATGGTGCTGCCATTAGCACTACTGGTGCAACAGTGATGACTGATGACTTAAACAGTCTGCAAGCTAAATTGAACAGTGCTGTTGTTGTTAGATAAAGTCGAGACCCAACTGTTTCTCATTTTGAGGATTGGATAATATATGAAAAAGATGATAAATGCACTGTTTATGGTGCTTTGCACCTTTGTTTTAAGCGCCTATTCGCTAGCAGCTTCGGCCCAAACAACCGCTGAAATTGCTAAAAACAATTGTGATTCGTGTGCCAACTTTGCGGCTAAGACACTCAATTATTGTGTCACCAAAAAAGGTAACTACGGTAAAGCGTCAATGACCAATGCTCTAAAAGATGTGATCACTGCTTGCAAGTCTTCATCTGAATTTATTGCAAATGCCTCGGCTTTGCAGAAGAAATCTGCTGCCATTGCTATTGAAGCCTGTAATGAATGTATAAAGGCTTGTGGTGGCTCTACTGTCAGTTCAGACGTAAACATCAAAGCTTGTGCCGATGAGTGTCGCAAATGTGCTAGTAACTTGAGCAAAATCACAAAAGCTGAGTAAGCACTAAATAGTTAATGAGCAGTCGATGGAATTAGCCGAATTATTGGATATAAGATATCCCGGCTAATTTCCATCGATTGTTTGTTAGGAAGCTATGAAACTACTTAAGCTGATAACTGCCTCTCTATTTTCCATTACCGTGCTTTGCTCTTGCGACTTTGAAGAGCGGCTCTCTTGGTCTCCTGATGGTAAGCGCATGGCTGTGCTTGCTGACCAGCTGCGCTTAGCTGATGAAGATTCCATTTCTAAGCCGCTTTTGAAAAAGCAATTTGGGTCTGTCCTAGCTTTTCGTTGGTTGCCTGATAGCCATCACGCACTGCTTGCTTATCGCCGCTATCAGCATCATTTAACTAAATCGGGAACTAAACCGGGCACTAAAACTGGGGCTAAGGCCGAGACTAGTGTCGACTATCTTCAGCTATTCGATTTTAATGGTGATATTAATACAGTCAAAGCTACTGCCGGTCCTGTTTTGTACCAGAGCAGCGATGCAATTGATGATTTGCGCCTTTCTCCAAATGGAAAACTGGCGGCCATTTCACAAGCTGATAAGGGCCGGCACAAGATATCTATAGTCACTCTTTCTGGTGAAGTAAAAGTTGTGGCGCGAAACGCCTCTAGGCCAGAATGGTCTAAAGACAGTCGCTCAATCTATTTCTTTAGAGAGATTTCGCCTAAAGATTCTGCACATGCTAATTTTATGCCAGTTTCTACGATTTGCAATTTGCCTGTGGCCGACGCTGCGGGCCTACCTGTTGTCAGCAAGCTTAGGTACGATTTGGCGCAGTGCGCTGGTGATGTCTTCAGCGGTGGGCGCATTCATGCCCTTGCAGACGGCAGCCTATTGTTCTCCTCAACACCAGTAAAGTTACCAGCTTGTGGCGTGATGTTGGGTGCGCAAGAGCGTGCACTATTTCGCTATAGACCTGTCAGTAGAGGCTGTAAAGCCGCAGTCGAGCAAATTATTTTGGATGTGGCTTTGGCCTCTGATCTTGATAGTCTTGAACCCAATCAAGATGGTACAAAGCTTGCCATTTGTTCGGCCAAGGGCGGAGTTTGGGTGGTTAGTCTAAGTAGTGAGGAAAGCCGCGGCCGTGTAACCGTATTGGAGAAACCGTTGCCAGATTCAACTGAGATTAGCCGCACTGGCTCATTTGGCTGTGCTCCCCGTTGGCGCAATGCCAACCAGCTAAGCTTCTCGGTGCGCAATTTAGATAATGCCAAAGACCTCACTGACAACTCCGGTCACAGTAATGTGGGCGAAGTCGTATTGCAAGACTTGCAAGATTTAGCTGGGGGCAAAGGTTTGCCCCCACGGCAAGTGCTGAGCAGAGGCTGGCCAAGCGGTCAGATTGACTTTCTTAAGGTAGGAAATTCGGCGAAGAAATAGGTCAAGTGGCAGATTTGGCTGCTTTTATAGCATCCACCGTCATTTGGGCCTGCTGCTCGACTGCTTGTGATTCTTTGATCTTGTTCTGTCCGGCTAGTGCTGCAGCTAATTTGTGACGGGCTGCTGCTACTTCGGGGTGTTCTGCGCCAATGAGGCTCTCAAGTGCATGAATTAGGGTTTTGTAGCCTTCTTCAGCTTGGATAAAATCACCGCTCATTAATAGTGCATCGGCAGTCTCTAGTAGGCTTTTGATTGATTTGAGAGTCTTTTCGGCTCGGTCTACTACATAAGGATTTTCATCCTCTTTCAAGACTTCTAATATTTCTACTGGGGTATGGGCGTTGCCAGCCAGTTCAAAGCGCACGTCTGGGTTTTCGTCGTGGGCTAAGGTGGTTAATACTTGATTGGAAGTATTGGGATTTTTGGTGACAGCAGAGCGCACTTCTGGCGACTGGTGGGTCGAGAGCTTCTCTAGCGTGCTTGGCATTGCGTGCGCATTCTCTGCTACGCGTGTCACTACGTCGCTGTTGCTCTTGTCGGAGAGATTCTCTAGTACTTCTGGCTTGGCCTCAGGATGCGAGGCTAGTCGCTGTTTGGCTTGAGTAAAAGCACTAGCATTAGTAATTAGGTCTTTTTCTTCGTCTGACATCTTGGTTCTCCCGTTTCCTTGAGGGCTGACGGGAGTTGAACTAGAAAGTTCCCTTTAAGACTTACCTGGTTCTCATCTACGGCTTGTTTTCGTCTACGACTTCAGCGTCGATTACTTCTAACTCTGTCTCTGGCTGATTTTTTCGAATCATTGGCACGTTAGCATCGACTATTGTTTTACCATCTGTTTTATCTTCTATTAGTTTGGGCGTTGTCATTTTTGCTTTAAGGGCCGCTAATTCGTCGTCTAAATCAAGACTTTTAGCAGCATCGCTGAAATGTTTTTCAGTGGTGGCACCACTCATTTCTTTTAGAGCTTCATTGCGGTTTTCTTTATCTCTGATTTTTTCTTCCCACTTGTCCATACTAGAGCCACCACTAGCAGCCGAACCACCAGAAATTAACTCGTTGGCTTTGGCTACTCCATCTGCAGCTTTAGCTCGCGCTAGCATCGCTTGTTTCTTCACTTTGAACTCGCGATATTCTTCTTCAATTTCGCTTAGTTTCTGTTTCATGGCAGTGGTGCTATTTTTTTGCTCAGTTAGTTGATTGGTGAGAGACTGAACGTGTTCACTAAACTCTTTTTTCTTGGCAATGCATTGGCGAGCAAGGTCATCATTATTTTGCTCAACAGCCATTATCGCCCGCTTTTCCCAAAGGGCAAGATCGTCTTTGTTCTTCTGTAGCTGTGTCTCTAACATCTTTTCGTTAGTAACAGCCACAGTGACTGCTTCTTTTACTTTCTTCAGCCCAGATTCTAGTTCCATCTGGGCTTGTTCTGCCAAGATGGCAGGCGTCTCAAGTTTGCTTACACCCTGGTTGAGCATGCCTTTCATAACGTTTTTGAATCTGTCGAACATATTTTCCTTCTCTAAGACTTGGATAGACACCCATAATACCCGGCGAATTCGACTTTATAACCAATATTAGACTGACTTCAATCGATTAATTTTTGACCGCCAGCGCTGTTAGCTAGTAGCAAAAAGTTAAAAGCAGCGCCACCGTTTTTGCCATTTTCTACCCATATCTTGCCGCCACCTCGCTCCACAATGGTTTTACAGACGCTCAGGCCCAGCCCTGTGGATGGCGAGGCTACGGCCTTGGCATTGGCCAGTTGCTTAAACGGGGTAAACACCTCTTGTCTCGACTGTTCTGGTATGCCTGAGCCTTGATCGATTACTGTAAAGCGAACCATCTCATTTTCTGCCTGTGACTGTATCTCTATGCGACTGCCTGCGGGGGTGTACTTAATAGCGTTAGAAATGAGATTGATTAAAACTCGCTCTAGCTCAGATTCTGCGGCGCGCACCATGGCCCATTCGACCTTAGCAATAATTTGCACTGCTTTTGCTTGAGCTAGACTGCGCACGGCTTCTGTGGCGTGATTTATGGCAATTTTATTAGAGCAGACCCCATGCGTCGTAGCTTGCTCAAGATTGCTTGGGTCGGTGGAGTGGTCAAGCTGATTGAGTAGATTGGTTAGTCGCTCGACATTGTTTGATATGCCTAGCAGCTGTTTGTTTGTCCAACTATCGCGCCCTTCGCTTAGTGTTAGCTGTTTGATTTGGGCAATTAGTGAAGCAATAGTCTTCAGCGGCGCTCCGAGCTCAATGGTTAAGTAGCGGCTGATCTGGTCACGTAATTGTTCGATGTTTGTTGAGTCTGTAATATCATGGGCTACGCAAAAATATGAATGTGACTGATCGTTATAAGTAATGGTCCACTGCGTATGACTGGGAAAAGATAAGAGCTGGTCGTTGGAGAGTCGAAAAACCCTGCGAATTTTACTTTCTCGCGCTAGTTCAAACTGACTCTCTAACCTCAGTCTTTGGGCTCCTTCGAAGAAGTCGAAGAATTGTTTTCTTTCATCGAAATCGAGCCACTGAGATACTATTTCGTTGCCTTTTATGATGTGACCGCTTTCTGACAATTCTAATAGAAAAGCTGGTGACAATTGGTAGAGGCTGTGTTGTCTTGCGTTTGCGTGAGAAAGTTTGCGTTCAATTTCGCGCAAAGCATTGTCGATAGCCCGTAATTCTGGTGGCCCAGAGCGCAGTGGCTTAAGAGGTTTATTTCGCACCATGGCCGCAGCATTGGCTAAGATGTGTGAGATTGGTTTATAGGCCAGTTGACCAACGAGCCAAGCTAAAAATATGCCGCCAAGCGACGAAGCCAATAGGGCGATGTAGAGATATTCTCGCACCAGTCTGAGAGAGGCAAGGTTTTGTTCTGATGCTTCGTTGCCTTGAGCTGCAATCTCTTTGCCAACTAGATTGATCTCACTAAAAATTGACGATATTGACCGTTCTAGTCTGTCTAGCTCTTTTGGATTACTGTAGTCGAAAGTCACTAGAGGAAGTTGTTTTTCGGCGACGGCCCACCTTTGGAGAATATTGGTCAAGCGTTTGGTTGCTTGAGGCGACAGTGCTTCGTAGATAAAGAGCTGTTTGGCAATACTGTCGAAGCTATTTTTGGTTGTTCTAGCCTCGGCTACTAGATTAGCACCGTTGCTATGGCGCTCAAGGCGTATAGATAGCACCCGCTCAAGCATTGCTGTTACTAATTTTTGAATGGTGACTGTATAAGCCTTGGCAGCGATTTCTGTCTGTACTGTCTTTTGCGCGTTTGTGACATTGATGTAGAGGACGACTGAAAAGACAATCTGGCAAATTAGTGGAATTGATAGCACTAAAATGCCAATTTGTTTAAGCGATAGGGACTTCATGTTTGCCCCTCGCTAGTAATAGAGAAAGAGGTAGGAAGGCGTACTGTGGCTTTCTGAATAAAGCCTTGATCTGCTATTACAGCAATAGTGCCACCATGACTCTTGATGATATTTTCGACCAGATAAAATGACATGGGTAGGTTCATGGCCATGATTGAATCACTATCGATAATTTTTTCAGGAGGTGCCTTGGAGAAATCACCATCGTTTGTGGCATCAGGCAAGAAGGCGCTAATACAGGCAACCGTTTCTTTTTGGTTGGCTTCTTGTTTAACTATCATTGTCAATTGTTGGCTGCGCACTACCCTTGATACTAGTAGCTCAAAAATTGATAGCAGCGATCGAGCTAAAAGGGTGTTGTCTCCGCTAATTTTTGAATTTTGTTCATTGACCAAGTCAACGCTGATTGCCGGGTAGAGGCTCTCAAGGCGTTCTGCTGCTTCAGTGGTTAAGGCTAAGCAATCAATCTCTTGTTCTTTTAGGCCAAGATTGCCAGACTCGATTTTTTTCCAATCTAATACGTCGGTAACTAGCTTTATTAGCTTCTGCGCTAGCTGACTGCTATCTTTGAGTAAGGCTGCTTGCCGTGCTGAACTGCTGACGTTTTTCATTACTAGAAGCTCAATACTCGTAGACATAGACATTAGTGGTGTGCGCATGTCATGACTTAAGGTGGCGCAAATATTTTCACGTAAACTTTGGAGTTGGTGCTTTTGGGTAATGTCGTGGCAGACGCATAAAAATTCGCCTTCATCTTTGACCCAATGAATAGTCCATAAAAAGAATGTATCAATTCCACTGACGTCTATGTGCTGGCATTCTACTGAGCGGACACCGCCTTCTAGTTTTACTTTATTTAGCATTTTGAGAATGGCTGAAAGCGAAGATTCGGCAATGATATTTTCTAAGCTTTGTCCTATAAGGCTGGCAGCGGGATAGCCCCAGAATGTCTCGCATGACTTATTTACCCTCGTAATGATGCAATTGGCGCTGAGTGAACAAAGAACATCACCTGAATATTGCACAATGGCAAGTTCAGATTGATTGAGCTTATAAATTTGGTCAAGAGCGTCATGAATCTCCTGGTCTAGTTGTGAGATTTCATCACCTTTTGACGCCAATCGCCTCAGTGCCGGTGGCAGTGCTTGCCTTATTTCATCGCTCTCTTGCTCAGCGTTTTCTTGTACTTCTTCGAGACCGCCGCTTTCGATATCAGCTTTTAACTTGTGCAGTGGCACAATCAATTGGCGGTTGAAAATAAAAATGGCTCCGGCTGTAGCTGCCAGGGTGATGAGATTGCTTAAAAGTAAAAATGGTAAGAAGAGTTGCTCTTGGCGTTTGAGATTGGCCATAGAGTTGCTTTGCAGCCAGTCTTCTGCTTCTTCTGTATCGCCGAATATTGAACGAGCACTTAGACAAATAGAGAAGAAGCCCATTCTGAGGCGTTCTATGGTTGTTCTGTCGTCGCGAGAGTGGAGAAACTTATGGCCATGCTCGATTAGCTTTAGGAAGCTGTTGGTCAGTTCGTCTATGTCTTTGGCGTGCTCCGCCAGTCTGGGGTTTTCTTTTATTGCAAGTGGCAAGTCGTCGCGTACTTTTTTAATACCAGCTGTCAAGTCGTAGAAAACCCTTGCCCGCTCTTCGGCATTTTTGTTTAGGTCGCCGCTTAGAACCTTGACCACTGTTGAGATTTTTTCTTCGAAGGCAAGGAGTGCAAGAACTCTTTCTTCGGAGTGTTTGTGTATTGTATATTCATGTTCAAGGCTATTGAGGGCATAGGTGGCAGCGACGATGCTAGTCAAGCCGCAGGTGACTGGAAGCAGCATTAAGAGTATACATTTTAGGCGAATAGAGATAAGTATAGTTGACTTACCGTTGTTGGTTTGGCACAGGCAGCAACTGAGAGCCGCTACCGGTCATCCAGCGAGTGAATAGTGAATGGCCACCGGCTAGCTGTTCTAACCAAATTGGTGCAGTCCACATTCTATCTAAATTTGCAGTATGTGGATCTTTTCTCTGAACCTCGACATAGTAGGCTGAGTTGTGCCCAACTTTTCCTGTTATGGCATCGAAGGCCACAGTTTGTGATTGGGTGAGCAGGTCGGCGCCGCTGATATCTCTTTGTTGTAATACTTCTGCTAGCTTGCCGTCACCAATTTTGGTATCACCCCAAAGCTTGACGGCATAATTGGCTGCCGGATCGATATTGCCTTCTATGCGCATTTTTAGAGATAGGGTGGGTACTGCACTTTGGTCAACAATACTGCCCATAACAAAGCGGTCGTTGGCTGTCAGTAAGCCGCTAAGATTCTTTGAACTAGTGGTGGCTATTGTGCGGCGTTCGCGCATTGCTTCTAATATGCTCGGTTTGTCAAGGCCCTTGGCGTAGAAGCCTGTTGCCCCTGGGTTTCCTACCGGTTCGCCAAAGTGGAAGTCGCGGCCAAAGGTGGGGCTGGCGTGTACTTTTTTATCAAGGTAACCAGCAAAGCTTGTCGGATCTAAGTGTCCGGTTGGCACAGTGTCGACCGGGTTAGGATTCAAAGCACCACCTTTGATAAGCTCGATTTGGCGCACGTATTTGTTAGCGAAGCGGTCGAGCCATTCTTGTTGGTCTTTAAATGATTTTTGTCCGTAGTCGCGACCGCGTTTAAAGGCCGGTGTGTTGGGGTTCTCATCGGCGAGGTAACGAGGATGATTGAGTTGTATTATCGGGGTATTGCCAGTGGTATCTTTGATTTTGTCTAGATGATCGACCATGGCTTTGTAGTCTCCATCGTTGTATTTAATTACATCGGGTGGCTTTACAACTACCTCAGGCTCTTTGCCTACAGCTCTCAAGAGGAAGCTGCGTAAGCCAGTTTTGGGCTCGCGCACAGCTTCAAAAAATGTTGGGACTTCAAAGAGATTAATATGATTGACACCGCCTAAGTGATGGGCTTCATTTGACTCTAAACGGGCGGTAGGTAAGTCAAATTTCTCTCCCACCGGTAGGCCTTTTTCCACCGATTCAGCATTGACCATGCCGTGAGTGTGTTTGTGTTCGCTGCCCACTTTTCCGATTGTACCCATTTCGGTGCCAACCAGCGAAACGTGCTTGCCATTAACTGTTGTAGCCGTTGCATCGGCAAAAGTTTGTGAATATTCAATGGGATTTTCGGTGTTGACTGGTGTGCCACTTTGATCTTTGGCTCTGGCGTCGTCAGGGCCGATGCCGCCTCTAGAAGCAGCATGGTTGTGATCGGTTATGGTGGTGACATGCTGTCCGTCTTTTGCGGCTTTGGCGTAGAGGTCTTTCGGTAATCCCATACCATCTGAATAGCGCGAATGGCCGTGCAGTGAGCCGAAGTACATCTGCATGCCTGAAGCATCTGGGCTGCCTTCTAAATTTCGGTCAATTTTGCCATGGGCAAAGCTATATTGCTCTACTCTTCGGGCCATTGAACTGGTTTTGAAGACTGATTCTAGCGGGCTGCCACTCTCAGTTTTGGCTGCTTGCTCGGCTTTGGGAAACAAGTCAATTTTAGGTTTTACTTCTGCGTTTTTGGCTGAAGCTGTAGTGCTTTCGCTGAAGTGGCTCTTGATGCTACCTTTCCATTTTGCCAAGTGTACGAGGGTTTCGTTTTCACCTTTAAGTATCAGTCGCTGGGTGGTCTGGCCAAAACTACCTATTATTGACTCGTGGCGGGCTAGGCGAGCTCCCAATTCGGTGCCTCCGACGCCGCCGACAAGGTTGAGGCCGAGATCAAAGCCCCCAACTACAGCTTCTTGGGCGAGCTTTCTTGAGGCCTGCTCGACAGTTGCTCCCTGTCCTATTTGTAGGTGGGCTTCTTGTACACGGTTGTAGCCGTGAACTATCACTGGCATTGTGAAAGCGGCACCAATCACCATTGCTGCTGGGCCTCGCCCAGGCAGAACATAGCCTAAGGCAACACCCATGGCTGCAGACGTGGCTAAAGTTGTACCGATATGAACGGCGGCTTCTACTGGCTTGTCATAAAGCTCTTTGGCGAAGGCGATACTGGCGTCAGGCACATGCTTGGCAGTCTCACCTATAAGTTCTAAAGTGCTCACCCCATCTTCTGATGAAGTGTTGTTGGTTGCTGACTGGTCGCCTGGCTTAATTATTGGCATTGTCGCACCGGGGTAGGTGAGGCTACTTTATGGGCTAGCCGGCCGGTAGCCAAGAGTAAAATCACGATGCAGTGGTGGAATTACTAAGAGATTTAATCAACTGTCGTTACAATTGAACATTCTTTTACCAGTGCAGAGAAACAGAGATTCTTCGCAAGCTTTTACGCACCGTATTTGGTGCGAATGTAATTTGCTTTGGGCTAGCTTGTCCTAGTGTTTTCTCATATATGGACGGTAATAAGTGATATAGTGGAGCCGCAGTTGAAAACCCGTTAGTCAATCATCTAGATTGTTTCGTGCTGTTAGAGACTAATGAGTCTTTGCACAAAATTTAAAATTTTCTGGAACTTTTGTGGCATCTCCTGGTCTAAGTTTTGCCAGGCAATGAGCTGGCTGCTGTTGAGGTTCCGTTGCGTCTCCCTACCCATGATCTAGCCGAGCAAAAAGCAATTGGAGATGCTCCATTGCGGGCTGAGTTGTTCAGCGCTGGGCAGATGGTGCAACATGGCTATGCCTTGGCCAAGCAACACGTTTTAGCTGCTGGTCATAGTGGCGATCGCCTGCTTTCGCGTTTGGCTGAGAATGAAGAAATTTTATTGCACGCTGTGCGCATTCTCACCGCCACAGTCAAAGCAAATAATCGCGTCAGTCCAGCTGGTGAGTGGTTGCTTGATAATTTCTATTTGGTAGAAGAGCAAATTCGCATCGCCAAAAGTCACTTGCCTAAGGGTTACAGTAAGCAGCTGCCACGCTTGCTCGGTGGCGTCAATTCTAATTTTCCTCGAGTTTACGATATTGCCCTAGAGACGATTTCGCATGGCGATGGTCGCCTTGATAGCGAGAGTCTCAGTCGTTTAGTTAGTGCCTATCAAACAGTCACCCATTTAACTCTAGGCGAACTCTGGGCCATTCCGATCATGTTGCGTATGGCGTTGATTGAAAATTTGCGCCGAGTAGCTGCTCGCATAGCAATTGATAGCGAAGAGCGTGAATTTGCTCAAAGCTGGGCGCAGCAAATGATCGAGATTGCAGAGCGCGATCCGAAAAACTTAGTGGTGACTCTCGCTGATATGGCGCGCTCAGGACCCCCTCGCGCTAGTGCATTTGTTGCTGAGCTAACACGCTTACTGCGCGGCCAAGGGCCAGCTCTAGCGTTACCTCTCTCGTGGATTGAACAATGGCTTTCTGAAATCGGCCTGACAACAGAGCAACTGGTACAGTCAGAGAGCCAACTGCAGGCTCAAGATCAAGTATCGATCAGCAATACAATATCTAGTCTGCGCGCTCTGGCTTCCTTCAACTGGCGTGATTTTGTTGAAGAACACAGTAGCGTCGAGCAGATTTTAAGAGACGATCCAGGCGGCGTCTATAAGCAGATGGATTTTGCCACCCGCGACCACTACCGCCATGTTGTGGAAAAGCTAGCCAAAAACACACACTTGACCGAAAGTGAAGTTGCTCGTCAGGCAATTCGCTTGGCTGTGGCTGCTGCTAGCCAGGACGGGCAAGAAGAGCGCAATCACGTCGGCTACTATTTGGTTGATAAAGGTTTTTCGCAACTAGAGAAGACCGTCGAAGTTCATCTTTCATTTGCTGATCACATCAGGCGAGCGGCCAAGAGTTATCCACAGTTAGTCTATTTCGGCTCCATAAGCGCCATTACTGTTGCCGTTACCGCCCTATCTATTTGGCGCTATCACAGCAAGATGGATTTGTCTGTTTGGTCTTGGCTGGCGATTTCAGTCGCGCTTCTGTTTGTGGTTAGTCAGTTTGCCGTCAGTCTTGCCAATTGGCTATCGACTCTATTTGCAAAAGCCTACCCCTTGCCCAAAATGGATTATTCAAAGGGCATCCCTGAGGCAGATTCAACCATAGTTGTAGTGCCAACTATGCTCACTAGCACTAGTGCTGTGGAAGCTATGGTCGAGGCTTTAGAAGTCAGGTATCTGGCTAACCAAGACGACAATGTTTATTTCGCTTTGCTCACTGACTTTACCGATTCACCAGTTGAGATTCAGAAAGATGATGATGAGCTGGTGCAATTACTGCGCAGACGTGTCGACGAGTTGAACCAGAAGTATGGCGATGGCAAAGATGTATTCTATCTCTTCCATCGTTCGCGACTCTGGAATGCTAGTGACAATATCTGGATGGGCCATGAACGCAAGCGCGGCAAACTAGGCGATCTTAATTGTCTACTTAGTGGTGGCAAGAACAAGTTTTCGGTGGTAGAAGGTGACATTACCAACCTCGCTAATGTGCGCTATGTAATCACGCTTGATGCCGATACGCAATTACCTTTAGAATCAGCTAGACAGTTTGTTGGTGCCATTGCCCACCCTCTCAATCGTGCTCGTTTCGATCAAGCAAAACAGAGAGTGGTCGAGGGCTATGGCATCTTGCAGCCGCGAGTAGATGTTAGTCTTTCGCCTTTGGCTCACCGCTCTCCTTATGCCCGTCTTTTTGGCTCTGGTGTTGGCATTGACCCTTACACACGTACCGTATCTGATGTCTATCAAGATCTTTTTCACGAAGGATCTTTCATTGGTAAAGGCATCTACGAGATCGCTGCTTTTGAAAATTGTTTACGTGATCGTTTTTGCGAAAATCAAATTCTTAGCCATGACCTTTTAGAAGGCTGTTATGTCAGATCCGGACTGCTGAGCGATGCCCAGCTATACGAAGAATATCCTTCTAGTTATAGCTTTGATGTGGCCCGGCGCTCCCGTTGGATAAGAGGCGATTGGCAGCTTCTACCCTGGCTCCTGCCTTTTTCTCGCAGCGCCGATCAGCGTCGCGGTGCAGCTCCATTGAGTCTGCTGTCTAAGTGGAAAATTGTCGACAATTTGCGCCGCAGTCTGGTTTCAACCTCTCAGTTGACGATGTTTGTTCTTGCCTTCACAGTGCTTGTACCCCATTGGTTTTGGCTCACGCTCATGTTGGCCCTGATGTTTGTACCGCCAATTTTGTCTAGTGTCACTGAGCTTTTCCGCAAGCCTGAAGAATTGGAGTTGAACCAACATATCTCAGCCGTGCTTGATTCGTTTCGCCTGCACTTGGCCCAAAATCTCTTTTGTCTAGCTTGTTTGCCCTACGAAGCCACCTATAGTTTGACTGCTATTGGCCGCACACTGTGGCGCATGTACGTCAGCCACAAGAAGCTCCTTGAGTGGCGTACCGCTGGCGAAACTCGCTCTGATGATTCGCTGGCGTCATTCGTTAGAGCGATGTGGACTACTGAGCTTTTGTCATTTAGTTTGCTTGGTTATTTAGCAATTTATGCTAAGGCTAGTTTGCCTCTAGCTCTACCGATTTTGCTTCTGTGGGTAGTTTCGCCTTTGATTGCTGCTCATTTTAGCAAGTCTGTCGCGCCCACAGTTTCTCAGCTCAGTCCAGAGCAAGAGCTATTCTTGCGTCAAATTGCCCGTAAAACCTGGCAATACTTTAAGGCTTTGGTTGGAGCCGAAGATAATTATTTGCCTCCCGATAATTATCAGGAAGAACCGGTTGAGCGCATTGCCCATCGCACCTCTCCGACTAATATAGGGATGGCTCTGCTAGCTAACTTAGCGGCTTACGATTTTGGCTATATTCATGCCTCTGAGCTAATTGAGCGTACTCATTCAACGCTCACGACTCTCAATCGCTTAGAGCGCTACAAAGGGCATTTTTACAACTGGTATGACACAGTCACACTTACTCCCCTTTATCCTCGTTATGTCTCAACGGTTGATAGTGGCAACTTAGCTGGTCATTTGCTTACTCTGCGTCCTGGGCTGATTGGCTTGGTCGAGGAGCCAGTTGTTACTGTGCGTTTGTTTGAAGCAATCTATGATACTTGTTGCTTGTTGAAACAAGCTTTGGGTCAGTCTGCTGAGCAAATTAATGGCTTCGAGACTCTGCTTGAAGGGGCGAGGCGCTCGCATGTCAGTAGCTTGTCTGAGCTTGGCACTCACCTAGCTGGCCTGGAGAGTGCTTCCTCCAAGATTTTGTTAAATCTAATTTTGATGTGTGACCCTTTGCGGGGTATTGATCAAAGCGAGGAAGTAGAGATTTGGGCCAATGCTTTGCACCAGCAATGCCACGCTGCTTTGCTCGAAGTTGCTATGTTCTGCCCATGGGTGCAAACACCGGGTTTTGCAAAAGTTGTTATTGTTGAACCGACGTTAGAGCAAGTGCCTTCTTTGAGGCAGCTGGCCGACTATGATAGTCTCGCCGATCAATTCAACTGGCAAGCTTTGGCTGATTTGACTGCTCAAGACAAAGACGACATCAACGCTACTTTGCTGACCATTCGTCAGGCCAGCGTGCGGGCGCAAGAGTTAGTCATTACCATTGAGAATTTGGCTTCTTCTATCGGAAAGCTGGCGCAGATGCCTTTCGATTTTCTCTACGATAGCTCGCGGCATTTGCTTTCTATTGGCTACAACGTTGAAGATCATAGGCTCGATCAATCTTTCTATGATTTACTTGCTTCTGAAGCAAGGCTTGGTAATTTTGTAGCCATCGCTCAGGGGCAGTTGCCTAAAGAGAGCTGGTTCTCGCTTGGTCGGCTCTTGACCAGGGCTGCAGGGGGATCTGTCTTGTTCTCCTGGAGCGGCTCAATGTTTGAGTATCTAATGCCACTATTGGTAATGCCCTGCTATGAAGATACTTTGCTTGCTCAAACTTATCGCATATGTGTGGCCAGGCAAATTGAATATGGCAAACAGCGCGGCGTGCCTTGGGGCATTTCTGAGTCTGGCTATAACAATGTTGATGTCAATCTAAACTATCAGTACAGGGCTTTTGGCGTACCGGGTCTTGGTCTCAAGCGTGGCCTCGTCGAAGACTTGGTGATTGCTCCCTATGCTTCTGTCATGGCCCTAATGGTGGCACCAATAGAGGCTGTCACTAACCTTTTGAAAATGCACGAATTTGGGTTCACTGGCAAGTATGGTTTCTACGAAGCTATCGACTATACAGCCTCTCGTGTGCCCCGTGGGCGCAACCATGTAATTGTGCGCTCCTTCATGGTGCACCACGAAGGTATGAGCTTGCTATCGATAGCTTATAGATTGCTGGGAATGCCCATGCAAAAACGCTTTTTGGCAGATCCGTCTTTTCAAGCCTCAGATTTGCTTTTACAAGAGCGAGTACCGAAAGTTAAGCCGGTGCAGTCAATCACTTCTGAAATTGCTGATCTGCGCACCACTCTTGACAGTGCCGAGTCATCTATCAGAGTATTGACCAGCCCAGATACACCAACGCCTGAAGTACAGCTTCTCTCTAATGGCCGCTATCATGTTATGGTCAGTAATGCTGGCGGTGGCTATTCCCGCTGGAAAGACTTGGCCGTCACCCGCTGGCGTGAAGACACTACCGCTGATAACTGGGGTAGCTTCTGCTATATAAGAGATCGCGAGACTGGCGATTTCTTCTCTACAACTTATCAGCCCACTCTTGAAGTGCCAGACAGTTTTGAGGCGATATTCTCTGAGTCTAAAGTCGAATTTCGCAGACGTGACGGCAATCTCGATACTCATACTGAAATTGTTGTATCGCCTGAAGATGATGTTGAAGTTAGACGGATACTGCTGACAAACCGCTCACGCAATCGGCGTGTCATTGACATAACTAGTTACGCAGAAGTGGTGATAGCCAACGCTAATGCCGATTTAGCGCATACTGCCTTCAGTAATCTTTTTGTACAAACAGAAATTGATACTGAGCGACAAGCGATTTTGTGTCATCGAAGACCCCGTTCTGTGGATGAACCAACCCCGTGGATGTTCCATTTAATGGCTGTTCATGGTGCTGAAGTGGGAGAGGTAAGTTACGAGACCGATCGCGCTCGCTTTATCGGTAGGGGCAATACCGTTGCCGATCCCCTGGCCATGAAGCGCCTCTCTCACCTTTCTGGTACTGAAGGCAGTGTGCTTGATCCTATTGTTGCGGTGCGTCATCGCATTACAATCGAGGCCGAAGATACAGTCACTATTAATATCGTCACCGGTATTCACGAAACAAAGGAAGGGGCACTAGCCTTAGTCGATAAGCATCGCGATCGCGTGCTAGCAGCGCGCGTCTTCAATTTAGCTTGGACTCATAGCCAAGTAGTACTGCGACAGCTCAATGCCACTGAGAGCGATGCCCAACTTTATAGTCGTTTGGCCAGCTCAATTGTTTATGCCAACCGCGCCCTTCGTGCTGACGCCGATGTTCTGTTGAAGAACACTCGGGGCCAGTCAGGCCTGTGGGGCTACTCTGTATCTGGTGATGTGCCCGTTGTGCTCTTGCAAATCAAAGAGCAAGCCAATATCGGTCTAGTGAGACAACTGGTGCAGGCCCATGCTTATTGGCGCCTCAAAGGTCTAGTTTGCGATCTGGTAATTTGGAATGAAGATCTAGCTGGTTACCGCCAAGTTTTACAAGAAGAGATTCTCGGTATCATTGCCTCTGGCATTGAGTCTCACATGGGCGAAGGCACTGGTGGCATATTCGTTAGGCCAGCGGAGCAGATTTCGGCCGAAGATCGCATACTTTTCCAGACAGTTGCTCGCGTCATTATTACCGATAGCAAAGGCACACTGGTAGAGCAAGTAGCTGGCCATGGTCTGCGTGAGAAACGCCCAGCTAGGTTGGTTGCTACTCGTATATTTAAACCAGAGATTGTTAAGGCTAGCCCCAATCTTCGCTCTGACCTGATTCTTGTTAACGGGCTTGGTGGCTTTACTTCTGATGGCCGTGAGTATGTCATTAGTACTGATAGCAATCAGCTCACCCCAGCGCCCTGGTGTAATGTTTTGGCTAACCGTCACTTTGGCACGGTGGTATCAGAGAGTGGTTCTGTTTATACCTGGGCCGATAACGCGCATGAATTCAGATTGACACCATGGCACAACGATCCAATTACAGATGCTAGTGGTGAGGCCTTCTACTTAAGAGACGAAGAGACTGCTAATTTCTGGTCACCGTCGCCCCTGCCTGCTCGTGGTGCTACACCCTATGTTAGTCGCCATGGCTTTGGCTATAGTGCTTTCGAGCACACTGAATCTGGAATTGAGTCTGAGCTTCTGGTTTTTGTAGCGGCAGACGAGAACATCAAGTTTTCAGTTCTTAAGGTAAAGAACCGCTCTGGTAGAACAAGAAAACTTTCGGCTACAGGCTATATAGAATGGATCTTGGGTGACCTTAAGAGCAAGACCGGCATGCATGTGGCCACTGAACTTGATACTAAAACTGGTGCTCTTCTAGCACGCAATGCTTACAATACTGAGTTTGCTAGTCGTGTCGCTTTCTTTGATGTCAGCGATACCACTCGCACCTTAACTGGCGATCGTACCGAGTTTATTGGGCGCAATGGCAGCTTGGCTAGCCCGGCGGCGATGAAGCGCATTAGGCTATCTGGTAAGTGTGGAGCCGGTTTAGACCCTTGTGCGGCGATTCAAGTTCCTTTTGAATTACAAGACGGCGAAGAACGCGAGATTATTTTCCGCCTTGGTGTCGGCAACGACATCAACCACGCTCGGGGCATTATCAATCGCTTCCGTGGCTTGGCTGCGAAGCGCGATGCCTATGAGAGTGTTTGCCATTATTGGAAGCATACTTTAGGTGCCGTTAACATTGAGACTGCCGATGCCTCGGTGAACATGCTTGTTAATGGCTGGCTTATATACCAAACAATTGGTTGCCGCATTTGGGGACGCACAGGCTATTATCAATCAGGTGGTGCCTTTGGCTTTAGAGACCAATTGCAAGATTGTATGGCTCTAGTTCACTGTGAACCAATGATTTTGCGAGATCAATTGCTGAAGAATGCCTCAAGGCAGTTTGTCGAAGGAGATGTGCAGCATTGGTGGCATCCGCCTAGTGGCCGCGGTGTACGCACTCACTGTTCTGACGATTATCTCTGGCTAGCACTAGCGACTCATCGTTATGTTACAACCACTGGCGATACCGGTGTCTTAGATGAGCAAGTGTCATTTTTAACAGGTCGTCTTGTGAATGATGATGAAGAGTCTTACTATGATTTGCCCGCTCAGTCTGAACAAAGGGCTAGTTTGTACGAGCACTGTTTGCGAGCAATCAGGCATGGTTTGCGTTTTGGAGCTCATGGTTTGCCTTTGATTGGGGCGGGCGACTGGAATGATGGCATGAACCTTGTGGGCGAAAAAGGCAAGGGTGAGAGTGTCTGGCTAGGGTTCTTCTTATACGAAGTCTTGAACAATTTCATGCAACTAGCCGAACAGCGAGGTGATACCGCTGTGGTTGAACTTTGTACTGAGCAAGCGAAAGTCTTGAAAGCAAACATAGCGGCCAATGGCTGGGATGGCGAATGGTATCGTCGTGCTTACTTCGATGATGGCACGCCTCTGGGCACTGCTAGTGGAGCCGAGTGTCAAATTGATTCAATTGCCCAAAGTTGGTCGGTTTTATCGGGTGGTGGTGAGAGCGGACGCTGCAACCAGGCCATGGGCTCGCTCAACAAGCGCTTAGTCAGGCGTGAGCATGCTCTGATTCAGCTGCTTGACCCTCCGTTTGATAAAGGTGAGCTTAATCCTGGCTATATCAAAGGTTACGTTCCTGGTGTGCGTGAGAACGGTGGACAGTACACCCATAGTGCCATTTGGGCTGCCATGGCTTTCGCCAAATTAGGCGACAATCGTTTGGCTTGGGAGCTGACGAATATGATTAACCCGGTTAATCACGCTAACTCACCGGAGAAAGTTGCAGTCTACAAAGTTGAGCCTTATGTTATATCTGCCGATGTCTATGGTGTGGCACCGCATATCGGCAGAGGCGGTTGGAGCTGGTATACAGGCTCGGCCGGATGGTTCTATCGGTTGTTAACTGAATCGCTTCTAGGGATACGTCTAGAGGTGGATAAACTCTATTTCTCGCCCTGCTTGCCTAGTGACTGGCAGTCATATAAGTTGCACTATCGCTATAGAGAGACTGTATTCCACATCACTTGTAAGCAAGTGGATCGGTCGGAAAAACCATTGGCAATTATCTTGGATGGCAGAGATTGTGGTGACTCACTGCAACTGTTAGAAGATCGCAAAGAACACTTTGTTGACGTTATCGTGAGACGACGAGCCGGGCACTAGTTTTCACCTAGTCGGATTGTTTTGATTTTTTATTGCATTGCTTGCCTGCACTGACAGTTTCGTGTGTCCCCGTTTCTTCGGGCAAAGGTATGATGCCCCGGATTTAATGTCGCCGCCATATATTCGACATGCCAGCCCCCTAATCTGGCAATAGATTCGATAAGAACTTGGATGCCGAAACCTACCGCCACCCTTACTAAGCGAGATTTTTCTTATGACCCAAAGTTTTCATTCACGTATGTCAGCCGCAGATATTGAAACAAGCACTTTTTCAGACAACATTCAGGCTCGCTCTAATTTCTCTCCACTTCGAGATCAGGTGAGTGAGATGATGAGAGATTCAAAAATTCTCTTTTCTGCCGCCAAACGAGTTGAACCGCCTTGTTATCTAGAATTCAGTAGTCTATTTACTAGCAGCGACAAGATTATGAAAGTCGCTACTGGCGGTGACAAGAGTTGGCAGGAAGCTCATAGTGAAGCGCGGAAACGGCCCCTAGATAAAGACTCTGAGGGCCGCTACGAAGTGAAGCGCGGCGACACACTTTCAGATATAGCAGCAAAAACTCTGCGGGCTGAAGGCAAGAACCCTAGCCAGATGGAAATCCTCAAGCGCACAAAGGAAATTGCTGAACTAAATAAAGATCAAATCAAAGATATCAACTTGATCAAGCCCGGCATGAAGCTCAGACTTCCTGGTGATGCCAATGAAACAGATGCTGAACGCGCCAGGCTAAGGCGTCAAGCTGGCACCGATGGCCCAGATCAAAGCCAGGCCGAAACCGAGCGCCTCAAGCGTCAGGGACAAAAGCAAGAAACTCCTGATGAGAATGCTGCCGAGACTGAGCGTCTGAAGCGCCAGGGCGCAAGAGCTTCGGCTTGAAAACTGTCTCGCTTGAACAATCGGCAATAATGCCTAGTTGATCAGCGGCACAGCGCCCGATGTTATCAGACTGCCTGCGGCGCCGACGCAAAAGCGGGGACAGGGCACCTAGTGCCTTGTCCCCGCTCGGGATCGTCCATTCTGGCAGGCTGGCCGGTTCTTTTCGGCGGCAGCATAAGATGACCCACCGAGAGATGCAAGAAGCATCACTATGGCAAATATTTTTGAAGAAATTAGTTTTTCGTGCATGTCACGAAGCCCAAGCTGTTTTCACTGTGTACGAAACACCGGTAAAGGCAGCGACAATAAAGGCGCATAGCCACCATGGCAGTTTATACACAATAACGAATAGCGCGAAAATGAACACAGACAGACCGGCAACACAGGCGGTAAGAAAAGTTGAGCACAGACCCATAAACAGAAAGGATGCTGGCAGGATTGGATTTAGCAGAGTTTCCGGTTGCGTAGGGGCCACCTGAAAAGGCGCGAGCAGGCCAATAACTATGCCAACCCAGGCCGAGACAAAGGCCGCAAGAAACCGTAAAAAGATAAGCAGAAGTAAATTGACGGACATGTCGAAGGACCCAGTTAAGCCTGATCTAGATCATAGTGAAAACCTTCACCGTTGACTGGCTCTATGCTTCAGTTTTACATTTGTTCGCCCATTATGGAACCAATTGCTTTTTCGTCAGTCTCTGCGAAGGCAAAGTTGATGCATGCAATTGTCTTTAGCGCCCTGAAAGCCCATTCTGGAGTCAGACCATGATTTATACACTAATTTCATTATTGATACTTTTTTGGATAGTCGGCTTAGTCTCACATATCGGTGGCGACTTTGTTCACACATTACTTGTGCTGGCCGTGGCAGTTTTTATCTTCAACATAGTCACTGGTCGCGGTGCCCGAGTCTAACTGCACCCACTTAATTAAACAAAAGGAATAAGAGAATGAGAAGCGCAAGCGTAAGTAAGAGTCTATACGTATCATTGGCAGCAGCTTTGCTGGCCGGTAGTTTGTCACTACCAGTTAGAGCTGATGAGATCACCACCGTTAGAACTACTACCGTTACAAATGATTCTATAAATGTGCCTGTAGTGACACTCAGCCCTGGTGGCAGCTACGTTGTTGTTGACCCGGTAACTGGTGTGATGAAAGGTGTCTATGACCCGCTGCGCGGACTTGTTGGCTCTACTGTTGCCCCGGGTTTTGTTGTGGTTGACAACACTTCAAACCGGGTTGTTGCTACTTTCGACGGCGGTGGCAGAGTAATTGCTCTGACCAGTGCTCCAGCATACGACAGCCTGGTGGTCTCTATTGATGCTCGCCGGGCTGAGCTTGAGCGTATGATCGCCAACGGTCGCACAGCCAATAATTTTGGTGATGTCACAGCTCAGGCCTTGCGTGAAGAGCTAGCTAGTATTGCCGCTCAAGAGTCGGCTTATCGAGTATCTGGCCGACCACTAAACTACGAAGAAGCCTTGTCTTTAGCCAATCGCTTAAATGCTTTGGGTGATCGAGTAGTGCCTTACATGCGCGGTGTGACAGTGACACCTCTAATTGGTTCACGCTTTGTCACTAGTTCTGGCAATTTGGTTATTGTTGATGAGCTCTCTGCTCGCAATATGAGAATGCAGAGACGAGTTGACGATGAATACGCTGCTGGCAGGCTCTCTAACGATCATGTGGCTCGGCTCAAATCGCAGTTGAATGAAGTATCTTCGTTGCAGACCAAATACACAAGAAATGGAAAATTGAAAGATTCGAACACTAGAACCATCGTCACCAAGCTAGACAAAGTTCAAACTACAATGGACCGCAACATCGCTGATATCAATTCGAAACGCTCAAGAATTGGTATCAAAGTTAACTAATTCTGTCGCATGAGAGAATAGCCAAAGAAAAGGCGCAGATTTTGTCTGCGCCTTTTTCGTTTAAGTTTTTTAGATATTTTTCAATGGTTCCGGAGCTGGCAGTGGAGCTGGCTTAAGCTCGGGAATTCTGGGCATGGGCGGCTTATCGTCACCTTTTGGCAGGTCGGGAATACGCGGGGCATGACCGGGTGCATGGGGGTCAGAACCAGGCGGTGCAGGGAAGGGAGCAGGCTGACCTGGCATTGGAGTAGGCTGGCCTGGCATGGGTGTCGTCGCCAAGTAACTGATGGTGATTAGGCCTAAAACTAGATTGTGATAGCGTTTCCACATAAAAACCTCCTCGCCTTTACTTGTTATGGCATGGCTCCGGTCTAATGACATCGCCCTATCGGTTGATAGTTTGACCTGAGATTGGTTCTTTTAAAGCATTCTAAAGCGATTTTAACTAATTATGTAACTGCTGAGTTGGCGTTTTCTTGCTCTAAGGCATTGCTAACATTAGCTGGCACTAAGACAGTGACTGCATTTGGTATCACTGTAATACGCATAGGTGTAGTGCCTGCTTCTTCACCATCAATCATAGCCGTTACTCTATCGCTCCTTTGGCCATCTTGGCTGTGGGTCAGAGTTCTGCGTACTCTTTGGGCAATAGTTTGGAAGGCTGAACGCAGCCCGCGTCTTGGTACTACTTCAATCATGGCTTCTTTTACTTGTCGAACATAGTGGGGCTTTTTGCTGTTCGTGTAACCGCCCACAAAACGAAAGCCAATTTGCATATAGTCTTGGAAGCCTGCTGGGTCAAGAATGTGAAGCTCAAGCAGACCGTCTTGCAAAATACTTAGATCTGAAGTTTTACCCAAACCCAAATCTTCTACATTGGCGACGAATATACCAGAGGCTTGCACACAAAATGATTGACCGCCGGTGGTGACTTTGAATACAACTGGTCGCACCGCCATGGTATTAATCATCGCTGTTACATAGGCAAGCATTTTAAATTTTGTTTTGAGCTGTCGGGCAGGAAAGACAAATGCATCTGATAGCGGCCCTGCACCAGCCATGCCAGCGAAGTACTCGCCGTTCATCATGCCCATGTCAATTTTCAAAGGAACGCCGTTGGTTATTACATCTAAAGCGTTCTCTAAAGGATTGGCAAAGAATTTTTCTGCCACTATGCCTAGATTGCGCGCTAGAACATTGCCAGTACCAAGGGGCATTAAGGCAGCCGGTATGTCTGATTTGGCTTCTGCCAGGGCGGCCAGGGCAACGCGAATGGTGCCGTCGCCACCGGCGGCAATAACCAGATCGAGGGGCGGCCTCAACAAGGGTACGAGATGGTGTGATGTGGTCTCAGGTGTGGTGGGATAGAGAGTAACTAAGTACTCGCCATCTTTTGTTAGCTCAGAAACGAAGTGTCCGAGCCATTCTTCTGCATGAGTCTGGGAGCGAGCGCTGGGATTGTAGACCAGTAAAATTTGTTTTGGCATGGCTATTTATTCTGTTTGAGGATTACCGAAAGGGCGAAAGCGTTGACTGCTCACAGCTTAGTCGCGATTTTGCCGAGAAAGTTCCAAAAAAAATTAGAAGCAGAAAAGTTATTGTTTGAAACTTTCACTGCTAGCCACCCTCAACTGGAACTCTTTGAGCTTAAGGCCGTCGCTGTTGTCCCGACACGCTGATGTGTTCTACCAAGCAAGCAAGAGAACCTTAAAAATGAATAGTAAGCCGACTAGATCTACGCAAGAACAAGTTCCAGATTCGGGTGAAGTAGCCGGTCAAGCTCCGGTTTTCAACAATCTCACTAGCAAATCTCTATCAAAGAAGAATAAGACTCTTGCAGTTGGAGTGGCAGTGGCCTGCTTAATTGGTATCTTGGCGTACCTTGTATATGACAGTTTGAAAGAACAAGCAGAAGAGCGCCGTATTTTTGTTAGCGGCCGAATCGAGACTCCTGAGACATATATTGCCGCTGCCACTGCTACTCGGGTTCAGTCCGTGGCTGTCAATGAAGGCGATAGGGTAGCGAAAGGGCAATTGCTCTTGATCCTTGACGACCAGGCCTTGCAAAGCAAGCTTGTGGCCTCTGGATCCGCTATTGCCGTGGCGCAGAATGGCCAGAAAATTGCCCGGGCCCAAGTGGCAGCGGCTCAGCAAAGAATCGCCACGGCAAGGGCGAAGGGTAAAGGCTTCTTCGCTAAAATGTTTACTGGCAAAAAGAAGAAAGCTGAGATTGCGCAAGCATTGCGCAAAGATATGATCGAAGCACAGTTTATGTTGCAGCAGGCGCAAGCTGGTCTAGCTCGTGCTCAAGCTTATAAAGCTGAGGCTACTTCCAAAATCTCCTACTTCAATATTAAAAGCCCCATTGATGGCATTGTTTCTATGCGCAGCGTACAGCCAGGCGAGCTAGTGGCTGCTGGCCAAGTGCTCTTAACCCTTAGTGATAGCAAATCTATATTTATGAAGGGTTATATTCCGGAAGGGAAAATTAGTCGCATCAAGATAGGACAGAAAGCCACAGTTTCTCTTGATTCTGCTGCTGTGAAGCTTCCTGCTCATATTGTAGCCATTGACCCTACGCCCTCTTTTACCCCTGAGAACATTTACTTTAAAGATGATCGCGTGCGGCAAGTGTTCGGCTTGAAATTAGCAATCGACACTATTAATACTGATAGTCGCGCTAAGGCAGGAATGGCAGCCGAAGCAGAAGTTTTGCCATCAGCAAAAGAAGATGGGCCCAAGTAATGACTGCTGTTGTTGCCGTTCATCAATTGTTTAAGACCTACAAAGGTGGTGTCAAAGCCCTTGATGGTCTTGACCTTGAAGTTAATAAGGGTGATCTCTTTGGTCTAGTGGGACCGGACGGCGCTGGTAAGTCTACGGCTTTGAAAATTTTAGCTGGTGTGCTCAAGGCGAGCGGCGGTGAGGCTTTGGTCTTTGACCGACCGGCTAGTGCTGCCCGCTCTTTAGTTGGCTTTGTGCCGCAGAACTGCGCTCTTTATCCTGAACTAACTGTAGACGAAAGCCTTGCTTACGAAGCCGGTTTGCACAATGTCGCCCCTGATGTTTTTCAAAAATTGCGGCAGAAGCACCTTAAGCGTATGGGGCTAGCTCCTTTTGGCGACCGTCTTAGTTCTAAGCTATCTGGTGGCATGCGTCAAAACTTGGCTTTGTGCTGTGCTTTGGTTTCACAACCACAGCTAATTCTTCTAGATGAACCGACTACTGGTCTTGATCCTATTGCCCGGCGCGAGCTCTGGCAAACTCTAGTGGCTTTAGCTGAAGACGGCGTAACCACTATCATTGCCACACCTTTTCTTGATGAGGCCGAGCGCTGTACTCGTATTGCTTTGATGTATCAAGGAAAAATTCATCAGAGCGGATCGCCGCAAGAATTGCAAAGCGCTCTGGCTCTGCGAAGGTTAGAAATAACGTTGCCGAGTACTAATTCAGAAGACAATAATGGTCTCAAGATTGGCGAGCTGAGCGAGAAAATAGCTCTATCGGACAATATTGTCGATGTCTATCCATTTGGCGATCACATAGAAGTACTTGCCAAAGACGCAATGGCCGCGTTGACTCAAATTGAAAACGCCTCTGGAGTTGATCAACTTAATTGTCATGAAAGCTCTCCAACTATGGAGAACGTCTTTGTTATGCGCTTGCGTGAACTTGGCCTAAAGGAGCTGACGCCGCCTCAATTTCCCGTTGTCAGATCTCCTGTTATAAATAAATCAGAGCAGAATGCCGACTCAGCTATTTCTGCCCAAGATCTGGTGAAGCAGTATGGTGACTTCACTGCCGTCGATGGTCTCAGTCTTGATATCAAATATGGTGAAATTTATGGCTTGCTTGGTGCTAACGGGGCCGGTAAGACCACCACAATTAAAATGCTCTGCGGCTTATTGGCGCCGACGTCTGGTCTAGTTAGCTTGGCTGGCGAAAGCACAAGCTTACGCAGTCGAGAGTTGCGGCGCAAAATTGGTTATATGAGCCAGAAATTTACTCTGTATGACGGCCTAACTGTGGCTGAGAATTTAGAGTTTTATTCGGCTATATATGAGCTGCCTAGGGCTCGGCGTAAGCAGCAAGTTGACTGGGCACTTGCTGCTTGTGGTCTGGCTCATATGGGCAGTTCTCTGGTAGGCAGTTTGCCTCTTGGTTGGAAACAGCGCATTGCTTTTGGTGCTGCCGTTATGCATGACCCGGAAGTGATTTTCTTAGATGAACCTACCGCTGGGGTAGACCCCCTGGCCAGGCGACAAATCTGGAGTTCCATTCGCGATTTTGCTAAACGTGGAGCGGCTATTTTAGTTACCACTCACTACCTTGACGAAGCTGAGTATTGCAATCGCTTAAGTTTTGTCTCAGCCAGCAAAATGGTGGCAGAAGGTACTCCCAGCGAAATTAAGTCTGAGCATAATGGCGAACTCTTTGAGCTAGTTTGCCAGGATGCAAGCCAATCGCAAAAAGCTTTTAGTGCTTTGGCAACAGAGCTTGAGCCTTGGCGCATTTCAGTTTTCGGCAAGGCTTTGCACGTTTTACTTGATCGTGCACAAGCTGATGTGCCTAAGGTTAAGGCGCTGCTTGCTACTGCTGGTTTGCCTGATGTTGAATTAAGGGCAATAAAGTTTTCTCTTGAGGATGCCTTTATCGCCAAAGTGCAAAGCGTCAATAATCATGTAGGGGGCCTAAGATGATTGGTCCAAATCGTATCATGGTGCAAGCTGTTAAAGAATGGCAAGAGTTTCAGCGGGATAGACTGAGCTTAGCTCTAGCCTTCCTTCTGCCATTATTTTCACTACTCTTATTTGGTTATGGCATTCGCCTTGAGTCGAAAAATATTGCCATGGTGGTGCAAGACAACGATCAGACCTCTTTTAGTCGTGAGTATATCAATCGACTTTATGCTACCAATATTTTGGTGCGTGCCGATGCCAAGCTGGCTAAATCTCCCCGCGATGCCATTGATAGAGGCTTGGCAAAAGTAGCAATCATAGTGCCTTCTGGTTTTACTGATCATGTATTTCGCAAGGAGAAATCTAATCTTGAGGTGTTGATTGACGGCACTGATATCGCCAATACCCAGATTGTTTCGAACAGCATCAAGGCCGCCAATATCTACTTTGTGGGCGCCCTAAAGGCCGCCAAAATTGCTGCCCCCGCCGCCAATATTAGGGTCGTCTCACCGCAGTTGCGTGTCTGGTTTAATCCTGGTCGGCTGGAGCCGCTCTTTATTGTTCCTGGTGCTATTGGCATTATTCTCTGGATGTATCCGGCATTACTCGCTGCCGTGGCGGCCTCGCGCGAGAAAGAGCAAGAGACAATTATTCGAGTTTATGCCTCGACAATTACACCGCTTGAGTTCTTGCTTGGCAAAGCGCTAGTTTATTTTGCTGTGGGTATGGTGCTGGCAGTTCTGGTAATTGCTTTGGGGTGGACATTATTTGGCGTCAAGATCACCAGCGATCCTACCCCTCTGCTTGTCTCCTTGCCTCTTTATGTTCTTGCTGCCGTGCTCTTTGGTCTTATGCTTGGCACTCTTGCTAGTTCGCAAACAGTGGCGGTGCAAGCTACTTCCACAGCTGGTTTCTTTCCTTGTCTGCTGCTGTCTGGATTTGTCTATCCAATTTACAATATTCCTTTTCCGCTCAAGCTCTTTACTGTATTGGTTCCGGCACGCTTTTTCATAGAACTTTGTCGTGACACTTTTGTACGCGGTGCTGGTTGGTCTGCGGTCTGGAGCATACCGTTAATTTTGATTGTGTTTTGTCTGGTCTATTTGTTCGGTAGTTGGTTTAGCCTGCGCTCGATGCAGTTGAAAGACTAGAAAAAAAGGAGCTTAGGCAATGATAAAGAATATTATTGAGTACCTGCTGAGCACAAGGCTTTGGGCGCTTCTTGCTAAAGAATTTAGAGAAATTGTGCGCAATAAATATTTGCTCTTCCTCATGGTCTTTCCTCCGGTCATACAATTATTGATTCTTGGCGGCTCGCTTGATCCTCAAGTACGCAATTTGTCTTTTGGCACTGTAGATCGCTCCAATTCGACTCCTAGTCGCGCATTGATTGGCAGTTTGTTGACGGGTAAAGTCTTTGAAAAGGCACAACCGTTTGATAATGAAGAAAGTCTCGCTCGTGCTCTTGAAACAGGCAAATTAGCCGTTGGGCTTGTTATTCCTCCACGCTTTGTCGATGATTTAGAGAAGGGTATTCCGGCCCAAGTGCAGGTTCTAGTTGATGGTGCTGATGCTTATAGTGCTGGGGTTGCTAGTAGTTTTCTCTTGCAGACCATTAGCCGGTTTGAGCCTAAGGGGCTAACTAGAGACAATCCCAACAAAGTGATATTGGGTGATGTTAATAGTGTCATCGAAGCGAAAATGAATATTTTGTACAATCCTGATCAGCTTAGTAGCTGGTACTTTGTCCCCGGGGTTTTAGGGGCGGCCTTGACTTTAACAGCCACTCTGGTGGCCTCGGCTACTATCTTGAAAGAGCGTGAAAATGGCACGATAGAGCAACTTTTGATGACTCCAGCTGAGCCCTGGGAAATTCTTTTAGCTAAAATTATTCCACTCGTGGTCTTCTTGCTCGCCGACGTTTGTTTGGCTATTGGGGCCGCTCGTCTGATTTTTGCTTTGCCGTTTAGAGGAAGTTTCTTGCTCTTTATGATTGCTTCTGGTCTATATGCTTTTGTTGGTATTGGTTTTGGTATGTTGCTCGGCTCTGTCTGCAGCAGTCAACGGCAGGCTCAACTAGCATCTTTCTTCATTAATATTCCCATGATTCTTTTGTCGGGGACGGTCGTGCCTTTTGATACTATGCCTGCGGCCATGCAGTTTCTGGCTATGTTTGACCCCTTGCGCTATTACACCCTCGTAGCCCGTGGGGTCATCCTCAAAGGTGCTACCTTTGAAATGCTATGGGCCGATGTTGCTCTTCTCTTCGTCTTTGCTTCTCTGCTATTGTGGATTAGTGCAAACCGCTTTCAGCGGCAGCTGAGCTAGAGACGCCTGATCGATTATTTATGACTAAAGCTACTCAAACAATGCCAATCAAAAATTTCTATCAAGTATCACCGCGACTATATCGCGGCGGCCAGCCCAGCGAAAAAGGTTTCGTGGCTTTGAGAGACATGGCCGTGAAAACTGTGGTTTGTCTGCGGTGGCGCAAAACACGAGTTGACGCAGAGAGACTGATTGTCGAAAGATTGGGCATGCGCTTTGTTAGCATCCCTCTTAATTATTGGACTCTGCCCAATTATAGTCACGTGCAAGAGTTGCTCGAAATTATTGACGATCAAAGCAATCATCCAATTTTCATTCATTGCTTTCACGGGGTTGATCGCACTGGGGTAATGGTGGCAATGTATAGAATTCTTCGCCACGATTGGAGTCTCATAGAAGCGTACAAAGAAATGCGCGCTTGTGGCTTTCATCGCTTTGCTACGGCGCACTTCAAATTGGCATTGTGGCGACTGGCCCGCCAAACAGCTCACAAGTAAAGCCAGTAAAGTAAAAGGAACTAGCTGTCAAGCAATGCGTCTTGGTCTCCAGACTGTTCGAGGAGACTTTTGATGTTTACTAAAATTGGGCGCAAAGTTGGGGTACTGACTTTATCTTCACTCTGTCTGAGTGCTAGCCTCGCCCTGCTGCCGATTACCTCAGAAGCCTTCTCTATTGCTGTGATTTCTCCACCAGCGCTTGTTAGTGAGCCCATAGATAAAGTAAAGCTAGAAAATTTGAAAGCTTACGATGTCATTGTCTTTATTGACGCTTCGCATTCAATGGCCATTGCCGACTGCGGCGGACAAAGCCGCTGGCAGTGGTGCAAAGAGCAGACTATTAACTTGAGTAAGGTGCTAAAGATGCAAAAGGTGCCTTTAGGTGACCACCTGAAGATGGTCGCTTTTAGTGACAATTTCAAGGTTTATCCTGATGTCAATTGGGACAGTGTCTCGAGATTTTTTGAGAGTAATAAGCCCAGTGGTAATACAGACATGAACAGGGCCATTAAGTCAGAGCTTGGGCAGTATTTTACTGCTCGTAAAGCTCTCAGCTCTCTTAATCCTATTAATTCTCGGGGCACTTCAAGACCGATTTTGATTGCCATGATTACTGATGGTCTGCCTGATAGACCTCTTGCTCTCAAAGAAACAATTATCGAAGCAACTAAGCAAATGACCGAATCTGATCAGATTGCCATTACCTTTCTGCAAGTGGGCACTGATTTAAAGGCCACCAAGTACTTGCAAGAACTTGATGAGTGCTTGGTCGGCCGTAAGGCCGTTCACGATATCGTCACCACTAAGACCTTTGAACAGCTCAATCGCTCTGGTCTTGTTAGCGCTTTGATGCAGTCTGTCAGCCCTCCTGAAGTGGCCGTAAAATAGGAGTTCAAAAAAGTAGTTTCTATGGAAACTACTTTTTTGAGCAAGTACTATTGTCAGCAGCTGCGATTTCAAAAATGCAAATACTTATTTATTCGCTTGATTGGCACGAACCATATCTTTAAGTTCGTCTTTCGCTACTTGGGCATTGCGAGCAACTATTTTCTTCGATTCGTCAGCTTGCTTCTCCAGGTTTTCTTTGGCAAAAGTTGTGCTTTCTTTTACTTCTTTGCCCTGGGCATCGAGGTTGGCTTTTTCAATATCAAGTTGTTGCTTGTTGACTTCAATAGCTTGCAAATTTTGTTCTTTTTGACGCTCGACAGATTCTTTCAATTCATCGGTAGTGCGCTCGACCACCTTAAGCTGTACTTCTTTTTGCTTATCGATGTCTTTTTCACGTTCTGAAAGTTGCTGGGATTGCTGACTGCAAGCAGTTGTGGTCAACGAAACTAGTGTTAGTGCTAGGAATAGTTTGCCTAACTGTGATTGATTTAAACTGTGTGCCATGAGTCATTTCCTCTTTACTTATTGAATACGGTAATGAAGACCTGAATTTCTTTATTTGGTTCCGCATTTGTAGCCTTATTTGCTTATTTGCCAAAAGGCCGATTTGCCTAAGCTAGACAGTTATCCCACTTCGGCTATTTCAGCTTCTGATAGATGGCCATAGAGAATTTTTGAGAAAGTATCACACCAAAGTTGCAGGGGATTCTTCTGTAACTGTAGTAGCAGTCTTTGGTTGCGCCTATTTTTTTGTGAGGCTGGCATGTGCAGGCAGCGAATTGTGGCATCACTTATTGCCTCGACGTCATCGGCAGCAAAGGCAATGGCATAGCGGCCAAATTCTTCTTGTGCCCCCGCACCGTTTGAAAGTGCTAGAATTCCTGGATTGTCTGCTGACTGACAGGCGATAAACTCTTTGGCTGAAAGGTTGAGACCATCGCCCATCGACGTAACTAACATTACTGCTGCCTGTCTGTATAGTTGAGTTAGTTGATCGCTGTTGATTGAATGTGGAAGCGAGATCAATGGTTTCCAGTTTGATGTCGCGTGTTTTTCAGTAAGCTTTGCAATTTCATCCTGGCATTCAGCCCAGTAGATATCATTGGCTTTGATACCAGGGGATGAACGTCCACAAATTTGTACGAATGTAATTTTTTCTTTTAGTTCGGGATTGCGGCAGAACAGCAATTCAATTGCTCTCAGTCTAGGAATTATGCCCATGGTGGCATCGGCTCTGTCTATGGACAGAACATACGGACCATTTGGCAGTTCCAGCTCACTTTTGTCTGCCAACGGCTTGCTGGTCTGAGCCTGCCAGTAGTCTAGGTCCAGCCCCAGTGGTGCCACCAAGACTTCGCCAATTCCGCCAAACATACGGGAGCTGGCAATATAAGGAAGGTGCGTGTCAACAAATGAATTGAAGTTGTCTGCATATTCTTTCGTCGAGAAAACAATTGCCTTAGCTGCTAAGAGCGATTCAGCAATCTCGACGATAGGCGCGAGGAACTGGTCTGGTACGAATTTAGGCCAAGGGGTATGCCAGAAGATTGCCGACTGCCGACCTGAGCGTTTGAGATACTTGGGTACGAAAGCTAGTTGGTAGTCTTGAACAAAATAGGGGTGGTGACTTTCTTGCCGTTCTATTCGAGCCACTAAAATAGCGTTGAGGCGCTTGTACAAGAAGAAGTCTTCTTCTGTATAAGTGGCTTGGTCTGCCATATCATGCATGATCGGCCAAATAAATTCATTGCAGAAACGGTAGTGTGAGTCAGAAACTTGAGCCGGAATATTTTCGCTCGGTAGATGGCGCACTGCGCTCTTTGTTAGGCACCTTATCTGATCTTGTGCTAAGTACCACCAAGATTGATTGCGTCCGCCTGATTTATGCAAGCGCTCCAGTGCCGCCGTGATTCCGTCTCCAATTGCTGGACCCATTAGAGAAACAATGTTCATAGCTAGCACTCCTTTTGACCTCGATTGAAGACTGGAGAGTGCCGTGTAAGTTCCCATTTGGCTTTGGAACTTGGTACTGTTTGTTCCGTCGTGCTGGGAACTGCTAGGCGATTGGTGTATGCTCGTAAACAAAAGTTTACTAAGGGCAATGTAAATTGGAACTTTTACGTCTTGCCTAGGTCTGCGTTCTTCTTGTTCCCTCTTTTTGTTTAGTCTGTCCTTGACCTGGTTTAATACTGTTCTTCTCACCAATTTAGAGAGATGTTAGAAATGTCCAACCCTACTAGCGAGTTTCTTGTAGACGCCAGGCCGCTTCTGAAGGCTCTCAGGAGTATGAAGCGTGGCGATTTCTCAGTGCGATTGCCTCTTGATGCCACTGGGCTTGATGGTGAAGTTTCAGAGGCCTTCAATGACCTCGCAGAGCTCAATGACAGGCTCTTAAACGAGTTAAAACGTATCGGCAGTGTTGTCGGTAGAGAAGGAAAAATTTCTCACAGAGCGCAACTCGGAGACGCCGGTGGTTCTTGGGCTGAGTCTGTCCTCGCGGTGAATGGCCTGGTGGGCGATCTCGTCAGGCCCACTACTGAGGTTGCTAGGGTGATTGGTTCGGTAGCAAAAGGTGATCTCAGTCAGTCAATGGCTCTTGAAATTGAGGGTAGTCCGCTTAAGGGGGAGTTCCTGCGCACCGCCAATACTATCAACACCATGGTTGAACAACTTAGCTCTTTCGCTTCTGAAGTTACTCGGGTGGCCAAAGAAGTGGGTACTGAAGGTAAACTGGGTGGCCAGGCCAAGGTCAGTGGAGTTTCAGGTACATGGAAAGACTTGACTGACAACGTTAATTCGATGGCCGGAAATCTTACAGCCCAGGTGCGAAACATCGCGGAGGTTACGACCGCTGTTGCTACCGGCGACCTTAGTAAGAAAATTACTGTAGATGTAAAAGGTGAGATTCTAGAGCTGAAAAATACCATCAATACAATGGTTGATCAGCTTGGTTTGTTTGCCTCAGAAGTGACGCGGGTGGCCCGTGAAGTTGGTACTGATGGAAAACTCGGGGGACAAGCCAAAGTCAGAGGTGTAGCTGGTACATGGAAAGATTTGACAGACAATGTCAATTCAATGGCCGGCAATTTGACCAGCCAAGTGCGAAACATTGCCGACGTAACCACTGCCGTTGCTAACGGTGATTTGAGTAAGAAAATTACGGTAGATGCCAACGGCGAAATTCTTGAGCTAAAAAATACAATCAATACAATGGTTGACCAGCTTAGTTCTTTTGCCTCTGAAGTGACTC
>JAGOSY010000011.1:38938-169309 GCA_018062085.1 bacterium | reverse complement strand
AACAAGCGGCTGGAACTGGTGCTGCTTCCGGTGCTGGAGCTAATGCAGGAACTGGAGTGAATGCAGTAGCCGGAGCCAATGCCGGAACTGGAACGACAACAGCGGCTGGAACCCACGCTCAACAAGCAGCTGGCACTGGAGCTAATGCTGGAACCGCAGCTAATGCTGGAACCGCAGCCAATGCCGGAACTGGAGCCAATGCCGGAGCTGGAACGACAACAGGGGCTGGAACCCACGCTCAACAAGCGGCTGGAACTGGTGCTGCCTCCGGTGCTGGAGCTAATGCAGGAACTGGAGTGAATGCAGTAGCCGGAGCCAATGCCGGAACTGGAGCCAATGCCGGAGCTGGAACGACAACAGGGGCTGGAACCCACGCTCAACAAGCGGCTGGAACTGGTGCTGCTTCCGGTGCTGGAGCTAATGCAGGAACTGGAGTGAATGCAGTAACCGGAGCCAATGCCGGAGCTGGAACGACAACAGGAGCTGGGACCCACGCTCAACAAGCCGCTGGTACTGGCGCTGCTTCCGGTGCTGCCGGAACTGGGGCTAATGCGGGAACTGTAGCTAACGCTGGCACTGGAGCTAATGCTGGCACTGGAGCGAATGCTGGAACCGGAGCTAATGCTGGCACCGGAGCCAACTCCGGATCCGGAGCTAATGCTGGAACCGGAACTCATGCGGGAACCGGAGCGAATGCAGTAGCCGGAGCCAATGCCGGAACCACCGTTGGTTCTTCAACTTCGAGTGCTTCAACAACTGGAACTACCTCAACCACCGGAACGGTCACCGGCGATCCATACAGTCAAGCACCTGTTGCAACAAATTCTAGCGCTGTGAATTCTGGTGCTGCTGCCTCGGCAGGCAATGTTTCTCCTGGGCCTGCGGGTACAGCCACTCCTGTTGTTGATAGCAATGCACCTCCTTCATCATCTGCACCGTTCGATAAGGCACAACCTCAATCGCTTTCAGATGAATCACCGATTGTTGGCGATGCGAAACTACCTGCGGTAGACGCTTCCTATGTGCCCGTCGACATAGTTGTTGGCTCTGCTATCTTGAACCAAGCCACCTCGAGCTATGGCAGCACTTCAATAGAAGCACAGGCGAAGACCGAGGATTCCCGTCGCGAAGAAGACTCTAGACGCGAAGAAGAAAGCCGACTTCAGCTAGAAGACTCTAGACACGAAGAAGAAAGCCGACGTCAGCTAGAAGTCTCTAGACGCGAAGATGAAAGCCGTCGTCAGCTAGAGGTCACTAGACACGAAGAGATCGCTCGTCAAGACGATGCTCGTCGGCTGCTTGATGAGTCGAGAAATCAAATGGAAGCGCAGCGGGCCCAGCTCGAGGCCATGCGCCGCCAGGAAGATGTCGTTCCATCTAAGTCTGCTTTCGAGTCAATAGATTCGAAGACCTATGTACCAGAAACTGGTACCAACGATTGGCTCAGCGATGCCACCGCCAAGTATGGTTATTCGACGAGTTCCGACTCTGCTAGCGTTAGTTCTGAATTGTCGAATCAGTCGAGCCTCATCCAGCCGAGTGTTTTACCTTTGCCAAGCAGTGCCGTCACTCCTAATGCATTAGGTGATTCGTTGAGTGGTGCCTTCGATCCAAATAGTTCTCAGTCCAGCGCCTCCGTTGTGGTTGATCCTAATACCATAAATCCTGTTGGTTCCGGTTCACTGACTGACGGTCTCATTGGTGTTGATGGCCAGCCAATTTCGAACATGCCAGTTTCGCCGCCTAATGTTCAGTCTGAAGTTCAACCTGATATTCAAGTTAATGCTCAGGCTAGCCCCATCACCACTCAGGTGCCTGATTGGTTAGAGCAAGCGACACAAAATCTCGGCCTCTCTCCCCTTGAAGTGAAAGCGCCTAATCCTGATAATTCAGTGCTAGAGCCTGAAGGCGAGAGGAAGCCGGTTATTTCATCTGATTCTGGAATTGTATCGACAGCATCCACGATTGATGTCGACAATACCTATCAATCAGACAGAGTTGACTCAGGAGTTTATAGCAATCCGATAGTTAGCGGTGACTCAAATTCAGTTAGCAACTCTGATTATGGAACCAGTGGCGATATTCGTGCGCATGGCTCCACCATCAATGGAGACGATTATGGAATAGTCGCAGCTGCTCAACAAAATGCTGATGAGCAAGATCGCATACAGCGTATCTTTGATCAGAAGGAAAGAGATGAAAGAGAAGCTGAGCAAATTCGCCTGACTCGCTTAGCCGATGAAACTGCGCGAAGAGAAGCTGAGATACGCTTGAGCCAAGATGAGCTTGAGAAAGCTAGACGCCGAGAAGAAGATGAGAATCGCCGCAAGAAAGAAGGCGAAGAGAGAACTGACAAGACTGAAGAGAAGCGTCACTCAGACGAGATTCTTACGGTCATTGCCATAAGGCAGCAAGCCGAGGCAGAAGCGAGGGCTGCAGCGCAGCGCTTGGCTGAAGAGCGCAAGCTTGCTCAAGAACTTGTTCGTCAAGATAATCTGCAAGAGAAGTATGTGGTTCAGCCTAATGACACTATTATCAAAATCGCTTTGCGTAAATTCAAGGACGTTCGCCTAGTCGATCTTATTTATGAGTTGAACAAAGGTAAAATTGAGGTACGTTGGGAAGGTGGCAAGCGAGTCTATACTGTCAAGGTTGGCACTGTTTTAACATTGCCTAGTGCCAAGCAAGTTAGAGAATGGACAGCTCGTTTGAACAACGTTGGCAGCCGCACCAGTCAGCAGGGCCTTGAGGGTCGCAGCTCAGTAGCTGCAGATCAGCGCAAGGCGAATATTGAGAAAGTCTTAGGTAAGATCAGAGAAGCTGTTGATGGTGGCTCCGAGAAGTCTTACTCTGTGCGTCTTGGTGATACTCTTCGCTCAATTGCAATGAGGCACCCCGATTTGCATGATGTCACTTTGTGGCCGCTATTGGCCAAGAAGAACGGTCTGAGCACTGAAATGGATAGTAAGGGCGCACCACTAGCAGTGGTTATTCGCGGTGCGAATATTGTCATTCCTACCCGTGAAGAAATCGAGATGTTCAGAAGCAATACTGCTGAGTTGAAACCAGTAGCTCGTGAACCTCAAACATATGTTGGTGCCTATGGCTCACTCTTCAATGTTGCCACAAAACCTTGCGGTGGCTGCCGCCGCCTAATTAGCGAGAATGCCAATCTCTGCCCCGCTTGTGGTTATGTGTTTGGCATGCAAGAAGAGGCACCGATCGAGTCACAGGCAACTACATTTAGCATGCCAAATGGTGATACCACTTTGTCATTGCCTGAGCATACAGTTGTGGTGAGCAACTATGAAGAGCAGACTACCGTTGTTGATTTCGAGCAAACCACTTTGTCGTTGCCTGAGCAAGTTCGAGCTACTGAATCTTCTTCTTCTTCTTCTTCTTCGAATGACAATAGCAATTCTGGCAAGAACAATGTTGCGGTTAGAAAAACAGGTAGCAACAGCAATAGTCGTGCAATTGATAGTTACGTCACTGGTGGTAATAGCAACCCTGTTAGCTCTAAGGCTACTGGTAACACAGCCCCTGGAAACGCTGGAGCTGGAAGCGGAAATATTGGTTCTGGCGTATCTTCCAATCTCTCTCATCACAGTTTAGAAGAGCAAGAGAATGCCACTGAGCTTAGTCGCACTATTGAGACTTTGAACGACAATTGTCGCTTGGTCAAAACCAATAGAGAATATGATGGCATGAACTTCGTCTGTCAGCAGTTGCAGGTTTTAACTGGTGACGAATGGACGCCTGTTCTTAGCTATGAAGTCGGTAGCGAGTCTTCTGTTCGCCATGAGTATCACAAAGATGGGCGCAAGAAGACAATCAAAATCGATTTGCCCAGTGGTGCTGTTGGTGAAATGGTCGCCAACGAACTAACTTCTAACTGGCTCGACTACTGCCAACGCTATCTCGCTGGTCGCAAGTTGTCTGCCTAATTCGACTTGTCTAATTCAATTCGTCTGATTTTATTTTGTCTTCTAAGCAATATCGGTATTGACCATGGCATCAGGGTCTACTCGCTCGTCGGCTACCGAGGTGTCGTCGATTATGCACCTCAAGCCTGGGAACTGAGAAATTTCGCCATTGACCGATTTGTTGCGCAGTTTATAAACGTCGTCGGTCGTTAATCGATCGCCCTTGTCGTCGAAGATGAAAACCAATCGTTCGTCATTAGTCAACACTGCCGCATAGTGTTTTAGAGTGCCTTCTTTTTGCTCGCCGAAATAGTAAATGGGAAAGCCTTGATATTTTGCTGTTGGTATTTTCTTTGGCATACCAAGCTCGTCTAAGACAATACCGCGAGCATCTATGTTAACTACTATCTCTTCTTCTGGCCCTTGCTCGTAAAATGGTAGCTGGGGCGGATGTAGGATCAAATATTCTTCAGCGAACTCGACAACTGGTGTGTCTCTACCGGCGGTGCAGAACATTTTTCCGTCGAGACCGGCCATTGGTTCATAAATGTCGTGGATGCCTAATTCGTCTATTAGTGAAGTGGGGTCAGAAGCATCGGACTGGCTTGAGCTTTGGCTTGAGTTCTGGCTTGAACTCTGACTCGCTGGAGATGGCAATTTGGGATCATTATCCTTCATCGCCAGCTTCGGCCTCGCTTTCGTTTTGGAAGTTATCCAGAGCGTTTCTTACTTTGTGTAGAAGCACCAGCTGTGCATCCGTTGAAAGTTGTTGATCTTTGATCAAATGGGCAGCAAGGCAATAGGCCAAGTCTACATCTGGCATTCCGATCAGGCGCTCAGTTAGCAAGCGACAGAACCAGGCCGCTGAGTCTGATGCCGGGGTATCTTTGCGGTTGATAGAAGAGTTGAAGTCGAACTTGATTTTGGGGTCTCGCACTACTTCAGATACTTCAAAGCGATAAAGACATTTTGAAGTACATGGCGCGCAGGTTGGTAGTGGGCCCTGGTCTCTCTTGTGCAGCTCTAGGAAGTCATCACGCCATTGACGCAACACTGAAATGTCGAGTCTTCTATTCACTTCTGTGGGTTGGAAGGCCGGTCTAAGTAAGTTTAACCAGCGCAGATGTTGCTCTTTTACTTGATCATAGAACCAGTAATTCTCTTCGCCTTTGCGCTCAAAGTAGCGTTCGGTTGCTTGTGTTAGGGCGCACCAGGTGATACCAGTGATGTTACCGGTTCGCGCCCTGCCACCGATTACTCGCTGAATTTCGTGGATGATTTGTGCTCTGAAGTGCACGAGCTGAGTCAAGTCTTTTAGAGTCGAGAGAATATAACGGTTATAGACTTGTCTGAAAATCTGGTCTTCTGCTACAGGTGAGGCTGTATCTAGAATCTGTGAATCGCAGCGGTGTAGGCAGAATTTGCAACCCAAGTGGCGATCAAAGGTGCCAACAATATTTAGGTGCTTCATAGCATCGCGCACAATCTGATCTGATTCTGCCGGTGTATCTGGCGGTGGCACCATCTTTTCTTTATCGAACATGATTTGCAGGTGGTATGGCGATTCCATCTTTTCTGCATACACGAGGGCTCGACCTTGACCAAGGGCTGTTACGTGCCTCTTCTGCACATCATCAAGGTTCATGGCACCACCCATAGAATCGCGGTCATCTACCGCTACAATTCTGTGCATGATTTTTAAGTTGGTGTTTTTAAGCGCTTCTGGGGCCAGTTTGTTGGGAATTTGGTCGGCAATGATGAAGCCTTGACCATATGAACGAATTTCTGCAAGCATGTTGGTGAAGAATTCGACGGCCTTACCAGCAGGGTTGGCCGTATCGGCACCACCGCCGGTGGGAACGTTTTTGAGAAGGCGGTGAGCCTCTTCAATCAACATGACGTGTTTTAAGTGTTCGTGGGGGCCGCCAACTTCTCGGTACTCGTAGAGGAAGACGAAGAGCATGCCCATGAGGAATGATTTTTCGTTGTCTTCAGAGACCATCTTCAGTTCTACGACAGTTGGTCTGCCAAATAATTGTTCACATGGAATCGAGCGGCGAGTATTGAGCATTTGCCCTTTACCACCAATCAAAAGCGAGCCGATTCTGGCTTTTAGAGCAGCTTGTACGTCTGGCCCGATCTTGTCTGAATAGCCGAAGCTCTCGACTACGGGGTCAATGATCTCGTAGAGATCTTTCATCGTCGGGAAAATTTCAGCCGGACAGTCAGGGTCGGCTAAGGTCATGCCCGGCGGTAGGCGCCGATTTAGGTTGTTGACTAAGTCCCAGCCGCGTACTGCATAAATCTGGTTTAGTGCCTTTTCTAGTACTTGCGGCATCGGTGAGTACATTTCAAAGCTGGCATTGAATACTGATTTAAGTGCGTCAAGGTGGGTTTGAACTTTAACCCCTTTGAGAATTTCAAATGGATTCAAGCGGAACGGTGACACTGTTTCGTCGCCTAGAGAAAATGCCTGACCGACACCTTTGAAAGATTCTGACATCAGCATCATGTGGCGATACTCTGATTTGGCCGGTTCGCACACCATGAAGGGGATGCCGAAATTCCAAAGCTGTCCCAATAAGTAGAAACAGGTGTTTGTTTTACCACCGCCAGTAACACCACAGACAATGGTGTGTTTTTGCAGGGCGTCAACGTCGATATAATAAAGGTTACCTGTATCTTCGCCCCGGTCCAGAATGTTGCCAATGGCAATAACTCGTGTGGGATCTTTCGGCGCAATTTCGGCAAGGGAGAATTCAGCCGATCGACGAATTCTGAAGCCAGGCATTTCATGCTTGGGTAGGTGAATAAAGGCTGAGAGCATGCGGGAATTGAGAGGACTCAAGAACTTGTATTCCATCATGCCCTGGAACACTTCTTCTGAGCGTTTGTTACGTAGCAAACCAAATTGTTGAATGTGTGTAGCTAACCCAGGTATATCATGGGTGCGCATTGGTGTTGGTCTGCTTGATTCGTCAACATACGTTGCTCGCAAGAGAGACTGTAGGCGAACGAAAACAGATTTGTCGTTGGTGAAGAAGTAGGGAACCGTTAACCACATTCCCACCGCTGTACCGAGCTGAATGTGCTTCAAGTAAGCATCTTGCAATTCAAGATAATATTTGATTTTGCGCTTTTTCTCTGGGTCTTCGTTTTCTTGAGCCCGTTGAATTTGATCGACTACGGCAAATTCTTCTTTGGTGACATTCATCGGTGGAATCGGCACTGCCAGCGTGAGAAAAGCGAACTCTTTGCCTGCTAAGCCAGCTGCTAGTCTTTCTATTTGTTCTGATTCGATAGTTTCGCCGCTGGTTGATTTTAGTGCGGGAATGCCTGTGACAATACCTGTGTACTTAGTCAGTGGTGCAACCAGCTCGTGAATCTCGTCTGATGAAAACGGTTTTTTAAATACGTCTACGCCGCCGTAGACGCTGTGCAGAATTGATTTGAGACTGTTATAGGCAACTTTTTCTGTTGATTCAGTTGAGTCATCATCCTCATTGACGTGAGGCTGCGAGATGCCCATGTAGTAGTTGACACCAGTCTTGGTTCCGATTACGAGAAAAGCTATGTTAGCTTTTTCGCCATAGAGACCAGTGAGGGCATCTTCCATCAAATACATGCGTTTTGGTGGTTTGGATGGATCTGGATCTTGCTGATTTTGCTGGCCCTGTTGTTGCTTTTCTCGCTCAATGTCCCAAGAGCGCAGAATGCCGTCGACTCTGACAAAAGTCATACCAGGTACAGGCCAACTGATAATGTCGTCTGGGGCGACTGGATCGTTTTCTAGATTGTCAAGGTCATATCTTCGAAGATCGGCGATCTTCTCTTCCCAGATATTACGATTGTTGGGCCCCTGGGTCATTTTTTCATTGCAACTGAATGCGGTTACTGCAAGCTACGGGTATCTTATCAAGTTTTGGGGCGTCAATCTTCGCTCTTACCTGATGTAATTTTTCCTGATTCACTTTTGGCTGATTTCTTTGATGTAGCCAAGCGCATTTTGTCAATCAGTTTTTCGTTGACTTTAGAATCAGGAATATCTTCAAATGGATGCGATTTTAGGTTGAAGAGAGCACCTTCTGCGCCCATTCTGTAGGCAAAGAAAGTTCTTTCTTCTTGGCGCACGACTTTGTCGATGTTGAGCTTTTCTTCGTCAGAAACTAGCTCGAACTGCGGCGTTGAGTTTACAGGGTTGAAGAAGTTGGTCATCGTAGTGTTCTTGATCTTTCTGCCGTCGATAGGGAACATCTGCGGTCCAAGCAAATCGCCGTCTTTTTTTGATAGGGCAAAGGTGATGAGAGTACCAATGTTGATGATTAGCTCGTTGCGGAAGTCTTCTGGTAGGTGCTGAAGACTCTTCGTTACTCCCACTAAGCCAATCTTGAATTTCTTGGTTTCTGATGTGATGTTTTCTAGTGTCTCTTTTTCAATGAAGGTATCGAAGTTGTCGAGGTAGAGAGCTACGGGGTTTTGCTTGCTAGCGCCTCCCGAAGATAGCGTCAGAGCTGCTTGTTTGACACCGCTGACCACAAGCGATCCTAAAAGGTTGGCATCTTGACCAAACTCGCCTTGGGGAATTTTGACCAAAAGAATTTTCTTTTCCATGATCACGTTAAGCAGATGAAGATCGCCTTCTGGTTTTGTCAGAATTGAGCGGATGCGCGGGTTGCTGAGCATGGGGTTGACTCTGTTCAAGATCGGCTCAACCCATGTGATCCACTGATCTGTTCTTGCTAGTTTCTTGTATCTTCCCCACTGGTCAAGTAGAGTGGAAAACTCAATGCGCTCGTCTTTCTTGCGCTCGACATTTTCTAGCAAGACATCGCGGAAGTCGTTGTCATTGAGAAGGTTAGGTAGGTCAGTCAGGGTTTTGTTATTTGCCATCAAAAGCAGTACGGCGTTGCGCAGAATATCAGCAGTTTGAGCGTTCCATTGCGACTGCGAACCTGGTGGTTCAGTGTAAATGGCTTTGAAACCATAAACAATTGAACCAGCTGCCGTTTGTACATCGCCCATGTCACCCAGTTGCAGTGGGTTGAAGGCGCTGGTATTGCCCTTGTGAGTAGGGTCGATCAGTATTACTCGTTTGGCTATCTCGCGCGCTTTAGGTTGAGCTGAAATCCAGCGGGCGAGCAAATCTACCAGGGTTCCATCTGAGTCGATAACCACCACTGCTCTATCGTCGCTCATGATATCGTGAGCCACCATATTTGCTACCAGTCTGGTTTTACCTTTACCACCCTGGCCTAATACCAGTACGTGTGGGTTAACCTTGCGCATCTCGGGTGGCAGAGCTAGGTCTTTCACTACCCATGGGGCAGGGAACCACCATTTCCATTCTGTTCTTTGGCCTAGCGGCAAACTGCCTTTCTTCAGGCTTTTGGCCAGTTGGGCTTTGACCTTGTTATGTTGCGCTCTAACTTGAGTTGGAATGTATTGTTTGGTGATCCAAATATTGATTTGACCAGTTGGTCCAAACATGGTGAAGGTGCCCATGACTAGGGCTAAGCCGACGCCAAGAAAGACAAATATGCCGTTGCCAGTCAAGAAGTCGAAGGCATTGAAGGCTTTTGTTGGCTTGGTGCCTTCTCCACCCATATTCTGGAATGGGTTGGAAACTCTATCTGCCATGGTGCCTTCTGAAGGTGGCTTAGAGCGATCTAATTGAGCAAGCCACTCACCTTTGATTTTAGACGTAGAAGCCTTGTTTAGATAGCCGAAACTGGAGCCTGATTTCTTTGTGTATTCCCAGACACCAACTACGTGCAGTGGAATATGCTCCAGCAGAATATTGCCGACAAAGAAGATGGGTGGGCCGGTTTCACGGTTGTTAGGATCGACAAAGCGCTTGGTGAAGTTGAGAGTTTTCCTGTTGGTATCAATGAAGCCAACTATCGTGTAAGGACCAACTCGATCTTGGCCGCGACCAGTAATTTTGGTACCACTTTGATCTAGGTTCATCTGACCAATAATTTGTTGTGAACCATGCTTGATGCGTATGCGCCAATCGCCAGAAAGGGTTGGCACTTCAGGGTTCATAGCTGTCAGGCCTGCTGCTTTGTCGACTACTGTCTGCCCGGCAGTCAGGCTTGCCACATTGCCGAGAACATGGAAAATGGCAAAGGCAAAACAGCCAACTATAGCTGCGGTTATAGCCATGAGTTTTATGCCTACTGGGAATCCAGCCAGGGTGAAAAGACCTTGCCCGCTGGCAAACTTGTTGCGCAGTCGACTGGCGTCGTCATCTTCATCATCGTCATTCGACTTTTTGATCTCGCGTGAGCGACTATTTTTGCTCGCCATTTTTGTGTCAGCAGTTTTTAGACTGGCTGCTGAACCTGAGAATGAGCGGCGCTGAGGAATTTCATCATCTTCATCGTCAGAAGAAACGTCGTCGATATCATCATCATCATCATCATCATCATCATCAGCTAAATCACGCGAACGTTTTACAGGCAGCTTTTTCTTGGCTTTAGCCTTTTCCCTCTGATCATCATCATCATCATCATCATCATCGTCATCTTTGACTCGCAGTTTTGCGGAGCCGCTCTTGGGCTCAGCTATAGAAGGCTTTAACCCTTTGACCGCTTTAGCTCTGTTTTCGCCACCATCAACTTCAGGATGGCCCCCAGTTGGGCGGCTCTTTGTGTTGAGCAGGCTTTCAAAGGTGCCATGAGCATCTTTGTCTGTTTTATTGTCTCGGCTTTCTTTGCTCTCTCTGCTTTCTCTACTTTGACTCTCTGAACTGCTAGGGTTTGATTTTTTGCTGCTAGAAGCACTGTCGGCAAAGAAATCAAAAGCGGCTGCTGTTGCCGCTTTTGCAGGACGCGCACTTTCTTCTACACTGCCGTTCGACTTTGCTTGACTGCTTTCTTTGGCTTTGTCTGAGGCAAAGAAATCAGGCGCGGCTACGTGGGGGCGACTTGGCACTGGCTGCTCTTTGTGAATATCAAAGGGCGCTTGTTGTGGTGTAGCTGTTTCTGCCCGGGCGCTGTCTTTCGGTGTGTTGGTATGTAAATTTGTCTGTGTATTAGTTTGCGCATTCATATCGGTATTTGAATGCGGTTCTATTGCTTCCGCCGTCTTCTCTGCTGCAATCTCGGTTACAGCTGAGTTTCGCGCTGCTAATTCTACTTCCTTAAAGTCTGTTTCTGATGGGCGGTCTTGCTCGACGGGGCTGCTGAATGGAGTCGATTCTTCTTGAGTATTGGCATTCTGATTGAAGCTAAATTGATTGAGGGCAATCGATTCAGAATTGGTATCGGAGTTGATATTGGAATTACTAGCGGAATTACTAGTGCTCGCTGACTCATGCTCACTATCATCAACACCATTGTTACCTTCGGTAGAATCTTCCATTTCCCAGGGTGCGACTGTTGCAGCGCTTTGGTCGGCAGCAAAAAAGTCGGCCGGTGCTTTGCTTTGAGCGCTTTCACCAACTGCTTCAATTGTTGGTGACACTTGGGGATTTCGCAGGGCCTCTCCGCTGTCTGAAAAGAAATCATGGCCGTTACCGTTGCCATGGCCGTTACCGTTACCGTTACCGTGCCCATTTCCGTTGCCATAGCCTTCAACTATTTCGCCTGGACTATCAACCACGCTTGGTGACGAAGCAGTCGCAGATGCAGAACTAGACGAGGCAGAAGAAACGGTTGTACCGAAAAGATTAGGAATGAAATCTTGAAATGAATTGTCGCGATTGAAAGTATCGTTGTAGCTACCGTTGTTGCCATAAGTGCTATCGCTGCCTGGTATCAGAGTTGCCACCGAGCGCGACGAAACGATTCGTTCTAATATAAGTCTGTCTGGTGCTACTGACACCACCATAGGTGCGGCCGCCGAGGCTAAGGTTGGCACCATCGTGGCAGCGAATTTCGACTGCGCTGCTCCGCAAGCACCGCAACCTTTTACCTTTTGCTTAATCACTGCCCCGCAATTTGGGCAGATGGCAATTTCCACCGGGTACTCCCGTCTTTTAATGACGCTGGCCTTGTCGCCAAGAACTAACTTACGCTTCTATTTTAATATTTACCTCGGATTCGCTAGCAAATCTCGCTTGCAATCTTGCCAGCTGCCGATAATTGTCTTATTTAGTAAAATGAACTTTGAGGAATTTGGAGATAATTGGCTAAGTAACTAGCTTTTAGACGCATGGTACAGTTGAAACATGCTCTTGTCAAGAGCTTTAAGGCTGCGCCTTTGCCTCGTTTGAGGTATATACTAAATAAGTTAGCACTTTGAATAAAGGGGTGCTGCGACTGATAGTTCAGCTAATTTGCTGATTTGGGTAATTCACTTCGAATTTTTACGGTGATGGCGGGTACATATTTAAGTAGGTGCCTCAGGTGACATTAGGAAGGGATTGTTAGATGGCTCGCGAAGACAAGGCAAGCGCAACCAGTTCTACTCAGGACGCGCCTTCGGGGAAGTCTGGCGATGAATCGTCTCTTGCCGCCAGACGTGCTCGGCTGCGGGGAACTCTGGCTAAACAGACAGTGCCTCCCGATGCCTATAACCCAGATCCTTACCAGCTTGTTGCTGAACCGTCTCAGTCTGTAGCAGCGACTCCGCCGAGTGTGCCCCCGGTAGTGGCACAGACGTCATTTCTTGATGAGGCTGACGAACTTTCGATCGAGGTGTCTCCGGTGGCTTCTCCTAAAAATGCGCGCTCTGTTGCCGCAAGTCTCGCTTCTGAGAACATATCTCACAAAGCCTCTGACGACGCGTCCGATAATGCGCCCGGTGGGAAGAGTGCGGTTTCTGAGCTAGAGGCCGTCCTTGAACCAGTTTCACCGGACGACAGCGAGCAAATTCAAGACATAGAACCAAGTTTTGAGGTTTCAGCCGACAACCCTCTATTTGATATTAAAGTGGTAAATATGCCAGAAATTCAGGTTCCTGAGGCACCAGACTTGTCGATGCTCATTACCCCAAGTCAGATTGCCAATCTTAATGCTCAAGTCACGCAGGTTGTCGATACTGCTCACCAAGAGCAAGTAATTGAATTGCTCAACACCCTTGATCAGCAGCTCGGAATTTGCTCGGTAAACATGGCGCAAATTTCCAAAGCCGCTAATGAGCAGCTTGAAATAGTAAGAAATCTAGCTGAGACCATTCAGCATCAGGCTTTCAATGAAATAGGACTGAGTCTCAATAGCTTAAGTGAGTCAATGTCTGCAGCTCTTGAGCCGATGCAGGCCGTAGGCGAATTAGTACCTGCTATTGATAATTTGATAGTTACTCTTGAGTCGAGGCAGGCGGCAGATGAAATAGGGTCTTCTCTAGAAAAATTGATCGTTACTCTTGAATCGAGAAATGCTGAACCGCCTAAGGTTGAGGCAAAGCTTACTCCAGAAGAATTAGTTCATAGTTTGGCTGATCAGCTCTCTACGAACAAAATTGATGCTTGGACTTTTAAGTGCGCATACATGGCTGTGTTCCCTTCTGAGCATCCGGCCGATCTCTTGCGCAAACTGGTTGACTTGTTGGGTGCCCAGCGCATATCGGGAGATTTCTTCCGTGCCGCTTATGACGCAGTGCAGGCTCCTGACCCGCCCAAACCTGTATACACACTTACTTCGGCTGGTTCTGGCAACGAGATTGTGCGCGAAGTCGAAGTAGTGAGAGTTGTCCAAGATGAAAGTGTCATGGCTCTCCTCGAAGAGCTACGTGTGCAGAATGAAGAAATGCGCTCACGTATGGACGCTAAAGACAACGATTTTGCCGAGCTTTTAGCTGCCAAAGATCAAGAAGTTCAAGACACCCAAGAAATGTTGAACTCACGTTGGGAAGAGTTTTCAGGTCAGTATGAGAAGTTGTCTGAACTAGTTCAGCAGCGTAATGATTTGATTCAGGCAAAAGAAGTAGAACTTAGTGACAAAGACTCTGAGATTACTCAGTTGAAGACTCAGCTTGATGAAATGCGTGATCAAACTCGCGACATGGTGGCTGACTTGCAACGCCAATTGACCAGCACTAAGGCGGCAGCCGATGAGGCCGCCCTGGCTAAACCTGCCGCACCCAAGCAATCAACAAGCTTTTTTGAACAACCTCAACCACCTGCACCGGCCACCCCGCTCTTTAACGAAGCACCTAAGCTATTTGCCGAGCCGCAAGGGCAGCAGCAACCAATTCAGCAACAGCAAGTTCAACAAGCGCAACCTCTGCAGCAGGCGCAAGCTCCCAGTGCAGTTGTTTCTGGCACTCACCCCGTTGTTGATGATCCTATGCAAACTCAATCTCCTGCGCCTGTAGATTTAGCTAACGCCGGACAGCAGGGGGTGGCCAGTAGCACAGGCGCGACTACCCTCAATCAAGCGATGCCGAATCAAGCTATCCCTCGACCACAGGTTGCCGCTCCAACTACACCGTTTTCTGGTGCCACCGGAAGTTATGGTAGCGGTGTGCGCGCTCAAGTATTTGAAGTAATTGTCCGTCAGGCATTAGCCGGAGCCCCTTGGCGGGAGATTTGCGCTGGTCCCATGCAAGTCAACAACATCTCGGCCGATGAAGTTGAAGCTGAAGTGAAGCGCCGTCAAGCTTTACTGAAGAAGTAAGGGCGACCCGAGCAAATTTGGTTACTTAGTTGGAGCTGCTTTTACCGGTGCTGGTTGAGGACCATTGAGGCAGCGTTCAGTTTGGCGCCATTCCTTAACTATAGAATCAAGATTGCTCATGTATCTGAGCACGATAATAGATGGAAGGTGCTCCATGGTCTGGCAGAAAATGAAGAACATAAGGCCAACAATTAGAGTTGTGCACAATGCTGTCAAATTGCGAGTGATGCGCATTTGTTCTTCCATGCGCTTGCTTAACTGATTGATTAGGGTTTCCAATTCCTTCATGTCGCTCATTGGGGGCCTCAATCGGTGAATGCAATAATCATATCCCCTTGAAAAGAAGAGCTTATTTGTTGCTCAGGGCCGTATCTGCTGAACGTAGGGCGCAGAGCAGATCGTCTTCGTCGCTTTCAGTAATCGTGCGAAAATCCAGACACAGTCGATTATCTGTCACTTTCCCAATCACTGCAGGTTGGCCTTGCCGCAGCAAGCGAGAGAGGTTTGTTGCAGAGCTATTAGGCTTTTTTACTTTGATAGAGAGACCGGCTGATGGTAGCAACTCTCCTGGCAAGCTGCCTCCACCCATCGTGCTTTCCAAATCAATTGGCGATACGTCTAAGCACTGCAAGTCTTGCAACTTCGTTGTGGCTATCTGGGCTCGCTGCCGCAGCGAGTCTTGTTTTAGTGCCGCCAGTTGGAATACAGGCAAATTTTTATAGCCATCTACATATATGTATTGAGTGAGCACTGATTCAAGTAGAGCAATTACCATTTTGTCTGCTCGTAAGGCTCTGTATATGGGTGACTTGCGTAGTTTAGCCACCACTTCGCTGTTGCCCGCGATAATGCCAGCCTGCGGGCCGCCTAACAACTTGTCTCCAGAGAACAATACTAGGTCGGCGCCACTTTCTAGAGTAGCTTGTACTGTGGGTTCGGCCACCAAGTCAAATTGCTGTAGATCAATCAAGCAACCGCCACCTAAATCGTAAACAACCGGAACTCCATGCTTTGAGCCAATTTCGGCCAGCTCCTTGATGCTGGTTTCTTCCGTGAACCCAAGTACTTGGTAGTTTGATCTGTGGCATTTCATGAGCATGCCAGTATTTTCTGACACTGCTTTTTCGTAGTCGGCTGCTCTGGTTCTATTGGTGGTGCCAACTTCTTTTAGGCGGCCGCCTGAAGATGTAATTACATCAGGCAAGCGAAAACTGCCTCCGATTTCAATAAGTTCGCCACGGGAGACTATGGTTTCTTTTTGATCTGATAAAGCTTTGACGGCAAGCATCACTGCAGATGCGCAGTTGTTTACTACAATCGCTGATTGTGAGCCAATTAACAGACCAAGTAAGCGCGAAATTTGTGCCGTTCTCTCTCCCCGACCACCTTCTTCTAGATCAAACTCTAAATTAGAGTATGAGCAAAGTGCTTGGCTTAGCTGAGCGACAACGCTCACTGGCAGCGGGGCTCGGCCAAGATTGGTGCTCAATATCACACCAGTGCCGTTCAATATCTTTCTTATACCGGCTTGGGTGATTTGCTCTAAATCGTTTGCTATAGCGCTTGCCATTGTTTCGAGAGTGGGCTCTTCTGCAATTTTGCCGCTTGTTAGATCTTGTCGGGTTTGGTCAACGTACAGTCGAGCGTGGCGGGACGCTAGCTCGCGACGAATATGTAATCGTTCAATTGTCTGCTGCAATACTGGTTCACGCAGTAGTTTGTCTATTTGCGGTAAGCGAAAGTCTCTTTTTGTCACGTTTGAAAAAATTGGCCCCAATGAAATTTCTAATTCTCCTTAAATCATACCCGCGCCATCTTGCCAGAACGACAGGAAGCAACCACAATTAGAATATGTAGTACAAGCGGGTATAAAATACTCGTACTTCCATTTTAAGGCGGAACAAGCCGTGGGCAAGACTCTTAGAACCAAGACTCTCTATCAAGACAAAGAATGGCTCCAGCAGAAATATGTCAAGGAGAAGCTCAGCACCGTAGAGATTGCCAAGATATATCGGGAGACTGAGAATAAGTGGTGTGACCCTAATACCATCTCCCGTTGGTTGAAGAAACATAATATTTCTATGCGCTCGTTGGCTGAAGCCCAGCAAAATCGGCATTCTGTGGCGATTCCGGTGGTTAAAAAACGCACCTAATCGTCAGCTTTCAAGAGATTTCTGAGTAAAAATTCCTCTTTGCTACGTTACGGACAGGCGCTAAATGCGCATCCGCCCATCATAACTAGGGCCGTAGTGAGATAAAGTAATACATCCCGCCCTCCTGCCAGGTAAAACAAGCAGTAGGCGAAGAAGGAGAACGCGGGTAGCAAGAAGCGTTTATCCCCATCTCTGTACGCGTGAGCGGCCAGGCAGACGGATAGGGCAACTGGGCAACCAAATAAGACGACGTCGAATAGCATGAGTGCGCTTTTGAATAAGGGGTCCGAGTCTCTATTATTCATGTCTCGAATGTTCTGTCCATGGTAAATACCGCAAAGCAGCAATAGAACTAAGTTTTAGTCAAGGACAGAGAACAATGGGAATGTCAGGTAATGGTTCGCGCGGCCCTAGTAGATCAGGTGGCGGCGGTCGCTCAGGTGGCGGCAAGTCTGGTGGTTACGCAGGCAAATCTGGTGGAGCTAGACCAGGTGGCGCTAGACCAGGCGGAAGCGGTGGCAGACCCGGCGGTTCTAGCGGTGGAAGACCAGGTGGAGCAAGACCAGGTGGCTCAGGCGGCGGGTATAACCGAGCCGGTGGATCCTCTTCTAGCTCAGCTGGCAGACCAGGCGGCTTTGGCGCTCGCAAACCGGGTGGATTTAATCGCGGACCTAGACCGGAAGGAAGTTCTGAAGGTAGATCTGAGGGCGGCTACAATCGCGGACCAAGACCGGAGGGTGGACGTCCATCGGGTGGCGGATTTAATCGTGGACCAAGACCAGAGGGTGGACGTCCATCAGGTGGCGGATTTAATCGTGGACCGAGACCAGAAGGTGCTGGAAGACCTGAGGGCGGTGGCTTCAATCGTGGACCAAGACCAGAAGGCGGCGGCGGCTATAACCGCGGACCAAGACCAGAAGGCGGCGGCGGCTATAACCGCGGACCAAGACCAGAAGGCGGCGGCGGATTTAATCGTGGACCAAGACCAGAAGGCGGCAGATCCGAAGGCGGATTTAATCGTGGACCAAGACCAGAAGGCGGCAGATCCGAAGGCGGATTTAATCGTGGACCAAGACCAGAAGGTGCTGGAAGACCTGAGGGCGGTGGCTTCAACCGTGGACCAAGACCAGAAGGCGGCAGATCCGAAGGCGGATTTAATCGTGGACCAAGACCAGAAGGCGGCAGCGGCTATAACCGCGGACCAAGACCAGAGGGTGGCGGTGGCTTCAACCGTGGACCAAGACCAGAAGGCGCTGGAAGACCAGAGGGTGGCGGTGGGTTCAATCGTGGACCAAGACCAGAGGGTGGCGGTGGCTATAACCGCGGACCAAGACCAGAGGGTGGCGGTGGCATCAATCGTGGACCAAGACCAGAGGGTGGCGGTGGCTATAACCGCGGCCCAAGACCAGAAGGTAGATCCGAAGGTGGATTTAACCGTGGACCAAGACCAGAAGGCGGCGGTGGCTATAACCGCGGACCAAGACCAGAGGGTAGATCCGAAGGTGGATTCAACCGTGGACCAAGACCAGAGGGTAGATCCGAAGGTGGATTCAACCGTGGACCAAGACCAGAAGGTAGATCCGAAGGTGGATTCAACCGCGGCCCAAGACCAGAAGGTGGTCGTCCATCGGGCGGCGGATTCAACCGCGGCCCAAGACCAGAAGGTGGTGGCTACGATCGACGCCCCCGGACAGACGAAGCCGCGCGCGGTGATATGTCGCCAGAGCGCAAAGCCGCTAGCATTGCTCGCAAAGTAAATGATTACTTCGATGAAGCTCCTGTTGAGCGCACTCAGACTGTCCGTTATGGTGGTCATGAAGAGTCAGGTCCAGCAGTAGTTGACCAAGAAGCTGTCGATGAAGAATTCATCTATGGTCGCAACGCTGTAGTTGCATTCCTTATAGAAGGAAAAGTTGCAGTCAACAAAATCTACATGGCAAGTGGTTTGGAGTCAGACCGCCGCATCGATAAAATCAAAGAATTAGCCAAAGAAAATTCGATTGTGATTGCTACAGTTGAAAAGCGCAAACTCTCTGACTTGATTGGTGATCGCGATAAGCACCAAGGTGTAGTTGCCCAAATTGCTGCCAGCGAATATCTTGACTTATCAGAATTTCTCGATCAGTTCGATGCTGAGAAAGCCGCACTAGAAGCTGAAGGCAAGAGTCTTGATGGATACACCGTTGCCATTCTTGATGGCATTGAAGATCCACACAACATTGGTGCCATTGTCAGATCTGCTGATGCCGCCGGTGTGAAGGCAGTCATTCTTCCCCAGCGTAGATCTGCCGGTCTTACTCGCACTGTAGCAAGAGTAAGTGCAGGAGCCCTTGCCAGCATGCGTATGGTGCGCATCACTAATCTTGTATCCACTCTTGAAAAGTTGAAAGACCGTGGATTCTGGATTGCTGGTTTGGCACTTGAGGGTGCTCAAGGGATTTATGAAAGTGATCTTAAGCGGCCTATTGCTTTAGTGATTGGCGGTGAAGGCGATGGTATAAGCCGCTTGGTGTCTGAGCATTGCGACTTCTTAGTGAAGATTCCCATGCATGGTTCGGTGCAATCCTTGAATGCCTCGGTAGCTGCCGGTGTGATCTTCTATGAGGTTGTCAGACAGAATCTGGCTTCTAAAGTAGATGTAAAGCCGGCAATTGAGGCAGCTAGCGCAATTTCTGCGCCTACAGAGTAGAACGGCTCGCCGTTATATTAAGTTCGTGTATCGCTATTGGCCCCAGACCAGGCAATAGTTTGACACTTAAAAAATACTCTGTAAGAATTTACTTTGCCTATCACTGATAGGTAAGCGCAATTATTTTGCTGGCATTCGTATCTGCAAGAGATAGGCCGCAAGTAATTGTCGATTTCGCTGGTGTAGCTCAACGGTAGAGCAACGGTTTTGTAAACCGTCGGTTGCGGGTTCGATTCCCATCACCAGCTTATGGGTGGATGTCCGAGTGGTTAAAGGAGACAGGCTGTAAACTTGTTAGCGAAAGCTTACGCTGGTTCGAATCCAGCTCCACCCAAACTTTTGACCTAAGCACGAAAGTGCTCAAGGCAAAGTAGGAAACCGAAGTAACCTCTTTACAGGTGGTTGCTTGAAAAAAGAAAAAGCCGATCAAAATTTTCCAAGAGTAAAGAAAATTTTGAGGAATCCAGAGAATCGAGAATCACCGTAGATAATAGAATCCTCGTAGATTTACGTGCCCACGTAGCTTAGCGGTAGAGCACCCCCTTGGTAAGGGGGAGGTCACGAGTTCGATTCTCGTCGTGGGCTCCATTTAAACCGAACCTGTAATAAACCATCCAGGTTCAAGTCCAATAGGCCCTGCATATCAGAATCAATTGATAGTCAGTATCCGTAAGAAGCAGTAATTTGTAAGGAGAGTAGATAGGATGGCCCGTCAAAAGTTTGAACGAAACAAACCAAACGTGAACGTTGGAACGATCGGGCACGTTGATCATGGCAAAACATCGTTAACCGCAGCTATTACAATGACTTTGGCCAAAACTGGCCAAGCCAAAGCTAAAAAATATGATGAGATCGATGCTGCTCCCGAAGAAAAAGCTCGTGGTATTACCATTAATACCGCTCACGTAGAATACGAAACCGACAAGCGTCACTACAGTCACGTTGACTGCCCAGGACACGCTGACTACATCAAGAACATGATTACTGGTGCTGCCCAAATGGACGGCGCTATCCTCGTGATTTCAGCTAACGATGGCCCTATGCCACAAACTCGCGAGCACATCTTGCTTGCCCGTCAAGTTGGCGTTCCACACATCGTTGTCTTCTTGAACAAGTGCGACATGGTCGACGATCCAGAATTGATCGAACTAGTTGAAATGGAAGCACGCGAATTGCTTTCTAAGTACAACTTCGACGGCGACAATATTCCAATAATCCGTGGTTCAGCTCTCAAGACTCTTGAAGGCGACATGAAGTACGAGCAAGCAATTCTCGACTTGATGAAAGCTGTTGATGAGCACATTCCAACTCCAGAGAGAGATTTGGACAAACCATTCTTGTTGGCTGTTGAAGACGTGTTCTCTATCACTGGCCGCGGTACCGTTGCCACTGGTCGTATTGAACGCGGACAAGTTAAAGTCGGCGAAGAAGTAGAAATCGTTGGTCTACAAGATACACGCAAGACAACCGTAACCGGCGTTGAAATGTATCAGAAGACCCTTGACTCCGGTATGGCTGGAGACAACGTTGGTATCCTCCTCAGAGGTATCGACAAGACCATGATCGAACGTGGTCAAGTTATCGCCAAACCAGGCAGCATCAAGCCACACACCAAGTTCAAGGCTGAGGTTTACATCCTCTCCAAAGAAGAAGGCGGACGTCACACTCCATTCTTCAAAGGCTACAGACCACAGTTCTACATCCGTACAACTGACGTGACCGGTTCCATCGAATTGCCAGAAGGCGTTGAAATGGTTATGCCTGGTGACAACGTTGCCATGGACGTTGAATTGATTCAGCCAGTTGCTGTTGAGCAAGGTATGAGATTCGCGATTCGCGAAGGCGGACGTACTGTCGGCGCCGGCGTAGTTGCTTCAATCATCGCCTAGTCAAATCTAGATGTGAGTCTAGAAGAGAATCAAATTGAAAGAGGACTGCTGAAAAGCAGTCCTCTTTTTTAGGCGGATTAGAGCACCATATTTAGTGCTATCTAATGTTCTCCATCATGAATGATTCTGGGCTAGCAGGTTCAGCGCCAGCGCTCTCACCAGTGCAAGTATTTACCCTTTCAAACAAGACAGCAGCTTGCATGCGTCTGCCGGTGCGCAATTCTAACCAGGCAATATCGCGCAGAGTATCAACAAAGGTTAGGTCTGGAAGCTTGGCTTTCTCAAAGAGCGAAACCGCGGTTGTTAGATCTTGCAGCGCATCTTGATCGCGACCAAGACGAGCTTTCATCTTGCCCTCAAGGCTATAAGCTAAGCCCTGAATTTCGAGTGATTGATGGCTGCCTTTGAGTTGCTGGATAATTTTGTCGTTGACAACCTTTGCTTGGTCGTAACTTGCGCAGTGATACAAAACGATTGCTAGTTGCCATTGATACTTGAGATTTTTTGGATTGGTCGCAACCAATTTCGTTAGCATGGCTTTCGTTTCTGCTGGTTGAGATTGGCTTAGATTTTTCAGTATGGCGTTTTCGGAAGAGTAGTTCTTTGCGTCATGAGCTTTTTGGCTAGCGGCAAAGAGATTCTTCAGTACTTCTGCTTTTGACCAATGCCCAAGATTCGGTAGTGGTGCTGCTGCGGATTTGTGCCCTGAAGTTACCTTCCACTCTTTTTTTAGTGTATGAGTTGGCGCAGCTGCGGGCTTGTCGTTTGACGTGGCGCCGCCCTTGAACAAAGAGCTGACAACACTGAATATCACCATCATTAGTACGATGGTGATTACGGTGCCTACTGCCAGGCCGATATGTCGCAGCGGTTTGCTCAAGTCAGCATCTGGACCCTTACGACCAATTTTTTGATTGGCCAGGGCACTCTTTTGCGTCTGCACTAAATGCGATGTGCCGGTGGTTCTTTGAGCTGTAGCCGAATTTTGCAATCCGTTGGATTGGCTATCTCTGTTTTCTGCTGCGGCGACGAGTTTGTCTTTTGCTGTGCCTGCGGGAATTCGTTTACCGGATTTGTCGAAGCGATAAGTCATGGTTGGTGGCAATTTGTCTGAAGTAATAAAAAGAGAGGATGCCAAGAGATACACTTATCTTTCCCCATCCAAAACGCCCTAAACGGCTCAATAGTTAAGACATTGTGGAGACTGCGCAATTGTTGAAATTAAGGCGTGACCTGATGTTGCGGTTGTTAACAGTGATTTGAATCAATTTCAAACTAATTTTTTACCCTACTAGACAGCTGAAACCATCACAGGTTCGGTGCTTGAGAAAAATGAGTCAACGTAGTTGCTTGATTTCGCCCTATTGGAAACCGAAGCTGAAATAAATTTACTCTGGCGCCCCCGGTCGATCTCTGTACAATGTGTGGTTCGTTCGCTGGAACGGTCATCCCGTGCCGTCCGCAATTATAAGAGGCAGTTAATGCGTCTGGTTGCTCGGGCCGGGGAGATTAGACTGGTGCCCTGTCAGATATGTTTTGAATGTATCTGATGTAGCTGAAGTCTTGATAGCGACGTCATCGCTAAACGCGATTACTTATGTTGAACGCATCCTGGTTATTCGCTGGGAGCACTAGGGAGAAAGTAGGCAATATGGCAAGCGCCAAAAAAACAAAAACTGATGCCGCAGCGTCGAAAGTGCAAAGAATCCGCATTCGTCTTAAGTCTTACGACCATAGATTGCTCGATAAGTCTTCAGATCAAATCGTAGACACTGCTAAGCGCACCGGTGCCACAGTTTGCGGCCCAGTGCCGTTGCCAACCAAGAAGCGTGTTTATTGCGTGTTGCGTTCACCGCACGTCGATAAAAAATCACGCGAGCACTTTGAGATCAGAGTGCACAAGAGATTGATTGATATCAACGATCCAACACCAACTACAGCCGATGCGTTGATGCGCCTTGACTTGCCAGCCGGTGTTGATATCGAAGTCAAACTCTAAGGTTTGTACTTAACAGTTGATTTGATGCAGATTTGAGAAGGACTTAAAAGCCATGACATTAGGCGTAATGGGAAGAAAAGTTGGGATGACGCAGGTATTCGATGAGAATGGCCTGGCAGTTCCTGTCACCGTAGTTAAGTTGGGCGAGAATATCGTCACCGAAACCAAAACCAAAGAGAAGCATGGCTATGTAGCCGTTCAAGTTGGTGGCTTCGCTATTAAAGAAAAGAAGCTCACCAAGCCAGCTCTTGGCGCTTTCAAAAAGAAAGAAATTCAACCATTGAAGCCGCTCAAAGAGTATCGCGTTGATGACGTTTCTTCTTATAAGGTTGGCGAAGCTCTCAATGTTGAGGCTTTGCTTACACCTGGTATGAAAGTTGATGTGCGCGGTAAGTCAATTGGTAAGGGCTTCCAAGGCTGTATCAAGCGTTATAACCACGGTCGTGGACCAATGAGCCACGGCTCTAAATTCCACCGCTCTATGGGTTCTATCGGCGCTGGTACCACTCCTGGTCGCGTCGTTCGTGGTCTTCATATGCCCGGTCACATGGGTGACGACAATGTTTGTGCTCGCCGCTTGACAGTGGTGAGAGTTGATACCGAAAAAGGTCTGCTCCTTGTCAGAGGCTCTGTACCTGGTGTTGACGGTGGTTTGGTTGTGATCTCCGCATCTATAACCAAATGGAATTAGTTTCTGAACTTAAGAGAGAGAAAGTAAAATGACATCCGCGCAAGTAGTTGATCTCAAAGGCAAGAAGCTGAGTGAAGTAGCACTCAGTGACGCAGTCTTTGGTATTAAGCCGAACATGGGCGTAATTCACAATGCCCTGGTCAGACAGCTCGCCAATGCCAGACAAGGTAGCGCTAACACCAAAACCAGAGCAGAAGTTCGTGGTGGCGGTCGTAAGCCATGGCGTCAAAAAGGTACTGGCCGCGCCAGAGCCGGTTCTATCCGTTCACCTTTGTGGGCTGGTGGTGGCGTTCCGTTCGGTCCTAAGCCGCGCGATTATTCCATCACTATGAACAAGAAGATGAGAGTGCTTGCACTTAAATCAGCTCTTGCCGCCAGTGTTGGAAAGTTGGTTGTCGTTCAAGACTTCGACAATCTCAAAGAAGCAAAAACAAAACTATTCAGCCAAGTATTGAAAGATCTTGGACACGTTGGCAAAAAAGTGCTTGTCGTTCTCGACTACGCTTGTGATGCTTGCGCCCGTGTTGAACGTGCTGCTCGCAATATTGACGGTCTGAAAGTGATCGCCATGAGCAACTTGAACGTCAAAGATTTGCTTCATTACGAAGTCATCCTCACTAATGCTAGAACCCTTGAAGCAATCAACAATCGCTTCGAAGCTAGCAAAGAAAAAACTGAAGGTGACAAGCCGGTAGTGAAGAAAGCGGCGAAAGTAGAAGCTAAAGCTGCTCCTGCTGCCAAAGCTGAAAAAACACCAGCCAAAGATGCTGCTGAAGCTCCAAAGAAAGCCGCTGCTCCTAAGAAAGCTGCAGCTTCTAAAGAAGTAGAAGCTGAAGCTAAAAAGCCTGCTCGCGCTAAAAAAGAGAAGAGCGAAGAGTAATTAGAATATCTAAGGACCAAGTGAGATGAACAAACGTCATTCGCAAATCATCATCAGACCAATGATTACTGAGAAGTCTGCTCAACAGATGGAACTCGGTCAATACACTTTCGAAGTGATGAAAGACGCCAACAAAGTTGAAATTGCTCAAGCTATTGAGCAGATGCTTAAGGAACTCTATCCGAAGAGCAAGAGCGAGGTCGTCTCTGTCAATACAAGCGCTATCCGTGGTCGCTTCAGAAGAAGCAAGCGTCATGGTCGCGCTCCAAAAGACAGCAAGAAGGCTATTGTCACCATGTCTGGTGATCCGCTCGAGTTGTTCACTGCCTAATTTTTCAATTAAGCACTCAACTCACAGTTATGGGAATTATTTAGGAACAGTAAGATGCCTACCCGCAAAGTGAATCCAACCTCCGCAGGCCGCAGGAATATGTCGTTAGCCGATTATTCGGATGTAACCACGCATACTCCTCTGAAGAGCTTGCTGCGCCCCTTGAAAAAGCATGGTGGTCGCAACAACCAAGGCCGTTTGACAGTCAGACATAAGGGCGGCGGCCACAAACAGGCCTACCGCGTTATAGACTTCAAGCGCAACAAGCATGACGTCCCTGGCGTTATCGCAACTATTGAATACGATCCAAACCGCAACTGCCGTATCTGTCTGGTGCATTATGCAGACGGAGACAAGCGCTATATCTTGGCGCCAAACGGTATCAAGGTTGGTGAGAAAGTTATGTCTGGGCCAGCTGCTGAGATCAAGAACGGCAACGCTCTTCCTCTTCGCGCTATCCCTCTAGGTACTATGGTTCACAACGTTGAATTGACCCTCGGTAGAGGCGGCCAAATGGGTCGTGCTGCTGGAGCTCAAATTCAAGTTCTGGCCAAAGAAGGCAGATATGCCACCTTGCGTTTGCCATCTGGCGAAATGCGTATGGTGCATCTCGAGTGCATGGCCACCATCGGTCAGTTGGGTAATACCGACGACAAAAACTTGCGTCTGGGTAAAGCCGGCCGCACTCGTTGGTTAGGTATCAAACCTACCAACCGTGGTGTCACCATGAACGCCATTGACCACCCACATGGTGGTGGTGAAGGTAAATCGCCAATCGGCGGTAAGCCACAAACACCATGGGGCAAACCAGCTATGGGTTACAAAACTCGTCGCGGTAAGTCTTATACATCGGACAAATTCATCGTTAAGCGCAGAACTAAGTAATTTTGGAGGTTTAAGTGTCTCGATCGCTTAAAAAGGGACCATTCGTTCATCCAGCACTCGTAAAAAAAGTTGATGAGATGAATAAGAAGGGCGACAAACGCGTTATCAAATCTTGGTCTCGCGCTTCGATGATTGTGCCCGAAATGATTGGCCACACAATCGCTATATATAACGGCCGCAAACATGTTCCGGTCTACGTGACTGAACAAATGATTGGCCACCGTCTCGGTGAGTTCGCTCCCACCAGACTGTTCAAAGGACACGCCGGCGGAGACAAAACTGGCAAAAGAGGCTAGTTAGTAATTTAGTTAGAAGGATCGCAAAAGTGGAAAGCAAAGTTTGCGCAAAATGGATCAGGATGTCACCGCGGAAGGTGCGCCGTGTAGTCAATGAGATTCGCGGTAAAGAAGTTGGCGAAGCTAGAGTTATGCTCAAGTTTATGCCTTACACCGCCGCTCGTGTAATTGAGAAACTGCTTTATTCAGCCGTTTCCAACCTCACCCATGCCGAGAAGCAAGCCGTCTCAGAGACGGAAGCTGACAAATTCAAAGTAGTAGAAGCATTCTGCGACCAGGGACCAACTCTGGAGCGCTTCCAGCCAAGAGCAAGAGGCCGGGCTTATCCCATCCTCAAGCGCTCCAGCCACATCACGCTGAAACTTTCAGATATTTAGAGTTTAAGAGTCAAATTGCGAGTCAAAAGACTCGAGTTAGAGTAAGTGAGGACTAAGAAGTTGGGTCAGAAAGTAAATCCTGTTGGTTTTCGCGTCGGTATTCACCGGGGCTGGGCTTCTAACTGGTTTGTTCAGAAGAAAGACGTCGCCCCTCTGATTGAAGAGGATGCTCGCCTTAGAGCCTACCTAAAGAAAGAACTCTCTGGCGCCGGTTGCTCCAAAGTAGAAATTTCTAGAAAAGCAGATCAAGTAACAATCGATATCTACACAGCCAGACCTGGTGTGGTGGTAGGTAAAGGTGGCCAGGGCATCGAAAACCTGAGCTTGAAACTACGTGCCTTGCTTAATCGCACTGGTCTCGATATCAAGATCAACATTCTTGAAGTCAACCGCGTAGATCTCGAAGCGAAGCTTGTTGCCGAGTCGATCGCTCAGCAATTAGAGAAGCGTGTTGCCTTCCGTCGTGCCATGAAGCAAGCAATGCAACGTTGTATGCGCGCTGGCGCTATCGGCGTCAAGATCATGGTTGCCGGTCGTTTGGGCGGCGCTGAAATTGCTCGCACAGAATGGGCCAAAGAAGGTCGTATTCCACTACAAACCCTGCGTGCCGATATCGACTATGCCACTGCCGAAGGAAATACCATGATGGGTATCATCGGCATCAAGGTGTGGATCTTCCGCGGTGAGTTGGAGCCTGGTCAATGGTCACCTCCAAACATCAAGACGCAACAAGAACGTTCACAAGAAGGCGGAGCTCGCAACAGTAATAAAGAAGCGAGAGATCCAGTTAAGTCTGGTCGTAGACCCAGGAAGGCAGGTCAATAACCCATGTTAATGCCCAAGAGAACAAAATATAGAAAGATGCAGCGCGGTCGCATGTGCGGCGCTGAATCAAGAGGAGTTGAAGTCCAATTTGGGGACTACGGCTTGCAAGTACTCGAGCCTTGCTGGATTACTTCACGCCAAATAGAAGCTGCTCGTAAAGCCATGGTTCGCAGTGTGCGACGCGGCGGAAAAATGTGGATTCGCGTTTTTCCAGACAAGCCAGTAACTAAGAAAGCAGCTGAGACCAGAATGGGCTCCGGTAAAGGTAACCCTGAATTTTGGGTAGCCGTTGTTAAAACCGGCCGCGTAATGTTTGAAATGTCCGGAGTGGCCCAGAAAGATGCGCACCACGCGCTCGAATTGGCCGCCCAGAAGTTACCTGTTAAATGCCGTGTAATTGAAAGGCATGCCGGAGGAGCCGCGAAATGAGAGTGCGAGAAATGAGAGAGCTTTCCCCTGAGGAGCTGAATGCACGTATTGATGAGACTCGTAAGACAATCGTCGACCTGCGTTTTCAGTTGGCTCTAAGAAAGTTGGAGAGTCCAGCTAAATTGCGTTTAGAAAGAAAAAAACTAGCGCAACTGCTGACAGTGGCTACTGAAAAAGTCATTTTTGTCACTGCTTAAGAAGAAGCTGGACTGAGTTAAAGAGAGAGACTAAGGGGTCGAGAAATGCCAAAGAAGGTATTAGTCGGGAAGGTTGTATCCAACAAAATGGATAAGACAGTTGTAGTAGCTGTTGAAAGCCGTTCACCGCACCACAAGTATGAGAAGCAAATTGCCGAGACGCGCAAGTTCAAAGCTCACGATGCTGAAAACAAGTGTCAAATGGGCGACGTGGTTCGCATTGAAGAATGCCGTCCATTGTCCAAAGACAAAAGATTCACCGTGGTTGAAGTGACTGGCCATGCCATCTCTAATAAAGCTAGCGAGGTATCTGCCTCATGATTCAGCAAGAAACTAGATTGACCTGTGCCGATAACACCGGAGCTAGAGAGCTCTTGTGCATCCGGGTCCTGGGCGGATCGAACAAAACATTTGCAACTGTTGGCGATGTCATCGTGGCTACTGTCAAAGATGCTCTACCTAACATGCCCGTGAAGAAGTCTGAAGTTGTCCGTGCAGTTGTTGTACGTGTCAAACAGAACGTCAGTCGTCCAGATGGTTCAACCATACGCTTTGACGACAACGCTGCTGTGATTGTGCAAAAAGACGGCAACCCAAAAGGTACTCGTGTGTTTGGACCAATCGCACGTGAACTTAGAGACAAGAACTTCACCAAGATCATCTCATTGGCTCCGGAGGTTCTCTAACAATGGCTTACACAGCTAAGAAAGAAATGTCGGTGCGCTACACCAACGCTCCCATCAAGACCAAAGTCAAAATGGGCAACAAGCAAGTTATCTCACGCGCTCTCGTTAAACCAAGTGCCACCAACCTGGTGCCTTCGGTTCACGTCAAACGCGGCGATCTAGTTATGGTTATCTCTGGCTGCAGAACACGCACCAAGAAAAATGGCCAGAAGCTTGAAGGCGACAGAGGCAAGATTGGCAAAGTGCTTAAGGTATTCCCTAAGCTCGGCAAAATTCTTGTAGAAGGCGTAAACGTCGTCACTCGTCACGTCAAAGCTAAAAATGCTTACGGTAAGAGCGGCATCATCAAGCAAGAAGCACCTTTGTTTGCTTGCAAAGTAATGCTCTACTCCAACGAGAAGAAGAAACCTGTTAGAGCTGAGTTCCGTAAAGAGCTAGGCGTTTAGAACCTATATAAGAAGCAGAGACGACAAAGACCGTCTCTCGAAGCAGCTAATCAAAAGTAAGGTAGAAGGCAATGTTCGATATCAAAGAAAATTACCAAACCCAGGTAAGAGAAAGTCTTAAAAAGCAATTTGGCTACAAGAATGACTTGCAGGTCCCCCGCATTGTCAAAGTTGTAATCAACATGGGTTTGGGCGAAGCCACCAGCAACGCTAAAGCAATTGAAAATGGCGTCAAAGAATTGGGCATTATCGCCGGCCAAAAGCCAGTGACAAATCGCGCCAAGAAATCCATCGCTACTTTTAAATTGAGAAAGGGTATGCCTGTCGGTGCCTCAGTTACTCTTCGCGGAGAGCGCATGTGGAACTTCCTGGCTAAGCTCATTCACATTTCATTACCAAGAATCCGCGACTTCCGCGGTCTATCTGGTAAGTCGTTTGATGGTCGCGGCAATTTCTCCGTTGGTATCAAGGAGCAATTGATTTTCCCTGAAATCAATTATGAATCAATCGATGCAGTACGCGGCATGGATATTTCCATTGTCACCACTGCCCCAACAGATCAAGAAGCGTATGCACTGCTAGCCGCCATGGGCATGCCCTTCAAGAAGCAAAACGTCAGTCAATAGTTAGATTTTAAAGAAGAGTCGTAAGGAGAGGAAAGCACAACGTGGCTAAAACATCCATGGTTGATAAGGAGCATAAGCGCCAGGTATTGGTCGCCAAAGGCAAATACCCGAAGGTGCGCTTGCACAATCGCTGTCGCATATGCGGGCGGCCCAGAGCGGTTTATCGCGACTTTGGCTTGTGCCGCTGTTGCTTGAGAAAAATGGCTCACGAAGGTTTGATTCCTGGACTCACCAAGTCTAGCTGGTAGGAGATAGCAAATGCCGGTCACAGATCCAATTTCGGACATGTTCACACGTATTAGAAACGCCATCCGCGTTCAGGCTCCGGCCGTTGAGATGCCCGCCTCCAAGGCGAAGGTAGCTATTGCCGAGCTGTTGCGCAATGAAGGATTCATTTCTTCATTCGAAACAAGAGCCCTAGGCTCTCCTGAACAACGCATGCGCATTGTTCTTAAATACGGCAGTAAGGGCGAGCACGTCATTCAAGGTTTGAAGCGCGTGTCTAAGCCTGGTCTACGGGTTTACCGCCCATCCAAAAAAGTGCCTAGAGTTTATAACGGTATGGGCGTAGCAATAGTTAGCACCAGCCGCGGGCTAATGACCGATCGCCAAGCTCGCAAGAGCAACCTCGGTGGCGAAGTCGTTGCCGAAGTCTGGTAATCAAAAAGTTAAGTAGGTAGGAGTTAAGAGCAATGTCTCGTATCGGTAAAGCACCAATCCCAGTGCCATCTGGCGTGACGGTTCAAATTGATGATCACAAAGTGGTCGTCAAAGGACCTAAAGGACAACTAGAGCGTACTTTTGTCCCTGAGATGTCTTTCAAGCATGAAGATGGCAAAATCACAGTTACACGCAATTCTGAAAACAGAACTACCCGTAGCTTGCATGGTTTGAGCCGTACTCTTTTGGCCAACATGGTCAAAGGGGTCAGTGATGGTTTTGATCGTAATCTTGAAATCGTCGGCGTTGGCTATCGCGCCGCCATGGATGGCACTAAGTTGGTAATGCAACTAGGTTATTCCCACCCAGTCGAAATCCAGCCACCTGCTGGCGTCACTATTGTTGTTGGCAAAGGTAACGTCATTACCGTCAGCGGTATCGACAAGCAAGCTGTTGGCGATATTGCGTCCTTTATTCGCGAGAAGCGTCCACCTGAAGTTTACAAAGGTAAGGGCGTTAAATATGCCGGTGAAGTTATCCGCCGTAAAGCTGGTAAAGCTGCTGGTAAGAAGAAGTAATTTATAGAGGACCGATAATGATTAAGAAGCTAGACAGAAAGCTCAATCGCATCAAAGTTCACTACCGCATCCGTCGCCGGTTGTCTGGTAGCACTGAGCGTCCACGGCTTTGCGTATATCGTTCGAACAAGCATATTTATGCACAGATCATCGACGATACAACTGCCAAAACACTAGTGATGGCAAGCACTCTCGATGCCGAACTGAAAGACGCCAAAACCTGGAATGTCGAATCAGCCAAAACCGTTGGTGCCCTTGTTGCTAAACGCGCAAAAGCAAAAGGTATTGAATCAGTTGTATTTGATCGTGGTGGCTACATATATCATGGCCGTGTCGCCGCAGTGGCAGAAGCCGCTCGCGAAGCTGGCCTTGAGTTCTAAGTATAAAAGCAGTTTTTACGTGTTAAGAGAGATTAGAGGGTACTTCTAGATGGACAGAGAAGATAAGGTTGCCGCAATCGAGGATGCAATTGCTCCAGTAGCAGCACCGGATGGCGCTCGTCGCGGCCGTCGCGGACCTGGTGGTGGTGGCCGCGATGGTGGCCCTAGTCGTCGTCCTGATGACAACAAGCGTGAGCGCGTGGAATCTGAGTGGGAAGAAAAAATCATTCAAGTTCGCCGTGTAACTAAGGTAGTTAAGGGTGGTAAAAAGCTCTCCTTCCGCGCTGTAGTTGCTGTTGGTAACGGCAAAGGTCAAGTTGGCATCGGTGTTGGAAAAGCATCCGAAGTTGTATCGGCCATTCAAAAAGGCGTTGTTGATGCAAGAAAATCTCTTGTATCAGTTCCTCTAGTAGGCACGACGATTCCTCACACAATCACTGGAAAGACCGGCGCTAGCCGCATTCTTTTGAAACCAGCTGCTAAGGGTACCGGAGTAATCGCCGGTGGTGCCGCACGCGCCATTCTTGAACTTGCTGGTGTGGGCGATGTGCTTTCTAAATCGCTAGGTTCACGTTCACCACTAAACGTAGCTCGCGCTACAGTTGCTGGTCTCAAAGGTCTGAGAACATACGAAGATGCAGCTCGTCTCAGAGGCGTGAGCATTCGTCAGCTGTTCTCGTAATTAAGAGCTGTAGTCAAAACAGTTCATACAAATCTAAAGTTCAATTGAGGGGTCGAAATGTTACGGATAACTTTAACGAAGGGTCTCGTCGGAAAGAGAGACGACCAGAAGAAAGTCGTTCGCGCGCTTGGACTACGCAAGTTCAACAGCAGTGTATTGCACGCTGACAGCCCAACCATTCGTGGCATGGTGAACAAAGTTCATCACTTAGTCACTGTGGTTGAAGAGAAAGAAGCTGCTGCTCCTGCCAAAAGCGCCAAGAAAGCTAAGTAAGAAACCAAAGTCAGCCGAGTCGTCAACCTAAACAATGAGTGACGGCGTGAGGCAAAGGAGAAGAGATGGAAATTGATGAAGTAAGACCAGATCAAGGGTCACGCAAGAAGAGAAAGAGAGTAGGTCGCGGTCGCGCTTCCGGACACGGTAAAACCTCTACCCGTGGTCACAATGGTCAAGGCCAAAGATCTGGTGAAGCTAGACGTTTTGGCTTTGAAGGCGGTCAGACACCGTTGTTCAGAAGACTACCTAAGATTCACAACTTTGATTCTGTGCCAGGACGCGATTGGGTGATCATCAACGTTGATGCTTTGAACGTATTGCCAGCTAATACTGAAGCTACTCCAGATGCACTTGTTGCTCACGGTGTCATCCGTAAGCACAATGACAGCTTAAGAGTACTTGGAAATGGTGATTTGAAAGTGGCTGTCAAGGTTAGTGCTCATCACTTCTCCCAAGGTGCTATCGATAAGATTCAGGCTGCTGGCGGTTCTTATGAAGTAATTCAACCTGCTGCTCCAACCCGCAATCCAAAGAATCGCTAGTCTTGAACTGGTTGAAAATTGCAACGCTCCAGTGGTCTAACTACTGGAGCGTTCTAATATTTTGCTATTTTTTACTACAGCAGCAGAGCTTTGTTAGCAATAGAGCCTACAATTACAAATCGAAGAATAGATCTTGCATTGCCAACTAATCTAATTAGGGCTTGCAAAGAGAATAGGGGAACAGAATGTCAGAGAGTGTGAGCAAACGTGGAGCAAAGATTGGGGGACCAGAAAACTGGCTCGCTCTGCTTGGTGCTCCTGGTCTAAAAGAGAGAATCATTTTCACACTGACTATGATTTTTCTTTATCGATTAGGCGTCCATGTGCCGATTCCCGGTGTTGACCCTGGTGCTTTTACTAAACACCCTGAGTTGGCTCAAAACTTGCTGGGCATGATCGACTTGTTTACCGGCGGTGCCTTGAACAAGCTTTCAGTTTTCTCTATGGGTATTGGGCCGTTCATCACTTCGTCGATTGTCATGCAGTTGATGACTGTTGTTATTCCTAAGCTCGAGAATCTGCAAAAAGAACAAGGTGAGCAGGGTCGCCGTCAGCTCGCTCAAATTTCGCGGGTCGCCACAGTATTTTTGGCGGTCTTTCAATCGTTCATGTTGGCACAACTCTTGTCGCGTATTCCTGGTGTAGTGATTACCCCTGGTCCTCTGTTTTTGATCAACACTACAATCATCCTGACATCGTGCGCTGTTTTTATCATGTGGATGGGTGAGCTTATAACTGAACGTGGTGTCGGTAACGGTGCTTCACTTTTGATCTTCCTTGGTATCGCTGCTCGCATGCCGGTCATGATCAAAAATACCTACGAGTCAGTGCAGACTGGTCAAGCTCCAGTTTGGGGCGTCACCGCCTTAGTAATTTTCTTTCTTCTAGTAGTCGCTTTCATCGTGCGCTTGCAGCAGGGTGTGCGCAAAGTGATGGTGATGGGTTCAAGGCGAAATGTTGGCAGGCAAATTTTTGCTGCTCCTGAAGACTACATGTATCTGCCAGTTAACCCCTCTGGTGTTATGGCCATCATCTTTGCTTCTTCGCTTTTGATGTTCCCGTCTACAATCATGCAGTTCATGGCCCAGCAGAAAACCGATCCGGGGCAAGTCGTCTATAACGTCATCAAAGATATCCCTGGCATTGGCGCAGCTTTCGTCAGTCTTTGTCAGCAAACTTGGGCTAAAGATACTTGGGGCTTCTTGGCCCAAGAAGGGGCTAATGCCTTCTCGTACTACCGCTGGGAGCATTCGCTGGTTTATTTCTGTTTGATTCTATTCTTTGCTTTCTTCTATTCATCAATCATTTTGCCAGTGCGCGATATGTCTGAGAATTTGAGAAGAAGTGGCCGGGCTATTCAGGGTGTACGTCCGGGGCGGCCCACTGCTGACTTCTTAGAAAAGACTCTCAATCGACTGACTTTCATTGGTGCTGCATCAGTTGCCGTCATTGCTATTGCTCCAATTCATATTGAGCAATGGACACAGGTGACTACCTTACAGGGCTTAGGCAGTACATCTCTAATTATTCTGGTTGGTGTCGCCATCGATACCCAGCGTCAGATTCTCACCCATGCGCTTTCTTCAAAGTATCAAGCGCGTGGCCTATTCAAATCTCAAGACAAAAAGGAAATCTAAACTAAATGCGCATTTTGTTTTTAGGCGCTCCTGGAGCGGGCAAAGGTACGCAGTGTAAAAAACTTTCGACTAAGTTTTCATTGCTGCATTTGTCGTCGGGAGACCTTTTGCGTGAGGCCGTGAAAAACAGTACTAAGGCTGGTCTCGCTGCAAAAGAATATATGGATAAAGGGCAATTAGTGCCTGACCAAGTTTTGATCGATCTATTTCGTGAGAAGCTCAGTCAGCCTGAAAGCGCTAAGGGCTTTATTCTTGACGGCTTCCCGCGAAATCGTGCTCAGGCTGAGAGTCTCGATGGGCTATTGGCTGAGCTTAAAGCATCCCTTGACGTTGTCATAGACTTGCAAACCAGTGATTCTATTTTGGAAGAGCGCATTACTGGTCGGCGTGTCTGCCCGAACAAAGCTTGCAATGCTGTCTATCACGTCAAGTTCTCACCCGCTCAAAAAGATGGCATTTGCGATCTTTGCGGCACAGAGCTTTCTCACCGTTCTGACGATAAGCCTGAGTTGGTGAAGCAACGCTTGACTGTCTATCACGAATTGACTGCACCTTTGATTGACTACTACGGTGGTAAAGGTCTTGTCTCAGCGGTTAACGGCGAGGGTGAGCAGGAAGCAATTTTTGCCGATATTTTGAAGGCCCTGCAGTCGAAGGTATCAAGCTAGACAATGATATTAACCAAAGAAGAAGATATTGAACTTATTCGTGAGGCCGGTCGCCTGGCTGGCGCAGTTCTTGAAATGATATCAAGAGCCGCAGCTCCAGGCATAACCACTTATGAGCTTGATCAAATGGCTGAAAAAGCTATTACTGATGCTGGTCACATTCCAACGTTTAAGGGCTATCGTGGCTTCCCTGCTACAGTCTGTGCCTCAGTTAATGAAGAAGTGGTGCACGGTATTCCTAATAAGAAGAAAGTGCTCAAAGATGGCGATATTTTAAGCCTTGATATTGGCGTTTCTGTCAGACGCATGGTTGATGGCAAACCCTTCAACTTTATCGGTGACACTGCCATTACCGTGCCAATCGGAACTGTAACGAAAGCCGTACAAAAGCTTTTAGATGATACACAACGCTCTTTATATGAAGCGATCAAAGTGTCCAAAGCTGGTGCTACTCTCGATCAAATAGGTGGAGCTGTAGAAGATGTCGGTAAAGAAGGTGCTTATGGCATCGTTCGAGATTATGGCGGACACGGCATTGGGCCTGACTACCATGAAGATCCATTCATCTTCAACTATCGCACCGGTAGCAAGACTAAGTTGAAACCTGGTATGGTAATAGCGATTGAACCGATGTTCAATCAGGGCGGCGACAAGGTTCGCACCAAACCAGATGGCTGGACTGTTGTAACACAAGATTACAGACCATCGGCCCATTTTGAGCATTCTTTGCTCATCACTGATGGTGACGCTGAAATACTTACTAAGCGTCCCAACGAGGTAGTTGGATGACTAAACAGGGCGTAATAGAATTCGAGGGTACCATCCGGGAATCCTTGCCCAATGCCATGTTTCGGGTAGAGCTGGATAATGGACACAAAGTTCTGGCTCACATCTCAGGCAAGATTCGGAAGAACTTTATTAAGATACTTCCAGGCGATCGCGTTCGTGTAGAGCTCACCCCGTATGACCTCACGCGCGGAAGAATCACATACCGAATCAAAGATTGATTGATTTGTAGTGATTTGCGGTACAATGAGACGTTTGTCTGAAGGGCACATGTTTTGCATGTAAATGCGGGCAGGTAACGTCTTCGGTGAAATAAGCTTAGCGTCGTTTCATACACAATAACTAAAGAAGGGATGCGGTGAAAGCCGCTCAGAGAGCTGAATTATGAAAGTTAGAGCGTCAGTAAAGAAGATTTGTGAGAAGTGCAAAGTGATACGCCGTAAAGGTCGCGTCGCTGTTATTTGTGAAAATCCAAAGCACAAACAACGCCAAGGTTAAGAAGTGACAAGTTAACTCTTGTTAGGATATTAGACGCATATATTGCGCTACTTTGATACCTTGAGTGCTTGCCCCGTTATTTGTACGAACTAGTTTTGAGTATCTGTTTGAGGTTAAAGGACAAATGGCCCGTATCGCCGGTGTAGACCTGCCGAGAAACAAGAGAGCGCCAATCGCGCTGACTTATATCCACGGCATTGGCAGAACAACTGCCGCCAAAATCTGTAAGAAAGTAGGCATTCCCGACTCTAAGCGCGTACAAGACATGACTGAAGAAGAAGTCGGTCGTGTTCGTGAAGAGATTGAGAAAAGCGGAAATTACCAGGTCGAGGGCGATCTCAGACGGGTTGAAGGTCTGAACGTTAAGCGTTTGATTGAAATCAACTGCTTCCGTGGCCAAAGGCACAGAAGAGGCCTGCCCACCCGCGGTCAGCGCACTAAAACCAATGCTAGAACTCGTCGCGGCCGCAAGCGGGTCACCGTCGCCGGTAAGAAGCAAGCGCCAGGTAAGTAGACCTAGTTAGTAAATCTGGGTAGCGTTTAAGTAGATAGATTTTGTAGTTTGTTAAGAGCATTAACTAAAGGATAGAAGCAGGAAAGCTATGGCTAAGTCACCGAAGGCTAGAACTAAGAAAAAAGAGCGTCGTTATGTCCTTCAAGGCATCGTTCACATTTCAAGTACCTTCAATAACACCATCGTCACTTCTACTGACCCTCAAGGTCAGGTGATCGCTTGGGGTTCTGCTGGTACAGCGGGCTTCAAGGGCGCGAAGAAGGGCACTCCCTTTGCTGCTCAGCAAGCTGCTGAATCTGTGGCCAAACGTTCCATGGACCAAGGCATGAGACAGGTTGAAGTTTTGGTCAAAGGGCCTGGAGCCGGTCGCGAGACTGCAATTCGCGCTCTGCAAAGTTCTGGACTAGAAATCACTTTGATCAAAGATGTCACACCAATTCCCCACAATGGTTGCCGTCCACCTAAGCGTAGAAGAGTCTAGTCACTGACCGTTATCTTGACCTTTTAAGCGTCGTTACTGCCACCAGAAGCCCTCATAGTTGAGTACTATTCAAATCAATGAACACATCAATCGATACTAGAAGCTTCGCCGACAGCCACTTTCGTCACGGAGATAATATGGAACCTTTAAGAATCAAGTGCCTTGAGAACAAGACCGGAGCTGACGGCTCTATATACGGTAAGTTCGTCATTGAACCATTGGAAAAAGGTTATGGCACCACCCTTGGTAACGCTGTCAGAAGAGTATTGCTCTCTTCTCTAGACGGTTCTGCCGTTACTGCTGTCAGAATTGAAGGCATCACTCACGAATTCACCACCGTTCCTGGTGTTGTCGAAGACGTGATCGACATCATGCTTAATCTAAAGGGCTTGGTCGTAAAGACTTTCAGCAACGAACCACAGTATTTGCATCTCGATATCGATAGATCTGGTGCTGTCACCGGTCGCGATATCATGTGCCCAGCTGACGCTACTATCATCAACCCCGATTGGCAGCTTTGCACATTGGCGGAAGGTGGTCGCATCCGCGCTGAAATCACAGTTGAGCGTGGCAGAGGCTACGTTCCTGCTGATTCACACAGCCACTACAAGCAAGCCATCGACGTTCTTCCAATCGATGCTGTCTTCATGCCTATCCGCAAAGTAAGCTACAACGTTGAGCCTACCCGCGTTGGCGAATCAACTGATTTCGATAAGTTGACCATTGAACTTTGGTCCAATGGCTCAATGGACGCTACCGAAGCAATTTCTCAAGCTGCTCGTCAGATCATTGAGCACTTGCTACCGATAGCAGAACTGTCCGGCAAGCCAATGGTGCCGGCGGCTACTCAGCCTCAACAGCAAGACGGCAAACACAGCTCCATCTCTATCGAAGAGCTAGAGCTTTCAGTAAGAGCCTACAACTGCTTGAAGAGAGCCAATATCAATTCACTCGGCGAGCTTCTCAAATTGTCTTACGACGATCTGATGAACATCAAAAACTTCGGTAAGAAGTCTGCTGACGAAGTGATTGAACGTCTTCGTCAATTCGGCCTCACATTGGCTGATACACCAAAAGACAAATAAGTAAGAGCCCAGTTAGAGTACAAGATAAGAAGGAACTGTTATGCGTCACAGAGTACCCGGCCACCAACTAGGCCGCCCCGCCGATCAAAGAAAAGCGGTATTGCGCGCACTAGCTACCGAGCTTCTTCGTCACGATGAGATCGAAACCACTCTTGCTAAGGCAAAAGCAGTTCGCTCCCATGCTGAGAAGATCATCACCAAAGGTAAGCACGGTCAGGTAGGCGATTACAAAGCTCTTCACGAGAAAGCTAAAAACGGCGATAAAGCAGCCGCCAAAGAAGTCGCTCGTGTTGTGCACTTGCGTCGTCAGGTGTCCAGCTATCTTTACGATAAAGAAGTAGTGAGAAAGGTATTCGACAATATCGCTCCTCGCTATAAAGATCGTCAAGGTGGATACACCCGCATCATCAAAATTGGACCTCGCCGCGGAGACAACTCCGAAATGGCGATCATCCAACTGGTCTAGACATAGATTCTGTAGGCATTATCTAAGTGCCACGCATCGCCCTCCTGCTTGAGTATTCCGGGAAGAATTTCCACGGTTCTCAATTTCAGGGGGGCGTTCGCACTGTCCAGCACGAATTAGAAAAAGCAGTTAGTGTTCTGGCCAAAAGCGAACTGCGCGTGCATATGAGTGGGCGCACCGATACTGGTGTCAATGCTGGCGGCCAGGTGGCACATTTCGACTTTCCCAATCCAACATGCGTCAATCATCTAGATCTGCATCAGATGGCATGGAGTCTAAATGGCATATTGCCTAGAGACATTTCGGTTGTCGATTTGCAGGTGGTGCCCGAAACATTTCACGCTCGTTACAGTGCGACCAAAAGACAGTATGTTTATCGAATCTTGAACCGTTCTCAACGATCTGCCTTGTTAAAAGATACTCACCTGCATGTGCGTCAACCGCTCAGCTTGAAACCCATGCAGGACGGCGCTTCTCGCCTTTTGGGTCAGCATGATTTTAGTGCTTTCCGCTCTTCTACCACGTCAAATGCCAACCCTTCTTGCCTGATTTACCGCGCTGAATTGTTGAATTTACGTGAAGGCGAGCTAGAGTTCTGGATAGCGGCCGATCACTTCGTGTACAATATGGTCCGCATTATTGTCGGAACCCTACTAGAAATAGGGCTCGGCAAAAGGGACGCGGAGAGTGTTTCTCAGGCTCTTGAGAAAAGAGATCGAGAGCTCGCCGGCCCTAACGCTCCCCCTTGGGGTTTAACGTTGGATTCGGTCCATTACCCCGAAGCCTTCAGGCTGTGGGAGCAAAAGTTCCAGGAGATTTTAAAGTGAAGACTTATTGCCCGAAATCAGAAGAAGTAACCAGAGAATGGTTGGTAGTCGATGCCGAAGGTAAAACTTTGGGTCGTGTTGCCGTTGAAGTTGCCAATGTTCTCAGAGGCAAGCACAAACCTGAGTACACACCACACGTTGACTGTGGCGACTTTGTCGTTGTAGTCAATGCCGAGAAGATTCAAGTCTCCGGCAAAAAAGAAGTGCAGAAGATGTACAGACACCACTCTGGTTTCCCAGGTGGATTCAAGGAAGAAACCCTTGCTCACTTGAGAGCAAGACGCCCTATCGCCATCCTTGAGAAAGCAATCCGTGGCATGATGCCCCACAACCGTTTGGGCGATCGCCAATTCACTAAGTTGAAAGTTTATGCTGGTGCTGAGCATCCACACATTGCTCAAAAGCCCGCAGAGATGAAACTTCCTGAACACGTTCACGCTAGCTAATTAGCAACCGATAGATAATATTCAGAAACTTCGAAGATATATACATAGGAAAAAGAGTTCCACATGACTAGCGTTATTCAGTACATCGGCACAGGACGAAGAAAGTGCGCCACTGCCAGAGTTCGTTTGATACCTGGCACCGGTTCGGTCACCATTAATGGCCGCACCATGGAAGACTACATTGGTGGTCGTCCCGGTCTAGCTAAAGAAATTTATGCTGGTTTTGAAGCGGCAGACGCCATGGGCAGATTTGATGTCATGGTTTTGGTCCGCGGTGGTGGTATTGCTGGTCAAGTTGGTGCTATTCGCCATGGTATCGCTCGGGCCTTATCTGAAGCGGCTCCGCAAAATCGTCCAACCCTTCGTGCCGAAGGTCTGCTTACCCGCGACCCACGTATCAAAGAGCGGAAGAAGGCTGGTCGTAAGAGAGCCCGTAAACGGTTCCAGTTCTCTAAGCGTTAATTTGCTCGATTGGCTCAAGCTTGAGTCAAGAAAGATTATGCGAGAATCATCAAAGCGGCCGGGATTTCCTGGCCGCTTTTGTGTTTTTTGCTTCAGTGAAAAGGCAGAGCTTAAACTCTGCCTTTTCACTGAAGCTTGGACTATTGCCGTCTTATTCTCTTTCTTTGTCCGAACTAGTTGTTGGCTTTATCATCTCGGTATCTTTGCCGCCAACAATGCCCTGAGCCCTGAATTTATTTTGAAAGCGAAAGAGGGCTACGAAAGCTGAAATAGCTATGGCTACGGTCAAAGCAATGAAGCCCCATCCCGCTGGTTCTTGATAGTTGTAAAGAAGGAAGGCGCCTGCAGAGAAGCTGACACATGAGAGAAATAGTGATAGTGGAATATATAGTGCGCTGATTGATTGCCAAACTTCGGCTTTCTCTGCAGCGAGTTCGGCCTCGTGGCGCTTCTTCTTGGCGGTGATTTGTTCTGCCGTCAATGAAACTTTAGGCTCTTGGCCCTCAAGTTTGCGCTCTTCTTCTAGTTTTTCTTCTGCTAGTTTTTCGGCTAGCTCACCTGTACTCATTATGCTCCTCGTTAGCCCACTATTTAGCGACTGCTTGACTATATATTAGCATCAGCCTTAGCTGGCTTTGCTTGGCGCTAACAACCATTAAAAGAATTTGCCTGGGATGATACACTGGTGACGATGTCAAAGCTTCCCACTAGATCTAGAACTGATATAGAAAAGCAGTGTCCGCAGTGCCGTCGACCGGTAAACAAGCGGATGGATTTTTGCTTGGATTGCGGGGACTTCATTGAGCCGAATAATTCTTATTCTTCTAGATCTTTGACCAGAAGTGGTCGGCAGAGAGCTGTGCCCGCTCCTCAAGTCAGGGAAGCTAGGCGAGTCTTGCGTGGTTCACCATTGAAGACACCGGTGCTACTTTTTGGTGGTCTGCTTGCCACCATTTTGCTTGGTTTGTTTGCTCTTACAGTCTATGAGTGCTGTAGTAATTTTGATGCTAGCCATAAAGATTTGGTTCGTCTGGCTGAGAGCTACTTAGCCAAGGGCGATGAAGCTAATGCCATCAGCGTTTTAGAACGCAGTATTTTGGAAGAGAAGAGGCCCAAACAAGAGCAGCGACAAGTTTTGCTAGATCGCGCCCTTTTTGCCCTAGCTACGAAAATGGTGACTCAAGGTAAGTATCACGATGCAGTCACCTGCTACTCCCGCATTTCTCCAGGTTTCGAGCACCACGATGAAGTGCTTAAACTCATTGCCGAGTATTCAGATAAGGCATTGCCAGTTATTTTTGGTTCTACTGTAGAGAGCGTCGACAAGGGGCAGGATGTTAGCCCGGTGGGTATTTTGATGCATCAAGCCAGTGGTGCTAAAAGTGCCAACATGAGTCGACTAGAGAAAGCTGTCATGACAGTGGTGCCTTCTTCTTCTTCTTCTTCAGATTCCGGTTCGACTTCTAGCACTACAAAAAAGGCAAGCAATAAGACGACAGCGGCTCCTGTAATTATTCCGGCTCATGTAAGTACTCCTGTTCCTGTGATTCTGCCACGTTCTTCCGAGCCCATATCTGCCAAAGCGATTTCTGAGAAATCGGGCCATGCGGCTCAGTCAAGTTCTGAAACTAGATCTGAAACTAGATCTGAAACTAGATCTGAAAAAGGAATAGCTCACTACAATGAACTACTAGCTGACTATTTTGTCCGTCATAGCGGTGGCGCGGCCGAGCCGCCATCTTATGATGAATGGGTTAAATCGGGAACGAAAGATTTTTAAATGACCAAAAAGAGCTCGTCTGGAGCAGTTAGTAGCGTTGCCAACGATGATGCCAGTCAAGTTCAGCATTGGGTAGGGCGCAAAGCGGTTCTTGTCTTCTGTACTATTCTTTTCTTGCTTTGCTTGGTGGCTCACGCCGCTTCAGTATGGAATGGCTTTACTTTAGGCGATTATTTTCAGCTCCAACCTTTGCGCGGTATTGAGCCAAAGAAATGGACTGAATATTGGATTCAGCTTTTCGCCGAAGGCTTTCTCCATCCATTTTCTGCACCAATAACTGAGGCTTCTATTGCTTTAGATTTTCAGTCGACTGGTTTCAATCCGGCCCTCTATCATGCGGTTAATGTGCTTCTGCATGTGGCCTGCGTCATCAGTTCTTTCCTCTTGCTTGGTCGACTAACTACTTATTTTCAGGCCGGTCGTAAGTACTTAGCTGCCAGCCACTATCCACTTCTTGCTCCTTTCATTGCTTGTGCACTACTGGCAGTGCATCCTGTTGCTAGTGATTCAGTGGCGCATATTATGAGTAGAGGTAGTTTAATTACCTTCCTCTGCTTCGCTCTGGCCTTGAATGCCTTCCTCACCGGCTTTATGGCCAACTCGGTGGGTCGAGGTGTATTTGGCTACTTGGCCGCTTACCTTTGTGTTGCTGTTTCTATTTTTTCGTCGTGTCAGGCCATCACCATTCCAGTTTCTATGATTGTTCTTGGTCTGCTATTGAAGCCAGCCAATGACGGAAAAGAAGGTAGCTATTCTTGGCAAGATTGGCTTTACGAGAGAGCCTGGGAGTTTGGAACCCTGATTGCTACAGCAGTGGGTTTGCCATTTCTCTTTCTCCTTAAGAGCACGCTACCTGCAGGCAATGGTATGGGCTTGCCGCTTTTACCTGAACATGTTTATTTTTCAACGCAGTTCAAAGCACTGTTCTCGTACTACCTGCGTATTTTCTTTGTGCCCTTTGGTCTGACGATTGCGCCAATATTTGCTATTGCTAGTGGTTATAGCGATCCTGGTGCCTTGGCCGGAATGGCTATAGTAGCTGCGATCTTGGCCATGATGGTGAAATTTAGAAGTAAGCCAATGCGCTTCTTTGGTTTGTATTTGTTTTTGATTGGCCTAGTTCCCCAAGCTTTGGTGTGGCAGCCTGAGTATGCATCAGCCGAGCGCTTCTATATGTCTTGCTTTGGTCTTGCTCTTGTGGTCGCCGACTTTTTGGCTCCCTTGCTTGCGGGTATGCTGCAGCGTGGTGGCACCAAATTGTTGGGAATTACGGCTAAGCCATTGCTAGTTGTTTCGCTGGCTTTGCTCACACTCGTTGGGCTGGCTAACTGGCGCGACCGCGCTTATTCAACGAATAGCGCTCTTCTGCGTGGTGCTCTTCGACTAGAGCCAACCGATTCTAAGCTAAGAGCCTTGCTAGCTTTCTTGCTCACCATTGATGGTGGCGTCAATATTGAGCGTGGTAACATTGAGGCTTTGCGTGCTCTTAAACAAGATGAGAAATTGCCTCTGGCCCTCATGGCTCAAGCAAGTTCTCAAAGCTCGCAGCGCATGTACTCAGAGGCAGCCAATCTCTATTCGGCTGCTTTGAAGCTGGCTGAAGAGCAAAAACTTTCTTCTGAGATTATTCTTTCAGCTAAAGCGGGTTTGGCCTTAGCTATGGCTGAGCAGGAGACAATTAGCAATCCTGCTTATATGAGAGAGCTGGCTAAGAGCGCCCTTACTCTTTATCCGGCTAAGGCAAGGTTATATTTGGCCCTTGGTAAGGCGATGCTGGCTGAAGACAAACCTGAATCTGCTGAGCTTGCCTGTCGGCAGTTTGATCGTGGTCGCATTTTTGACCGTAATGATATTGATTTTACTGAACCCTATGTACGAGCCGCCCTCAATACAGGTTACCCTTTCCGTTTTGAAGTGGCACATGGCGCTGCGCGCACTGCTTACAAAATTAAGAACACGGCCACTGCCGAGTTATTGTGGGCTCGGGCTTGCCTAGAAACAGGGCGAATTCGCAAGGGAATCGCACTGATGAATCAGTATTTCGCTCGCTCACCTCAACCCAGCGCTGAGGCCTATATGGTTACATATGGGTTAGCTAAGCAGTTAGGCGATAAAGCTGCTGCTGAGCGCTATTTGATTATGGCTAAGAAGATCGACCCAGCGATTGAGAAGCATGTGCATCTGTTTTTGATTGTGCCGCCTAAGCCGACTGGTGAGGACAACCAGGGCCCAAGCAAAATAGAGAAGTGATAAAGGCTAATTACTAACTAGGGTAAATCCGCTTGATAACCCTGGCCAAATCTTCAGAATGTAGAACTGAACGAATAGCTGAACAACAAGTTACGGTTCGACAGGAAATTACTAATGAACCTACCAGCGGCTGGGCTCTTGAGCTCCATTGCTTTTTTGCGCCCGTATTTGAAGAAAGCTCTTGTAGTTGCCACTGTGCTCTTTTCTTTAGGGGCAATGATTTCAATGCTGCACGACATTGAATACACGGGCCAGGATGTATCAGTGAGGGGCTGGCGTATTTTTACGTGGTTAAAGGCGATCGTACCTAAGAGCATTTACGCTGATCAAGATTATAGATTGACCAAACCAGACACCGCACTTTTTCCCCTGGGCTTAGAATCTCTGCGCCCGGTGAACATCGAGCAAGGCTCAATCTATGACTGTCGCTTTCTTGCCACTGTGGCATCTTTGTGTGCCAGTCAAAGCGGTCGCCGAGACTTGTTCTCGCATATCGAGGCTCGCAGTGACTGCGGTTATAGTGTTTACTTTCCAGGAGTCAATCAGACTGTTGTTGTATCAAAGCTCAGCCCATACGAGGTTTTGCTTTATGCCAAGGCCAAAGATCAAGATTGCAAGAACGCCGGAATATGGCTGGCAGTGCTAGAAAAGGCTTATGGACAATATCGCAATCAGCACCAAAATTTGTTTGATCAGGCTAGACGTTTCTGCAAGCACGCCATATTAGAAGGTCGCTTTACTGCTAGTTCTGAGCTGCCAGGCTTTGCCGCCGCTTATGGTGCTACCGATGACCAAGCGGCAGTTCTACTGAGCACTAGGTCATTGACTGAATACAAGACATTTTCTTTTGAATGTGGTGAATTTGGCTTTGGTAAGGGCTATGTCACTTTGAGGCAACTAAGCAGTTGGTTTAATCGCGATCAGGTTAGTAGAAATTTTGCCAGTGAGCAAGACGCCGCCCTACGTAAAGCTCTGGCCAATGGCCTTTTGGGGATTGCCACCACCGAGTTAAATGGAGATTGCCAAGCCTATGGTCTGATGTCCGGTCATGCTTATGGCATATTGGGCTACAACCCAAAGAAGCGCTCTCTCAGGCTCAAAGATCCATTTGGTCGCGGCGACCTTAGACGTGCTAACTCTAAAAAGGCTCTAGATGGCATCGATGATGGTGTATTCGAAATCGGTTTAACCGATTTCAATTTGCTCTTTTCTCACCTGCGATTGGCAGATTGAACTCAGTCCTACCAGCCCGACAGTCGTGCCTTGAGATCGCTTAGGTTATTTACTGGTTTGTCACACGTGAAGTTTTGACAAATATAAACGGTAGTTTTCTTTTCTAGTACTTTCTTGTCTTTGAGAAAATTGAGGTCTGATTTTTCACTAGCTACTGCTACCACTTTATTGGGATAGTACTTTTGATGTAGGGCCAAGAGCATGTCTCGATCGTCGTCATGCGATAGTGCTATAGCCACTTCTGGCCCGTTAAATAGATACATGTCTAAGCAGCTGAGCAAGTTGGCAAATTGATCTGGCATGCGGCTAAAGTGAGGGCCGTAGAGGCTAAATATCTCTTCTGCTAAGTTGAGATATTCGGCTTTGCCAGTTAGCTTTGCCAGTTTCAACAAAACTGAGGTGGCCACTGATGTACCTGACGGCACTGAGCCGTCATAGTGGCTACGCGGGCGCACCACTAACTCTTCGTGATCGCTGGCGGTGAAGAAGAAACCGCCTTCATCTTCATCTCTGAAATACTTGATCATTGACTGACAAAGTTGCTCTGCTGTGTTCAGCCATTTTTCATCGCCATCGACACTGGCAATATTGAGCAGTGCTTCGATAAAGTAAGCATAGTCGTCAAGACAGCCTTTAAGCTTGACTATACCTTCGGTATCTAGGCCATTGACCGGCATGCCCCAGACTCGCATTAGGCGGTCATTCACTTTTAGATTGTCCAAAATAAAGTTGGCTGCCTCTAGGGCTGACTGCAAATACTCTTGCTTAGCCGTGGCTTTGTAGCCCTCAATAAATGCAGTAATCATTAAGCTATTCCAGCTTGTTAATACTTTTTCGTCGCGAGTCGGTCTAATGCGCTTGGCGCGCTCGGCCAGGAGCTTTGCTGCCGCACTATCAACGGTCTGCCAGAGCTTATCTAAAGGCGTTGTGTATTGACGCGATAGTTCTTCTGGTGATTTGCTCAAGTGTAAAATTGAGGTCTTGTGCTCGAAATTACCGCGCTCAGTTATGCCGAAAACTTGGTTGAACCAGGTGCCTTCTTCTTCCCCTAAGACTTCTACTATTTGCTCTGGGCGCCAGACATAGAACTTGCCTTCCTCGCCTTCTGAGTCGGCATCTAAGCTTGAATAGAATGCCCCTTGCTTGGTTGTCAGCTCACGACTGACAAACTTTAGAATGCCTTCTGCTACTCGTAACCAGTACTCGCGGCCAGTCAATAAATAGCCGTCAATATAGGTCTTTGCTAGTAGGGCATTGTCGTAGAGCATTTTTTCGAAGTGCGGAACTAGCCAGTGTCGGTCGACTGAATAGCGGGCAAAGCCACCGCCAATTTGGTCATGAATGCCGCCGTAGGCCATTTTGTCGAGGGTTACTTGCACTAGTTCTAGACATTCTTCTTTGCGGCTATCGCTAAAACTAGAAGATTTTGCGCAGGCGCGCATGGCTAACTCTAGGCTCATAGAATGGGGAAATTTGGGTGCACCACCAAAGCCACCAAAGTCGCTGTCGAAATTGCGCTGTAGTTTTTCTAGGGCGGCATTGATTGTATTGGTGTTGGCTACAGAGGCGAAGCCCATTTTGGATTCGCTCTCAGCCTCTGGCTTGTCAGACTTAATGCGTTCCATCAGTTTTAGATGGTTCGATAGCTCGGAAGCGCTATCGAGAATTTGAGTATTGCTAGTCTGCCAGGCCGCAGCTACATTTTTCAAAACTCTTTTAAAGCCAGGGAGGCCGTGGTGGTCGTTCACAGGAAAGTATGTGCCACCAAAGAAAGGTTTGCATTCTGGTGTGAGAAATACAGTCATGGGCCAGCCACCATGACCGGTCATGAGCTGAATCGCTTTCATGTATATTTCGTCTAGATCGGTTCTTTCTTCTCGATCTACTTTGATATTGACGAATAGTGCATTCATCAATTCGGCAGTTTCTTGATCTTCAAATGATTCATGGGCCATAACATGACACCAATGGCAAGCCGCATAGCCAATTGAAAGTAAAATTGGTTTATTTTCCTGCCTTGATAGCTTTAGAGCCTCGTCGCCCCAAGGGTACCAATCAACTGGATTCTGGCAGTGTTGTTGTAAATAAGTGCTGGTTTCATTGGCCAGGCGGTTAGTGACAATATTTGAAGTGGCGTTCTTATCGCCTTGCTTAACCTGCTTTTTTGTCACCGTACGTCCCCTCTCAGCGGTTCTATTTTCTTTGCTTGCATAATTCTCTGGTAGGCTTCTTCGGTAGCTTGTACAGTCTTTTTCCAGCTAATTGACTGAGCCGAAAGTCGGGCTTGTTTCGATAGTTTTTTGTACAATTCTAGGTTGCCCATAAGCTTGGTCATTAAGTCGGCAAGCTCAGTAGCGCTGAGATGGTTTTGCAGAATTAAGGCGTCGTTATTGTCGCTCAAAACTTCTGCTACACCACAAACTTTGCTGACAATTGGCACTAGGCCGTATTGCATAGCCTGAATTGGTGCCATACCAAAGGGCTCAATTTTTGAAGGTAGAACTAGAGCTTTTGCATTGTTAAAGACACTGATCATATCTTTTTGATAGCCGAGAAACTCAACATTAGAGCTGATACCTAAATTGATTAGGTCAAACTTTTGCAGTGGTTTCTTGCTTAACCCTGCTATCAGCAGGCGAAAATCAAGCTTTCTTTTCTTGAGTATTGAGCAGGCTTTGAAGAGGGTGTCAAGACCCTTCTTGCGCATACCCTTACCGACAAAGAGAAATGTGAACGGCTCTTGGCTTTCGCTAGTTGTTTGCTCTGTCTCTAACTCTATATGATTGGCGTGAGCAAGGCTGGCCCCTGGTGGAGCAATTGCGAAGGGGGCAGCTGGGTTTAACTGGTAGGTATTATAGAAATCGTCTTTCATCACCGTGGCAACAAATATGCGCATATGCGCTTTTTGACAAAGTTCTAGATCGTATTTGTGTCGTAGCTTGTAGTTCTTCGCTGTGGCCATCTTGAAGCTATTGAGTAGCTTTTCTACGGGATAACCAACCAGTGACAATCGCCCGGCTGTGTGGTTGTGAAACGTGACAGCATCTAATTGGCCGCTGTTGATAGGGAAGTGTTGCGAATGAACAATATCAAAGGGGCCAGCTTTATCTACAGCCTCTGAGGCGACTTTTCGGTAGTGCTCTATTTTCTGCCATTTGTTGCAGCCTTTCTTGGGCCCGGCAAACTTTTGCACAACTAAATTGGCATGACTGAGATTACTCTCGTCGATTTCGCAAAATACAGTAACTTTGTGGTCGCGACCAAGCAGGCCTTCGACTAGCTTGAGGGCATAAAGCTCAAGGCCACCCTGGCTAGAGAAAAGACGCATCACAAGAGCGATATGGAGCTTCTTGCTCATTGTGTAATTGTTGCTAGTAGTCCATCGTACAGGTCAATGTTGGCATCAAGTACTCCCCTTAGGCCATACTCAACTGCTTCATAACTTTGATGACGACTTAGAAAATAGTGAGCTAGAGCAATTGAGTCGCTAGAATGCTCTTCTTCAACTCGCACATGATCAAACCAAATGTGGTCTTGTAAATCAAATTGCCTAAAGGCAATTTGCAGAGCCCTGAATTCTTCTACTGCCATTAATTCTGTTGCCGTAATAGCACCAGCGGCAATGGCTGCTTTCGACAAAGCTCTTGTTTGCTTCTTAAATTTAGGGGCATGCTTATCTGTATGCTGCGCGATAGGAAAATAAAGTGGTGTCACTTTTTTGATAAAAGTCTTGACTGACTTTTCTACACTGTAATTTCTATAGTCGTCACGGCTGACGCCAGCACTGAAGGCCACATCTTGCAACTGTAGTTGGTGGCGATCACTATCGATGCCGTTGCCGTATTCATTGCGCACGTTCTCAAGGATGAATCCGACTGCTGATTCGGGCATGATCGTAGCGGCTTTAAGTAAGAGCCTACGCAAATGCGAGGCATGGGCGTCATAGTTCTTGAGCAGTCGGCCAGCGGAGGCGAGTGTGATTTTGTTGGCTCTTAATGCTGTGAACAGCGGATGATTAAAGGCAACATGTTCGTTGGCAAAATTTCTTATGGCCAAGGTCATATCGCTGTCGCTCAAGACTTCTCTCAGGTGGATCTGTGACTCAGCTTTGCAGTCGAGGTCTGTGCCCAGCTTAGTAGTATTTGTGGCTAAAGTCATTTGGTTTTACAGCACGAAAGAGCGTAGTTAAGAGGCCTTAGTGCTGGCTAGAGTTTTTTTTTCACTTTCAGCCTCAGCCTCTTCGTTTTCGAGAAGCCACTGAGCCTCTAGAGCGGCCATACAACCTGTGCCAGCAGCTGTGATGGCTTGACGATACAGTTCGTCTTGCACGTCGCCAGCAGCATATACGCCTTTGATTGAAGTTTTAACACCATCAGTTTTGATGTAGCCGGTATCAGTTAGGTCAATTTGGCCTTGGAATAGCTCTGTATTTGGCTTGTGGCCAATGGCGACGAAAACACCGTCAGCAGGCAATTCTTGTACTTCGTTGGTTTTGATATTGCGCAAGCGTATGGCTGTGACTTGGCCTTCTTTGACGTCGAGAATGTCTTCTACAACAGAGTCCAAGATGAAATGCACTTTTTCATTGTTGCGGGCCCGGTCGGCCATAATTGCTGAAGCTCTGAAGCTATCTCTTCTGTGCACAACTGTGACAGAACTAGCAAAACGGGTTAAGAATGTCGCTTCTTCAAGAGCTGTATCTCCGCCACCGACGACAAAAACGGTTTTGTCACGGAAGAAGAAACCGTCGCAAGTAGCACAGGCTGATACGCCATGCCCCATCAACTTGCTTTCAGATTCAAGCCCTAATAGTTTGGCTGAGGCGCCGGTGCCGATAATCAATACGTCGGTGATGATTTCATCAGAGCTGGTCTTGATTTTGAAAGGGCGGCTGCTTAAATCTACCGATTCAGCGTTGTCATAAATAAACTGGGTGCCGAAGCGTTCAGCTTGTTTGTGCATCTCTTCCATTAGTTCTGGTCCGAGGATGCCATTAGGAAAACCGGGAAAATTCTCAACATCAGAAGTAATTGTTAGTTGTCCGCCTGCTTGAAGCCCCTGAATCACCAGTGGCTCTAAGTTTGCGCGGGCCGCGTAGATAGCAGCAGTGAGACCAGCCGAGCCGGAGCCGAGGATAGTTACTTTCTTTCTTATTGGCATTGAGTTTTCCAGAATTTCAGAGACTTAAATTGTATGTTCATGACTTGGTTATTAGGGCTACTTTCAATATTACTTAACTGATCAAATAAATCACTAAACTGAACCTGAAATTTGCTGTTGACAATTGCTGACTTACGTAAAGGCTCAATAAGTTGCTTCGAACGAAGTTGACGGCCTGAGGCCGTAAGGCAGGCTGTCTCTTATGGGAATTATCTCTTCATTTAAACGTCTAAGCTCAAGAACCAATCGGCTTTTTGCTTCTTCGAGACCAGCGATACTTTTGTTGTCGAATTTTTTGACGGCTGATTCTAGTGCTTCCTTTAAAAGAGTCAAGTCATGATGCTTGCCTAGAAGCTGTTGAGCAAGCACTAGCTCTAAGTTTGTCAGGCCAAAGAATTCAGCCAAAATATAGCGCCAGCGCTTGACCGAGAGACGCAGCTGGTGTAGCTCGTCATCTGTATTGGCCGATTTCGCTTGTTCGTGAGCTACTCTTTCGGTTGCTTCTAGGAAGCCCACCATATGATGGTAGGCTGAATCATTGATTGAAAGCTTCAGTTCGTCTTGGTCAAAGGCCAGGTATTGCTCAAGCTCGTAAGCTTTTCTGCCCATATAGGTTTTGAGCGAGTTGACGGCTCGATGTAATTTGAGCTTGCCTATCTTTTTGGCCACTACTTTTGTCAGACGCTTGCGCCTTTTTACCCAAAGCGAAATCACTGCCTCCGGTAGAGAGTATTCTTTAGCGAGGGCAATATTGACATCGATATCACGTAGCTTGCCAAGTTGTTTATTTAGTTTCTTAAAAGTACTGCCGATTTGCTTTTCATATTGATCGTCTTGCCAGCGGTCGAGGCACATGATGTCCCAGATTGAGTACCAGCGCCTGAGCACTACCCTGATTCCGTGTACACGGTTGAAAGTGAGCTTCTTGTGAGCTTTATCTAGGCACTTTTCTATATCACGCATGACATGTAGTGCGCGACTTTTTTCCTGCGAAAGCCAGGACACTCCAATTAAATGTTCAGGTGCGTGCTTGATTTTTGACGACATCACTTAAGTATGTCATTTAATAGCTCACTTGATCGCTTTATGATCAATTCTTTGCCCCCTCGCCGATATACCGCTCGGGCTCTTTCTATCAAACTAGGCATGGTAACTGCTTCGTGAGCGGGCAGATGATAGGGGTTTCTCAAGAACTTGCGAATAGGCTCAGCATTGTCTTGCCAGTGGAAGCGCTGACCAAGCTTCAAGGCGTTGGCTTTCATGGCCGATAGTTTCTCTTTGTCGCTTAGGCACAGCTTGATCGCTCTAGTCCAAGCGTCTTTATCACTGTAAGGTAGAGCCAATCCAGCACCGCCAGCTTCAATTAGCTCAGCTAGCTGGTCTCCACCAGTGGTAAGAATCGGTATGCCGCACCAGAAATAATCAAGCAAACGTGTGCGGAAAGAAAAGCGGGTTTCAGGCAGGTCAAAGTGTGATGAAACAGCAATGGTGGCATCAAGTAAATAGTTGACTCGTTCTTTATAGTCAACCCAACCAGGCAAGAAGAAGACGTTTTTGTCAGTAAGCCCAAGCTTGGCAGATAGGTCAATGGCCCTGGTGGTCATGTCCATCACCGGAACCTTGGGGTTTGGCGATTTTGTGCCCATAAAGACCAATCGAATATTTGGAATGTCGATGGCTACTTGTTTTACAGCCTCAATTACAGTGAGAGGATCAAACCAGTCCCAGATGCCACCGCCCCATAAGAGCACTGGGTCGTCTGGGCCAATCTGGGCAATGCGATCACGCAAGCCCGGGCCATTCTTTGTTGCTGCTGTAGCTGTTAGACCAAAGGGGACGACGTCTATAAGTTTGCGCAGGCTGGGGTCAAAGTTGTACATGGCTGGGTTGATACGGCCAAGGGCGCAGAATCTACCTAGCCAGTAGTCGCGCTGTCTTTCTGAGGCACAGACTGTCAGGTCGGCTGCTAGCATGTGCTTTTCCAAAACTTTGTGCATCAAGCGATAACTAGATGAGGCCTGCACTGCATCGTCTTTATATTGCACCAAAACACTGAACAAGTAAGGGTCGTAAAGATCGACAATCAAATGCTTGTTCATTTCGCTGAGAAAAGGAAATGGCTTGAGCACATTGGCTTGAAGGAAGATTGTGCTTGCTTCTGTTGCTAATTCAGTTAGCTTTTTGCGGCCGCCACCAGTAATCACTTGTAAATTATTTCCAAGCTTTTCCAGTGTAGATGGCCCATCACTGTCGGCGGCATCAACTTCTACAGGTGAAAAGACTACAACCTCAAATTCTGGAGCAATTGCCTTGCCTAGCTCAACGGCGCGAATAGCAGGACCTGCCATCTTCTTCGAGATTGGCTCTAAGGTGATTATAAGAATTTTCGAATTACTCAAGGTAAATGCTCAGTGTGTAAAGGGCAATTATAGCTGTATACAACAAGCGGTTGTAGAAAGAAGAGCTTACAAGCAGTAAAATAGCTGGCTGTGAAGCACTAGTCGAAGACAAGGAATCAAATTTTGAGCGATACTTTGGCGCCTGAGTCTATACAAGGCTTGGTCTCGGTTGTAATTCCCAACTGGAATGGCAAGCGGTTTTTGACTGGAGTGCTTGATTCACTGGCCCAGCAGACTTACAAATCGGTTGAAGTAATAGTCGTTGATAATGGCTCTCACGACGGGTCTGTCGAGTTTATCCGCGAGAACTATGCTTTTGTACGCTTAGCCCTTTATGAGAAAAATACTGGTTTTGCTGTTGCCGTTAATCGTGGCATTAGGGAGTCTAAAGGCGAGTTTATAGCACTGATCAATAACGACACCGTACTTGAAGACGAATTCATTGCAGAGCTCGTCAAGGGCATGGATGAGCATCCTGAGTGTGGCTCCCTTGGTTGTAAGATGCTGGCCTATGATGATCATACTTTGCTCGACGGTGTTGGCGATGGCTATAGGCGTGGTGGGCTGCCGGGGCGCATTGGTCATCGAGAGAAAGATACTGGTCTTTTTGATCAAGGACGCTATATCCTTGGAGCATGTGGCGGTGCTGCTCTTTATCGCCGTTCACTCTTTGCCGATATTGGCTTGTTTGATGACGATTACTTTGCTTATTTGGAAGATGTCGATATTGCCTTACGAGCCCAGAGTGCTGGTTATAAGTGCTATTACATACCTACGGCGCGCATTTACCATCTTGGCTGTGGCACCACAGGTAGTGGTTATTCACCATTGGTGGTAAAGCTATCGGCGCAAAATAACTGGAATACCATCGTCAAAAATATTCCTATGCCACTGCTGATAAAGTTCTTGCCCCAGATTGCCTTCTGGCAGGCTTACTATCTGGCTGTGGTCTGTGTGCGGAGTGGGCAGGTTCTGCCCTGGCTGCAAGGCAGTTTTAAGGCCTTATTGTTGCTTCCTAAAATGCTTGGTAAGCGTGCTCAAATTAACAAAAAGCGCAAAGTCAGCCTCGAATATTTCGAAGACGTAATTGTTGAATCAGAAAATGACTTAACTGCTGCTCGCGATCGACTTTACAAGAATAGAGTGTCTGAGGCTGTAAAGGGTGCCCGGTAGGTGTTAATTTTCTAGGTCTCAATCGTGTGATTGAGAATTGGGTGGTGCTGACGTCCCGTCGCCACTGAGTGAGTTAGCGGCGTAGTCAAGATCCTCGATAGTTTGAGTAAGTTGAGAAGTGGCCGACTTAATTGGTGAGTAAGCCTTGTTAAATTTGCGCATACGTAATTGTTCTAAGCCCAATCTCATTTGGCCCAGTGCTTCTTCTGTTCGTTCGATTGCTGCAGCCACAGCGTCTTGAACTAGGTCTATTTTGTGGCTGGTGTCTTTGGAGCGACAATTTTGGCAGTACCCTAAAATGTCAAAGCGACTAGTGGTGTGGTCAAAACCTTTGCGCTGGGCCACTGCTTTGCCAAACCCGCGAATTAGTTCGTCATAGAACTCGATGGTCATGCCGCAGGCAAGGCATATTAGATGATCATGGGCTGGCCCTTCTTCAGCTGCTTCGTAGCGTAAGCCGCGATCGCCGCTGACTGTTATGACGTTGCCGTCTGCCTTAAGTCGGTTGAGCGTGCGATAGACGGTGGATAGACTTACTTTCAAACCACGTTCGACAGCCAGCTCGTAGACCTCGGGGGCGGTTAAGTGGTCTCCCCTCGGAATTGCTTTGACGATAGCTTCGATTGCTTCTTGGGTGGAGAGCAGTCTATTTTTTGTTTCATCCATACATATATGTTCGCCGATTTTCCGCCAGAGTGATCATACTTTCAACATATTCAGTTGCATTATTGTCGTGATTCTAATTGAGAATGATTTCCAGATCGTGAAAATTGGGTCTTTTCAGACGCTGCTTTGAGTTTAGCTGAATTTCCAAGAGACCATTTCGGCTATTCCGAAAATGACACTTTGTTTCAATTGAGATATAGAATCATCGCCCTAAATTCGCTAGAAAGTAAGCTGGTATGCGAGTTCTGATATCGTTACCATTGCTACCTTTAGGTTTTCTTTAGGCATTCTCGATTGACACTCACTATTGAGAGTGATAACTTTCAATAGTTGCTAATGAGAATAATTCGCAATTGCCAGCGATATACTTGCAGGTCTTTGGCGAATGAAAGAGTTCTCAGCGGGTAGTCGCTTTCTAGCGGTATTTGCTCAAGCAATTTGAGCTTTAGTACTTTTATCAATCAGCATTGGAGATCGGCATGAAGACTTACAAATCAAACAACAAGCGCAGTAAACGTGGCCAGAGCATGGTTGAGTACGCTCTCGGCATTGGCTGTGTCGCTGCTCTTTGCGTCGTTGCCCTTGGTTCGCTCGGTCACATTTCTGGCGACATGATTAGAAACGTTGAGCAAGCCACTAATTATGGTGGTTCAACTTCAGCAGATGTTGGACGCACCATTAAAGTGACAGCAACTCCATGGGTTCTTCAATAGACCCGAATATTTAGGTAGTTTGAGGAGTGTTTGTTTAGCAAGCGCTCTTCAAACTTTTAAGGTAACTGATGTCAAACTCTACATCTAGCTCTAGATCTAGTGCGTTAATGAGACAAAGATATTGCGATAGGGGCACAGGTTGTTCCTATCGCAATTTGACTAATAGTAGGTCTAGTGGTCAATCAATGGTCGAGTTTGCTTTCGCTATACCTTTCTTGTTACTGATCGTTGTGACGATCATGTATTTTGGTCGGGTCTTTTATACGAAACAAGCAGTAGCGATGGCCTGCCAGGAAGCTGCTCGTCTTGCTAGTCGCACACCTGAACTAAGTGATGCTCAAGTGCGTGAGAGCTTAACTGGTTTTTCAACTTCTGGTGATGCTATCAATTCTACTTCTGTTGTTGCTCAACAGCTCGGTTCAGCTCGGCTCTTGTCCCAAGGTGCCACTGGTAATTTGCCTCCTGGTGCCAAGGTCAAGGTGTTACCTTTTGATTCTGATGGCAGCATTGAAGACCAAGTAGCGCCAGGTACTGTCGGTGTCCGCATTGAATATCCGTTTGTGTTTGTCGGTAGTGCCTTCGCCAGTAGTGCCAACCAATTTGGAAAGTCTGTTGGGGTCTATACCGGTGCCGGTGGTTCGCCTGTTTCTTTTCTCAATTTTCCAATATCTGAGAGAGCGGTGTCTTTCACAGAGGTTTACCAGCAGTAGTAACCAAATAGTTCTATTTCGAGGTGTCTATGCGTACGTCAGTCCCAGCAACCAGTTCAGAAATTTCATCGGTTTCGTCATTGCTTGGGCGAGAACGTATGCCTACCAAAGGTATCAGCCCTAAGTCTATTAATCTGGTGCCCATCCTTATAGGGCTGGTCGTCATACTGGTGTTAGTGGCAGCTGCTCGTGCTTTTGCTCCTCAAGCCCCAGTGGCTAAAACAGTGCAGATCGTGGGAGCAGGGCAGGACATTTTCCCTGGTACCCGTATTACGTTCCATGACTTGCATTATGTGATTGTGCCTGATTCATACTACAGCGATGATATGTTTACCAAAACAAATTTGTTGGTCGGTCGAGTGGCAAATACATTTATTGGTCAAGGTGAACCAATTGTTAGCGCTAGTCTCTTTGCTGGCAAAGACGGTATAGCGCAGCGAATTGAGAATCACGAAAGGGCAATTACCCTAAAATTAGACGATTATGCTTTGGTCGACCACAGTATCAATAGTGGTGACAAGGTAGATGTAATTGTCACAAGCACGTTAGATGGAAAAAAATACAGCAAGACTGTTTGTCAAAGTGTGCCTGTGTTGTTCAGCTATCCAAGAGAGGCCTTGCACAGCTCGAAATTAAGAGGTCAAGAAAGTAGCCGTATTACATTGGCTGTAAGTTCAGAACAGGCCGAACTTCTTGCTTTAGCTGAGGAGAGCGGCAAGATCAAGTTAGTACTGCGCAATCGCTTGTCATCGCAGTTGCCACATCTGGTTGGTTATGGCGAATCTGACTTGTTGCCATCTAAGGCTTTAGAAGAAAAAGGTCGTTTGAAGTTAGCATCTAGTTCTAGTTCAGCTTCTGCTTCTAATTTCGATTCTGGCGCAAATGCGAACTTGATACCACCACCACCACATTCTGCCGGCCTTTTCGAGATGCCGCCAGCTTCCCTTTCAAGCTCCATTGATGCGGCTTTGGCCCCTCTATCTCCAGTTGGCAAAACTGCTAGATGGGTTGTGGAAATATTCTCTGGTAGTAAAAGAGATTTGTATGAAATTCCACAGTCGACACAGAAGTAGCAATAAACGCAATTTTACTGATAGAGCAAGCGGTGCTGTCTTGCCTCTCGTCGCCTTTATAATTGTTCTCGGTGTTGCCTTTATGGCCTTTTCGGTTGATGTTATGCGCACCGCTTATGCTTCTTCAGCCGTGAGATATGGAGCTGAGGCTGCTGCTCTTGGTGCTTTTTCGGCTAGTTTGACTAGGCCCGAGCAAATCTTCAATCGCAGTCAAGCTGAAGCTAATATCCGCCAAACCATTGGCCAAGCTTCTGGAGTGATAGATAACTTCGCCTGGAACAGCGCTCCTTATGGACCTGATTCTTCTAGGCAAGGCTTAGCAGCTGCTGAGAGCGCCTTGCGCTTTGATGCCAGCGACGTTACCATCGTTAACAATCCTAACAGTGCTGATCGAGGCGATTATTTTTTACAAGTGCGCGGTCGGCGTGATGGCAGCGATGCTCTCAAGCTATTCTTCTTGCCCTTGATTTACGCTTTTAGTGGCGGACCTTCGGGTCAGGGCTTGCCGGGTCCTGCTGTGCCTGCAGAGTCACGCTCGGCCAGTCCGCACCGATTAGTCGAAGTTATTGCCCAGCCAGCTTCGCGCATTGGGGCTGGTGTACCTCGCGCTAGTTCTTCTGGTCGTGAGCAAGACCTTAGCGGTTTTGCTACTTTGCCAGTCGCGATTAGTAACTTGCAGTTTCGTCTTCTCTCTGATCCTAATGTTGCGCTTTCAGCCGCCTCGTATAAACTGATCTTGGCTCCTCTGCAAGCTAACACTCCTACAACTAATGTCTTGCGTGGAGCCCTGGTAAATGTGACTCGTTCGCCATCTTCGCTCAATTATTACAATGATGCATCGAGTAGTGCCTCTGTAAACCAGCTTCTCGCAAATTTGGCTTACTTCTCGCCCGCTATCAGTAACAATGAGATTCCTTCGGCTTTAGTTGAGCGAGGCAGTCATCTTTCAGCCTTCAATCTTGGTTCTAGTTCGAGTTTGTTTTCCTCAGCGACAGTCCAACAGCAGTTGCTTTTACAGCTGCAAAAGTTGCCGGTGGGGCGCTCGTATATTTTTCCAGTGCTAGCCAGCGACCCTAATTTTGTAGCCTCTGGTCAGGCCAATGAAGTAGTGGGCTTTGCTCGCTTGAGACTGCTGGCTACTCCTGTTGTATTCGACCAATCAATTGCTCTGACAGTTATGCTTGAGCCAGATTCAGTGGCTTTGCGCAATGCTAGTTTTGCCAATGCCAAGGCTGTTGTGCCCAGTAATAGTTCTAGTAGTACTGCCGGTTCTGGAATGCTACCGGCGCCGGTGGCGCCATTTAGTGCTAGAGTTTTACTCTCAGATGGTTTTGGCATTAGCACGAGGCCACACTCTGTGGTTATGGCTCCTTCTCTTTCACCTCGTGTAATGGTGAACTAGATGATCTTGAGCAAGAGTGAATTGCAGACTACTGCGAAAGTAAAAGTGATTGGAGTTCTCGGTGCCAAGGGTGGTGTTGGGGCTACAACCATAAGCATAAATTTGGCAGCGGCGCTTGCTTTAAGTTCTCAAAAAAACACTATCTCTTTGCTTGATGCGAATTTGCAACAGCCTGATGCTTCCTGCCTTTTAAACTGCAATCCGCGATTTTCATTGCTTGATCTTACGCGCCGCTCGGCTGTTGATGCTGAAGTAATTGCTGCCTGTGCTGAAAATATCGTTCTAGAGCCAGCTAAATTGGCTAGACAGTTTCGTTTGTTTAGCCCGCCCCTAGATGCCAATCAAGCGCTGCAGGTCTCGTTATCGGATGTTGGGCGCTTGCTCTGTAAACTGAAAGAGCTTCCAGGTACATGTGTAGTTGATTTGCCACGTTCGGTCAATCTCGATTTGGTTTCGATGCTTGATCTCTGTGATTGTATTGTGTTGGTGCTTGAACCCACAGTGACAGCCCTTGCTGCTGCTCGTCGTTGGCTTGATGTGTTTCAAGATTTAGGCATTGCCAGTGACCATTTAGTTGCTGTGCTCAACCGCTCTGGTGGTAAGTTAAAAGAGATAGAAAAGCAGCTTTCAAACGACCTTAGTGGCATTTCCTTGTTACGGTTGCCCAATGCCTATGAAGCTTGTGAGGGTGCTTCTATTGAAGGGGTTCCCGTTCTAGCAAAGTATCCGCGCATTGCTTTTTCAAAGGCTATTGATGATTTACTTTCGACCTGCCAAAGAGCTGGCCTAGATTCTCAGAAGACCAATTTGAATTTTCAACAAACCAGCCTGGGTAAAGAGAAATAATATGTCTAAGCTGCGCAAACTACTAACGAGCCAAAGTCATAGCTCCCCTTCTCTGCCACTAGCCGACAAGGTTCAATCTATTAGCCCTGTTCTTGCTCCTGAAAGAGTAGCTTCGGCCCCTATTGCGTCGCCAAGTGAGGAAGTGCCGGCAAAGAAAGTAGGCCTGTCTCTTAGTCGGCGCAGTAGCAAAATTTCTGATGCCGAAGCTAAAGACGAGCGTGAATCTAATCTCTATCACGATCTAAAATCTAAAATTCATGAGCGATTAATCGAGACAATTGATGTCGCAGTGCTGACGCAGCTTGACGGTAATGAAGCCTTAGAAGATGCTATTGAGGGCACTATTCGCCTACTCATTGCCGAAGAAAGACTACCGCTCTCGACTAGTGAGCGCGATAATTTGGCGCAAGAGGTGCTTTACGAAACTCTTGGTTTGGGTCCACTTGAACCACTTTTGTCTGATCCTATGGTGAACGACATTTTGGTCAATGGTTCGCAAAGTGTTTGGATAGATCGTGATGGCAAGCTGGTTGAAACTGCTATTCGCTTTAAAGATGATCATCACTTACTGCACATCATCAATCGCATTGTCGCAAGAATCGGTCGTCGCATAGACGAGTCTTCACCTATAGTCGATGCCCGTCTGCCTGATGGCTCCCGAGTTAATGCCATTATTCCGCCCCTTTCCCTTGATGGGCCTGTTCTATCAATTCGACGCTTTAGACCAGTTCCATTTGCTTTTGAAGACTTGATTGAAAAAAATGCGTTAACTAAGAATATGGCTGATTTTCTTCAGCAGGCTGTTAAGGCTAGGCTCAATATCCTGATTTCTGGCGGAACATCAGCTGGAAAGACCACCTTGCTTAATGTGCTGTCATCTTATATTGGTGACAGTGAGCGAATTGTCACCATTGAAGATACTGCTGAATTACGCCTTCAGCAGCGCCATGTCATTCGCCTTGAGTCGAGACCGCCTAACACCGAAGGTAGTGGTGCCGTCGGTCAACGTGAGCTAGTAAAGAACGCCTTGCGTATGAGACCAGATCGTATTGTGGTAGGAGAGGTACGTGGACCTGAGGCCTTAGACATGCTACAGGCCATGAATACTGGTCACGAAGGTTCGCTCACTACAGTTCACGCCAATAGTGGTCGTGATGCTCTCAGTCGCATTGAGACCTTGGTTTTGTTGTCAGGCGTTGAACTCTCGCAGCGCAGTATTCGTGAACAAATTGGTTCAGCTTTTGACCTAGTGGTTCAAGTCAAGCGTCTCTCTGATGGTACACGAAGAGTAGTCAGTATCACTGAAGTTACCGGCGTGCAAGAAGGCGTAGTGGGAATGCAAGACCTATTTGAGTTTCGTCAAATTGGCGCTGGTCACGACGGCAACTCTATTGGATTTCACAATGCTTGTGGTATCAGACCGCTTAAATCAGAACGCTTTGTTGAACACGGATTACCGCTGCCTTCTTACTGGTTCGAGCCTGAGGATGAGAGCCGATTTGATTGTCAATTTAAGGAAGCTCAGACAGCCGAAGCTGAAAGGTCGTCAAGTCACGTCGACTCTTCAATAAGTGATGGTGCCCCATGAATTTTGCTAACTTGAATATAGCTAATTTAGTTGCTATTTTGGTTTTTTCTATCTTAGCTGGCGTACTTGCTGTTCGTTTGATCAAAATTTCGAAACGGAGAAAGCAAGTTGCACTGCGCGTGCGGCAAGCACTTAGTAGTTCTGCCAATAAGCAGTTAGAGACTCCAGTTTTAGTTGCCTCCTCTGGTACTTCTAGTGACCTAATCAGTGGCCCTGCTAAGAATTCTAATAGCACATCTCCACTATTTGTCTCGATACTTAGGCCCCAAGTTGCTATTCCTAAGTTCGCTCGCTTGTCGGCACCACTTTGGTTGGTGCGCTTGGTTGAGCAGTCTGCTATTGCAATGTCGGTTTCTGACTTTGTTTCAGTTCTGTTCGCCTGTGCCCTAGTGCCAGGCTTGGTTGCTTACATATTTGCTCTGTCTGAGCTAATTTGTCTGGCACTGTCTCTGGTGTGTTGCTCTCTGCCTCTGATTTATGTTGCCGTACTGGCCACACGAAAGCGTACCAAGTTTATTGAACAACTTCCCGATGCCATAGATTTGATGGTTTCAGTTTTGCGTACTGGTCATAGCGTGCCGCAGGCTGTGCGCTCTGTCGGCAAAGAATCTGCTCAGCCTCTAGGTGATGAGTTCGCTCAAATTCTTCAGCGTATCAATTTAGGACAGCCTTTTGGTGAAGCGCTGAGCTCCACAGTAGCTAAGTACAAATCAGATGAGCTTGACTTGATTAGGCGTGCTATCACTATTCAAGCTGAGGTGGGTGGCAGTCTAGCTGAACTTTTAGAGAAGACCAATTTGACTTTGCGACAAAGGCTTAAGTTGAAGAGGCAAGTGCGTGTATTGACAAGCCAAAGCCGATTGACGGGAATTATTGTAGGGCTTTTGCCTCTGATGTTGGGTACTGCTCTTGAGTTTCTAAGCCCTGGTTATTTAGAGCCGTTATTTACCAGCGATCTTGGCCGTATGTTGCTATTGCTAGCTGTAGTGCTTGAGTGTGTTGGCATAGTGTTGATTAACAAGATGACTGAGGTGAAAATTTAGGATGCTTTCTTCGTTCACTCAGTTTCTTGCAATCTATCCAGAGCTGGTTGCTGCTGCCGTTCTTCTTCTTCTTCTCTTGCTCTTGGTCTTCTTCCAGTCGAATGCTAAAAGCAATCAGGCAAGTGCCCTGTTATTACCAGCATTTTTAACTGAGCCAGCCGTCTACTTACTGAGACTTGCTCCTGGTAATTATCTTGTTTGGTTGCAGCAGCGCTTAGTTTTTGCTGGATTACGCAATAACCTCTATTTTGGTAGCCTGTGCGCCACGAAGATCTATCCTTGTTTGCTCACTATTTTTCTGCCCCTATTTGTTCATCCTGGCTTTGCTCTTTTGGCACTGATTGTCTTATTTTTCTCTCCAGACTGTTTCTTGTCGTTCCTGGCTAAGAAGCGTCAGCAGTCTGTGGCCAATAGTTTGCCTCAAGTGATTGATTTGATGGTGCTTTGTGTGGACGCCGGGTTGGGTCTAGATGCCACTATTCAAAAAGTTGCAAGTGAGAGAACTGCCTTGTCATCGGCTATTAACGATGAGCTGTTGACTTTGAGTCGAGATGTTTTGCTAGGTATGAATCGCGAGAAAGCTTACCAAGAGCTCTATAACCGCACCGGCGTGGATGAACTGCGCTCTCTTTCTTCTGCGCTCAACCAGAGTGCACAGCTTGGCATCAGCGTTTCTAAGGTATTGCGCAATCAAGCCGAGTTTTTGCGTGACAAACTTGGTCAGAAGGCTGAAGAGAAAGCTGCCAGGCTGCCTGTACTAATGGCATTCCCTCTTTGGTTTTGCATTATGCCAACTTTGATGGTGTTGGTACTTGCTCCCTCCCTTATAATCTTCTTTGAACAAGTTCGACCCTTGACTGGTTTGGGCATGGGCCAGTAGTAACCAAAGAGTTGGAAAGCACTTGAAAATTAGTATCAACAAAGAGAGCGCTGTTCCAATTAGAGATCAACTAATTGAGCAGCTTGGTTTGCAAATTGCTTCGGGTACTCTTGCTGCTCACGAAAAGCTGCCCAGCATCCGTGCTTTGGCTGACCGCCTAGGAGTGCATTACAGCACCATTACCGCTGCATACAATCACATGGCCGAGGTCGGCTTGTTAGAAGTTCGCCAAGGTAGCGGAGTGCGAGTTGCTTCTACTGGGCGCAAGTCAGAGGCCGAAGATGCCGCTCTTAATTTAGATGAAATGTTTAGTGAGTTTGTCGCTAGAGCTTCAGAGCGTGGTTACTCAAACGAGCAAGTTCAAGCTTGTCTGGCCACTTTGAAGGCGCGTAAGCCGGTCAAGCGCATTCTTGCGGTTGATGCCAACAGAGATTTTCACAAAGTAATTGTCGGTGAGCTTGCTCCGCATTTTAAGATTCCGGTTGAGACAATTACTCCCCTTGAGTTATTAGCAGATCTTGGTCAAATGAAAGAGTCTCTGCTGGTGGCTAGCCTCTATCATTTGTTTTCATTTCAAAAGCATGTCACTGACTTAACTCGGCTGGTGGCATGCAATATTGAGCCAGCTAGAGTAGAGCTTGAAGCCGTTGCCAATTTACCGGCTCAGAGTCTAGTAGTTTTGGTTTCTGTTTCTCCTACCCTGCTGCACATGGCATCGAATTTGGTGGCAGCCATGCGGGGAGAAGAAGTGGCAGTGAGGGCAATTGGTCGCGATGAACAACAAGAACTGAAATATATTGTCAAGCATGCCAATCTGTTTGTTTGTGACAGCTTGAGTGAAGAGACTGTGGCGGCCCTTGTGCCGCGCAATAAAATCAAAGCATTCAAGCTCTATTCGCCATCAACCATTGAGCGCATAAAAGATAGATTGGTTAAGTGGGGCTAAGTTCTTACTTGCAAGACCTATTTGCGTTCAGAGACTCCGAGGCCTGGGCTTTCTGGTAGGCGTAAATAACCATCGTCGTACACAGCACCTTGATAAGGATCGTCGCGCAAAAGTAAGGCGCCATCTAGGTCTAGATAGTCGCATAAGCTAGAGAGATGGGCCGCTGCGGTGACGCCAATCGATGACTCAATCATCATGCCGAACATCACTTTCATAGAGTGGGCGCGGGCCGTCGCAATTACTTTAATAGCCTCTAGCAGTCCCCCGCATTTCGCTAATTTCACAACAACTCCATCTATTGCACCGGCTAGTCTTGCTACATCGGTGGAGCGACAGACGCTTTCGTCGGCAAATATGGGAATGGCTGCATTTTGTCTGACCAGGCGAAAATCTTCAACCAGGGCGTTTTTCGCCAGCGGCTGCTCTATAAATTCCACGCCATGGTCGGCCAAAAATTTAGACATTTCAATAGCTTGTTTAACTGACCAGCCGCCGTTGGCGTCAACACGAAGCGGTAGATTAGGCGCCATTTTTCGCACGCTTTTGATGATTTGATGATCGTAGTTGGTGCCTACTTTGACTTTGAGCATCTTATAGCCTGCTTCAACAGCCTCTTTAGTTTTTCGCTCAATCATTTCGGGCGAATCAATGCCAATGGTGAAATCGGTCATCGGATAAGCGTGACCTGAGAGGCCCAGCATCTTATAAGTTGGCTGACCGCAAATTTTCCCGGACAGGTCGTGCATCGCCATTTCGATGGCGGCTTTGGCTGAGTAATTTCCAGCGATCAAAAGGTCCATTTGCCTGGCCACTTCAACAGCGGCAAAAGGGTCGTTGCCCAAAATCTTTTCTTGCTTAGAGCAAATTTCGCTTAGCACTGCCAGCACCGTTGCCGGGGTTTCGCTGTGATAGCTGGCAGGAGATGCTTCACCTAGACCGATGTGGCCGTCGTATTCTAGTTTGACTAAGACATTATGTGAAGTACTAGAAGTGCCATAAGAAATGCCAAAAGGGTAGGCTAGGGTCAGGTCAAGCGCTTCAAAGCTGAGAGTAATAGACTTTGATTTTGTATTTGCTGCTGATTTCACAGACTTTCCTTATTAGTGAATGGATGGAGTAAGGGAAAAATCTTCAATTGCTTGCCAGAGTATATCGGCAGAGAATCTTACCGGGTCTGTAGTGGGCAGTTTCGTCTGAGCCCCAACTTCGGCTATGGCAGCTTGAGCCTCAGATTCGCTAAGGTCACTGGTGTTTAGCGCTACGGCAATAACTTTGCTTGGTCGCATGTAGGCAGCCATTGACTCATAGGTCGCTATTAGTCTGTTCAAATCTGAAATAGCAAAGTTTGTGCCTTTGATATGGGTGCGACTCGGTCGATGGCAAATAATCATGGCCTGTGGGCACGAGCCGTGCACTAGTGCCATGGTAACTCCAGAAAATCCTGGATGGGCCAATGAACCTTGGCCTTCGACCAAAACTACAGGGGCCTTTTGAACTGCTTCTAGTACCATCATCTCTGTAGCACCGGCCATAAAGTCGCCGATTACTCTATCAATAGCTATGCCGCGACCGCAGATCATAATTCCTGTTTGGCCCGTGGCTACAAATGCAGCTTCTTTGCCTTTTTTATTGGCCGATCTTTGAGTTTCAAGGGCTACTGTCATCTTGCCCACAGAGCAATCGCTGCCAATAGTTAGCACCACAAGGCTGTCTTCACCTTTGTATTTGCCGTTATCGAGTACTCGACCTGCAGCCACCGGGAGGTTTTCAGGCGGTTTGCGCACGTCAAAGAGACGCTTACCGTGCTCTTTGGCTGCGGCAACAATATTGGCATCGTCTTCAAGGAAGTCATGAAGACCGTTGATGACATCAAGGCCTCCGGCTATTGCCTTGACGATGTCTTGCCGCCAGTGCTCGGGCATAGCGCCGCCATTCCAGGCTGTGCCCAAGAGTAGAGCGTCTGCACCTAGTGCCAAGGCTTCTTCTATGCTGCCAACAATTGGTGCTTCTACGTCGATTCCTGTAACAGACTTAATTGACTTGCCAACTTGGCTTTGGTCAACTACACAAGTTATCGGATTTTGGCCGTAACGTAGCACTCCTTCAGCGGTTTTAGAGCTACCTTTGCCGAATTCTCCAGGGGCATATAGTGCCAAGCGTGCGGTTTCTTCGATATACATAAGTTTTTTAGTTTTGTGTTTTTAAGTTTGCGGTTTTTAAGATCGGCGAGTAATTCGCATTATTGCCTGCCAAAGGCATTAGAATTATAAGGCTCGCGTTTAAAATTAGAGTTAGTGATTTATACCGCTTGGCATTTGTCAAGATAGTTGGGAGACCTTTTCTGGGATGGCTATTGACGATAACGACGCCTTGACCCCTCCAACTGAGGAGTCGTCAAAAGAAAAAGAAGATCGCCAGTCTAAGGCGAAGGCTTTTTATAGGGCTATGTATGCGGGTGGCGACACTCCTGATCCTGAGACTTTTGGCCTTGATTTGGGCGCTAAGGCGCCAGCTGGGCAAAATGATAAGGGTGCTCAACTGGCAATCAATAATCTTGAAAATGCCTTGCGAGACTCAGAAGGCAAGGCGAGCGAATGGGAAAATTCATACAAGCGCTTGGCTGCCGACTTTGAGAACTATCGCAAACGCATTGATCGCGAGCGTGAAGAATTTCAAGCGGTGGGAATGCAGAAGGCTCTTGAAGCAATTTTGCCAGCCCTTGACGACTTAGACATGGCCCAGTCAAAATTGACTGAGAAGACTGAGCCTAAAGTCATGCTCGACAGTTTGAAGATGGTATGTACCCGCTTTGGCCGTTGCCTAGAGCAGGTTGGCATTAAGCAAATGCAGCCAATTGGCGAGCCATTTGATCCGATGTATCACGAGCCGGTGCAAGAAGTACCTACTAATGAAGTGCCTGACGGTGCTGTGGCACATCAGTTGCGCAATGGTTATATGTTCCGCGAGAAAGTTTTAAGACCAGCTCTTGTTAACGTGGCGGTTGCTCTTACCGGTGAAGCGGCTGAGGCATACGAGCGAGCCCAGGCGGAAAAAGCCAGTGCAGCCCCTGTTTTAGAGACTTCAGAAGTTATCGATATCACTCCTGTTGTCACCGCGGTGGCAGAAGAAGAAACTATGGTTCCTTCTTCTGGTACGGAGACTTCTGAGAGCCTTGAATCTATTGGCAATGAGAGAAGTACACAAGATATTCCCTTTGAAGAAATCAAGGCGGCATACGAAGCTTCGCTTTCAGCTAGCGATTCTGATTCTGATTCTGCTTCTGCCGGTCAAGCTGAGGATGAGGCCGGTAAGGCTAGTAACGAAAGTAAGGTCTACGATCTTACTGATGTTGAAGAGTAACTGCTCTTGTGTATGAATTTGGATTCTAGACTCTGATGAGTGATGACAAAATTATTGGCATTGACCTAGGCACCACATATTCGTGTGTGGCTGTCATGGAGGTCGGAAAGCCAGTCATCATTGAAAATTCAGAGGGCGCTCGCACTACACCGTCGGTAGTGGCATTTACTAAAGCCGGCGATCGCCTTGTCGGCCAATTGGCAAAACGGCAGGCTGTCACCAATCCTACCCGCACAGTGCAGTCTATTAAGCGCGAGATGGGCACTAACTATCGCGTGCAAGTAGACGGTGTTTCTCATAGCCCAGAGCAGATATCAGCTATGGTGTTGCAGAAAATCAAAGCTGATGCCGAAGCTTATCTGGGTGAGAAAGTTACTAGAGCAGTAATTACTGTTCCTGCTTATTTTAATGATGCTCAAAGGCAAGCTACGAGAGATGCTGGACAAATAGCCGGTCTTGAAGTTATGCGCATTATTAATGAACCGACAGCTAGTGCTTTGGCTTACGGTCTTAATAAGCTCAATGAGCACGCTGTAGTATTGGTCTTCGATCTTGGAGGTGGCACCTTTGATGTCAGTATTCTAGAGATTACTGAAGGCGTCTTTGAGGTGCAGGCAACTAGCGGTAATAACCGCCTTGGTGGTGATGACTTCGACCAAGCGATCATCGATTATTTAGTAGAGGAGTTTAAGAGACAGACTGGGCTTGATATTGCTGGCGATTTAATGGCTGTGCAAAGGCTAAAAGAAACTGCCGAAAAGACCAAAATAGAGCTATCTTCGGCTCTTGTTTCAGAAGTACACTTACCATTTTTGACAGCCGATCAAAGCGGGCCTAAGCATTTAGAAACAACAATAACTAGAGCGAAGTTTAACGAAATTACGGCAGGCTTGGTTGAAGCCACTATTGGTCCATTGCAGCAGGCCCTCGAAGACTCTGGTTTGAACCCTCAAGATATTGAACACATAATTTTGGTCGGTGGATCGACGCGCATACCAGCAGTGCAAGACATGATTCGTCGTTTCTTTCAGAAAGAACCTTCCAAATCGGTCAATCCTGATGAAGCAGTAGCACTTGGTGCTGCTATTCAAGCTTCTATATTGGCTGGTGATTTGCAAGATGTACTATTGCTTGATGTCATTCCACTGTCGCTGGGAATTGAGACAGCCGGTGGTTTGTTCACCCGCATAATCGAGCGCAATACAACTATTCCTACCAGTCGCACCATGACTTTTACAACCACTGAGGATGCTCAGACTTCTGTCGAAGTACATGCTTTGCAGGGTGAGCGCGAGTTGGCCTCCGATAACAAATCATTGGCCAAATTTCATCTTACTGGCATCCCTGGAGCCCCTCGTGGTGTGCCGAAAATTGAAGTAACTTTCGATATCGATGCTGACGGCATTGTGCACTGCTCTGCGCGTGACCATGGTTCGGGTATTAAGCATTCTGTCACCATTCAACGTACTACTGGCCTGAGCCCTGGAGAAGTTGAGCATCTACAGCGTGAAGCTGAAGAATTTGCCGACCAAGATAAGTTGGTGCGCGAGCGCATCTCTACTCGTGTTCATGCTGAATCAATGTGCGCAGAAGCTGAGCGCACCGTAACAAAATACGGTGATCGTGTTGATAAAGTGCATGTCGATAAAGTAATGAAGGCTGTAGAACTTGTTAAGGAAGCCCTTGCTCAAGACAATTCTGCTGAGTTGAAGCAGTTAGTAGCGGGTCTTGATGTGTCGCTGCTTGATTTGGGTCGGGTTATTCACTCGGGCAATCGCCAGTCACAGCCGCGCAAGGAAGAGCGTCAGTCGACAGTGCCAAATAGCGGTAAAAAGAAGCCTAGTTATGGTGATGATCGTCCCATTGAACTGGGTGAGGTTGGCCGTCCGAGCCAACAAGTGCTAAGCTCTCTGATAGATAAAGACTCACTGTTAGAACATGATTTAGCGCTCGATGTCGATTTAGTGCTTGATAAAAATAGTGAAGGATTGGATTAAGGCAAAGAAAAATTTTGCGACAGTTCTTCTTTTTTGACCTTTAATAAGAGGAGCTGTAAAAATGATGAATGATTGGATTGAACCAAAGGTGCTCGCTTGGAAACTATGGCAAAACGTGATTATTACGAAGTTCTAGGTCTAGCCCGCGGGGCTTCATCAGACGAGATTAAGAAGTCTTTTCGCAATCGCGCCAGACAACTTCACCCCGATAACAAAGAGAGCGGCGATGAAGCTGCTTTTAAAGAGCTAGCCGAAGCATACGAAGTACTCTCTGACGAGCAAAAGAAAGCGTCATATGACCGCTACGGTCATGAAGGCGTGAAGGGATCAACGCGCGATTTTGATAACGTCGATTTCAGTTCGTTCCAAGGCTTCGGCATGGAAGATATTATCGATGCGCTCTTCGGTGGTGGCATGCGTGGCGGTTTCTCTAGCGGCGGCGGTGGTCGCTCTGGGCCACGCCAGGGTGCCCATTTGCGCTATGACCTCGATTTGGAATTTCTTGATTCTGTCTTTGGTTTAGAAAAGAAAATTACCGTTAAACGTCTTGAAGACTGCACTACCTGTGAAGGTAGTGGGGCTACTCCAGGTAGTAATCTTTCTACTTGCAATACATGCCAGGGCCAAGGTCAGGTGAAACAGTTAGTCAACATGCTGTTTATGCAGAGTTATCAAATTATTGCTTGCCCTGATTGTGCTGGCTCTGGTAAGAAGATTGAGAAACCTTGCAAAGATTGCAAGGGTGTAGGTCAAACCAGGAAGTCACGTGAGTTTGATGTTAAGGTGCCAGCTGGTGTTAAAGACGGCGATCGCCTCAAGCTTCAGGGCGCTGGTGATAAGGGACCTCGCGGTGGTGTTTTCGGTGACCTGTTTGTTGTCTTGAATGTCAAAGATCATCCTGAGTTTGTCCGAGATGGCTTCACGATTCACGTCAAGCAACCAATCAGTTTCTCTATGGCTGCTCTTGGAGCAGAAATTTTGGTGCCCACTGTGGAAGGTGCTAAGGTTCTCAAAGTGCCTGCCGGTACTCAATCTTCTAGCCAGTTGGTGATGCGAGATTTGGGTGTGCCACATCTCAATAATCCTTCTCGACGTGGCGACCACGTGGTGCATGTAGTTGTTGAAACTCCGACTAAGCTCAGCGGTGATGAGCGTAAATTGCTTGAGCAGTTGGCTGAAATTCGCCATGAAAAATTAAAAGTTAGTGCTCCGGTGCCAGACAAGTCTGAGGCTGCGAGCGCAAAAGATGCTTCTTCTCACTCTGAGCATAAAGAGGAGCACAAAAAGGATTCGAGCACTAGCAGTAATAATGCTAATAGTAATAAGAAGAAAAAGTCGCAAGAGAAGGATTCTGAGCCTGCTGAGGCTGAAGATAAAGGAATCTTAGATAAAATTGTCGATGTATTTAGGCACAAAGACTAAAGGCTTGCAAGCTTCCACCCCTAGCAGTAGCCGTACCGCAGGTTTTTTCGAACCTAGTTCTCGCTTCGTAAAATCGTTGTTTGTCTTGAAGCTCGCTCTAGCTTCAATCATTGTTTTACTTGTTTGTTTCGCTCTTGCGCTACCTGCTCAGGCTACCCGACAAAGCCCTGAACTTGTTGCTTCTATAAAGGCAGCTTTCCCTGATTGTCGCATGCGTCTTGATGGTGCCTTCGAGACCAAGGAGGGCGATTTATACTTGCCTGTGATGCCACCACAGGTGCTCAAAAAAATCCAGGTGAAGTTGGTTGAAGTATATCCCCTGCAACAGCCGGTAAAAGCTAAGCCGCAGGTGCTTTTCTTTGATAATGGTGTGACATTTATTCGGGTGCTTGTCAGCGGCAAGAACAGAACATTTTTACCGCTAGCTTCTCTCAGTGAAAAAGGACGCAAGATAGTTCTAGCTGGTCATCTAGCCGAAGATTTGATTGTGCCTGAAGGTTTTATTTTGCCACCGATATTTAAGTCGGTGGTCGGACAAACTGCCGTTGTATTAGGTGAACCGGCTAAAGAGTCTGCTGCTAACCCTGTTAATTCTACAGGTCAAGTAAAGCCAAGCAATAGTCAGGCAAAGTCTCAACAGCTAGGGCTTTTTCTCACATCGCGAAATTCAGGCAATATCACTCTTGTTGATCAAGCAAGCTGGAAGAAAATCAGTGATTTCCCCACAGAAGGAACACCGGCTGGTATGGCTTGTGTAGCCGGTCGACTCTATATTGCCGACATAAGTAAAAATCGCATACTAATTCTTGACACTATTGCTAAACAGTTTGTGGGCCAAATAAATTTGTTGCCTAAGTCTGCACCAAAATCTATCGTGGCCATGGGCAGCGGAAAATTGTTGTACGTATCAGAAAGTGGAAGTGCTGATATTGCTGTTGTTGAGGTCGATTCCAGCAAGGTTTTACTGCGCACAAAAGTACCCCCAGGGCCCGGTCGTATGGCAATTACGCCAAACGGCAATACTATTTTGGTATTGAACACTATCACTGGACAGGTAACTTTTATTTCTACGTTGAATCAAAGAGTATTGGGAAGTATTGTTGTCGGTGCTAATCCAACTGCAGTTGTGATTTCGCCAGACGGTAAAACAGCTTACGTATCTTGTCGTGGTGAGCTCAATCATATTGCCGTAATTGATATTGCCAAACGGGGCATTCTCGCCAATATAAAAACGGGGAACGGCCCAACTGGATTGGCAATTTCGGCTGATGGCGGCACTCTCTACAATGCCATTGCTAAAGACAATATGATTGCCGTTTTTGACACTGCCACCAAAGCTTCAGTTAAGCAAATTAAGCTGCCCCTTGATATTGATTTTCCAGGCAATATTTTTCTCTTACCTGATGGCAAAAAGCTTATTGTATCTAGTGCCACCACCACAGCTTTTGGTGTACTTAATATTGAGACTGGCGAATTCGAGTGCCAGCCTGTAATCGGCCACAGCTCAGATGAAATAATCTGTGCGCCAATTTAATAGTAGATAAACGGATAACCAGATCAATAAATTAGTAGACACAGAAGCACTTAGAGCTGGTCTTGTCTTTTTCTGCAAAAAAGATAGTTTCCATGGAAACCAATTCAAAATCAGAAAAACAGATAGTTCACTCTGTGAACCATTTATGTTTTAGCTATTTGCTTTTTAGCTGCTGCATCAGATCTGATTCTTTTGCTCTCAGAGCCTCATCGTGAGCAGTTTGATTGCTGGTTACGACCATGGTTATGAGAACAGCAATACCAATAATAACTATGAGCATGACTAGCGGTGGAATCATAAGCGGCGGTCGCTTGCCGTTCACCCACATAGCCTCACCTGATTAATCGCGATTAGGATTGGGAGCGCCGTCGGTGTGCACTTTGTTGAGGAAGCGTGTGATCGAGCCTTGATAGAGCAAATCGACTGTACCAGTGGGGCCGTTTCTTTGTTTGGCGATAATGATTTCGGCCTCTCCCCGCTGTTCAGTTTCGGGGTTGTAGTATTCATCGCGATAAATGAACATAACTAAGTCGGCGTCTTGCTCGATTGAGCCCGATTCTCTCAAGTCTGAGAGCATTGGTCGCTTGTTTTGCCGAGCTTCAACTGCCCGGGAGAGCTGGGATAAGGCCACCACCGGAACTGATAATTCGCGGGCTAAAGTTTTCAGCGAACGCGAAATTTCAGATACTTCTTGCACGCGGTTATCTGTAGCTTTGCGGCCTTGCAACAACTGAATGTAGTCGATGATGATCATGCCGAGAGCTTTATTTTCAGCTTTAAGTCGGCGGCACTTGGCGCGAATTTCAAGGACATTGACCATGGCTGAGTCATCAATAAAGATTGGTGCTTCGCCCAGGCGGCCCATGGCCATTGCTAGTGCCTGCCAATCGTTGGTGTGAAGGTGGCCAGTGCGCAGACGGTTAGAGTCGATTTTTGCTTCAGCACAGAGCATTCTCTGTACAAGCGATTCTTTAGACATTTCTAGCGAGAAAATGGCACAGGGTACGCCGTGTTCAACGGCACAGGCCTGGGCGATGTTGAGCACGAAAGCGGTTTTGCCCATAGAAGGACGAGCGGCAATGATTATTAAGTCTGACGGCTGGAAGCCCGAGGTCATGGCGTCAAGGTCGTAGAACCCAGATGGAGTGCCAGAAAGTGTGTCTTTATTTTCGTAGCGTTCTTCGATTTTTTGAAAAGAAGCTTCAACGATGTGTTTGATGTGCACCATTTGCTGCATGTTGCGGCGCTGGGCGAGGTTGAAGATCATGTGCTCGGCTTTGTCTAAAGCCGTGTCAGCATCGGTCTCTTCATAACAGCTACCAACAATTTCAGTGCCAGCTTTAATCAAACTGCGCAGTAGTGCCTTTTCTTGCACTAACTTGGCATAATATTCAAGGTTGGCCGTTGTCGCCACAGATCTAGAAAGGTCGGTAATGTAAAGGCGACCACCCACCAGCTCAAGCTTGCCCTGGTCTTGGAGAAAGGCTGAGATAGTGACGATATCGATGGGCTCGTTCTTTTCGTAGAGGTCTAGAACGGCGGCATAAATGACTTGGTGGGCCTTTCTATAAAAATACTCAGGCTCAAGCACATCTACTACACGCGAAACGCCATCACCGCTGACGAGTAGGGCCCCCAGAACGGCCTGCTCAGCATCAAGAGACTGCGGTGGCAATCTCTCCATGGTGGAATCAGTCATAGGTGATAGTTCTGCGCTCATGAATACTTAAACGCTCGCTTACCGAAAATAGTTCAATATAAGTTGATTGCTTCAGTTTAAAGCAAAATTTGATCTTGGCGCCTAAACAAAATAAAAGTTAGGGGCCTTTTTATAGGCCCCTAATATCTTTAATATATGCGATGGACTGTCGTGGCTATATCAGTCGTCGTCGAGAGAGGACATGTCGCCAGTTGGCAAGCCTAGTTCCCAGGCTTTAAGCAAGCGCCGCATAATCTTGCCAGAGCGGGTCTTAGGCAAGGTCTCCTTAACTTCGATTTCGCGAGGATAAGCATGGGCTGCCAGTGTCTTCTTGCAATGCTCTTTGATTTCCTCAAGTAGCTCGTTGGTGACTGTGACGTCATTAGACATGACGATGAAGGCTTTGATGATCTCACCGCGTTCATGGTCTGGCTTGCCGATTACACCGGCTTCGGCCACAGCATAGTGCTCAACTAGAGCTGATTCCACTTCAAAGGGGCCAACTCTGTGGCCAGATGTATTGATGACGTCATCGGCCCGGCCAACGAACCAGAAATAACCATCTTCGTCTTTCCAAGCATTATCGCCTGAGAAGTACCACCCTGGAATCTTGAAATATTCATGGAATTTCGGCTCGTTGCGCCAAACTGTTCTGAGCATGGCAGGCCAGCCTGGTCTGACCACAAGGCGACCGAGTTCACCGGCTTCTAGTTCTTCTCCATCGTCGTCTACGATGGCACCATAGACGCCCGGTAGTGGTTTGCCCATAGAGCCTGGCTTAATCGGGTTGCATGGCAGGTTGGCAATTAGTTGCATACCGGTTTCTGTTTGCCACCAGTTGTCGTGGATAGGTAGACCATAGACCTTCATGCCCCAGCGCACAACCTCTGGGTTGAGCGGCTCTCCCACTGAGAGGATATGACGCAGGCTGGCTAGTGAATGTTGGAAGACAACATCGTCGCCAGCTTTCATTAGCATGCGCAGAGCTGTTGGAGCTGTGTACCAGACAGTGACTTTGAGCTTATCGATTACTTGATACCAGCTGGCAGCGTCAAAACGACCCTCGTAGCTGACACAAGAAGCACCATTTGACCAAGGTCCAAAGATGCCGTATACAGTGCCGGTTACCCAACCAGGATCGGCGGTGCACCAGTAGATATCATCATCTTTAAGATCTAGTACCCACTTGGTGGTCATATGCTGACCAAGAATGTCGTTGTGAACGTGCACCACACCCTTAGGTTTGCCGGTGGTGCCAGAGGTGTAGAGCAGGTAGAGCGGATCTTCAGGATCCATTGGCTCACACTTGAGTTCTGTTGATTGATTAGCAACTAGTGTGTTGTAGCAAAGTTCGCCGTTCTTCAAGTCTTTCTCTTTGGCATCGACAATGATCAAGTGCTCAAGGTCGGGTAGTTCTTTTTTTATGCCGTCGATTTTGTCTTTAAGAGCAGGATTGGTGATCACTACTTTGGCTTCCGAATCTTGTAAGCGATCGCGCAAAGCATCTGGGCCAAAAGCCGAGAACAGAGGCCCAGCGATGGCACCGATTTTTGCAATGGCGATGGTGGCAATATAAAGCTCTGCCACGCGGGGAAGGAAGACAAAGACTCGATCGCCTTTTTTTATGCCGATTGATTTCAGCGCGTTGCCGAGTCGATTGGCCGCTTCGTATATTTCGAGGAAGGTGAATTTGCTCAGCTCGCCGCTGGGATCTACTGAGTAGAGAGCGACCTTGTTTTTGCGGCCATTAACGAGATGGCGGTCCACGGCATTGTAAGCGGCGTTGACTTTGCCACCGGCAAAGTAAGAGATTTCGCGCTTAGCATCTTCCCAAGAGAAGGTGTTGTAGGTTGTCTCGTAGTCTTCTAGGTTGCAGCGCACTGGAAACTTTTTGATGATTTCTTGTCTGACGCCCTTTGGGGTTTTGTGCGGATCCATAGACTTTTCATCCGCTGTTTTAGCAGCATTATTGGCTTTGTGGCCCGTAGACTTAGTACTAGGGCTGTTCTTACCCTTAGGATCCTTTTCGACAACCTTCATAAATTCCTCCAAAAGGGCGGATTGCTTGATTCTAGAAAATAGACTCTAGAATATCGGACAGCTAGTGTAACGCTTGTTAAGGTTCATTGCTCAGCTTTAAGGCCTGCCTGGTCTTAAAATTATGAAAGCTGAGTTGATAATATTAAAATTTAAACAGAGTCTTTTTATTGGGTACATAGCTCATAGTCAGTCAAATCTAAGGTAAGCGTAAATGTCTCAAGTCTGGACCGATCACAAAGACGCCGCCAATAAGGCTCTCGATGCCAAAGATTGGGAAGTTGCTATCAAAGAATGGCAAGGCGCTCTAGAAGAAGCCGAGAAGTTTGCCAAAGGTGATGGCCGCCTGGTTGCATCAATTGAAGGCCTGGCGCAGATGCAGTTTCTCAAAGGCAACCATTCTGAGGCAGAATCACTTTACAAGCGAGCCTTGGCCTTGAGAGAAAGTGCCCAAGGCAATGACCACCAAGACATTGCCACAGTGCTCAATAACCTAGGTGCAGTTTATTTTAAACGGGGCTTCTACAAAGATGCCATGAGTCATTTCGAGCGCTCTTTGGCCTTGCGCCGCAAGTGTTTTCCAGCAGAGCATTTAGAAGTGGGCAAGTCGCTCTATCATCTCGCTCTGGTCTGTCACGCTGAGCAGCGCTATGACGAGGCAGATGGGCACTATCGCAAGACTCTTGATATCAAGAATAAGTCTCTCGGAAACAATCATCCAGACTTGATCAATTTGCTGCGAAATTACGCCCATCTATTGCGCAAGACTTCACGCGATTCCATTGCTTCGCAAATGGAACAATTCGCCAGTGGTATTGAGTCTAAGCAGAAGGCCTAAAGCATTAAGAACTGAGACCAATTGAAAACTGAGAGCAATTGAAAACTATTTGCCCATATCCGGACTGCCGTTCAACTTTTGAAGTGGTGGGTGACCAATATCAGCAAAGTGATCGTTTTGGCCGCGGGCAATGTCCCGATTGCCAGCGGGATTGTGTTGCCCGTCCCTCTGAGCTGATTAGCGCCTTGGCTAGCAAAAGAGGTCTAGACTTAGGTCTCGATCGAACAATCATAGCCCCTGATCCGGATGTTGCTAAATTGGTAGTGGTGCTCGATGATATTCGCAGCCTGCACAATGTTGGTGCTGTTTTTCGTACTGCTGATGCAGCTGGTTTTTCGCATGTCTATCTCAGTGGTATCACTGGAGTGCCACCACGAAAGGAAATTGCTAAAGTCAGCCTTGGTGCCGAAGATTGGCTGCCGTATTCTTACCACTTGTTTCTTCCTGAAATACTGCTGCCTCTCAAGGCTGCTGGCTATAGCATAGTTGCTCTAGAAAGAGTGCAAAACTCCTGCTCCCTTTATCAGGCCCTGACTGGTGGTGCCTTAAAATTGCCGCTCTGTTTGCTCGTGGGCAATGAAGTTCAAGGCGTATCAGTTGAGGCTCTGGCACTCTGTGACGATATTTGCCACCTTAATATGCGTGGCAAAAAGGAATCACTAAATGCTTCTGTCGCTTTTGGTGTGGCCGCTTATTTTTTGGCTGAGACTTTACTCTAGAAAAATTGTTTAGTTCATCCAAAGACAGCGAATTGCATAACCAGACACAGTACTGTTAGCAATGAGAAAATTATGCCAGCTACAAGGGCAGCCTTAGAACCAGAGGCAACTTCTTCGCCTTTGATATCGAAGCCAACCATTCGTGCTCGGACAAAAGATAGGGCAGCAAGCGCAGCCAAAAAGATTGGTAGCAGGTGGTGCATTAGAAACAGAGGAAGCACTGCATCGGCGGTGAGATAGACAGTAGTTGGCTTTTCTGGCGGTTTGGCGTTGGCGATTGAGCTTAGTTCTTTTGCTTGCGCCACTGGAGCAGCTTGGCTGTCAATTGGCTTTTTAATTGGCAGGCTGTCTTTTTGTTTGGCTATCTTCTTAGATCTTTTTCCATTCTTGGCCACTACCTTTGGTTTGTTTTCGACTTCGCTTGGAGCGGCATTGGAATTCTGATTGCTAGCCGATAGGACAAAAATTTGATCGTTGTCGGTAGTGAGGAAATGACCATCTCTATTGCTGCCACGTACGAAAAATTTTGTGCATTTGAGAATATTGTTTTCATTGTAGAGTGCCCCATAGCAGCCAATATAGCCTGGAAGCGACGTTTCTTCATTGCCTAGATGCACGCCGCCTTCTAGGTTGAGCTTCATGGTTGTGCCGTCTTTGTCATTGGTGCGGTCAGACAGGATCGGAATGCTCAAGGCTTTGCCGTTGTAAGGGCTGCTATAAGAAAATTGAATTTCTGCACCAGGTGGGACTGTTCTTGGGTACTCACCGGTGTTGAGCCAAAAAAGTTGAGCATAATTGGCGAGCTGACGCATTTTTTCTATGACACGATTATCAGGACCGTTAGTCAAATAATAAGTGATGCCATCCTCACTCTTTATTGCAGACGAACTGTCTGCCATCCATATTTGTTTCTCGGTAGCTGATTGAGCCAGGGCGCTGAATAGATCACCCCAGTTGTTCTTTATCCGCTTAAGGCGAATTCTAGTGGCTGCGTCTTGGTTGGCGATTATGACTTCTGTTCCCAGAAGTCTTAACTGCTTTTTTTGGTCAGGTGACTCATAGACGGTTGTTGTGCCCTTAGATGCGGCCGCTCCTGGCTTCACCGCTACTTTACTTGAGAATAAGTAGATCACTAGCCCAATGAGCACAGAAGCGGCTATCAGCGGAATGCCAAAGTCTTTCAATAAACGACCGGTGCGAATGCGGCTTTGCTCGCTAACTGATGGTCGCCGGCCTTTAGCGTTTGAGCGTGTGTTGATTTTGCTTCGATTGGTCAGGCTAGCAATAGCTTCGGCGGTGTAAGGTTCTTCTCCTAGATCGTCGAACTGCTCAAATTCCTGCGATTCTGGTCGAGCTAGAGCGTTGCCATAGCTAGCTTTTGCTTCAACACCATTGCTTCGTTGTGGGGGAGATGGCATGGGCACGAGGGAGGGATTGAGTGCTAAAGCCTCTTGTGCGTCAATTATAGGGAAGTGTACTCCACTAGTTTCGTTGAATTTGGCTGATTGACTAAAACCAGTTTTGCTGGCAGGGGCTACTGGCATGTCTTTGAGCATTTCTCGAGCAAAGGCTTGCATGGCTGTTTCGCCAGACTCGCCTAATGATCCTTGCGAGATTTCCATTTGGTTGAACTGGGCGTTGGCTTGGGGGCTGAGTGGAGGATTGAGCGCAATACTGGGGTCGACAGCGGTTAGTTGACTGTTGGTGGCGGCGGCCTGCTGCTGGAGCTGATTTTGTATCTGTTGTTGTACGTGTTTTAGAACCTGCTTGTGCACCTGCGGCTCTGGCGGCGGTCCGATTTCTGACGCAGTTGTTTGTGCTGCACTTATTTGTGCTGCACTGATACTAGCCGGATGACTGTGAGACTGCGTTCTTGGGTCTTGCAGCTGAGCTTGGCTTTGAACTTGAACTTGATTTTGACCTTGATATATAGACGGGTCGTCGTACTGAGAGCGCATGGCGCCTTGGTTTCGCATTAGGTTGACTAGATAAGTGTGTCTCTCAATCAGGCGAACAGCCAGCGGATTGTCTGCCTGCATGCATTGCTTGGCCGTTGCGATTGCTGATTCGACAATGTGCAAAGCGTCTTCTGTTTTGCCCATCATTTCGTTAGTTTCAGCAATCTTGAGCAGCATGCTCACCATATCAGGATGCACGCGACCGAGGATCTTTTCGCCGATTCTAACTAGTCGCCAGTTGGTTCTAAGTGAGTCGTCATAACGCCCCACTGACTGATAAGCATCGGCGAGATTTTGCAAACATTCTGCTAGTTCTGGTGCATCTGGTCCATTCTGGCGCTCAAGCCCAGTTAGAGAGCTTTCGAACAAGGGAACGGCCTCTTCAAAGCGGCCTGCTCTAGCAAGCAAATTGGCTTGTTCTAAATTATTGCTGGCAGCCTGTGCGGGCATTCGAAAGTTTTCGCTTTGCATGTCCGTTACTGACCTGGGATATTTGTCTTGGAGTTCAATATGATCACAGTATTATTCACATTGGGTTCATACCCAGAATGCTAATCTCTTCTATCATTCACTAGCAACATGCACATCCAACATGCACATCCAACATGCAAGCGCGATATTAGGAGTAAATAGTGGCTATCGTAAATGCAGCTATCAAGCAAAATATTGACTGGAGATACAATCGTTCTGGATGTTCTACTTGTCAGAAGACCCAAGATTTCCTGGATAGGCACAGTCTAGAGGCCGTAGAGATGGTCGAGGCCAAGAAGAAGGCACTTCGGGCCGAAGACGCCCTGAACTTGGCGAAGTCGGTAGACGAAATTTATGCAACCAAGGGTAGCAATCGGTTCTATTTTGATCTAAGACAAGAAAAGCCGAACCAAGACCAGTTACTCGCAGCTATGCTCGGTCCAACTGGCAATCTAAGAGCGCCAATTCTAAAGAAGGGTAGGATTCTTTTGGTCGGTTTTGACGAAGTAAACTACAGCAAAATACTGCTGGATTAATGCCCCTTGTCAGCAAAAGAGAGCCTAGATTGCTAGACTCTCTTTCCTTAATTCTTATAGACTTTTACTAGATAGCTTGTTGGTCGTCGAAGTTTGTGTCATCGGTGAGGAAGCCGATTACCAAACCACTCACAGCGCCTACGACTAAGCCCCATACTAGTCCGCCTTTCCAGCCAAACATTGGAACCACACTGACAGGGAGAGGCCAGACTTTAATCACTTCAAACGAACCAGCTACGACTAGGGCCGAAATGATGCTGATTACAAACATCGCAGCGATGGGAAGTGGCGAACTGGTGGCTTTCTTGGTACCCATTTATTACGTCCTAATGCACTCTTAACTGAAATACAGCTCAAATTGTAGCATCGCCAAGGGTGTAGCAGTCCAGGTTTCTCTTGGGCTTTACAGAGTAAATAGATTCTTCAAACTTCAAAAAATCTCATACTAATCCTGGTTTTTCTGAAGAATGTCCAAATAAATTTACTTATTCGCTCTCTGACTCAATAGACCAAGTCCAGCGATAGTTTTGGCGTCTTGTATCTGGCCATTCTGCACCATCGCCCAGGCTTCGCTTAAGGTCAGCTCAATCACGTCTGTTTCTTCGTCGAAGTCAAGATTCTTACCCTTGTAGCTAAGGTTCTCAGCCAGGTAGATATAGATAATCTCGTTGCAGAATCCAGGTGCACTGTACATTCGCGATAGTTCTTGCCATTTCTCGGCATGGTAGCCGGTTTCCTCTGTCAGCTCCCTCTGGGCCGCTGGATAAGGATCTTCCCCAGCTTCTATGCGTCCTGCTGGAAGTTCAATTAGTTCGCGATCTACCGAATAGCGATATTGCTTGACCAGTACTACTTTGTCTTCGCTCGTCATGCCGGCAATGACAACACCGCCATTGTGTTCGACTACTTCTCTTGTGGCCACAGTGTTGTCAATATTGAGGGTGTCCACTCGCAAATTGATGATTGTGCCTTCCCAGATACGTTCGGTCGATACGCAGTGATCCTTGGTAAAAAGCATTATTTCCTCGTTAGCGTCAAAGTAACGGCTTATCCTAAAGCAAAGCATTGGCAGAGGCAATCATCTAGAATTTAGTGGAGATTGCCACTTTCGAGCTTTAAGTAAAATTTGAATTACCAGCAAAGTCTTGACTACGTAAAGTCGCTCGTGCCGACGTTAGAGCGACCAAGCCTTGAGCGCATAGAAGAATTCTTCAATACGCAAGGTCGGCCGCAGTCGAGGCTTGAATGTTTTCATGTTGGCGGTACTAACGGTAAAGGTTCGGTAGTTACTCTAATAGCTTCGATGCTTGAGGCCCTTGGTAATCGTTGTGGCAAATTTACCGGCCCCCATCTGCTTTCTTTTAATGAGCGCTTTGTTGTCAGCGGTCAAGCCATTACACCTGAAAAATTTGCGCAGGTATCTAGTGTAACCAGAACCTTGTCAGATCAGTTTGCCCTTGATCATCCAGATTTTGGCGCTCTCACTTGGTTTGAGTTTCTTATGGCTATGGCTGTTGCTTATTTTGAGCTAGAGCAAGTTCGCTACGGCGTTTTCGAAGTCGGTATGGGAGGGCGCTTTGATGCCACCAATATCTTGACTAATGTAAGGGCTACAGTTCTGACAAATGTAGATCTCGATCATATGCAATTTCTCGGTGATACCAGAGAGAAAATTGCGTTTGAGAAATCTGGAATTATCAAAGCAAATGTTCCCGTTGTCACTACCTGCGATGGCGCTGCCTTGGCCGTAATAAATGCCCGCGCTAAAGACCTGCAGTGCCCGGTGTATGCGCTTTCTCAGCCAAGTGTTAGCCCTGATCTGGGAGACTTGTTTCAGAAATTTGACATACAGTACTTTGGACTAGAGTATGAAAAGTCTTCAGTTCGTGATTTTGTAGAGCTGCTAAAGAATGAGTTTTTCATAGAATCTAATGCGCGGGCCGCCTTTGTTTCGGGCTTAAGTGGTTCGTATCAAAGGGTTAATATGCTTACAGCGCTGGTTGCTTTAGGCGCTAGCGGTATCTTAAATGAACCCTTGAGTTCCTGTGTCGATCGGCGTCAAGCAACCATTCAAGCGCTTAAGGCTGGTCTCTCAAATGCTAGCTGGCCGGGTCGGTTTGAAATATTTGAAGAGCCAAGAATGATTTTGGACGGTGCTCACAATCCCCATGGTGCCAAAGCTCTACGGGCGGCATTGCTAGAAAAATTTGGATCAGTAAAATTCGTTTTTATTCTCACCTGTTTTGAGAATAAAGATGCCGATGAATTGCTGCATTCTCTGCTTGCTCCTGGTGACACGATTATTGCCTTTGCCCCGTTAAGTGAAAGAAAGATGCATCGGCCAGAAGCATTAGTGCATATCGCCCAAGGTTATGGTGCTCAAGGCTATGTTGTCGACAGCTATGCTAGAGCTGTAGAACAAGGTCAAGAAATATTGGCAAGCACTACTAATTCTTGCGCTCCATATCTAATTGCTACTGGTTCTTTTGCCACGGTGCGCGAAGGTACCTGCTTTGTCAAGGATACTTAGAGCAAAATCTTCAGTCTTTTTCTCTAAGACTATGTAAAATCGAATCAGAGCAGGGGTGATAATTTGAATTTTGACCATACGTTTAATCTGGCAGGGCACATTAGGCATCAAGGCCTGTCTTTGGCTGGAGTGAGGGTTTTGCTATTTGATCAATTTGCTCATGAGGGCGATAGTTTGGTTGGAGCGGAGCCGCTACGCGAACTTAAGACCGGCGTTAAGGGTGACTTCTCTTTTTCAGTTAAGACCGGTGTCTATCGCCTTGAGGTGGTGCCAGCCTCAGCTACTCGTATTCTTGGTCACTCTCTTTCCGAGATAAAAGTAACTACAAATACTAATCTCAATATTTCTTTGGCTACAGGCTCGATTGTTTCTGGTCGAATAAATACTTTATCTAGCTCGAAATCTAACCACAATTCTATTTTGACCATAGAAATGCTTACTGGCACTGAAGTTGTTGTTTTGGGTATTGAACCGTCTTCGTATAAGGCCGTCAGTCAAGTAGCGGAGGATGGCAGCTTCAGCTTGGTTGTGCCTCGGGGAAAATATCATATCGCTTTGCGGTGTGCCCAACGCGAGCTAGACGAGCGGGAGGCTTTGCCTTCATCAAAGTTCAAGCTCGTTTCGACCCACAGTGATGTCATAACTATTTCAAACGATGTTGATTTAACTCTTGAATGGCCCGAACTATTTCTGTTTGAAGGTGAAGTTGTAGATCATTTAGGACAGCCTGTGGCTTGTGCTTTGGTCACTGTTGGGCCGGCAGCTTCAAGGCGTAGTTTGCTTTTGAGTGAACTAAGTTTTGACGCTAAAACCATTAGCGATGCCTCTGGACGATTTCAGCTATCGCTTGAATCAGGTGCTTACGATATTGTTGTAGAGCCACCTGATTCTTTGTTGTTTGGCTGTATTGAGAGAGATTTGCAGGTCATTGAGGGCTGCCATCATCGCTTCGTTTTGGCTCAAGGTCACCGCCTAAAAGGGCAAGTAGTTTTTGATGATCACTTACTTTCACAGAGTCTTGTGCGTGTGCAAAGCCTCGATGGGCAGAAGCGCGAGTACATAGCGCGCACAGATAGCGATGGACAGTTTGCTATTACCGTGCCAGACGGAAGCTATAAATTGATTGTGCAGGCTCACCCCAAAGATTCACCACCTGTAACAATTGATGGTGCCGAATATACTGCTTTGGCTCCGTGGACGCGCAACATTGTCGTCGGCGGCGATACGCATGTGGCCATTCGCTTGGCTTTGGGGACGGCATTGAGAGGCCGTATTTGCGACGATTCAGGTCAAGCTCGAACCAGCGTTAAAGTCTCTGTTTTCGCCGCACATACCGGTCAAACCCAATTTCTTCCAGAAGGGAGAAGTTCTCTTGCTTATGGTATTACTGATGGTGAGGGCTGTTATTGTTTGTTCTTGGCCCCCGGTCAATTCTGGCTTGTTGTGCACCAAGATTTTGCCAATGCAAAATTGATAGAAATTGCCACCGAACCGGTAACCGAAGACATAATTTGGCACGGCTGGTCGCAAATTAGGTTTGAGGTTATTGGCGAAGATAATCAGGTGATACCGCGGTGTCAGGTCTTCTACCAGCCTTATGGGTCTGACTTTGATTTTGCTTTAGAGGAATCGCTAGCTAATAAAGGTGCCCTGCCACTTCCCCATGGTTATGTCCTCACCGGAGAGCAAGGAAGTTGCTTGTTGACTTTGCCCTCTGGTGTTTATACATTTAGATTTACTCCCCCTGAGGCTGGCTCATTTCAAGAGAAGACAATTCGGCAGCTTTCTATTAGTGCCGACCTTAGCCGTCGAGTGACGCTAGAGCTAAAGAGTTCTCAACCTTTGAGTAAATGAATGAAGATCTGTTGGCTAAGTAAAAAAACTTCGACTCCTTTCCTAAAGGCGACCTTGTTCGTCTGTTCAGGAGCGCTGAGTACTCTTGGTCTAACGGCTTGTAGTAATGCCGGTGTCAGTCAACCTGTTAGTGTCACTAGTGCTCCCCTAGCGGTGCATACTAGTTACTTCAAAGACAGTAATTCAAGAGACTTTCGTTCTCTTGATGAGAGTGTCACTAAAGACCCTAACTATGATGCTTTTACGATTTGGTTCTATCATTGCTTCGCCGGTTTTCAAACAGAGGATGAGCATATTGATGATACAGTTGGTGCCTCATCCGTACGGCTAAAGATAAAGGGTGTGCAAGTTAGATTGAGTTGCCCAGTTACAGTCTGGTTGGCTCAAGACTCTACCGCCTTGGTACGTGAGCATGAGAAGGGTCATGTCTATATTTGTCGAAAGATCTATGACCGGGCTCCAGCTGTTGCTCGGCAAGCGGCTAGTGCGGTTGTGGGCAAGAGTTATGACGGTATGGGCAGCACAATAGCTGAGGCTCGGCGAATGGCCATTAACCAAGCTGAAGGTGATATAGCCTTGACTTTTCGCGAAAAAATTGTCGACTTAGCTGATGAAATATCCACATTGTATGACAAATTTTGTAGCGAAGAAATTTCTCAAGATTCGCCTAAGGCGACGGCAACGCTCGAATCTAAGCGACCGCAACAAGCACTTGCTGACCAAGCCTGTCAGCAAGTGCTCGGTAGAGCGGTAAAGTTTCTTTAGCTGCTGTGACGATGCCTAGTGCAGTCGGCTCTTAATATCGTTGAGTTTTTGCGTGAATTTTTGAGCTTCTGCCGCGCGGTTGTTTCTATTCAATGTGTTGATGATGTTGTTGTAAACGCCTTCAATTCTTGCACTAAGCGGATCTCCTAGCTCATCTTCTTGGCGCTTTAAGGCCCTTTCTGGATCGGTCAATATTTCGCTTTCTGGCAGGGTCGATGCGCCACTCTGGCGGCCACTAGGACGGCCTTTTTTCACTAGAGGAGCAGCCGCTGTTGTCGCTGCAGACTTCGTAGGTTTGATTTCTTTGGCGTTTTTTGCGCGCTCTTCTTGTTCGTCGAGGGCAGAGATTAGTTTGACGACTGAAGCGTGAGCTTGTTCGTCATCACCTGCTGAAATCAGTCGCTCGACCTCAAAGAAAGCCCGCAGAAAAGGTCCGACTCCTACACCTGCACTGTCTAGGCTCTTGAGCTTGGCTAGAGCCTTGTCACGCAAATCTTTGTCGGCACCATCTTCAGTGGCAAGCGATTGCACGTCAACCTTTGTACTGATGGTGACTATTTGCACCGGTGTTAGCACTGATTGCAAGCTGCTGTTTAGGCTTTTTAGTTGGTTAGCATCAAAGTCAATTTGTTTAAAACTACCTTTCATGGCTGGGTCGGCAAAGCTAATTTTGACTCTCTTGGCTGACGGCCCTACTGTTTCAACGGCTTTCTCGGCAATTCGTAGAGCCTCGTATCTCATATCGCGCTCGCTCATGTCGCTATCTGCATCGGCGATAACTTCTAGGGTTTCGCCGACCATGTTAGTGTCTATGCGTTTGCGGCTGCGGCCTGACTCTTGTTGTTGCAGGTAGGCTGAAAGGCGGCTGGCTGGGTCGATAACTTCATCGTCTTTTATTGTCAGCGATGCTAGCAATTGTTCTTTGCCAAGTTGTCCCGAGCCAAAGGCTTTGACGTCTCCTGCCGTGACCGAAACGGCCTTACGTTTCTTTGGGTTTAGCTTGTTGTGGAAATAGACAGTGACGCGGCCAATATCATTAGGTGCGAGGTCTATAGTGGTTTTCGCTAACAACAGGGCTTCAATTTTGCAGTCATTGTCATTGGCGCGCGTGTGGCGGTAGGCCGATATGTAGACTTCACTGCCATTTATAGCTGCATTTACTCCCGTGCCGTTTGCCAATATTTTTGCTTGATCTATAGCTTTCACGATTTGATTGACTGTGATTGCGGCTTGAGCTGAATAGTTAGAATAACTGCTCAGACCGATTGACAGTAGGGTAGCCAGGGCCAGTGAATTGATTCTGCGGCTTGGAACTTTGCGCGACACTATACTTCCTCACTCTGTAGACTACACAATTAATTTTTACATTTTAGCAGCCCTTGTAGTATTTCTGCCAATCTGGCCAGTGTGTTTAATTCACCATCTTGAAAACGATGGCGGAAATTACAGTTTCTTTGCAGTAGTCTATATTGATGAGCGTGATAGAGCCATTTTTTAACCTGGTTTTTAAGCGATTTCTAGCGAGCTTATTGGTTGCCGTCTTGTTGCCGCTGCTAGTTTGTCGCGCGGCTAGTGCTAAGGACCTCCGGCGTGTCGATATGCTGATAGGCGGGAGCAGTTGTGCATCTTGTCTGATTCGCATTGAGAAGAAACTGAAAGCTACTCCGGGTGTGCTCAAGGCGATGGTTTCTGTTTATCGACCATACCCAGCGGTTGTTATTTATGATTGCAAGAAGACTTCGATAGCTGCACTAAGAAAGGTGCTTGAATCAGAAAAAGCAAGCGCTGAGAAGACTCTTGACGTTAAGTTGAAGGAAGTTCCGGCTCTATTAATGCCTAATAGTAAGTAGCATCGATTGCCTAGTAATTTCATATAGGCAGTAATCAAGTTGGTCTTGGTGCAGCGATGCCAACAATCGCTTCTGATGCTTGAGTATTTATAGTCATTTCTGGCCCTAAGCTTAGAAATGGTATTGGCACTGGTAAGACAATCGTCACAGTACATTTTACGTTGGCTAAGCCATCAGCGGTGCCGTCGTACTTGTCTAGCTTGAGCACAAGATTTTTGTATGTTGGTGATTTTTGAAAATTGGTTTGGACATCAGCCACAGCTGCGGTTGCTTCTGTAATGTCAGAGGCGTTGGCTGCGGCTCTTGCTGCTTGTTTTGCTAATCCATTGCAGATATCGCCGCCGATGTAGACAACGGCTAGGTCGATAATGGCGAGAACAATTGGTACAAGTACAATTGAGCCAACCAGCACTTCGATAATGCTCTGCCCATGCTTACTGCGACGATCCATAAATTGGTCACCTGATTATTCTAGCTGGGGATGTTTTCAATTACAGCTCGTCCGCTAAATCTAAAGGTTACCGGTTTGTTCAAACCGGGTATCGGCAGAGGGAACGGAATCTGCAGAAACGGCCGGCATTCTGTTTGTAAGTTGAGGTGGATAAAGCGAACTTTGTTTGAGCCTTCTGTTAGGTCTATGTAGCAGGTCTGTAGAGGCACGGTCGCGGTGCTAGCAAAGCGACCCAGTCCAAGTTGTAGCCAATTATTGATAATCATATTGAGCGAGCCTGTAGGCGATGTACTACAGGATAGGTCTGGTTTTAGGGCGGGTGGCGTGGTGCTATTGTCTAGCGTCAGTACGTTCTCTATGGCCGCTTGACGCAAGAGCAAGGTGTCGAGATAGAGGCAATCGGCGTAAGAAATCGCCATACCTATGAGATTGAGAAAAGGAAAGAAAAACACCATGATAAAGATGAAGAGAGCTGGGGCGAATTCGGTAATTGCGCTTCCTCTGTTTGAGCGTCTGTGTCTTAGGCCTAGAGCTGGAGCATGTCTTGTGTTAAGAAGCTCGCTGCATATATATTTCATCTATGTATCCGCTGTCCGGCAAATTCTTAAAAATCATTGTTGCATCTTTTACTGCACCTGACTGCACTAATCTGCACATGATATATGCCCCTATCTGGAGAGCTTTCAACGTGATGTATTGCAGCGTTGATGCTTTTCTCTGAGATCAGTGGGGCGATTACCATGGGAGCGGCGAAAATGCATAAGTTTCGCTTGTTATGTCATATTAAACTGCTATAATGTTCGAGCCAAGCCTAAGTTGTTACCCTCATCTCAGCCAGGTTTGAGCCTTCATGAAATGCTCACTAGTGCCTTTGCGGCCGCCTGGTAAGAGTAGACTAATCGTAGAGTTACCAGCCAGTAAGTCTTAGTCTCATGAAAGCATTGGTGTTGAAAAAGTACATTGGTACTCACTGCAGATTCATTATCATTCGGCGAGGTTCTTTTCGATGGAACGGTTTAGACGGAAGCGCGCAGCATCAATGGTTTTGGTAGTTGCATTTATCTTGGCTCTAGCGGTGATAATTGTGGCGGCAATCGCGCTTATCAATTTGCTTGGCGGTGGCCAGCAGATGCAGCGAGCAACTGACGCCGGAAACCTGTCTCTAGCTCGTTCTGTTTTGGTGAAGGTGGCTGTGCCGATTCCAAACAGTGGTGATGCCGTGCAGTTCAACGGTGTCACGGATCACACTTCCGGTGCCAACGGTGTCGTTAATTTGCGCAACATCAATAGGCTGATGGCGCAGTCGATGATAGTTAACTTCAATGCTCATAAAATAGCTCAAGACGGGCTCGACCAGGGTGCTACATCACATGCTTCCCAGATTACTATAGCTGCTCAAGCTCTTGGTAAACAGTTGAGTGATCAGCTAGCCAAGCCATCATCTGTTGAAGATTTCTTTAGCTCTATCGCTAGGCTCAATCCAACAAAGCAATTCGGCCCACAAGACATTACTCCGCTTGGTGCACCGACTTTTTCATACCTTGATAGGACTGGTGCTTCTAACGTTTATATAGCCTCCTCTGCTATGCCTGACTATGATTTCAGCACCAAGACTTCGAAAACTTATAACGATAAGGTTAGCGGATGGGTAACTGCGGTAAGCTCAGACATAGACCCTAGTGGCAACCATAATTATCTCAAGGGATATCTTGAGGGAATGTCACCAGACGCTAGTTTTGCCAATACATATTTTGTCCCTCTTAAGCCTGGCGCTAAGCCTCACTTGGTAACTCAAGGTGATTTCGACAGTAACAGCAAAGCATCAGTTGGAGCCAATGCCTTTGGTTGGACTAAACCCGTTCCCAATGCCTTGTCATTGAAGGCTCAGGCTCAGTCGGCTCAAGGCTACAACGGAAATTTCAACGCCTGTGCCATAGTCGAACCAATTGATCCCAAAGGCTATGCCGCGGCTCTTCCTCATGGATTCATCCGCATTCAAAATGGTGCAGCTTCGCCCGCTTCTGGAGTGGCTAACGGCAACAAACAAGACGTCTTCGTCTATGTTATGAATAATCCCCAGGTTTATCCAGTTGACGTCAATGGTAAACCAATGCCGTATTTCGTTGGCATGAATGATTCGCCTCTGCCTGGTGGTTGCAGCAATGGTGCTGACTATATTGCCAAAATTGCACAAGATATAAAAGATGGAAAGACTCCTGATTGCAGTGGCTTAAGTGTCGGTGTTGCTCTATCGGGTGATACGCTCGGACTCAGTGGCGTTAACCAGGCTAATTGCAATTCAATTGGTGGCATCGGTGGTGCGGGCGTAGACAATATTGCCCTTGATAATGCTTCGTCAAAAGTTAATAAAGACATGGCTATTTACAACAAACCTGATAGCCGTAGCTTATGGGCAAGGCCAGTGATTGAAGCCGCTTACAACATCCTGCCGCCCTCGCCCGTCAGTAGTGGCACTGCTAGTGTGAACGTCGCCGACATAGTCAATTTAAAGCTTCTTAGTGACCGTGCTGAAGGCAACGACTTCCATCCTGGTACTTATCAGTCTGGAATTGCCCATGTGCCTGCTAGTCGCTCTCCGTTGAGCAGTCCTGACTATCGCATAACCACCGATCAAGGTGTGCGCTTAGACAGCAAGAGTGCAGAAGGTATTAGTTTGAACGGCCCTATGTGGAAGTATTTGACTCAGCGCATGTATCAAATCGATCCTGAGTGGCTAAGTTATGCCAACAAGGGTGTTTATGCCTCTGAGAGTCGGCCGCTAGATTACATTCTCACTCAAAACATCGTGCCAATGGGGGGCCGCGGCTATATTTACTTTAGTCAGACTGCTAACGCTGGCCAGGGTGGCTTGGTCTTGAAAGAAGAAAGTGCGGCCATTGCCGATGCGCCATGGCTCAAAGATTTCATCGGTCAATTGCCAGACGCCAAGAGCCCCACATCACCTACTGAAACTCGCCAGTTTGAATTGATGCCCTTCACTCAGATAAACGTAGCCGGTGACTGGAACTATCCACAGCCTTATGATTACCCTGGCAAAATCTGTTTGATGAATTGGTTCTCCTTCACCCCTGCCAGTGGATGGAATAATTTGCTCGGTCAGCTCAACATGGGTGCAGTCAGTACTACCTGTTGCCCTGAAGGTTCAACTGGTTCTGGTGCCTTTGGCATTACTTATTCAGGAAGCGGGGATACTATTACTATCCCTAACGGCTGTGCTTGCCCAGCTACCACTACCTGCGATTCAACCGGCCCCTGTTAGTCAGTAGAGCGTAAAGTCGCAACAAGTGATTGTGGGGCGCTGGTTAAACTATTCAAAAGGCTCAATTAATGACCGTTATCTATTCTTCTGCTAAAAGGACAGTCTTGTCACTTTCGTCGCTTTCCTTTTTGTTACAACCTCTAGGCCTGAGTTTGTTTCTGGCAGCGCCGGTAATGTCTCAGCAACAACAGTCACAACAGGTTCAAAGTCAGTCTATCCAGCAACCGCGGCGACCGGCTCCGGTGGAAAGTGTGCATCGTAATTTGCAACGTTGGCCCAGCACGGTTCCGGTGCCTTTGCCGCCTGATGCTAAGTTTGTGGCTGGCTATCAGAGTCAGTATTTAAACACTAAAAGTATGACATTCTTCCGCTTCACTACTGTGAACCCAGCAGCCAGCGTACTTGACTGGTATAAGCGTAGTTTGCAAAGTGCTGGTTGGGTTATGCGTGAAAATGCCAGTACGGGTGGCCGATCTGTATCAAGCATTTCTGCCACCAAAAATGGTGTCAGCTGTTCAATTAATGTCTTGGCTCCGCTGACAAGCAAAGATCGCACAGCCGTCCAGATTTCCTACACTGATCGCTAGGGTTGAACTGTGAATAGACTGACTCGACGAATGCAAACTATGGTTTGTTTTGCTGCTGCTTTATTTAGTTCGTCTCTTATTAAGGGTCAAGCACCTCAGTCGACGCTGGGTCAGGTGGTGCCCAGTGCCAAACAAGTTGAGCTATTGCTCAAGAATCAACCAAAGACTTATGTCGCCCATTATGCGGCTGGGCAGCTCTATGAGTCTCAAGGTTTCTATGGGCAAGCCATAGAACAGTATCGTCAAGCTCTAGACTTCCCCCCTGTTAAGCCTGATGCTTACAAGCGCTTGGCTCAACTTGCTTTGAAAACTAGCGACTATGCAGCAGCAGAAAAGGTTGCTGTCGATGGCCTGCATTTGTTTCCTAAAGACTACGGTATGCTACTTACTGCCGGTTATGTGTTACAGAACCAGGGTAAGCTGCCCGCGGCTATGAATATGTATCAGCGTGCTCGCGCTGCTCGACCAAGTGACGCTCAAATTTGTTTAGCAATTGCCGATGTATTAGCTGCTCTAAATAAACCAGAGCAGGCTTTGATCGAGATTAGTCGCTTTGACAAATTGAGCCCACCTACGACCCTTAGCATTTACGAGAAAGCCAAGATTTTATTGGCTCTTAAGCGCTATGACCAAGCTTTGGCTGAGCTTGATAAGAACTTTAGTCAAGACCCGGCTAATTTTGCTAATAACAAGCTTTATGCTTCAACGTTAGCCAATCATTGTAATTCCAATCAAACAAATAGGTTAAAGGCCCTAGAAGTAGCCCTTTGTTTACTGGCCCATGCCAATGGCAAAGAAATGGAGCTGAGTAAGCAGCGAGTGACAAATTTGCTCGGGCCAATGGCGGATGGGGTGCCACCAGAGGTGATAGCAAAGGCAGAGGAGCGAGTTAAAGATGTTCGGGTGAAAGCACGCATGCATTTTGCCTTAGGTGACGTCTACGATCGCAAGAGTCAATTTGATTTAGCCATTAAGCAATATCAGGCAGGCCTTAAGCTAGACCCTCAATTCGCTCGGGGTCACTACCGCTTGGGGCTTGATCTAGAAAGTCATGGCAAAGATGCGAGATCCGCCAATGCTAGTTTTAGGAAAGCCCACGAGCTAAATGGTGGCAAAGATCGGCAGATTGAAGAGAAATGGAAATCATTGACTACTGATTAGGATACTTATGGCTACAACGTCGGATACAATCCAGAACAAGAAAATCATCATAGCCTTATCTTCTCTGCTGCTGGTTTGCGCAGGCTTTGCGGCCTATTACTTCTATCAGTCAAAGCAACCGCACTACCGCTCAACGGAGATTAAGTCGACCACTAGAGAAGTTGTGGTTGTGGGCGAAGTTGTTGACGCTTGGTGCTATGCTTCGCAAACCATGGGGCCAGGAAGAGGGCCGGCTCATAAGGCCTGTGCACTAGCTTGTGCTCATGGAGGTGTCAGCATCGGCATTCTTGAGGACGGTACAAAAAATCTATATATCGCTGCCAAATACAAAGGTTTTCAGGGCTGCAAAGATTTGCTTATACCCTACATGGGCGAGAAAGTGAGAGCTTCTGGCTGGGTGGGTGATTTGGGGGGCTGCCGTATGCTCAAAATAAAAACCGTTGAAGCCCTGACTAAGCCAGATTTAGATTAGTAATAAAAGAGAGCACTGCCACTACTGGCAATGCTCTCTTTTCATTTTGTTTAGTTGCTAGAGAGTACCTGTGCCAGCTCCGGTATCTGTTCCCGTCCCTGTTCCAGTACTTGTTCCTGTATCAGTTCCAGTATCGGTTCCTGTCTCAGTAGGGTCTGGCACGGTTGGTACTGGTACTGGCGGTCTGGCTGGGGTCGAAACGGTCGCTGCATCTAGCTTCTCGCCGACATAGCCGGTGTCGAAACCTAATGATTTAGCTAGAGTACCGGTGTTGACTTGTCTGCGGAAGCGAATATCAACTGCCATACCATTCTTTTGATAAGTAGGGCGCATCTTGGGATTTTTTCCTGTTCCCGGCCCTTGGCTGTATTGATAATATTTGGATGGCGTGAAGCCTGAATTTTCAGCAAAGTCAGATTGACTGGTGATCGCAGGGGGGAGTCCAGGGTTCTTCTTGTTTGGAGGGGGTGGTGGTTTGTAGCTATAGGCGCCGAATCCGGGGCCACCAAGGTCTTGGCTGGGTCTGAGGTGGGCAGGCAATTGGGTCACTGCGGCCGGTAGGTAGTCCATTGGTTCGCCAGCGTGCTTGCCGCCTTTTGTTGAACCTGGTTGATAGACCTGATCTCTAATGTAGACATCGAATTTTTTCTTCAGTGTCACGGTGTCTAAGATATAGCCAGTATCCGGAAATTCGAAGGGGCCTACGACCGTATCTTTAGCGATAGAGCTGGTCAGTGCATCAACGTTTTCAGAGTACATTTGATCTTCGCCAGCTACGGCTAGGTTCAGAGGGGTCAGCGGTTTGTTTTGATAGCTGACTTGGCCAGTGGCTGGGTCAACTCTGTAGATGTGGATGTTGCCAGCCGGGATTGGACCTAATTCGTAGACAGTGGTGCTAGTTGGGGATGAGTGGGTTTTCCATAGAACGTCAGCACCAGGGGCGACGAAGTTGAATTTACTGTCTTGGAACATGTTTACAGCCGAAGAAACATTGAGCTTGGTGCCCGCACGCTTCCACCAGTCGAGTACGGCTACTCTAAAGACGTTGCCGGTGCTTTGAGCAAGAGAAGTGTGGGGCCAGTCTAAGTCGTCCATTTGGGTAGTCGGTACTCCAATGGGATAGTCACCATTGATTGAAGTTTGATAAGAGCAATTGTCTCCTTTGTTTAACTGGGCGTTTGTCAACATGCTCATGGGGCTAATTATCTCTGGTGGAATGCCATCAGGGAAGCTAAATGTAAGGGCGCCAGGAGCTGGTTTGGGGTCTGCTACGTTAGCTGGTTGGGCACAGGCTACTGCATGTATGTTGTACCCTGCTGGGTTCTGGGTGTCAGTGACATGTTGGTCTGCTTCGGCTTTAACAATAGTTGCTACCTGATAGGGCAGGCCGGGTACAACTGAGGCCCATTGTCTAGGGTCAACCAATTTCATAGAGTCGCCGATACCAGCAAATACAAAGTCTTCTCCATCAGTTGGAATGTTTATATAAGATAGGTAGAAGTCATTCTGTTGCTTAGCAGTGGGTACGTCTGCCATGGCTCTGGGGTTAGGTAGTGGTGTGTTGGTCATGGCACCATTTGTGATGCCGCCAAGCGAGAGTTTGAGTGAATTGTTTATATAGTTAGAAGAGCCCGTCATTCTTATTTGATTTGACTTGTAGGCGTTTTCGGCATCGGCATAGACATTGACTGTATTGCCGTTTATATCTTTAGCGCCGTAGCCAGCTGCCAAAGACTTAGACAATTCAGTGCCTAGAAGTGCTTGAGCGGCTTTTGCTTTGACAATGTCAGCTTTGATGATTGTTTTTAAATTGGCATCAGCAAGTTGGTCAGCAATTATTAAATCTAGACGCAAGGTGCCGAGAATAGTATTGATACCGCGTACTGGTATGTTGTAGGCATCTCCTGCCGTGGTGCTGCTACCTGTGGGGGCGGCATCAGACAGTGAAATCCAGCCATAATCAGCTGTGTTTATAGCAATCATGCTTAAGTCGCGAGCAGCCGCTAGAGCTGCCGCTTCAATGGCGGTGCGTTGTTCGCTGTTGCTGCCTAAGAGCCGCACATAGCTAAGGCTGAAAAAAGCCAGAACTGCGACTATAGCAATGGTAACTGCGGTACTGAACACCAGCATATTGCCGGATTTCGATCGCATTAGTAAAATTCTTCGACTGACCATAAAATATCCCCCAGCGCCAGGCCATAAAAGGCTTTGCTTAAGCGGCTCTAATAATTCTATCCTATAAGCTGCTACCCATCCTGTCAATTGGCCTGCTCGGCTCTATTTAGGTGCTATTCAGCGTCTTGCTAAAAAAGAAGAGAGCCTGCATTGTGCTGCAGGCTCTCTTCTTGGCTCTTTTTTATTCCCTGTAGGGTTAGACGGGGTTAATGTGCGATTAATTTATTAGCAATTTTTCATCTCGTCTGTGCTGGTCACGAATGATGCTTCTTCTTCTTCTTCTTATGTTTATGTGTGTCGTTATCGTCGTCGTCGTGGCCGTAGTGCATAGACGGCGCAGCGACAGCGGGTAATGCACTTGGTCCGAAGGTGGCACCATACTTGTGGCCAACATAACCAATTTTGAAACCAAGTAAAGCGCTAAGACTACCGGTTTCGACTTGTCTTCTGAAGCGAACGTCTACTGCCATGCCATTGTCTTTGTAGGTAGGTCGAACAGAATCGGTGCCAGGGCCAGCTTCATAGGTATTGTACTCAGCATCAGGGAAGCCCGATTTTTCAGCAAAGTCAGACTGGTCGGTGATGGCCGGTGGTAGACCGGCTGGCTTGACTGCTGGTGGCTTCGCTGCCCCGAGGCCGCTGCCGCCTAGGTCATGGCTATAATTATGGTTGTTGTTCTTCTGCAGCATCACTACTTTGTCAAAGTCCATGGGTTCGCCTGCGTGCATTCCTCCTTGGTTCATGCCTGGTTGACAGACTTGGTCGCGGATGTAGAGGTCGAAATTGTCTAACAAAGTGACTTTGTTATCGTTGGTCAAGCCACCCGGCTTCAGGGTGCCAGGGAAGGTGAATGGTCCAACTGTCTGCTTGCCTACAGCACTCTTGGTTATGGCATCAATGTTTTCTGAATACATCTGATTTTCACCGGCTACCGAGTAATTAGTTGGTGTCAAGCCTTCATGGGCATAGCTCACCAAGCCTGTAGACGGATCAACGCGATAAATGTGAATGTAGCCGCGGGGAATGGGCCCAAGGTTGTACAACTGGGTATCGCCGAGCACTGCTTCTGTAATCCAATCGACGTTGTCGGCGCCAGTTGGACGCCAGAAATTGTTGGCTGGGTCATTGAGCATGGCTGTGGCTGAGGCTATATTGAGTTTAGTACCAGCACGGCGCCACCAGTCAGTCAGTGACTTTCTGAATACATTGCCTGAGTGAGAGTCACAAGCATAAGGCCAGCTGGTATCGTCAAGTCTGGTTGCTGGTTTGCCTAGTGGATAGTCACCATTAACCGATGTTTGATAAGTGCAGTTGTTGTTTGAGTTGATCTGGGCGTTTGTGAGCAAAGTGCCTGGTCCCAGAATTTCTGGGGGCATACCATCGGGGAAGCTGAAGGTCAATGCTCCTGGAGTCGGCTTGGGGTCAACCACGTTAGCCGGTTGAGCGCAGGCAATGGCGTGGATGTTGTAGCCAGCAGGGTTCTGAGTATCTGTGACATGCTGGTCAGCTTCGGCCTTAACTATAGTGGCAACTTGATAGGGTAATCCAGCTACTGTCACTGTCCATTGTTTAGGGTCCATTAGCTTTATTGAGCTGCCAATGCCAGCAAAGACAAAACTTTCGCCATCTGTAGGAATATCCATGTATGAAAGGTAACAGTTGTTTTGCTGTTGACTAGATGGCACGTTGGCTTTGGCTGCAGGGCTTGGTATCGGCGTATTGGTCACGCCACCGTTATTAATACCACCAAGGGATAGCTTGAGCGAGTTAGCAACATAGTTTGAGGCGCCAGTCATTCTAATTTGGTTTGATGTGTAGGCATTTTGAGCGTCACCGTAAACATCAATATCTTGACCATTTATGCCTTTGGCTTTATAGCCAGCTGCCATGGCTTTGTTCAGCTCGGTGCCTAATTTAGCTTGTGCAGACTTGGCATTTACAATATCGGCTTTGATCATTTCTTTGAGGGCATTGTCATTTAGCTCGGTGGCAATGATTAAATCTAGCCTGAGGGTGCCCAGTATGGTGTTAATACCTCTGACTGGTACGTAAAACTGGTCAGGTGCCACAGTAAGACTGCCAATTGGCGCAGAGTCAGAGAGCGATATCCAGCCATACTCGTCAGTATTGACAGCGATCATACTAAGGTCGCGGGCCGCGGCTAATGCCGCAGCTTCAATGGCAGTGCGTTGTTCGCTGCTACTGCCCAATAGCCTGACATAACTGAGGCTGAAGAACGCTAAAACTGCCACTATGGCGATCGTGATAGCTGTGCCGAAAACTAACATGCTGCCTGATTCTGGCCGTTTTAGCGGCCTAATGTGCTTAGGCATATGTGAAGCCCCCCAGGCTCAAGATTAATTTGCTTAGATTGCACTAATACATTAATGCTAATCTTCCCGTCGCAGCCTGTCAATAAACGCGAAAGCAAAATCACGTTTGAGGCATAAGGCCTTGAGCAAAAAGATGAAGGCTGGCATCCCCATGCCAGCCTTCTCCCACAGCTTTTAAGTTAGTTCTATACCGCAATTGGTTGCGTGATTGGCCCAATATAAGCCACAGCCTCGCTTTCACGAATAGCTGATTGGCCCAAGGCGCCCTGCCAACGAGTGGCAACAATGCCATCTTTATACAGCTCTTGGTGGGTGGCGAACAAAGTGCGCTTGGCTAGTTCACCACCAGCTTGCACAATTAATTGCTGCAGAACTTTTTGCGAGAGGTCATCGCGTGAAATAAGTAGAATCGAGTCAAGCTTTTCACTTTCGATAGCACTTGTCAGTTTGCTTACAGCCTCGAGGTTGAGTGAGAGATTGTTGACCAAGCCCAGTTTAGTTGAACCGTTGGCAGCACCATTCAATTTAAAGGTAACCATGGCATCAAGGCCACACTCGCTCTTCTTCGGTTGCTTGCAAGTTGTCCACTGAAACTGGCTGATTTGTGTGTCTTTTTGAGCAACCAAATAAAGCATGCGCAAATTGGCTACTTCTAAATGGTGCCGTTGAAACTCATTGTCGAGCATGGCATCAGTGGCTTCAGGTGCTCCTGCAATTGTTCTGGCCATAGACGAGAGCATGTACACCAGCGGTTTGGTGGGTGTGGTCCACCATGGTAGTTTGCTACCGTGACGGTGGCAGAGCAAGTAGTCGAGATAGAAGAGCTTGCGCAAGCGGTCTCTAATTAAAACTGGTTTTTCTTCGCCAGCAATAAACCAAGAAATATGCTTTTCCAGCAATACTTCATGCTCATCAACGAGCTTGAAAATCAGATGATCTCTGTCATTTAACTGTATTGCCATTTTGCCTAGGTCCTCGGGTTTTTGGGGTGCTGGGGGTTTTGTCTGAAAAATTTGTCTCGTGTCTTTGAATTATTTATATGTACCGGTCACATACTTGGTCAGCGAATCTGTTTGCTTAGCGTTGTGTACTCGGTATTTGCGTCTTAAGTTGTGGTCTGAATTAAGTAGGCTAATATTCATTTTGCCTAGACTATTGGCTTGGTCTTTTACTTGTCTGAGCTGGTCATTTAACTCTTCGATAGTCTGGGCTGGTTGCCTTGGTTTGATCATCTCTTCGTATACTGCAGCGGCATCGTTAAACCAGGCCATTCTCAAAGTGCGGTACTCATCTAAGTCGGCTCTGCCCGCTGGAGCTTGCACTGCGCCTAAGGCTTTTGCTGTTTGGCGATAGCGCTTCGCAACTGTTGCTGCCACCTGGGTCCACCGTTGAACTCTTTCTTGCTCTTGGTTAAATGGCATATTTAAAATGATGCGTTCTGAGTCGTTTGGTCTGCCGCGAAAGCTTACTTCGTCAAATTTTTCAAACCAGGTTAGCTCTGGGCTGGCGTCTGAATCCATGGCTCCAGCGCCTTTATTTATTACGCCGTTGATGGCTTTGGGCGGCGGTCCTTGATAGTTGCTGTAACCTTTAGGCGGCGTGCCATTGGAGTTACTGCCGAAATACTCGTTCTTGGGCTGAGCATCGCCGGCCAATGCCGTACAAGTGACAAGAGCTGCCGCCAGTGGAAGAGCCATCAATTTATTTAGAGTTAGGTTTAGCATTGTCATTTTCTATTACCTAATTTCCGGCAGTGCCGAGAGGTTGAACAGGAACTCCACCCCTAGGGGCGCCACTGTTGACACCGCCACCAGGAGTGGCCGGCAAGTTCGGTCTGGTCATGAAGGCATCTTGCACAAGGCCTTGGGTTGGGCGATTTTGAGCGCGAGCAGTGTCTGGGCTGTTGCCATGGAAAGTATTCATGGTCACAATTTTCCAGATGGTGTAGGCGGCCATTAAGAAGAGCAGGCCAGAAGCTGCACCAATTACTCGGTTGCCACCGTCTCTGCTGCCCATCACTACTGAGTAGGCGGCAATCGCCATGAAAACTGTTGAGACCACTACGCCAAGAATGACGAGGTAGCGAGAGAAAGTAGCGACTGTCGGTAATTGACCATCGAAGCGATAGAGGCTGCCGTTGCCTGGTCTGGGATAGCCAGCGGCAGGGTCGTCGCCAGTGATCATGTTGCGACCATCAACTTGTGTAGTCTGCGGATAAGCAGCTATGACATCTTGTATCTGAGCAATTTGGTCTCTAGTGACGGTGACATCGATAGACTGCTCACCAGAATTCATATTGATACCAAGAATGCCACCAATTCTGCTTTGGGCTTCGGCTGAAAGTGTATCTGGTCTTAGGGTCTGCACCATGCGTCGGCCACGGCCTGTGGCGCCATTGTCATATAGGCGAATAACTGTTCTATCTCTACCTGGAGCGGTAGCGTTGTTTGTGCCTGGGGTTGGGTCTGCTGCGCCAGTGGGTACAGCGCTCGGGCCGGTGGTATCACCAGGATTGACTGGTTGAGGTGTAGGGCCATCTCCGACTGGTGGAGGCACAGCACCACCGAATTGAGCCGAGGCTACTTCAGCGTTCAAGGTGGTGAAGACAATGGCTAAGAGCAGCGAACAAATCAATAGAGCCAGGCTAGCCAGGCATTTGCCATTGCTTTTGTGTTCACCTGCTATTGACCTGCCTGTCATTTCTGTTGTTTCCTATGCCTTAGCTTGAATCTTCTTGATTATTTGTTGGCGAATTATCGCTTGTTTTTTCTATGTCTGAAATTTTGCTTGATTTTTTGAAGTAGCCAGCTAGCTCGGTAAGCTTTTCACTTTCGTTCTGAACGCTAGTTGCTGGTTCTATTCTTTCTTGTTCTTTGGCTTCTTGATTAATGGTGACTAGTTGTTGAGCTAGTGTTGATAGTTCGCTTAGCGAAGGGAAGCCATTTAGGGTTGATTGTGCTCCGAGTTCTCTGGCCAGTACTTCAGATAGATAATTTGCTGCCGTGCCATTGCTATTGCTGTTTTTAGTTTCTTTGGCGGGTTCTTTGGGGAGGTCTAGTGGACTAACTTCATCCACTTCCTTTAGGGCTTGGGCAATGAAGGCATCCATCAAAGCATCAGGTACAGAATCAGATACAGATTCGGGGGCGCCCTCTTCTATGTCATCAAACAACGGTTCCTGGGACATTTCAATACGTGGTTTCCCACCGTGTTTTCCGCTAGTGAGCGATGTAATCAGTGGCAAGGCTGGTGGTCGAGAAACCGGAACGAAGTCACCAGCGGGGATTTCGAGCACTTTTTGCCCGTCATTTTCTTCCATTTGGTGCACTGCAGAGACTTGATATTTTTCTTCTAGAGTCTTCGTAGGATGCCCATTTGGTTGCAAACAAGAGCGGTCTTCTATCGGTTCGAAAGAATCAACCACCTTGCCGAGGGTGACTTCCATGCCCAAACCGCGAATTTCGCAGCAGAGGCCATCAAAGGCTGCTGTTCGCCCGCCTGGAGTTATAGGGTTGCCTTGTACCATGTCGGCATAAGACTGGTGGCGGCCTTGAATGTCGTCGGCCTTAATGGTCATCATTTCGTGCAAAATACTGGCTGCACCATAGGCTTGAATGGCCCAGACTTCCATTTCACCCATGCGCTGACCGCCATGGTTGGCTTTACCACCCACAGGTTGTTGAGTTACTGCGGCGTAGGGGCCGCCTAAGCCTGACCTGGCGTTTATTTTGTGCAGTACTAGTTGATTCAGTTTGAGCATATATTGACGGCCTACTAAAATTGGCCGGTCAAACGGCTCGCCTGTGCGGCCGTCGGTTAGTTTTACTTTGCCGTCTGCACCCATCCATTCATAACCGGGTAATTGGCGCACTTCTTTTAGGGCATCTGTGACCAGCCTGAAAGAGGCATCGGGGGCGATAGATTCGTCAAATTGGTGAATGCGATAGTAGCGGTTGAGAATACTGGCGTAATAGCCCAGCTGGGTATCGAATACTTGTCCGACATTCATACGGCTAGGAACACCAAGGGCATTGAGGCAGATGTCTACGGGGGTGCCGTCAGGCATGTAGGGCATATCGCAATCGGGAACGATGATTGAGACAATGCCTTTGTTGCCGTGTCGACCGGCCAACTTGTCTCCTACTTCTACTGGGCACAATCTGGCAATCAAGACTTCAATTTCGCAGATAATGCCAGCTTTGAGTTCGGGGGTGGTCTCGGGCGTGAAGATGCGCACATCTATGACCCTACCACCAGAGCCGTGGGGCACCCTCAAGCTGGTATCACCCATCTCTTCGGCAACTTTGCCAAAGATAGCTTGCAATAGTTCTTCTTCTGCTGATAGGGCCTTTGCTTCTTTGGGCGACAACTTAGAGACCAGAATGTCTCCTGGGTTGACGTAACAGCCAATTTTGGCAATGCCTCTGTCGTCGAGATGCTCTAGGTCTTTAGCTGTGACGTTTGGTAGCTCGGGTGTGAGAATTTCGGGGCCACGTAGAGTTTGGTGTACGCCGCATGAATGTTTCTCAATTTCGATATGGGTCAGTTTTTGGTCTTTTACCAAACCTTCTCGCACAACAATGGCGTCTTCAAAGTTGTAGCCATTCCAGGGCATGAAGGCAATCAGTAGGTTGCGACCCAGAGCCAACTCACCGGCGTCAATGGCTGGCCCGTCGGCGATTATTTGGCCAGTTTCAACTTTCTGCCCTACTTGTACAGAAGGTCGTTGGTCTAAAATTGTGTTCTGATTAGTTCTATCAAAGCGAGTTAGGGTATAGGTTCTCGATTCGCCAGAGCCTTGGGCAACTGTGATTTCTTTACCGGTAACTTTGGTGACTGTGCCAGCCCGTCTAGCTATGACAGAGTGTCCACTTGAGCGCGCAACAATGCGCTCCATACCGGTGCCCACCCGCGGCCTCTCCGGCCTGATCAACGGCAAAGTTTGGCGCATCATGCCACCACCCATGAGAGCACGGTTGGCGTCGTCGTGTTCTAAGAAAGGAATTAGTCCCGAACCAACAGAGATAAATCCTTGCGGCGCGATACCGATCATATCGACATCTTCAGGACTGACTTCAATGAAGTTTTCGCCTCGTCTAGCCGCGACCATGGTTCCTGAAATTTTGCCGTCCACTACTTTTGTATCAGGTGGTGCCAGAGTATAGCGTTTGTCGTCAGCCGGGGTGAGAAACTGCACCTCATCTGATACCAAACCGTTAAATACTTTTCGATAGGGCACAGTCATAAAGCCGTCATCGTCAATGCGACAATAGGTGGCCATATAAGAGACCATGCCGCAGTTCTTGCCTTCTGGTGATTCAACTAAGCAAACCCGGCCGATTTGCGATGGGTGAATGTCGCGCATTTCAACAGGGGCGGCATTAGGGTCGATACCACCGGGGCCAAATGAAGTGATTCTGCGGCGGTGTGATAATTCTGAAAGGGGGTTTTGTTGGTCAAGATATTGCACAAGCGGATTGCCGACAAAATATTTATTTAGGGCATTAGAAAATGGTCTGATGTCTAGAAGTTCATTGGGTGAACCAATTTCTTCATCTTCATTCATCTCTAAGCGAGTGCGAATTGATCTGGTCATCTGTCCGAGCGCTGGTCTGACAGCCTTTGTCAGGGTCTCGCCCACACCTCTTAGGTGGCGATTTTCTAAACTGTCAATTTGATCGGTGCGCCCCATATCTAGTGGCAGACCAAGCAAATATTCGACAGCGGCGAGAATGTCATCACCACTCAACTGATGTGACTGCTCTTCTATGCCAAGTTTGGCGTTGACACGCTTGCGTCCGAGCTTTCCTAGAGAATAGCGGCGTCTATCTGTTAATTCTTTGAGGGCTGTGGCGCCACCAGATGAGCCACCACCACCGTCTGGCTTCCAAGAGCGGCCGACTACTGCTAAAGCTTCGGTTTGGGTGAGTGGCTTGAAATCAATGCGGTTGCGCTCAAGCAAACTACCAATTCGTTTTTGCAAATCTTGAGCGTCAACACCCAAAGCAGCTAGTACGGTTGTCGCTGCCACCCAGCTGCGTTTAGGTAACTTGATGCGGCACTTTGCCCTACTCGTTTTGCCACCACTGGCATCTAGTTCTAGCTCAAAGGCAATTGGTGCTCCCATTTCAGCGAGCATTAGAGCCTTGTAACTGGTCTGGCCGCCTTGGCTAAAATATATACCAGGGGCCCGTACTAGTTGGCCCAAGACCACGCGCTCTGAGCCGTTTATGACAAATGTGCCGCGGTCAGTTATCACGGGTACGTCAGTGACGTAGGCTGTTGATTTGCGCAGTTCACCAGTCAGTGTATCGCGCAGCCAGACTTCCATCATCATGCGCTTTGAGTGCGTCATATTAGATTTGCGTGCTTGTTCCGGTGAGGTGGGATAGCCCGAGTCTGGCGCGTAGTCTTCAAAGCGCCAATGTACTTTACCGTCCGGTCCTAAAAATGTCAGTTCAAAGCGTGCGGAGTATTCGCTGGCGACTGGTGATATTTCAGCAAAAAGATTGCCAATGGTCTCTTCTAAAAAACGGCGGTAAGAGCGTCTAGGAAATTCGGCTAAGTCGGGTGCTTGAAAATAGAAACTCATTGGCCCGCTCCTCCGCTTGGAGAACCAAGGCCAGGATCTGCTGTTAGTGAGCGTTTGTGGATATTGAGCGCGCGAGCAAGATCGGCTGAAAATACTTTGTTAGCTGGACTTAGGGCGCTGGCAATGCGTAGCTCTGAAACCGATTCTGAAAGTTGTCCAGAGTTAAGCAAAGTCAGGCCAAGGCGATGATGAATATCGGCGTTTTGCAGATTATTATTCAGTGCTTCTCTCAGTAAATTAGTAGCGCCTTGAAAATCGCGACGCATCTCCATTTCATCGCATGCTTTGAGAGTAGCTTGTGTCTGACTGTCTCTGCTCTGGGGCTTAGGCTCAGGCCGTGGTTCCGCCTGTCTAGCTGCCGAGTTTTCGAGGCGCTGAACACTAGAATTAGTATTCTGCATCAAATTGCCGCCCATAGTAGATGATTGAGAGTCATCATGGGTGCGGAAGCTCCCGGTGAATGGCGTCGTGCCAGTACCTGTGCTTGTCCCTGTCCCTGAACTGGTCCCTGGGCCGGTACCTGCAGTTGTCCCCGCAGGGCTTCCTTCATAGAGAGTCTTGGGGCGCTTTGTCTCGGCGTGACTAGGAGCATTGTTATTGGGATTGATATTGGGATTATTGTTACCACTATTATTAGAGCGATTTTGCAGGTCACGCATGCGGGCCGCTGCTTCTTGGTTGTTCTGTGGATCAATTAAGACTGAGGTATGGTATGCCCTCAGTGCCCCTTGAATGTCGCCACCACTCTCTAGCGCTTCTCCCATCAAAAATTGATAGCGAGCATTTCGGGGTTCAACGTTTACTGCTTGGCTAATTTCTGAAAGAGCATCTTTGGCTAGTCCTTGGCTGATAAATACTTCGGCGGCCACGCGATGTTTTTCAGCGGTTGTGTGTCTCATTGCGCGAGCCAGACTCTCTCGGCCTGGGGCTAACCTAGCATTACCGGGGTCGAGTTGCTCTACCTGCAAATATTCGCCGGCCGCTGACTGATAATCACCAGTAAGCTGAAAAGCTCCAGCCAGGCCGAGGTGGTTTTCAGCCAGTTCAGGATTCATTGACACTTGTTTGCGCCAAATATCTATTAGCGCGAGCCCTGCAGCATTATCTTTGGCGTCGATAATGACTGCTTTGCGCAGCGATGCCGCAGCCGAGGTGTAATCTTTTTGCATCATATAAATGAGGCCAAGTTGTCTATGGGCAGGCCCGTAATTAGTGTCTTTGACAACGGCTTGGCGGTACCAATTGAGAGCATTGGCGGCTTGGCCGTAGCGCATCGACATGTCGCCCATTTTGACGTAAGTGCGCGCCCCTGGGTCAAGTTGCATGGCCTGTTGATACTCGATCATGGCGCCGTCAAGGTCGCCTGAAGCGGCCAGCTGGTCGCCTATACCCAGACGATTTTCGGCCAGAGTGGGGTCGAGACCGCCTCTTTGAATCGCTTCGTTCAGTAGTTTTGCGGCCAGCGAATTGTCGTGAGCAGCTGTCAATGCCTTGCGGAAGAGGTGAGCTGCGCCGCTGAAGTCTTTTTGCGCTAGGCGCTGTTGCCCGTAGCAAACTCGAGCTGATGATAAATTGGTGCGAAATTGCTTGTTGCTAGGGTCAAGTTTGCAGGCCGATTCGTGCTGAGCAATGGCTTCGTTCCAGCGGCCGGCTCGACCAAGGGCATAACCTCGATTGTTTGCATCGATGGCATTTTGTAGAACTTGTTTAGAGGCGTTGACCTGCGCTTGTTCTGCTCGCCTAGCTGCTTCCGCTTGTTTCTTTTGCTCTTCTACAGCCTTGAGGGCATTGGCTGCCTCTTCGGCTTTTTTGCGCTTTTCTTCGTCGCGATAATCTGGCCTGCGACCTTCCCACTGTGAGGGTGGTAAGGCTTCGCGGTCAGCTGGTTGCGAAAAATCTCTTTTACTTGGTCTATTCCAGTTATTTTGATTGTCAGGATTTGCTTGGCCCCGGTGTGGCAGGGGAGAAGCATTCATCTTTGTGGCTTGGGCCGGTCTTTCGGTTGAGAAGACAAGCGACAATACAAGGCTAGTTGCAATAGCAATACGAAAGTATTTCTTCTCGATTTTAATTCCTGTGCTTGTCATTACTTCTTTTGAAAACTTAGAAAATGCGGCTCTGTGGCCTTTCGTTATATTGATTATGAGGTCAGCTTAACCATTTCAAGAGGAGGCTGCTACTGGGATTTTTCCCATGCTTCTCGTAAGATTCCCCTAAATACAGCTGTTTTAGCTAGCGCTAAGCAATATTTTTACTCTATTGTTAGTTTATCTCCCAATTTGATTGCCTGGCTATGACAAGAGTGGATTTCTTGGGAGAAATTTGTTGGCTATTTGTTTGCTAGTTGAAGATGTTTGAGATAGCGGGTATATGTTGGTGCTATCTGTTGGCGTAGCGTAGCGATCCTTTTTCGTCTGATAATGCTGCTTCTCATCGTTCAGAATAGCCCTCTGTGGTTGTGGAGTGAACAGCGCTGGGGCTGCGAAAGCACAATAGATAGGCGTTTCGGGAGATGAGTAAACGATTAGGTCTTAGAGAATATAGGGTATATAAAGAAGTTACTGGCTCGATGGTGACAGAACTGCCCACACTGTTACAATAAATTCGGTTCTAAACTCAAATATTGACAGCCACTGAGTTTCTAATCGCAGACGGATAGACGGGAGACACTCTTGGATTCAACTCAAAGACCATCAATTTTTCGACCTCGAACAGTTCTCTGTGAGAGGCACGAACTGATTCGCTTTGGTCTCAAGCGTGTTGTCTCTGAAGTGGTAGAAATCGTGGGTGAAGCGGCTGACGGTATGGCTGCTACTGAAATGGTTCGTCGTCTTAGACCCGATTTTGTAATTTTAGATGTCGATCTCGATGTGCTCAATGGTGTTGAAGTATGCCGGCGCGTTAGCACTGAGCTGCCGAACTCAAATGTTTTGGTTTTGACTGATTCTTACCATGCTACTAAGTATCACAACCAGTTGATGCGTGCTGGCGCTCGCGGATTTTGTTTGAAGAGTTCCGGTCCAAGAACGCTATTCGAAGCTATTGAACAGGTTACACGGGGTCTGCCCTATTGCGATCCCAAAATTACGCAGCTTGTTAAACAGGCGCCGGCGACGAATATGCCGAACTCCAATCTCACTGATAGAGAGATTGAGGTTCTGATTCGCCTTGACCTGCGCAACAAAGAAATTGCTGAAGAACTAGACATGAAGCTTCGTACTGTTGAAAAACACATCGAATGTATTCTCGCTAAGCTGAAAGTTCCTACGCGCACAGCTGCGGCCTTGAAGGCTGTACAGTTGGGCTATGTTCTACTTCCTAAAATGCCTGGTCGTGACCCCGTTACTGGCGTCTCACATGAGCAGACCGTAGCTGAGCTACAAGCTGAACTAGCCATTGCCAACGAGCATTTGAAAGCACTATTGCGGCAGAACGAAATGCTCAAAGAGGCTCTCCAAGACAAGATGAAGAACCCGCACCCGCCGCAGCAGTCGTTCTAGTAGAAGTTTGATGCTGAAGTTGGCTACGCTACTTCCACGTTGCAGCGAAGTGGCATTTTTTGCCTTGCTTAGTTTGCTCTTGCTGGCTCTCTCTGCCCCTTTTAGCCTAGCTGCTGCCAATGCCAGCGAAAATAAAACTACAAGTACAAGCATTAATCACAGCACCGAAAAGCTAAAAGTAGCAACTCCACCACCTACTTTTACTATCGGCTCTAAGTTTTCGCGCACGGTGCAAACGGTTACTGGTATCAACTTTCTTACCGAAGTAGTAGCCAACCAAGCGAGCAAAATCATTTTGCAGCGCAAACTTGGTGGCAAAGTTAGAGTGCGCATAAAAACCTATAGCCTTACTGATTTGATTGCCGGAAAAGTTAAAGCTGTATCTGTTGATGTCGATCAACCGAAGCTCAAAGGTGTTGGCTTGGGTGATTTGTCAGTGGCATCACAGAATCCAATTTGGTTTAACTATCGAAAGAAGAATGGTGCCATTGGCTTGAAAGCGCCAACTATGCTATTTATGCGAGCTGAACTGAGCCAAGAGCAAATTGCCGAGGCCCTGAAAACTCCGCGTCTGGTGGCTTCTATGAGTGGTTTGAAGCTTGATTTGCCTGGCCTTGGGGAACAGCAGCTAGAAGTGATGAAGCCCGCTGTGCATATCGTTGGTGACATGCTTAAGCTAGAGGCAACACTTGTGACTAAAGGGGCCAGTATTGATACTGGTGTACCGATTAAAATTTCAGCTCGCCCAAAGCTTGTTGGCGATAGCAAAATAATGCTGGAAGATTTGCAAGTGGAAGGCCCTGATATTGTTGAACCTGAAAAATTTGCTCAGTTTGCTCAAGACCTACTCAACCCTCTGATTGACTTTGCCCGCATGGATAGACGCGATCATGCCTTTCGTTTGGCTGATTTGCAAGTTGGCGATGGTGGCGTCTCTGGTGATGGTAAACTGCTTCTGGTACCAAAAGACGTGGCCGGAGACTCCAAGGTTGATTCCACTAAAAAATAGACTCAATTATATAGTTCTAGGGCTTTTCATTGCGCCATTGCTGTCTAGTTGTGCTGGCAATCGCACAATTTTGAGCGAAGATAAAGAACATCGCAAGACTGTTAGTTCAGTAGCAAGATTTGCTGATAAGAAGCAAATTGCGCCAGCAGTGCGCAATGCTCTCCTAATTTGGTTCGTCAAAAATGACGGCGATAAAATAACCTATGAACCAGTGGCTCGCTTGTATCAACCAGGCTCTGGCAGTGAGGAGCAGACGCCTAGTTTGAAGGCCGTAGAAGCGGCTGTGAATGAACTGGTAAAGGGTCCCACTTCTGATGAACAAGCATCTGGCTTTGGCAGCGAAGTGCCGAGAGGCACAGTTCTAATCTCGGTTGCTCCAACTAAAGACCGTTCCGGAATAGTTTTGAATCTATCAAAACGATTTCTTTCAGGTAGTGGAGCTCAGTCTTTTGGGCTTAGATTGGAGCAGCTTAAGCGTACGGTCAATGAGATTGTCGGCCATGACAGCCCGCCAAAGGCAGTTTTCCTTAATGTGGAGGGGGAGCGGCTCTCTCAGGCCACTGGCGACGGCATTGATGTGGCTCAACCAATAAATCAGTAGTACAAATAGAGAAGGCTTTAACTATTTCCTGTTAAGGGACCTTACGATTATATTGAGAGGAGCGGCAAGGCCTCTCAATGGTGTGGTATCTTTTGCCTTATTCTAAAAATTCAGGGTGTCATCATGAAGGAAGGAATTCATCCCAATTATTCAGAAGTGATCGCGACTTGTGTCTGCGGTGCTGCTGTCAAATTGGGTTCCACAAAGAACGCAATCCGCGTTGAAATCTGTAGCGCCTGCCATCCCTTCTATACCGGTCAACAAAAAATCGTTGACACAGAAGGTCGGGTAGATCGCTTTGTCAAGCGTTACAAGCTCGACAAAGACAAGGCTGCCATCGCTCCTTAGGCCTTTAGGCTTAGTCTGAGACCTAGGTGGGTGCAGAGCAAATTTGTTAGACGGCTTGGCAGTTTTTGATTGCCAGGTCGTTTTGCATGTAAATTTCTATTAAGCCGTCGCAGAGCAATAGAGAAGGCAGAACCAGAGAGAAGGCGGAAAGTATGAGAAAGAAGGCATGAGCAAAGAATGCATGAAACGAATTCTGACCCCTAAGGACCGGCTAATTGTTGCTCTTGATGTCTCAACAGAGGCTGATGCTCGAGCTTTGATAGAGGAGCTGCGTGATGAAGTGGGTGTCTTCAAGTGCGGGTTAGAGCTTTTTACCTCGTGCGGTACGGGCATCTTTGCTATCGCCCGCGAGTATCAGGTCAAGCTTTTCTTTGATGCTAAGTTTCATGACATACCAAACACTGTAGCCCAGGCTTGTCGGGCTGCTGTTGCTCAGGCTGTTGATATTTTCAATCTACATGCGACTGGCGGTAGCGTCATGATGGAAGCTGCCGCTCAGGCCACCGCTGTTGCCTACCAAGAGTTGCTCAAGGTAGAACCTAGTGCGGCCAAACCAGCGCTTATTGCTGTGACAATTTTGACGAGCATGACTGCTCAAACTTTGAGCGAAGAATTGCACGTCAATCTGCCTCTAGAGAAAATGGTGCCTTATTTGGCCAAGCTCGCCCAACAGAGTAAGCTTGATGGAGTTGTGGCCTCGGCCCAAGAGGCCACGGCCATACGCGAGATCTGTGGCGATGATTTTCTCATTATCACCCCCGGAATTAGACCGAGCTGGGCTGAGGCTAACGATCAAGCCCGTATAGTCACACCCCGTGATGCCATTGCCCGTGGTGCCGACTATATTGTTGTTGGTCGTCCCATTGTCAAAGCGCCAGATCGCGTAGCTGCTGCTCGCAAAATTGTCGAGGAGCTTTCTAGCTAGCACTAAGTCAAGCTCTGCTCTGCTTCGCCTTTCAAGCGGTCATTATCACTCAGGGTCACAGCTTGAGTCGATTTTACTTCAGTTTTGCCTCGACCAAAGAGTGATAAGAATGAGCTCAGTGGGCCGTTATCACTATCAGTGCCTTGATGGTAGAGGTAGGCAATCGGCTCTGTTAAGTCTTCAGCATTGCTGTAGCGCGCCAGCATGCCTCTGCTGGCCGCCGAGATTGCCCCAGTTTCTTCTGAAACAACTATGCAAAGACCGTCATAGGTTTCAGACAATCCAATTGCCGCTCTGTGTCTGGTGCCGTACTTATATGAGAGTTTTGGATTGTCAGTCATCGGCAAAATCACCCCAGCAGCCACAATTTTTTCTTTGCGAATGACCACAGCACCGTCGTGTAGGGGAGATTTAGGAAAGAAGAGAGTGAGCAGGAGTGTGGCTGAAATGTCGGCATTGACCGGTGTGCCGGGGCTGAGATAGTCACGTTCTCCGTGAGGAGGCTCAATCACAATAAGTGCCCCAGTTTTGCTGCGCGAAAGTTCTTTGACAGCTTGAATAATCTGTTTTATGTCGCTGGCAGTGCGGGTAGCGTCAGTGTGCGCTAAAGAAAGATCAAATTTAAAAGTCTGAACGCGGCCGAGATAACCGAGGCCCCGTCTAATTTCTGGTTGGAAGACCATGACTAGAGCCAAGGCCGCAGCCGGAATCATGTGATGCAATATTGAGGTGATTATAGTTAGTTGCAGCCACCATGAGGCAAAGCTGATGGCTGTCAGAACAAGCATGCCTTTGACTAAGCGTTCAGCGTGAGTGCCAGCAATCCTGCGCCAGAGCCAGAGCACTGCATAGCAAATGATAAAAACCTGCACCAAGGTTTTGCCCCAGACTAGCAGATCTATTTGATCGAAGAAGTTGCTGAAGTCAGGCATCTAGCTCTTTCCCCTTTCCTCGAAATTTTAGTCTAGTCTAACCAATTGTTTTAGCGAGCTATTTTAGCCAACTATCTCAACCAGGTGGGTAAGCGGTCATGACTGACTAAATCTGTGCAGGTTTCCCGTTCGATAATGACTTCAGCCTGGCCGTCCTTAACAAGTATGCAGGCTGGACGACCAGTGCGGTTGTAGTTAGAGGACATGCTGTAGTTATAGGCGCCAGTGGCGAAAATCGCGATTAGATCGCCATCTCGTGCGTCTAATTTAGCTTCCTCTACGATTATATCCCCTGACTCACAATAGCGTCCGACGATTGACCAGCTTTTGGCTTCAGCTTCTGGCTTCATGCGGTTGGCCACAGCGGCAGTATATTGAGCTTGATAGGTAATCGGCCTCGGATTATCGGCCATGCCACCATCTACGGCCAAATAGTTGGTGCCGCCTGGCAGTTGCTTGAGATGGCCAGTGCTATACAAAGTCACGCCAGCGCTGCCGACGATTGCCCTTCCCGGTTCTACTGATAGCTCCGGAACGGGTAGGTTGCGGCTTGTGAATGCTGCCTTCACTCTATCGCTAACAACCCGCGCCCAGTGCTGCATCGAAAGTGGCTTGTCTGCCGCTGTATAGGCGATACCGAGGCCGCCACCAACGTCTAAATGGGGCAAGGTAAGATTGAATTTTTTCTGGATGTCGAGGTAAAGGTCGGCAAACAGATCGACGCTTTCTAGGTAAGGGCCGAGGTCCATAGCCTGACTACCGATATGAGCATGTAGACCTATTAAACGAACTTTTGCATTGCTCAATATTTTGCTAATAGCTGCGTCAAGTTGATCTAATGGTATGCCAAATTTACTTGTGTCGTGGCCGGTTTTTATGTGATCGTGAGTATCTAGTTCGATGCCCGGAATAATTCGCAGCAGTATATCAACGTTCTTTTGTTCGACTTGGGCCAAGGCAATCAAAGCCACTAGCTCGCTCATGCTGTCTACTACAATTTTGACCCCTGACTGAAGAGCCATGGCCAGTTCTTTTGCACTCTTATTGTTGCCATGAAAGAAAATGCGCTCAGGAGGAAAATTAGCTTGGAGCGCCGTAAATAATTCGCCATCTGAGACTACATCAAGGCCAAAGCCAGCCTTGTCAATCAGTCTTACCATGGCCAGGCAGAGAAAGGCTTTACCAGCATAACAAGGTAGCGCTTGGGGGTAGGCCTGCAAACCTTCTTTCACTGCAGCCGCTGATTGCATGATTGAGTCTTCGCACATCACCCAGAGAGGGCTGCCAAATTCTTCTACTAGTTTGCTGGTATCAATTCCGCCAAGACAAAGGTGATTTTGGTCGTTGATCGTAGCCGAGGACGGCATAATCGATTGATTAGGGCTTTCAATTTGGTTGGAGATCATTTTAATTGCTTAGCTTCCGCCTTGGTTGCCTTTGCCGCTTTTCCATGGATTGCCGCCTTTGCTAGGACTGTGTGTTTGAGCTTGATTTTGTTTTGCTGCCCATTCTTCTTCACGTTCTATGTGCGAAAAAGAATTGCTCAGGCTGTCTTTGTGTTTCTGTTCTATTTTACTCAACTCAGAATAATCAAGGCTGAGCGATGCATATTGCTTGCCGCTTGTAAGTTGTTCTTCTAAGCCCGTCAGTGAGAATGTCAGTGGTTTCAATTCCCAGATATTGCACAGTCTAAGTTTTGAAGCCGATATGGTGGCACCATAAACGTCAATTAAGAGGGCCTTGGCTGCTTCGATTGAAGGTTCTAGCCAGCCTTCTTTGTAAGAGTAAATGCCGTGTACTTTGCCCTTGAAAATATAAATAATAGCTTTGGCGCCGTCTCCTTCGTTGATGATAATGGTGCCGGGTGCATTGCTCTCGAGCAGGTGCTCGAGCGAATATTGCAAGACGTCATTGGGCGTCATCATGCACTGTGGTTCATAGAGCTCGCCGTGAAAAATTGAAGAAGCAGCAATTGCTGTTTTGTCGTCAATTTTGTAGGTATCGACTATGGCGTCGCTTGACAACATTTGCAGTTTCGCCTTGTTGAAGGCTTCTTGGCCAAGCAATTGCGTTTCGTCATCATCGCAACCGTAGACGCAGGCCAAGACCCTGCCGCGGAATACCAGGGCAGCTGCTCTGGATTTTTGACTTTGGGAAATCATGCGAATGACGCAGGTTTCTTCACGGCCTTCAATGGCTACTAACAAGTTGTGAAATTTCACCTGGCATGACAGATCTATCAGGCTTGGCTTGTCATCTTTCGGCTGGGGGAAAAGGCCAACTGCTCTTTTGTTTAGCCCTTTTTGATTGCTCGCTGTGTTTTGCAGCATTTGTGCTTGTTCGAGATGAGACCGTTTTTCTTTCCAAAAAGACATTTTCTTTCCCTCAACTTCTGCAATTAATCTCTCGGTGCTAAATGCCGAATTTCAGACAGTATTAGTCTAGCCCATATTGGCATGACCATATGGTTATAACTAAGACTTGGTCTCAATTAGGCCGAGGAGTTAGCTAGATTTTGAGGTGAGACCTTTTTCATTGAAAGCGGCCAAAAGCCTCAGGAATGTGCAGTACTTTGGCGTGCTGGCGCAGCATGGCTAAATCTCCGGCCACAAGCAGGGTGAGTAATTGACTGCGACTAAGGTGGTAGTCAATGAGCACAACATCGAACTGTAAGATCCGTCGATGTGGCCCAATTTTGCCGCGGTTGAGGTCGACAAAATGAAAAGCTGAATTGATGATTTTGCGCTGTTTGCGTGGGTCAATAGCCCACTGACCGCTGTGGTCTTCAAGGGTCGGCCCGGCCATGCGGGTCTTCACTTCGGCGAAAACAATCGATTTGTCGTCTTTGCTAGCTATTAGGTCGACTTCGCCCAAGCGGGCCGCCCGATAGTTGCGGGCCCAGACGACAAAACCCATTGCTTCAAGATAATCGCCGGCAATTTGCTCACCGAGGTTACCTAGAGTTTGTCTCCACTTCTTAGTATTAGCTGTCAGGTCCATCGCAATACCCCCTTCAAAAGCTATAATTTGGTTCTTAATCTATAAACGCTCAAGCTCACAAAGAAGTTCAAAAATGCTAGATCTAAAACTTGTCAGAGAAAATCCCGACCTTGTTGAAGCTGCCCTGGCTAGACGCCACGGTGATTACTCAATCAAGGAACTAGTCGAAATTGACCTGAAATTACGCAAAGTTCAAGGTGAGTGGGAAGCACTCAACTGTCGTAGCAATGAAATTTCAGAACTATTTAAGTCTGGCAAATTAACTGCCGAGCAAAAAGAAGCGTTTAAAGGCGAAACCAAGCAAATTAAACAGCGTCAGGGCGAAGTTGAAGAAGAAAAGCGCGAGTTCGAGGCACAACGCCACATACTTTCGCTCTCAATTCCTAATATGCCAGCCAGTGAAGTTCCTGACGGCAAAGATGAGCACGACAACAAAATTGAAAGTACTTGGGGCACCATACCTAGTATCAAGAATCCAAAGCACCACTATGAGTTAGGGGCCGAACTTGGCGTTTTCGATTTTGAGCGCGGCGTAAAAATTGCCGAATCACGCTTTACTGTGTTGATGAATTGGGGCGCCAAGCTAGAGCGCGCCTTGATGAATTTCATGCTCGATAGCCACTCTGCTAGAGGCTATGGCGAAGTCTTTCCGCCTATTTTGGTTAACCGCGATTGTTTAGTGGGCACAGGGCAATTGCCAAAATTTGAGAACGATTTCTATAAGTGTGCTGATGACGAACTTTATTTGGTGCCGACAGCAGAAGTACCGATTACCAATTTGTATAGAGAAGAAGTAATCGATGAAGAAGCTCTGCCTATCTATCACTGTGCTTATACGCCGAATTTTAGACGTGAAGCTGGTAGTGCTGGCAAAGATACTCGTGGCTACATTCGTCAGCATCAATTCAACAAAGTCGAACTAGTGAAGTTCTGCACCCCTGAAACCAGCATAGAAGAGCATGAGAAGCTTACTCGTGATGCAGAGCTGATTTTAGAAGCACTAGAATTGCCTTACCGTAGGGTCTTGCTCTGTAGCGGTGATATGGGCTTCTGTGCTAATAAGTGCTACGACCTAGAGGTGTGGTTTCCAGCACAAGATAAGTATCGCGAAATTAGTTCCTGCTCTGTCTTTGGTGATTTTCAGGCCAGGCGTGCCAATCTTCGCTATAAGCCAAAAGATGGCGGCAAAGCTCGTTTCTTGCATACCATCAATGGTTCTGGCTTGGCGATAGGAAGAGCTATGGCCGCTATTCTTGAAAATTATCAACAGCCTGATGGTTCAGTTAAAGTGCCAACGGTGTTGCAGCCATATATGTCTGGTGTCACTGTAATTTCTCCTAAACTCGCTGCCGTCACTTAGTGTTGGCATGGCCGAGTTTATTCCAGACACTACGGCTCTAGTTTCTGCTCCTTCACCGATGCGGCGCCACCGCTTTGTGCAAATCACTTGTTTGTTTGCCACCATTGCTCACACAGTGGCTACACTAATTTGTGTCTATGCTTTTCGCGAAGGCAATTTCACTGACTTTACTCCCGCTAGGCTGATGGAGTTTGTTCCTCGCCATCTCGTGCTGTGGCGCTTTTGCTGTCTCTCGGCAATACTTTCGAGCATTTCTAGTCTAGTTTTTATTCTCGCCATGCGCGAAGTATTAGAAGAGAAATTTCGCTTTATCATTGGTGTGGCTGTTTGTTTAGCTGTGCTTGCTTGCTCACAAGATTTAACAGCAGTGAGCCGAATGATGGTTCTTTTTAGCGATATTGCCTTGCAGGGTAGTGCCATTTGTACTTATACAGGCAATGAACTAGTGCAAATTGGCTGGACCTTAATCAACCAGTCAATCACTGAGACATTTATGGTCTCTTCATTCTTATATGGAACCGCTGGTATGGGCATTTGCTATTGCCTCAGTAGAACTAGAGTTTTGCCCCGCTCTTTGGCTTGGGCCCATTTGCCCGTCTGGCTTTGCATGCTCTCTACCGCCATAGCGACATTTGCCGGTTATTTGCCTGTGGCTATGTCGTTAATGTTTGCTGGTAACCTCGGCCTCTCGTTTCTTGCTGCCTTCTCTGGGGTCTCGATAGATTCTGTCTTGGAGCAAAAGAAAGAGCACAAGGCTACCGGAGGCGCGGTCTCCGAGGCTGCAGGCTCTGCAGAATCAGCTGATCCCGCAGACTCCGCAGATTCAGCAGATCAGAGCGCCATTTAAAGCTCTTTTAAAGTACTTTTTGTAAATTGGCTGGTATTTTTTCATGCATTGGTAGGGTCTGGTGTGTATGCTTTGGCTGGAATGGCTGGGTTGGGGTTAATAAAGGTCTATGCGTTATATATGAATTGGCAGGATGTCTTCAGCGCAATGCTTGAGCAAGGGCCCTCAGAGGCCTCTGCTTCTATGTATGTCTATGCTCGCATTGTTGAGACCCTCAAGACTGCGATAGAAGATGGCCGCATGAAGGTTGGCGATCGCTTGCCTACCAATCGTGAATTGGCGGCTTTCCTTAAAGTTGATCGCTCAACTGTCGCTCGGGCCTACTTAGAGCTGGCCCAACTTGGCTTTATTGCCTCGCAGGTGGGGCGCGGCACGTTTGTCTCGAGCTCTAGTGTTGCTTCTTCTAATTCTTCTATTGCTTCTTCTCTAGCGCCGCAGTTGCCTAGTGGCGAACTCAATTGGCTCAGCCGCTTTTCGCGCTACGCCGATGGCCTGAGTTCTTCGATTGAAAAGCTGCCACAATTGGCTTCTGGAGACGACTTCATCTCATTTGCTGGTGGCATTCCTTCGCAAGATTCTTATCCTAGTGATGACTTCCAAAAGATAGTTTTAGACCTTCTTGGTGGCGGCCGTGGTGCCTCTATGTTTGACTACAGCCCTTTTGCTGGTGAGCCAGATTTGCGCCAAGCCGTCACGGCCCATCTAGCTTTGCGTGGCATTGCCGTGCGTGACCAAGAGCTGTTGATACTGAGCGGTTCGCAGCAGGGTATTGACCTGGTTGCTAATTTGCTAATCAACCCAGGCGATCATGTATTAGTAGAAGAGCCCACATATTTTTGGGCCATTTCCAATTTTAAAGCGAGACAAGCTCAGCTAATTGGTTGTCCACTAGATGATGAAGGTATCGATTTGGCCGCTGTGGAAGCGCACTTAATTAGGTATCAGCCGAAATTCATTTATGTTATGCCTAACAGCCAAAACCCAACTGGCATAACCATGTCGCTAGCTCGGCGTCGAGGTCTTTTAGCCTTGGCCCGCAAATATCAAACCCCCATACTTGAAGACGATTTTTCTGGTGATTTAGTATACGGCGGTGAGCCTTTACCTTCTTTGCGCACACTGGCTGCAGAAATTGAAGGCGGCGAAAATATCGTAATTTATCAAGGCACTTTCTCCAAGGCCCTTTGCCCGGGAATTCGCTTGGGTTGGCTGGTGGGCCCGCAAGAAGTAATTGACCGTTTGAGCTTTGCTAAGAGAACAAGTGACCTTGCCACTAATTCTATGGTGCAAGTAATACTGACTGAGTTTCTACAAAAGGGGCTTTACCACGAGCATCTAACTAGGGTCAATTGCATCTACGGTCAGCGCCGCGATGCCATATTGGCTGCTCTAGACCAAGAATTTAAGTCGCTGCCTGAAGTCAGTTGGACCTCACCCACCGGTGGTTTGTTTATCTGGCTGACTCTACCAAAAGGTACTTCTAATCGTGATCTACTTGAATTTGCCGTGGCTGAGAAAGTTGTTTTCTCACCCGGTGATATTTGTTTCTTAGACGCTGATGACGATTCACTCAACTACTTAAGGCTCTGTTTTATTCAAAACTCAGAGCCCAAAATTGCCGAAGGTATCAAGCGCCTAGCGCAAGCCTTGAGCAAGTATCTTGCTCATTTAGCCAAAGAACGTCTGGCCCATTCAGTGAGGCAAAGACGCAACGAACACGTACTGATTTAAATAGAAATAGGGAGAAATATGTCTACAGTAATTAAGCCTAGAACTGGCACCAAACTAGTTAAAGAAGCCTTAGCACAAATGCTCAAAGGTGGAGTGATCATGGATGTGGTCAATGCCGAGCAAGCTAAGATTGCAGAAGAAGCTGGTGCTGTAGCGGTTATGGCTTTAGAGAGAGTGCCGGCTGATATTCGCGCTGATGGCGGCGTTGCTCGTATGAGTGACCCAGAACTTATCATTCAAATTCTTGAGTCTGTATCTATTCCAGTTATGGCCAAAGCTCGCATCGGTCATTTTGTCGAAGCACAAATTCTTGAATCACTTGGTGTTGACTGCGTTGATGAAAGTGAAGTGCTTACTCCTGCCGATGAAGAGTTTCATATCGACAAAAGTCAGTTCACTATTCCTTTTGTCTGCGGTGCTAAAAACTTAGGTGAAGCTCTTCGTCGCATCGGCGAAGGAGCAGCGATGATGCGTACTAAAGGCGAAGCTGGCACTGGTGATGTAGTTGAAGCTGTGCGCCATGCGCGAACAATTTTAGGCGAAATCAGAAGACTGCATGGTATGCCTAAGGAAGAGTTGATGAGCTATGCCAAAAACATTGGCGCTCCTTATGACCTAGTAGTCAAAGTTGCTGCCGAAGGCAAATTGCCTGTAGTCAACTTCGCTGCTGGTGGCATTGCTACACCTGCTGACGCTGCTTTGATGATGCAACTAGGCGTAGATGGTGTCTTCGTTGGCTCTGGTATTTTTAAATCAGGTAATCCAATGCAGCGCGCTCAAGCCATTGTGAAGGCCACAACCTTCTATAAAGATCCTGAAGTGTTGGCCAAAGTTAGCCGCAATCTAGGCGAAGCAATGGTTGGCCGCAACTGCCGTGATTTAGCACCATCGGAAAATCTAGCTAGCCGCGGCTGGTAGAAGGGCTAAAGAGAATAAAGAGGACCCTATGAGTCAAGATTTCTCCAATATTGTTGTCGGTGTGCTCGCCTTACAAGGCGACTTCGCTGAGCATATGAAAATGCTAGAGCAATGTGGTGTCAGTGCCATAGCAGTGCGCTATGCTGAAGAACTTGACCTCATACACGGCCTCATTATTCCTGGTGGTGAATCAACCGCTGTAGCGAAGTTGACTGATGAAGGCACTGCTCCTATCTTTTCTGCTATCAAGGCGAAAATTGCTCCGAGTGAAAAGATAGGAGCTTCTTCTTCTTCTTCTTCTTCTTTACCTGTGTATGGCACTTGTATGGGTTCAATTTTTCTTGCCAAAGAGATTGAAGGCTCTAGTCAGGGGCGTCTAGCTGTTATGGATATAAAAGTCAAACGCAATGCCTTTGGCCCCCAACGCCGTAGTTTTGAATCTGACTTGGTAATCGATGCTCTTGGTGCTGAGGCTTTTCCGGCCGTTTTCATTCGTGCACCAGTCATTGTTGAATGTGGTGCATCAGTACAAGTGCTGTCGGCCATAGATGAAGGTATCGTCATGGCCCGTCAAGACAATCTATTAGTCACTGCTTTCCATCCGGAAATTACAGAAGATCTTAGAGTGCATCAGTACTTTCTTGGCATGGTGAAAGAGTATTGCAACGGTCTTTCAATACGGGACGTGAAAGATTCGCGGTTGCTGCAGCCTGTGCAGCTTTAACGATTGAGTAGTGATTCGGTGTTGTTGAAGTTGTTGTTGCTTCGCACACTGTTTACTTCGGTTTCTTGCACGCTCTTTGCACCAGTTAATCGGTCTCAGTTTTTTGAATTGGATTTGCCGGTGGCGACTTGACAGATGCTTTGTTACATTTCATATGGTGTTGCTTCTAAAAAACCACCCATCGGTTTTTTCATGTCTTCATCAATGCTTGCAAATCTAGAAGTTAATTGCTCTACTGTGGTCAGTTTCTTTTTTCTCCACATCTCTGCACCGTTTAGATCACCACGCTCCATAGATTTTTCAATCCCTACTTGAAAAACTCTATCTGAATGCACAGCCCAGGCTAAGTAGCGCGCTGCAATCTCGCCTTTTACAAATTGTCTAGTCTCTAGGCAATTATCGATGTATCTAGTGACAAAAACAGTGGATTCTGGGGGCAATGAAATATCCATTGCGCCTGGCTCACGTCCTGGGATGCCCCAAGTATCCGGCCACATTGAAGTTATAAAACGGCGGCCGTTGGGGCGAATTAAGTGATGCTGAAGTGAAGGCGGCAAGTTCTTGCGAAAATGATCGGAGAGTTGAAAAAGTTCTTCCGTATCTAAGATCGAACAAATACGCGCGATTCGCAAACCTCGTTCGTTTTCAGGTATTCCTTGCAACAAGCTTAAATCATCAAGAGCAATAATCAGATCGTGATCTGCAACAAAGTGAGCTAAAGCTACTACCTCGGAAGCCGAAGAACCAGGCGGAAACTTAATTGCCGGCGACTTCTGTAACTGCAAAAATGTTTTGGTTATTGAATCTTTATATAGCTGCTGAGCTTGAGGATTTACGGCACTTGTTATGCATTTGTTATGAATATCGGCTCCAGCTATATAGGCTAGCCACTTTAATGAGACATCGCCTTCCTTGGTTATTGTCACCAGCACCTGAGCCTGTCCAGGCAATTCTCCAGGCCAGCTGTATGCCAGTACCTTTGCTAAGTTGAGGCGCCACTTTCGCCAGCCAATAGCCTCTGCGGCGGTGCCCGTTTGGCCCCGACTGAACAATTTTTCGTTGCTTTCGTCCAAAACGTAAAATTGGTGACCGAAACCAACTGTCTTAATTCCGGCGGGGCCATGCATTATGTAACCGCGATCTATGCCACCAAAGCCATCAATATTGGTCAGGCTATCACTGTGTGATGACTTGTCTTTTTCCTTGGTCCTGTCGGTTTCTTCTGAACCTTTGGCTATTTGCAAACGCAAAACAGGTTTCTCATTGGCTAACAGGCTTCTAGCTAGGTCAAAATCATTCATGGCCTTGTCCAGAAGTCCAAGGTTTGCGTATGCTCTTGCCCTGGTAATTAGAGGCGCTACTGCTCGTGGATCAAGAGTGATTGCTTTAGAGCAGTCGGCCACAGCTCTCGGGTAATCGTTGAGTTCAAAATAAGCTTCTCCACGATTGCTCAATGCCATAGAATTTCGGGAATTTAGTGAAAGTGCTTTGTTGCAATCAATAATTGCTAACTGCAACTGTTTAAGTTTTAAAAAGACAAAGCCTCGAACTGCATAGCCCGATGAATCGCCTGGATTAATTTTAATAGAATTGTTTAGAGACAGCAGTGCCTTCGGGTAATCGCGCCCACTCGCTAGTTTCTCGCCTTTTTGTAGAGCGTTATCGGCGGCCAGTGCAGAAGACGCAGAGAAATGACTAGCAATGAGTAGCATAGCCACTGTTGTGCAATGAATTAGCTTGTGCTGAAATATCATGATCCTGCTTTGCCTCATCCATTGTGGCAGATAAACATATACCATGATCCAAGTGAACTTAGGTTGTGCAGAAGACAACAGTAGACAGCAGAAATGCCCTAACGCCGTGTCTGTAGATAATTATCTGACTGAGGCGGGAATAATAAGAGACTGAGACTGTGCGAGGCTGGGCGATTGTGGAAGGCGAATCGAGAGACCATGACCGGCTTCTAAAGGCGCCAGAGAACAAAGCTTTGTCTTCTTCTGACTCCGCTGTGATAGTCAATTTAAGTGCAACGGACAAACAACTAGCAGAATTAGATCGCACGAATAAAAGCAGCGGATCGCTTACAGAGCTGAACTTCAGGAGCCAAGGGCTAACTCGCGAGCAGATTGCCGCTCGACTGGAAGAGCAGGACGAGAGCGTCAGTATCGACTATGGCGATGGAAGGGATGCGTCGAGAAAATCAGGCTTGACTGAAAAAGACTTACTATCCGTGGGCCGTAAGAGCTATGAAGCTAATACTGTTCTAGCTTACAACAACAGGCAAAGCTCCCTAGCAAGCGATACCACAAGCGCGACGGCGCAAGAGCAAAACAAAAACAAAAACGGAAATCCATACTCTGTCTATTCTTTGGAAGCTTCGCAAGCAACAAGAAAACTCGATCCGATATCGCCAGCCCTTACGCAGGGCAACTATCAGGAGTCAGTGAAGTTGAATGTTCAGATAACAAATGCGCCTGAAGTCTCACCAGGAGTAAAGCCAGAAGAATTGCTAGACTTCACTAATGCCGTGATGAATGCCGGAGCTAAAGTAGTCAGACCGGTTGAAGAGCATCTAGCCAAGCCAAACGCTATTAATAATGACCTCTGGAATCTTCCTAGTGGAGCCGCAAATGCTGTATGGCATTTTGCTCAGAGTCCTGAGCAACTGAATAAAGACACCGCAGCAATCGCTAGTAAGGTGCTAGAAACAATTGACAAGCCAATGATGCCGGAACAGAGAGCGGTGGCGGCTGGCTCTCTGCTGCCGATGTTCTTCTTTGAGGGTGGTAAGCCGTTAGACAATGCTGCCGCTAAGCAAATGAATCTCGATCAGATGACAGCACCAGAGCTAAAATTGCTTGGCATAGAGCGTAAAGAGAGGTACATGTCGCAAATTCCTCCAAGTATGAGGCATCTGGAACTAACAAAGGCAGGGCCTGAGTTGCTTGATGCAATGAGTAGAAAAGGGCGCGAATTTCAGTTATTTGAGCCGGACTCTTTTATGGCTAATCGGATGGAGAAATTAGGAGCAGAGGCTTCGGTTTTTGCTCTAGAAGGAGAAACAGATATTATTTTCCTCAAAGCTAAAGCACCTAAAATCGCGGCTTTAGAGGAATTTTTACACGGTACACAGAAGCGAATTCCTTCTTTGGCAAACGAATTAGATGTTATCTTGGAGATAGAGGTGAAGGATTTTATGATCCGTCATAGGCAACTTTTGGGGCTCAGTGACAATGATCTGAAGGTTTTGGAAGTGCTAAAGCAAGAAGAGATAGAAAAGGCAAGCCTTGAGGGACTTAGGTGGTTACCATGGTAAATCAAGCTTTTAAGCTGTTTTTCAAAGTTGTCGAAACTTATGAAGCAAAAGGATATTTAGTTCTGGTGTCAGATAGGACTGATTCTGGGCTAGCTCGTCAACGAGAAACTATTGAGCTTAGGTGCGCAGGAAAATCATCTAGACGGTGTCAAGCAGGTATAGTGAAATTTTGGCGTCTAGATAATTCTCGTGAAATCCCTTTGTGCCTGGCAGTCAAGGGTCTCAAGCCTGAAGAAGTACCAATCGGAAGTGAGGTATGGATCGAAGAAAGTCATCCAATACAAACAGGTCGTCGCAGATTTGAGTATGTGGGTAAACCAGTTGGTGATGCTCCAACAGTTTTTCAAGATGGCAATGGAGAGCGGACTGTCGGGATAAAGAGTGACCCAAATAAATGTGATGAAATCGAGGCTGTTTAGTGCCCTAGCTATAGGCTATCCATCCAGCCACCGCCAACTCAGGTATTTGCGCTGTATGACCTTTTGGTTACTAGAGGCTTCTTAAAGTAGTAAAGGTAGCAACGACCATTTTCATAGGCACTGCTGCTTCGGGCAAATCTGCGATAAGGGCAGCCGCATGGCGGGTGGTTCTTCGTCGCATTGCGCGGGATGTATACAGCGATGACTTTGAGTCTAGTCCAGAGAAATTGATTTAGGAGAATCTGTTTGCCATCCTTAGCAAGCTACATCCAGAATGGCATATCGCTCACAGCTCAGCGGCAACCAAGTCACTGATAGAGGAATCTGTCTTCCTGTCTGACGTGGTCAGCTCTATGACAACTTGAAGCTAACCGGCACCACAAGCAGTGGCATATTTGCTGTTTTATGCTTTCGTGAATAGGCGCATATATCTTCCAGATGATCGATTTGCCTTTCCAATTGACGGAAAAAGCGACAAGCATCGAACAAAGGACTTTGTCGCAGTTGCGGCAAGGTGGGGCGTGAGAAATCAGATTCTTCTGTCGTGGAAGCAAGCCTATTCTCAACGCAGTTGTAGATGATTTTGGAGTCGACATTTCTACTTTTCGGCGCCTGTTTGGTTCTTGCCGTTTTGTTAGAAGTAATGATATACTTATCTAACAAACTGGGAAAACCGCCATGACCACAGCAAATGCAGTTAGGAATGCTATTGAAGCCATGCCTGAAGGAAAAGCCTTTCTTGCAAAAGACTTGCTGCAGTTGGGTACAAGGGCCGCTGTCGACCAAGTGCTATATAGAATGGCTAAGGGTAAAGAGATTCTGCGCGTGGCCCGCGGAATTTATGCTCGTCCGAAATGGAACAAGTATGTAAATGCACCGGTCATGCCAGAGCCTATTGAAGTAGCAGAATTGGTGGCCAGAACCAGGGGCGTAAAGATAGGTCCTACTGGAGCAGAAGCCGTCCACAGGTTCGGGCTATCAACACAAATGCCTACCCAGTCGGTCTATGCCACTACGGGCCGCACTGGTGAGCTTAGGGTAGGCGAAAGCACCATTCAGTTTCGTCATGTTGCTCCTCGCAAGATGCAGTATGCGGGGACACTAGTTGGCACTGCAATTGCAGCACTGCGCTACCTCGGCAAGAGACAGGTGACACCACAGGTGATTGCAACGTTAGAGCAGGCGCTGACAAGGGAAGACTTCCAAACACTCAGGCAAGCAACAACAGCACTACCAGGCTGGGCGATGGACAAGTTCTATGATTATGAGGTTCGTCGTGGCCGATGAATTCCTTAAACTGCCTGCGGCAGATCAACGTGAAGTCATAAACGCTGCTGCTCCCCAGCTTGGGATTCTACCTGCCGTGGCAGAAAAGAACGTTTGGGTATGCTTTGCCCTAAACGCCCTTTTTTCAATACCTGATCGCAGACCAATGGTCTTTAAAGGTGGCACATCCTTATCTAAAGTTTTCAACCTCATCGAGCGCTTTTCGGAAGACATTGATATTTCCGTCAATTTCCTTAAAGACTATGGCGAGTCTATCTCAAAAACTAAAGCCACCAATATCAGAGAACAAATCGAAGCGAACCTTCAAGCTTACAAGAAAGACCTACTCTTCCCTGCGCTTCAAGAGCAGGCTAAGCAACTTAGTTTGACGGTCGAACCAGGTGACACAGAATGGGAAATTCATATCAATTACAAGTCTGTTCTTGCCAGCGGCGTCGACTACATCAAGACCCGGGTAAAAATTGAGTTGAGCGGACGCAAGGAAACTGAGCCAAGCCAGGAATACAAAGTACGACCATATTTGGCAGAAAAGACCATCGATCTTATCTTTCCAGAAGCGACGATAGAAGCTCTTTTGGCTGAGCGCACCTTTTGGGAAAAGGTGACTCTAATTCATGCCGGTTTACATAGCGGAGACATTCAAAACACGCCAGAGCGAATGTCGCGTCATTGGTCAGACGTGTCAGTACTCATGAAAACTGAAACAGGTGAGCGTGCGATTCAAGACCAAGATCTCTGCCTCAGAGTGGTGAATCACAAGGACGTATTTTGGCGCGATGCCAAAGCAAAATATGATGACTGTCGAAACCGGAAATTCCGGCTCGTGCCAGCTGGAGACGCGCTAGCGGTGCTAAAAGCTGACTATGAGTCAATGCTTGAAGCCAGAATGTTCTTCAGTGAAAAACCAGCGACTTTTGACGAGATAATGGCTGATATAGCTGAGCTAGAAGCCCGTCTTAATACCTTGAGTTAACATTCGAGTTCCTATCTTTTGTGCAAGTCGTTCACTCCAGCAGCTTTGCTCATCGTGCGTTCACTTGCTCCAGTCATCGACTACAATAGAGCCATGCTAGGCTTTTATATTTTTCAATTTGTGCCGATTGTGATTGTCGAAGGGATTGTCCTTTGGCGCATGAAATGGGCGTCTTTGCCCCGTTCTCTCTTCGTTTCGTTAATGATGAACTTTGCCTCTTTTCTCGGTCTGGTGTTGGGCCTAGGGCCCTATATCACCGGTTCTATGCCTTGGGGTTTGACGCTGTTTGGCACTTATTCGTTCATGGTCGAAGGCACTGTCTTGATGCTGCTGGAGAGCAAAGACCCTAAGCTGGTCTGGGCTTGTGCTCTGACTGCCAATCTTTTAGGTTGCGTTCTTCTTGCAGTAGAGGCCCTTGTTGGCGCCATCCCCGGAGTTTTCTCGGCCAAGTAAGCCCATTATTTAGCAGTTTCTTTAGCTTGGTGTGGCCTTGTAAAGTGCCTTGCAGCGCTAGAATATTGCCTTCATACCACTGCGAGCGCATACCAATTATGAGCACCATTGTTTCGCCTGATACCGGTTCAGAAGTTATTTGGCAACCTAGCGGCGCCTACCTAGAGAGTAGGGTGGTCGATTTCATGAGAAAGCATGATATCGCCGATTGGCAGACCCTGATTGCCAGGTCTAACGATGACACCGAATGGTTCTGGCAAGCTGCTCTTGAGTATATGGGCTTCCAGTGGAACAAGCCTTACACCAAGTTGATGGACAGCTCAAAGGGCTTCGAGTGGACAAAGTGGTTTGTCGACGGCGAGCTCAATATCATCTCTAACACTTTAGATTGGCATCTTGAAGCTGGCAAAGTAGCTGGTTCAAGAGTGAGCGTTGGCAAAGACCACCCGGCCTTAATTTGGGAAGGCGAAGATGGCCGCAGTCGCAAATTGACCTATGGCGAACTCAGTCACCTCACAGGGCAAGTTGCTAGCGCCATGCTCAAGCTCAACGTCAAAGCTGGCGATGCTATTGGTATTTATATGCCGATGGTACCAGAGGTAGTGGCAGTACTTTTTGCCTGTTTCAAAATCGGTGCAGTTGCAGTTCCAATCTTCAGCGGCTTTGGCCCAGAGTCTTTGGCTACGCGCTTGAATGATGCTGAGGCCAAAATATTATTTACTGCCGATAGCGGCAAACGCCGGGGCAAATTGATTCCGATTAAAGCAGAAGCCGATCTTGCTGCTCAGTCGGTACCATGTCTCGAACACATGATTGTGCTAAAGCATTGTGATACTGACGTGCCCATGAAAGATGGGCGTGACCTTTGGTTCCATGATGTTGTCCTCAATCAAGAGCCAGCAGAAACCCAAGCTGATCTTTCAGCGGAACATCCTTCAATGTATCTTTATACTTCTGGTACTACAGGTAAGCCCAAAGGCACTGTTCACACCCATGCTGGCGCTCTGGCGCAGATTGCCAAAGAGTTAGGCTTTGCTTTTGACTTGCAGCCTAATGACAAGTTCTTCTGGGTCTCTGATATAGGCTGGATGATGGGGCCATGGGAGATGATCGGAACCACCTTCTGGGGCGCCACCATGGTCATCTTCGAAGGCAATCCCAGCTATCCAAACCCTGACACTATCTGGAAAATTTGTGATCAGCATAAGGTTGATACTCTTGGTATCAGTCCAACTCTTATTCGTCACCTAAAAGCTCAAGGCGAAGAATGGGTAGATAAGCATGACTTGTCGAGCTTGCGCTTGCTTGGTTCAACTGGTGAGCCTTGGGATCAAGATAGCTATATGTGGTTCTTCGATAAAGTGGGCAAGAAACGCTGCCCTATTATCAATATTTCTGGTGGCACCGAGATAGTCGGTTGTCTGCTTTCGCCTCTGCCTGTGATGCCGCTCAAGCCCTGTTCTCTTGGTGCTCCTGGTTTAGGCATGGCCATTGATGTCTTTAGCGAAGAGGGCGAGAGTGTCCATAACGAAATTGGTCACTTAGTTTGTCGTAAACCAGCGCCGTCTATGACGCGCGGCTTCTTGAAAGATCCTGATCGTTATGTCGAGACTTATTTCACTAAGTTTCCTGGGGTCTGGTACCACGGTGATTGGGCCAAAGTAGACCAAGATCATTCTTGGTTCTTATTTGGTCGCTCTGACGACACTATTAAAGTTTCGGGCAAGCGCGTTGGCCCTGGTGAAGTTGAATCAGTATTGGTTGAGCATCCAGAAGTCTCTGAGGCCGCTGTTATCGGCGTGCCCCATGAGCTTAAGGGTGAATGCCTGGTCTGTTTTATCGTTATGATGCCTGGCCAATCGTTGTCGATAGATCTGCTCAAGGAGCTGCGTGACATGGTTGGTAGCCGCCTTGGAGCGACGCTTAAACCTGACACTATTCTCTCTGTGCAAGCCTTGCCCAAAACCCGATCTGGCAAAATTGTTAGAGCGACAATCAAGCGTAAATACTTAGGTCATGATACCGGTGACCTATCGTCGGTGGAAAATCCAGAAGCTCTTGAGTTAATAGTCTCCAAATAGAAAATATGCAGATTGAAAGGTAATCAGTGAAGCACTCAGAGAAAGAAAAAGTTAGAGAACGGTTTATTGTCAAAGGCGGTTCGGACGTAGATCTTAGTCGTGGCTTTAAGTCTGGTCTTGACCAAGCAGCCATAACAAAAGAAACGGCAAAAGAGCATTTAGATGCTGATGTCAAAAGAATTGCCCACTACCAAGATATTTTGTACGCCCAAGATAACTATGCTCTGCTCATTATTTTTCAAGCCATGGATGCCGCTGGTAAGGACAGCACCATTAAGCACGTCATGTCTGGTATCAATCCACAAGGCTGTCAGGTCTTTGCATTTAAAGCGCCTAGCTCAGAAGAGTTAGATCATGACTATCTCTGGCGCTGTACTAAAGCTCTGCCTGAGCGCGGTCGTATCGGTATTTTTAACCGTTCTTACTACGAAGAAGTTTTGGTCTCGCGGGTGCACCCTGAGATATTGGAAAAGCAGCAGTTGCCACCGAAATTGAGAGGCAAGGGCATCTGGAAGAAACGCTTTGAGCAGATCAATAACTACGAAAAGCATTTAGTTGAGAACGGTACTGTCATTCTCAAGTTCTTTCT
>JAGOSY010000011.1:0-38838 GCA_018062085.1 bacterium | reverse complement strand
TAAAGCCAAGAAAGAAAAGAAGATAAAGCAATAAGGTCTAATCAATAGATTATGTGGTTCTGAACAAGTACCAGTTGTCTGCAACTTTTTCCACCCAGATGTACTCAGTTGGTCCGATTAGGGGCGGTTTGTTGTCTGGTGCATAGAGGAAGCCGACGGTATTGTCAGTGACACCGCCAATAACAACTTCCATTTGCTTGTCGTCAACTTTGCTCAAGCCCGATAAATGGAGCGCCTGCAACTTCTCTTTAATGGAAGCGCTGTCGAGGGCTGCTGCTAATTTGGGTCGACTATCGTTGAGTATGACACTGCTACCAGCTGCTAAGCTTGCGCCAGAGCTTACTAGCTCTTCGAGGGCCGGCTTATTGACCTTGAACCAATTTTTCAATTCGCTATCAGTTGACAGGGTCAATTTGAGATTTTTCAGGGTTGAATTTTCTTCGTCAGTTAATTGACTCTTCTTTTCTAGTTGGCTGACTATGGCATTGAGAGGCCCTGTGCAAGCCAATGCGCGAGCAGCAGTGATTTTCCAATCTCTGTTTCTACGCAAATAGAAATAGACATTTAATGGCAGTGGATTGCTTAGTGTGGTTCTTGCAACAGCAAAGCTATCGCCAACTATATTGATATTATCGTGGCTGTTTTCAAATATCAGCTTATCCATGGGGGGAAGGCCTAAGGCTAAAGCTTCCGGTGCAAGCATACTCTTGGCACCTTTGTTGCTGCTGTTGTGCAGTTGAATGTATCGGCATATGGCGGCGATTGCTTCTTCTCTGCGCGGGTTGGCGATATCGCTATTGAGTAAAATTGCTCTTTGGTTTTGGCTGCCGGGCTGCCACGATTGATTGCGCATTGCCTCATATTGAGCAATCATGGCTTGGTGCAAACTGTCTTGACCAGGTGTCCAGTTGATACTCTTTAGGTGGTTCGCTAGAATCTCAGAGGTCAGAGGGCGGCGCTCAAAGTGACCTAAGGTGGTTAATATACCGGCAAAATAATAGACTGGTGCTGAGCCTCTGATTTGTAAAAGTGCTTTGAGTTTGGCATTTTTAGTATCGTCAATAGCAATGTGCTTAACGCTTAGCCCGTGTTTCTCTTCTTCCAGCAAAAGCTTGTTCTGACCTGATTGCTTTGTGTAAAATTCAAGCACGCTGGGGCCAGGTTCACTCATCTGGCAAATTATCAGAGGAGCTGATTTCGCCTCTTCTTTGGTATGACGCTCCCGCGCATGTTCAATCATCTGACGCATACGCTTGTCTTTGATTGCAGAACTCGACATGCGAGTCAGAGCTATAGATTTGTTTTCTTGGCTGGGGCTCCTCAAGGTGATAGTCACCTTGCTGCCAGGTTTGCCTAAGAGCAGCTGGCGAGCACCTTGTATGCTAAGCAAGGCTGTATCTTTGCCGTCGATGGCCATGAGCAAATCGCCACTCTTTATGTCAAGAGTGGCAGCTGGGCCTTCGGGCAAAATATTGCCTATGCATGGATGATCTAGACCAGTGTACTTAAATGCGAATCCGACAATACCCACTGCTTCTTTTTTGCGTTTGCTTTCACTTTCACTATCGTCAAGACTAGCCGTTTGAGACCCTCTAGCAAAAGGGGGATAGCTTAGGAACGAAACAGTAAGAAATAGAGCAATTGAAGCAGTGGTTTTCAATTTTCTTTTAGAACCTTAGATGAAACAGACCTTCAAAAGCGCTCCCTCGGGCTGGTAATGCTCCAGCTCAACTTGCACTGGTTCTACCTTCCAAATTTCTTTACAGTATTCTCTGATTGATCTGTCAGAAGAGAATTTGCCCATGCGGGCAACGTTCAGAATAGACATTCTTACCCAGTCACTTTGATCGATGTATGCTTTTGCTGCTTTGTCTTGGCATTCGATATAAGAGTTGAAATCAGCAAAGAGCAAGTAGTCGTCGTGATAGAGCAAATCATCAACTAGCGAACGGAAACGGTTTGGTTGATCTGGTGAGAAGTGACCGTTTTTGATGAGCTCAATTACTTCACGGAGAGCTGGGTTCTTGTCATAGTACTCTTGTGGTCTGTAGCCAGAGGCTTTCAGGTCGTGTACTTCGGAGGCTGTGAGACCGAAGAGGAAGAAGTTTTCTTCGCCAATGTCTTCAAGCATCTCGATATTGGCACCATCTAGAGTGCCTATGGTGAGTGAGCCGTTCAAGGCAAACTTCATGTTTCCAGTGCCCGATGCTTCTTTGCCAGCTGTCGAAATTTGCTCAGAAAGATCGGCGGCTGGGTAGAGAATTTGACCGAGAGTAACGTTGAAATCTGGTATGAAAGCTACTTTTATGCGGCCAGCCACATCTTTATCGTTGTTGACCACTTCGGCTACGGCGTTGACTAGCTTAATCACAAGCTTGGCATTGAAATAGCCAGGAGCCGCTTTGCCAGCAAATAAGAAGGTGCGCGGTGTGATCTTTATAGAAGGGTCTTTTTTGATTTGATTATAGAGATGAATGATGTGCAAAACGTTCAGGTGCTGCCGCTTGTACTCGTGCATGCGCTTGGCTTGAACATCAAAGAGTGAGTCTGGATCTACCGTGACGTGACACTTCTTTTTGACGTAATCAGCCAGGCGCACTTTTTGATCGCGCTTAACTTGGGCCCATTCTCGGCGGAAGGCAGCATCATCAGCGAAAGGTTCGAGTTTTTTTAGTTTGGTTAAATCAAGTAGCCAGTCGTCGCCAATTTTGCTCGATATTAGAGCAGTCAGATCTGGATTGGCCAAAGCAATGAAGCGACGTGGTGTAACGCCATTTGTCTTGTTGCTGAATTTTTCAGGCCAGAGTTTGAAGAAGTCAGAGAGTACGTCTTGCTTAAGCAACTCTGTGTGCAGCGCTGCTACTCCATTAATGGCGTGACTACCAACACATGCTAAATTAGCCATTCTGACGAAATGAGTGCCTGAATTGTCTATTAACGAGAGTCTTTGCACCATGCCTTCATCGTCAGGGTATTGCAGGCGAATCTCATCGAGGAAACGGCGGTTGATTTCATAAATAATGCTGAGGTGACGTGGCAAAACTGCCGCGAAGAGGGGCACGGGCCATTTTTCTAAAGCTTCTGGTAGCAGTGTGTGGTTTGTATAGGCGAAGGTTTTGGTGACGATTGACCAAGCTTGGTCCCATTCCATTTGGTGCTCGTCCATTAAAATGCGCATCAACTCTGGAACGGCTATAGAAGGGTGTGTGTCGTTCAGTTGAAAAGCAAACTTTTCGTGGAATTGTTCAATAGTGCTGCCCGAAACTTTGAGAATGCGCACGCAGTCTTGCAGCGAGCAAGCAACAAAGAAATACTGTTGTTCTAGTCTTAAGCGTTTGCCTTGAGCAATGTTGTCGTTGGGGTAAAGAACCTTAGAGACATTCTCTGAAAAAACTTTATCGTTGACAGCGCCAAGGTAGTCGCCAGCATTGAAAGCTTGAAAATCGAAGGACTCTTTTGCTTCTGCTTTCCACAGACGCAAAGTGTTAGCTGTGTTTGTCTTGTACCCTGGTACCGGTGTGTCGTAGGGCACTCCACTGATGATGTGATCAGCTATCCAGTCAACGACGTTTTTGCCTTGGGCATCAACGTGTATTTCGCAGCGGCCACCGATTTTTACTTCAACAGCCGATTCTGGTCGGGCAATTTCCCATGGGTTGCCGAGACGCAGCCACTTATCGGTTTTTTCTACCTGCCAACCGTCCACAATCTCTTGATCAAAGATACCAAATTCGTATCTAATTCCATAACCTATAGCTGGAATGCTCAGGGTGGCCAGTGAGTCAAGGTAACAGGCTGCTAGCCTACCGAGGCCGCCGTTGCCGAGACCTGGTTCCTCCTCTTGGTCAATCATATCTTTGAGTAAGATGCCGGAGCGTTCAGCAGCTTCTTCAAACTGCTTATCTAGGCCCATGCTCAGTAGGTTATTGCCGAGCTGTGGTCCCATCAAGAATTCTGCAGACAAGTAACAGACGATTCGTACTTTCTCTTTGAAATAGGTCTCAACTGTGTTAATCCATCGGTGCAAAAGTCGATCGCGCACGGTATACGAGAGCGCCATATAAAGATCGTGCTTGGTTGCCAGTTCCGGAAAACGCCCTTGGGTGTAGAACAGATGGTCTGACATGGCCCGTCTTAATGTTTCAATAGAAGTACCGGTGCGGTCGTCCTCCACTTCAATGGTGGTACATCCGGCATCATTTTGGTTAGTCTGAACCATCGATCTTTCCTCAGTTAGTTAAGTACGGCTATCTCCAGTTGCTTACCTGGGGTATGTCGCCGAATTCGACATAATTTTTTTGTGGTTGACCAAACAACCTTGCAATCATTGCCTTCGGCGCGGTGGCTTCTTTCAACGTAAGCGTGGCCGCGCTCGAGGGAGCCATGGCGAAATCTATTATGTTAGGCCAAATTATATAGGGCCTGACACTCTCTTGATCGCTATTGGCGCTGCGTGTGAATTAATTCGACAGCAAGCAGAGTCGTCGCTGTCAAGGGGGGTGGATTGTTGTTACAGCAAAAGGGCCTACAAAACCTTTTAGAAAAGAGCCTGAACAAACATTGCTGCGTCGAAGTCGCGCAAATCTTCCATTTTTTCGCCTAAGCCAATGAGCTTTACTGGTATCTTTAACTCTTTAGCAATGGCGAAGACAACGCCACCTTTAGCGGTGCCATCTAGTTTGGTTAAGATAACTCCTGTTAGACCGCAAACTTCAGAAAACACTTTAGCCTGCTGTAGCCCGTTTTGACCGGTTGAAGCATCTAGAACTAAGAGCGATTCGACGTTCATTCCTTCCGCATTTTTCTCTACGACTGAGCGAATTTTTTTCAACTCAGCCATCAAGTTGGTTTTGTTGTGAAGGCGGCCAGCTGTATCAACCAGCACTACATCGTATTGATCGGCTCTGGCTTTCTGTAGCGCTTGGTAGACGACGGCACCAGGGTCAGCGCCATCGGCTAGTCTGACAATGTCAACTCCGGCTCGTTGTGACCATATTTCTAATTGCGATTCTGCTGCCGCTCTAAATGTGTCGCCAGCTGCTAGTAAGACTTTCTTCCCTTCGCTTTTGAAGCGAAAAGCGAGCTTGCCGATACTGGTGGTTTTACCCACACCATTGACACCGACAATCAAGTATATATTGGGAACCCCCGCCTTAAAGCTTAGACCAGCATGAGATGTCTGATTAAGTAGGCTGCTAAATTCTCTCTGTAAGAAGATATCAACGTTTTCGCTAGTCCAGTTTTTACCGCGGGATTCTTTGCGCAAGCTTTGCACAAGCGGTTCAACTGTGGCCAAGCCGAGGTCGGCCTTGATAAGTCTTTCTTCTAGGCTCTCGATATAGTCTTCGTCAACTGCACGGTGGCTTTTGCTTTGAACTGCTGTTGCCGTGCTTGGTACAGGGAGTGCTTGAGGCTGGGCTGCTGTTGGTGCTGGATCTGCATCAGCTGTAGCTGCAACATCTTTGGCGGCAACAGGAATAGTTTGATTGGGCGCGAGTGAATCTTGCTCTTGGAGAGCTTCTTCGCTTACTTGTTCTTTGGTTTTGGCTAATACAGATTTGAGTTTGTTTAGAGTTGTGCCCCAAAAGCCTTTGCGTTGGCTGTCTTCACTCATATTCGTTCTGCCTTTTTTTAGGGTGACAAAAATTATTGAATTATTGATCTATTGCTCGGGTGCTTCTTCGCTGCCACTCGATTTTTCTGCATACGCACGCCTTCTTGCTGAACGTCTTACGGCTTCAGCTTCTTCTGCGAGGTCAGCAAGTACACCGTTGATAAATTTGGCTGCTTTTTCGTCAGCAAATCGGTGGGATAATTCAACTGCTTCAGAAATAGCCACGTTGACCGGAATGTCGGCCATATAGAAAGCCTCTGCACAGGCCAGTCTCAGTATGTCTCTATCAATAGAAACCATGCGTTCCATGCGCCATTGGGTGCGGGCGCGCTTGATATATTCGTCGATGATTTCGCGGTTTTCGATGTAGGTTTCTACTAGACGAAAGACAAATTCTCTTACATCATCTTTATACGGGCGCTCTACTAAGACTTCGCCCGCGTGGCCGCATTTCTTACAATTGGTTTTGAACAGTGTACTACTGGCTGATAAAGCCATTTCAGGAATGTCTAGGGCCTCTGAAATCATGTTAATTGAGACCTCAAGTGTGCTCAATTGATCTCTAATTTGTCCGGTAGTCATTGGCACAGAGGTCAGCTCTGTTGTATTAGAGTTATCTATTTCAAGACTATCTAGTTGATTAGAGGCCTTGAGCACCATGGCATTAACGTCTTGAAGATTCTGTTTGGCATAGTCCACCAGCATGTGGATTGCTCTATCTACTAGCTCAGTGATCTCAACTTTAGCCAACTTCTCCATGTTCTTCGGGAGCTGGGGCATTACTATAATTGCCAGTTCACGAGCTATTCGCCGTGCGCTCATTTGGGCCTCACTTTTAAGGGTTCGATAAGAAGAGGCCGGATACACTAGTTATCTTATGTATTCTAGGTCTCGAAGCACATGTTATCATGTGGACCCCGTGAGGCATGCATTTGAGAATTACCGGTGGTCAGTTGCGAGGCAGGTCTGTGGCCTGTCCTGACGGTCTAGACGTGCGTCCCACGTCTTCTAAAGTGCGGCAGGCTTTTTTTAACATTTTAGGCTCACGTATTGATGGCGCCCTCTTCCTCGACTTGTTTGCAGGCTCTGGCCTGATGGGCTTCGAAGCTCTAAGTCGCGGGGCCCGGGGTGTAACGTTTGTTGAGGAAAATAAAGCGCAAGCAACCAGTATCAAGAAATCTAGCGTGATTTTTAAGGTTCCGGCTGAGGCCGACGTAGTTATCAGTGATGTGAGGCGTGCCTGGCCCCATATCGCCGTGGCTGGCGCAAAGTACGACATTGTTTTTGCTGATCCGCCCTATAAAAAGGGCTACGGCAAGCAAATTTTGACTGGGGTGGTGGAATATAAGCTACTAGCGCCAGACAGCCTGGTGATAATCGAACACAACCGAGACGATCTTATAGAAGTAGACAATCTCATTGAAGTACAAGATGCTAGCCTAGTTAAGGTCGATTACCGAGAATATGGCAAATCGGCTCTTAGCTTTTTCAGTTTTGACTAGTGGTGCCAATGGATAGCGGTTCTCAAGAAGATAAATCCAGTCTGGATGCTAAGGGCCAGGAGAGTAAGCGCTTGCGCCTTGCTAATGCCACGGCGACTCGGCTTGCTGCTGTCGCTTCTGAGCGTGCGGAAGCTCGCGATAGCCAGGTAATTGAAGCTACTGGCCACGTGCGCATTGGCGATCTCTTAATGTTCTCTGGGCTGGTCTCATCAGAGTTTATTCAGACAGCTTTGCGTAACTTTGAAGAGAAAGGTCTGCCCCTTGGAAAAGTACTCACTCTTTCTGGATACATAACTGAGGCACAGCTGCGTTGCGCCCTTGATGTTCAGGCTTTGGTTAATGAAAGGCAGCTGCCCCTTGACTTGGCCGTGAAAGTACTTAGCTTGGCTTACAAAGATGCACTGCCTTTGAGTGAGGCCTTTGAACGCTCTGGTGTGGTGCAACCAGAAGATCACCTTAGTAACAAGCTAGGTCAGCTTGTACTTGATGCCCAAGTGGTCGATTTACCTATTTTAGAGAATGCCCTTGAGGTAAATCACCGCACAGGTTTGCCACTGGGTCATATTCTTTGTTACCGTTCTATTATTTCGCAGCAAATACTTGAGACAGCTTTGCTTGGTCAACAGCTAATTAGACGTGGCTCTATTACGCGCGAAGAGTGTGTCAATGCAATAGCTCAAGCTAACCAACGTGAGAAAAACTTGGCAAAGCTGCCTTGCAATATTGGCTTTAAAAAGTCGATGTTGCGAAATTCGCCGAGAATTGGCGAACTCTTATTTGAGGCAGAATTGATTGGCGATTTACAATTACTTGAGTCTTTGCAAAAGTCGCTGGCTACAGGCCGACCGGCAGGTCTCTGCATGCATGAGGTTTTTGGTATTGATGCAATATTCATAACTGCCACTGTTGAGCTGCAAGAGATGATTGATAACGGTATGCTCACTACCGCGCTTGCCGTAGATTGTTTTGTGCGGATGAAAGAATTTGGTTACAGTTTTCTTCGCGCCCTAGCTGAGGCTTCTGTTAGTCGTATTCTCCTCAATCCATCTAAAAAAATGCTAGAGCTGTTGAATGAGACAGGCTCTTATTCAATTGATATTGCTAAGCTTCCGTCTGAAATTCTTGAACGCGTAGATGTACATTACAATCAATCGATTGAAGTTTGTCGTGCCTTAGTTGAGACCAATATTGTCGAGCAGCATGCCATTTATTCTAGCCTCAGGCTGGTCTATTTGCTTGAAGAAGAATTGTTGACTGAAGAGCAAGCATTGCTCGCTCTCGATATGGCTTGCAGCGCTCCGCTAGCCGTTGATGAAGCCATTTTTCGCCTTGGCTGGAAAAAGAGAACGAGACTGCGCGAAGACTAATTAACTGGAACAGCAATCTATCGGTGGTGAATCTACAGGCGTATCTTGGTTCACCACATCTGGTGCCATTGGCATTTTGCCGGTGGTGGTGGCCGGGTATTTAAGCCTTTCGTGGTGTAGTGTTCGCCATACTCGACAGAAACCTGCTTTTACTTTTTGCATCTCTTCATAAGTCAGGTTGGAATCGGCTAGTTGTCCATCGTCCCAACGATTTTGAAAAACTTTATCAAGAGCAATTTCTACCTCTTCGTTTGTCGGATTTTGCATACTGTGAGTAACAGCCTCTGAGACATCAGCTAACATAACGATTGCTGTTTCTTTTGTGTCTGGCTTTGGTCCTGGGTAACGGTAGAATTCGGCGTCGACTTTGTCGGTGCCGTCTCGCAAACAAGCTTTATGATAGAAATAGGCCATCAAGGTTGTGCCCTGGTGCATTGGTATAAAGTCTTGAATGGCTTTGGGCAAGGCATATTTTTGTGCTAAGGCAATACCATCGGTGACATGGGCCAAGACTCGCGCCCGGCTCTCTTCTGGCGTCATCGAATCATGGGGGTTGGTGGCACCTAACTGGTTTTCGATGAAAAACTTAGGACGCACCATCTTGCCGATGTCGTGATAGAGAGCGCCTGCTCTTGCCATGTTAGGGTCAGCTGAAATCGCTTTGGCGCCAGCCTCGGCTAGGTTTGCTACGGCTAGGCTGTGTTGATAAGTGCCTGGTGCGTTTTCTTCTAAGCGGCGCAACAAGGGCTGATTAGCGTCTGTCAATTCAGCTAGTCGGTAGGGTGTGATTAAACCAAAAATATTCTCTAAGTAAGGCAGGCTGCCGATCGCTAATATAGACGAGGAGATGCCACCAAGGAAGTCTATACCGGCCTGGCGTCCCAACATTGACCATGAGGTGATAGACATATTGAAGGCACTAACTGTCAAGTCTCCGGCCACTTGGCCAGCGGCAACAGCAAGCCCTGTGCTGATTACGGCATTGCGTTGCCTTGAATATGTCCAGATAGCAGCAGCTGAAGCCAGGCAATGGGCGAAAATATTACGCATATCAACTAAGCGATCAACGGCGATAAGCATGATCATTGGTACAGTCCATACGATCGCCACACGGGGTCCAAAGAAGATGGTCAGAATTAGTGCCGCAGCTGGAATTGGAACAAATTGTGGATAGGTTTTACCAATGATTGAAGCCATGGCGCAGGCCACCACCGCTACAGTAAACATCAAGCCAATTGAACTAGTAGAGAAAAAATGTTCTGGCTCATAGGTATAAAGGAATAGTGCCACCAGGGTGAGAGCGGCAATCAAAGATATACCAATGCTGAAGATGAAGGGCCAGCGATTAACATGGGTAATACCGAGAGCTTGCAGAATGTCTAGTTTGTCGCTGGTGATCATGGCACCGCGGGGTACTAAAAGTTCTCCTTCGGCAACGTTGCGCATAACTGGTTTGATCGATTTGACAACTTCTTCAGCTTTGCTCTGGGTCGATTTGTGGTCAATAACAAGATTGGGCTCTAAATTTCTGGCCAATATTGAGGCTGAAACATTCTTTAGCGCCGAGGGCATAGAGTCTGGTAGAAACTCTTCGGCCATATCGACCCAAGCTTTTTTGTCAGAGACAGGGAAACGCTTGAATTTGCTGGTTATGCGCTGGGCGCTGGTCATAATTGCTTTTTCATAAGCGTGAAAGTCATTCGGTTGCACTGATAAGGCTGCTAATAGTTCCGCTTTGTCTAAGTTCGGAGTGATGCGACGCAGAGTAGAAATAGTAGTTCTGCGAGCGATTAAATCTGAGCGTAGCGGGGGGAATGCTTCTACTTGACCAGCGAAAACTTCATCAGCACTTAAGAGCATATCTAGGATTATTGCAGCATTTGGTGCTGCACTTGTGCTTTCTACTGTCGAGCTGGCTTTTTTGCTGCTGCGCTTGTTGCTTTTTGACTTTGTCAGTAGGGCTGGTCCGACGGGGACTAGTCCTGCCGCTTGGTATTGTGCAATTCGAGCGAGGGTAGCTCTGACGGCCTCAACTGAGGCTTGGTCTTGGCCAAGATCAACTTGAAAGACAGGGTATACAGTTTGCTTGGCAATTGCTATGGCCTTTTCTGTTTCACTGCGATCAATAACTGATATGGCTTCTGGGGCATAGAGGTCGCGGTCTGAAACATCGGTGACTTGCAAACCGGGGCTAAATATATGGACCGATGTCAGGGCTAAAAATAGACTAGCAAATCCAACAATGCCAATGGTTAGCCAGCCGACGAAGGCCTTGCTGTTTGGGAAAACATCATGTTGACCAACTTCGAGCTTGGCAGTATCTGTCAAGCTATGCGCTTTAGTCTCATTCACAATCTTGCTGATTCTTACTGTTTAAGGGGTTACCTAACACTTACAATATTACTCTGTTTTGCCAGAGCTGTTAGAATTTTGTCCTCTTTTAGGTTGTGCCAAGGCAAGAGACGGAGAAGCAGATGATATTGGTGACCGGGGCCGCAGGCTATATTGGCTCTCATTTTGTTCGATACTATCTCAGGCAAAATCCTGAGTTTGACTTGGTTGCAGTCGATAATCTTAGCTTGGGTAATGCCCTTTCTTTAGATAGCAGTAGTAGTAAGCGAATACATTTCTACAATGCTGCTATAGGCGACCCTGTGGCTGTCGACAAGATTTTTGCTAGCCATCAAATTGATGCGGTGGTCCACTTCGCCGCCAATGCTTATGTGGGTGAATCGCAGACAAAACCGTTCAAGTATTTTGAAAACAATGTCTGTGAAACTCTGCGATTTCTTCGGTCTATGCAGCAAGCTCAAGTAAAAAAGGTGGTTTTTTCCTCTACCTGCGCTACTTACGGCAATCCATGTTACGTGCCAATCGATGAGAAGCACCCGCAGAAGCCGATAAACACTTATGGCAGCACTAAGCTTATGATTGAAGAGGCTCTGCGTGCTTTGGCTTTGTCGGTGCAGATCAAGTATGTTTGTCTACGCTATTTCAATGCCGCTGGGGCCGACCCGAATCCAGCTGACGGTCAAGAAATCGGCGAAAGTCACGAACCCGAATCACATTTGATTCCACTAGCGATCTCAGCTGCTTTGAATCTTGATTCTAAGAATAATCGCCTCAAAGTTTTTGGCAATGATTATGAAACAGCTGATGGTACCTGCGTGCGCGATTATATTCATGTCAACGATCTGGCCGAGGCGCACTGCTTAGCTCTAAAACTTCTCGATAATGAAAACTTTTGTGGCGATATGGAAGAGTCTAATAAGTTGGGTCTAGCTCTTAATTTGGGTACGGCTCACGGTGCGTCAGTTAATGAAGTTATTGCCGCGGTCGAGTCGGTCACCGGAAAAACCGTGCCATTTGACTTGGTAGATAGACGCCCGGGTGACCCCCCTGCACTAGTTGCTGATTATAGTAAAGCAGCGAAAGTACTGAGCTGGCAGCCCCAATTCGACCTCAAACAGACAGTTGAGAGTGCATATAATTGGGAGATGAAGCGTCGCTATTGAGTTTCTTTTTCTAGTTCAATTTCTATTCTAGTTCAGCATCGACGTTGAGAGTGCTCTTCACTTTGTAGATGCGTTTACCTTGTGATTCGTGATACGTGCGCATCATTATTTCAGCCTGCAATCCCATCAATAAAAGTTGCATGCCCATTAAGAAGAATACCGCCACCAGCACCGGTAGTGGTGTCTCGATGAATGAAGTATGGTAGCCGTATTTCAGTACCACCATCCAGGCGAAAATCAGTGTTGATAAAATCCACGAAGCTAAACCAGCTGTGCCAAATACATAGATTGGCTTGGTGAAATATTTGGCCATAAACTTAACAGTGATCAAGTCTAGGACAACTTTGAAAGTACGGGAAATGCCATATTTTGACTGGCCAAATTGGCGGGCATAGTGGTTAACTGGAATTTCAGCCACCCTCGCCCCAAGCCATGTGGCATAAATAGGTACAAAGCGGTGCATCTCACCATAGAGTCTGACGTCTTTGATGACTTCTTTGCGGTAAGCCTTGAGCGAGCAACCATAGTCGTGTAAACGCACGCCAGATATAGACGAGATAATTTTGTTTGCAGTCCACGAAGGAATGAGGCGCAAGAATAATTCGTCTTTGCGTTCTTTGCGCCAGCCGCTAACGACGTCATAGCCTTCGTCGAGCTTGTCGAGCAGGCGAATGATGTCGGCTGGATCATTCTGCAAGTCGGCATCCATCGGGATAATTACATCGCCTAAGGCATGATCAATTCCTGCTGCCAGAGCTGCGGTTTGGCCAAAGTTGCGGACAAAACGGACAACTTTAATACGGATATCGCCAGCTGAAATTGCCTTGAGTTTGTTGTACGACTGGTCTTTCGAGCCGTCATCAATAAGAATTGCTTCCCAGGTGCGTCCTAGTTGGTCTAGAGCGCTTACTAACTTCTGGTAAAGCAGCTCGACATTCTCTTCTTCGTTATATACAGGTACAACCACTGAAATTTCAGGAACTGGACCAACGCCCATGTGAAGCGGCATTGATTTCTTATAAATTGACTTCTCGTAGGTCAGAGGATCGGCGACAATCTTAGTGTTAGCGACAACTGACTGATTTTGACTTAGACTGGACTGGTCAGAATTTACAGGGGGTAGTGTCCCCGTCGCTGAACTAGATGCTGCAGTTTGAATGGTATTCATCGCAAGTATATCCCTGGCATATTTTCTGAAATTGGAAGTGCCAGATAATCATAATCAACTTGGCTAGACAAACACCTTGATTACTTCTCATCATCCTCCTGATTACCTACCTTAAAGAGCGCGAGTAACTTGGATTAATGACCATTATAAAGACTAGCGGTCAGGCTCAAGGCGAGCCTCAGCCAGAAGCAAAGCCAGTATCGTCCCCAAAGGCGAAGAGTAAAGTTTCAGCTTCTCCTAGTTCTGGGCAGAAAAACTCAGAAACTATAGAAGAAGTTAACGTAAACCGAAATCGTCGCTCTTCGTTACTTTCTGGTCAAGAAAACACTGCTGACCAAAAATCAGACCAAGCTGTTCGTCCTGAGAGCTTGCAAGAGTATATCGGTCAGACCCGCTTGAAGGGCATGATGAATATGTCTATTTCGGCGGCGAAGTCGCGCGGTGAAGCTCTCGATCATGTTCTGTTCTATGGCCCGCCAGGCTTGGGCAAGACGACATTGGCGCGGGTGATAGCTAATGAAATGCAAGCTCGCATTCACATGACTTCTGGGCCATCCTTAGAGCGGCCTCGCGACATTATTGGTTTGGTGCATCAATTAGAAGAAGGCGACGTGCTCTTCATTGACGAAATTCATCGCCTCTCTCGTGTGGCTGAAGAGCTTCTCTATCCGGCCATTGAAGATTTTGTTATTGATTTGACCACTGGTAAAGGGCAGGCTACCCGCACCATGCGCTTGCCATTGCCGCGCTTTACCTTAATTGGTGCCACCACCAAGGCTGGCATGCTATCCAATGCTTTGCGCGATCGCTTTGGTTTTGTCTGTCGCCTTGAATTTTATGACGAAGCTGAGTTGACGAAAATTGTAGCGCGTACCGCCAAAATTCTTTCGGTAGCGATGGAAATTGAAGCTGTTGTGGCCATCGCCTCAAGGGCCAGAGGCACACCGCGTATTGCTAATCGCTTGGTGCGTTTAGTGCGCGACTTTGGTCAGTATCAGGGTGCCGCAGTGATAGATGGTGCCGTTGCCGAAGCTGCTTTAGAGTCATATCAAGTTGATAAGCACGGCCTTGATATAACAGATAGGCGCTTGCTTGAAATACTAATTGATCACTATGATGGTGGCCCAGTCGGTATTGAAACTTTGGCTGCCACCATTGGTGAAGACTCTGAAACCGTTGAAGATGTTTACGAGCCCTTCTTAATTCAGAGGGGATTTATACAGCGTACCTCTCGCGGCCGCATGGCCACTCCCTTTGCCTATCAACATTTGGGTAAGCCTGTGACTAAGCGTATTCTTACTGAAACATCTATTGCTGAGGCTAAGCAGTTAGATATTTTTCAACGCAAAAGTGATCAATAATGCCACCAGCTCAGCCAACTACTATTAATAACGCTAAGTCTAGCGAAGAAGAGTTTGCCGTTGGTCGAGTGCTCTCGGTGGGCAAAGCTACTCTCAACAAAGATTTGCTTAAGAGTGTTGGCATGGTTTCAAATCGCCAGATCGTTTCAGTTGAAGTTTTGGAAGGTAAGCTAAAAGGTTCCACTGTGGCCGTGCCAAACGAGATAACTGATAATCCAGTCTTTAATATCAATGTCAAGCCGGGCAGTGAAGTTATACTTTCGGTTGTCACCACTGGTGGTGAAGTAGCTAGAAGTGAAGTCAATATAGCTGATTATCATCGGGCTCCAGCCCTTGGTTGGCTTCTAATAGTGTTCCTCTTGGCCTTCGTTATCTTTGGTGGTAAGAAGGGTGTCAAGTCATTAATAGCCCTTTTGATAAGCGTTTGCTTGATTGCTTTTGTTCTTTTGCCAATGAGCCTCAATGGCTTTAATCCTTTAATGGTTGCTGTTGGTATCTGTTTGGTTTCGGCGGGAGCCACTATGTATTTCGTGGCCGGTCTCTCAAAGAAAGCTCTATCTGCCATTCTCGGCACTATCGGTGGGGTAATTGTCGCCGGGGTAGCTGCTCAGTTAGTGATTGTCTATGCGCCTTTGACTGGTTTGTCATCGGAAGAAGCACAAATCTTGCGGGGTTCGCTGCTAGTAGTTAGCCCTAAATTTTATAGTGGCTTGCTGGCTGCTGGTATGCTCATCGGCGCTCTTGGTGTGATTATGGACGTGGCCGTCTCTATTGCTTCAGCTGTTTCTGAGGTGGCCAAGATTGGCCACCGTACATTTGCCGAATTATATGAATCTGGTATGAATGTCGGCCGTGACATCATGGGCACCATGACAAATACTCTAATTTTGGCCTACACCGGTTCTGCATTGCCTTTGCTATTGTTGATTAGTCAAATTCCATCTACCAAACTTGTAAATCTTGATTTGGTTGCAACTGAAGTGGCATCGGCAATTAGTGGTAGTCTAGGATTGGTTCTGACCATTCCACTGACTGCATATTTTGCAGCGCGTTTAATGGCTTCAGAGCGTTAGAGCTAGTAGTAATTGGTTGATTCTTAGAACCGCAAAATGAGACTTCTCTTCGGCTGGCTTTTATTTGCCGGTGCAGTATTCAGTATTATGGCCGGCGGCATTTTTTTGTCGTTGGCGCTTGGCTATGCTTGTGTTATGGGCGGTCGCGAATTTATTGCCATGGCCCGCAAAAAGGGCATCAACCCCTCTAGTCGCATTGTCTTGGGCATGATCATTGCCTTTTTTGTGGTTGCCGCCCTGCCTGACATTCCTCAATGGATGATTGGCATCAAAGTACCGGATAGTTTTTCAATTCAGCACTTTCCGCTTTTACTCACTATTGGCATCTATTTGTCGTTCTTTCGTTTGTTGTTTCGTAACGATAATCCACCAGCTACGATTGCCGATATTGCCTCTACGATATTGGGCTTTATCTATGTCGGTTGGCTGCCTTGCCACCTTGTCCTGCTGCGAAATTTAACTCCTGTTGGCATGCCCATTACTGACAATCCTTTGCAGCAGCCGGGCTTGGCCTATGTGTGGGCCACTCTATTTATTATTTGGGGTACTGACGTTTTTGCTTATTATGTTGGCAAGAAGATCGGCAAGCACTTGCTCTATCCGCAAATTAGCCCGAAAAAGACCCTAGAGGGTGCTATTGGTGGATTTTGTGTAGCCATAATATTTTCGGTTAGCATTGCCTTGTTAGCGGACCATGTGCTTTTCGCTTGTCATCCGTTTAAGTTCAATCTTTGGCAGGCACCTTTGATGGGAGCTGTGGTTTCGGTTGCCGCTCAACTTGGTGATCTCTGTGAGTCGCTGCTGAAGCGCGATGCGGGAATTAAAGACTCTGGCGATATGATTCCTGGTCACGGCGGCTTCTTGGACAGGGGCGACAGCATCATTATTAGTAGTGCTGTTGCCTACTATTGGGTTAACCTAGTGGTTCTTGGAAATATCTGACAACATGTGACAACATTTTTTGGTCAACAGGGCGATTGTGAGCTATCATAAGAGTTGCTGATTAATCGACCAGAAAATTCGTGCTCTTGGAGAGGTGGCTGAGTGGTCGAAAGCACCTTCCTGCTAAGAAGACGTACGGGGTTAACCTGTACCGAGGGTTCGAATCCCTCCCTCTCCGAATATTAAAGATGACGCTTCAGTGATGAGGCGTCATCTTTTTACTTTTGAGCGTGCTTGTGCTGAATAGAATGTTGCCACTAGGGGCAGTACTATGCTTCCAAGCTTTTTGGCATGATTGGTCGCTAAGAAAGTGGCACATAGTATTAGGATCCCTATCGCTATTGTCTGAGTGCCTTCAGTCGTAGAAGTCAACGTTAGTAGGGCTATCAGCGCAAGTAACACAAGGCCAATGCCATCAATTACTTTGATTTGCTGGTCTATTCTGGTTGTCTGCTTTGAAATAAGAAAATATGCCATGGGCATCAGCTGCAGGGTGTGTAGAGCGATGAAGTGAGCCAGCTTTAGCCCACTGGAGAGGCCAAGAACAGAGCTAGATTGATGTTGGCTGATCTCAATCAGCATCAAGCCTCCTGGTAGGCAGCCGAAAATGGCAAGGCCAGTAGCCCAGAGCAGAGCGCTGCGCAGAGGCCTTGGAAGGCTTTCTCTTAACAGCTGCTTGAAGATCACAATTATAAAAAAGGTGGGCGGGAGAATCGCTAGTCGACCGATGGTGAGTAGTGTAGTGCTTTGCCAGGTTGGTTCTAGGGCCTGAATCATTAGGGTGGATAGCTCCAATGTTCCGCCTAGACAAGCGCCTATTGCGGCCCATGCCAGTATTGGACGGTGGCTAGTTAGCTGCTTTAATAACCAGTACATTGTTACTGCATAGACAGCTAGTGATGCACTAAATTTGGCTAACTTGATGTAGCCTAGCTGCTTGCTGTCAAGGCCAGCAAAGCTGAGATATTGGCCGATGGCGATGAGCAAGAATGTCAGACTGATCGCGGCCAGCAATCTGAGCGGAGTCTCTTGTTGAGCGTTGTCACTTTGACTGGTCATTGGTTTCTCTATCAAAATAAGGCAATGCAGTAGCCAAGCCTTAGCAGTAAGGGCTGCAATTTTTCTACTGTAATAGTTGGGCGCAAGGTCAAATCGGGCGTATGTGCTTTAAAACGAACTGAAACCAATTAAAGTTCAATTCGGAAGATTAAACTTTTGCGGCAGATACTTTAAATTCTAAAATGGTTTTGATTTAAGTATCGTATATGGTGTCACTAAGTCTGTTCTGGCTCTTGGCCAATTATCAGCATTTCACCATGTGATGGAATTTCTGCCTCAAGACCAAACCTAGTCTTTATCTCGCTTTTGAGTTCATGTAGTTGATGATTTTCGCCATGGGTCAAGATTATCCTGGCACCGCTTTTTGCTATGGGCTCTACCCAATGGAGGAGGTCGCTTTGACCGGCATGAGCACTAAAACCTTGAATATTTGCTATTTTGGCCCTGACGTTGATTGTCTCACCGAAAATCTTAATCGGTTCACCCTCTAAAAGGCGCCTACCCATTGAGTCTTTGGCCTGAAAACCGACAATGAGAACTAGTGTTTCAGCTATGCCTAAGTTATGGCGAAAGTGATGCAAAATCCGACCAGCGTCGCACATGCCAGCTCCTGCAAGAATGAGACAGGGACCACTGATAGCATTCAATGCCTGGGATTCTTCTGCTGTTGCACAATATTTGAGAGTTGGTAGTTGCTTATGCAGCTGTCCTTCGCTAAATAGGTCTTTAGCCTCGGGGTCCATCATATCTAGGTGGTCGCTATAAATGTCAGTGGCTGCAGCCGCCATGGGGCTATCCAAATAGATAGGAAAGGGCTCGACTGCCCCCGAGTGAAACATTTGGGCAAGATGGTAGAGCAGTTGCTGCGTGCGGCCCACGGCAAAGGTTGGAATTAGTATCTTGCCTTTTTTTGCTACGGTCTCTTTGATTAAGTCGATCATGAGCTGCACTGACTGCTCATACGGTGGATGCTCGCGGCCACCATAGGTAGATTCAAGAAATACTAAATCTGCTTTTCCCATTACCGCCGGGTCGCGGTTAATAGGCATATTGGCCTGACCCAAGTCACCAGAAAAAACTAGCCTGAGCTGTTCGTTCTTGCTTTTTTGGGTCATGATTACGCTCGACGAGCCGATAATATGTCCCGCTTCAACTAGCCTAATGGTGATTTCGTCGGCTATTTTTGTTTCGCTGTTGTAAGGCAAAGGGTAAAAGAGGGTGAAGACTCGCTCGGCGTCTTTCATGGCAAAGAGCGGCTTTATTGTTGGTAGGCCAGCTTTAATTCTTTTGCGATTTTCGCGGTTAGTATCGTCTACTTGAATTTTTGCCGCATCGCTCAAAATCAAGCGGGCAATATCTAGCGTGCCAGAGGTTCCATAAATTGGCCCTCTAAAGCCAGCCTTCACCAAGAGAGGCAGCCGGCCACAATGATCTAAGTGGCCGTGGGTCAAAACCACAGCTTCAACTTTTTCGGCCACGATCGATTTCGGAATGAAGTTGAATTTGTCGAGACGTTTAGAGCCTTGAAATAATCCACAGTCGACTAGAAGTCTGGCTTTATTTGTTTCAATTAGGTAGCAAGAACCAGTGACAGCATTGGCTGCGCCGTGCAAGGTAATGAACACTTTGGTTCAGTTCTCCAGTGACTTTTGCCAGTCTTTTGATAATTGCACTATGCCGTCTCTTAGTACTTTGAGTGTTTTGGTTTGACGCATAATTGAGCTAACTGCCGCTATATCGTCGGCTTTCATGGCATCCACTCCAACTGTTGTTAGGGCGGTAATTGAAGTGTCTACTGAGTCGAACAAATTTTTAATGGCATGAGCCACTCGGCGGTTGTTTTCAGCGATATCTTTGTCGGTATTTAAATCAATTTTTTGTGTTTCGTCTTCTTCTAGTCGTGCCACAAAGTGGTAGGTACTTTTTTCGCCGTTGACTCCGGCACTGCTCAAGGTTTGAGTGGTGGCCTGGCTGGCTATGGCCGCAGCAGTCGCGCTCACTTTGTCGACTAGTTTTGGCTCTGGCTCTGCTTTAGCCGGCGCTTCAATCTCTTGCTTCGGTTCTGGCTTGCTTGGTACGGGAGTAGGTTCTGGTTCTTTTGCCACTGGTTCTTTTGGCGCTGCTTCTTTTGGCATTGGTTCTCTGGCAACTTCGACTTTTGGCTCTACAGTTTCGCCAATTATTTCACGCTCTGCTGGCTTGATGGCTTCTTCTTTGGGCTCTTGCACAGCTTTGCTGAAAAAACTCAATTCTTCCCGCTGCGCCGTTGTGGGTATAGGCTCTTCTGCTAATTCTTCCCGCTGACTACTAGTATTACTATTTGAGTTAGGGCTAGGCGGAGGCAAAGGCGAAATTGACAGTTGTCTTGGAGCTGCCGCTGGACTAGCAAATTGATTGGCCGAATTGCTTGAGATACCTACTGCCTGGCTATTTGCATGACCAGCTGCATGACTGGGCGAATTGCTGCGTTCAGCCTGGGTCTGTCCAAGCAAGTCTGTGTCAGCGGATTTAGCGGCATGTATAGACGCATTTGGCCCGCTTTGGGGCATTATGCCTTGCCCTTGGCCGACATTGGCCAACTGGGCTAATGTATGACCGGGGCGATCAGCCACTGCTTTTCTCACTAATTCGCTTGGTCTTGGCTTCTCGCTGAAAAACATTGCTTGGTCATCAGGTTCGTAAGAGCGTTCAACCACAACTTCCGGCTGCAAGGTGCTTAGATCGTTGGGGTCGAAGACAAAGCGCTCAGTGCTACTGGCTTCGCCGCGAGTGACCTTAACTAATTGGCCAAAGAAGCGGCGCGATAGTGCTGGAATACTCTCTAGAGCTAGGGCCTGGCCATCTATGGTCCAGATCATCTGGCGCGAATTGCCGACTCTGTCTCTGACCAAGAGCAGCTCAACGTAAGGTTCAAAATCGCTCTGGTCAGGCCTGAAGCCAACTAAAAACTTAATGGGTGTAATAAAGGCCCGTACTCGATTTTCTTCGGCTTGCACAAGTAGTGCCCAGTCTCGCGATGAAATGTGGCCGATACAGAAGCGAATAGGTTGGCCGCCCATATCGCTATAGTCGGCCTGGCTGCGCATGCTTGAGGGTCTTTCGCAGTTGACAACGTGCTCGCGGTGTTCTAACGAGCGATTGAATTCAAAAGCGTATCGCTTAAAGTTGTCGAAGAGCCGGTCTACCACCGAGGCCATATTTTCGTTGAGCTTATTATCGCTTGAGCCAGTGACCACAGGTTCTTCTGCTTTGCCAGCGGATTCTTCTTGCAGGGCTACCATCCAGCGGTTTGTTTCTTCACCAGTAAATGCCTGGCTGACCGACGATAAAATCTTTTCTTTTAGGTCCTCTTCCGTGCGAAACTTGCGGAAATCGTCGCTCATTATGGTCCTCTCGAATTCAAATGCAAATAATTAGTCTGCCAGATATATGCCCACATAATTCAAGCTTACTTACTTAAAGTGCCTGGGTGTTTTGCACCATTAATCCACCGGCCACAATGAGCACGACCCCAGCTAGGCGCATCTTGCTCAATTTCTCTTTGAGAAATATGACCGCTCCTAGGTACATCAAGAGTGGGTAGCAGCCTGTAATGACAATTACATACGAGGCCGTTGCCATGGTCATGGCAAACATGTAGCTGAGGGTGCCAAGGGACAGGCAAATTGATGAAAAACCTGAATATTTCCAGGCTTTCGCGCTTCTATAGGCGACTTTGTAGTTTATAAGCCTGAAAACCAGCAGCATCACCGCCAGAATAGCGGCATCCCAAACACACCTGGCATAGTAAATTTTAAATGGTACGTCGAGCTCTAGTGCTTTTTTGTCAAATAGCCCAGTTATTCCCCAGAGCAGAGTGGCCAGTAGGCACATGAGCAAGACTAGACCGTGTTTATTCGCGCTTGTTGCCTTGTGGCCGGCTGACGAGCCCACCAGAGCGACACCGATGCCAACAAGTAGCGACCCGAGCATGCGCTCTGGCACAAGGGCTTCGTGTAAGAACAGATGAGCCAAAACCTGAACTATAAGTGGGTAGGCTGCTGTTATGCCTAAGACGAAACTAGCCTCAGCCTTGGCCATGGCTACTAGATAAAAGAGCATTCCGCCTGATGATGATAGCGAACCCAGGGCGGTCCAGAGCCAGACGGCCGGTGCGACTGTCCATCCGCCTTGGTAGAGTAGGTTGAGAATTAGCCAGCCAACTGGCACTTCGAGCAAATAGTAGATGTGCTGAAACAGCAAGACGTCTAGGTGGCCGGCGCCTTCTAGTGCTTTTTTGTCAAAAAGTCCCCAAGTGCTCCAGCACAAAAGGGAGATGGCTATCAGTACGTTTAATTCCGTACTAAAACTGAACGGCATCACTCACATCGTTTAAGCTATGATCAGCAAGTCTATCAGCTAGCTGCCCGTCTATTTCGGAAATACATTTCTGATGCCAGCCAAACCTTTTGAAGAAAAGCCTGAAGAAAAGCCACATAAAAAGACCAGTGGTCAAGCGTTTGGCTTTAAGAAGCCACAGCCAAAGCTCAAGGTTTCTGAAACTGTTGAAGAGAAGTTAGCACGTCTTGAGAACGAAGTTTCGGCGACCCCGAAATTTACTGATTCACCAGCTTCTAGCTTGCCATTGCCAGTGGTGCCTGCCAAAGCTAGTGGCCTCATTGCTGGCGACTCTATTAGTCAACTTAGCTTTATGCACAATCCTAGATGGAATATGACTGTTTTTTGGTTGCTTGTGTTCTTTAGTGTGTTTTTGAGCAATGTGCCTGGCATTCATTTTTTGCTCACACCAGTCAGCCAATCTGTCACCATGGTGCACGAAATGGGGCACGCCATTGTTACTATTCTCACAGGTGGCCATGTTAATTTCATGACTGTGGTTAGCGATGGGCAGGGTCATGGCGGTCTCACTGGTACTAGTGGAGGTTGGCGATTTTTTAGCGTACAAGCTGGCTATGTTGGTACTACATTGTTTGGTTGCCTTCTAATTTACCTCGGTCAGTATCCTCGACTTTCAAAGTCTTTGCTGTCTGGCTTGGGAGTAGCTATGATTGCCAGTTCAGTGATTTTTATGGCTCCAGGTCTATTTAGTGCGCATTTTTTTGAGAGTATCGGTAGCTTGCTGTGGGGCCTCGGAATGGGAGCCTTTTGCATTTATTTAGGAAAGAAATTGCAAGCTGCTTGGGCTAATTTGGTCGTGCTTTTCTTAGCCGTGCAAACTGCGCTTAGTTCGCTTGCGTTAACGTGGTCATTGTTCCCTCATTCGTTGGGATTGGCTGGTGGAGGGTACAGTGATGCCACACTAATGGCTAAATTGATACCTTTTACTCTTCCGGCATTTTGGGTTCTGGTTTGGATTGCTATTTCTGTGCTAATGCTGTTCTTTACGCTCAAACACACTTATGGTGCTGCTTTTATGAAAAAGCGCATCTCTAAAAAACTGTAGTTTAAATTGGAGGATCAATGCAGCTCGTAGAATGTGTGCCCAACTTTTCGGAAGGCCGAAACGAAAAAGTAATTGATGCCATTGCCGATGCTATTCGTGCAGTTAGCGGAGTCAGTCTTCTCGATGTTGACCCGGGTTATAGCACTAACCGCACCGTGGTTACTTTTGTCGGACAGCCAGAGCAGGTGGTTGAAGCGGCATATCAAGCCATTTCTAAGGCCTCGCAATTAATTGATATGCGCAAGCATCAAGGTGAGCATCCGCGCATGGGTGCCACTGATGTCTGCCCCTTTGTTCCAGTTAGTGGCATCACTATGGAGCAATGTGTGCAGTTAGCCAACACCTTGGGCGAAAGAGTCGGTCGCGATCTCGGCATTCCTATTTATCTATATGGCGAGGCCGCTAAGAAAGCGGAGAGGCGCAGTTTAGCTGATATTCGCCAGGGTGAATACGAAGCCCTCAACGAGAAAATGAAAGACAGTGGTTTTAGACCTGATTTTGGACCATCGGCTTTTAATGCTGCTAGCGGTGCCACCGTTATTGGTGCTAGACAATTTCTCATTGCCTATAACGTTAACCTCAATACTCGCTCTAAAAAGCTGGCCAACGAAATTGCCTTCAATATAAGAGAAGCTGGCCGTGCCAAGCGCAATGCCAAAGGCGAAATTGAGAAAGATGCCAGCGGTAACACCGTTAAGGTGCCCGGTACCCTTAAAGAAGTACGGGCGGTCGGTTGGTATGTCGATGAATATCAGCGGGCACAAGTCTCTATCAACTTGACAAATTTTGAAGTTACTTCTTTGCATCAGGCCTTCGATGAAGTGGTTCGCCAGGCCGAACTATTGGGCCTGAGGGTGACGGGCAGTGAGATTGTCGGCTTGGTGCCTTTGGCGCCAATGCTTGAAGCAGGTCAGCACTATCTGCGCAAACAAGGTCGGTCTACCGGTGTCAGTGAAGGCGAAATTGTCGAATGTGCTATTCAGTCATTAGGTCTAGCCGAACTCTCGCCCTTTGTGGCCAAAGAGAAAATTATTGAATATCGCGTTGCCCCCGAAGGCAAGTTCTTGCGCGATATGACTCTGACTAAGTTTGTCGATGAGTTGGCTAGTGATTCGCCAGCACCGGGTGGGGGCAGTGTTGCTGCTCTCTGTGGTTCACTTTCGGCCGCCCTCAGCGCTATGGTGGCCAACCTCACTTTTGACAAGAAAGGTTTTGAAGAGAAGAAAGCAATGATGGAAGGTGTGGGCCGCGATGCTCAGCGCCTCAAGCAATGGCTGCTTCAAACTGTTGATGACGACATGCTGGCTTTTAACCGCATTCTTGATGCTCGGCGCATGGCCAAAGGTAGTGAGGGTGAAAAAGCTCTGCGCGATGCTGCCATCTTAGAGGCTAGCAAAGCGGCAACTTTAACTCCGCTGTCAGTATTGCAGGGCGCGCCAGTATTGCTTGAATTGGCTGCTCGTGTAGTTGAACACGGCAACCCTAGCTCTTTGTCTGATGGCGCCGTGGCCGCGCTTGTGGCTGCCGCAGCAGCAGAGGGAGCCTACTACAATGTTCTGATTAATCTGCGCGACTTCGGTCAATCCAGCGCCGAGCAAGAATTTGTTAGTGATACTCGTGGCCAGGCTGACAAGCTAATAGCCGTGGTGAGAAGTCGCTCCGAAGAAATCAAGCAATTGGCAATGGCCGCACTAAGTTAATTCAAAATCAGCCTATTCTGTAAAGAGAAGTAAATGGGGCTACAATTACCCCACTACCTGAGAGGGAGCATTATGGCAATTGCTACAGACAGCAAAGAAAGCAAAGGATTTGGCAGCGCAGTGACGAATGAATGGGAAACCCCGGACTTCATAAATGCCCAGAAGCGCCTTGACAAGGTCGCTCAGCATATGAAACTCGACAACAATGTTATTGAGCCAATGCGTCACCCTAAGCGTTCTTTATCTGTGGTTGTGCCGGCGCGTATGGACGATGGTTCAGTGCGAACCTTTATGGGTTATCGCGTTCACCATGACTTGGCCCTAGGACCCGGTAAAGGTGGCTTGCGCTATCACTCTGAAGTTACCCTTGGTGAAGTGGCTTCTATGGCCATGCTTATGACCTGGAAATGCTCCCTGATGAACCTGCCTTTTGGCGGCGCTCATGGTGGCATCAGGATGGACCCAAACACTCTTTCTAAAGGTGAGCTTGAGCGCATTACTCGCCGTTATACTTCTGAAATTCTCGAGATGATTGGGCCGACCCAAGACATTGCTGGGCCTGACCTGAATACTGATGAGCAGACCATGGCCTGGATCATGGACACTTATTCAGTCAATAAAGGCTTTACCGTTCCTTCTATTGTTACTGGCAAGCCCCAATATTTGGGCGGCTCACTAGGCGTTTTGCAGTCAACTGGTTATGGCGTGGCTCTAGCGGCTAGGCGGGCGGCCACCTTTGCCAAGCTCAAAGGCGATGCACCAGCTGTGGTAATTCAAGGCTTGGGTCATGTTGGTTCATCAGTTGCTCGTAACTTGAGCAAGGCTGGGTTCAAAATCGTGGGAGTATCGGACGCCTTTGGTGGTCTTTCAAATGCTAAAGGCTTTGACGTTGAAGACCTCATGGCATTCATCGACAAGAATGGTGCTATGTATGAGTATCCTCACGCTGACAAAGTTAGCAATGAAGAGCTACTTGAGCTAGAGTGCGATATTTTGGCACCGTGTGCAGTATCAAGTCAGATTCATGCTGGCAACGCAGATCGTTTGAAATGCAAAGTTGTAGTGGAAGGTGCCAATTCACCAACTACCCCTAATGCCGATGACGTACTTGACGGTAAGGGCGTAGTTGTTATGCCTGATATTCTTGCTAATGCCGCCGGAGTAACTGTTGGTTACTTTGAATGGGTGCAAGGTTTAATGCGTTTGCTCTGGACCGAAGAAGAGGTCTATCAGCGCCTTGAGGGACTGGTTAACAACGTTTGTACCAGAGTATTCGACGTTGCCGAAGAGAAGAAATTGACTTTGCGCATGTCTGCTATGAGTATTGCTGTTGAGCGCATTGTTGAAGCTAGACGTCTGCGCGGGCTCTATCCATAACTTTAGATTTTTGGTGTCAGGTCAATAAAAATAAGTTGTGGCCGACAGAGAAAGCGCATTCTTGGTGCGTAGCATCTTTCCATGCCCACTCCACGTGACAAAATTAGGGTCGTTCCAGGCTTGGTTTCGACAGCTTCTTGCTCTTTTGTGCCTTGGGCCCAATGGCGTGGCACCTGGCATAAAGTTATTGGCGGTCCAAATATGGGCAGTTGAACCTGGCCGCCATGAGTGTGTCCGGCAACTAAAAGATCAGCGTCTGGTTTGGCCAGGGCAAAATCGGGACCATGACCCATAACTATGTGATACGGCTTGGTTGCTGCAATTTTTACCGATTGATTGAACGAGTCGGCGAAGCTCAGGCCGGTAATGGCCAGCTCTCCTGTATTTATGGTCTTGCTATCGGGCATGGCGGTTATCGGCAAGCCCTTAAATATTGATGGCCAACCGTCTACTTCGACATTGCCTTGTACGGCATAAACACCTAGCGGGGCTGAAAACTTAGTGGCTTTGAGTAGTTTGGTTAGCTCGCCCTGCCATTTAACTTGCTCTGGCCAAGTCAGACATTGAATATAGTCACCGGGCAAAAGAATCAAATCGGGCTTTTCTTGCATCACCCGAGCCACTGCGTCCTTCTCGTACTCGCCTATTTGATCTGTCTGCAAGTCAGAGAGAACGGCTATCTTTATCGCTTTTGTAATTTTGCTGCTAGATAGTTTGACCCGGGTCACTTCTAGCCAGTGCGGTTCAATAACAAAGGTATCAATTAATATTGCCACCACAAGCAGTGCCATGGCTAGCAACGTGTTAGCGGTCTTAATTAGGTCGTTTTTTCTAGCGGCTGCTTGAGCCATTATTAAAAACATCGGGCCAGCAATGAAGACACCCATGGCCAGTAGGTTTATTAGCTCAAATGGTTGGGCTGTGAGAAAAAATCCAAAGAGAGCAGCGGCCACTATGCCGATGGCAAAATAGAATAGCGAGAAGATGTAGCGCCCAATTTTCTTGCCGTCTTTGACAAAATCGTAGTGCAAAGCGAGCATGCACAGCAGAACGGTGGCCCAGAATACGAGAAAGGCCGCCCAATGCTCTGAATGAAATTGCAAAGTCTATTTCTCAAATATAGCTAGATTGAAGCTAGCGTAAGTGAGCGGTGTATAGAAAAATTAGAGACATATGGTTCAATATCTGATTCTTTGAGAATGCCTTTTTCTGTAACTAGCCCAGTAAGAAGATTGAAAGGCACTAAGTCAAATTGTTGGTTGAGAACAGCCACGCCCTTTGGCGTGTTGTCCCAAACTTCAACACCTGGTCTTTCATGCTTTTCAAATTCAAAGAGACGTTCATCAGTAACAAATTTTTCGGTACCTGAAAGGGCATACAGAGGCACGTTTAATTCACGACAGGCTACTGCTAGCATCCATGAACCGACTTTATTGACTACACCAGGCCTAGCGATACAGTCGCAGCCCATGAAGGCCGCACTGCAATTGCCTAGTACAAGACCCATGGCGTTATCGAAAGTATGAATTACTTCGATGCCGCCAGATGCCAGTCGAGAAGCGAGCTTGCGCCCTTCCATGCTTGGTCTGGCTTCTGTGCATACTACTCTAAAGAAGCGGCCCCTAGCTCTGGCATTGAGAAGGGCGCTCACTACTGTAGAACTAAATGAGTAGGCAAAAATCAGTTCGCCCGGATCAATTAAGTCGTAGGCAATATCGGCGATGGTTGAAGCGCTGGCACAAAGCATCTTTTCAAATTTGGCCAAGGCGGTATCGCAGCGGTTGCGAATTTCTTCTACTGTCTGGGCATTTTCAATTGCCAGTAAGACGTCGTTGCCAAGGTGGAAGAGCGGAGCCATTGCCGGTTGAGCATCAATTAGACTTTTGGCGGTGTAAGTGAGATTGCTCTTGACTTGCTCCGGTGAGACTTGATCTCCTGCTAAGACGCTTTGAAAAACAGTAATTGCCCGCAAGGCAATTTCAGCAGCTCCACTTGGTAAATCGTCTCTTATTGGTTGAATTAGGTTAGCTACTTGTTCAGCTACCTTCTTATCAGCCTCGGGTGTATTCATGAGTCTCTCGCTCCGGAAATCTCTACAACTAGTTTATCTGTTTTATCTCTTTTGTGGGCCATTTGTAGCCATATAGACATTAGCTGAGGGCCGCTAACTGGGCGGCTTGGTCATGTTTTAACAAATAGGCCGTTTTATTCTCGTCTACTAAATGCGACCAAGGGAGAACTTCTTCGCTAGGAATAGTTCTGAAGGCATAGTAGTCAAGATTTGGTATGTGTCCTTCTAAATTACGCAGTGCTCTCTTCCATGCGCCAATTTTGCCGTCTGAAGCAGCCACGGCCATCAAGACTGTCGACAACCTCCGGTCGCCTCGTGAAATCAAAGCCTGAATGTCACTCCAGTTATGACTTTCTGGGCGAACTTCGATACCTATTTTGGAGAGGTTTTTGCGAATAAATTCTAGTTTTTTCTGACAGTCTTTGTCGCGGCCGCTCCACTGATATGGGGTCTGCGCCTTGGGAACGAATGAGCTGACGCCAAATACAAATTTCAGACGTTTGTGCTTCTTCTTCAACCTTGCCATCAGATCTATGGTCTGGTCAAGGTCACTTTGGCTTTCGTAGGGTAGGCCAACAATGCCGTAGAACTTTACCCCGCTCAAGCCACTGTCTTCGATCAATTCAACGGCCTTGAAAATTTCAGCTTCTGAAAGATTTTTCTTCATGACTGTGCGCAGTTTTTCTGAGCCTGATTCGATGGCGATGGTAACTGAGCGCTGACCAAGCTTTTTTATGGTGGCAAGAATCTCGATGGTCAAGCTATCGGCCCTGACCGAAGCCACAGTCATCTCTAGATCTTCTCTGTCTATTAGGCGTTCTGCTAGTTGATGGAAATTAGGATGCTCAGTCACTGATGGGCCCAGCAGTCCGATGCGTTTGGTATACTTCATCGCCCCATTGATCTTCTCGATGATGGTGTCGATATTGGTGGCACGAAAGGGGCGAGTCAAAAAACTGGCCAGGCAAAATCTACATTCTTGCGGACAAGAACGCACCACTTCGAGCAAAAAGGTGTCACTCCAGGCGGTGGCACTACTTAATATCTGGGTATGGGCCACATAGTCATCTGGTGTAGTGAAAACCGGCTTCACTAACTGGCTAGGATTGACATTGGTAGGGGTGATGGCAAGTACTGGTCCGCATGGCTCGTACTCGACCTGGTAGAGACAAGGGACATAAATTCCGGGAACTTGCGAAAGTTTAATCAATTTTTCTCGGCGGTCAGGTAGGTCTTTGACTGTTTGCCAGGCGGCCACAAAAGCAGGCACTATTGCTTCTGCGTCGCCTAGTAGAATGACGTCGAAGAATTCAGCGAAAGGTTCAGGGTTGGCTGTGAGAACAGGTCCTCCACCAAAGACTATAGGGGTCGATTGATCTTCTTGTCTGCCTTCTGCAGTGTGAGCGATGCCTTTGTCGCTCATGATTTTAAGAATATTGATAAAGTCTAATTCCCAAGAGACAGTGAAACCAAGTAGTTGGCATAGCTCAATGTTGGCTTCTTCAGTGTCAGTAAAACCACGACGTATCAATACATTTGTATGTTGTTCAAAAAGCCACCATACAAGTTGATAGCCGAGCCCTGACATGCCTATTTCGTAGGTGTTGGGGTAATACCAAGCTACTTCGATATCAGGGTTGCTCTTGGCGATTATCGGCGCCAGGCGCGTTTCGGTGGCAAACATGTTTGTTGTGCCGCCTTTATTAGTCTTCTCTGACTTGTTAAGCATAATATTGTGATTGTGCCAGATTCTGGCTCTTTTAGGCCAAAACAAAGAAATAGGCCAGGATAACCTGACCTATTTCTTTATCAACAACGATTAGGTGGAGAAAACTTTGGGTCTTTGCAGATTTTAGCTGGCCTTACCGGCTTTTGGCAGAAGTTTGTGCCAGTCAGTATCCAACCCCTTGAAGAATTGGTGAGCGTTGAGCACATCGTCGTAGGTTATAGGCGGCATGCCTACAAGTCTATCTTTATCACGCTTCGTCCAATCGCGGGGATGTAGTGATACAGGCTTCTGTGGTTTGGGAGTAGTGCCTACGATGGCTACGCCCAGGGGATGGCCACAGGTGCTGCAAGTTACACGGACCACAAGAACTCCGGGTTCTTCCCTGAGTAATTGAATTCCGTCAGATTTGAAAGCGTGAGAACAGAAACGGCATTCTTTCTGTTGGAAGTATTCCTGGATTGCCTGGAAACTTCCGCCATGCAAGTTGCCCATACTTGTCCGTCAATTCTAGGTTCTCTTAAGAGAACAATTTAAGCAGTAGTTATATTGTTAGCAGTAAATTACATTGAAAAGAAGCAGATACAAATTGAGAAAGATTTCGTGCTGTTTCGATAAGTTCTCTATCCAAATTTAAATCCCGTGAAAAGGATTATACTTGAACCTTCGTATATCGCAGCAAAAAACTTCGCAAATCAGACCAAGTTTTCTGATAAAAGCGGACGCTTGCACTCTCATTCTTGAGATTTAGGAGTATTGAAGTTATGACGCATATTGAAGAAATATCTGCAATGGAGATTTTGGACTCACGTGGAAATCCTACGGTTGAAGTTGTAGTTGTCCTCGCCGGTGGTGCCATTGGTAGAGCTGCGGTGCCATCTGGTGCCTCTACCGGTAGTTTCGAAGCTGTTGAGCTTAGAGACAACGATAAGGCCCGCTATGGCGGCAAAGGCGTACTCAAGGCTATCCATAATATACACGAATTGATCGCAGAGAATCTCGTTGGTATGGATGCTGTAGATCAACCAGCAATAGATAGTTTATTGCTCAAGCTAGACGGTACTGATAATAAATCGGTGCTTGGAGCTAATGCCACCCTTGGTGTCAGTCTTGCAGTTGCAAAGGCGGCTGCTGATGCTCTAGGCTTGCCTCTGTTTCGATACGTAGGCGGTGTTTCAGCCAATATACTCCCTGTGCCAATGATGAATATCATCAATGGTGGCAAGCATGCACAAGATGGTGTCGACTTCCAAGAATTTATGGTCGTTCCGATTGGTGCAAATAGTTTCTCGGAGTGTCTTCGTTGGGGCGCTGAGATTTATCAGGCACTAAAAGCGGTGCTTCACAAAAAAGGTTTAAGCACCGGGGTTGGTGACGAAGGCGGCTTTGCGCCATCGCTGAAAACCAATGAGGCCGCTCTTGAGCTAATTATTGAAGCTATAGAAAAGTCTGGCTTCAAACCTGGTTCTGATGTCGCCATTGCTTTAGATCCGGCTTCAACTGAGTTTTATTCGTCTGGTAAATATGTTTTAGCTACAGAGAATAGATCTTTAACTAGCAAAGAGATGGTTAAGGTCTATGAGCAATTGGTTAATGCCTATCCAATTATCAGTATCGAAGACGGTTTGGCCGAAGATGACTGGGAAGGCTGGAAAGAAATGACAGTAGCTCTCGGTGATCGTATACAGCTTGTAGGTGACGATCTTTTTGTCACCAATGTCACCAGACTTCAGCGTGGTATCGAACTTGGTGTCGCCAATTCTATATTGATTAAGCCTAATCAAATCGGCACTTTGACTGAGACCATCGACGCCGTCAATATGGCTCGTGAAAGTGGCTATGGCAGTGTGCTTTCACACCGCTCTGGTGAAACTGAAGATGCCACCATTGCCGATCTAGCAGTGGCGCTGGGCACTTGTCAGATCAAAACTGGTGCACCTTGTCGTGCTGAACGTACTGCTAAGTACAATCAGTTGTTGCGCATTGAGCATGATCTTGGTGCTCAAGCAGTATTCCGTGGGCCATTGTCGTTTAGACAAAATCGTCCCGGTGCCAAGCACTTAGCTGCTGCAGCCAAATAACTTCTATATATAGATATAGATTGAGAAAGCACTTCCTTAGAAAAGGCAGTGCTTTCTCTTTGCAGCCATTCCGAATTCTGATTAGTTCATACTGGCCATACTTTGGGAAGTACCGCTTCTCTTGAGAACCGACACTGTGCGATAGCGCCCAAGGTACTGCCCGTCAAGGTATTGGTCTACATAACTCTTGGCTGAGATCATGTCTGGGCCGGTTTGGGCAAATTGGTCACGGGCGCGGGCGGCCCACGAACCTTGCATGTTATCGCCAAAGTAATAGGTGGTGCGGTCGGCCTTTGCCTCGGTACCGTTGAAGGTAATGGCTTGAGATTGGGTTTCAACCCATCCAGGTTGGTTCCAACGAGCGTGAATGCCGCCATCTTTGCTGAGGAAAAAGACTACTTCGGAGCCAATCACTTGCCCTTGGACCACAGCTGGAAGTGTCGAGTCGACTACCGTGGTCTGGCAGTACCAGGCCCCTTGATAAGTGGCGGGAAATGAATTTGTCGTGGATTTAGTGGCGCCGGGCGGTTGCGCAACTTGGCTAGGTCTGTTTAGATTTGGTCCATTTAAGTCGGTTCTATTTGACTCTGGCCGTGCTTGCTGGCTTTGCAGTGGAGCCAGATTTTGGTTCTGGCCTTGGTTTGGATTTAGGTTTAGGTTTGGAGTTAGGGCCTCTGCCCGCTCTTCTACTTGACCTGTGAGCAACATTGCCTGAGCCGCCTGACAGTCGACCGCTAGGGTTAGCAGTATGGCTATCAAGCCCAGTTTTGGTTTTGCTCTCACTTCTGGTTTTGCTACTGCCCGGGTTTCCATAATCGCTCCAGCTCGAGAATTTGGGACCTGTTAATTACCTCTGGTTAGGCCACAGAGGCCCCTTTCTCTCCTTATATGTTCCCTTGAAAACGGTCGATTATTCGCCTTGACTGTGGCTGCAGTTTTATTAATCTGAGCCGATCGTTCAAGAAAGGCTATGGATGGGCCGATGTTTGTTAAGTGCTGCTACGATCTTGGCTGCGTTCTAGGAGGGGATTAGGTGAGTAATAAAACAGTCATGGCTACAGAAATCAAAGACATTGGTCTTGCTGCACTTGGTAAACAAAGAATAGAGTGGGCCGAAGGCGATATGCCGGTGCTTAAATTGATTCGCGAACGTTTCGAAAAAGAGAAACCTTTCAAAGGCTTGAGAGTTTCAGTTTGCGCTCACGTCACTAGCGAAACTGCCAATTTGGCAAAAGCGCTTGTAGCTGGTGGTGCTGATTGTGTTGTCATTGCCTCCAATCCACTTTCCACTCAAGATGATGTGGCCGCTTCTTTGGTCAAAGATTGGAATATGTCTGTGTTTGCTATCAAGGGCGAAGACATACCTACCTATCACCGTCATATAAATGTCGCTCTTGATCACAAACCACACTTCATTATCGATGACGGCTCGGACTTGGTTGCCACTCTTTTGCAAGAGCGTCCAGAGCAAGTAGCTGAAGTAATTGGTTCTACAGAAGAAACCACTACTGGTATCACCCGCTTGCGTTCCATGGAGCGCGATGGTGCTTTGAAGTTTCCTGCCATTGCGGTTAACGATGCTCAGACTAAGCATATGTTTGACAATCGCTATGGTACTGGTCAATCAACTTTAGACGGTATCATCCGCGCTACCAACCGCTTGGTCGCTGGTCGCAACGTTGTTGTACTAGGCTACGGCTGGTGCGGCAAGGGTTGCGCCATGCGTGCTCGTGGCTTGGGTGCCAATGTCATTGTCACTGAAGTTGATCCGATTAGAGCAATCGAGGCCGTTATGGATGGCTTCCGTGTTATGCCTGTGGCCGAAGCTGCCGCAATCGGTGATTTATTCATTACGGTTACTGGCAATCGCCACGTGATCGATAAGCCTCACTTTGAAGTGATGAAAGAGGGTGCCATTGTTTGTAACTCTGGTCACTTTGACCTTGAACTCAATCTTGACGCTCTAAGAAAAATGGCAAAATCACGTCGCGAAGTGCGCCCATTAATGGAAGAATTTGTCTTGCCTAGCGGCAATAAGGTGTACGTTTTGGCAGAAGGACGCTTAGTCAACCTGTCGTGTGCCGAAGGTCACCCAGCTTCTGTAATGGACATGAGTTTTGCCAATCAAGCACTGGCGCTTGAATACCTGGCCAAGAACAAAGGTAAGCTCAGCGCTGGCGTTCATACTTTGCCATTAGAGATTGATCAAGAAATCGCGGCACTGAAGCTCAAATCGTTGGGCATGACCATTGATAAACTGACGCCAGAAATGACTGAGTATATGAATTCTTGGAAGTCTGGTACTTAAGCACCAAAACAGTTGGGGAAGCATAAAAAGGCCCAGACAATTTGTCTGGGCCTTTTCGATTTAAATCAGATAAGTGTCAAAAACAAAAACTGATTTAGTTTATTTTCTGGAACATGTAGCCGATGCCTCGAGCGGTCAAAATTAGATCAGGGTTGGAAGAATCTTCTTCAAGCTTCGACCGTAAACGACTGATGTGAACGTCAACCACTCTGGTGTCAATTCTGTGGTCAGGTGGATAAGCCCAGACCTGTTGCAGAATCTCACCACGAGAATAGGGTTTGCCTGAATTTGTCACCAAAAGTTCAAGCAAGCTGAATTCCATGCCGGTAAGGCGAATTCTTTCGTTCTTGCGAGTTACCTGGCGCTTGTTCAAGTCAATTTTGAGGTTGCCGATGGTGATGACATTAGAGCTCTTGCTCTGGCCGACTTCTTGATGACGTTCAACAGTACGACGCAAAACAGCCTTAATACGAGCTTCTAGCTCGCTTGGGCTGAATGGTTTAACTACATAATCGTCTGCACCAATTTCCAAACCTTGTATGCGGTTGGAAACATCAGCGACTGCCGTCAACATAATAATAGGGGTGTCCGAAGTCTTGCGAATTTCGCGACAGACTTCATAGCCGTCCATTTTTGGAAGCATGACGTCGAGGATGACTAGGTCGGGCTGGAATGAGTTGAACTGCTCCAGCGCTTCTTGTCCGTCGGCTGCCGTTGCCACGTTGTATCCGGCAAGCTTCAGGCGGGTTTCGAGGATGCGCCTAATTGAAGCTTCATCGTCTACAACCAGAACCTTTTCTTGTTCGGAAGTGTTATCCACTGCTTTATCCTTATCTAGCCTAATATTGCCTGACTAAGTTCTTTAGTAAGTTATTTAAAGAATATACCACTATAAGCGACCATTCAGAACTGGCACTTCTGGCCCCCCTGCTCTTGACAGGCCTGGCCTTCTTAGCGATTCAATATTAGCTTCCTTCTTAGTAGGAAGCTAATTTTTATTGCCACTAACTTAGTGCCCAGTCAATCGGAGATCTTGACAATCGGAAGAAAGATAAGTAGAAAATCATGTCCCCGCGGGTGGTGCCACCCGCATATGGTTTTGGCATACCGGTTCTCTTGACATACATATTTACTATGGCCGATCGTGCACCACATCTGGTTGTCAGCTGCAAAGAGGTGGGTTTTCTGTAATTGCTTAAAATGAGCCAATAGTAGGCTTCTTGGCGGTTGTAAACAGCATAGTGTTAAGCCAATGTTGAATGTATGGTGCCCTGGCAAAAAGATTAGTGCATCTCCCAAGCAGTCGTGTTAAGCTTCTGTACTGGTCGGTCTTGTGCCGGCTTTACCATGAATGCTCCCAGTATTCGAAAGCAATCGGAAAACAGGTCGGGAGTTCATAGAGGGAGAGTGGAATGAATAAGCCCCAGTTGAGCTTAGCTTTGAGCCTATCAATAGTGCTGCTCCAAGCTAATTGGCTGCAGGCACAATCTGAGCCGCAAGGCGCTATCTGGCAGAGAATGGCCAGTTCTGCCAACTCGGCAGGAGCAGGTGTGTCCCGGTCAACTCAGAGAGTTGCCACAAATATCAAACTAGCTAATGCTGCGAAGAAAGCGCCAGTAGCTAAGGCTGATGTGGTTGATGCAAGTCACGCAATGTTGTTCTTATCTAAGGGTAAGGATATCGGAGCTGGCGGTGCAGCCCCTGCAGCAGCCCTGACGATTCACCCCAGCCTACCGCTAGAGAGCATTAGTGCCGCTCCAGTAGAAGCTGCGGATCTTTCTCCGGCCACTGCCCCGGATATGGCCAGCCAACCTGAGGTCACTCAGTCGGCCCCTCGTATAGCATCTTTGCCATCGAGTGCTGCTGCAACTGCTTCTTCGAAGCAAATGTTGGCCCAGCTTGCGCCAGATCATCTGCTCGCTCAGGCTGACCACACGAATCTCACACCACAGCCAATACCGCCAGTGGTGACTGGCACTCTTGATTTTGAAGAGTATAAAGTAACCAACGTTATTGACTTGAAAGTTTCTCAGTCTCGTACCTTTAAATTGAAGAACAAGATTGTCAGAACCTCCATTTCTGATCCCGGCGTTGCTGAACCAGTAGTGGTGGCTGAGAACCAATTAGTTCTTCTTGGTAAAGCCCCTGGTACTTCTACTTTAGTGTTGTGGGATGACGCAGGTAACTCTGTTTCAATCGATTTGCGTGTTAGCCGCGATTATTCACAGCTGCAAGCAACCTTACGTGAAATCGATCCCCGCATCATTGTTAAGGCCTTCTCAGTTGGTGGCTCAGACCGTGTACTTCTAACTGGCGATGTAGATCACCCAGAATCAATCATTAAAGCGTTCGCCGCATCGAACGTATTTATGGATGATCGCGGTATGAACATTCAGGTGGCCAACAGTCGTATCGTCGCTGGTCGTATCGGTGAAACCGGTGGTTCTGCTGTCGGTGGCGGTGGTCAGTCGGGTCAGTTAGCTACTATTGGTTCTGTTGATCGGTACACCTTCTTCGGCAACAACGCCAACAACATTGGCAAAGCTCAAGTGATGGTTTCAGACGGTGGCCGGGTAACTAGTTTAGTCAAAGTTCGCAAAGTGCCTCTAATTGTCTTGCACGTAACTTTCATGGAAATGAATACTACGGCTGCAAGAGAATTGGCTGTATCGATGGGCTTCGGTATGGCAAACAAGACCTTCTCATTCGGTATTGGTGGATCTATTAACGGCTCTAATGCCAACCCGATCACGTCAGCACCGGGTCTGCGTGGCTATTCACCTACATCTGTCGGGGTTGGTTCTGGAAGTGTTAACTCTGCTCCGGTAATTAACACTCAGGTCTTGTCGAACCAAGTATCTCCTTTGATTACTGGAAACCCGCCGGGTGTCGGTATACCGTCGTTCAACAATAGTGGTTACGTTGTCCAACCAGTAAGTTTCTTCAGTACTTCTGGCAATGGTTCAGTAGCCAACGGTATTGGTCAAGGCCAGATAATTACTGCTAGTGGTCTGTTGTCGCAGTCAGTGCTGCTCGGTGCGCCGGGCGGTGTCTCGTTCAGTCAGAACAATGCTGCTAACATCTTCACTTCTAGCTCTAGTTTCGGCAACGGCACCATTTTCTCAATCAATCCAACCGTGCAAGGTGTCATCTCATCGAGAAGAGCGAGAGTACTGGCTGAGCCTACTCTTGTGACTCTGTCAGGTGAACGTGCTTCCTTCTTGGCTGGCGGCGAAATTCCGATTTTGCAAGCTGTAGCCGCTGGTGGTACTGCTCAACAGTCAGTTGTATTTGAGCCGTTTGGGATGAGAATCAACATGATTCCTGTTTTGCAAGAAAATGGCATCATAAATCTTGAAGTCTCGCCTGAAGAGAGAATTCTTGCCAACAACCTTGCATTTAACGTATTCGGTGCCAACGGTGGTACTGTTCCTGGTTTTACAACTCGTAAAACCCAGACAATAGTTGAACTTAAGCCTGGTCAAGAGCTGTATATCGCTGGTTTGATATCTACCAACATCGGTAGGGAAGTAGCGAAATTGCCAATCTTTGGTGAAGTGCCAGTTCTTGGAGCCCTATATCGTTCAAAAGCATTCAACAAGAACGAAAGTGAACTTGTTGTATCTGTCAGACCGGAAATCATCTTGCCGGGCACACCTGGTCAGTTGAAACTTCCTGAAGAGATTGGGCGTACAGAAGGTCCTCGTGACATGAATATGTTTGCTGTAGAGCCTACAGTGCTCGATGAGCGACATTTCACGAGTGGTCGTGCTGAACGTCATCAGAAGACTTCACCAACCCTACCTGATGGAGCTCCAGTTCCAGATAACGAGTAAGAGATTGTTGTAGACCTAATCAATCAATACAAGAAAAGAGCAGCGATGAGCTGCTCTTTTCTGTTTCGGATATGCATGACACCCTGCGGGCGCAAGTTTCTTATACAACCTCAAGGTGATGAAGTGTTAGCAATGCGACAGGTCAAAGTTGCGAGAAGCGGGCTGGAGAAGTTGAACTGATATTTGGTAAATCGGTGATACCAACTTTGTGCAGTTGATATGTTGTAGCCGAGCCTATACTCATCATAACAACCTTGAAATTTACTCATTTTAAAGACCTAGTTCTTAAGAACTCTCTTGACATACATACTTGCTATTACTTGTAGGGCACCATCAGTGGTTGTCATTGTATCCTTCTGATTAACTGTGCGATGAACTAAGATTGCTGATATTGCTTGGTTTAAGCGCTTGTAAAGGTAGAAGTGTTAAGTCAGTGTTGATTGTGTGGTGCCTGGTGCGAAAAGATTAGTGCATTGCTTGAGCAGTCGTGTTAAGCTTCTGTACTGGTCGGTCTTGTGCCGGCTTTACCATGAATGCTCCCATTATTCGAATGCAATCGGAAATCAGGTCGGGAGTTCATAGAGGGAGAGTGGAATGAATAAGCCCCAGTTGAGCTTAGCCTTAAGTCTATCGTTGGTTTTACTTCAAGCTAATTTGCTGTCGGCACACGCAGAGCCGCAGGGAGCGATTTGGCA
>JAGOSY010000072.1 GCA_018062085.1 bacterium | reverse complement strand
GCCATTCCGGAGGCTGAGCTTGTCTAGATTGAGTCCCGTATTGCGGGTCAAGCCTTTTTCTGCTGGTGCAGCAGAGCCGCCATGGCAAACGTCCATGATGATCACAGTGCGCTCTGAATGCACTTGTTCTTTGACCATATTTGTTAGCCATTGCATTGGGATACCGGTGGCTAGGAGACTGTTTTTGTTAGTGTCATGGGCTACTAAAAAGTTGACGCCGCCGGCTTGTTCCATGGCTCCACTGCCATGACTTGAGACATAAACTACAACCAGATCGTCTCGGTTAGCCACGCGGCCGAGCCATTTGTCCCCGAGCTGATCGATGATGTTTTGCCTGCTAGCGCTACCGTCAACCAATAGCTTGACGTGATCTGGTTGGAAGTTGCCTTTTGAGATCAGGTAGTTGCGGAAGTCAGTGGCATCCTTAGCGGCATATTTTAGATTGATAGAAGGGTCTTTGAAATTGCTGATACCAACTACCAGAGCCCATTTGTCTGCTACTGGTTTTTCTGGAACTTTAGAAGTTGATGAAACACCCGCTGAAGTTCCAGAAGCTCCAGAAGAAGATACTTGCGAATCGGCTAATTGGCTGAGCATGGCTGAACCGGGCAGGCTCTTCTTTATCTCTAGGGCTCTAGCCATAAGTGGCTTGGCCGCAGCGTCTCCTGCTTTGTTCATGATTTTAGCTAGGGTCTCAAGGTCACCGGCAACTTTGGCACTAGTAGCACCATAGGTGGTTTCATCGATACTTAGAACTTGTTGATATAGTTCGATTGCTTCTTTTGTTTTGTCCTGGGTGACATAGAAGGCGGCCAGTTCGCGCACGCTAGTAGCGTATTGATCATTGCTATTGCCTGTTGATTTTTCTAAGGCGGCAATTGACTTCTTGTAATATTCTTCGGCCTGTTCTGTTTTGCCAAGATGAGCATAGGCGATGGCTAAGTAGCGAACGATTTCGGCTACCTCAGGGTGATCTGGTCCGAGCTTGGCTTCATCAATTGCCAGAGCCTTGTCGAGGTTGACTAGTGATTCTGCATATTTGCCTTCTTCTTGATCGAGGGCACCAAGATATTTGAAGCATTGTGCTACTGCGGTGTGGTCGTGACCAACTTCTCTTTCTCTTAGATTCAAAGTTTGCTGAAAGAGTGGTCTAGCTTCGCTGTAGTTGCCTAACTGTTGATAAGTACGAGCTAATAGAACTAAGCTGCAACTGAGCAAGGCACTGTCTTTGCCAAAGGCTTTTTGGCGAATCTCTAAGGCTTGCTTGCATTGTGGCTCAGCTTCTTGATAGAGACCCATGGCTAGATAGACTGTTGCCAATGTTTCTCTGGCGGTGGCCATGTCTGGATGCTCGCTATTGTAAGTGAGCTTCATGATTTCATAGGCCTGCTTGGCTGCAGCCTCTGCTTCTTTATATTTTCCTTCTTTGACGTAGAGCAGGGCTAGGCCTTGCATGCCTTTGCCGTAGAGTGGTGCTTTGTTACCCAAAACTTTTTCCATCACATCTTGTTCAAGGTGGTAGTAAGCTTCAGCTTCTTTGAAGTGACCGCGCGCCTCTTGCAGGTAGCCTTTGTCATAAAGCAAAACTGCATAGTTGAGGCTGTTCTTTTTCTTATCATTGTTGAACAGTGAATCGCTATGTTTAATTACTTTTTCAGCTTCATCAAAGCGGCCGAATGTAATCAATAGCTGGGCCAAATTGTTCCAGCCCAGAGCCAGGCCGACCTGTTTTGCCCCCACAGCTTTTTCGCCCATGGAGATAGCACGGCGATAAAATTGTTCCGCTTCATTGAAGCGAGCTTGCTTCTCATACATGCTGGCTAGGTTATTTAAGAGCAGAGCCATATTGATGCTTTGGCCGCCTTTGTTTTCTTCAAGCACTACAATTGCTTGCTTAAACATTTCTTCGGCTTTTTTGTAGTTGCCCTCTTCTGTATAGCAACTGGCCAAATTGATCAGACTTTGGCCTAAGCGAGCACCTTTGTCTTTGACGCTACGGGCTGCTTCGACGGCTTCGCTGAATAGCCTTTCAGCTTCAGCGTAGCGAGCGGCCTTCAGGGCCTTCTGCCCGCCTTCTTCGAAACTCTGCCATAGGGTTGCCTGAGGCATGGCTGCCTGTTGGCTCAAGGCCATGAAAGGAACGATAGTAAGAGCGAGGCTGAGGGCGAGATTAACCGCCTTGTTTCGACGGGGATTTTTAAAGGCTTTTTGGTTAGACATCTTGATTACTCTTGAATTTGCCTCATCCTACCAAATAGAGGGCCAATTGGAACGATCGAGAAAGCGCTCTTAAGTTATGTCTTTTCTATCTGTTGACAAATGCTAGTCAAGAATTCCAAAATCTACACTATGAACTTGCTGAGCATGATTGCTTCTTTGCGTAAGTTTGGGAATTTCGTCATTGGCCTTTTTCCCGTGCTTGGCACCATATTAGATTGGCTTCTGGCACCGTTTATTCGTGCCGGTAGAGCAATACAGGTGAAAGCTAGTTCGGCGGCGAAGGTTCAAGGGCAAATAGACAAGTTTCAGCAGTTGCCCGTGGTCAAGGCTGCTACTCCGGCTATTCGCCGCTTCTACTGGAAAGATTATGCTCAAGATCGGCTGGTATTAGAGCGTCTGCCCCAAGGCAGTTTGACAATATTGCGCCCGCTGTTTCTTGCCACTGTGGCCTTGACTATCCTCTTGCCATTGCTCTCGGTTATCACTAAACCAGCTGTTGATTTGACTACTTTGGCTGGTGCTACTGGCAGTGCCCCGCTCTGGTCTGTATATCTTTGGGTACTAGCAGCGGCACTTGCTTGGGGCTGCATTCTGGCTGGCTCTGCTGTTTGTAATCGCATTTTCTTCGCTTTTGTTGCTGTTATCTACATTACTCTTTTTGGTGCTTGCGCCCTATTTATTCCCCGCTCGCACTGCAACGCTCTTTTGCCACTGGTAGTATTTCTAGCAGTGAGTTTTAGTGAACGCACCTTGAAGAAACCTGGTGCCCTTGATCGCTTTCTATCAGCGCTCGTCGCTTTAGTAGTTGGTGCTCCAGCTGGTGTCTATCTTCTAGCTCTGACACCATTGCAGCCACTTTTTAAACCCTTGGTGCTCGAATCAGGAATGGTCATCGGTGGTCTTCTAGCTTTGAGCATTGCTACTTTTTGCCGGGGACCTAGTGGTCGATATGAAGCGGCACCTAAAAATAGTACTGCCGCTATACGAATATCTTCGCTTCTGCGCCAACCGCTTTCTATTGCTACTAGCGCAGGGTTGCTTTCGTCTATCACCCTTATCTTTCTCATCACACTGGTTTGCCGCGGTGGTGCCGCTGCATTTTCTGGGCAGCTATTGTCGGAGATGAGTCTCTGGAACGGCTATCTCTGGCCAGTCTGGTACTTCATTGGCATTGGTATTATCTTTAAGCTAATCAAGAACACTAAAGTGATCACCAAGTCTATTAAAGAGGCTTTGCCAAGCTCTCTTTACTTGCCTTCGGTAGTGCTTCTTATCGTTTCTGGCAGTGCCTTGATGTGGCGCAATGATCTTGTCAATTGGTCTCTGCCCTACGAATCTCTGGGCGGTATTACTGGGCCATTTTATCAAGGCACAAAGTGGTATTGGAGTGAGCCCATCAATTCATTTTCAGCCGCCGTATTAAAATGGTTCTTCCTCTTCGATTTGATTGCCCTGGTTTGGCTTTCGCTCAAGAAACGCTTGAACGCCGATAGTGCTAGCACACTCCTCTACTTCTCAGCACTTTCCTGCTTCGCTGTAACTGAGTATATGTTTCAGTGGCTGTCATTTGGTCGCTCTGCCGCTCACTCTGTAATTTTACTGATGACCTTTTCTATGTGGTTGCTGTGGCTATTTCATACTGTCGGGCTAGAAATGAGCTTGCAAACCTCTAAGACTTTTCCTTCTATTGGTCGCCTTGCTATTTTTGGTAGCATCGTGCTCTTTGCCCTACTGGAGATTCATGCCCGTTGCGCCATCAAAGACTATGGGGTTATGAATGAAATATTCCTCTATATGTTCAGAGGAATTATTGACGTTGGTCTGCCCTATTTTCTCTATGTTTTTGCTAGTCGTCGCTTTCAGCAATTGCCTCTGAAGATTGCCGAAATTTTTCAAATATTCTGTGCCGGCGCCCTTCTTACCTACCCTCTAAATATTCTCGATAAGCTTGCTTTAGGCGGATGGAGTCTCTCCGGGCTCAATAATGTCTGGCAAGATGAGATCGCCACGTTCACAAATAAGGGTTTCATTGCCGCCCAAGAGCCTGAGCTTTCGCTGCTATCTATTGCCTTGCGCTCAGCTGCTTTTGTGGCAACGCTGGCTTTTGTGGCTATGGTGGTGAGCTATCAAAAGCGCTTGAGCAGCTCTACACAGGATAACGAAAGTATTGAGAAAACCAGTGCCAATACTAGCAGTAAAGCCGCTGTGATCTTTGCCTGCCTTGCCTTTGCTAGCGGCTTTGCTTCTTTCTCTAAAACTACTGTTGATTTGCC
>JAGOSY010000010.1 GCA_018062085.1 bacterium | reverse complement strand
CCAAAATAATATGAACTAAGCAGTGCATCTTAGATGCGCTGCTTAGTTTCGGGGTTGAATATTAACAGACAAACAGATTTACTCTTTTGCCAATCCCAAGGAAAGTAGTGTTCCGCCTAGCGCAGCAAAAATCGCCGATACTGCAATTTTCCAGACCACATATCCAGTTAGAGCGTTCATGATTAATTCGGCCACGCCACCATTGAGAATCACAACTATAGCTACAAGCTCAGCAAGAACAATGACCACGATCCCAGTCTCGTGACGAGCCAATGCCGAGACCAGAGCGGTTCCTAAAATTGTCACAACTATTCCGCCGATAGCGATACCAACAGCCCAAGCTTCACTCCCAGATCTATTCGCCTGAGCAATCCCAGCTAAAACCAGAAGCGATCCAAGGGCAATAAGTATTGATTTTCCATTCATAACATTCTCCAACCTAAAAGTTTGCACCGCTGGCAATGAGCCAGCGGAAGTTAGTCCTTCTAAAACGCAGCAGCAACAAGAGTCAGTAAGGCTAGTCGCTGCTGCGTTCAGTGAGGTCATTCAATTCTTGGTGAAATCTAAAGCATCAGATTTCTTCAATTTCAATCGGGCTGTTTGAGTTGCCATATTTTTGCTCTAGCACTCTCTCTGTATGGTTACGAGCGATTTCGATGTTGTTCTTGAGCGATGTGGCGGCCTTGTAGTGCCCCATGTCGTGCGGTGAGGGAAATGACATGTCGATCTCCTTAAAGTATTGCATTGCAAATTTGTTAGTTAACTAGATTCAGAACTGCCAAACATTGTGTTTTGACAGCTCCATATCAGCGTGGATTCAAGGCGTTCAGTTTTCGCGAGGTGAGACTGACTAGCCATCTCAGTCGATCAGGGTCAGGCGAGGATCGGTCGGAAACTTCTCCCAGACCGTAACGTTATTGATTTCTTGGTTGTTGCTATTGCAGGCGTTCTTCACCACTTCGATTGCTTCTAGCGCCGGGTCGTTGGCCTTAAGCAGACCTTTGACTGTATCTAGGACGCACAGATCTGTGTTCACTCCACAGACGCGAAAGCGGTTGGTTGGAAAGTGCTTCCAGTCGCATGTATCGAAGACGATGGGCGAGCCATCCTGAAAGAGCTTTTCAGCCTCGTGCCAGTGATCGTGCGGGTAACCTTTCACTTCCTCAAGAATCTCGGGGTAAGTTGGTTTGAAAGGCGCTTCCTGCAACGGGCTGAGATACGGGACTGTAAGAAAAATAATGTGATTGTTCTGCTCACGGGCGCGGCTGACTTCACGCGCGACATTGCTTATAGTGGCTGCATCCGTTGTATAGAACGGCTGCATGTCCACTACGACTAGGGTATATTGATCAAACATGACAGCCTCCATTCCGGGGGCGCTGTGAGCGTCCCCGAAGTTGTTTGTTTGCTTCTTTTTTAGTCTCCTGTTTTAGGTGTGTCAGTACTGCCGATTTTTACGTCGGCAGTACTGACCATGTGCCTTCCGGCACAGAGCATTAGCAGCCGCAGGAACCGCCACAGGCGCAACCGCCCTTTTCGCTGCCTTTCGCCTCTTTATCGGTGCCGCAGGAACCGCCACCGCTACCGCCGCAGGAACCGCCACCGCTACCGCCGCAAGAGCCACCACAGGAACCGCCGCAGCCAACTTTCTTGCTCTCTTTGCCTTTCGCCTCTTTATCGGTGCCGCAGGAACCGCCGCATTTGCAGCCGCCCTTTGAGTCTTTGTTGTTGTCGTTGTTGTTGTTGTTGTTGTTCTTGCTGTCGTTGCTGTTTGATTTACACATGGTGTTAATCTCCGTTTTTTTGTTATAGCTTTTGCAGAGCGCTAGATTTAGCCGATATGGTCTAGCAGATTGTTTGTAGTTCTCAGGCTCTGCGAAAGCTGATTGGTTTCGGGTGTCGGCGGCGACGGCTTGTCTTCGCTTCTTCTACGGCATCAGGCCAGGTCCAGCCGGTCTCCTTGAGGAAGGCGGCCATGAAGCTGGCGGAGCGAGTCATAGAAGATTGGCGCGACATAAACACTGGATGCCTATGCTTTGGAAACAGCCGCGCTTCTCGGTTGTACTCTTTGGGTTGATTTAGTTTCAGTTAGGCAACGAATTTGCCCGCCTCTTTCAGTCTCGGAAAATAGTCTCCGGGGCTGAAAGAGCTGGGCCACCACTGGTGGTGACGTCGTTTTTGGTCCAATAAACAATGGGACGGAGATTGACATTCCTCTCCGCCCCAGGGTTCTTGTTTTTCACGGCCGCGCTTGACGAAATCGACTGGGCGACTTTTCTGCCGAGATGCAACCTTCATGAGATCGTTTCTTGTTTTGGCGCGTAGACTTTGTAGTAATAGTCGACGCTACCTTCGCTTTGCTTCTCTGAGCATTCCTGCAGAGTAAAGGCCTTACTAAAGTCAGGTAAGAACGTGTCACAGTCGAAATTTTGCATGATCTCTGTTAAATAGAGCAAGCCGCAGTTTTTATGGCCAATGGCCTGCGCAAAGACGTCTGCTCCGCCAATCACAAAAACTCTTTCGACTGCTGCTTTGGCCAGATACGAGAGGGCGTGATCCAGATTGGAGAAACGAGATACTGTCGCTGGCAGCTGGTAGTTTGTGTTGCGCGTCAATACGATATTGTGCCGGTTCGGCAAGGGGCGGTACTTTTCAGGCAACGATTCCCATGTGCGCCTTCCCATGATCACAGCGTTTTGCAAGGCAGATTCTGATGTACAGCTGGTCAGTTTCCTAAAATGACTGATCTCGGCCTTCAGGTGCCAGGGAATACTGTTGGTTTTACCGATACCGCGCTGTTGATCGCAGGCGAATACGAGATCGAATCTACGCTGAAAGAGATCTCTTTCGATTTGATTGAACATTTCACACCTCCAATCAAGAATAATTATGTGAGCTGGTGTCCGCTCGGGCGGCACTTCGCCTTCATCTCCCTCTGAGCGTCCTGCTCAGAGATGCTACTGCCGCGTCGATATAGCGATCGCTGCTGCGGTTTAGCCTCTTAATTGCTGCTTGAAGCTGTTTGTCATTACTGTCACCCGACTCTAGGGTGGACTCCACGGTGATATCAGGGATGATGCCTTGATTGGCTGCACCGCTGCCATCTCCCGGCCACAATCCAGTAGGTGTGTAAAACTGAAAGGTCGTCAGACGCAACTGTGCGTCGTTCCACAAAGACAGCAAATCTTGGCCTATTCCCTTGCCGTAGCTGCGGGTGCCAAGAATTGTCGCCGCACCATTGTCTTTGAGAGCACCAATCACTAGTTCGGCCGATGATGCCGAGTCATGGTCTGCCAGTACGACAACGGGGCGATTGTTCGCCATGTAGCGCTTACGACTGGCAATGCTAATTCTTTGAGGGGATGGCTGACAGTTACAGGTTGTCTCCATGCTCAGATGAGTTGGTGTAAGCGAGTAGGAACAGTTGATAAAGTGCGGCGAAGCGGAGCTGCCGCCGGAGCGCACTTTCATACTGACGATTTTGCCCTCTCTCAAAAACAAGGAAGCCACTTCCACGGCTTCCATCAAACTGCCACCAGGGTTCTGGCGCAGATCCAGAATCAGAGCTTTGGCCTGCCAGAGCTTGGTCAGATGTTCAGTGACTTGGTCTGCCAAACCTGTTGTTGTTGTTGTTGTTGTCTGAAAATGCTTGAGCTTGAGATAACCAATGCCACTCTCTAAAAGCCGAGATTGCACTGCTGGTATGAAGTGACTGGCCTGTCTAAGCTTGACCTCCTGGCGTCCGTGCAGCCTTGTGTATGGGTCATTTAATGAGGCAAGCATGTCGCCGATACGGTCATTGAGATCTCGTTCGTTTGAGATCTGACCGCGAAACTTGTCTTGCCATTGCTCCCAATTGGTCTGTCGCGTAGCATCAAAGAATTGCTCCGAGGCAAATTCCCAGGCCTGTCTGTATAGAATTTGGTACAAGCTCCTGCGCAGCAGAAGGGGTAAAAGTAAAGCGCCTTTGAACAGTAAGCTCCAAAGGCGAGGGAATGAAAAGGGACTGTAGTCTCTCCTGAGGCTATCCTGGACTAGGCAGCTCGGAGCATCAGTTTGATCTTGATCGATCATAAATAACCTCCCCGCTGCACCGTCCAACCCATAAGCAAGGGCGGCGCCGCCGAAAATTTCTATGCAAAACGAAATAGGGCAGCTGGATTATGCTGCTCTGTTCATGTTCAGATTCATCGCGACGGCCTGTAGCTCTTGCTGACCTTCATTAAAGACAGGATTGTGGCAATAACGGTACTAAGAGGGCTAGTGAAGTTAGCGTCAATGGTAAAAAGGGGTGCTAATTTTTGAGATTGTTCTGCAGCTTGTCTAAGCAAGGTGGCAGTTGCAGCTAGTGGGTATCTGTAAAGGGTTATTTGGGCTTCTTCTTGAATTGAGATGTAATGTGCATTTCTTAGAACCGTATCACTGCAAAGGGTTCTGCTCAAGGCTAAAAGGGTCACTGGCGCGGCATTTAATCACAACTGGCCTGGCGAGAGCGGTTGTACCGGGCTGTGCACGGGTGGCGTGAATTGCAATACTTCGGTCTTGCTGCGACCGTTTAATAACTATAAGAATGAGTAGATGCGGCGCCAAAAATTTAGCGGAGGAATTGATTTAGCCGGTTTTTAACCGCAATCAATTCCTCCTACTACATTTCAAGGACAGACTAGTAGCTAGTTCAGGCTGAATGCTAGCCAGGGCTCGTTCTTCTGCACAAGCTCGGCAATCAAACCACCGATGATTCCTGCGGCTGTTGCCTGTGCTGTTTGCCATTGTTCCTTGATTTCGTCTTTGACAACTACGTTGCTGGAGAGAATTTCAGTGGCCAAGTTGCCTAAGGCTACTAGCAATGAAGAAGTGGTGAGGTCGCAGGAGTTTGAGCTAATCGAGGCAATGGTAAGAGGTCGCGAGTTTTCATGCTCTTGGGCATCTTTGGCAAATGCCTGGGCCATTGTTAGGCCAAGGCGGCAAATTTCTTTTAATCGCTTGCTTTGCCTGGTATTAGCCTCTTCTTCTATGGCGTGCAGATTGTCTGACTGGCCAGGCTGGTGAGCAGGGAGTGCTGATTTGCCGTCGGCTGTTAAAGCCAGCATTGAGGCCTTATGCAGAGCCGATTGCGTGTGCTCGCGCATTTGATTTAATAGCGAGCCAATCTTGTTCAGACCTTCGGTCATACCGAGGGTATGGGCAATGCGATATTCCCATTGCTCAGCATCTGGTAGCTCTTGCATTTTTTTCATGTTGTTTTTGGCCTGGTCGATTTCGCGAACAATCAGATCTTCCAGCTGATGCGCAGTTTGAATTAGCAACATGGCAGTGTTGCTAAATGTGATTGCCCTTTTGACCGGTTCCTGCTGGCTAGAGCTATAGGCCAATAGGGCTACTGCGAGTTCAGTAAATTGTTCGCGCCGCAAGCGGCTTGTGGTCTCACACAGCTTAAGCTGGTTGAGGGCGTTGCTTTCGTTCATGACTAAAAATTTGTGACGCTGGAAGCATGTGCCTCCAGCATCTGGTGATTGAATTAAGGTTGAAAGGCTAAAAGGGCGTCGGTTACCATGGCTCTGCAGGCACCGATAATGGTGGCGGCAGTCAGTGAGTAAGCAATGAGCCATTGCTTGCTGGTGAGCGCGTCAGCTGGCTGTCGGTTGCTGAAGTGATAGAAGCTATTGCTGGCAATGTCGCACAGGCTTGTGGCGCGCTCTGCTGCTTCTTTGCTGAAGGCAACTATTCCGGCTAGGGCTTTGCTGTGCACTTGCGCTTCGAAGCTCTGGTCTGATTGGATTATGTATCGGGTGATGCCAGTAGCGCTATCGTGAATGGCAGAAAGGTCCTTGCTGAGTTTGGCAACGATTTTGCTCGATGCCTCTAGCTGCTCGGCCATCGCTTCTTCTAGCATAATATTGCTGCTTGCATCTGCTGGATCTTCTTTACCAGTGATGGTGTCTGCGGTGGGCGCAGTTCCCGACGCTGACCTTAACTTGGTAAAATTCGACAGAATGTGCGCATTAGCATGCAAGAGGTATTCGCTGGCCCGTTGGTGCAGTTCACTGCTGAGAAGCTGAGAGTGCCCAAGCACTTTGACTTTGGCCAGGGTCTCGACCAGCAGTGCGTTTCTTGTCTGCTCATCTTTTTCGTTCTCGGCTTCGTGCAGTAAGTGAAATATTTCACTCTTCAGTTCGCCTCTTTTGATTTGCAGCCAGTCGCGCTGGTCAAGGCATTTTAGGCCGGCATTGATGACAACAACTGTGCGATGTTCATAGCGCTCTGTTGGCTGAAGCTTTTTGAAGTGCTTCTGTAACTCCGCGCTGGATGCATCGAGGCCATCTTGGCTCATCGAGAAGCGCATCAAGACATTGAGTATTGGCGAAATTTCAATGTTGCTTTTCATTGGTTTTGAGTTTGGTTTGGTGTTCTAGGTATGCCGTAGAGCAACTGCAATTGGCTCAGAAGCGCCGATTCGCCGATTGCCGATTCTTGGCAAAAAGCCAGGTTCGGGTGGCCGTACGTTCCCTCATAAGCGAATGGTGCGGTCAATTGAATCGGAAAGAGGCGACTAAATTGCTGTTCTTCTGCCGATTTGAACTGGGCTGCTGTAGCCAGTTCTCTTTCTATTGCAGTTTCTTTCAAGTTGTTCTGTGACACTTCTGCTGCCAGCTTGTCATAGTCACTTTCTGCTAACACCGTAAGCGTGAGCACGGCTGAGAGCAGGAGCATTTGCTTGGCTGCTTCTGCCAGACGATTAGCCTGGTGAGCGGTAATGAGGCAGTTGGCTGCGGCCAAAATCTGCTCATCGCTGTACTTTGAAATTTGCGCAATCATGGTGAAAAAGTTTGTGCGCCATCAGAAAAACTGATGGCGCTGGTTAAATAATAGATTAAAACAATAGATTAGAACAAGCGGCAACGGCTGATAAGCAATCAATTGGTGATAAGCAATCAATGCCATTGAGATTCCCGTTATTTACCACCGGCTGCCACAACTTGTCGGCGGCCAAGAGCGATGCGAGAACCATTCTCGCCTATGCTCAAGACTACAACCTGGGTGCGGTCGCCAATTTTAAATGACTCTTTCTTACCGCTGGCTTCGTTGGCCAAGTCGCTCACGTGCAGCAGGCCTTCAACGCCGCCACCGATGTGAACGAAAAATCCGTAACTGGCAGTGTTAACGATGTCGCCTTCGACAACCAATCCTGGTTCCAAAGCACTGAGTGTGCGCTTTTTGCCTAAGGCTTTCATTGATAAAGAGATGCGTTGCAACTCAGGTTGAACCCTGGTTACTTCCACTTCAATTTCGTCACCAACTTTCAATACGTCATTGGCTTTGCTGCGAGGGTAGCCAGTTACTTCGGTGCGATAGATTAGACCGGTAACGCCGTTGCCGATGTTTACTAACACGCTCATGTCTTTGTCGTTGGCAGAGGCTTTGATGAACTTCAGCACAGTGGCAGAGACGATGTCACCAGGAGCAAAGCTAGCAATGTGTTTGCTGGCGACGTCTTTGGCTGCATCTCTTTGGCTCAATACAACGTAGCCGAATTCTCCTCCTTTATGAGGATCGGCGCCCTGCACTTTGGCAGTGATCACTGAGTCGACCATGGTGCGTGGGTCGCTGCCGATGGCCAATTCGGTGTTCGGGATAAATCCACGAATACCTTTCAAGCCCCCGTCTTCAAAGACGATACGCACACCAGATACTCTCTGGCTGCGACGGTCCATGGCCACAGCAAACACCCGAGCTTCAACATGGTCGCCATTTTCGCTGATTTCTTTCAGCTTTTTCCAGGCTTGTGCTTGCACGTGCGAAAGCGTTACCATGCCTTCTTTGGTTTGATTCGACATCACCCAGAAGTTGCCACGTTCGCCAAGTGTTAAGTCACCTACTTCGCTCGTCGGAACAAAGGCGTCGTATTTTTGACCAATGGCCACATAGCAACCTTTCTTGGTCTGGATGGTGACTTCACCTTCAATAAAATCTTTGCGGCTGGGAGTGGCAAGCACATTGCTGCCGCTCAACAACGCTTTCATTTGTTCGTGCTCGATGCGAGCATTTTCCAGTTCGTTTTCTTCAAGGAAGAAAGGATCGATAGTTAGCAGGCGATCATAACCGAACAATTTTTTGTTAGCGTTTTTGATTCTCTTTGCTGTTTTTGATTTTGCGTTTGACATTGTTTTTAGATTTATGCTCGTTGCCGAGCGATTAAAAATGAAAGAAAGACCGCACTCATACTTGAGCGCAGTTATGCTCCATCCGCCCTTCACTGTTGGAAGATTGAATAACTTGAGAATAGGCTTGCTGGGCTTTTAGGGAGGTTAGACAGGGGCCTCAGGAATTGAATTGCAAATGGAGATATGCCACCAACCTATAGGTCGGCAGAGCCTGTACAAAGTTTATTTGGGAGAATCACCATGAATTTGCCGGGATATTTGGGCCAAAGACTCTTTGTAAACTAACTGAGGTAACAGGGTCCTATTGTTAAGTAACTCAGTTGACTGATAGGGCGGTTATAATTGGTCTACGCTTTGCGTCAGCAGCAGCAGCAGTAATACCTAGATGCCATTCCCCCAACTAAAACTCGCACACAAAGGCATATTGATGGTTGCGCTTCCTCTGCTTATACAGGGTGGCGTTTACCTCAAGCTCAAGAGCGATTTGGCTGAATTACAACGGCAGACTCAGGAGCTTGATGTCCGTCGAGAAGTCGTCAATCGCGTCAACCAGACTCTGCTATACAGTTTTTATGGCTTTCAATCTTTGATGCAATTTAAGCTCTATGGGCAGTCGGCCAATCGTCATTATTTTGAAAAGTACGAAGAGAACCTGATCAAGGGAAATGATGAACTGGCTGATATCATCGAGAAAAAAGAGCATGACAAAGAGAAAGCCGATCGCCTGCGCTTTCTTTCGCGCGATTATATCGCGGCTCTCAAAGAGTCGCAGTTCAATCCTGATGAGCACAATCAAGTAGCAACAATTTCTGATGATTTACTGCGCAATATTCACTTCCGTGATGTCGCTAAAGAGCTATTTACTGCCCTTAAAGACCTCGGGCTTTCAGAACAAGCGAAAGTGACTGATGCCAGTGGGCGCGAAGAGTCTTATCGCCAGAAGGTTCAGCAAGCGACTGATTTTACGGTTTTGGTCAATGCCATTGTGGCATTGCTGCTGGCTATTGTCTTTGTGCGTGGCACTGTTGCTAAGCTCAATTTGGTGAAGGAAAATACTAGACGTTTTGCCGCAGACAAGCCTCTTTTAGAGCCCCTGGGTAGCCGCGATGAAATTGGCGAACTTGATGCTTTCTTTCACACCATGGCCGAGGCCCTCACCGATGCCCGCACTAAAGAAAAGTACATGAATGCTTTGCTGAAAGATAGCAAAGAACGGCTTGAAGGCTTGATTAACAACATACCAGCCGCTTTGGTTGTCACCGATGAGCAGGGCCGAATTCAGTCACTGAACCCCGCAGTCGAAAAGCTGTTCGGTTACCAGAACGATGCTTTGAGCGAGAAGTCAATTGAAAAGCTCTTTGCTAAGCCGAGCAAGGGCGACTCGTTGCTCGAGAAACTTAGAACCGGTACCGGTAGCCATCCTGTGGCAATGGAGGCAGTCTCAGCAGATCAAGAAATTATTGCTGTTGAAGTGGCCACAACTGACTTCGAAGGCCCCGACGGCACCAGCATTCTCGCCACAATTGTTGACGTTACCGAACGCTATAAGCTCGAGAAATTAAAGCGTGATTTCTATGCCATGGTGAGCCATGATATACGCACGCCCCTTACCACTATTAGTGGTGTCTTGCAGCTTTCGCGATTGGGACGTTATGGCCCGGTAAGTAATGAGCTAGCTAGTCGGTTAAAAATGGCTGAGGACAACACTCAGCGCTTACTGGAAATGGTAGGTAAACTACTTGACCTCGACAAGCTCGAAGCCGGCACAATTGAGCTGAAATTAGAAGCGGTACCATTGCAAGTGATAGTCAGTGCAGCTATAAGCTCTACTTTGGCTCAGCGCGAAGAAAAGGGCATTGCAATTTCTGGTCGTGATCATGGTCTTGTCGTTACCTGTGATGCTCATTATTTGACGCAAGTGCTGACTAATTTAGTCGCCAATGCCATTCGCTATTCGCCTGCTGGTGGCGCTATTGCTATCGCGGCTGAAGAGCTTGAGCACTATGTTTTAGTCAGTGTTAGTGATCAGGGCCCTGGTGTGCCTGAGTCTGCTCGAGCTGAAATCTTTGAACGCTTCAAACAGACTGACGCTGGGCGCGATCAAAAGTCAGGATTTGGCCTAGGCCTTTCGATATGCCAGTCAATTATCACTATGCATGGTGGGCAAATTGGTGTAGATGCGGCTCCTGGTGGCGGTGCACGTTTCTGGTTTAAAGTAGCGAAAGGTTGAAGTAGCGAAAGGCCCTATATTTCAATTTCTAAAACTGTCATATTTTCCTAAGAAAATATGACAGTTTTGAAAAACGAAATTACTTTGATTGCTTGAAAGCCCATTTCTCACAAGTGGGAAGTGGCGGGACTGAAAATATTAGCTAAGGCGACAAGGATTTACCGCCTGGGAAAGAAGAAACCCTCTTCTTCACTTTGGCCGTTGCGGATTTTGGGCACCAATTCGGCTTGGCCGCGCTTGTCGTGGTGCTCCTGCTTGAATTGCTCCACGACCTTCTTTGCCTGTCTGACACCAGTAAAGAAGGAACTTTCAAGCTTGTTCAGTTTGGCTATCTGGCTGCGTATTTCGCCAATTTCGGGCGTGTCGGCCAGGTCATTGTGCTCTCTCAATAGCTCTTGCAAGCTAAGTTCTAATTGCTGCCGACGCTCTGGCAGTGCCAGTGCTTGGTCGATTAGCTCTTGAAATGAAGCTACTGCACCTCTTGTTGAATCTAGCAAAAGGCTTACTTGGTTGGTTTTGTTTCGCATAGTTTTGTTTTGAAGTTTTGTTTTAAAAAACGAGGTGCCCGAGCCGCCTTAGTTTGATTAGTCGCATAACCAAGTTCCGCTCTTGGCGATCCAGCCCGGTGAAGTTGTAATTGGCTTCGTAGACTGCGATTTCAAGTTGGCGTTGGCGAGCATGCAAAGCGGCAGAATAGCGCCTCTTGTACTCCGGTTCTAAGGCCGCAAGCCAAGTGTGAAAGCCGTTTAGCTTGAATGCGGCGGCTGTTTTTCTGGTGATCGCTTGATTGGTAAATTGGCAAGCGCTTTCCCAGCAGTCAAGGGCATTTTTGATTTCGCTGCTGAGCTGGGCTTGTGACCAAATACCAAGCGAGGCTTTCAGCGAGGTTTTACGTAAAAATCTCAGGATCTGTTTCCAGACACCGGTCTTGCTCTTTGGTCTGGTGGCCAGCTCGGTGGAGTCGCCAATTGGACGCTGTTTGTTTTGTGCCATAAGCATGTTTAGTTAGATTGTCGGCAGCAGCTTGTCCGTAAGAGATTTCTGGATGAGAGCCAGCTGCCCAGTTGGCAGATAAAAATTTTCAGATTGATGATTGCATAGCTTTCTTTGAGTTTCCGACTAATTAGAGGAGGGTTTTGGTTATGATATGTACGCTTAAATGCTAGCAATAAGTTCCGCAAGTAAGAAAGCAACTCAGCCCGAATTTTTCTACCCTCAGGTTCATGATCTTACTTAGCTCACGCCATGTTCTCGATTAACTTGCACTTTGACCTCAATTTGTACTTAGCACTCTCTTAGCGCTGTTTTTGTCCTCACTTAGCTCGAAAGGAGCAAATAATGAACCTCTCAGCCGGAAACTCAAAGAAGGTAGTCGGTTTGGCTCTATCTCTTTCAGCTTCGCTAGCTTTTAGTCTGCCCGTTATCGCTGCTACGGTGAGCGATCCGTCGCAATTCATCTTGCAATACTATGCTGCTAAGGCGAAGACCAAGTTTCCGCTAGAGGTCCATGGATTTTTCTCCAAGCGTATTGTGGCCAAGCAGCTTGAGTTTGAAAAGGATCGCAAAGAGAAGCCCGAAGAGTTTGCCATGATGATGAAATTGGCAGAGGCCTTGGGTGGCCAGGAGCCGAGCAAGATTAGAGTGGTTGGCAAAGATGCGGTATTAAGCACCGCAGCGCGGCAAATTTTTGATATTGAAGCGGTGGAAATTCCTAAGTCGTACAAAGAAATGATGAAGCCTGACGCTAAGTGCTCGCTCAAAGGGCAGGTGGCTTTAGTCAAAGAAAATGGCGAGTGGAAAATCGATAAGGATTTCTGGAAGTTTGAAAGTGTTGGAAAAGATGGCAAATTTAGTCAGTCGTCGGGTTTGAATCCAGATCGCGATGACAAGAAAGGAAATGACATCGCTGGTGAAAGTGGACAAGATGGTGGCAATTCTTCTTCTGGCGGAATGATTTCGTCTAGTGACGATGACAAAAATTGGTCTCCGAGCGATAGCGATGATCTACTCGATCGCACCATGAAATTATGGAAGCGCGAGAAGTCTCTCAATACTGCTGATTCTAAAGGCAAGAGCATTTATGCCGCCATCAAGATTGACAAAACGGGTGAGATTGTCGACCTACAGATTGGCGGCGAGAAAGCCCAGCCAGAAGCTGAAAGTCAGTTGCGGCAATTCTTCACTAAAGCTCAGCCATTTAAGCCACTTCCTGCTAGTGATGTCGGCAAAACCAATTGTTGGATGATGTTTGATTGGTCTAAAGAGGGCGAAGCAATTTCAGGACCATACTTTAGCGAAGGGCCTGTGTCAGGCTCGATTATTGATAAAATCAATCACAAAGTTGATAACTAAGAAAAGACAAAATTATAGATGCTGTCTTTTTTCAAAACCAGGCTTGTAGCCAAGATTGCTTTGACCATGGCTATTCCGTTGGTCGTCAATCTCCTGCTCTATGGTGAGATGCAGCGACAGCTTCTTGCTCTAGAGCGGCTTACCGATGAGCTTTCTGTTCGTCGCAATATTGCCCAGCATACAAATGATATTGTCATAGCAAACTACTTTGCCATACAATCTTTGATGCAATTCAAGATGTTCCATAAGCCCAGCGATAAGCAAAGCTACCAAGAGTATGTCGCGAAATATCGTTCTGAGCTTGAGAAGCTTGCCGTTTTACTGAGCAGTCGTGCTGCCGATAGAGAAGTCGGGAGCCATTTGCAAGCAGTAGGCAAAGAGTATTTGCGGGCACTGGATGGATCGCAGTTCAGTCCTGACGAGAACAATCAGGTAGGCTCTTTCTTTGATAGTCTTGAGCGTAATAGAAAACTAAAAGATGCCACAGTTGTATTTCTCACTACCTTAAAAGATGTCGGTCGCAAGGCACAAAAAGATGTAGAGCAAGCCAGTATTGATGAGGCAGAATCACGTCTTGGCTTTAGACAGTTCTGTCAGTTTGTTATTTTCGCCAATAGCTTAGTAGCGCTAGTTATTGCAGTTTTAGTCAGTGCCATGATAGTGCGTCGCATCAATGTTGTGCGCGTCAATTCAGAGAGATTAGCGCGGGGGCTGCCTTTGCTCTCGCCTTTGAATTCAGCCGATGAGATTGGTGCTCTCGACAAAACATTTAGACAGATGGCAGCGGCTCTGAGTTCTGCTCGCGAGAAAGAGAAGGAGATGCTTTCAACTATTGAGGAGTCTCGCGATGAGTTGACTATGGTAATAAATAAAATTCCAGCAGCATTATTTGTCACCGATCAGTTCGGTAGTGTTGAGTCACTGAATACGGTGGCAGAGCAACTCTTTGGCATTGATCTTGCTTACTTTGAAAATGCTAAGATCGACAAGATATTTCGCATGAAGGCTAGCGAGAAAGAGGGGCTTTTCCCTCGGCTAGTAGCCGCTGCTCAAGCCAATAGAGGTGAGCCCCAGCCCTTGTTTGCGGCCGGGCCAGATGGCGAAGTCGTGCCGGTGAATGTATCGGTAATTGAATACCATGTGGCCGGTACTGCTAAGTATCTGACCACACTAGTTGACGAAACTCAGCGCCTTATTTTAGAACAAGCTAAAGGCGACTTTTTCAATATGGTCAGCCATGACATGCGCACACCGCTTACCAGTTTAAGTGGTGTTTTGCAGATGACCACTGCTGGAACGTACGGCCCCTTGCCCGAGTTGGCTGTGGCAAAACTAGAAATTGCTAGGTCAAGCTCTGCGCTTTTACTTGGCATGATCAATCGCTTGCTCGAAATCGGACGGATTGAGAGTGCTAATCTTGAGTTGAAGATTGAGCCGCTTGATTTTGCCGCCTTGGTTAGGCAGGCCGGAGATTTAATTAGCCCACAACTAGAGCCGAAATCTTTGCGTCTAGAGTTGCTGGCTGAGCCTTGTGTCATTGCTGCAGATAGTCACTATATGCTAGAGGTTATACTCAATTTGTTGACTAATGCAATTAAGTTTTCCCCTGAGAATGGCTTGTTGTCTATGTCGTGCCGAGTAACAATAGAAGATCAGCCGCGGGTGCTCTTTGAGCTAGTCGATCAAGGCCCGGGCGTTCCTGATGATAAGAAAGAGCAAATCTTTGAGCGTTTCTTGCAGGCTGATAGCAGTCGTGATCGCTCTACTGGCTTTGGTCTAGGCCTTTCTATTTGTCGACGTATTATTTTGCAGCATGGCGGCGAAATTTGTGTAAAGGACAGTGCAAACGACAAAGATAGTGCCTCTGCCAGCGGTGCCATCTTCTGGTTCGCCCTCAAAGCTGTGGCCGATTAGACTGGCTTAGAGTCTAGCTTGTAGCCAAAGCCTTTGATTGTAGTTATTAGTGGATTGTCGCTGTCGATATCAACCACTTTGCGAATGCGCAGAATCACCGTACGCACGGCTTCATTGGTGGCGTCCGAATCTGTTGGCCAGGCCCTTGAGAGTAATTCTTCGGCAGAAAAGACACGGCCGGGATTGCTCATTAATAGCTCCAGTACCCTAGGCCAGAAGCCTTGGGTAGTTGCCAATCTAGAAGCAAAAGATTGTAGCTATTTGTAGCCAGCATGGCACTGCCAGCTTCGGCTGAGTGAACAACTTCCACCTCGTAACCTGCCGCAGCAAGACAGTCTTGTAAAACCTCGGCGATTTTGCGATCGTCTTCAACGACCAGAATGTGGGCTGTCATTTGTTATCTGTTTTCTGTTTTGCCATTTACTGCTTGCCTAATTAGTGCTTTGCTGATTTAGTGTTTTGGCTAGAAGCACTATGCCTCAAATTGGAGCAATTGCATCAGTTTTGTCAGCGCCGGTGTTGGGGATTGCCGATTGACGCAGCGCCATTTGAGGTAAAAGGGCAATTTATGGCTGTAGTGCTCTTCGAGCATTTCGAGGATTGCTTCTTGTTGTTTCGCGTTCGTCACCTCAAAAGCTTCCACTAAGGGCTCTATTGCTTTTTCGTGTTTGAGCCAGCCCAGCAGGTAAATTGCTGCCATACGCCTGGCGTGTGATGACATATTCAGTTCGCTCACCAAGTTATTGAAGGGGGCGCGTTTGGCTATTTCTTTTAAAACTTGCTTGGCTCGATTAATACTTAAATGTCCGGAGCCGGTGCTGATATTTTCTATCATCATCTGCACGACTAGAGCCCGCCATTCAGGGCTTTTCCCGGCAAATTCAAGAACGATATTGAGGATTGGTGTTTCGCATGCCTTGAGCTTGGCGGCCGTAGGCATTGTGCTTGAAATGGCGGCGTTCTGAATGGCGCGAATGGTGCGCAGGGTCATACCTAAGGCCGTTTCCATCACATGTAAATCGCTGGCCCTAGCTGCCACCGAAATGTACATGTCTAGACGGGCCTGGGGCGAAAGTTCTTGGGGCTCAATTATTAGTGGAGTAGTTACTGGAGCGATATAGTTTGCTATGGTCGACAGCGAGGCTACTGCTCCTTCGGAGTATTCGTTAATTGACATTTGCTGTGCTACCCTTTGTCTTTTTTTTGTTGTGACTTGCAAGATTTTGTCTTTCTAGAATTGGTCTTGCTAGGTGTCCGCGTATAGCGAATGTAGTTTGGCAAAATGACAATTACGTTACAGTGCCCCAAATCGCTATAATCAATTTGTTGTGTTGTTTGCTTGTTGTTGGCTTGGGAGTATCTGGCTTGTCAAAGGTTCTAGTAGTTGAAGATGATCAATCTATCGCTCAAGTAGTCAAAGACGCCCTGACTGAAGCGAAGTACATGGTCGATATGGTGCACAACGGTGCTGATGCCCGTGCCTATTTGAACTCGGTCAACTACGATTTAATTGTCATGGACTGGCAGTTGCCTGACACTACCGGCATTGCCCTCACTACTGAGTTCAGGGCTAAGGGTGGGGCTACTCCTGTTTTGTTCTTGACTGGGCGAAATAGTGTGCCTGACCGTATAACTGGGCTTGATTCAGGTGGGGACGACTATCTGACAAAGCCGTTTGATATCCGCGAGTTATTGTCGCGAGTGCGGGCACTATTGCGTAGGCCAACTCCAGTTACTTACAAAGCTTTGAAAGTGCGCGAGTTAGAGCTTGACCCAGTGCAGCACGTCGTCAATCTCAACGGTGCTGAAATAAAGCTCTATCCCAAAGAATTTTCGTTGTTAGAACTATTCATGCGCCACCCCCAGAGAGTATTTTCGGGAGACGAATTGCTTAATAAGGTGTGGCCGACAGACTCTGATGCTTCCATTGAAACGGTGCGCACCACTATTTTGCGCTTGCGCCAAAAGATAGAGACAGACCCGGATAATCCTTTGTTGAGGACCATCCGGGGCGTCGGTTATCGCTTAGAGCCTTAGTCTTGGTCTAATCTTAGTCTTGCTCTTGGGCGCGTAGTTGATCCATGCGGGCCTTGAATGCTGGATTGATTGCCTCAAGCTTTTCAATGTTGTTTGAAACAGGCATGATGAAACCTACATAGAGGCGGTGGGTGTCGTGTCCGGTGGTGATGTTCTTCAATTGGTTGGCAAGAAGATTCATTTCACGTGTCTCGTCAGTAGAATAGTGATGGTCAATTTTGATACCGAGCAGACGGCAGGCTACGTGGCTGTAACCCTCATTGGGCCTTAGTGTCGCCATGTCATCAAGGCGATTTTTGAGATCGTTATCGCAGATATCTGCTTTTTTGTTCTTACCATTCTCGCTATCATCTTTGGCTTCGCTGCTATCGATTGCTTCTTGTTTCTGTTCAGCTTCGAAATTGCTCTGGGTCTCAGACATTGTTGACACAGAGGGGCCGGCGGCTACATCTCTATGGGGTGTGAAATCATCTTGGGGGCTATAGCCAGCTCTGCGATCAACTTTATCGATGTTGATTCCTCTGAATGGTCCGTTTTTAATGGTAGGCTCATCGCCTTTCAGTAGGCTATGGACAAAGCGGGCATTGCGCTCGTTGTAGACTTCATCTTCTTGGCCGTTGGCCGCGCGCTCTTTGTAATCATGTAAGAAGGCTTTGTAGTCGCTGCGGCTAAGACGTCCGTTTTCTTTGCGTGAAGCATCAAGGGCGTGCATGAGGGCACCATTATTCTCGTATAGAGGTGAGGAGGCATCAGCTGTCATATCGTGCTTCAGTTCGCGCTTACCTTGGCGATTGTTTTGTCTGTCCCATCTGTCTAAGTCAGCGTCTTCAATTGCGTCTCTGTCAACTTGCCATGCTTTAGTTGTGTGGGCGACTTGATCGTAGAAACTTTTATTGCCTTTTGGTGAAGGAATAGTGCTTCTGAGATTGTCCGCAAATATTGATTCAAAAGTCATGCCTTGGCCGTTGGCCTGGCTTTCGCGCGATTGCCGCTGTACATCTAAAACTTCATGCTTACTGACCACGCCATTACCGTCTTGATCGAAGGCCCCTTTGTTATCTCTGACGAATGCCACAGTGAGGTTAGGAAGATGGCCGGTGCGCTCAAGCTCTCCGGCGACACTCTTCCAGTAATTGTCGTGCTGCTCAATTGATTTGAACGAGCCATCGTTTCTGGTGGCTTCAAATTCATTTCGCATGTTCTGAACAGCTGATTCAGGGCCGCCGGCCAGGGCGTGATGATAAAGTGTTTCAGCGTTCTTTACCGGATCGGGCTGCTCGTATGACATGTGAGATTCCTCCAATAGGAAGTGTTCGGGGGAGATTGGGAGGTTTTCGCCTCTCGGTGATGTCAATATAGGCGGCGAATATAACAACTGCATTGCAGTGTCTGTTTTTTTGATTTTTTCAGTGTCACATCAATGTTATTTAGCGGCAGCATTATGACCGAGTGAGGCCGATCATTTGAAAGCAGCCCACTGGGGCAATCGTGATAACGACCATCGAAAAGTTTCATCGGGGGATGGAAGTGGGGGAGACAGGTAAAACTGTCTCTCTCTCATTTTTGGCGCTTGAGCCTGTTTAATTTTGGGTACAATTGCATCGACAGCTTCTTTTCGCCCCAAGTTCACTTAACCCAGGTATCACTTGCTCATGCCTCGAGATTCAGTTGCCGGTTTGCATAATCACAAGCAAGACAGCGTGTCCGAGCATGCCAGAGCGGGAGATGCTGGCGCTGGTAGTGCCGCAGATCTCTCGGCTGATACCTGGAATCAAATGCGCAGCGAAAAGTCTGTAAAAGAAAAAGGCGCAGCAGTTGAGTTTCCCGATCCTGCTAAGGTCGAAAAGGGCAGTACTGTGCCGATTTCGGTTTCAGTTGATGGCACGCCTCGCAGCGTCTTCATGCATGTTCCAGAAAATTACAACGCGGCAGAACCGGCTTCTGTGCTTGTTGTGTACAACGGTTGGGGCGACAAGCCGGGTCCAGGTGGCACCAAGGCTGGCGCTGCAGGCCTAGAAGAGCTTACTGGTTTAAGTAAAGAAGCCGACAAAAACGGCATGTTTGTGCTTTATATGGGCGGTAATCCTAACAAAGATCTCTCGTTCAACAACTGCCAGTACCCATTTTCGAAGACTGATGATGTTGGCTACACGGCTGCCGTACTCGAGCAGTTGAACAACAACTATAATGTTGATTTGGAGCGCATTACGTTGACTGGCTATTCGCAGGGGGCCAGCTTTGCCCATAAAGCCGCCGCGGAATTGCCAGAAAAGTATCGACCAGCGAATTTAGTCGACATCAGCGGCTGGACAACCGGTAAGGAAGCAAGTGTGCCTGCTGGAATGAATTTCATGTCAATTCAGTCGGAGAAAGATACGGTTGCGCCAATTGACGGAAGATGGTTTGGATTGCACATGGATTCAGAAGAGAAGACCCTGCAGCGCTATCTCAAGGCAAATGGTATTGATCAGACCAAGGCCCTTGCCGTTGACGGATCTGGGGCAGCTGTTCGTGAGAAAGAATGGCGTGCCCCATCTGGAGCCGAGATTAAGAGTATTACGCTGCCTGGTTTCAAGGGCCACGACTGGCATGGAAGCATCGGTTCCGAAGCCACGCTTAAAGCCACTAAAGAACTGATCGAGTTTATTCGAAATAAGAGACGTGGAAGTTAAAGGCTTGTCTGTTGCGATTATTGGTGGCGGTCCGGCAGGCCTCATGGCGGCGGAGGTGCTCATTGATGCTGGCATGAGCGTGGACGTTTATGAGGCCATGCCGACTCTCGGTCGCAAATTCTTGCGTGCTGGTCTGGGCGGCCTAAACATCACCCACAGCGAACCGTTTGACGACTTCTGCTCAAGATACAGCGATAGGCAGAGTGATATGCAGGTTTATTTAGATGCCTTTCCGCCCGATAGTCTGCGCCAATGGGTGCATGGGCTCGGTATCGAGACTTTTGTCGGCAGCTCCGGTCGAGTATTTCCTACCGAAATGAAGGCGGCTCCTCTTTTGCGAGCTTGGGTGCATCGGTTGCGCAGCGCCGGAGTGAAATTTCATTTGAATCATCGCTGGCTCGGCTTTGGCTGCGACGCAAATTGCGATAGTGAAAAAGATAGCCTTTGCTCATTGTGGATAGCTAGTCCAACGGAAGAGTTTTCTATACGGCCTAAGGCCGTTATTCTCGCTCTTGGTGGCGCTAGTTGGCCACAATTAGGTTCTACTGGTACCTGGGCGCCCTGGCTGCAAGAGCGCGGTGTGGAGATGGCGCCTTGGCTTAGTGCCAATTGTGGTTTTAATGTGCGTTGGAGTGCTCATTTACGTGAAAAGTTTCCCCACTATCCGCTTAAGTCTGTGGCGCTTACTTTTACTGATTTGCAGGGCATTACTGAGAGTCGCCAAGGCGAGATACTGATTAGAGAATACGGCGTTGAAGGCAGTCTCATTTATGCCTTTTCGCGGCGACTGCGCGACTATCTCAATGAGCACGGGGAAGCTACCTTTACTCTAGACCTGCTGCCCTCTCGCAGTGCTGAACGTGTATTGGCAGAGCTCTCACGCCCTCGTGGCTCAAAGTCTATGTCGAGGCACTTGCAGAGCTGCCTCAAGATAGATGGCTTGAAGAGTGCATTGCTGTATGAATTTCTCAGTCGTGAACAGATTAACGATGCACCAGTATTGGCGAAATACATAAAGGCTTTGCCTGTAACTGTGCGCTCCACTCGCCCTTTGGCAGAAGCGATTAGTACCGCAGGTGGTGTGTGCTTTGGTTCGCTTGATCAAAATCTTATGCTCAAAGCACTGCCAGGTGTTTTTGTCTGTGGTGAAATGATCGATTGGGAAGCTCCAACCGGTGGCTATTTGCTCACTGGCTGCTTTGCTACTGGCCGGCGGGCTGGGCAAGGGGTGATACAGTGGTTGCAAAATAGTGCGATAGAATCAAGTAGTATTGGTTAGCGGTGAATTGAGCAATGTCCGAAGAGCAGAGCACCATAGTTAGTGACTTCGAATCAATCGGTACTTGCTTTATGCAAGACGATGGCACTCTTATACTCAAGCTGCGTGCCACGAGCGGCCCCGGGGGGCCCGATGGAGCAGCTGGTGTGGTTGGCTCGGCCACCATTACCTATGCCTGTGGTGATCCCGCCTACGACGAAATTCTTGAGCACGTCAAGCCAATTAGTCCAGGCGAAACTAAGTCAGTCGCGCCTTGGCCAGATTAGCTATTGCTTGATAAAATCTCTAATCAAATTATGGAACTGAAATACGCCAGCTTCCCAGGTTGGTGAATAGCGACCAGTGTCGTAAAGTCTAGACCTGATGCCTTTTTGCACAAGTTCTACAACTTCTTCGTCTTCCATCTCGGTCTGATTGATGTCTTTGGTGGAATAATTGCCAAAGCGTTCTTCTCGCCAAACATAAGTAAGGAAGCGAATCTTAGTGGTGTTATGGCTCTGGGGCATGACGACGTTGACTGACAGTCCCCAAGGGTAAAAATTGAACATCATATTAGGGAAAAGCCAGTAGTAGAAAGCCGCGATTAGCTGTCCATGATCAGGCGATGATGGTGGCAAATCGAAGGCATCTTCTGCTTTTGAAGCAACACCAATTTGCACATTGCAAAATGGATGAAGATCTGTGTGGTAGGCCTTTGTATCAAGCAAGCTCACTAGTGATGGATGAATGAATGGGACGTGCAATCCTTCTAGATAGTTTTCAACATAGAGAGCCCAGTTGGCGTTGACGAAGTAGTCGCGAGATAACTCTGGTGCAAACTTGAACTCTTCTAGAGGGAGGAAGGCTAGCCGTTCTTTCATCTCGCCAATAAGTTGATCGAGTTCAATGGCTGGCTTGATGCCAGCGAACAATAAATTTCCCCATGAACCAAGGGCGGCGTGGGGCAGGTTATCTGAGTCTGTTGGGAAATCTTCTGCTCCTTCAAACCCCGGTGCTGATTGATAGGTTCCATCTGCGGCAAAGCGGCGACCGTGATAGCGGCAGCGAATTGAGCTGTGCTGGCAGTTCTTCTCAATTAAAATGCTACCGCGGTGAGTGCAAACGTTTGAGAGGCAATGTAGTTTTTCGTTGTCTTGGCTTAGCAAGAGTGGCTCATTGAGGCTGCCTTCAAGTAGGGTGATGGGTGCCATGGAGCCAGAGGGAGCTTTTCCGTTTTTGTTGGCTTTGCTGATTTCGCTGGTTTCGCCAAACACTGTTTGGGTGGTGCCGATAAATTGCCAGGAGCGCGCAAATATTTGTTCTAAACTAAGGTCGTACTGGGCCGGGTCAAGATAAAAATTAGAAGCCATGGTTCTGGCCCGCTCAACTGACTCTTGACGAATTTTTTGGCTAGTCATCAATTTACCTTGAATTTACCTTGGTTATGGGCAAGCTATTTTACCCTGATCCGCAGTCCTGTTGCGCAATCTGTTATTTTCTAAAGACCAAGCAATAGCTGTGGTCATAGCCGTAGCCGCAATCGTCTTGCCAGCACATCACTATTTCACCCTCGAAGTGAAGTACTTCAGAAACAGCTCTGGCTATATCCCAGGCCAGTGTGGTGATACTGCCGTCTTCATGCTTTAGGTTTGACACTTCAAGCACCGCGCGACCATGTGGCTTGAGTTTGGCGGCAATTTTGCCATAAATTTTAGCTAGGTCTTTGAGGTAGTTGTTGTAGCCGCCACCCTCTGTGTCTAGCATAGTTGTGTAAGCGGTGAAGGGGTTTTCGCTGTGACACTTACCCATGTAAGGTGGCGAAGTAATAGAGAAATCAATCATTTGCGGAATTGGCAATTCATCTAAGGCGGTCGAGTCTCCGTGCAAGGCTAGCTCTGGCTTTTGAAGAATCGACTGGACGTATTGATGGCGCCTTTGGTCATATTCAACGCCAAAGCAAGTGCGCTTTAGTCGCTCAGAAACCAGCAAAGTAGTGCCGAAGCCCATAAATGGGTCAAGGACCACCCCACCTTCGTTTGTGAATTCTTGCAAAAAGTGCTCAACCAGCGCCTCTGAATATCGCACATCTTGATTAGCAAACTCTGTGGGCAGTTCTTTGCTCTGGCTGTTTTGTAAGGAGAGGAAGGTTTTCAAATTTACTCCGAATGCTGCTAGATCGCAAAATAGGGAGCTGTCTGTCGACAACTCCCTATTCTTAGCTAGCTATTTTTTAGTGTGACTCACCTGGTGGATTGCCTGGTGGGATTGGTGGTGGTGGGCAGTTTGGCAGTGGTGATGTGAATTGCCATTGCGAAACTTCTGAGTCACATGCCTTAGCTGAACCATCAGGGTTGGTTTGCCCCTGGGCTCGCGAGCAATCGAGGACGTTGCCTTCTGATTCAGGATCACCAGCTTTTGGCGGTTTGCGACAGTCAGCCTGAGTAGAGTAGGCATTATTACGAGCCATTACTGACCAGTTAATCGTGCATGGATTGCTGGAGGTAGGTGGCTCTTGGTAGACATTTAGTGCTTGATAGTTGAGTTGTCCTCTCAAAATCGATTGCGGGTTAGTTGTAGCGTTAGGACCGTTGTTGGCAGTGCTCACTAGAACCATTCCGTCACCAGCAGTTGAGTCGCCACGAACGATCATGCGGAAGTTGCGAGTTTGAGATGATGGCACCACGCTCTGTGCGTAGACCGGTTGGAAAACACCGCTAACATCAGACATAGCTATGTTGATGTTCGGTGGCACTGTGCCGCCGACAATATACATGCTGCTGTCTACCCAGTTCTTTGAACCACGAGCGTTGCTGACTTGGCCTGTCGGTACTGGGTCTGTGCCTTCAATGCCAGCGTCGGTTGCTGCCGTTTTGGGAGTGAAGAAAGGAATGCTGCGGGCGAGCATGAAGTCGCCTGTTTTATTTTTCTTCGTACCCATGGCCGTTACGGACAAGAGGTTATTGACGATGGTATCAGTAACCCTTACACCCATCTTGCCGTTGTTCGCAGCAATAGTGGCTCTGTCGACGACGGCCTGGTATTTGTTTACCAGCGCTTGGGCGGCATCAACTTCTGCTTGTGCAGCTTGCACTTGAGGGTCGCTAGTGTCGTTGTTGGCATTTTGCATCGCCCGTGTCAGTGCTGCTTGAGCTGTAGTCAGGCGGGCATGAGCTTGGGCCAACAGGGGCCGGTACTTGGTTAGAACTCTTTGAGCAGAAGCGTCGGTATCGTTAGAAATGCGCTTGGTTTCAAGAAGTTCAGTCTCTAGATCGTACAAGTCTTTGACAGGGTTGCCATCGGTAGTGGTGGCGTTACCTTGCTTATCCATGCCCGTAGCTAGAGTAGTACTTTGTGCTGCCCATGCTAACTGTTGAGGTACGCTAGCCTGCATTCTGAATGTATATGCTTGATCAACAAAGACTTGTTTGTTTCCAGCGTTGTAGTTAACCAGAGAGCGAGGGTCTCTTCCGGGAGTCATGGCCGTGTTAGCGTCAACTAAGTTGAAAATTGCACCATATACATTGTTAGAGTCGCCAACTGGAGGTCGTTGAGCAAAAGCAGGCTGCTCCAAGAATGAACTGACAATTCCACTAGAGCTGCCGTATCTTCTTGCAGAGCCGATGCTAGAACCTGAAGGCAAGATGGCAACGGTTTGACCAACAGGAGTGTTGCGCATATCGAGGTTGCGCATTGCTCTGACCACAGATTCGATGTTGGGTTTGATACCTTCATTCTTGAGCCAGTCGTATACGAACAAGGTGAGCGAAACGCTAGGATTGTCAGCGTTGCGGCCCATGTAGTTTGAGCGGCTTATAGAACCGGAACCGGGGAATGCTCCTCCATTGGCGCTAAAGTAGCCACCGTTACCGCTCCAGGGAGCAGCGCTGCCAGCTTGACTAATAGAGGAGACTTGCGATGCATTCATAATGGCCTGCGGGGTCACCGCGTTGCCTGTGAACGGAGCTGGGCTGCCGACTGGCGGCATGCCTTGTGGAAACTCGATGCGCAAAAGTCCGGAGGTTGCGCCAAGCCTGGGGCCACCCATTTGTGCGCAGGCCACCGAATTGACTACGCCTGAGGGCAGGCCGTTACCAGTTTGAGGAGCTACGGCATTGGCGCGCTCTCGTGCGGATATCCTCACCACAGCAGGAATCACTGCAGCATTGGCCGCTAAGCCTTCGAAAAGCCCTTTGTCGACAAGACGTACTTGCTCTGCCAAGTTTGAGAGCATTACAGGGCCTACTGGCGAAGGAATGTCAACTTTTGCCCGGTAATAGCGAATACCATTGACCCGAGCTAGATAAGCCTGATTGCCAGCTAAACCGTCCATACCCTCAGGGTTCGGGCATGGAGTGTTGGTGACACCGGAAGTGCCGAAAGCTGTTCGCAAATCGCCGACCTCTAGAGAAAAGTCGGCTGGAGTCAAGTCTTTGTAACCTGACGAAGAACGTCTGTTATTGGCGTTGTAGGCTGTCGCAGCGGCCTTCAGTAGATTAGCCCCTGTGATTGTGCGGCCGTCTGCGTCTTGGGCCGAACCACCAGCCATGAATGTATTGATTGCTCTGGCGAGGTCTCTTGCTGCAGCTTTGGCGTTGACAAGATCTTGAGTCGCTGCCGCTAACATTGTTGTGTTGTTCAGTTGCTGGGCGACCAAGGCATCGAGTCGAGCTGTAGCCATGACTGTGTTAATCGATAAAATTGGTCTTTGTTCCAAGCCAGCAGTACCATACTGGTCAATCACTCCCACTCTCCCGATCCGCGGATCGAGAATGGTCACTTTTTGCACTTCTTTGGCGACGGCGATTGCTGCGGCGTCTACTGAATTTTGTGCTTGCTTGTGATATCCGAATAGTTGTTGATAATTGAGGGCAATGAAACCGAAGATTAGTGCAACAGCAAGAAATGCTGCAATGCCGTAAATCAACGTGCTACCCGATTGGGTTCTCTTCATGGTTGAAAAACTCTCCCAAAGCGTTAGTGAAAGTGGATAGCCAGAGCGGCTGAATCCAAACTTCTAGTAAGTGAAACGAATTTAATGATAGCTGCAAACCTTTACTTTTGCAACCTTAATCTAATCTATTTGGCGCCGTTTCAGATTAACTTCTTGCCAGGGTAGTCACTTCTAATGCTGGGTCAGCTGCAGGATATAGGGTGCAGCGAGAACGAGAACCGCTATTAGAACGAGGTTGAAAGCAATCACCACTGAAAGCAAACTGGTGCCGACCATGAGCTGCCAACAGACAAGCGCGTGTCTCATAGACATAACGCGCAAGATACCAAAGCGACTAACAACAAACAGCGCTGCAGCGGCAAAGAAAAGCAAATCAGCAAAAGCGTAGCACCATAGCGCTAGTTCTTTGGGTCCAAAAAAAGGTACGGCTAGAAAGAGGAAGGCACCGAGAATTGAGCCTTTGAGAATATTGGCGCTGTTTCTGTCTCCTGCCCGAATCTGAATTGATGGTTCTTTGCTGGCTTTGCCAACATAGTCACACGACTCAGTGAAAGCTTTCCAGTTTGATACACGCTTGCCTTCATCTGATGTGCTTTTCGTAACTTCTTCTGCTATTTCTTCTGGTTTTTCTTCTGTCATGCCGAACCTAACTATAAGGGAACAATCTGAGGAGCCATGACGGCTGTAAGCGGGAATGACTGCTGGGACGTGAGGGGCACCTGTGCTGGCAAGATGCCAGGAATTGAAGCTGGTAGTTTATAGTCGACTTGGGTCCTTACCTCCACGCTACCCTCGAAATTACCTCCGAGCAGGGCATTTGTCGGTCGTCTAAAGTCTGCAGAGAGGCTGACTTGTACTAGTCGTGGACCAATTATGTATCCTTCTAAATGCTGCATCTTCGTCACTACTGAGTTGGCGCGTTGCCTAATTGGGCTTGTAGCGGGCAATACTCCAGTGCCGTCGGCTGCGATTGGTTGCACTACTGATGCTGCTCTGGCTGCGTCGCGACAAGCATTATCGTTGAGGGTAGCTGCCAGAAAGAATACAATTAGGTCGATGATAATGAGGAAGATTGGAATTAGAACGATCAGCCCGGCCGCAAGTTCTATCAACTGCTGACCTTCCCTGCTTCTTCCTCTGCGCTCCACCATTCGACATCTCCCCTGTATGACTGCTAGCTATGCTTGCTCGTTTGATCTTATGTTGAGTTGATCTTCTCTCCCTAAAAGTTCAATTAGCAATGCCCTCAGGGTGTTCAAGCGCGCATGTAGACTGTGATTGCACTGGAAAGGCGAAAGGGAAGAGCAGCGGGGTGATGGAGTAACGCGCATCTACTACGTAGGTGTAAGAATAGCGCGTTTGGTCAATAGCGATGTTGCTACCGGCAACAACATCATAGCGTTCCGGGGTGCCACCGTCTAAGACGCGAAAGGTACGCAGTGTCATGCCTGCTGCAGTTTTTGGCGAAATGCCACCGAACTGACCAAGGGGCCCGCCAATAATTTGACTGGCGACGCGTTGCATGGCGGCTGTTGCGGCGCTGCGTGTTTGTGATGAGCCCGCTTCGCGAGCTGCTGCTTGGGAGGCAAAGTTCAATGTGGCATAGCCAGTGAGTAGTGAAAACATTGAAATCATAAAGAGAATGACCACGCTAATTACTAACAGCGCCAGTGGGCTTTCTGCCAATGAACTGGCGCTGATTCGCCGGTGGCCGGAAGAGTAGTGAATTTTTGCGGTTTTGTGCATTCGGCCTTTATTAAATTTAGTCGTTAAATCTGGTAGTTAAATCTATGCGCTTATATTAGTCTTCTTACCATTACTATTGTCAGTACAAACGCCGTGACAGCTGAAGCAAATCTGCAGCTTGCTTTCGAATCGGCCTGAATTTAGTTGACCACTAAATTTTCTAATCGGTTAAATTAGTTGGTAGTTAGGGTGGAGTCGGACAGATGGGCAATGATGCAAAGGTTCTTAAATTCTTTCAGCGAAAGCTTGTCCAGCTGGTTGGCGTCATTTGTGTATTAGTCTTGGCTCAATTTCTTTGGTCAACCTATCGCGATGCGCCCCTACCGATCTTCGCAAATCTAGTTGATAGTCGTAACTCCGGGCTATCAGGAAAAAAAGAACTTGATCCCACGGACAATCGGGGTCAGCCAATTGATGGCTTGAGCGCTAGGCAATTGGCTGCTTTTAACGAAGGGAAAACTCTCTTCAAGAAGAAATTTACAGTCAAAGAAGGCCTCGGACCACTCTTCAACGGTCAAAGCTGTTTCGAATGCCATGGGCAACCTTCTGATGCAGTTGGTGGAGAAGGTCGCGACAATTCCAGCACAAGTATTGTCAATTTTGCTAGACGTATTCCAACCTCACCTAAGGCCAAGCTGCCGATGTGTGAAGTGGTTGAAATGATGGGCAAGCGCGATGTTGACTTCTTTCTAGAAAAAGGCGGACCGAGTCTACAAAGGCGTTCTATTACTACTGAGAACCCAGACTTGCTGCCATTTGATGTGCAAGTTGAAGCGGATATGATTCCACCGAATGCTGACATTATTTCACCCAGACATTCGCCACCATTGTTTGGTGATGGCTTGATTGACAACATCCCTGACGCTGACATTATCGCCAACGCTCTCAAACAGAATATTGAGAACCCTGCCCTGGCCGGTCGACCAATTTCGGCAGTTGACCGCTACACAGAGGCTCCTAGGGTCGGACGCTTTGGTTGGAAGAATCAGAATGTCAATCTCTTCAATTTCACAACCGGTGCCATGAACATTGAATTGGGATTGACAACGTATCTTAGTGCCACCGAAAATTCGTCGCAATCTTTTGGCATTTTTCCTAAAGAGGTATATCAGATCTTACCGCCTGGTCCGAACGACAAGGGTGAGATTCTGGTCAAGCTCAATTACTTTCAGGCCCTGCTTGCTCCTCCTAAGCGCGGTGTGATTACCGATGAAGTAAAGCGCGGCGAAAAAGATTTCAATACTCTCAATTGTGCATTTTGCCATCAGCCCTCTATGACTACTGCTCCGAATGGTTATGTTGTCGATCCTGACAGTCCATTGCCAGAGCTTAAATACCTAAAGCTTGACGGTCTATCAAATCAAAAAATCTACCCTTATTCTGATTTTCTTGTGCATCAAATGGGCAGAGACTTGGCTGACGGTATTCCCCAAGAAGGAGCTCGCGGAGGAGAGTGGCGTACTACCCCTCTGTGGGGCTTGCGCTTTAAGAAGTTTCTCTTGCATGATGGCCGCACTCGGGTGGTGCATGATGCCATCATGAGCCATGGTGGTCAGGCTGAGCAGTCTAAGCAGGCCTACGCCAAGCTACCAAAGCAGGAACAGGAAGATCTGCTTGCTTTTCTCAACTCACTATAGATAATTCAGCATGAAGCTAAAACATATTTCGGGTGACATACTCGGCGGCTTGACTGCAGCAATCGTTGCCTTGCCAATTGCTCTTGCTTTTGGTGTCGCCTCTGGTCTGGGTGCTGCCGCTGGTCTGTATAGTGCCATAGCTTGTGGATTTTTTGCAGCAATTTTTGGTGGCACCAAGACTCAAGTGTCAGGACCGACAGGCCCTATGACTGTAGTTGTGGCATCAATGGTCGCTGCCAATTCCGGCCATCCAGAAATGATCTTCGCCGCAATTATATTGGCCGGAATCTGCCAGGCTGGCTTAGGATTGCTCAAGGCCGGTCAGTTAATTGAGTACATTCCCTATCCGGTTGTGTCTGGCTTCATGAGTGGTATTGGTGTCATCATTGTAATCTTGCAGTTGCGTCCTCTTTTGGGATTGCCTGGCAATGGCTCAGTGCTAGATACATTGCAGTCGGCTCCAGAGGTACTGCAATCCGGAAATATGGCTGCTTTGGCTTTGGGTTTGTTTTGTCTAGTCATTATTTATCTTGCTCCATGTATCAGTAAAAGAATTCCAGCGGCACTATTGGCACTGCTATTGGGAACGTCTGTGGCTGTCAGTTTTAACTTAAGTCTTCCCACGATTGCTGAGATCCCCGCCACTATTCCAGTGCCGCGCATACCATGGTTTTCTTTGGCTCAGTGGCATGTGGTGATAACTAATGCATTTGCCTTAGCGGCTCTAGGAGCAATTGATTCTCTTTTGACTTCGGTGGTGGTTGATAGGCTGACAAGAACCCAGCACGATAGCAATAGAGAGCTTATGGGCCAGGGTTTAGGCAATTTTGTCTCAGGGTTGTTTGGCGGATTGCCCGGTGCTGGTGCCACTATGCGTAGTGTCATAAATATTAAGAGCGGTGCCACTACTAGGCTGTCTGGCGCTATCCATGCCCTGATTCTCTTGGCAGTATTGCTTGGTCTCGGACCGCTTGCTCAAAAAATACCTTTGGCATGCCTTGCCGCTATTCTTATTAGCGTAGGTATTTCGATAGTCGATTACCGTGCTCTCCGAGCTGTCAGCAAAGCGCCCAGAGAAGATGTTATTGTCATGGCAATAGTACTTGTGCACACTGTATTCGTTGATCTCATTGTCGCCGTAATAGCTGGTTTGGCTTTAGCCTCACTGCTGTTCGCCAAGAAAATGGCTGATTTTGAATCAATGCAAGTTCAGGCCTTGCCTGGTTTATTAGAGGTCTATCCCGTAGTTGCTTCCCTGTCAGAAGAGCTACAGCGACAGACGTTTGTTTATTCTTTTCACGGGCCGCTTTTCTTTGGCGAAGTTAAACACTTAGAAAGGCTGGTTAAGCAGATGTCTGGGGCAAAATATATCATCCTACACTTTGCCAATGTTCCATTTGCCGATCAGTCTGGTTCTTATGCTTTAGAAGATGCTCTCGTTGAGTTTGAAGAGAAAGACATTTATGTTATTGCTGTTAATATGTCTGATTCAGTAAAATCAACCTTGGGAAATCTTGGAATAGTCATAGTAAACACTTATGATACCGTGAGTGATGCTATAGCCCATATCGCCTTCGGTGATCTCAAGCATTCGCTGGTGACAAAGCTACCAGAACTTGATCTAAATGTTTTGACTTAGAGGCCTTTAGGTACTAGAGCTGAGAATTTGAACAGTAATAAATTTCTAGAGAGGGAAAATGGTTAGATTTGACTTGGTAGCTTTAGATAGACGAATCCTTTTGCCGAGCCCTAAATTTTTCCGTGGGTTAATCTTGCCTGTGGGCTTGTCTTGGATGCTTTCGATTGGCTCAAGTGTCACGATTGGGGCCGATGCCAAAGACACTGCCAGTAACAAGAACAATGCCCGTGCCAACGATCACTTAGTTGTCGTGCACGAGTCGCGGCCACATGTGGCTCGCGCCGGAGTCTGGCAGACGTATCGTGATCACATTCATCTCAAGCCAGGTCAAGAAAGAAAGCAGTTGCTTTTGACCTTTGCCAATGGCGCTGATGGTCGGCCGAAATTGACAGATTTGCGCATCTCGTTGGCCGGAAAACCTTTCGCGACAATTAAAGATTTTGATGAGGCGGGCAACTTTAGTCGCAGCTTAAACGGACTTATTGGCGCTGGCGATACGATTTTGACCAGCGAAATATTCGGGCCGTCAGGAGCACGGCTTGCTTGGAAACTTCTATCGGAGAAGCCAATCGTAACTTCGGTTCAGCCAAATCCGTACGGACGCGATGACATATTAACCATTCAGGGAACAAACTTCTCTGACAATAAGCATTCGCTAAAGGTTTCTCTTGCCGGCAAGACAGGTGAAGTGGTCAGTGCTGGGGCGACCCAATTGCAAATGAAAGTGCCTGGGCACATTCCTGCTGGCGAGCAAGACTTAGTTGTGTCAGTTGACTCGGCTAAGAGTAATGCTTTTAAGATTAAAGCCAGGCCAAACATTTACTGGATCGATATCACTTCACAGAGCCCTTCGCAGCCTGTGATGATTCTGGGACGAGGCTTCTCCAAGACTCTAGCTGACAATGTGGTTATGGTTGGTCCTCATAAGGCCCGAGTAACTGCTGCCACCCAAAATAATCTTACTTTTATCGTGCCGGAGATGCATTTCCCCCAACACGGCCTGCCTCTTACCGTAATCACGAACGGTGTCTCTTCGAAGGATCACTTAATTCTTGACGTTGATATCCGGGTGATACCAAATATCTTGGATGCGCCTAAAATCGTTAAGTAGACAATTGGCTTCGCATGCAGGGTAGGCACGAGTGCACTCAGCTATTTTATTTTATGAATTTGCACTGGTACTCAGCCATTTCGCGAATTTTATCAATCTTTTGATTGTATTCTTTTTGGATAGCAGCCCTGGTTTCTGGATCTAAATCGTAAATTACGGAACCGTCTGGTTTGATGTATTTATGGGTGGTTTCACCGCTGCCATTGCCTTTTTCCATGCGCTCTTTGCATTCAGCACTGAGGGCGGCGATTTCTTGGTTGGCTTTGTCCATAATCAATTTTTTGCGTTTTGCCGCTTCACCTGATTGGCCGCCGTCTGCTTCAGCAACGGTAGAAGCCGAGGCCACTGGTGTTGAAGCTGCTGCTGAGCTAGATGAGCCGCTTCTAGCGCTGCCTAATTTGCCCAGAATAGTCTGGCAGTATCCGGCTGTGGTGGCGTCAGGATGAGCATCGAGACAAAGTTGATATTCTTGTTTCGCCTGAGCCGATTGGCCGCTGCTCATAAGTATGTTGCCCAGATAGTAGTGAGCCAGGGCAAAGTTGGGATAGGCCTTGACTACTTTTTCAAAGCTGGCTTTCGCCCCTTTGTAGTCTTTTGCTGTGTAAAGCTTGCAACCTGCTTCGAAATCGCCGGCCAGAGCTGGTTGAATGGCAGTCAATGCTAGTAGGGTTAGGGTTGCCGCTAGTACTGGGTGGAAAAGTTTAGGTGTTTTCACTGGTTTCCTCTTGTGTGATGGCATTGTAGTTATTGAAATAATTGGCTTGAATCATATTTATTCAAAGGCTTCTTGGTAGTCATTGAAAAGTTCCTTTTTCATGTTCTCAAAATCAATTTCTAACTTTGGGAATGTCTTTTTGAGAGCAATAACATCTTTGCTTGTGGCTTGTTTCGGCTCGATTCGCACGCGAATTAGGGCTATTCCCTTTAGGGCCAGAATTCCTTTGGCGTTAGCTGTGGTAAAGGGCATTCTTATATGTTCTAAATTTTTAAGTGTTTTCAGCAGCGTGATACCAGTGTTGGTTAAATCATTATTGTCGCTGATGTCTAAATACTTCAGCTTTGGGCAGGCTGCTATCGCAACCATGTCAGTGTCGCGTAGGTGTGCTGAAGGGAGACTCAGTCGTTCGAGATAAGGAAATTTTTTCAGTTCATCAAGAATTTTCTTGTTAATTTCATTGTGGCCAAGGTGTAAGTTTCGAATACTCTTTTTGCCTGATAGACTGGCTAAAAACTGGCCTTTTACGCGAGTGCGGTCAACAATCAGAGTGACCAGATGTTGCAGAGGCGCTAGCTTAGCCAAGGTTTCATCCGTAACTTCTGTACCTGTTAGTTCTAAGCGCCTTAGGTTTGTGAAGCGCAGCAGTTTTATTACTTCATTTTCTTCAAAAATATTGTTGCTCAGCGTGATGCTCGTCACAGCTTCAGCTGGCAGGGAGCAAATTGTGTCGAATGGCTTTTCCAAGCCCATGAAATCTGTTGCTTCAAAGCATATACCTGTTCCTTTCGCTATGCGAACAGTGCCGTTGGCCTCAGCAAACTTCTTTGTGGGAGTGTGCTTGTCGCTGTAGTCTGCGCCAATCTCGGCTTCTCCCACTCGGCCAATTTTGCCCTTGGCTGGAAAGTGTAAGACGTAGAAATTTTCTTGTCTTTGTTTGGAGTTGTGGCTGACTAGGTTGGGGATATTTGGGGACGCCTTGCTAGGGGGCAGGCTTACTACCAAGCAGAAGGCAGACAAGATGCTGGCAGGCAAGAGTTTGCTTGCTTGCCGACCAAGCGCTGAGCGCACGGCTGTGGATGAGGTCTCTCTCTGGTTTACAGTAGTTTGCTTGGTAGCCATGATGTCTCTAGTGACTGACAATTATAGTCGCTCGGTTGTGCTTTATTTGTCCTTTTTCAGCAAATCAGCCTTTTGGCTGAAGGACAATTGCTCCTCCGGTTGATGCAGAATCTCTTTATACCTGAAAACATTGCAGCATAATTCACTTTTTCATCACCATACAAGGGCGGGAGTATTGACAATGCAAACTTACGATGCAGGCGACAAGTTGCCAGATGAATACAAGGCCGCCCTTATTGACCTTCTGTCTTTTCAGGCCGACTCTGAATTTGCTGGTGGGCAGCGCGTAGAAGAAAATATGAAATACGCCACCAGGCCTGAAGAGGCTTACCGTCTTGGCAAAAAGTTTATGGAAGAGATTGGCCATGGCTGGTACTGCTGGGAAATCTTGGCGCCTCTTGGAATAGATGTGAACGCCAGAGTGATGCACTTGGTACAAAATCGCGATAATCCAGATCCAAGGAAAGTGCGAGTAATCAACGGGTTCCGCAAAGAGAACTGGGCTCCTATGTTTGAGTGCTGGGCTGATGTGGCTATGTTTTCCACTGCCGTCACCCCGGCAGCGGTAGCCTTTCTTGGCCAGTATCGTCAATCAAGTTATTTGCCCTGGGCCAAAGTTTCTGAGCGCATTTGGGCTGAAGAAAAAGGGCATTTGGCCTTTGGTGTCTGGGCCTCTAAGCGTGTGCTCGAGCTAGATGGCGAAAAAGGCCGTGAACAGCTGCAGGGAGCTGTAGCTAAGTTTATGCAAATTGGGCTTGGTTTTGCCGGACGTCCAGCCGATGATAGTGAACACTTCGCTCGCTATTTTGAATATGGTTTGAAAATCAAGACCGCACAGCAAATTCAAGACGAGTATATGGAAGTAGTGGAGAAACGACTGAAAGAAATTGGCTTGGAAATGCCTAAAGACATACAGCCTAACTATGATATGCGCATGGGTTATGCTCAGTCTAAGCCCCTTTCTGTCGCTGGCAACAAGGGCGGAAAGTAGGTCATGACAACGCCGGGAGATATTGCTCAGTCCATTACTCAGCCACGTGCTGAGCTAGGTCCAGAGGATACGCTCCTCATTGAGCAAATCGAAAATGGTGGCACTATTAGCTGTTGGCAGGAGAGCGGTGGCCGCTTTAAGGAGCTGGCCACTGGCATTCTCTTGCAGTTCGCAGATTCTCAAATGGCAGGTGCAGCCGGTTTCGCACCCTTCATAAATAAGGCTACGACACTTGAAGATCGGCTCAATATGAGCACCATGGTTTCGCAAAAATTGAGCATGGCTAAGGATGCTTACGAGGTTATTGGCGGGCTGAATTTCAATGTTGACCGCTACCTCAGTAGTCATTGTTTTGAATCAAGAGTGCTCAGAGATTCATTTTTAGGCTTCTCTCGCTCGTCGGCCGACAAGCGCCTCAATGCTCTTCTCTATCCCCTGGAAGGCTTCGAAGACATGCTCGTCTTTACTTACTTGCTTGGGGTAATGGCGCGACTAATGCTTGGTGAGTTTGCTGATGCCAAATTTGTTCCACTGAAGGAGCTGGCGTGTAGCTGTTTGCCTCTCGAAACCGCTCATGCCAATTTTGCCCTTTTGGCTCTGCGGCGCAAGGCTGAGTCTCATAAAAAGCAAATCGAACTTTCGTACCAATACTGGTACCCGCGTGTTGAAACGTCGGCTGGGCCTACTGATTCTCTACGCAACAATTGGCACAAGCGTTTTGGCTTGAAGCACTCTGATAATTTGGAGATCAAAGAGGAGTGGAAGAAGGAAGTAAGCCGTGAACTGCAGAAGCTTGCACTAGAGCTATGAGGCAGCATGTCACTGACCCAGAAATCTGTATTGGCTGCTCGGCCTGTGAACTCGCCTGCCCACTCAAAGCAATCAAGTCTATTCTTGGTCGCTACTGCGTTGACGCTTCTATTTGCGAGGGCTGCGGCAAATGCATTGAAGAGTGTCCCACTGCTGCTGCCGATTGCTTTATTGAAGTAGCTGGGCCCTATTCGCAAGAGCAGCAGTCAGAGTGGACGAGTTTGCCTTAGTTTGCTTAGCTGTTCTCACTGATATTGGCCGGTTTGCGGTACAAAAAAATCATTTCGAAAACTGTCAGTTTTTCTCAAGAAAATATGACAGCTTTGAAATCGCAAATTCCTCAGCAATGAGGGTTGTTTTGTTTGTTGTTTCTGAGGCGTCAAATATTGCTGTTAACCCTGCGGTACAATGACGGCTGTTGCTGTTGCTGTTGCTGTTGCTGTTGCTGTTGCTGTTGCTGTTGCTCAGGGGTGCTCTCATCGTGCAAGAAGGCGAATCAGTCAAAATGCCAAAGCTGGAGGCACCGGGCGCAGGCTTGCCATTTTTTGAGATGTTCTTGCAAAAGACAGTGATTTTCCCAATGCTCTGCAAAATCACAACTTTTGATAGTGCTATAAGAATATTCGAAAAGGAATCAAAGCTTTTGCTGCGCGAAGTTGCCCTGATTCCAGTGCCTCTGCGCGATAAACGTATATTGGTGCCACGGCTGCCTGCTATTGAGGATAGCTCACGCTTTTGGTCGGCAGCAATGGTGTTAGAGCACTTAATTATTGTCGGTGGTCAAATTGAGATAGTGGCTCAGCATCTTGCTCGCGGCGAAACGCCGCCTGGTGTGGCTGATGTCGCTAAAGTGAAACCTCCGGGTGACCTAGCGGGGCCAGCTTGCATAGAACAATACAAGATTTTTAGCGATGATTTCCTCAAAACAATTCGCTCACTGCGCGGCGATCAGTGGGCCACTGGTACTTTTAATCATCCTTGGTTTGGGCCTTTGACTCTGCATAAGTGGATGTGTCTTGCCGCCATTCACCAGCGCATTCATCGCCGCCAAATCGAAGCTATTATTAGACTACTTTGAAAACTAAAGGAAGAAGTCTTTCATTAGTTTGCTTCCAGGGCTAACGGCATATTTCTCTAGGTCGCTAACACCGGCTTTGGTCATCACTTCAGTGTCGATAAAGAAGTTGCCTGTGCATTGCTCTGCTGGCTGAGTGAAAATCCAGTGGGCAGCATCTGCCACTATATCTGGTGTGCGTGAACATTTGAGCGCTTCCTCACCACCAAGCAGGTTTTTCACTGCTGCAGTGGCTATGGCTGTTTCTGGCCAGAGCGAATTGACGGCAATGCCTTGTTCCTTTAGTTCTTCGGCCATGCCCAGGGTGCACATGCTCATGCCATATTTTGCCATGGTGTAGGCAACGTGTGGCGCAAACCAGCGTTTGTCCATGTTAAGTGGCGGGGATAAATTGAGAATGTGTCCGTTACTAGCTCTGGCGAGATGGGGAATGGCAATTTTGGAACATAAAAAAGTTCCTCTGGCATTAACTTGATTCATCAAATCAAAGCGCTTCATTTCGGTCTCTTGTGTGCCAGTAAGGTTAATGGCGCTGGCATTGTTGACGAGAATGTCGAGGGCGCCAAAGTGTTCAACAGCTTGTGCTATGGCTGCTTTTACTTGTTCTTCTTCGCGAATATCGCATTGTATTGCCAGAGCTTTTCCTCCGGCCGCTTCAATTTCGAGTGCGGCAGAGTGAATGGTGCCCGGTAACTTAGGATGCTTTACTACTGTTTTGGCGGCAATGGCTATGCAAGCGCCGTCACGGGCGGCGCGCAGTGCTATAGCTAGGCCGATGCCCCTTGAGGCTCCAGTGATGAAAAGAACTTTTCCGGCGAGGCTCATTTTTTCTTCCTGTTTTTTGCAGTGGGAGTGACGTGTGTTTCGAAGTTGTCGATATATTGATTGATATAGTCGGGCGGTTGTTGATTGGCTTCTAGCCTGGGGTCGTTAACGACTGGATGTGCCACCATAGTCAGAGGCACCACTCCCGCCCAGTAGGGCAAGGTGAGATCGCCTTCGTCATCGTCGGGAGGACCTTTGCGAATTTTGGCGGAGGCTTCGTCAATCTTTATCGCTAAGACTGAGGTGGCCGCTAGTTCTCCGCCGGTTGGCTTTCTCGTGTCTTCAAAACGTTGTTGCATAATTTGATCTGAAATTACTTTGAGAGCATGGAGCTTTTCTGCTTTTTCTACAACTGGAATGGCCTGGCCAAATACCATCACCGAGCGGTAGTTAATGGAGTGATTGAAAGAAGAACGGGCTAGCACTATTCCGTCCAACAGCGTTACTGCCAGTGATATTGGGATGCCCTGGGCAAGGTTGTTTATCATGCGGCTGGCGGCTGCTCCGTGAACATAGAGGGTCTCACCGTCGCGGCCATAGCAGGTGGGTATGACAAGCGGCTGCTCTTTGTGCACGAAAGCAATGTGGCAGAGAAAGGCGCTGTCTAGTATTTCGTAAATGGTCTTACGATCATAGTGTGCTTGATCGCGCATACGCATGACGCGGTTGCGGTCAGTTGGTGTGAACTTGTCGCTCATAAGTGCTGCCTATTGGCCCAGGCATTATTATTATTGTTGGTCACCCAGGCTATGTAAGTCTACACGGCTGGTTGGGTTGCGACCTCTTAAATACTGATAAAGCCTTTGGGCAAAGCGATAGGTGGTGGGTTCGGCGTCGCCTTTGGGCAGGCGGCCGTGCTTGGCAAACCAATCGGCTCTTCCCATCACCCCTTCGACTTGCTGCTGTGTCATGCCGAGGCCTTGCAGCTCAGTTTTACCAGCAGGGTTGTTGTAGGTGTCTACAAACTGTTGCACTTTCGCCACGGTTTGCTGAGGCAGCGGCACGTTCGCCGCTTCGTTGTAAAGATATTGATTGAGATTTTCATAGCCGCGCCTCTGCCCTGGTCGGGGAATAAGGTCGGCTTGGGTTGTAGCCGGTCTGAGGCCGTCGCCGACGTCAATGTTCTTTACTGTGGTTCCAGCAGGAGTTTTTTCGGAGACAAAATTGAGAATGTGGTTATCCCATTCGCCCATGATTAGTCGCTTCACCCAAGCTTCTTGATAGGCTTCAAACAATGGTTTGTTTTGTCTGAAATCTTCTAGCACTTTTCTCGATGGTGGCGTAAATATTTTTCTCGGGCCATGGGGATCAACTACTTCTAGTAGATTCTTGCCGTTGATTTCTTGGATGTAGCCATTGTGGGTTTTGCCGTTAATTTCTACTGAGCGCGCTACTGATACCGGAATCGAGTTGGCAAAGTCGAGCTTCGTGCCAAGGCCGTAGCCGGCAATTTCTGATTGTTTGCGGTAGGCGAAAGCTTCAATACCAGTGTCTGGCCGGAATAGCACAGGCTTGACCTGACCTTCGGCTGTGGTGATAGTGCCTTTCCAGGTCGTGGTCATCAAGTTACCAATTTCTCTAGTTGGGGTGAAGACCCCGTCGCGCAGGGCGATTTGTTGAGAATCGCCAATTTTTCCTAGCTGAAATGGTGTTTGTCTGGCTTCGCTTAGCGCGGTAGGTGAGTCTTTCATGCCCAGTCGATCGTATCGCGCTGACTGCATGCCGCCGACTCGTCCGGCAGCTGCGCCGACTGCGCCATCAGCTAAGCCACGACCCATGATTAGCGACAGGTTGAACTTCTCATCTGATTGCCACTGGCGCACCAGTTCGTTGCCAGCGCCGGCGGCTGCTCCCATTGTTCCAGCTTGAATTGTCTTGTTCATGGCCGAGTCGAAGCGAATGGCGCCACGGCTAGTCTGGTACATGCGTCCCCAGACTACGTCTGCTGCGCCAAATGTCAGGGCGTCAACTGCTAGAGAACCTGGGTTGAGAGCGGTTTTGAGGGTAGTAGTCAGGCCCCCGGTGAAATTCAGTTTGCCGTCTTTGTCCAAATAGTTTTCTCTGGTCAAGCCTGCTTCGGCTGTGCGCGACACAATTCCTAGCTGAATGCCTGCTCTGGCTGGTGTGAGTGCGCTAGTTTCCATTAGGGCAAAGCTGCCCTTTAGTACTGCTGCTTTGCCCAGGCCGAGAGTGGCGTCGGTGACCTGGTTCTGCAATGAGTCGCCGATTTTTGCTTGATCGGCCACATAGGTCAAGGCTAGGCCGCCGAGGGCCAATTTACCTTTCATGAAGAGCGGTGCCGTTTTAATAAAGGCTTTGCTGTAGTGGGCAACCTCATCTTCGACTACTTGAGCCTTGGTGGGAGTGAAAATCTCCCGGGCAATAGGATCAATTGCTGAATGCACGGCCGCATCAAGATAACTCTGGCGCGGACGGCCGGCCTCTTTATCTGAGCTTGAGCTGTGTGAATCGAGGATGGGCATGGGCTTCCTGCAAGGGCAAATCGACAGAATTTCTAGCCTTATGCCCAGAAATGCAGCCATGCCAAACTAGTACGGCATCGCTTGGCAGCCGGACGGCCAAGCGATGCCTTTAGTAATTTGGCTTAGCCCATATTTTCGATAATTTGCATCTCTTCAGCTGTCAGTGAAAGACTTTCAGCTGTCAAGTCTTCTTTCATATGCTGCAGGTTGCTTGTGCCGGTCAAAGGGAGCATACCAATTTGCATAGCGAAGCGAAAGACAACTTGAGCTACGCCGGTGTTGAGGCGCCTGGCCATGGCGTGCACAGCTCCACTCTCAAGCACATGAGGATTGGCAGTGAGCAGCGAGAACCCTTGATAAATAATGCCTTCTTTGCGACAAATTTCGCGCACTGCGCTGTCCCATCCTCGCATGGCATAGCAGCGGTTCTGCACCATCATAGGCTTGGTCACAGCTACTGAGCAAAGAGCATCAAGCTGATCAGCACTAACATTGCTGACGCCAATCATGCGAGTTCGGCCCTCGTTGAAGTGCTCTTCCATGGCGGCCCATACTTCTAAATCTTGGGGAGTGAGCCCCTGTCTTGAATACGGTCCATGCAAGACATAAGAATCAAGATAATCAGTGTGCAGGTGTTTTAGTGAACTAATCATCGACTGGTTCAGTTGGGTGGTGAGGTTAGCCTTGGCGTCGTATGGTGTGCGCGAGTCTTGGCCATTGACTGAAGTGAATTTCGTTTGCAGAAATAAACTTTCGCGCTCAATGCCCTTTTGTTTCAGGGCAAGCAGAGCCTCGCCCACAAGGGCTTCATCATAGTGAATCAGTTGATTGGCGGTATCGATGCTGCGAAATCCAGCATCAACGGCCGCTTGAACTAATTTGGCTGTGGCTTCCTTCTTCCAGGCCGTGCCGTACATGAAGGCGGGCATGGTGATTCCGTTGTAGCTGGTTATCGGCATTTAATTCTACTTTTTATCACTACTTATTTTTCGACGCCCACTTTCGGGCTGGTGGGATTGCTGAAGAGAGCTTGCTTCTTGCGCAAAGCATTGACCACTTCTTTGGAGACGCCGAGGTTAGTCTGCAATAAATTAGTGGAATTGCTGCCGAGCCACTGCGAGAGCGAAATTTCTTGATAGTCGCCACTATTGAAGACTGCTAGTATCTCGCACTCTTCGCTACCCACTGATTCAATATAATGGCCATAACCCATAGGCACATAGCCAACATCGCCCGGACCAAACTCGCGAGTTATTTTGCGACCTTTGCTGCCGAACACAGTCATGCGTGCTCGACCTTTGATGTAGTACTGCCATTCATCAGCGTTCGGATGCCAATGCATCTCGCGAATAGCTAAAGGTGCTAGCCTGAGAATAGCACCAGACATGGTGGCGGAGATCGGAAAGTCTTTTTGCGTCACTATATTGAATGTTCCACCAGGAACTACTTCTGGCACCTTTGCCCCAAGGCGAAAACGATGGGTCAGCGGCGGCGGATTTTGGCTGGCCGGTGGAGGGTCAAGAGGTAGAGCCTCTGGCACTGGGCCTTGGGCTATATAGACTTCTTTTTTAGGGAAATTGTTGAAAGTTTCAACCGGTAAATTAAATTGTTTGGCCAGTACTTCTTTGGGAGTCTGAGCCAACCAGTCGGTCATGCTGAAAGTGGCAAATTCTGAAAAATAGCCGCTGTCGAAAACCAATACGAAATGACATTCTTCATCGCCCAGGCCCTGAATTGAGTGTCCGTGGCCGCGGGGGAAATACCAGACATCGCCAGGGCCAAAGTCTTTCACTTCCGAGCGGCCTTCTGGGTCAATCACCGTGATGCGGCAGTGCCCCGCTATTACATACGACCACTCAGCAGCGTTGGCGTGCCAGTGAAGCTCGCGCAAGCCGCCTGGCTTGAGAAACATCGAGACTCCTGCCAGCCCTTTTGAAATGGGGAAATTCAAGGCTGTGGCTTCGTGAGAAGATCCGCCTTGATACGAGGTCATTGGCTGCTTTTCCAGCTCATATTTAATCTCAGGCATGGCCTCTTTGGCCATTTCAATTGCTTCGGCGACTGTGGCAATGGTCTTGCTCGAGCCAGGTGCGGTTGATGGGGTGGCCGCTGGTTTGTTTATTGCCGAGGCCTCGCTGCTGTCTTTGTTGGCCGCCATAGCTGGCTGGCAAAGAAGAACTAGATTAAATGTTAGGGCTAATAGATTTTGCCAGCGGATCATCACAACTACCTATTGCTTGTTTTGCCTTGCTTTTTGCTTGATTTTTGTTTGCTTTCGCTTGTCGGGTCATCGAAAATTTTACTTGGCCTCGGGCGCTCCATAGCTTCTTGCTATCTATCTTTGTGAGATTCCTTAACTGCAACACACTTTCCCTTGGTAAAATTTGGCAAAAGTGGCACATCAAAAATGGCGCATGTAGCATGAGGCTGATGAAGGCAGTTAAAAATTCAGAGAGTTAGTAGAGCTGTTTGAGAGGAACTAATGTCTAGGGATGAGCAGGGAAAGCCCATAATCAAAGGCCAAATTAAAAGGGCTAAGTTTTCGCAGAAAGACTACACTCATCCCGCTGCCGCTTGGGGCGCTGCTGCCAGTGTTGGCCGCATTTTGCTTGAGCAAAAGCAAGTGGTGGAGGGCGTGCGTGCCATCTTCACGATGAACCAAGAGAACAGCGGCTTCGATTGCCCTGGTTGCGCCTGGCCGGATGACCGCAAGGGTCTGCGTATGGATATTTGCGAGAACGGCATTAAGCACGTTACCTGGGAGATGACCGCTAAGCGTACCGACCGTAAGTTTTTTGCTGAGCACACAGTCGCCGAATTGCTCGAATGGAGCGATTTTGCCTTAGAGAACGAAGGTCGCTTGACTGAGCCGATGAAGTATAACGGCGCCATCGATAAGTATGAGCCGATCACCTGGGAAGCAGCCTTCGCCCTCATTGCCAAGCATTTGAAAGCCTTGCCCAGCCCTAATGCTGCTAGCTTTTATACATCGGGTCGTCTTTCTAATGAAGCGACCTTCCTCTATCAGCTTTTTGCCCGCGAGCTGGGCACGAATAATTTGCCCGATTGCTCAAACATGTGTCACGAAGCTAGCGGTCGAGCGATGACGGCATCTCTGGGCACAGGTAAGGGAACAGTTGACCTAGTTGATTGGCAAAATTCTGAAGCTATTTTTGTTATTGGTGTGAATGCTGCCACCAATGCTCCGCGTATGCTCAGTGCCTTGGCTGACGGCGTCAAAGAGCATGATATGAAAATCGTGCATATCAATCCGCTAGTTGAAGTGGCTGCTACCAGCGCCATTACTCCGCACGAAATTTTTGACATGCTTACGTTTAAGCAGACCAAGACCAGCACTCTCAATTTGCAGCCGCGCATTGGCGGCGACTTTGCCATCATGCGTGGCATTGGCAAATACTTGCTGGAGCTAGCTAAAGAAGATGCCAGTGCTATTGACAGTGTCTTCATTGAAAAATATACCGCTGGTTTTGAAGACTATAAAGCGGCCTGTGAAGCGACTTCTTGGGCCGATATTGAGAAGCAGTCAGCTCTGACACGGGCGCAAATTTGCCAAGCCGGCGATATTTATAGAAAGGCTAACAAGGCTATTATCAGTTGGTGTCTGGGTATCAGTCAACAAGAATTTGCTGTAGATACCATTCGCGAAATAGTCAATGTGCTCTTGCTCAGAGCCAATATCGGGCGTCTTGGTGCTGGCCCTTGCCCCATTCGCGGTCATAGCAATGTGCAGGGCAACCGTACTTGTGGTATTCACCATTCGCCTTCTGAGGCTTGGTTAGCCAAGATGGACGCTGCTTGTGGTATCACTTCGCCTCGGGCCAGAGGTCTTGATACTGTGCGTACAATTCGGGCTATGCATGATGGTGAAGTGAAAGTATTTGTGGGAATGGGTGGCAATTTTGCCATTGCTACTCCCGATACTAATCTGACTTTTGCTGCCTTGCGCAAATGCGATTTAACTGTGCAGATCAGTACCAAGCTTAATCGCAGCCACTTAGTTGTCGGTCGCGATGCCCTTATTCTGCCTTGCCTCGGTCGCACTGAAATTGACATGCAGGCGGCAGGACCGCAGCAAATTACAGTAGAAGATTCAATGAGTATGGTGCATTTGTCTAAAGGTATGAAAGAGCCCGCTTCACCGCATTTGCGTTCGGAGTTGGCGATCATTGCTGGTATGGCCCTTGCTACTCTAGAGAATTCTAAGACTCCATGGCAAAAATATATCGGCAACTATGATTTGATTCGCGACAAAATGAGCGAAGCAATTGTCGGTTTTGATGATTTCAATAAACGTGTGCGCGAGCCCTTAGGCTTCCGCATCAAACAACCGGCTCGAGAGCTGACTTTCAATACCCCTAGTGGGCGGGCCAATTTCTCTGCTGCAGTCCTTCCTGATACGCTATTGCCGCCAGGTAGACTGATGCTTGGTACTATGCGCTCCCACGATCAGTTCAATACCACCATTTATTCAGACAATGACCGCTATCGTGGCGTCAAGAATCTACGTACTTTATTGCTAATGAACAAAGATGATATGAGTGAGCGGGGCTTGAATGAGTTTGACTTGATTGATATTACAAGCTTTGCCAAAGACGGCACAACTCGCAGCTTGAATGGATTTCGCGCTGTGCCCTATAACATTCCTCGCGGCTGTGCCTCTGGCTATATGCCTGAATGCAATGTCTTGTGTCCGCTAGGCGATTACAGCCCTCAGAGCGATCAGCCGATGATGAAGCAGATAGTTGTTGAAGTGAAAGCTGCTGCTGTTGCAACTAAAAGTGGTGCCTCGTGAAGACGCCCCACACTAGTTGTGCTGCTCCCAATGCTGCGGGAAAGTCAGACAATGAGAGTTCTTTGCCAGACAATCGAGAGCAAGTAGAGACGCTTGCCGTTCAAGCAAAGCGCTTTAGGGGCTCGGAGGTAAGCGATGTTGATGATGTTCTTGCTGTTGAAGAACCACTAGAGATACATGTGTCTGTTACTGTAGTTGAGGATCAACCTAGTTCGGTTCTGTCCAATTCGGTTCAGTCCGTCGCTGTTCAGTCTATAGCGGTGACAATGCGCACACCGGGTGCAGACAAAGAATTGGCCGCTGGATTTTTATTTACCGAAGGCATAATTTCACGGACAGATCAAATAGAAGAGATTATCAATGATAAGAGCAATGTCGTCATTGTGGCACTAAAGGCCGGTGTAGAGCTTGATCCTAGGCTCTTTGAACGCCATTCGTTTGTGGCTTCTAGTTGTGGTGTTTGCGGAAAGAAATCAATCGCCGCTGTCAAAGTAAAACGTCTTCATCAGTCAATTTCTGGGATGCCTCTCGTCTCGGCTCAAACTATTCACAACCTCTCGGCCTCTATGCGCGATTCTCAGGCTAATTTCAATAGTACTGGCGGCATTCACGCTTCGGCTTTGTTTGATAGTCTCGGAACACTTTTGCTTCTGCGCGAAGATGTCGGTCGTCATAATGCCCTTGATAAAGTGATTGGCTCGCAATTCTTGCAAGACAAATTGCCATTGAATGAAAGCATTTTGATGGTGAGCGGACGCGCTAGTTTTGAACTAGTGCAGAAAGCTTCTCATGCTGGTATTCCAGTTTTAGTAGCCGTGGGTGCGCCGTCGAGTCTGGCTGTCAGTCTCGCTCAAGAGTGTGGCATGACCTTAATCGGATTTGCTCGAGATGGCCGCTTTAATGTTTATAGCGCTGCTGAACGCATAGATGGAGTGATTAAATGATCAAGGAGATGCTAACTGGGGCGGCAGTGGTATTTTTTGCTGTAGGGGCTTATCAATTGACTTCGGCGTTCCAGTGGCCAACACCTAACAAAAATTGGAGACAGACTGAAGGATGGTTGACTGGCGCAGGTAGTGAACATTCACTTGGAGTTCCTGGTAAAGCCGGAGCAGTTCTCGAATTTTTCGGCAAAAGTAAGCCGCTAATGCAAGTTCAGCACGTATCTTTTGTCTATTTTGTCAACGGCTCTTTGTATTTTAAGCGCCTTGAGTTGCCCCTCAATTTAAGCCCCTTCTTTGAGGCGATGAAGCAGGGAAACAAGCAAGCAAAACCTTCGAGCATGAGCGCCTTTGAAGGGGAAGATACTGAGATGTCTCTTGCTCAGTTTAACGAAGAGACAAAGAAGCTTGAGGTGTGCACTGATCCAGGCACTAAAATGGAGGTAGTTGTTGGTCGCCACCTTTCTACCACCTACACGGAGCAAAAGTGGGAGGAAGTACCGCGCTCAAATTGGGACCGGTACATGCCTAAGGTATTAGTTAAATACAATCCTGCCAATCTCAATCAATCGATTACTGAGCCCGATCTTCTGGATGGTGCCAGCAATCTTCTTTGGTCGGGGATTTGCTTTATTGGTCTCTCGGCTTTACTGGGGGCAGGCGTTGTTTACGATAATTTGGCTACGAAGCCTGAGCCAGAGCCAACCCCAACCCCGTTTCAGCGGCGAAGGTGAATTTTATGGTTTCAGTTTCTATTTTATGAGGGCGCAAATGAAGAGACGTAAAATTGGCAATACTCAGCTAGAAGTAGCTCCGCTGGCATTTGGTGGCAACGTCTTTGGTTGGACAATTGACGAGCCCACATCATTTGAATTGCTCGATGGCTTTGTGGATGCTGGGCTCAATTTAGTCGATACAGCCGATGTCTACTCAGCCTGGAAAGAAGGAAACGTTGGCGGAGAATCTGAAACTATTATTGGTAAGTGGTTCAAGCGCAGTGGCAAGCGCAACAAGATTGTGCTGGCAACAAAATGCGGATTTGACGGTAGCACTGACAAGAAAAACCTTTCAGCTGCGCACATTCACAAAGCTGTTGATGCTTCTCTGAAAAGGCTACAAACAGACCATATTGACTTGTATCAAGCCCATGTGGATGACGACAAAGTTGCTCTTGAAGAAAGTCTTGAGGCTTTTGATCAATTGATTAAGGCTGGAAAAATTGGTGCAATGGGGGCGTCTAATTATTCAGCGGCACGACTGGCCGAAGCGCTTAAAGTAAGTGAACACAATAGTTTCACTCGCTATCAGTGCTTGCAACCTGAATATAATTTGTATGCTCGGGCCGGTTTCGAAAATGATCTAGAAGAGTTGTGTGTGAAAGAGAATATTGGAGTGATCTCTTATTTCTCTCTGGCTCGTGGATTTCTCTCTGGCAAATACCGCTCAGAAGAAGATCTTAGCCAAAGTGCGCGGGGTGCTGGTGTGAAGACTTATCTCAATGAAAGAGGATTTCGCATTCTTGCTGCTCTGGATAAACTGGCGGCTGAGTATTCGTCGACACCTACTTGTATTGCTCTAGCATGGCTCATTGCTAGGCCGAGCATTACGGCACCTATTGTCAGTGCCACTAATCTAAAGCAGTTAGAAGATTTGGTGGCATCGACCAAGATAATTCTTGCTCCAGCAGCTATCGAGCTTTTGAATGAAGCAAGCAAAGAGCTGTCCGTGGTTTAAGTTAGTCTAGTTTAGTTTGGGGCGGCTGCATTGATCTGCTCCCCAAACTTACACACTATCAAACTTCGTGATCTGGATCTGGATAAAACTTGGGTGCTGTTCGAAACCCAGTATCACTGTATTTTAATACCTCACCTTTCTCGATCTGGCGTTTGGTATTTCTATAACAGGCACTAAGGCTGGAGTGAAAATTGTCTTTTAGCAAGAAAGCGTTTGTCTCGTGACTGAGTTCAAAGTCTTCAACATCGTTAGCTGTGATTTCTGTCTGATATGGGATGTTGTGCTTAGCGCGCACGGCAAGGTAAGTCTTATCAACGATCTCTGGATTATATGAGGCCTGGTCATGCCGAGTCATCAATATAGCCAAGGGAATGAGGCCTAAGCACTCAGCCAGCAAGATAATTTTTAGAAAATTGCGAAGCATTGGTCACCGTAGCTCGTTGCACTAGAAGTAAATTCAGGCTAAGTACAACGCCAACGATGAGTCAATACGTACAACACGAGCCAAGGGAAACATAAACCGTTAGCAGTGTCGTGTTTGCTTACGAGAATTGGGGATAAATCTAAGAGGCATTATCGGAGTGGTTCACATGCTAATATCCTGGAGTTGTATTTTGTGCTTATCGATTGGGCTCGAATTATGCCACTAGCAGGTGTTTGAAGTTATGTCACTGGATATCAACGTTTATCTGCCGTCAATGCTCACACCCGATCATCTCCCAGCGATAACTCGAAGGCTTGCAGAATTGGGCTTGCGTTGCGAATTTCCGAGCGATTTTTCATTTCGGGATACTGGCAATGTATCGATCACGCTAACTCTAGCTATAGGGCCAAAAGAGTACAGGGATCAGCGTTTTGAAACAGGTTTCGAAATCAATCTTTCTGACTTCAATTATGCAGAGGAACTGCATACAGTAAAGCACCCACCAAAGCAAGGTTGGCTCAATAAACTAGTCGTTGGTAATCAGCAGCAGCCTGCCCGAGATTTTATAGCGAATAGAGAGATTGATAAATTGCTCGAACCCTGCCGCCACGAGTTGTTGATAAACTATCACGAAGATTGCTTAACGCCATTTGCCTTTGCTGCAGTGATTGCCGAGTTGACTGATGGAATTGTGTGTGAGGCTCAAAGCGGCGAATTCCTAAAGCCCAAAGAGGCAATCGAACAAATATCTGAACTTGCAGAAGATTGGTCGCCTCACTGATTGCTCTGCCATTCTGCTTTCTGAAAGGTTAGACACATTATCTCTTGCAGTTTGCAACAAAACATGGTCAAACTACAAACGCTGTCCCTGCGTCGTTATTTTGGTGTCATATACGGTGTTTATGCCACGTCTTGATCTGCAACGCTAATAGTTACTTGCTTGCCTAGCTTGGATAGCCACTTCACTAGCATGTCGATGGTGAACTTCTCTAGCTTACCTTTGTACAAATCTGACAGCCTTGGTTGTGAGACACCTAGGAGCTTAGCGGCTTCTGATTGAGTTAATCCTCTCTCTTTGACTGTTTTTTCAATTGTCATCATTAATTCTGCACGTGCCAAAAGATTCACAGATTCGGCTTCTGGAAAGCCTAAATCTCTGTATATGTTGTCTGTGCCTTCTAAGAAGGTCACTCCATTAACTGTTTTTTGTGTCATTTTTTTTGAGTTCGGCATATGCAGTCCTTGCTATATTTAAGTCTTTTTCGGCTGTTTTCTGAGTCTTCTTTTCAAAGGCGTGCAAGACATACACGGCGTCATCAAACTTTGCTACATAAATTACTCGGTGCTCGTGTGGATCGTGTATTCGTATCTCCACGGCGCCTGGTCCTATTGAGGACATTGGTTTCCAGTCGACAGGTTCTTCGCCTCTTTGTACTTTGCCTAGCTGGTATCCGATTTGTCGGATTGTAGTTTTTGGAAACTCCAGCAGGCGCTTATAGCTACTGCCCATCCAGCGTAATTGCTTCATCTTGGCATTATATCAAATTTTATATAGCTTGCCAATCCCTGCGTTTGGCTTGATGCAAACCCCTAGCAGTGTCGCGTTTGCGGTCACGAGAATTGGGGATAAATCATAACGGTGATTGGCGTTAGATAAGAGGCGTTATTGTGGTGCTAAAGGCAAATCTGAAGTATCTTGGCTTTGAGATTCTGAGAGGATAAAGGTCCGCAAGTAGACATATGAATTACAAGATTATTTACTATCAGGGTGACAGTATTGATTCCAGCACTGAAGTGAAATCTGGTTCTTGCATACTTGCGGATACAGAACTACAAATCGTTGGCGATGAGAGTATTTCCGTTGAGTTTGCCAATTTGATAGGAATTGATCTGGTCAGGCTGCACGGGCTTGGCCGCGTGATCAGAATTCGTCATGAAGACGGGATAATCTTTCTTTCGGTAATCAGGTTCAAGCTGTTCCGGCTGCCGCTGATCGGGCAGTTTGCTACGATAAATTTTTTCCGGACAGGCCAACTCTTCTCGATATTGCAGAGCAAAGTTCCAAATGCCACCATAGTCTCTTAATCCCATGGATTGATAACTTTGAGTTCGTCGAAGTCAAAATCTTTGACGTTGCGCGTCACGATGATCATGCCGTGAACTATTGCTGTAGCTGCAATTAGTGAGTCTCTGTCCGATCGCTTGTTGGGTACATTCATTCTGGCACACTTGCGCGCAATGACTGTATCTATCGATAGGATGCGGTCGGCAAACGTTGGAAGAACGTGATCTTCAAACCAGGTTCTTAGAAGTCTTCCTTGAGCTATATCTTTTCTCTCGACTAGCAAAATACCGATTTCAAGCTCGAGTACAGTTATGCTTGAGAGAAACAAATTCGAGTGCGGAGTGGCAGCCGCCCAACTTAAGACGTGTTTGTTTGCTTTGCTGCTTTTGGCTTTGCGCAACTCTGAAACTACATTTGTGTCTAGCAAGTACATTAGGATAAATCTGCTGGCTGAAACACATTGTCTCCCAATTTCGGCGGCTCAAACTCGACAGTGTCAATACCGGGCATTGCCAGCAGGTCTATGATGTTGAATGTCTTTCCAGTCAACTTTCTGTAGTCTTCAATAGTTAGCAGCACGTGGGCTGGTTTGCCCCTGTCTGTTATGAACACAGGGCCTTTCTTGGCAGCTTTTTTTGCTTTACTTGAGTCTTGGTTGAATTCCCGACTCGACAGGGTTGTGATGTTCATCCGCCGATCCTCTGCTCGATGTAGATATGTTACTACAATTGCTGTTCGGTTGGCAAGTGCACTGGCGTGAGCGTAATCTTTGTTGGAACAGGCATCAGATATTTTCTGCTTTTGGTCGCTCCTAACAATGGATATTTATTCCGTCACTGAAAGACATTTCTGGAAAGACAATTTTTTTTGTAAGATCGACGGATTCACGCTGCTGTTCGAGGCATTTGTGTTGGTACTTGCTAAGATGATGACATTTTCTGCCGTTGAAGAACGGCTCAATATTACTATTCGTCGTGTTCAGGCTATTTGCGACAAGTACGTTGACGAAGCCGTGAAACAAGCCGACTATAATTTTGAGCAGCTCTATACTATTTACTCGCGCTGCATTGACCACAGACCTCGGGTTGCGGTTCCTTTACTTTCTAGGTCCCACTTGCCGCTAAGTGATTGGCCGTCTGCCGCAATTCTTCCTTGGTAGATGACTGGATCTTTATTTGTAGTGTCGTAAGTCTTTTCAAAAATTACGATTGAGTCTTTGCAGAGTCCGAAGAGGCGAGCCTGTCCAAGGTTCGAATTGTCTTCCATCGTGCCTTCAAGGTAGTCATTGGTGATCTTGATCTGGGCTCTAAAAGGAAATTCGTTTGAGTCTGCTTGACCTTCTGGCAGATCGTATTTGTAATTGCCTTGCCACGCACCTTCGATGCTAAATTTACTGGTGGGTGTCTGCAGTTCTTCTAGTCTTGTGCTCAACTGAGTCAACGGTGTTAGTTGTTTTTCTTGCAATGTTAGATCACTAAGCGGCTCAAAGTCGATGCCACCAAGTTTTGTGGCAACATCAAATTCACCGAGCATGGTGTCTAGTAGGAGAAATCCAGCGGTTCCATAGGCTTCAAAAGTCTGTGGTGTAAGACCTTTCATGTATAGCACTAGATCGATGAGGCCTTCTTCTGTCTTTTCAGCAGCAAACGCACAATCGTCTATGTCGACAGAGATACCGTGAGTTAGGATTGTGCCCTGGATTTGTTGGTGTTGGCGAAAGGCAATAATGTTCCACTTTTGTAGTTCTGGTGCCGCCTTGCACAAGGCAGCAACTGATGGAAAGTCTTTTCTTATGCCGTCTGCGCTGATTATGAAATCTGATTTGCCATTCGTCCCTGGTCCGAATTCGAATGCTAGAGGTTTGACCTTAGCCAGCTCTTTGGAGACAAGCTTGCAGACTCTGTGTGGCTCACTAGCAAAAAGGCAGAGTGTTTCTTCGTTTTTTTCAAACCATTGCCAAAAAGCCTTTGTTCGCTCTTCCAACGTCAATGTTTTTTTTCTAAACAAGTTCCACACTTTTTCTGCTCCAACTGCTTTTTATCATCTATGGACATACCATTTGGAGATACGACCCAAACATCTTTGATAGCTGGTTTGCCATATTGGTTTTCTGGTGGTCGCATTGCTGCTGCATTTATCGTGTAAGTCGGATCTGTTCTGTAATAACTGGCACTATTCTTGTGAGTCGCTGCTGCTATCTCAACAGTAAAATAAATTGAAAGAAAACAAACTCAAGAAAACTAGCTGCATGATACACTCAATTTAAATTCGCACCAGAACTAGTATTGCTATTCTTGTGGGCAAGGGACAGGGAACCTATCTCAAGGAATACATTGAGCCGCTCGGGTTTGAGGATAGGCTTCGCTTCCTTCACAGAATCTCGGCAATAACAATGGAATTGCATACGCAAGACAAGCCAATAAAGATCGCGAAGGTTAAGGTCGATATCGTTGATCAAACCCTAGAATTAATACTATATTTGCCGAATATTAAACGGTTTACAACTGGCTTTTTTGATACATGGGTGCCTGGAGCAATCCTGTACAAGCTGGTTCTCCATTATAAAGATCCAAATGTACGGACCGAGTCCACCTATTTCGACGTAAAGCCTTAAGGCTCTGCAAAACCAATCGAGATGACTTTCAAATACCGATGTTTGCTGTCGGCAGGGCTCAGCCTCAAGCTCATTGATTTATCGACGATTAGATTGCGGCAGCCGATTATCTCTTCTCCAGTCTCAGTAATCATAGTGACTTGGCAACTGAGCTACCGCTACTGCGCACTCGCTCCTAATTTTGGACGACCAGCGGTTAATCGTTAGCGCCGCGGAGATTTTAGGAGCATAAAGGTGATGAATCGTAAGCGTGGAGCGTATTTTGCTCTTTCTCTATTACTACTTAGCTGTTGCGGCTTTAGCTGTCCATCGGCCCATGCTGAACAGTATCGTCAGGCGGACGTACAAGCCGCTATCAAGGAACTCTCTAGTGAAGATCAGTGGCAGCGCAAGAGTGCTGGTTTCCATTTAAGTGAGATGGGGCCTATTGCTAAAGATGCCGTGCCTGCCCTCACTCAAATTTTGCTCACCGATAGTTTTGCTGGTGCCAAAGGCGAAGCCTCCAACGCCCTTGGACATATCGGTCCTGATGCTGCGCCTGCCATCCCTGCTTTGATTGCCTTTCTGCGCAGCGCTGACGGGGGTTACGAGAGAACCTATGCGGCTTCTGCCTTGGGTGGCATCGCTAGGCAGCCTGAGCTATGCGTGCCGGCTTTAATCGAAGCAGTGCAAAATGATACAGAGCCTGTTGTTCGGCAACTTGCCGCTCGTGCTCTTGGCGATTTCACTGCTGAGGCGAAAGCGGCAGTGCCAGCTTTAGTTGAATCAATAAAGAGCGGCGACAAGAGTATGCGCGAAGCTGCAGCCGATGGCCTTGAGCATATTCCCTGTGCGCCGAAAGATGTGCCTGGTCTCACTGTACTTCTTGGCGATGAGATTGATTCTGCCCGTATTGCCGCAGCTAGGTCTATTGCTGGTGCGGGTTCTGAGGCAGTCGCTGCTGTGCCGAAGTTGATAGAACTGCTTTCTGATAAAAATTACAACGTTAGAATCGCTGCTGCTTTGGCATTAGGGAGTGTCGGCGCTGAGGCAAAACAAGCTCTGCCGGCACTGAAGTTAGCTCTCAAAGACCGAGAAACGCAAGATTTTGCCAAGGCCGCGATTGCCAGAATCAAGCAATAGCTATTGCTTCGAAGTCTTGGCTAGAGCTCCTGTACCTCACATTTACTGTTTGCTCTTACGTTTCCGCTAGGGGCGCATACTCTTCTTCACTGAGTCCGAATGTCCAGGCCACGGCTTGGCGAGCTCGCATCATATTTGGTGGCACACGTAAAAAGTATTCTTTAATGGTGCCGTCAGGTTCGGGGGTGGAATTCTGCACGCGCACTACGAGAATTGGCTCATCGCTAGCCAGGTTCATGCGGTAAAGAATGCCGCAGTGATCCTGGTGGATTTTTATCACCCGCCCTTCACGTAGATAATTATCCAAGCCGTAACGCTCAATTAAAACACGACGCACTTCAGCGTTGGGTTCAGACTCAATTAGATCGAATGTTAGGGGCTCGGGCAAGAGCACAACATAGGCTGGCACTAATACTCCGTGCCAGGCGTAAATGCCCCAGCCATCGCGAAACTTCATGGCCATTGCTGTTTCATTGTGCAGTCGGCTGCGGTTGTCGCGGTGTAGTTCAACTGGTCTATCAGTCAGTATGCAAATGTTTTCAAAGGGCCACCACCAGCCGCTAGTGCGGGCTAATTTGGTCAGACCATTGAGGGGCTCTGTGCCCTCCACTCCAATTTGACTGACAAAATCATAGTAGGCCAGCCATCCACTATCGTGTTGACCAAAGCCGCCGTCCCACTTTTGCAGCCCGGCAAGTACGCCGCTCATCGACGGTACCATCTGCCTCAGGGGCTCGGCCACATAGCTCCATACTTGTTGATGCAGTGGCTTTACTAATTCGTGATAGACCTGGTCGGCGACTTCTGCTGACAGTTTGTTGTCGACAACTGCTTTTACTTTGTCTTCAGCTGTAGCACGAATTTGCTTGTAGACAGCCCCTCCGGCCATCTTGCGCAGATATTTCCAAACATAAATGCCGAGATTCTCAGCAAACAAATCTTTGACTTGTTTCTCAATAGCTATTCCGTGTTTTTCAATGATTTTTTTTGTGGCATTCTGGCGAATATTGCGTCGCACGGCGTTCCACGTGTCGCTGCCAACCATTTCGCCGACAGCTTTCAAGCCTTGTTGCCAGACTTTGTCCCAAACATCAACTTGGCCTGTGTTAAGTTGGGCTGGCCAATCAACATCGCTGTAAAAGAGCTTCATGGCGGTGTTGCCTGCCCAGGGCGATTGCAGCCAAATGAATAGACGCGGTGGCTCTAAGCCCGCTGCTTTATAGGCTTCAATGGCAGCAGCCTCAGCTTCGGCGCGGTCAGTGGGTTGGGTGGAGAAGCCGTATTCTTTCCACTTAGTGAGAGTATCTTCGAGCAGATGCTGGTCGGCAGGCGGCAGCCACAGTATCTTTGAGTTATCGGGCGCGCTGTCAGTCGATGACATCTCGCGGTGGAGCCTCCGGCACATATTCTCTTTGCTGCACGACGCGGTAGACGCCTTCAGGCAGCTGGATGGTTCCGTGCTCTTCGTGCACTAAGTTGCAACCGCCCGCCTTGGTGACGACATAGCGCTCGCCTTTAGCGGTGAAGAACGAAGCTGTATCTGTGCTAATGGCGTGAGCATGGCCTGTGACTTCGCCATATTGAAGAATTATTCGCTTTTCGCACTCTACTTCGCGGGCTTCGGCAGGCAGCTTGTCGATTTTTTGTACAAGCACATCGCCTTGTCTGTAGGTTTGAAATTTGACGGCGGGGCGGTCCGCTCTTCCTGTTTTTAGCAGCATATGAGTTCTCGCTTTTGACTAGTTATTATGTGCCCAGCTGCCCAGGTGCTGAAACTGACTTCACAAATTAACGCAAAATCGCTCTAATGCCATATCGCAACGCATGGTTAACTGTACTTCTCGCCACCCGGCTGCCGGTGCGCTTGGCCTGAGTCTTAATGGGGTGAGCTTTTGGAGTATTGCCAATCATGGGCGCGCTGCCTAAGTCTGAACCCTCGGCAATTTTGCCGCTGGCATCGAGAAATTGCTCGTGCTTGTCGTAAATGGGCTTGCCGTAGTCAGCATAAGTAGCGACGTCAAAGCGCTCGTAAGGCTCGAAAGGATGTGCGGCCAGGCGTTGATGCATAACAATATCTACTGTTTTGACGTTCTTTGGCGGAGTTTTTAGGGTGCTTGGGTCTACGGCCCGGGCGCTGTAGAAGAAGTCTGAATTGGGTCGGTTTTTCAGCTCGTACTGTAAGTCAAAACCTTGCAGATGACTGCGATTTTTCATGCCTTGGTCATGGCTGGCAATATGGTCGAGCTGCAGTTGGCTGAACTGCATTTTCTTTTCTTCCAGCGAAAGGTTACTATCTTGCCAGACTTTCCCTAGCTGTTTGGCTAAGGTTAGCTCTTTTGCCAGGTCTTCGGCCTTCCAGTAGCCAGGCAGGCAGGTCATAATTGTGCCGTCAGGGGCCAAAACGAATATCTGTAAATTGTGCGGCCCGGCGCCATTGGTAGTATCTACGGCGTTCTCATCGGGCTTGTGTTTGCCCGATGCCCCAGCATATTTTTTGTTTTCGATATTGGTATAGCCAACGACAAAGTCGTTCTTGAGCATTGAGAAAACTGGTTCGGAAGAGAGCGACACGGCTCTCAGGCTATTGCCAGCACTTCAGGTACTGCCGTCTATTTTGCCTAGCATGTGCACCCAGACAATTAGTTTACCCTCGCGCTCAGCGTCAGCTTCAGCTTTGCTTAGCGATTTGTACCAGGTCATCTCTGAGGTCAGTTTGTGTACATTGGCCGAGCACACTTCCCCGTTCAGTACGGTCTTGGCGCACAGGCTGGCGCTGTCTGATCCTACATTGAATGATTGCAGCACCAAGGCTGCTATTGCCAACGTGGAACTAAATACAAATCTTTTAGTCTTGGTCATTGTGATAGGTCTCTGCCGTTTAGTGTTGCTCATTCTTCTTGAATTGGTCATTTTTCTAAAATTCGTCATTCAAGTAGCATAACAAGCCTTTGTCTCTCGTGCTTATAGCAGCATATATCTACCATTGCTGATTGCAAAGTGAATTATGTATGAATAAAGGAATCAGATTACGTTAATGGGTAAGTATAAAGAGATACGCTGGCAACCCAAAATCTTGCGTTTGTAAGGTCTGAAGATATGCGCGTACTGCTCGTAGAAGATAGTTTAGTGCAAGCCGAAGTCACCCGCAGCAAGTTAGAGCTGCGAGATGTGTCGGTCGTGTGCGTTACAACTTTAAGTCAAGCCCTAGAGGCCCTGCAAGAGCCCGGCATCGACGTCATACTGCTAGACCTTTCTCTGCCAGATAGCTCGGGTATTGATACTTTTTATCGCATCAGGGCGGCGGCACCTGATATTCCTACGGTTGTATTGACCGGCATTGATGATCAAGATGTGGCCATGATGGCGCTCAAAAAGGGTGCTCAAGATTATTTGGTTAAGGGTCAGGCCAGTGATGATTCTGTCTATCGCTGCTTGGGCTATGCCATCGAGCGCAACAATGTAGAGTTGGCTTTAATTCGCAGTGAGAAGCGCTTGCGAATAATTGTCGAAAACACATATGATGCATTTATCTCAATGGATTCGCACTGGCGCATCACCGATTGGAATGCCCAGGCAGAGCGAACATTCGGTTGGAAGCGCAATGAGGCGCTTGGTCGGCCGCTTTCAATGATTATTCCCCAGCATCTACGCCGTCAGTACACTCGTGAAGTCTCGACTTTCTTCAAGACCGATGAAGAAGACGAGTTTTCGCGCATGACCAGCGAGCTTATGTGTCTGCACCGGGATGGCCATGAATTTCCTATTGAGATGGGAATTTTTAGAGTCAAAGTCGACAATGGCTGTATGTATTGTGCTTTTGGTCGCGATATTACTGAGCGCAGGCAGCTTAACGAAGAGCTAGAGCGCCGCGTTCAGGTGCGCACCACTGAGTTAACGCGCTCAAACGAAGAGTTGAAACAGTTTGCAAAAATCGCCTCTCATGATTTGCAGGAGCCACTGCGGGCGGTGCAAGGCTTTGTTAATTTATTGGTTGACAGTACTAAGGGCCAGTTAAACAAAGACTGCGAAGAATTTATCGAGTATATTCTTGATGGCACCCAGCGTATGCAGCAGCTGATTCAATCGGTCTTGACTCATTCGAGTATTACCAATCAGCAGTGCGACCCCCATTCGGCGCCGTCAACAGATGTTGATGGTGTAATCGAAGAAGTATTGGCAAATCTCGATGCTTCGATTAAAGAAAATAATGCCACACTTGAAGTCGACAATTTGCCAGAAGTGGCTGTGGACCGCTCGCAATTGATTCAGCTTTTCCAGAACTTAATCAGCAATGCCATTAAGTATCGCGGCGAAGTGGACCCGCAAATTTTTATTACAGCAGAGAGAACTGTCGATGAATGGCTTTTCTCTGTGCGCGACAACGGTATCGGTATTGATAGCAAATATGCCGATCGCATTTTTGATATGTTTGCCCGTCTGCATGGTAAGACGAAATACAAGGGTACAGGTATGGGCCTGGCCATTTGTAAGAAAATCGTCGCATTGCATGGCGGCAGAATATGGGTGGAGTCAGAATTAGGACAGGGATGTATTTTCTTGTTCACTCTACCAGCAGCAAGAAGACCCCCGAGGAGAGCAGCCATGGACAACAATATTGATATTTTATTGGTGGAGGACACCCCATCAGATGTAAGGCTGACCCAGGAAGCATTGAAGCGTTCTGATTTGAAATATGCATTGACAGTGGTGAACGATGGCGTTGAGGCCATGGAATATTTGAACACAGCCAAGAGTTCGCAGACTCAGAGACTGCCTGATTTAATTTTGCTCGACTTGAATATGCCGCGCAAAAATGGTCATGAAGTGCTCGAGGAAATTAAGGGTGACGCGCACTTGAAGGGCATCCCTGTGGTACTGCTGACTGTGTCGCAACGTGATGAAGATGTAATGGAAGCGCTGAAGACTAAGATGAACTATTATCTGGCTAAGCCAATCACCTCAGCTAAGCTTTCGGTTCTCGTGCGAGCCATTTGTGAACTACAAGCTGAGCACGCTGGTGGTGAGCGCCATCCTGCTGAAGAAGAAACCCATGTGCGATTGGTGCTGGCTGGTAACCCACATACATCTGTTTCGATTTTGACCAAGCTTGCTGCTGATATCAATGTGCGTGTGCGAGCAAGGGTGGGCGAAAATGCGGAGACACCAGAGCATTTGTTGATGAAGCTTGCTGAAGATGAGCATGCCGACGTGCGTCAGGGTGTATCGGAGAATCCTAAACTGCCAGTCGCTCTGCTTGAAAAATTGGCGAAAGACGAAAGCGAAGAGGTGCGCCTGGCAATTGCTGGCAATCACAAAGTACCTAATGCTATTCTTGGTGCTCTGGCTGATGATGCGAACACTTTCGTGGCCGCGGCCGCCAGCAAGACATTAAACGAATTAGCCAGTGGGGCACGTTCGTAGCTCACTGTTTGCTTTCCAAGATGATGAAAAAAGAATGCTGAGCAGGTAATATATAGCCGGTTCCGGCAGAGCCATAGGCGAAAATACATGAGGTCCGCAACCTCACGCACTGCGAAACGCGGTATAACGGACACTTATCTGAATTCATCGTACCTTCCATAGGCTCTGCTGCGGAACCACCGTTATCTATGACTTTTTGAGGACGTGATATGGGCGCTGTGATTGTCATCAAAGATACCCACCGCGGTCTCTGGTATGAAGATGGTGTTTTAACGAGAGTGCTAGAAGCTGGTCGCTATGTGGTTCCAGCTGCTATTAACTTGGGTTTTTGGCGTCGTAAAGAAGTGACTGTGCAGCTAGTCGATATACGCGAACGCGAACTGACAATTAAAGGGCAGGAAATTCTCACTTCTGACAAAGTTGCCATTCGTGTCAGTATTATTGTGCAGTTTAAGGTTATTGATCCCAAGGCTGCTATTCACGTAGTCGAAAAATATGATGAGCGTTTGTATAGTGACGTTCAGCTTGCGGCCAGAAGGTCGTTAGCTTCGATGTCGCTAGAGGAAATTCTCACCAATCGCAATCGACTTAGTGAAGACATTCTGCACGATGTCAAAGAAGCTGCTATTTCGTATGGCGTGGCTATTCTTAGGGCCGACGTCAAAGATTTGATTTTCCCCGGCAATCTGCAAGAGATTATGAATAAGGTTCTTGCTGCCGAAAGAATGAGTCAAGCTCAGCTCGTTGAAGCGCGCACTAAAGCAGATACTCAAATAATTGAGGCCCGCGCTAAATCAGAAACACAAAAGCTGCAAGCTCAGGCCCAGGCCGAAGCACAGAAGCTAATGGCTCAAGCCGAGTCAGAAGTAACTAAAATCAAGACCGAGTCAGAGATAGCCTCTTTGCGTCAGCAGGAACAAGCGGCTCAGGCCTACACAACTCATCCGGCATTGCTGCGCTTGCGTGAACTAGAGACCATGTCAGACCTTGGTAGAAATGCTAACGCCCACATCTATCTTGGTCTGCAAAAGCACGTCAATTTAGAGTTGGCTGACGGGAAAGAAGACTGAGCCATCTTGGGTCTTATCCCTTGCTATTGCACCTTGCCCCGGGCGAGGATGGGCCAGATTTCTTCGATGATACCATTGCGAATGCCATAGTAAGTGTCAAAGAGATTGACTGTGGTATCGATATGGCTTGGTATCATTTCTACTCTGGCGCCAATGGCCAGAGTTGTATCGTCAGCGCTACAGGTTAGGATGCCGTGTTCATCTCCGCCTGGGCGATAGCTGACTGTGGGATGGTCTTTTAGTTCAGCGTTGCCCATATCATTAGAGAGCGATTTGAGCCCAGCATCGATTATGGCGCGCTCAGGTACCGGCCGACTGATGACCGTAGAGATAACAGACAGAGCGTTGGCGTAGAGCGGACCGATAGCGTTGCGATAGGCCACATCCATAAAGACAAAGCTACCCGGTTGTACTTCGGTGACTGCATCAAATTGGGCGCATATTTCATAGGTACCGGTGCCGCCGGTGGTGACTATCTCCAAAGGCATTCCCGCTGCTCTAATTAGGTTGACTGTATCGCAGAGTTTGTTCATCGCCTCACGGCAGAGCCGCTGTCTCTCGTCGCTTGCAAGATGCTGTAGGTGCCCTTCGTAGCCTTGTATGCCGACTAAACGCAGATATCCTAGGCTAGTAATGTAGCTAGCCAGGCTAAGGGCCTCGGCTCCCGTTGCTACTCCTGCGCGATTCTGCCCTACGTTCAGTTCGATGAGTACTTGTAGCTTTATGGATTTTGCCATTTCGCTTATTGCTGAGTTTAGTGCCTTGGCCCCAGCAGCACTGTCCACTACTACTTTTACATCAGGATATTGGCTAACTAAGTTTAGAAGCCGCTGAATTTTTACCGCTCCCATAACTTCGCTTGTGATGAGCAAATCGCTTATGCCAGCTTGCGCCATTACCTCGGCCTCGCTGACTTTGGCAACACAGCAGCCTGTCGCTCCGGCATCAAGTAGTTTTTGTGCGAGGTGTGGTGATTTGACAGTTTTGAGATGGGGGCGCACCCGTTTGCCGCTGCTGGCTAAGCGCACCATTAGCCGGGCAATATTCTCTTCCATGGCTGTCAAATCGATGACAATTGAGGGCGTATCAAGGACGTCGATAGTGTCGCCAATTTTAGGGGCATCAATTGTAGGCATGTACGCTGTTACCATATTGATTGGGGTGCGACTAAGAATTTATGACCCAAAATTTTTGGCTGACTGATAGTCTACATCCATGTCGCTAAGGGCCTTGGCCTCGCCGGCAGCCCCAGCTTTATTGCCGTTCATAGTAAAGACTTTTAGTAAGGCCACGTGAAATTGCGGTAACTCTGGTTGACCTTCTATTCCGGCTTTGCAATCAGCAATGGCTTTGTCGTATTGCTTTGTCGCTGTATAGGCTTCAACTCTAGCTAGCAAGTTTTCGTAGTATGAATAATTCTTCTTTTTCGCGTTTGCCATGGCGAAAGTTAAATCGTCAATAGCCTTTTGCCAGTGCTTAAGTTGGGCCGCGACTTTTGCTCGTGCTGACCGGGCAATTAAGTTATTGGGCTCGGCTTTAATTACTATATCGAGTTCGTTTTCGGCCAAATCGAATTTTCGTTGATTTTTAAAAATGAATGCGCGCACACTGTGAAGATTGGGGTGGTCCATTAATTTTAGTGCTTGGTCGATAGCAGTAAGTGCTTGATCCGTGCGACCTAAACGGACGAGAATGTCTGCCTTTATTGAATAAGCTTCAGCCGAGTGAGGATATAACTCAAGTGATTTTGTAATGCAAGGCAATGCTTTTTCGCTTTCTTCAAGTCCTTGAAGAATCTGAGCCTTAACTCGCCAGTAGACTGGGTTTTTCGGGTTAATGGATATAGCTTGGTCAATGTGCTTTACTGCTGCGTCTTTCGTATCTAGCAGCATGGCTTCTTTTAGCGCCTGCTGGAGCAGCGCCTCAGAACGAGGGTTTGCCCAGGCGCTGCTGATTGCAGCAAATATTGCAGAGTTGATGGTAATAGTCACGACCAAGATTTTAAATTTTGACCTTTCGCAGGGCATCGACATTTCTACCACCCGGACTATCTGGTTTGTGATATACCAAATAATAGAGTGTTTTAGTATCGTTGGGAATCTTCGGCGGCGCATGAAAAGTGAATCGATTGATAAACTGGAGCAATTTCTCAAGCTCCAAGAGAATATGCACGGCCCCGACAGTCGTCAGGTCGCCAAAGTTCTAATTAGGCTAGCCATAGCCTTTATGGAAGATGGTCGCCTCTCTGACGCTGAGGAGAACTTGCTTCGTGCACTCAGTATTGAGCAGTCCCGTCCAGCGCCAGACCAAAAGTTAATTGTTGAAGTGGGCAAGCAAATTGATCGTATTCATCAGAAGCTTGGTGCTCCTTTAGAAGATGATTTGGAGAGTCTTAAGGTCAGTACCGATCGCATTCCGGCACTGACACCAATGTTTGAGCCCACGCAGTCGTTTCCTCAGAGTGGCGGGGTACTGGACGCTTTTGCCAGTGCGACGTCTCCTGATTCCGATACCAGCACTGGTACTAACTCGGCTGCCACTGCGGATGCGGCCGCTCACTCACATACTAAGACCGAGCCCATTGATAAAGCAATCGTGGCAGCCCAGCAGCAGATTCGCCAAATTAAACAGGCTGGCGGCAGTGATAGCGTAGCGGTAGCTGATGCCCTGACAAAGTTGGCCGATCTTTATTGCCGCAAAGAACAATTGAGTGAAATGGAGCCGCTTCTAGTGGAGGCCCTACGCATCAGAGAAAGTATCTGTGGCAGCGCCCATTTAAGTGTGTCTACCGAATTGAAGAATCTCGGCCGCCTTTATTATTTCAAAAAGCGCTATGACCTAGCTGAGCCTTATTTGAGGCGCGCGCTCTCTATTCGTGAAGCAACTCTAGGGCAGTTTCACTCTTACGTGGCTGATGTGGCAGAATGGCTGGCCAAGGTTTATAGAAAAACAGCGCGAGTGGAAGAGGCAAAAGAGATGGAGGCTTTGGTGTTAGAAAGCCGCACTAATTATGGTTCTGATTGGGAGAAATTCAGAGTTGGTGGTGTTAGGGCCTTAGCTCTCGGTAATGTGCTGGAAGCCCAAGCCATGTGGTTGGGTGCCCTTGATGAGAGTAGCGAATTCAGATTTGATGATCCTCGTTTGAGCACCACTTTAGAGGGCTTGGCCGAAGTTTATTGGCGTCGCGGCAAATTTGACAAAGCCGAGCCACTCTGTAAGCAAATTTTGCAGATTTCAGAGACACTGCTGGGTCAAGAGCACACTGATGTTGCCCTTGCTGCTAATAACCTCGCTCTTTTATGCGACCGCCAAGGTAAGTATTCTGAAGCAGCTATGCTCTATCAGCAGGCATTGGCTATCAGTGAAAAAATACTTGGCCGCAATCACCCTGATGTTGTCGGCATTCTTGAGTGTCACGCTAAGGCTAGACAAATGGCGCAGAAGCAAATCGAGCGGAAGTTGGAGCGGGCCTAACTGACGGGATTTCATCAATTGTCGACTGTATATTTGAACTCAACACTGAAAGCTATCGGTGATGGTGCATCTTTGGGAAGTGGACGAAAGTATCCACCTTCCGAAGCCGTCTTTAGTGCTTTCATTGCGCATTCATCGGCCACTGACCAGTTTGACGACTTTTCAATTTGTGGGTCTGTCATCTTGAGGCTTCGGTCAAGAACAAAGCTAACTCTTATTGTTCTTGAATCTTTTCCGCGTGGTGGTGTAAATCTCGTTGAGAGTAGGCGGCTCAAATATTGATTGTAACGGGCCATGCTGTCAGAAAGTGGACCTGTTGGTAAGTTGTTGGTCACTACTACTTCGAGCGAGTCTGCAAAGGCAGGGCTTGCCGAAATTAAGAAGGTGCTGATTAGAGTTAGTAAAATTTTGCCCATGGTTTTGTATCCACTGTAAAACAGACAACGATAAAGCTCTAGAGTCAGTGATGTTCCCAGAGCTTTATCATTGTTATCATTTTTGCTGGATTACTCTAAACGTTTGAGCTGTGTATTATTTCCCGGCTGCAGCCATTTGCCTGAAGGCTTCGGCAGCTCTTTTGGGCATGTCGGCCTCTGCTACATCTTCAACGTGCTGAGCCAGTGACCACATGTGACCAAAAGGATCGGATAATTGGCCGTAGCGATCGCCCCAGAACATGTTCATCAAAGGCATCTTCACTGTGCATCCTGCTTTCAATGCTTTGGCAAAAGCAGCATCAACATCTTCGCAATAGAGCATTAATGAGCTTGTCACTTTGCCTGCGGTTTCTGGGCTGACACAGCCACGCTCTGCGCATTCTTCGCCCATCATAATGACTGAATCGCCAATTTTAATTTCAGCGTGCATAACTTTTTTGCCGTCGGGCATGTGCAGAACCATAATTTGTTCGGCACCAAAAGCAGCCTTATAGAACTCAATTGCTTTAGTAGCATCGCTGAGAACCATGTAAGGGGTTACCGTGTGCATTCCAGTTGGGATGGCCTTGACTTTGTCTGTCATTATTTCTCCTAATTTGTCGTTTTTGAGCAGGTAAGCATATCTCTCGCATGTCTAAATTTCAACTATCAGAATGCTGAAAAAAACACTAACCGAGTTCATATGAAGTGCTACCATAAATTTGACTGTATTCGAGTGCTGGAGCTGGTCCTAAATACATGCGGGCGCAGCCGAAACTCTCGCTGAGCTTGTGTTTGCTTGCCAGCGCTATGGCCGCAGGATTAATCTCCGGTACGTCTAAGTAAACCACTTGACCGTCGACTTTGGCAGTCAGTGCCAGGTAGAGCTGGTCGGCAATTTCTAAAGTAGTTGCAAACAGTGGCCCGATTTTGAATCCATTTTGACAGGGGCGAATGGTGCCGTATCCTAAAGTTTCGGATGCAGTTCTGTAGGCAAGGCTATGGCTATCTTTCATTTGTAGCCAAGCGCTAAGAAAGCGCTGGCGCTTGCAGCCGAACCATTGTGCGTCTGCGTCTATTAGTGAATTTATGTCTGCAGCTGCGACCGGTGCAATCGTGGCGCTGCTATCGCGGTTGTCCACTATACTTTGTGCGACACCTTCCATGCGCAAGGTGCGGTGACTAAAGACAAAGCCAGTTTTGGCATAAGACTGTTGCATGTTAAAGACGCCATCGATACCAATAGCGGTGCCAGGGGCTAGGCGTGCCTTGAGGGTGTCGCGCATGGTGAGCCAGAGCTGGCCACCCATCCCTTTGCCTCGGTATTCTGGTTTAACGATGAAAAATCCCATAAAGCCAAATTGGCCATCATAGCTAACGGCTGATCCCGAGCCAATCATTTCGCCATTTAGTTCTAGCGTAAAGAAACCATCAGGGTCGGTTTGCCAGAAAACATCGGCGTCAAAATGACCTGGATTCCAGCCTTCTGCTGCCGCCCAGCTCACGGCGGTATCAAATTCTTTGCGGCTCATCGGGCGAATTTTGCAGTCAGTGATTTGTGGCACTTCTAATTCCTTTTAGCTGCTCTTTATTGCTTATTGCGAAAGGGGGCAATATCAAATACTTCGTTACTGACCGATTTGATTTTAATATCGTCTTCTGCGGCTTTCTTCAGTTGTCCGCCTTTACGGTAGGCCTCTGCGCGCTTTACGTATAATTTTGTATTTATGTTTGGTATGCGTGCGATTTCAAGGCTGTAATCAGCTGCAGCGGCATTGTAGTTTTTTAAGAGCATGTAGGCGTCGCCGCGCATCTCGTGCACTTTACTCATTTTGGGGTTGCCTTTTAGGCAGTAAGAGAAGTGTTCTACTGCTTCTTTACTTTTGCCTAGTTTTAGATAGAGCGTGCCCATGATGCGGGCTATATTTGTGTCGTAGCGCTCTGGGTGGCCTTTGATATAGCCGAGAGCATCAGCTAGTGCTAAGTCTGGCTTGAGCATCGATTCGTAGCAGTGGCAGCGCTGTAGCATCCAAAAAGAACTTGTGTTCGGGGCCAGCTGAATTACCTTAGTGTAATCGGCGGCTGCCGATTCGTCGTCCATTGTAATTTGGCTAAGCTTGGCGTGCAGTATAAGTGGTTCGATTTGTTTGGGGCCTAGCTTAATTGATTTCTCTAGGTCTTCTAAGGCCTCTTCGTAACGTACTAGAGCATCTAGGGCCGATGCTCTGCGATAGAAAATCTTCCAATCAGATTGACCGGCTTTGATTTGTTTGGTGGTTTCGCTTACTTCTTGTGCGGCTCTTTCTTTGAGCCTATTTTCAGAAGTTGTTTGAGCTGGTACTTGAGCAATTAGTTTTGGCGTAATTTCTCTGTTGATAAAGTTGCTGGCGAAAACATTATCTTGGTTAATATTTGAAGCGCATATCAGTAACAATGACCAAAGTAAGGGCAGTCGACTATATTTTAGACACTTACTACAGTGAATTTTTTTCATGGCGTCCCTGTGTTAGAAGCCTGCTTCATCTTCGCATATGACCATTGGCCTAATCGATTTTACCAGTTGTCGGTCTGTAAATATGTCGTTGATTTCTTTGTTCGCTTGCTCTAGAGCGGCGGTGTTAGATGGATCAAACTGTTTATTAAAGTGCGCTATCTTTTCCCAGATTACCCCTTTGAACTGAGTGTCATGGTAGGTCGGTTCGGCTAGGGCTAAGGCCGTGCTTAAGTTAGACATAACTCGCTGCTTGAGCACGGTATTGGCCGAGCTGTTTGAGTCTTTTTGCGAGTTTCCGTTTGCTTTCAATTTGAGTTCGTAGAAGCAAGCGAGTGAATAATGTAAGCGGGGCAAGATTTCGTTGCGAATAGTTGGAGCTAGGATGGCACCTGCTAGTGACGATGGTGTGTGATGTTTGTTCTGAGTATTCATTATTTTAATTATGTTATTAGTTATGTCGATGGCCTTGTCGACTTGCCCAGACTTGGCCAGAGCCATGGCTAAATTGGCTCGCAGTATGTAATGGTCAAGCAAGAAAGCGCTGTTTCTCTTTGTCTGTTGAGCGAAATTGTTGTCAGCTTTTTCATAGGCTGCAACAGCCTCTGCGTATCGACCGTCGGCTAGCAAGGCTGAGCCGAGTGCCGCATACAGCTTTGTTGTTATGTGGGCCGGCAGTGATGCCCTTGAATTGGCTTTGGTGTCTTGCTCTTTTGCTAATTCTGAGAGTTGTTTGATGGCTTTTGCCTTCAGCTCCTTTGCCTTCGCCACATTTCCGCTGCCTCCTTGAGGAAAGGCAACTGTAGAATTGCTGAGAGCGCTGTGAACCTCCAGTACCAAACCATTGTGCGGGCCAGCCATGCAGTACGCGTGCTTGAGGTCGAGTATGGCCCGATCAATTTTGTGTTCTTTTGAATTGGCAAGAATTGGTGCCGCTTCTCTGTAGCACTGTTCCGCTTGGGCGAGCAGTCCCATGTCCATGAAACAGTCACCGCGCCAGTTATTTACTTCTGCCCGCTTTGTTGTATCTAGGTTTGGGTGCTCTAATAACTGATCGTAGAGATTGAGGGCTCGATTTATATCACCGCTTTGTTGCAGATGACGGGCGTAGTAGATGATTTCATCAGGCAGAACAGAAGCAAGGGGCTTACCTTCAATATTTTTTACTGCCTGGTCGAGAAATTGCACTCGGTCTCGATAAGATGGTGTGATTGCCGGGATGGCACTCCATAAGAATTCATCGCTGACATTGGGCGCGATAAGTCTCGTCCCAGTTAGGCTCCCCGGCGCTATGATAGCGTGCAGGGACGGCAAAATTTGACCGTCGTGGCGCAATGTCGTACCCATGGTCTGATTGCTTACGCGATCTGTAAAGCGAATATCGTTGACTCTAATGGGCTTTTGCACAAGATTTGCTGGAGTGGCGGCGATGCGGCCCAGCGATTGCAGTTGAGTTTGAGGGTTTTGCCCTTGATTGAGATAGGAGAGCATTAGCGCACAGCAGGTGAAGACAGCGATTAACCCAGCCACTATGTAGGTACCAAGCTTTGCATTCAGAGCGATGTTCTCTTGTGTCTTTGTGTTCTTTTCAATTTCGCCTTTTCTAAAAGACAAACTGCTGCTATTGCCGTGCAATAAGATATTTATATCGCTCTGCATGGCTTCGGCACTGGCGTATCGATTAGCTTGCTCTCGGGCCATGGCTTTTGCGACAAAGCCATCGAGCAGGTTGGCGGGCAATTTGGCTGAGGGGTTTTCGCTCAACTTAGGAGGCTTGTCTGAAATATGCATGTGTAAGACGCGCAGCAGATTGTCTGCCTGATAGGGTGGATGACCTTCTAGCAGTTCGTAGAGCAGGCAACCTAAAGAGTAGAGATCGCTGCGACAGTCAACTGGGTCGCCCAGGCATTGTTCTGGGCTCATGTAGTGTGGGCTGCCGAACATGTCACCAGTGCGAGTTAAGACGCTAGTGTCGTTGACTACATTTAGCTTGGCGATACCAAAATCTACGACTTGCACAATTGGTTTACCAGCAGTGTCAAAGCTAATCATTATGTTGCTAGGTTTGATATCGCGATGCACTATTTCTTGCGAGTGTGCATGAGCCAGAGCTGAGAGAGTTTGGCTCACGATGCTGAAAGAGTCTTGCAATGAGAATTTGTGTTTTGCTTCTAGAAGCTGTGCCAGCGACTGGCCCACAACCAAATCCATGACAAGATACGGTTCGCCTTGGTTGTCAATGCCGTAGTCGCGCAGTCTGACAATATTGCTATGGTCGAGTTTGCTGATGGCAACTGCTTCTTGCTTGAAGCGTTTTAATATTGTTGGATCTTTTGTTCGTGGCTGTGCCAATAACTTCACAGCTACTTCCTTTTCTAGAGCCAGATGCTTAGCGCGATAAACAGTGCTCATGCCCCCTTCACCGATGCGCTCAAGTAGCTGATATTGCTGGGCAATGATGCGACCGATGTCGGGATCTGGTTTTTCGCCTTTTGATTCTTCTAGTGAGCTTTCTACTGATTCTGGGCTGGGGTCCGAAGCCAGAGGCAGGTCATCCACCACAAGTTTGGCTTGCTCAGATTTAGCCTCCTTGTGGCGGACTGGTTTCATATTAAATTGGTCCTTGGTAAGCCTGAACTACTTATTTGCCCATTTTGACCGAGATCTAGCCAGGCTTCGGTTTAGAGCGTCAATCTGGTCCCCCGATGAGCACTTATCTTCCTTGAAGGGCTTCTTCCTAAATAGTTTATCTATAGATGTTAAAGTAGTGTTTCGCAAAAGCAGCGGCTTTCTGGCAATGGAGATGACAGTGAAAATTTTTCCACGTTTTGCTCACACGCTTACTCGTAGCCTTGCTCTCAGCTTAGCTTTAGTGGTGATTCCTGCCATTAGTCTTACTGTCACGCCAGCGGCTCTTGCCTCTGAGCCCCCTTATGCCAAGCTGCTCGAAAAAGGTCAGCGCAGTCTAAAGAAAAAAGACTACGAGAACGCGGTTGCCACTTTTACCAAGGTACTCAAAGACCACCCTGGGGTCTACGAGGCTTATCTCAGTCGTGCGGCGGCTCGCAGCGAGCTGAAAGACAATGACGGCGCGCTGGCTGACTACGAGCAAGCAATCAAGGCCAATCCTAATGTAGTTGAAATTTATCTGCAGCGAGGAGAGCTTCTCGCTCGGCTTGGCGATAAGGATGCAGCCGTGCGTGACTATGGTGAAGTCTTGCGCCTTGACCCGAAAGATAGCCGGGCACTGCTTCTGCGGGCCCAGGCGTTGAAAGAGAATGGCGATTTTGCTGGAGCTAGCAAAGACTTCGATCAGTATTTAAAATTTAATACCAGCTCTCTTCCTGTTCGCCGAGAAAGAGCTGAGTGCAAATTGCAAATCAATGCCTACAACGATGCTATTGCTGACTACGAGTATATTCTCAAGAAAGGGGGCAGCAAAGAGTTTGACGTGCACTATGAGTGGGGCGAAGCTCTAAAGCTTAAAGGTGACACCAAGGGCGCTACCGATCAGTTTAATCAAGCAATTGCTTATTATTCAAAAAATCTTGCTCGTTCTCAGAAGAAGGGCTTAGATTATGTCTATAGAGGTATGGCTTATTATCAGCTTTCTCAGTTAGAGAAAGCTTTGAGTGATTTAGAAAATGGCGTTCGCCTGCTGCCAGAAAATGCCATGGCTCAATCTAGGCTGGGTCATGTCCAGCTTGTTAAAGGTGATAGTGCAGCAGCTCTTGGCCATCTTGATGCTGCTCTCAAGATCAATCCTCGAATTCAGAGCGCCTTGGTTGATCGTGCCACAATAAAAGCGGCTCAAGGCAGCTATGAAGATAGCAAGGCTGATCTTGACAAAGCCCTGCTCATTACTAGAAATGCCGAGGGCCTTTACTCAAGGGCCATGACTTTACTTGCTTTGGGAGACGTTGGTGGGGCTGCCGACGACCTCACTGAAGCGAGCAAGCTCAACCCGGCTCTTATGGAAAACAAACGCAAAGACTTGGCCGCGAAGATTGAGTCTGGTGCAGCAAATGGCACTAATTCTAGTGGTGCTATCGAGCAAGCCGCTAACTACAGTCGTTTGGCTTTGTTTGATTTAGCGGTTGGTGATTATAATTCGGCTGAAAAACTAGTAAGGCAGTCAATTAAGCTTGACCAGGGCAAACGCGGATCTAGTAATAGTGCCAACAGCTTGCTTCTTCTCGGTCATATTTATTTGAAGAAACATTCCTTGGTAGAAGCCGAGGCGCTATTCAGAACAGCCTTGACCAAGCTTAGTCAGTCAGGTGATGGCAACCAGAAATATGCAGTGTTTTCTCTTGAGCAATGTGCTAAGCAATTTATGCTTGGCTCAAAGCTTGAGGAAGCAGGCTCGATATTCTCTGATACTCGTATGCTACGCGCCGCTCACGGCTGGAGTGAACATGCACTGCCTACTGAAATATCGAAGCGTGCTGAGCAAGCGGTAGAAGCCTACAAGCAAAAACGCAAGTATGATCGCCAAGAAGATCTCGTGCGCAAGGCTGCCTCTGGCGGTTCAGACGTTAGTAATGGTTCTGGTTCTACTAGTGCAAGCTCTGAGTCCGTAGACAATTCGCAAGTCGAAATTAATCGCCCGATTCGCGATAAGTGGGCCTTAATCATTGGCACGGGCAGGTTCAAAGACCCTAAAATCAATCTTCGCTACGCTGCCAAAGATGCTCAAGATTTCAGCGACTTTTTGATCAAAGAAAGAAATTTTGCTCCTGATCATGTGCAGGTTCTTACCAACGAAGCTGCAACTAGGGCTAATATTCTTTCACTGCTGGGAAGCAAATGGTTGCCTCGGGTGGCTGAGAAAGATGATTTGGTTGTGATCTATTTTTCTACCCACGGCAGCCCGTCTAGCTTAGATATCGGTGGCGTCAACTACTTGGTGGCCCACGATACCGATCCATCTGATCTTTACGCCACTGGTATAGCTATGCAAGATTTAGCTCGCATTATCAAAGCGCGGGTTCATAGCGACAGAGTGATGCTCGTGCTTGACGCCTGCCATAGTGGCGTTACAGCCCCGTCTAGCGGCAAAGCCATTGTCAGGCCAGGTAACGTTGATGTCGACCCCATTGTGCAAGGTACAGGTCAGCTAGTTATTTCTTCGAGCAAACCAGATCAGCGTTCATGGGAATCGCAGCGCTATGAGGGCAGCGTCTTTACTCGCTATCTTATAGATGGCTTTCGTAAAAATGGCTCTATGACTAAGCTTGGCGATGCATATAGCTATATGGAAGCGGAAGTGCAGCGCGAAGTGTTGCGCGATAGAGGTTTGTTGCAAACGCCAGTTATGCGCAGTAAATGGCGCGGCAGTGATTTAATTCTTGGTGTTAAACCAGCGGCTCCGTCTCCTGGTTTGGGGCCAATTGAGCTGCCTGATGCCGTTGACGGGCAAAGCAAAGATGGTACCGCTAGTAGTGGTAAATTTGGTGCTGGTAAAACTGGCGGTGGCCAGGGCAAGACACCAGCTCATTCAAGTTATGGACGTAGACACAAAGGAGCAAGTCGTAAGTGACAGAGCAACTGAATTCGGCAAGGCGAGCATCTAAGCGTTTCTCTTGCAAGCTGTTGGCCGTGGCGGCGATGGCACTTTCATTCAATACTTTCTTGCCGGCTCAAGCCGAAGAAATTATATGGCGAGCATTCAACGAAAGTGGTATCAAATTCTTTGACGAACACGACTATGAGAAAGCCGAACAGAGCCTGCTTAATGCTGTTAAAGAGGCTGAGAAAATTGCCCCTCAGAGTGAGGAGCTGAAGACCAGCTTGACTCTTTTGCGCAAGGTTTATCTGGCATTGGGGAACTCATCTAAGGCTGATGCCATCGCCGCTCGCCTGGAGGCCCTAGGCTCAAGCGATAAGGGCTCGGAGACTGCTTCTGGCGATCCTTCACAAACGGCTGGCGAGATTCCGCCGCAGGCTGAACAAGCCAAGCCTGAACAAGTAAGTAAAGCCCAAGTTAGAGAGAGTGAAGAGGCTAAATCACTTTCGCGCACTGGCTCAAAGGTTGAGACATCGTCGGAAACTAAATCACAATCTAATTCCGAACCTAGCCAGAATGTTCGAGAAGCGGCCAAAGCCGGTAGTGCATCAGAATCTTCCCCTACTCAAATAGCCTCAGTGCGCGGCATAGCCGGTGAGCTTAAATCAGGCGGCCGAGTAAAGAAAGCCGAAGAGCTGCTGAAGATGACTGGCCACATCAGCTGGACTAAGGGCTTGGCCATCTCGGCCGATGGCAACCGGGCTTTGTCTGGTAGTGATGACGACTCTGTGCGCCTGTGGGATTTGAACGCTGGTAAAGAGCTGAAGCGATTTGACGGCCACGAAGACAATGTCAACTCAGTGGCCTTCTCGCCCAGCAGTAACACGGCAATCTCTGCCAGCGGTGATTCATCCGTGCGTATTTGGGATCTCGACTCAGGTGCCCAACTGAAGAAGTTAGTGGGCCACGGCAATATTGTATTGGCCTGCACCTATTCACCTTCTGGTAATAAAGCTGCCTCTTGCGGCTACGACGGCACTATGCGCATCTGGGATGTGCTCAACGGTACTCAATTACAAGAGTGCCAAGGTCAGGGAACCATGCGCTGTGTCGCCTTTAGCCCTGACGGTGAACAAGTTGCTTGCGGTGGTAGCGACAAAGTCGTGACACTTTGGCGTGTGCGTGATGGTTCTGTTATTCGCCGTTTCACCGGGCACCGAGGTGACGTCACTGTCGTGGGCTTCTCGGCCGATGGCAGCAAGCTTTTGACTGCCAGCCGCGACCTCACTATTAGGACCTGGGATGTCGGCAGCGGCAGTGAGCTCAAGCAGTTTATTGGCCACGGTGATTGGGTCTGTAACGCCCGCTTCATTAAGTCGGATAGCAAAGTGGCCAGTGGTAGCCTTGATAAAACCTTCCGTGTTTGGGACGTCGAGCAGGGCACTGAGACCTGTTCCTTTACTTTGAACGCCTATGGCATGTTCGGCCTGGCCTTTACCCCTAGCGGCGAGAATGCCATAACAGGCAGTAACGATTATTCTTTGCGCTATTGGAAACTAATCGAATAGATGAAGATTAGATGCTTCACTTGGGCTTTCAAGAGATAATTTGCCTTTTAATGTAGTAATCTTCATTTAATCACTCTTAGTAAAGGATTCCATCGCAATGTCCCGAGTTGCCATCATAGTTGGTGCAGGTCCCGCTGGTTTGACTGCTGCCTATGAGCTTCTACAACGGAGCGATGTTAAACCAATCATCATTGAAAAATGTGATGTGATTGGCGGTCTTTCACGCACAATCGAATATAAGGGAAATCGTTTAGATATCGGACCACATCGCTTCTTCTCTAAATCAGATCGAGTGATGGATTGGTGGATGACCATGATGCCTGTGCAGGGTCTGCCTGGGCAGGAAGTGGAAATTAGCTACCACAATCAGAAGCGAACCATTCCTGTGAGCCCCGATGGCCCAGCTCCAGATGATGTAGAAAATGTTTTGATCACTCTGCAAAGGCAGACACGCATTTATTACTTGCGCAAGTTCTTTGACTACCCAATTAGCCTCAAGCTTGTTACTTTCACTAACCTCGGCATGGCTCGCACCATACGCATTGGTCTTAGCTACATGAAGGCTATGGCGATGCCAATTAAGCCCGAATCTAACCTAGAAGAGTTTTTCACCAACCGCTTTGGTCGCGAACTTTATCTCACTTTCTTCAAAGACTATACAGAGAAAGTTTGGGGTATCGCTTGCTCTAAAATTAGTGCCGATTGGGGCGCTCAGCGAGTTAAGGGTCTGTCAATCGTCAAAGTTGTAACGCACGCCGCTAAGAAAATGCTTGGCTCTGTCACAGACTTGCGCCAGAAGCAGACTGAAACTTCACTAGTCGAACAGTTCATGTACCCGAAAAAGGGCACTGGCTCTATGTGGCAAGAAGTAGCCGATCGCGTGCTTGCTAAGGGCGGTGAGATTCGCAAAGATTCCGAAGTTGTGCGCTTCATTACCGAAGGCAATCAAATCACTGCTGTAGAAATCAAAAATAGTGTTACCGGTGCAACCGAGATAGTAAAAGGCGATTATTTCTTCTCAACTATTCCAGTAAAAGAGCTAGTGGCCAAGCTCGATGCGCCAGTGCCAAAAGATGCTAAAGAAATTGCCGAAGGGCTTATCTATCGCGACTTTATCGAAGTTGGCATGCTTGTTAACAAACTCAAAGTCTATGAAGACTCACCAACTGGTAAAAAGCTAATTGCCGACAATTGGATTTATGTGCAAGAGAATGATGTACTGATCGGCCGCTTGCAGATTTACAACAACTGGGGCAACTACATGGTGGCAGACCCTACCAAAGTTTGGCTGGGGCTAGAATACTTCTGCAATGAAACTGATGAAATCTGGACTTGGCCAGACGAAAAACTAAAACAACTTGGTGCAGATGAATTAGACAAGATTGGTATCATCGACAAGGCTGATGTGCTTGACTCGATGGTGATTCGCATGCCGAAGACCTATCCAGGCTACTTTGGCTCATACGATCGCTTTGACGATTTGACCAAGTATATTGATACTTTCGAGAATCTTTTCTTGGTCGGCCGCAACGGCATGCACAAGTACAACAACCAAGACCACTCAATGCTTACTGCTATGGTGGCAGTGGATAATATCGTGGACGGTATCAAAACCAAAACTAACATTTGGGATGTGAATACCGAAATGGAATATCACGAAGAGAAGAAGAGCTAGGCTTGAGGCCACGAGTTTGCATTCGCGTCTAATTGGTATACGTAGTGCCTTTGACGAGGCGATCTAGCACACCGGTTGCTGTTTGAAAGCGCACCGGAATTGTCTTTATGGATTTGCCGTCAATCGGGATGAATACTTCGAAGTGTAGATGTGGCCCTTGGCTCATGCCGGTGTTGCCAGATAGAGCAATAGCATCTCCGGCGCTGACCATCTGACCGAGGCGAACGAGAGACCCGTTTTGTTTGAGGTGCAGGTAGCTCGCGTAGGTGCCGTCAGAATGGCGAATCATGACATAGTTGCCGGCATATTCGAATTGCTTTTGGTCCATGCCTCCGCTGTTTGAGTCAATCTTTATAGCAATCACCTGCCCTGCTCGAGCCGCACGAACAGTCGTTCCTATCGGCATTCTGAAATCGACAGCGAATTCTTTTTCGGTGCCAGCAAAGTGACTAAAAGTACCACCGTAGCTTTGAGCGACGACGTGACTTGTGCCCTTTTGAAATGGTAGGGCATAGACAGTGCCATCGGCTCTTCCGCCGCGAACGCCAATGCGCCAGTTGTATTTCCAATCATAGTGGTAAGGTGCTGATGTAGAGCGCGGTTGGCCGTAGACAAGGGCAGTCGCTTTTGTTGCTGGAAATTTCTGTTCGCTTATGTCAAAAGTGCAAGGGAGGGCAGGGGTGCTCTGCATATTGTCGAGATTGCCAGTAATCGTCACTGTCGCGTCCAGTACTTGGCGCGGCATCAGCCACAAGGCAAAGCGTTGCCCGTCTTTTGATTCTGCAACGCGTAAATTGTTGTTTCCAAAGTTATGCTGCGCTTGGCCGGAGGGCGGCAGCAAGTATAGGAGTGTCAATGTGAGTAGAGGAGCTACAAGTTTTCTCATTGGTTTTATTAGCGCGCTTCTGTTGACGAATTGGGTGCAATCGTTGAGTATTATCCACTAGATTAGATTCAGTTTTGTAGGTCTTTGGAATCCCGTGCTCGACCCCCGTTTTGTTATTTTTGCCTCTCTCTTTAACATTGTTGGCTCTGCAGTCTACGCCTACAAGACATTCAAGGGCGAGACCAAGCCTAATCGTGTTACTTGGCTTTTGTGGATGATTATCCCGATGATTGCCTTCTTTGCCGAATTGCAAGAAGGTGTGGGTTTGCAATCTTTGATGACCTTTATGATTGGCTTTGGGCCGCTGCTAGTCTTTATCGCCTCTTTTCTCAACAAGCAATCGTATTGGCAAATGTCGAAGCTTGACTGGGCCTGCGGAATACTCTCTATTGCTGCTCTAGTGGCCTGGAAGGTTTCTGGTCACGGTGATGTCGCTATTGCTTTCTCTCTATTGGCCGACGGCCTAGCTGGCCTGCCAACATTGATCAAATCGTGGAAAGAGCCGCTGTCTGAACACTATGCGCCATATCTAGCAAGTGCCATCAGTGCTGGTATCACTCTTTTGACTATCACTGATTGGACTTTCGCGAGCTATGCTTTCCCTGTCTACATATTGATCACCGGCGTCGGCGTGGCGGTTATCGTCCGCTTCCAGTTGGGGCGGGTTGTGGCGAAATTTGCCTAAGAAGTTAGAGACGGCTTGTGTTCGAAGTGTTTTTGCACTTTGCTGAAGCGTTCGGCTAGTGCGCCGCATACAAGATCACAGAGCTGGTAAATGCTGGTGTCGGCCACTGAGTAAAAGACAAACAAACCTTGTTTGCGGCGATTTAGAATACCCTGGTCGGCTAAGATGCTTAAGTGCTTGCTGATGTTTGCCTGGCTCATTCCGGTCAGGCCGCACAACTCTTGGACAGACTTCTCATCTTCCATTAACAACTGCAGCAGCTCCAGCCTCGTTGCATCTCCCATTGCTCGAAATCGCGCTGCCACAATTTCTAAAGCCTCTCGTGGAAGAGTCTCTCTCGTTTCTGATAGTTGAGTATGTTTCTTTGGCATCTGTAACCCCGTTAGTCTCAAAGTAGCAATAAATCGTTAATTCGGCAAGCAGGTAATTGACTATTCAACTAATTAACGATATAGTGATGCTTATGGGTCGGTCCAGCGGCGGCTTGGAGCTAACTTGGGGCAACTAAGTCGATAGCCCGTAAGTCGACCAGCTGTTGCTCGTAGTCTGCGGTAGAAGTGGGGCTTATGTTCTTAGAGGGTTTTCTTGGCTTGATCACTGGCACTCTTCTGGGGCTGCTCGGCGGCGGTGGCAGCATTATTGCTGTGCCGATATTGGTTTATGTGCTTGGTTTGCAGGCGAAAGCTGCTATTGGCACAAGTCTTGTAATTGTTGCCCTAGCAAGCTTTTTTGCGGTTTTGCCGCATTGGCGCCGAAATTATGTTTCGCTGCGAATAGCTCTTCTGTTCGGGGCTTCCGGTGCCATTGGTAGCTATCTTGGTGGGGTGCTGGCTGGCGGCATTTCCGACCAAATTCAGTTGATAATGTTTGCGTCAATCATGACTCTGGTTGGCATTTTAATGCTAACTGCTGGCAAGAATAATGAGGCATCTCGGCCGCAACATAGTCATCAGTTGTCGATTGTCCTGGCTGCCGGTTTGGGAGCGGGGCTTTTAACTGGATTGCTTGGAGTCGGTGGTGGCTTCATTATTGTGCCAGCCTTGATGCTGATATTGGGTTTGCCGATGAAGCAGGCCGTGGGAACTTCATTATTGGTGATTGCCATGAATAGTTTGGTGGGGGCCACTGCTTATGCTTCGCACATTAGCTTTAAGGGCTCGGTTCTACCGTTTGCCATTGGCACCATACTATCGGCGCCGGTAGCTGGACATTTTGCGCACTATGTCGAACAAGGCAAGCTAAAAGTCGGCTTTGCACTAGCATTGCTGCTTCTTTCGGCTTGGATGTTGATAAAACAATTTATTGGTTAATTGGATGAAAACTGGAGGTTGGAGATGTATTTAAAGCAATTCTATTTAGGGTGCTTAGCTCATGCGTCGTATCTTCTTGGGTCGCAGGGAGAAGCGGTGGTGATCGATCCACAAAGAGACGTCGAACAGTATATTGAGGAAGCAAGAAAAGAAGGTCTTTCTATTAAGTACATTATCGAGACTCACCTGCACGCTGATTTTGTCAGTGGCCATCGAGAGTTAGCCGAAAAGAGTGGTGCTGAGATTGTCTTTGGCGCCAAAGCTGGTGCTACTTTCCCTCACTTAGCGGTGAGTAATGGTGATGTGCTTAAGATTGGCACTGTCGTCCTCTCGATTCTTGAGACCCCCGGTCACACCCCAGAAAGCATTTGTATTTTGGCAAAAGATACAGCAACTGAAGAAGCAGCTAAATTATTTTCAGGAGACACGCTTTTCATAGGCGATGTTGGTCGGCCTGACCTTGTTGGTTCAAAGGGCTATACCGAACGGGAAATGGCCAGTCTTATGTATGATAGCCTGCACGAGAAGCTGCTCAATCTTGCAGACGACGTAGAAGTGTTGCCTGCGCATGGAGCTGGCTCGCTTTGCGGCAAGCACTTGTCGAATGAAAAGTCTTCAACTATTGGGCTGCAGAAGCAATTTAACTATGCTCTTAAGCCAATGGCCAAGGAAGCCTTTATCACTATGTTGACCGCTGATTTGCCAGAAGTACCGGCATATTTTCCCAAAGATGTTGAAATCAATAGACATGGTGCGCTTCCCATTGAAGAGCTAGCAAGACCCAAAAGCCTAAAAGCTGTTGAAGTTAATAAGGCAATGCAAGATGGAACAGTAGTTCTCGACATACGAAGTGGTGTAGAGTTCGCTGGTGGTCACATTAAGGGTTCTTTGAACATTGGGCTCAGTGGACAATTTGCATCATGGGCAGGTACTCTGCTTGAGCTCGGGAAGCCGGTTATTTTAGTGGGAAGCGATGCGGCCACTATTGACGAAGCTGTTGTCAGGCTTGCTCGCATAGGAATCGAGACCGTTGTCGGCTATCAAGAAAACGGTATGCTTGGTTGGAGTGACGGCGGCTTTGAGGTTGTTGAGTCGCTAGTGATAACTGTAAATGAATTGAAAAAAGAGTTGGATGCGGGCGAACAATATCAAATATTGGATGTTAGACGTACTGCAGAGTATCAAGATGGTCACGTACCGTCTGCAATCAATCTTCCCCTAGCAGAGCTGCCAGGCCGGATAAATAAAGTGCCTACGGGCAGTCGGATTGCTGTAATTTGCGCCAGCGGTTACCGCTCATCGATAGCCAAAAGTGTTCTTGAGAGAGCTGGCTTCAAGCCGTTGTTGAACGTTCTTGGTGGTACTACAGCATGGAAGAACGCTGGATATGAACTCAAGCAAAAAGAAACATCGGTGGTCTAACGGGCAGCGCCGTGTGCTCATTTTGAATTTAGGACTTTGACGAAGGCTCCCGAGGTAGAACACATCAGTGGTTTGCCAGTCCAGCAATCGAAATAGATTTGGATTGGAAGCGGTAAAGGTGCTTCTAATACTTTCGTTAACCAGACAATCTCAGCGTCCTGATCAATTGGCACTACTGCAAGTCTAAGGAGTCTTTCGGCGCTGCTTAACGGCTTGTGGGGGGGGTCATAGCCCAAAGTTAGTTCGATTTCGAATAAGACTGGCGAGCTGCGGCCAGAGTTTGACGCGGGTTCAGGTTTGTTGAGATACGCCCGGCTCACCTTACTGAGCAAACCGGAGGTCGAATAATTTTCCGTAAGGCTCTTGAGATAGCGCTCCTCATGTTTCTTCGAAAAATTGAAGAAATAAAAAGAGGAAATGAGCCCTGCAATCACGCAGACGCACAGAAAAGAAGCCCAACTGATTAACTTACCTGCTGCTATAAATAAAACCAGGAATGTGAGCGGAACCAGCGCATAGAGCCGACAAAGGTTTTTTCCATCGGCAAGCGCGTTAATGTTTTTCTTGAGTATACTTACTGTAGCATCGCGGCTATTCGGCGCATCTAGAAATCTTATTTCATTAGTCAACTCAACCAACGTACCATCCTGCCTTGGAACTCTATCTGTCGACTCGGGCGAAATCGCTATCAATTCTTGCTTGTGTTCGTAAGTGCGATCTGTCGGTGCGGAATCTAGATGCAAAGACTGCAATTCTGTGATTAGCTCTTTTGCCGACTGAAAGCGACGTTCGGGTTTCTTTTCCATTGCCTTAAAGACAATCCGCTCTAGTGCTTCTGGAATCTCTATCTCTGGCCGCACGGTTTTAAAACTTTCAGGCCTTTTTGTTAGCTGCTCATTCATGGTTTCAAATGCTGTTCTACCAGACAGAGGAACTTTTCCCGTTAGTGCTTCATACATGAGGCATCCCATCGCATAAATATCAGAACGGGCATCAACATCGAGATCCAGGCATTGCTCGGGGCTCATGTACAAAAGACTTCCGAGCGTATCTCCTGACTGCGTGAGCTTTAAGAACGTATCACCCTGCGGGGAAACTGTTTTAGCGATTCCAAAGTCGACAACCTTCACGTGGTCTCGATTTGCGGTGTTTACCATAATGTTTTGAGGTTTCAAGTCGCGGTGAACAACATTTTTTTCATGGGCGGCGCACAGTGCAGCGCAGACCTGGAGGAAAATGTTAACAGCTCGGTCTGGAGGAAGGTTTCCTCCCTCCGAAGCAAGAAGGTCATTTAGAGCGGTGGCGTTTAGAAATTCCATTACGAAGAATGGAATTTCAGTATCGGTAACGCCATGGTCTAGTATGCGTACAATGTTGGGATGCCTTATGAGTGCTGCATTCTGCGCCTCACGCGCAAATCGTGCGCTTACATACTCCGAGTCGATCAGGTGTGGATGCAAAACTTTGACCGCCACGCGTTCGTCTTGCTGCTCATCATGGGCTTCGAAAACTGAGCTAGTTGACCCTCCACCGATCAATCTCACTAGTCTATATCTTCCCAGGATATGCGATTCGACCAGATCTACAGGCTTGACTAAGCGAATGCGGATTTTAGAAATCTCCTGATTATCCTTTTCCATAGTCTCCGCCAATACAAATTTCGCTGTCTGACTCTGCCAATTATCCCTGATTTGGGCCAAAGGCTTTCAAAGAGAATATAAGTATTAGTGGGTATCAACGCTAAAATTAGCTCTATGTTCGAGTAACTCACAAATTAACGCTTAAATTACCGAAGGTACAAATGAAAAATTTAGTCAGTCTCATGGTGGCATGCGCAGTGTCGACACCAATGTTTGCTTGCTTCCCAGCTTTCGCTGACAGCATCGAGCATACTTCAAGCTCAACTAGCAGCAGCGAAACTATTGATGTCAAAAAAGGCGTCAAGTTCAAATTCCGAGAGCGGCTCCACAATATCCACGCCCAGATTGATACGGCCGTTGCCAAAGGTTGGATCAATGGCTCGCAGGCCTCTGGTTTCAGAAGTGAAGCCGACGCTCTTGTGCGCAAGACCTCTTCGGCTGAGGCCTCTGGTTGGCCTGAGAGTGAAGTTGATAGCCTAGAGAAAGCTGTGACTAAATTAAATGCTGCACTTTCAACGGCTTCAACATCTTCCGGTTCGAAAGCATCTGTGTCTAAGGCGCCGGCAGTAAAAACAGTGACAAAAGGCTCGACCACTAAGAAAGCCACAGTCAAAGTGAAGAAGACCACGACTGCTCAATAGCAACTCTATCTACATGCGTCGAGTCTTATATAGCCCTATCTACCTAGGCCTATTTATTTCTGCTTCTAATTCACCGGGCAGCAGCTTGGGAAAATCGTAAGAGACTAACTCTGTTGTCGATTTTACTTGGCCTTCGGTGATAGATTTTACTAGGCCGACATTGGGGCCGTACCAGTAGGTTTTTGTCGCCTTTGCACCGGCCGTACTAACTTCGCTGACCACTTTCATGGCATTGAATTTACCGGCTGGAACTATTATTTCTTCTGGCCCACTTACCACATAGTTTTCTGTTGAGGCTGTGTTCATCATGCCAGTACCTGCCCACTGCCAACTGTCGCCGTTTTCTAATGGGTGTTTCAGTGTTTGCTTGGGCGGCAGATAGTCAGCTTTCATGCCGTTCGATTCATATTCGAGGTGATGGTCTAGCACTAGACCGTTGCCTTTGCTGTACCAATCGCTAAATTTCTGAGTGGGTGAAGTTTCAATCTGAATTTGGTGCCAGATGGTGCCATCGCTTTGTTTATCGTCGTGAATATCTTTCATGGAAAAGTTTGTTTTCTTGCCATCGGCAGTAGTTGTTTGATATTTCCACGAGTATTTCCAACGAGCCGGAAAATAATCAGGTGGTGGTGGCTTTTTAACTGTTTTCGCTGGTGGTGCCGCTGATACAGAGTTACTTGTTGCTAAAAAGTAGATTGAAGTGCACAGAGCCAGCAAATAGTGTTTCTTCATTGCACTCCTCGACACGTAGTTAGTAGTTAGTAGTTTGAAGCCATTAGCGTGATGTCCTCACCAAGCAGCCTGAGTCAGGGTAGCTTAATGAGGACAGGGTTGTAGATTATAGTCTAGTTACGTGGGTAGCGCAGGGAGGGTTGTAGTGTGCGTGCGTGAGAGAGAGACAGTGAGTGGTGCCAGCCAGAAATTTATGCCGAGCGAGCTATTTGTTGATGGAATGTGTGAGTGACGTTGTGGTTGATTTGACGATCTGACTGAGCTGTAATTTCTGCTACAGCACAGATGTCCCAGATGATTGATTCGCGATAGAGAACATCATCTTGGAATAACCAATCAGAGCTTTTCTTGGTTAAAGCGATGTCGACAAAGTCGCTATCACTATATGTATTGCTGACAAATGCTAGGCGGGGTAGTTTGCCTGTCTTGTAGCGGTTCTCGCGGTTCATTCTTTCTATTGATTGCAGCACTTCGACGCGATCGACTGCATTAGGTAAGCTATTGAGAAATTTGGTTAGGACGCCATACTGCCCGTTTTCGGCAGCTTCCGTTAGTTGACGGAGTTTTGCTTCTGGCACATTTGTGCTGGAGGATTTTTCTTTCAAGAGCAATCTCCTTGATTTGATTTCTTGCCTTCGCCCGATGACAATTCGATAGTAGTTGCATCTCTTTACATCGTCACTGGTAAAAATACTAATGAAGGGTCTAAACCCTTGCCTGTCATGGAAAAGAAATTTTTTGCCACTATTTTTCTTAAGCTTTGCGTGACGTTAAGGTGGTCAAAGAGGTATTTAGATTAACGACAACTCAGAATAGGTGGCGGCGAATACTATTTATGGTTTTCATATCGGGTTCAAATGGATTCTTCGGATGAAACGGCAGCGGCAGCTTGTGGCTTGTGCTAAACGGGGTGGACGAAATTTTTTCGTTGTAAGCTAATACGAGCAAGGTTTCAAGATTGAGAACATCCAAAATGTTGTATGCAAGCAGAGTTTCTAAAGCTTTTTGATTCTTGTTTTTCTTGAAGTCGCGCCAGAGCAACACGGCAGCGTAGCCGTCTATGTCAGCTAGATCTTTGCGGTCGATACCTAACTTCTTTTCGCAGCCTTTCAATCCGCCTTTGTATCCGAGGCTGTGCAAGATGTAGCGCAAGTCGATATTTGGCTGGTTTACTTCGATTTTGAAATAGCGTTCTATGAACGGCACATCAAATGGCTTTCCGTTATAAGTGACAAGGAGCTTGTACTTGTTTATGTCGGCCTTGAAATCGTTGAGATTCTCACCCTGCACGTAGTGGAATATTGACTTGCCATCATAGAGCGCAATGGTCGTGATAATGTCACTGCGCTCAAGGCCGGTTGTTTCAATATCGACATATGCTATTGAGTGGCGAAAATCGGGAAACAATCGCCAGTGCAGAGAAGACGGGAGCTGCTCTGCGAAATATGATGGATTGTCTTTTTCGATTTGTTCCAGTGATTGCTCTATGTGCGAAGAGACGGAGACTGAGCCTTTGCGTTTTTGGGCAAAGTCAGTTTGGAGCAATGAGTCCCAGGAATGGCAGCCTGAGTCCCACAACTTTTGCTCGCGGGCGGCTGTGATGCCGGGAACATGGCAAAATGTATTTTTCATCATAAGATCAACAATGGTATCAGAATTAGCTCTTACGCTAATCCGTCGGTAAAGTTAAAGAAGACACCAGTGGGGTCGTACTTCTTGCGCAGCTCAGCCAGGCGCTTCCAGTTGGCTTTTGAAAATGCATTGACTGCGTGCTTTGGGTAGGCCACTGTGTCTGATTCGGCCACATAGTGACCGACAGTAAATGGCTTAATTAGAGTGAGCATTTCTTTGTGCCATTTCAAATTGGCGCTGTCGTCGGCTTGGTCTGTCCACATAGTCCAAGGGCCGCCATAAAGTTTGCCAGTCATTGAGAATGCTGTGTCGGCTGGTGGTTTGGCTGGAACATTGGGGCCGGTGAATACGGCGAACATAAATACAGTGTCAGGCGAAGGACATTTTTTGAAATGCTCCGCCGTTGCGGCAAATATTTCAGCCGGATTTGTATTGGAGAACATTGCCTCAACTTGGTTGCGCATGTTCTCCTTCCAGAGTGAACCAGAGGCGTCAAACAAACCTTCAAAGTCAGAGGGCTGATTGACAGACTTTGATAGGCATTTGTTGATTACTGGGCAAGTGTCTAGCAGGGCCATGGCCGCTTTGCCTTTCTCTTGGCTATCGGTAAAGGCTGTGCCTGTTACCATGCAGACTTTGCCGCCCTGGGCTTTAGTTTTTTCTGCTAGCTCAGGTGGGGCAGCTACCATCCATAGTGACAGTTCAACGCATGGGTCGAGCTTTGGCGCTGTATCTTTAATCCACTCGGCCACTTCTTTATATTGGTCCATCGAGTAGTGATAGGCGCTACAAGTAAAAGCTTTGGGAATGTCATACAGTTTGAGGTGGTAGCGCAAGCAGACGGCAAAGAGGCCGGGGCCAGCGCCACGTGCGGCCCAAAAATAGTCTTGGTTGTGGTCTTTGTCGGCGATAATTAGTTCACCATCGGCGGTGACCATCTCAATTTTTTCGACACTCTCAACCCCGTGACCCCAGACTCCTTGATTCCACGACATGCCGCCGCTAAGTAGATAGCCACTTAGTTTTACTTGAGGGCAATGACCAGAAGGGAAGGCTAAGCCATGCGGTTTGAGTTTCTGCTGAATTTCACGGTTGCTAATGATTGGCTCTGAGACACAGATTTTTCTTACAGGGTCAATCGATATCACTTTGTTCATGGCCGTGAGGTCTATCATCATGCCACCATTGCGCAGTGAAGGAGAACACCAGTTGTGGCCTCCGCCCCGCACGGCTACCTTCATGTTGTTAGCTTTGGCAAATTTGACTGCGGCAATGACATCAGCGTCTGTTTTTACATGTACTGCCACTTGTGGGGCGCGATGAGCATAATATCTGTTCCACAAACCGCCATAAACTTTGTTTTTGAAATCTTTATCGCTGGGTAGCGAAATGTCGCATTTAACGGCTTGGCGCAGGGCTTCGATGTCGAAGCTTGGTTTCTTGCTGGCGGCTAAGACCCTTTCTGGGTCAATGCTGCCGACAAAAACTGAACCGGCTGCCCAGAGGCCACAGGCAATGAATATGCGACGACTGACTTTGATCTGGGGCTGTCTGTCTCTGCTCTCGGTCATTGATAGCACCTGTAGTAGTAGTTTCGCTGTTTTGGGTTTCCTTGACTTCTTGTTTTCCAGTCTTACTTGCGCTTCAGTACTTTTTCCCCGGCCTCGTCATAAATAAAGGGGCCACCGTCGTCGTTGACGACTAGTCTTTCGTCTAAGGCTTGCAGGTCTACAGCTAGTTGTCTTACCGCCGGTGATATGGCCGCCTGAGCCTGGTAGCGCAACAATTGGGCGGCGATTATAGAAAGGCGCTGTTTCAAGGTTGGCAGCCGGTGTGGGGGCAACAGGGGCGTCTCTAGTGAGGCGCTGTCGCCCCTTTGAAAGCTTGCGGCAATGCTGATTCTTGAGTAGGTGCCGTGCTTGCTGCTGCGACCGCCCCAGTGATATACCCCTTCATTCCAGCCCAGTATGTCTCCGGCTTTGGTGGGCAGGGCGCGGATGTCTTGATAATTGTTGACGCCATATGACATGAGATTATTAGGAAAGTTGGGGTCATACTGCACAGGCAGAATGTAAATGCAGCCCGTATCGGGGCTAGCATCGGTGAGCGATATCCAGATGTTCATGGCCACTGTCTGACCATCGGGTCGGAGAAGTTTGCGCCGTGAGCGATCACGGTGAGGTAGAAATCCAGCGCCTGCACCGCCGGGCTCAACGCAGAAGGTGTACAGTGTGGGCATCATTTTGTAGTCTGGGCCGAGAATGAAGCTCAGTACAGATGACAATTCTTGAAATTTCATCCAGTATTCGTCGTAGACAAAAGAGAACGTGACTGGCCATTGTTCGTCGCGAATCTTCTCTACAGCTTGCACCATCAAACTGAGGTCTGTCGGTGCTACGGCATTTTCGATTTTGAAGTAGCCTTCATGCTGCATATTTTGTTTGGTCAGCTGCCCTAGCTCAGAGCTAAGCTTGTATTTGGCAACGGTCGGTTGAGAGCCTTTTTCGCTAATGTGCAGCTGCGGGTTGAGATGCAACCAGAAATTGCGGTCAGTGGCTAATTCAAAGAAAGTTTTGCCCTGCGTGTTGTACATGGTTTCTTTTTTTTTTTGACCGTGTGTTCTTGAGCGGCTATTTGAAATTTAGACCATATTTTACCCGTTATTGATCGCGATCTTCGCTTCTGCAAAATCTCGTATAGATAATTTGTTAGTTGTAGCTTACTGATTACCTTATCTCTGCGCTTGGTATATAAAGCTGATGCTAGCCAGCTTTCTCAAGACCATAGGCCTGATAATCGCTACCTAAACTGCCAGAGACAGTGAACGAACCATTACCCGACGAATTAGTTTTACAGCCGCCTGCACAGCCTAGACCGCTGCCGCCCGGTGCTGAGTTCAGTATCGGTGACATTGTTGGCAATAGTTATCAGATTGTCGATTACATCGGTCGCGGGGCTATGGGTTATGTTTATCACGCCCACCATGTCAGATTACCAAAAGAGTATGCCCTTAAGACTTTGAGCACTGAGCAAATCACCGAGGTTGCTTGGGTGCGCTTTCAAATTGAGGCCCAGGCCATTGCCAAAATGTTTCATCCCAATATTGTTGGCTTGCACAATTTTGGGCTGCACAGAACCCCCGATGGCTTTGAGCGTCCGTTTTATGTGATGGATTTTTTGCGCGGTTGCAATTTGATGGAACGCTTGCGCGATTATGATCCACCGCCAGTTAATACTGTCTTGTACATTTTTCTCCAGGCTGCCAGCGGCTTTGGCTACGCCCATAGCAAAGGCATTATTCACCGCGATGTTAAGCCGGCCAATATTGTTTTACTCGATCAGCCTGATGCCACTGGTTCAACCATCAAGATTGTCGACTTTGGAATTGTTAAGCTTACTTTTGATGCTGAGATTGACGGAAATCACTTAGGACATGACGAAGAAAATTTAGGTAGCCCATATTATATGAGCCCTGAGCAGTGTCTTGGGCGTACTGTTGATGCTCGCAGCGATATTTATTCGCTCGGTGTGACGTTCTTTGAGACGCTTACTGGTGAGCCGCCTTTTGTTGCTAAGAGTGCTGTTGAAATTAAGCATATGCATCAGTCTGCCCCCACGCCGATTTTGAACGAAGTGGTTGAGGGTGGAAATTTTCCCGATGCCGTGCAAGCTGTTTTAGAGCGGATGATGGCTAAAGACCCAGATATGCGCTACCAAACCATGGAGAATCTTTGTAGTGACTTAATTGCAGTTTTACAAGGAGATGAGCCTTACTATTGTTATAACGCTCCTGTTGTGGATGGTAGTGGCAATATTTATCTGCAGCATACCCGTAGTACGGTGGTGGCGCCGGCTCTCAATCCTAATTTAATTCCGCCTAGTAGAACCGTTAGCACGGCCGATTCGGTTATCACTCCTTCACTTGCTGAGGAGGGCAAGGCTTTGGTACGCAGTGCCTTGATGCGCAACGGTGTATCGCTTAGTGAAGAGGCGGCCAATATCGAAGCCGATCACCGTGCCCGCAATAGTACTGACTCAAAGGTATCTAGAGAGCAAGTGCTGAAGGTGAAGAAGCTTTTGCTCGGGTTTGGCGCTGGGGCTATTGTTCTTGCTTCTGTGGCCTGCGGTTTTCTAGCCTGGCAGAACTTTCAGTCTGCCAATTCTAAGCCCAAGCCTCCGCCTCGACGCGTATTGATTGTGGCTAAGCCTAAAGTGGAAAAGCCCAAATTTGATGCAGATGAAGATCTTGAGCCCACTACATCGTTGGCCGACACTAGTGCATATTGCGATAGCAAAGCCGGTAGTGGCAAGGGGCGAATCTTTAATTTCCCCAGCGACTGTTTAATTGGCAGTATCTACTCATATGATTGGAAAACCAAGAAAGAGAGAACTGTCAAAGCTAAAGGCACCGTAGAGTTTACTGAGAGTGAATGGTTGATGTATTTGCCCTCTCGGCTTGTGGCCCGGCATCCTGGTTATGTACTGCGTTTTGGCAAAGGTGATCTAGCGGCTGTGCGTTTAGTCGATGGCTCTGATAGTGACGGCGTTCTTGAGGCTTGCACAGCCCTTCCGGCCATTGATGAATTGCAAATTTATGATACTCATGGTCTTACGGCTAAGTGTATTCCGTCGCTTAGTAAGTTTACACAAATCAGTAAGTTTGATGGCAATAATTGCACCTTAGACGGTGCCATGCTGGCTCGCGCCAATTGTTGGAACCACATACGTGATTTTCAGCTCGCTGGTGGAGAAAACTGCAGTGCTATGCTGAATAAGCTTAAGTCGGCTAAGCGCCTTGAGTATGTGAATTTGCAGCATAGTAAATTGCTACAGCAAGATTTTAAGGCTCTTTCTGAGTTATCGACACTGCAATATCTGAATTTGAGTTATAACAAAGTTACCATTAGTCAGCTCAAGCTCTTGAGTAAGCTCAATAGACTACACACCTTGAGCGTCGTTGATTGTGGCTTAGACAAGCGTGCTGTTCCTACTTTTAAACAGTTTAAGGCCTTAAAAGTATTGCAAGTTTTGCCTAGCAATAAGGCCATGCTTGCTGGCGCTTTGCCTAAAGTGACTGTAAAGTAGCCGGCTTTATTTGACCTAAGCGACTTTATTTTTTTCTGCTCATGCCACCGAAAAATTTGATTAGATCTAATCTCGAAATGCCAACCACAAGGTCTTTGCGAGAAATTCCAATAGGTGAAGGGCCATCGTGGTCGTCATGGGCGGCACTGATTTTACTGACGTTAGTACAGAGAAAGCGCACATAACTCAGCTCTCGTCCGGAAAGCTTGAACTTGGTTTTTGCTTCTTCTAATTCTGCCTTTGAAATAAAGCCGTTGCCATCGCTGTCAAGACGGTCAAATGTTAAAAGTGCAAACTCTTGCACTTCGGTCAATAGTCGCGAAACATCAATGCCGTCGCCCATAGCCTGCGCAGGCCAGAACGAACGGACGTCTTCAAGCTGGAGGCTTACCTTCATAATATTGATTCTACCTGAATTCGCTACAAGCAAAACCCTGACATATTAAAGTCCAAGCTTTTGTTTGATGTATTTAAGGGTGTTGGGAAAATAGGTGGTTAGCTCAGCGACATGGCCTCGCTCATTGCCTAGTAAAATAGAAGTTAATTCAGCACAACTCTCGACTTGTCCAGCGTCAGACTTTTGCAGATAATAACTAATTTTAGGAGCAACGCTGTCTGGCACGTGGGCGATGTCTAAGTAATAGTTGTGGCGGTATTCTTTGGTGCAAGAATATGAGTTGAGGCAGGCGTCTAGGGCATGGCCTGTTTCGTGGAGAAAAGTGCCCTCTAGTTCGTCTGCATTGATGGTTCGATTGACATTATTAGTGTCTTCGTTGACTGTGCTTTGGGCCAGCACAATGGTGTCTCCATCAAAAAGACCGGGGCAGCTCTTGCTCGTTCCACCGTCATAGCCAGGCACTGTCTGATAGGCGCCTTCGGGATATTTGTCAATCATTGTCGGGGTGATCACGAATTTTATATTGTGTTTTAGCAAGATCGCTTGTACTTTGGCTGGTATCTTATCAAAACAGCCATTTACTGCCGCAATTGTTCTAGCGCTGACTGGATCGTGGCCAATAATGGGCTTGGTAATTGTTATGCGGGCGCGCAACTCTTTTAGCACTTTTGCTGGTGGCAGAGGCGGTTCAAGATTGGCCTTGCTAGTAGATGAATTGCTGTCAGTGTCTTCTTTATTTGAATCGGCTTTTTCTGTAGATTCGCTACCAAATCTTTGCAGATATTGTGCTGCGGCTTGTGCTTGAGCTGTACCAACAAAGCCGTCCTTGATGCGTTTGTAGGTATCGAGTGCTTGCTGCTTATTGCCCGAAGCATATTGGGCGTTGGCCATGTAAAGCCAAGCATTGGCACCAGCCTTCTCTTTGATAATGGCATCATACATAAAGCGAGCGGCTTCTTTGTAGCGACCTTGTTGATAGGCTTGCACCCCTTGGTTGTAGCTGCTCGCAGTGGCGAGAGCCTTCTTCTCTGCGCCTGGTAGAGCTTGGCTCGGCAGCGACTGGGCGCAGATTACAGAAGCAATGAGAGGAACCACAAAAACTAGATTGCTTTGAAGCCGCTTCAAAATTATGTCCTCAATTAAAGACTCTGTCCTAATGCTCAGGCAGCTTTTCTTTGACTTCTGACTGATTCAACTGTATGCGATGGCGGCCTTCTTCGCTGATGAAACCTTCTTTTGTTAGTTCCTTTAGGCAGTCTTTTTCTAGCTCTGCCAGACGGTGACGTACTTCTTCTATTTCTAATTCTTTCACTGATGCGTCTTCAATGTGCAGATTTTCTATTTGTATTTTTAGCGCTTCTTTTTGTTCGTGTAAGTCAGCGTTCAGTAGTTCGAAGCAAGCAGTTGAGACAGTACCAGTCTTGAATTGTTCGGCCAAGAAATTGGCAGCCCGTTTTTTTGTAATAAGGCGCGCTTTTAATTCTTTGTATTGCTCTTTGACTGGATCTACTAGATTCATGCCTAGCAATTTAACTAGAGGCTCAATGGTTAAACCAGGCACCAGTAGGGTGAAGAGAACCACGCCAAAAGTCGTGATTGTTATCATCTCTTTTGCCGGCAGCGATTCTGGTAGGCTCAAGGCTAGGGCCATGCAAATAGAGCCGCGTACGGCCCCCCAGAAGAGCAAGTGGCGCCACTTCCACGGAATTTTTTCATTGTGCTGTCTAAGAAATGGTGTCATGCCATAGACAACAATTATGCGAGCGACAATTACTACTGCGATACCCACGCCTATTTGCAGTGAATATTTGCAGAGTAAGTTGTATTTTACTTGCAGGCCAATCAGTAAAAATATCAGTGAATTGACCAAAAATGCGGTGTATTCCCAGAATGAGTTTACTGCCATGCGAGTTTCTACTGACATTGAAGTGCGGCTGCCATAGTTGCCGATAACTACTCCTGCTGCCACCACACTTAGTACTGCCGAGACATGTAATTGTTCGGCTAAAATATATGAACCATAGGCAACGATAGTGGTTAGTGTGATTTCTAAAAGATGATCATCAAAAAAACTGGTTATACGTGAAGCTGCGTAGCCAATGACGGCACCAATTGCTGCCCCTCCGACCACCACGAGTACGAAGTTACCTACGGTTGAGGCGGCGGAGAAAGAAGCGCCGCTTAGTACTATCGCTAGTACTAATTTGAAAAGTACTACTGCTGTGCCGTCGTTGGCCAAGCTTTCGCCTTCTAGCATCATGGTCAAGCTACTGTTGATTCCCAGCTTGCGAAAGAGTGCTAGTACTGAAATTGGGTCGGTGGCGGCAATCATGGCGCCGAAGAGAAAAGCTGGACCGAGAGCCACCCCGGCAAAATAGTTCATGCCATAGGCTACTACCACCGTGTTGACTACTACCCCAAGTGTTGCGAGAACAGTGATAGGTAGCCAGCCTTCCTTTAGCTCACGCAGGGGAATGTTCCACGACGCTTCGAATAGCACTGCCGGAAGGAAAATCAACAAAATCAGATCGGGAGTAAGCTCTACTGGTGGTAGCAGATGGCAAACGCCAATGAGCAAGCCAACAATGACAAGGGCAATTGAATAAGGCAGTTTAATCCACTTGACTGACATGGCAACAGTAGCTGTCACCATAAGTAAGACCACAAAAAGGTCAACATGTAGGGCTTCGTGAGTCAATTATGATTTTCCAGTGAAAATAATTCGATGGTGCAATGGTCAGATAGTATATGCCACGGGAAGTCATTTTTTCTTTCGCCGATGGTGAACTCAACTACATCGTTGCTGTTCTGCCGGTCTCCAGGGGCTGAAATGAAATCTGAATAGAGAGCTTCTATCTCTTCTGGGGCACTGACAAACGGAGAGAGTATAAAACCGGCTCTGAGATTGTCTGTGGGGGCAACATAGGTCTCTTTTTTACCGCTTTTCATTTGCACCGCAATGGCCGGTGGATAGATGCGGAAGAATAGCTTTTGCAGAGAGCCTAGGGGCGTGATTTTTACGTTGATTTTGGCGAAAACAATTTTGACTTTGTCATTAGTAGCAATTTTAACTGGCTCACCTAATTTTGCGTGGATGGTTTCTAGTGCCTTTAGTTTGAAGCCTCGAGGCTGAGCACGCTTTTTGACAATTAGGCCGCTGGGTTGGCAGCGAGTCGGTTCATAGCGGCTTAGTAGTTCTAGCCATGATGGCCCGTCGTGCACGGTTGGATAGTAGCCATAAGTGTCTTGCATTTCTTGTAAGACCACAAAATCAGCTGCTTTAGCTTTAGCCCAGAAGTTTGTGTTTGTTTCTATCAGTGATTCTTTGTAAGCAAGATAGCTTTGAATTACTGGCCTAGGCTGATAATCGTATCTGTGGGCAATGACGACATTGAGCTGTGCTGGCAATAGATCTACAGTGCCATCAAGGTCAGGGAGCCGGTTTTTCTCTTTGATAGTTAGCATGCGCTTCTGATAGTCTGCTGGGCCCTTTGACTGACCAGTCACAACTAGGGCGCATTGGGGTAGGCGCAGCGCCGCATCGTAGAGATTGCCGAAGAGCATTGTGGGATAGATTAGCAGGGGTGGAATACCTGGCATTGGCATGTTGGCCGGTATGGCAATGAAGAGCATACTAGCCAATGAAATTAAGGCTAAAGCCTTAATTGGTTTCTCTTCTTTGATGAAAAAAGGTGTCAGCGCCAGGGCGGCAAAGCCAAATACTGACGGGGCAATTACTTGATGGTCTAAGGTTTGGCGTACATAGGCGGCCTTGAAGGTCAAAAAAAAAGCCCGCTTTCAGCTAAAAGGGCTATGGGGAAGGTTTTGCCCATTCGTTTGTGGGCAAGATAGGTAAAACTTATGAGCAGCAAGCCGGTTGCAGCAATGGTGGTCAAAATTGGTATTTGCCAGTTGGCCTCAGACCACGACATGGCTTCGCTGTGGCCGGCGGCCACGGCCAGAGAAGTGCTGATGTAAGTAGGTAAATTCTCTAGGGGCTGACCGCTGAGCGTCCAGCCAGCCAGAAAAACAGTACCGAAGAGAAATAGCAAAAATGGTAGCTTTTTCTTGAGCAGCTCATCTAGGGCAATAAAGGCAATAACCCAAGTGCCAGCAACAAAGAACGTAAATTTGACTAAGGCGGTCAGAGCAAGAAGGATAACAAGGAGAATCGTCTCAGCAGAGGCCTTGCATTTATAGTTGGCTTTGTTGTCGTCAAGTAGAAAATATTGATTGACTAAGAGCACTGGTATAGCAAGAAAGAAGACGTCGCCAAAGAAGCCGTAAAGGGCAACTAGGCAGAAAAGCCAAACTATTGTTATGGGCCAGCTGGTGAACAATCGTCGGCCCTGTAGCACCATAACGGCTGAGGTTAGAGCGCAAAATAAGCCCTGTAGTAAAAGTTTGAGGGTGTAGGTATCAGGAAAGTAAGTCTTGTTGTAGAGGAAGCCGAGAGGACCAAAAGTGAAAATATAGTCGACTCCGCACAGTGCCCCGCGCTTAGCAAAGAGATTGAGAGCAAGGTCCCAAGAATCATCCTCCGAAACTGGTATGACTCGAGGAATCCAAGGCAGGGTACGAACCAAGGTGCAGGCTATAACGGCGCCAAGAATCAAGCAGAAGAGCCAACCATTTCGCTTGGAAGCCGCTTGCTTAAGTGAATCTGCGCTGTCTGCGGCCTGTATCAATCGCTACTTATCTCTGCAATGTTTGTTCTTCAATTTTTATACAATTTTCATATGATAGCCTAACATGGGTATAGAACATGAGGTGCTTCATGGTCTTGTTAAGGAGTTTATGACTTCCTCTTCCCAAGCAGTAAAAAGTGATAAGTTCTGCTTCCCTTGGATGGCAAGCCGAGAGTTTGATCTGCTTTGGTTCTTTGCCCCGCTATTGCTTGCTATTGCTGCCAGCATTTGTCTGCAATTGCCCAGTGTCGTGACTCCTAGCCTTCTTTTCTTATTTATTGTCAATGCCTTTGGCATCGGGCCCGCGCATCAAGGGCCGACTTGGTTTTTCTATTTTGACAAAAAGAATAATCAATATTGGACTCAAGATCGAAGTCGTGTGGCTTTGTACTATTTAGCACCGCTAGCGGTTGGTATTTTCACTTTAATTTTAGCTGTGGCTGCACCATGGCTATGTTTGACCATTACTACGCTGTGGGGCGTGCAGCATTTTGTTCAACAGAATCTTGGCATAGTTCTGCTCTATCACAATAAGAATGCTAATGAAGTCCTGCCAAACCGAGATTTGCTCTCGCGCAGTCTGTGGACTCCTTCTATATTTTTTGTTTCTGTTTTCTTCTATCGCCAGCTGTTTGCTGGAGTCGCAAGTTATTGGGCTCTAGCTGCCTTTGTTGCTTTGGCTCTCTTGGCCTTGTACGACATAGCTCGTTATTTGAACAATATTTTGAAGCAAGTTAATACTGGTGCCAGTATCAATGTGCCAGCCTTGGTTTTCTGGGTGACTTCGGTGCTCTATTTCGTTCCTTTTGTTTTTCCGGGTCAGCGGGTTGAAACCGCCTTCCTCATTCCTGGAACTATGCACTGGTGCCAGTATATCGGTCTCAATATCATTCTTATTCGTTACAAGTATCAAGACCAAGACAGAAAATTTGATATTCCTATGAATGCTCAGGTCCTTATGACTATTCTCTGCCTTGGTTCTCTTGGTATTTATTTGCTTACACACGCAGTCCGCCTCGATTTTTCTCCGGGCAGTTTCTACTTCAAGTTGCTGTTGGGCTGCAGTATTGCGATGTCTAACATACATTACTTCCAAGACGCATTCTTTTGGCGCTTCCGCGAGCAATTCCAGCGCGACAGCATCATGCCCTACTTGCTGCAAGCTCGTCATGTTCAGGCTGTCGCTTCAAAAAGCTAAGGAGCAGGCGCTAGGCGACGCTTCCAGAGCGATAGCTCACTAGGGCCAGCCTTGAGCTGGTAGCCATATTCATAGTTTTTGCTCAAGGTCTGCCAAAAAGAGGTTGGCTCTAAATATTGACGCACTGATATGTCGGCCATCGGAATAGTACTTTCTTGAATCAAAACAATTCGAGGATTGTTGTTGTGCAGATCGGCTTCTAGGTCGGCGATGAATTTTTTCGATTGCTCTTGCCATTTGCCTTCGAGGGCCGTGCCAGCGTGTTTTTTTGCCAGGTAGTCGCTCATGAGCATGGGAAAGACAAAGAAATAGCGATTGCCACTGGCTCGATGAGCATCCGCTAGGGCCGGATAAGAGTCGGGCAGCGACAAAGAGATTACGCTGACGCGGTCGCTGGGGCTGCTTTCTTTGTCTATCACTGTAGCTAATTTTGCCGTCATGTTTTGCCAGAGTGCATTTTGTGAAATCACGCCCGGCAGTGCGTATACAGGCAGAAGAAAGGCCAAGAGGGCGACTAGTGAGGTTAAGACTGTTCGCTTAAAACTGCTGGCCCCTAATTTACTTCTTAAGCTCACTGAGCAGGCCAGCATGAGGCTGCCATACATAAGCGGAATGGTTTGGTTGAGAATGCATTTGCCCTGCAAAAGTAATGCGACCACACTACCCAAACAAAATACGCCAATAGTGGCGAGCAATTCTTTCTGCTCTTGTTTAATTGCTTTTGTATTGAGCAATAGCAATAGTGCAATGGCTATGACCGGCAAGATGCCGCTACAGATCAGCTGGGTAATTTGCATAGGCCATGGCCAGTTGTAGAGGGCATAGCCTTCGCTTACCATGGGCATCCAGCGGCCGAAAAATTCTAGGCGAATTGATTCTTGCCCTAAGACAAAGAGGCCGTAAGCTAAAATGCTGATGATAAAGCTGAGAGTTTCTGGCGCGATTAGCGGCCGCATTTTGCCTTGGCGCCAAACATAGAACAACTCTAAGCCGACGACAATGGCGGCGTACTGGGGCAAAAGGCCAGTCATGGCGCCGCAAAGAAGGCCGCTTAGCGAAGCTATGGCTGCGTTGACTTTGCTGCCATGCCACCGCAGGTAGCGGCATATGAAAAATGGCAACAGAGCATTGGCGAGAAGTTGTTGTCTCTGGCCAAACTGCACCCATTCATAGCAAATAAGGTTGCCCAGGCAAAAAGCGACGATGATCGGTCCAAAATAGATAGCACTTGATTCGCTGCAATCGTGCAGTAACTTCCAAGAGAGTAATAGTGAAAGGCTAAAAAGCAGCAAGGTAAAGAGATAGAGGCTGGTTTCAGGCGAGAGTCCAGATAGTTTGGCAAAAAGAGAGGGAATGACATTGATGTAAAAGATCAGTGGCGGATTGAGTTCAACAAAGTCTATGTACGGGCGGGCGCCAGCTAAGACTAGTTGGCCAGCTCTAAGAAACATCGAACAATCAGGATTGATAATATTGCTGGGCAGTAAGAAGACGCGCACAAGCAACAATGCGAAAATACTAAATGCTGTTAGCCAATAGGGTTTCAGTGTTTTCATTTGCCTATTATATCTACTGCGCCCTAGAGCGCGTCTAAACACCCTAAAAACTATTTTTGCAGATTTCTTTTCTTGCAGATTTGTTGGTGATAACCTGGTTATACTGACTGCACAATTTATCTATATTGGATGCCTAGGTTGGATACAGTTTTCTTTGATCGAGATGGTGTCATTAACGAAGTCATTCTCAGGGCTGGCTTGGTCTCTAGTCCGCGCACACTTGATGAGTTTCGGCTGCGGCCTGACTTCGTCTCAGCGTTCCAGAAAATCAGCAACTTAGATATCAGTTTTTTTGTAGTTTCCAATCAGCCAGATGTCAGCAGAGGCTTGCTTAGCCAAGCAACATTGGCTGAAATGACTGAATCGCTTCAAGCGAGATTTAAATTCAAAGAGGTTGTCTATTGCCTGCATGACAATGATCAGCAGTGCCTATGTCGCAAACCTAAGCCAGGAATGCTCAATTACTTGGTGGAGAAATACGCAATAGAGCGGGCCAAGGCTATTTTTATCGGTGACAGTGCAAAAGACGTGCTAGCTGGTTCGGCCGCAGGTATTCGTACTATTTTTCTGCGTCAAAACTATAATCAACCATCAGGTTGTCAGCCAGACTTTATTGTGGACAGTCTAGCAGAAATATTGCCCATAATCGATTCGGTTTAAAGCGCTGCCCTTGGCACTGAATGCGGTGCCCGGCGTCAGCCGTGTCTTAAGGGTAGTTCTTGGCTCTGGCCAAGATTTGTGCTTCGGTTTCAGCCAGTCCCTCAGCCGTTCCAATCTCGAAGAACCGCTCAGTCACCTGGTGGCCGGCCAGTTGATTGTGAGCAATCAAAGATTGCCAGAGAAGGCTCAGATCAAAAACTTCACTGTCCATCAAATCGAAGCACTCTTTTCTCAAGAATGAAAAGCCATAATCGATGTATTCGAGACCACTACCGCCCTTTTCATAGTGCAGGACCTGTCCCTCGGCGAATCTTACATTGCTGGCGCCAAAGTGGTTGCAATTGTGAAAAACCGTCATCAGTGCTTGTTTGCCTGATGCCGTAAAGGCCTCATGAGCAGGGTATAGGTCTATGTCTAAATAGGAGTCACCGTAAGTCAAAGCGAATGTTGATACAGTGGGAAATGCCTTTAGGGCTGCTTTAATAGACCCACCAGTGCCCAGTCGTGTGCCCCCATCTCTGCTGTAATCAACGGTCAAACCAAATGCTGCACCAGACTGGACGAAATTTTCTATCTCTTCACCTAGATGCCCTGTGCAAAGCACAACATGATTGACGCCGCGCCGCTTCAGTAGCCGCAATTGATGAGCAATAAAGGGTTCTCCAGCAGCTTTTACCATAGCTTTGGGAACGCTTGAGGCCAGAGAGCCAAGGCGTGTCCCTAAGCCGCCCGATAGAATGAAGACTGGAGGCAGCAATGGTCTTATGCTCAATTAAACAATCCTTTAAACGATCCTTTTTGTGCCTTCAAAATCAAATCTAAACCGCACTTCTTTCAAGCCGACTACCTTCATTGTCGAACGCAGTTTCTCTTTATCTTGACAGAGGAAGAGCAAGAAACCACCGCCACCAGCACCAATTAATTTGCCGCCGATGGCACCATTTTTGATACCAAGCTCGTACCAATTGTCAATAGAGTCGTTGCTCATTGATCTAGATCGTTTCCGCTTAATTTGCCAGTGCTCATCCATGATGCAGCCAAATTCGTTGACATTCCCAGATTCTAGAGCCGCACGAACCCTGAAGCCGAGCTCCTTAATGGTGTGAAGGTTTTCCATCATGGCCGAATCGGAGACCTTGCTCTTGTCGTCTTGGTCTTTGAGAATCTCCGAAGCAGAACGCGAATAGCCCGTAAAGAAGAGGCAGAGATTATCTTCAAGGTTGTGCAAAACCTCAGCATGAATTCCCAGCGGACTGCTGTCTACTGTCTCATCGGCATTGAAAGTAAAGCATGTTAGGCCACCGTATGCAGCGATGAACTGATCTTGTTTGCCAATGGGCTCGCCCAGAATGTCGATCTCAATTTCGCAGGCTTGTTGCGCTAATTCTCTAGGATGGATAATGTGCTGCTTATATGTGTGTAGACCCTTCAAAAGCGCAGTTGTGAAGCTGCCTGATGAGCCAAGCCCAGTACCTGCCGGAATGTCGGCCATGCTTGTTATTTCGAGGTTGATGTCAGAAAAGTCGAGTAGTCTTAGTGCTTCGCGAATAATCGGATGGCGCACTTCGGCGAAAGAGGTTACTCGTTCCATTTGCGAGTATTTGATAATTAGTTCTTTCGCAAATGTCTCGTGCAGAGTGACATAAACATATTTATCGATGGCAGCCGTCACCAGAAAGCCGCCATGCCTGCTGTAGTACGAACGCAGGTCTGTTCCCCCGCCCCCGAGAGGCAACCTTAGTGGACTCCTGATTATTATCATGGGTTGCGCTCACAAAATTCAGACTTATTATTGTTCACATATCGAGCAGTAAGCTTAATCGCTTCTTCGATGGACAATGAAGCAGACCAGCCTAATGCCCTAATTTTTGCGGTGTCCAGAAAGATCACTGGATTGTCGCCGACCCATCCTCGATCTTCGGTTCCGAAAGTGATACTTGGGCTGACAGCTAATTCTTCGACTATCCAGTCAACGCAGTCACGCACTGTGCAAAAATTATCTATGCCTAGGTTGAAAATATTTACACCGGCCTCACCAGACTCGATGGCGCAGAAAATGGCATCAATACAGTCTTGCACATAGATGTAAGACTTCTGCTGGCGACCGTTACCGAGAACATTTAGATTGCTAGAATCAGTGAAAAGCTGGCGGCAGAAATCTACCACATGGCCGTGGGTATAGCGCTCACCTAAAACTCCTACAAAGCGGAATATCCAGGCCTGAAAGTCGAAGCCAGCTACATATGCTTGTATCAGAGCTTCACCGGCCACTTTTGAAGCTCCGTAAAGCGATGTCTGCACCGGAAATGGTGCGTCTTCTGGTGTCGGAACCACCGAAGTTTCACCGTACACAGAGCCTGTAGATGAGAAAGCGATTTTTCTGATGCCACATTTGCGCATAGCCTCCAGCACGTTGAAAGTGCCGATGGTATTTACTTCAAGATCGCGCCTAGGGTGTTGCAAACCAAATCTAACATCGGCATTGGCAGCCAGATGAAAAACAATGTCGCAGCCCAACATTGACTCAGTCATCTGCTCCTGAGAGCTGATATCGCCAACGATTAACGAGAAACGCTCAGACAAAATTGCTTGAGTAAGGAAAGCGCGCCGTCCTGTGGAAAAATTGTCGAATCCGACAACGCTGTGTCCTGCTGCCAGGAGGCGGTCGACCAGTGTGCTGCCGACAAAGCCAGCCGCTCCAGTAACAAATGCTTTCACAATCAATGGCTCCTCTCGTCGACTCCTCACGGCAACTATTGCGCAAACTGGCAAGATTCAATAAGTAGCCCTAGTGAGCGAACCTTGAAACGGACCACTGGTCAACCTTAATCGTCACATGGTATCATTTTTACCAGATTAAACTAAGTTTTTGCTGTTCCATATCTGCCCGCCAAAGACAATTTCAAAGTATAGCTCTCTTGCATCGTCTACTTAACATTTTTGCCGGTAGAACCAGAGAAACAATCTGCTGCGGGTTGTTCTTGGTTGTGGTTCTTAACATTTTGTTCTGGAATGACGTTTGGGGCGATAGAAGCGTTCTTGTGTCTTCCAGCTTGATATCTTGCATTCTTCCAAACAAAAAGCCGCCGATGTTCACAAGCATCGAAATGCTTGCCACATCATGGCTTGTGGAGCCGACGTACAAAGTGATACACGATGCGCTCTTGCGGGGGGATGGTCTCCTCTGGAGTCCATATCTTGGAATGGGGAGTCCCCTCTGGGCTAATATTGTCATGCAAGTGGCTAATCCATTGGCCTGGATAGCCTGTCTGCCAAAACCTTCGCCAGAGGCCGTGCTTCGCTATGTTATGACATACATGCTGTGTGCTGGCCTTTTCACTTTCGTCTTTCTGCGTCAGTTTTTGCCACCATTTTCTAGTTCGTTTGGCGCTCTTGCTTTTATGCTAAACGGCTACTTTATGCTTTACATGGGCATGTCGGAAATTTCTTCATGCGCTTTGATTCCCGGGTTGTTCTATGCGATAGAAAAACTGCTTAGAGACCCTGGGGTGAAGAGTGTTGCCCTGCTGTCTTTCTTGACGACCGGCATGGTGACCATATGCGGCATCCCAGAGCTGAGCTTGCTAGCCGTGAGCGGAGCAGGCGTCTACTTCTTGTTTCGATTTTTCACCGACAAAACTAACACGAAGAAATCACGCGGCACCACTGTCTCATGTTACATAGCTGCCAACCTTCTGGCTGGACTATTCGCCGCCCCCTTATTGCTGCCTTTTGCAGAATTCATGCAAGAGTCATTCAACTCCCATGTCAGGACCGGTAACTTTATTCCGGCTGGACAGGAGGCTTTTCCCTTCGTTTCGGCCAATCTCATTCCCTATTTGTCGCCGTACTTTTTTGCCCCAATCCTGAGATATACGGCAACTCAAGTCCCTTATCATGGCTTCGTCAGTTTCTGGGGAATCATTGTCTTCTCGCTGGCCGCATTGGCAACTGTGCAAGCAATCGTAACTCTGTTGAATCGAAGCGCGGTGCAATCGAATCAAAGCGGTAGAAACAAAGAACTATTATCAATATTTTGCGCTGTATCGATATTTCTTCTGCTAGCGAAGAAGTTCGGCTGTCCGGCTTTGCAATGGCTGGGTGATTTGCCGCTCTTTAGTCTGGTTTTGTACTGGAAATATACTGAACCAATTGTGGCGCTTCTCATGGCCACTCTTGCCGCTATCGGCTTGACCTGGCTTCGCGATCAGACCTTAAAGATCAAAACCATTGGTGCCGTCGGCTTGTCCGTCCTGACATTTTACATAGTGCTTGCCCTAACTGCTATTCCGTTGCAAGGGGAAGCAGTTCGCTTCTACTCTTATCTCATGATGGCCATTTCAATTGTCATGATAGTACTCCTCTTTTCGCTTGCTGCCCGGGCTGTTTCCAGGCCAAGCAATGCAGAAAAAATGTGTGTACTGATTTTTGCGGTAGCAGCAGTAGAGCTACTGCTCAATTTTGCCGGACCGAATCTCTTGCATGTTATAACCCCAAGTCGAGATGACAATGCATACAAGGGTGCACCATTCATCACGTTCCTGCAAAAACTAGAATTTAACCAACGATATGAACGCCTTTTCGCTCAAGACGACATACTGGTAGGCAATTGGGCTTGTGCCTTTGGATTGCATGATTCACGGGCCTACAATGCCATTTACCCCAAACGACTTATGCCTTTTTACCGAGCATTCGCCTATGGTGACAAACCGGTTTCACTTCTGCCGGGTGTTTGGATGCCGGTGGGCGCTGTCGGTCCTGCCGACATAGTTGAGGAGGTTTACGGTTCAGAGCCTGTAGTTGATCCCTTCATCAACACTAATCGTGCCATGGAGATACTGCGCCTCTGGCAGCTCACCTCAACTAGGACGATAGTGCGAGATCTTAAACATGCAAGCGCCATCTCCTCTGAAATAGCGAAGAGAGCAGGCTGTGAAGCGCCTCTCGTCTACAATAAAGAGGTCAACATATTTATCTTGTCTAAAATTGTTCCTAGAGCCGCTCTCTATTACCAGGTCGACAAGGAGCCTGATGGAAGCGCCGTTTTAGCAAAGCTGACAGATCTTCAGTTTGATCACTTTAGCAAAGGACTGCTTGAACAGTCAGAGCTTTCGCAAGAGGATCTCAGCGCCTTATCAAAGTTCTCACCAACGCAGCAAGAATTAGAGCCACAGCCAATTACTAAGTACAAAGGGGAAAACGTAGATATACAAGTACTGGCAAAACACCCGGGGCTTTTAGTTCTAAATGACGTTTTCTATCCTGGCTGGCAGGCCTTCGTCGATGGTCAAGAAACAAAAATTCTTCACGCCAATTATTTATTCCGCGGGGTATTAGTACCGGCTGGCAACCATTTGGTGACATTCAAATATCGGCCAATGTCTTTAATGGCAGGCATTAACCTAGCGGTCTTTGGTGGTATCATCCTAGCTTTCTGGTGGATTTGCAGCACTATCGCTGAGCGCAAGAGGCGAACATAAGAATTTGAGTAATGAATTCACCTGCCCAATTTGCGACTGGTCAGAAACCAGCTACCAGTATCATTGCAAGGATGCGGCAATAGTAAGGTGCAACGGGTGTGGGCTGTCGAGCAGGCATCCGCAGGTTTCTTCGGGCCAAGTAGCTTTAGGCCAATCAACTGCCGCTGAGGCTCCTAGATTGCAAAAAGCTAGAATTTTGGAAGCTTCCCTCGCTGGAGATCTGCTCAAGAAGGCGGCAGTAAAATCGAGTGTTCTAATAATCTCGAACCAAGCTGAGCAGCCGCTGAACAAAGAACTGACCAGCCTCGGCATCGAATTCACCCAGCTTAGCGAAGCGGCTTTCATGGCCGACACAGAAAAGGAAATGGTCAGCTGTGTGATTCTTTGCTCTGTTATAGACACAACAGCATCGCCCAATGCCGTGATGGAGAGAGTCAGCATTAGATTAGAGCCCAGTGCCCCGCTGCTTATCATTGGTACTCGTTTTCATAAACACCTGCCGCGTGCCGGTCTGAACAACAATCGTAACTGGCAGCCAGATCTCAATTTTGCCTTTTCGCGACCAACGCTGCAATTGCTCTTAGAAAGACACGGATTCGGCGAGATTGCCCTGACATCTGACGGAACTACCTCGCATTTTCGTCCGGTCATTCACGCAAAAGCACTGAGAAGTTCAAATAGAAAGCGCCGGCTTTCTATTGTCATGCCTGTCTACAACGAAAAAGAGACTTTCTCTAAAGTGCTGACCTTGGTGCTGGAAAAGCAAGTGGAAGGCATAGACGAAACTGAAATTATCATTGTTGAAAGCAACTCCACTGACGGAAGTCGTGAGGCTGTGCGCGAACAGTTAGCCAAGCACCCTGAAATTAAAGCTATTTTCGAAGACCGCCCCAGAGGAAAGGGACACGCTGTGCGTGAGGGATTCAAGTATGCAACCGGCGAAATTATTTTGATTCAAGATGCTGATCTAGAATATGACATAGACGATTACGATGCCCTGGTTCAGCCCCTATTGGCCTACAGGCAGTGCTTCGTACTGGGAACTAGGCACAGCGGCGATTGGAAGATCCGCAAGTTTGCCGGTCAAGAGTCGTTGGCAGCAGTACTCAATATTGGGCACATATTTTTTAGAATGTTGATCAATCTGCTATACGGGCAGTCTCTTTCTGATCCCTTCACTATGTTCAAAGTCTTACGACGTGAATGTCTCTACAATCTTTATTTTGAGTGCAATCGCTTTGACTTCGATCACGAGCTTTTGATCAAGTTGATAAAAAAGGGATATACACCGATTGAGATTCCAATCAACTACAATTCGCGCTCGTTTGCTGAAGGAAAAAAAGTAACATTTTGGAAAGACCCGATCACCTGGTTGGTGGCAGATTTTAAATATTTGCATGCCAACCCATTTAATACCACCAGTAGTAGCGTTGTTTCTGACAATGAACCTGCGACTCAAACTGAATAAATGGGTACAATAGTCTTCAAGAGTAATTGTTGAGGTCTAAATTGAATCGCGTCCGCGGCACCTATTCCTGGCCCAAAAGTTTTCCCGAACTGACAGCCGAACAGCAACATATAAGCGACGATTTCATGCAGTTTTGGCACGAACGGCTCGCCGAAAACTCGTCATTTCGTATGATTGAGCAATTTAACCACGGATATTCAGTCAGGCACGCCCCAAGTCAATTTCTGCGCACTTTAGAAATTGGCGCCGGCTTGGGCGAGCATTTGCAACAAGAAAATTTGAGTGCAGAGCAGCGCAATAACTATACTGCTATTGAGCTTAGAGACAATATGGCAGCTAAGCTCAAAGAAAGAAACCCTGACATTAATGTTGTGGTAGGTGACTGCCAGAAGCGCCTAGATTTTCCCGATGGTCATTTCGATCGCATTATCGCCATACATGTGCTTGAGCATCTTCCCGATCTGCCAAAGGCCATCAGTGAAATACATCGTCTCTGCAACATTGACGGTCAATTTTCAGTGGTGATTCCTTGTGAAGGTGGCTTGGCCTATCAGTTTGCCAGAATGATTTCCTCTCAGCGCCTCTTTGAGAAACGCTACAAGCAGCCCTACAGCTGGTTCATTGAAAGAGAGCATATTAATTTACCGGCAGAGATTCTCCACGTTTTGAAACAGTACTTCGAGATCCAGAATCAAGAATTCTTTCCTCTCATTGTCCCGTTGGTGCACTGCAATTTGTGCATAGGTTTGACGATGAAAGCAAAGACACTTGGCTAATCTTAAATTGAAATTTTAACTGGAAACTTTCTCTGCTTTACTGATTTGGTATCCAACTGCCTGTGCGTCATTGAAAAACATTTTTACTGTATCTAGCGATACTTGATCAAGATCTCCGCCAAGCAGAGGCATTTTCTTGAGCAAGTCTTCTGTCATGGTGATAATGTGACATCCCACTTCTTCTGCCTGAACCAGATTTAAAAGTTCGCGAGGGCTGGCCCACAAAAGCTCGACGTGCGGATATTCAGCTAAGAATGCCACGCATTTTTTCATAATAGGTACTGGCTCTCTGCCTGAGTCAGCTATTCTGCCAGCAAAGACCGAGACAATAGCACTAGCCTTTGGAGACAACAGTGGTGTTACGTACTGAACCTGCTCAAAGGTCGTTATGGCCGTTACGTTCAAGCAAACCCCTTCGGCCGAGAGTTCTTGAATTATGCTGCCGGTTGACTGGCCACGGGTGTTGGTGACGGGAATCTTCACTACCACATTACTTCCCCATGAGGCGATAGTTCGAGCTTGCTCAGCCATTTCGTCGAGTTCATCGGAAAAAACTTCGAAAGAAATTGGTTTGTCTTTGATAGCAGCCAAAACGTCTCGAGCAAACTCCTCATAGTCTGTGACACCAGATTTTTTCATCAAGGTAGGATTGGTAGTAAAGCCTGACAACCATGGATCATGACTGCGAGCCACCATTGCCGCTTTGTCAGCACCATCAGCGAAAATTTTGATACGGAGAAGCCGGGGGATTTGCAGATGCAAAGTCTCTAAGTCAAATTTTTTCATGGAATCACTAGTAATGGAATGAGTCAAAATTGCCTAACTAGACAATTTCATACCCAAATCTGGAGAATAGTAGCAAAAACTCAAATTTCCTTTACATCCGGCTATTTTGCCGACAGTGATTCCCATTTGGCCTGGTTCATCTGCAGTCGGGGATGGCTCACCAGCAAATGCCAGAGCAGGGCCTGAAAGCCCTCTGTAATGGGTGTGACCAGCTCGACCTGAGGATTTGGCACACGAATAAAGGCCTGTGCCTTTTCGCCCAAGAATCCGCCGTCTTTGCCAGCAATTCCCGCAATTGATGCATTTACACTCTGGGCCAGCTTAATGGCATTAACAAGATTCATGCTGACCTCATTCGTGACACTGCCCCCGCCAACTGAAAACACGAACAATCCGTCTTTCTCATTGATGCGACTGGTCTTCAACCAGTTTGAGAGGGTGGTGTCCCAGCCTTCATCGTTTACTCGCGCCGTCAACTCTGACACATTGTCATAGGGAGCATAGGCTTCTAAGTTGCAAAGCTTTCTGAAATCACAAACAGCATGAGATGCGTGCCCGGCTCCCCCGCCTGAACCAACCACAAAAAGTCGCCCACCTTTGTCTCGAACACCACGGAGAAGTTCGGCGACGTTGTCAATCTGTTTTAAGTCAAGCTGCTCTATTACCGTGCTACAGCATTTGAGAAAATCTTCAGTGAAATTCAACTATTTTTCCTATCACGAATAAACTATTGTTCTAATTACTAGTGTTCTTTTACTAGTGCTCTTTTTACCACGCTCTACCAATGACAAATCAGGCAAACCACTGACAAACTCAAGAATACAGAGGGGAAATGCCATTTGCCCCATTTGCCAAAGTGCAACTACTAAAGTCGGCGATAAAACGGGGCGAGTGATAAAGCGAGATTTCTCGCTGTTTCATTGCCGGGTCTGTGGATTTTACTATGTAGAGAACCCTGAGACTGACTACTCGCTCATCTACGATCACAACTATTATCGAGGGCGCGGAGCAGATCAGTCGATCGATTATATCTACGAATATGAGCATTATCAGACAACTGTTCGCAATTACGAATGGCAAGGAATCGCCACCATCGCTAGTCACTTCCTCAAGAATCTAGAGGGGAAAAAATGGCTTGACTACGGTTGTGGTACCGGAGGTCTGTTGCGCTACTGTGAGCAGAAATACAATGCAGAAATGTTCGGCTTCGACCAGGGCTGGGCGGTCGAGCGAGCAAAGGCAGCGGGAATGCGAATATTGCCAGAAGATTCTCTCGAAAGTCATCATCAAAGCTTTGATGTTATTACGGCCATCGAAGTACTGGAGCACTGCTTAGACCCAATTATTGAGCTGCAACGTATTAGAAGTTTGTTGAAGCCAGGTGGATTGTTTTTTTATACAACCGGTAACAGCCAACCGTTTGAAGAAAAAATTCTCAGCTGGCCTTACTTTGCCCCAGAAATTCATATCAGCCTATTTCAGCCCAAAACCATGGCCTATGCTTTGAAGGCATGTCGATTTCAAATTGAAGATGGATTTTTTCTTCCTGGTTTGGAAGAGCTTATTCACTATAAAGTTCTCAAGGCTCTCGGTTTTAAAGATATGAGCTATACAGAGAAATGGTTGCCATGGGCAGCGCTGGCTCGCCTCGTCGACAAAAAATATCAAATATCAGCATATCCGATTGCTAGAGGATAGAAAAGACAAGTTCAGTATCTTACTTTCATCCTTCAAGTAAGATACTGTAAATATTTAAAAAAAGGTACCGCCTTTGCTTCTTAAAGAACGCAGCGCAATAATTACAGGAGCTAGTCGAGGCTTAGGAAAAGCTATTGCCCAGACTTTTCTCGCCAATGGTTGCAATATAACCATCTGTAGCCGAGACGAAGAGAACTTGAGAGCTACGGCTGAAGAGCTGCAGGCCGGATGTCAGACTACAGCCCAGGTCCGGGCGTTAAAGACTGATGTGACAAGTGAGAGCGAAGTTAAGGCCCTAGTTGAGGGTGCTCTTCAACAATTCGGCCGCCTAGACATCATCGTCAATAACGCAGCCATTCTTGGTCCAATTGGCCTGAGCGAACAAGTGGATTGGCAAGAATGGTTGCAGGCAGTAGAGATTAATTTAGGCGGGCCAGTCCTGTTATGTAGAGCGGCTATTCCTCATCTCAAAGCACAGGGTTACGGCCGAATTATCAATCTCTCGGGAGGAGGTGCCACCGCCCCGAGACCGCACTTTAGTGCCTATGCTGCCAGTAAGGCGGCACTGGTACGCTTCACTGAAACTTTGGCCGAAGAGCTGAAAGAGTATGGCATAGCAGTCAATGCCGTAGCACCAGGAGCACTTAACACTGAAATGCTTGAGCAAGTATTGCAGGCTGGTAGCGCCATGGCCGGGTCAAAGGCCTTCGAGGACGCCTGCGCCCAGAAAAAACAAGGTGGTAGCTCACCTGAGCAAGCGGCTGCTTTATGCGCTTTTTTGGCTTCGGACGCAGCAGCTGCCATAACAGGTAAGCTCATAAGCGCGGCCTGGGATCCTTGGCAGAAAATTTCGTTATACGAGAAGCAACTTGTTAGCAGTGATATTTACACTTTGCGACGCATCATTCCAACAGATCGAGGTCAAGATTGGTAGTAAAATTGGCTGTACCTAAAAATATCGGCATAATAGGCTGTGGTTTGCTCGGCAATAAACGGGCAGCCGTGCTAGGTGAACATCGCCTCTGTATTGCCGCTGACATCGAGCTAGAGAAAGCCAAACAACTAGTGATTGGTCATTCAGCCACGGCCAGCCGCAACTGGCAGGAGGTGGTCAATCATGCTGATGTTGAGGTGGTTTTGATTTCCACCACTCCAGATCAATTAGCAGCAATAACGTTGGCTTGCGTTCAAGCAGGCAAACATGTTCTGGTGGAAAAGCCAGCCGGAACTAATTCTGCTCAACTGCGTAAGGTCTTAGAGCAGGCTGAAGCGAACAACATAGTAGTTCGTGTTGGTTTTAACCACCGCTTTCATCCGGCCATGCAAAAAGCTACTGCTCTTCTAGACGAAGGCGCAATCGGCGACATTATGTTCATTCGTGCTCGCTATGGTCATGGCGGCAGAGTTGGCTATGCCGAAGAATGGCGCATGAATGCGGAAATTTCTGGCGGTGGAGAACTAATAGACCAAGGTTTTCATTTAATTGATCTCTCTCGCTGGTTTTTGCGCAAAGAATTCACTTCGGTGACCGGCGCCGTGCAAACCTACTTCTGGCCTGTAGCAGTTGAAGACAACGCCTTCATGCTGCTAAAAACAGATAAAAATCAAGTTGCATGGTTGCAAACTAGTTGGACCGAATGGAAGAATTTGTTCAACTTCGAAATCATTGGCCGCCATGGAAAGCTACAGATAGATGGCTTGGGTGGCTCGTATGGCCTAGAGCAGCTGGCATTTTATAAAATGAGCGAAGCAATGGGACCACCTGAAACAACAATCTGGCAGTTTCCTCAAGCCGATCATTCATTTGCCCTAGAGTTCACATCGTTCATGGACGAAATTGCTGCTGGCACAAGTAAGAACGCTTCACTGCATGATGCCATCGCCGCTTTTGAAATTGCCGAGGAGATATACGGACAGGCGCAAACAGAGGCAGCGGAGCACTAAAACTCATGATAAAAAATTCTCAAGACCAGTTGTCTGGCTCCGAACCATTGCCTTACTATGCAAAGCGCAATTTTTTGCTCGATTTGGCTGGGCAGATTAGTTTCAGCGCGCGCAAAAAGATGTTTCAAGTCTTCATGGATACTTTTAGCCCAGATGCTGGTACGCGAATTCTTGATGTCGGAGTTTCGCCATCAGAGCTCCTAGAATCCAATTTTTTCGAAGCCTTGTATCCCCACAAGGAGATGCTGACAGCCACCAGTATAGAAGACGCCTCCATTGTCGAAAAAAACTACCCCGGCGTCAAATTCATTCGCTGCGACGGTCGCCAACTTCCGTTTGCTGATCAGTCGTTTGACATAGCGGTTAGTTTTGCCGTAGTTGAGCATGTTGGTTCAAGGGAAGAGCAGCGCCTTTTTATCTCCGAACTTTTGCGAGTGGCTAAGTATGTCTTCGTGACCACTCCTAACCGCTGGTACCCACTCGAATTTCATACTATGGTGCCCTTTATCCACTGGCTGCCGCAAGCCAAGCATCAGGCCCTATTGCGCCTTTTGGGAAGTCATTTCTATGCCAAGACTGAAAATCTCAATCTACTAGATGAGAAAGACCTGAAACAACTTTTTCCGCAAGAAGCGGCGGTTAACCTAACTTGTTACAAGCTGCTGGGTATTCCCTCTAATTTTCTCGCTTACACTGCGAACAGGGCCAAGTGAGCATAGATTGGTGGTTGAGGTTTTCGTAAATCCAAAATGATTTTTCAGGCTAAACATAGCAAAGCCAGAGTGATATTACGTTTTTGCGCCATAGCGCTAGGCTTGCTGCAAGCCTGGGCTTATCGCTATTTGGTTTATATGGAAGATGCTTGGTCTTACTTAGATATCGCTGACAATTATTTACGCGGAGATTTTGCCAGTGCCTTAAGTTCGTACTGGAGCCCTCTATATAGTTGGCTGATAGCCTTGTTCTTACTGGCTTTTCATCCCCCTGTTTGTGAAAAATTTGTTGTACTTAAGCTGATCAATTTTACCTCCTTTCTTTTTGTCATCTTTGCTTTTGAGTTGCTTCTAGATCAAGTAATGGCCTGGTACAGCGAAGAAACCCTTTGTCAGGGTCGAGCGCTTTTGAAAGTAGGTGCGCCATTGCTGGAGCTGTGGTCGTATGTGGTTTTCATTCTCATGTCTTTGTCTGTTGGAGCGGTCTGGAAAGACACACCAGACTTGCTCATGAGCGGTTTCCTCTACGCTGCTACTGCCCTCACTTTAGCCTTTTGGCGCGGACAATTGACCCAGATCAAAGCTCTTTTTATCGGGTTTTCTTTAGCTGCTGGTTATCTTTGTAAGGCGGTGATGTTTCCCCTTACTCTAGTTTATTTGTTGATCTTGGCTGTATCGCCCCAGGCTAAGGCGGCTAAGGTGAGGGCAATACTATTGGTGGTTGCCGCTTTTCTTTTGGTCGCCGGGCCTTATATTGCTGCTATATCGATCAAGAATCAAAAGCTTTTGTTCAGTACTACAATGCAATATAATTATGCCCTGTGGGTCTTACGCAATGCACCGTTTAGGCATGCCTTAGCTCTACGCAATGCCGATCAATTGCCGATGAAATTTACTCATCCGAGCCAAGTAATATTCACTGAGCCGCAAGTCTTTTATTTTGCAGAGCCAATTCATGCGACCTTTGCCACTCACTATGATCCGGCCTATTGGTTTGATGGTGTCAAGATCTACTTCGATGGTGTCATGCAATTCGTTGCTACTGTGGCCTCTATATCGGTTCTAGTGCGGCTTTTCTTTGGTTGGCTCTTCTTTGGCTGGCTCGTGCTTTTGTTGGGCTGCCGTAGTAGAGCGATTACACTTAAATCAATGGCCTGTCGCTTGCCTTTGTTTCTGCCCTCTTTGGCTGGCTTAACCCTATATAGCCTCGGCCTTAATTGTTATACGCTCTATTCCGAGCGCTATTTTCCGGGCTTCTTTGTGCTCTGGTTTCTTGGTCTAATGGGATCTATTCGGCTACCCGATACCAGCAAGGTGAGAAAGGTTTTGCTTGCTTCAACCATTGTCTCGTTGCTCGGTCTGGGATGGCGCTTCACGGTTGAGCTGGGCAATACGCTGCATACCCTTGATACTAGCGCCGTCAATGAAAATTGTTTGATTCTACGGCGCCTGACGGAGTTGGGCATTGTCCCAGGTGATCAGCTCGCTAATATGGATCCACTGCGCAAGGTGGGCTGGGCACAGATGGGGCAGTTTCGTCTTGTCGCAGACATTATTGATGATGGCACTTTCTGGCAGATTTCGCAGGGCAAGAGAGAGAGTCTTTATGAAGTCTTGCGCCAGCGCCATATTAAAGTTTTGACCTACGCCAACGGCGATCATCCGCCCAAGCAATACCCTGTAGGTTGGCAGAGGGTGTCCGGTACGCAGTTCTGGTTCTATATGCTTTGAATTTGATTTGGCTCTGGTTTGGGCTGGTCAAAGAGACATATTAGAGCTAAGGTCAAGAGAGTACCATTCATGGCGATGGCCATTAGTGACTGCAATGGGTCATAGTAGGCGCCATGTTCGGTGCGTGACCAAAATAGTGAAAGCCAGGAAAAACCAGGATAGGCTACTAGTATAAAGCGGTAGATGGCAAAGCTCGTTCTAGCTATTTTGTGGTGAAGTGGTCTAACTGGCACCAGGCTGACGGCTAGTAAGGCCAACATGGTTAAGTCATAGTGGTAAGTGTGAGGGCTCGTGAAGAGGCAGAGCAGAACGGTGCAGCAAATCAGCCAAGTTTGATCGAGTTGATATTTTTTTTCTTGCCACCAAATCAGCAAATTTATGATCAAGCCCATCACCATCACAGCCAGGGAGATTTGCACGGCTTGGGCAGCAAAAAAAATATTGACTATGTAGCGCAGCGAAACAATGCCGTGCCAGACAATTTCGCCATCACTTTTTAATATCACTTTAGGATAGTTAATGACATTGTCAAAACCTATAATCAAGCCCCCTAGGCCAAGCAGCAGGCCTGCTGTAGCGAAAAAATAGAGAAGGGCTCGCCAGCGGCGTGCCACCACCAGTGGAGTTAGGAAATAGAGGCCATAATGTGGTTTGAAGAACAACAAACCCACTGAAATACCTGATAGCCAGTCTCTTTTCTTGAGCCAGCTCCAATAGAACAGGCATTCAAGAGCAAGGATTAGCCAGGATGGTTGACCCATGCGGATGGCAATGACTGCTTGTGAATTGCAGGTGGCGGCAATGAAGACGGCTACTATCGCAAGCCAGGAGCGTTTACCTAAGGCATTGAGTGCTATGGGAAGTGTGGCGACTAGTGCCAGTATGCTTAAAAGAAAAAAGGCTTTGTAAGCGTCATTGAGAGGCAGCAGAGCTAGGGCAAGGCAAAAAGGAAAAACATTTGGGGTGTAATGAGTCAGTAGCTGATCTTTCGTGACAAAGCCTATTTGTTGAAATACAAGACCCTGAAAGTAGCGGTTTTGTACAGCAGTATCATAAACCTGATGAGCATCGGCAGACGCGGCTATGAGGCCTGAAAGATAGTAACGCACGAAGTCTTGTACTTTTAGTACGCCACCATTGACCGATAAGAGCAGGCGATTTTCGAGTATTTCTTTCAGGGCGACGGAAAAGATGAAGAGGCCGACAATCAGAAGAGTCAGCAAGTAAAGAGTGAGAAAGGCTGGAAAAACGAACTTTTTCATTGCAGGCTGACGCAGCGGGTGCTTATAAGAGTTATATTCTTTATTGGCAATCAAGCCTCGCGGGCTTTGGGATGGGAGCAAATTATAAGGTTATTGATAAAATATTGAATAGATTGAACAAAGGCAATGATAAACCATGACTGGCAGTCAAGAGAGTGAAGCCGCGAAAATGAGCAGATTGCTCTACGGTGAGATGGAGCGCAAGCTGCAAGATATGTTTGGTCCTGAGCACCGCACGGCTGCTCAAATTGCTTTCGGCGGGGCTTGGCAGTCGCTCAACAAGATTGCTTCTCAGGGCAAAACGGGCTTGCAATCAGGCGTAGAGCTGGTCAACGACTTGGCCAAAGATTTTAACGAAGTTGAGTCTTTCAATATCACGCCCAAGCCTCCAGCCGAAATAGAAGTTGATATGCGTCTGAAAAAAGAGAAAGAACTGCCGTTTAAGCAGAACGTGGCACCTTTTGTTGAGCTTGAATCGGTTTGTATTGCCAACCGTGTGCACTTTCAAGCCTTGTTTGATAAAGAAAAAAATGGATTGCGCTGTAGCTTTAACGAGGGTTTTTCTTTGCGCTTCAAGACCTTCTTGGGCAAGTTGACTGTGCCTGTTAACGGCAACGCTGTTCTGATGCGCGACCTAAACAAGCAAATCGTCATGGAAGTCTCGACTAAGGTGCCCGGCATTGATTTGCCTGTGTCTTTTACAATTCCGTTGGTCGAGCTTTTGCGAGAGGCGCGTAAGCGCTCAGGGTAGCCTAATGTCATTAGCTTAGCGTGATTAGCTTAGTGCTGTTTGGGGTGAGCTACGGCCCATTGGAAGAATTTGTTATCAGGCAATAGTGCCAGAGCTTTTTCAAGATAGCTGTGAGCTTTGTCTGGTTTGTTTTCGATAGACAAGGCTTGAGCGGCACTGCGCATGTACTTAATCGCTTGCACATTTTTGTCGAGTAGTTCGAGGTCGTATTGCTTATTGCTCAGTATGTCGCTGGGCTTACTGCCTACTGAGTCTAAATCTTTGGCACATAGTGACTTCCCGCTGAACGGTAAGTAAAATTCTAGATAGGGATGGTCATCGGTAATCACTGGTGTATCTGCAAAATACTTAGTCATAGGCTCGCCACCTATGAGGAAAGTTGAAGCTAGGGCATAGGCATTGCCGAGGCCGACTTCAGCCAAGCTTGCCTGCACTTGTGGCGATTGATCGAGTTTCGCTTGCACTTTGTTAATGTCAAATTTTATTGGTTCCATTGAAGCTATGGCAATGGCTTCGCCTGAATCTGGATTCCAAACTGTGACGTAGGGAAATACTACCATCATAGTCTTGATCATCATTTTCCAGAGAGGCGCAGATTCGGTCTCCATTGGCATCCATTGGCAGATTAGGCCGCCTGCGTTCAAGCGACTTTTGCACAGTTCATAGAATTCTTTAGAATAGAGACTAACCACGCCAGCATCGCAAGGCGGTGGTGCTTCAAAGGAGATGACATCGTATTTGTTCTCTTTACGCAACAAGTAGTTGCGTCCATCTTCAATATGAACTGATTGTTTCGGGTTGGACAGTACATCGCCATTGGTTGGTTTGAAATACTGTCCGAATTTTATGACCGTGGGAGATAACTCAACAATGTCGAGGCGTTCGACATCGGGATGTTTGACTATAGAACCGCTAGTGGTGCCAATGCCAAAGCAGACACTTAGTACGTTTTTGGGATTTGCATGCAAGAGCACCGGCAGTTGACCAATAACCCGCATGTAGCGCTGTGCCGTGACCACGGTACTTGAATAAAACGTGCCGTTGACAATCAGTCTTCTGACGCCGTTTTTCTCGAACAACAAAACTTTGGCCCCGGCGTCATCTTCGCATCTTTCTATCTTGCCGCTCATGAGCACGGCGTATGAGTTTTCTAGATAGTTTTGTGGCACCATTGCTAAGAATAAAACTAGTACCAAAGCTGGTGCTACAAAGAGTTTGTATTTTACTTTTTTTTGCTTGGCACTTAGCAGGCAAACGAAGCCTGTGCAGACAGACAAGGCTATAATAAGTTCAAAAGTTATTTGTGACCCCATGAGGGGGAGTAGTACTAGTCCGGTTAGGGCTGAGCCGAAAATGCAACCGAGAGTGTTGGCGGCGTAGACGCGGCCAACAGCATTGCCGACCTCGTTTGTTTGACTGGCAGCAATGCCACCAATAGCAGGAAAGGAAATGCCTATGAGAGTGGCCGGCAAAATCATATAGGTAAAGGCTGATATGACCTGGAACAAAAGCCCCTGGATGTCATGCATCATGAAGAAGGCCTTGAACACCAATATGCCTGGTAGGCAAAGAAAGCCAATGGCAGAGGCCGCTGCTACAGCAAATTGGATAAGTCCAAGGAAGCGCATTTGCTGAACGGCACCGTCCGCGCGCTCATTAACTTTAGCCAAAAAATTGTTATTGATCCAACTGCCTACGGCTAGACCAAAGAGAAATGAACTCACCATTAGAGCGAAGCTGTAAGTGCTTGAGTCTGTATAAAATCTGATAAAGCGAATGTAGAGAACTTCATAAGCGAGAGCCGTAAAGCCGGTTAAGGCGGCCGTGCAATAAATTGCTTGTCGATTGATGCCGATATTGCCTTGCGCTGGTCTTGCTTCTTCTGGCTTGGCTGCTGTCGTGTTCCCTTGAGGTTGGCCACCTTTAGTATTAGCGAATACCAGACAAGCTACGAGACCGACAGTGCCGTTTACTGCGGCCGCGAAATAGGTAGTGCCAGAAACACCTAGGTATGGAAGAGTGCCAAAGGTAGCGGCCAGACTTCCTAGCACTGCACCCAGAGTATTGAGGCCGTAGAGTAATGTGAGAAAGTGAGCAGCGCGCTGGTGTATACCAGAAAAGTATCTGGTCAAAATTGGCAAAGTTGCGCCCATAAAAATGGTCGGGACTAAAATAAAAATAGTGGCCAATAGCAGTCGAGCGATCACAAGATAAGCCGAACCGCTTGGAAATAAGTCTACTGTTTTGAGAAACCACAGACTAGCGGCGTTGAGCCCGGCTGTCACCAAAATCGCGGCGATTCCGATACTAATTTCCAGCAGGCCATAGGCTAACAGATGAGGAAAGTTCTTTCGCTCTGCTAGTTTTCCACCAATTAATGCACCCAGTGACAGGCCGCCAAGAAAAACTGCTAGTACACAACTAGTAGCTTGAGTGCTGTTGCCGACGACTAGGCCCAGTGACCGTACCCAAACTACTTCGTAAATTAAGGCGCTGAAGCCTGACAAGAACAGTAGAACGCAAATAGAAATTAGGGCGAAGCTGCCAGAACTATTGATTTCAGATTTATCTATCATCTCTCATTTGTTCTCGTATTTATTGCCGCAGAGCCAGCTTCTTGGTGGGCCATGTTAGCAAACTTTCAGCTGCTTGGGGGCTTGGGGCTGATTAAATCTGGTTTTAGAAATGATATCGTCGGTAGTGTCTCTTATGGTTTTAGTATTCCTGGCAAAGCATTGTAAAGCTCTAGATATTGGGCCAAGTCTTCTTTTGATGCTTGCACATGTAATTCTTGCAAATTGGTCAATCGTTTTAGATAGCTGAACGACTCTTTGGACCAATGCCGCTTTCCTAGCCAAAGCACTTTTAGCGTTTTAAAGCGCGGGAAGTAGGCAATAGCGGCATCAGGATATTGGCTTTCCTGAATGCTTAGAAATTGCAGAGTGGGAAGGTTTTGCAGCATAGCAAAATCTGCCAATGCCAAATTGGCACCGCTAAGTTCGAGCTTTTTCAAATATTTTGAACTTCCCACTTCTTTTAACAGTACTGTCGTACTAGCAGTCACTGACAGCGATTCTAGCTTTTGCATTCTCTTGATTTTGTTTGAAATTGGAGACTTAGTCGCGGCATTACGTTCAAATTGCAGACTCTTGAGCTGCGGAAAACTATTAATAGCCCAAATCATCTCTTCATCTAGTGTTAAACCGCTGAATTTAAGGGTTTTTATAGTGTTTTTCGCTGCCAACTGTTGCAGTAGTGTTTTGTCGTCAGTGGTTTTTATCTCGATACCAGATATGGCGCCTTCAAAGCAATTGATTAATGCTGGATTTTGCCGCAAATAGCTAGAGGGAACGAGCATTACTTCCGCCTGGCCGGGCAGTTCAATTCGGCCACTAGCGCTGATGCTTTTTCCTCTATGAGCTTTTGCGCCTGTATATTGTAAAGTACCAAGTCGGAGGTTAGGTGGAAAGAGCAGGACCTTGCCATCCTTCAGTTTTGCTTTGATTTCTGGATGATAGAAGAGGCGGCTTTGCTCGGCAGCTCTCGTGGACAGATCTGGCATGGTAGACCAAAGCAGACTCAAAGCAAGTACGATGTTTAGTCTGGGTCTAATAATTCTAGTTGGAGTAAACATTCTAGTCTGTGTAACCTTCGTCCACATGCTTTCAGGCCTGTTGTTATAGTTTAAACTTAGCTCGCCGTCCTTCGTATTGTAGATAGTTAAATCAAAGGAAGCCCAAGACCTGTGGCAATAGCCTCAAATCGCCGAATAGACAATCTACTGCTTTGGCCAGTAGTTGTTGCTATCTTCTTCGCCCTAGTCTATTTGTACTACCAGGGCTGGTCGCTGGCGTTGCTGGCTCCTTATGCTCTAACCGATGAAGGAGCCTCAATGTGGGCTTCTCTCGCTCTTTCTGAAAACAGAAACGCTTATGAATTTTCCCGCTTGGTTCAGCATCCCTGGTATTGCACAGCTTATCCACCAGTTTATTTTGCTCTGATTGGCTGGATTTTTAAACTAGTTGGGCCAGTTTTTTATCCAATGCGCATGGTAAGCATGATCTGCTTGATCATCACTTTGGTTATCTCTTATCGCGTATTCACTCTCAGCGGCTGCTCGCGCATAGCCCGAGTGATTGGTCTTTTGACCTTGTCATCGTTTTATACAGTATGGGCATATTCTGCTCGAGGCCGAGTGGATATGCTCGGATTGATGTTTATGGTTCTGGCCATTCAGCAATATCTAGTTTTAGCTCGCAAGCCCAAGGACGACAATATATTTCGTTTGCCACGTTTGATTGTGGTGGCTACCCTTTGTTTAATGGGGGCTTTCACAAAGCAGGCCTTTGTTCTGGTTGTGCCAGCCGTGGCTGCTGCCCTCATTTTTGGCCGGCAGTGGCGACTTTCGATTTTGTTCATGGGTCTTAGTGTATTTCTCGCCATAGCTGCAGCTTGGTTGATTAATAGTGCCACCGCTGGTGGTTTCCTGGCACATATGGCATTTGCTCAAGGCCCACCATTTATCTGGGACGCTTTCTGCACGCATGTTACTTGGTTAGGCTCAGACTGTTTGTTGCTCCTGCTTTCACCGATTGCTCTCGTGGTGGCAGTGATCGGCTATTTCAGAGAAAGGGAGCGGCGTGAAGGGCCTTATCGACATCAACTGTCGGCCGTGGTTTTGGCTGCGACTCTCTTCACTTTTGCTAGTTTGTTGGTTTTTTACGGGCTCGGGGCAGAGTTTGCTAAGGTTGATGAAATCATTATCTTGGCTTGGCCAACAGCTTGGCTGGTGGCTGTGTCAGTCGATTATGTTAAGCGTCGATACTTGGCCATTATTTTTATTGTTTTGGCCGTGGCCATCTACGTTATAGCCCATCTTGGTGGACGATTGAGTCGCTCGATCGAGCCTATGATCGCTGGGCGTGATCTAATGAGGAGCGCTCGCTTTAGTCATGATTTGATATTGACTGAAGATTGCTCTATTGCCATTGATCTTGAGGCTGTATCAGAATTTGTCGACCTACCTTGTTTCTTGCAAAAGTGGAAGGCCGTACCCGGTATATTTGAAAAACATATGGCTGAGATAAAAGAACGGATCTGTCAAAAGAAGTACGGTGCTATTGTCATCAATTCGCGTGATGGATGTTTGCTAAAGCCCTATTACTTTTGGGATGAGTCTGTCATTCGCGCTATCAAAGATAACTATCAAGTTATTCAAGAGTTACCGGCTGAGGGGCATATGCAAGACTTTTATTTGCCGAGAACAACAGTAGTTGGACCGGTCAAATCGAAAGCCAATGGTGGCTTTGAGCTCAATGGTGATTCGCCACTTGGGCTGCCAAGTAATCCATAATATTTTGCCCCTTCTTAGTTGGCTTTTGTGCTTAGCTACCTTGGCTGCCCGCGTCTTTGAGTAGCTCTTTGTTACTGCCAAAAGTTATGGGCATCTCATAGCTCTGGGCAATAGTAGTCAGTGCTGGACCTACAATATCTATGTAGGCTTCGTCGATATTGCCAACAACTTCGCCAGCCAAGCGTAAATACTTGTAGTCACCAGGATTGAGTTTCATCATTCGGGCGCAGGTAGCATCGATTGCCGCTAGATCTTGGCCTAAAACAATATAGCCCAGGTGTTTAGCCTCTCCGTTGATTGGGCCATCTCCTTCCATGGTGACTATGGCATCAACAAAGCCGAATACGGGCTTTACTAAGTGCTGTAGGTCGATAATAGAATTAGGAATACCGCGCACATGCAATAAATTTTTGGGCCAGCCATACTTGCGACCAGGCACTGTGCCGAACAAGTTTTTCATCGAGCAAGTGAGGCCCACCCAATGGTGGGTTTTTAGTTTAGGTACGCTTACTACGGCGTCGGCTTGGGCAATGGTTTTTGGCAAATAGAATTTTTCTAGTTTTGTCAATCCGTCTTTGTTATCTAACTCAACAAGATCATCGACATTGAGATCGACAAAAGGAACGTCCATATCTTTGCAAGCCTTACCGAGGCCGGTAACGTCTAGCAAGTATTCAGTATCGCGCATATGCCCAGGCCCTTCCGCAACGGTTATTGTCTTGGCGCCAAGGTGCCAAGCGAGCTTGATAGCCGCCACTAGTGCTGCTGGATTGGTAGTTACAGGCTTGCCTTCGCGAAACTCCACCATGTTGGGTTTGAGCACCACCGATTTATTTTTGAAATCGGGTAATTGCAAAGTGGCGAGGTGCGGTTTGATGGTTTCGAAAATGTCTTCTTCGTAAGATTGGCAAGCAATAATTCCTACTTGTGATCGCCCTTGTCTACGCCAGGCACGTTGCGCATCGGTGACGTGTATCGGGCTGGGCTTGTTTGGGTCTGATTGACTGCATCCCTCTAAAGATCCAGCTAGAGCGTTAGCTGCGGCAACTCCAGCTGCGGCTTTGAGAAAATCTCGGCGATTGAGATCGTTAGTAGGGTCTTCACTGCTCATTGGCTTTGGCCTTATCCTTATTCTTATTCTTTGGCTGAAATTATCTTCTGTCTGGTTAGCACATGCATCCTGCTGTCTTCGTCTGCTTGCAACGCTAGTGCGGCTAGGGCGGTGGTTGTGACCGAAGGAGTAAAGCTTCCGTTAGCTCCTTGTCTGCCAATCAGATATTTGATTTCTTGTTTTGCTGGCTGCTGGTAAGCAATCAGTGCTAGTGCTGAAACAGCTAGTGAAAGACTTGAAGTATTTTGCTCAGAAAGGCTTTTTAGATACTTGAGGGAGCTTTGAACCGAGGCATGGTCTGGCCGATCTTGTAAGGCTAGAAGTGCTTCCGCCGTGGTCAGGCGGTATGGCGGTAGGTATTGTCCTAAGGTGATGTTATTTCCGTGATTCCAACCACCATTCTGGCACGAGTGTTCTAATAAAAATTGATTGGCAAAGGTGGCTATGCGGCTGTATAGCTCATCTTTTGGTAAACTCGGGAATTTTAAGGCAAGCAGGTTGTAAGCCGTGGGTTCGACCCAATGGAAGCAGTCAGGATCCCAGGGCCATCCACGGCCATAGGCTAGAGACTTAGGGCCCTGTGACATTAGCAGTAGTAAGCGCGCAATGGGTTGATAGAACTCAACGCGACTGTCTAATAAACGAGCGAAACCTAATTTGATAGCCTTTTTTACGTCTTTGCTTTGAGCAATTTCTTGGTGTTCAGCTGCCAGCAAGCGCAAGCAAAGCATTGTCGGCCCTGAATTCCAGTCAGAGCGCCCAGCTCCTGGTTCGGTGGACCAACCGCCATCTTTGTTCTGGTTATTGGCAAGGAAGTGCGCCGCTGCTCTTGCTACCGTCAAATCTTGGCGTAAAGCTAGTGCTGACCAAGCGGTGGCTTCCATGGAGGGCTGACCAGATTCTTTATAAGGAAACCAGCCGGTAGTGTCTTGATGAAGACGGAGAAAATTGAGGGCTTTTGTGCGCGCCCTGCTGCTCTCTTTTTCTAAATGATTGGATGCCAAGGGCGGAGACCTTTTTCTTGAGCCAGCCTAATCCATTGTACGTCTGGATTAGAGTAAGCAATGATTGCTTAACTGATTCGCTGAGGCAAATGCGAAGAAAAACTTAACATCTTGATGCCCAGGGGCGCGAGCTTTGCGGCGATCTTTCCGGAAATGTATTGCAGCTAACAGAAATTTTGAGCAGAAGCACTAGGCAGCTTGATGATGTCAAGGTAAGATCGAAGAGCTGGGTGCTGCGAAGGTACTAGCACCGGTTCTGAATTTGTTCTGCACTTATCAAGTACCTGAGGCGCTAATCATTCTTGCTTACTTGGTCGGATGTTTGATTACTAAAGCGCAAGGGAATGTTCGAGAGGCTAGGGTGTGTTTTTGAGAGGTAATGCTATCGAATAATCGCTTTCTTTTTTTCTTTTAGAGTTACTAAAGTCAAACAGTTTTACGTATTCAGATTCTTTATTTTGCGCAACCAACCTTTAAAGGTTCCAATGTTGCGTGTAATATGGTTTACTCGAATCCGTCCCAGGAGGTACACATGAGCGAAACAATTAACAGATTTATTAGCGACGAGTCCGGACAAGGTATTACAGAATATGGCGCCATCTTGGCATTCGTAGCCATCCTCGTAGCACTCGTGTTTTCAATCACCCAAGGTGCATTGACTGCAGCGATTTCGAAAGCATTCAGTGCTGTAGTATCACAGCTCAACAACTTGTCTGCTGCTGCGTCCAACGCCTCGTAGAGATTCTACCGCCTGGTCCAGCTGTTGGTTTCAGGCTGTTAGCTTCTTAACTTGTAAACATGGTGGCAGTTCTTTTGTCCTGCCACCATGTTTTTCTTTATCGATTTAGTGCTCGAAACGCTTAGTAGTTGATTCAGCTTTGAACTTAGTCTCCTGGACATTGGCGTTGGAGCGGTTGGTTAGGACTAACCATCATATCTAAAGTTTTTCGCCTAAGCGTGAGAGGGCAAACCTGTGTCAGTTTCAATAGTGAAAAGCCTGCGAGAGGATCTTTGTGACTACCTCGCCAATGAAGATGCTCAAGGCATCACTGAGTATGGCGCAGTTCTTTCATTCGTAGCTATATTGGTTGCCTTGGCTTTTGGTTTCTATAATGGCAGCCTGAGCAATGCCGTGTCTAAGGCTTTTAGCGCTGTTGTAAGTCAGCTCGAGAATATGTCTGCTGCTGCTGCAAATTCGTCTTAGCAAACTGCTTCCCGCTAGAAACTTTCAAAACTGGCATTATTAGCCGCTTCTATATTTGACATTGCTGCTTGTATCTTCACAAGAGCATATTAATAGTTTGTAAAATTACTACGTCGATCCGCTGATTATCAGTAGTTCCGCTTGATCACCGATTCAAGGTTTTCAACTGATGTCAGGATAATACAAAACTTGACACTTACTGGGTCTGGCGCCCTATCTGGAAATCAAGCACTAGGACAGCGTGTAAACTTCCTAGGTTAAATAGCCGCTTCCCAGGGTACAAAATTTTTGGGTGCGGGCAAGGGCAGGCGTTGTCCTTGTTTGGCTGATGTGCGTTAATAGTAAGTGGTTAATCTTTCTCACCAGAAAGAATAGGGGGATCCGTAATGAACCCATTACGAAGTTTATTTCTACAGTTATCTCGAATGCCTCCAGCGTTGATGTTGGTTCTCATTATCGGTTTGGCCGTGCTTATTACTATGATGGTAACCAGCAACCAGACTGCTCATGAGGAAGCGCTGAAAGCAAAAGAGTCAGACCTGATCGCTAAAATGAGTGCGAAGGGCAAAGTGGTATATGCCATCAAAGATATCTCTGAAGGTTCTACCATCCCGGTTGAAGCTCTAGAAGAAAAGGAAATCGAGCAGGCCAAAATCCCGCAAGACGCCCTTACCTCTGCTTCGCTCGCTGCTGGCCGCGTTGCCAAGTATGGCATCCAGCAAGGACAAATCGTTTCCCAGCACGACCTTGCACCACAAGGTATCTCGCTTGGTTTCGAAGCTAGACTAAAAGAAGGTATGAGAGCTGTCACCTTCGCAGTTGACAGTAACTCTGGTGTTGCTGGTTTCGTCACTCCAGAAAGCCACGTCGATGTAATCGCCATGGTTGGTGGTGGTGGTGATACTAAAGTCGCTCCAATACTTTCCGATGTCGAAGTAATTGCAGTAGGTCAGATGTACCAGAAAGCTCCAGGCGGCACAGCCGCTGTACCAGCTAGCTCAGTCACTGTATCACTGTCACCTGAAGATGCTAACAAGCTGATCAGGTCGATCACCGCTTCCAAGCTCTACTTGACCTTGAGAAACGACAAAGATCACCAACCGGTTGCAACTGTTGATGTCACTTCACTCTTCGTAAAGCCTGCTGCTCCGAAGAGCGATATTTCATCCTTGCCACCGCCATCCGCTCTGCCTCCACCCCCACTGCCAGGAGCTCCTGATGCAGGTCCTATGCCTATGGGTGGTCCTGGTGGCATGATGATGAATGCGGCTCCACCGCCTCCACCACTACATGAAATTGAGATCTGGTCTGGTAGCAAAAAAGATGTGCTGTCGGTACCTAAGTCCTAATTTCGGTGGATATACAGTAAACGGATACACAGTAGGCGTACAAAAGTGAGTAAAGCTAAGCTATTGGGTAAAACCTAGTTAGGGCTGTCGGCATAAGGGGAGAAAGCTGAAGCTATGAAACTGACCACACTGCTCGTATGTGATGCAGGTTTGGACAAACGCCAAACCATTGAAGATCTGATTCACAGTCAACCATCGTTGGCTTTGGTCAGTACCGTCTCTGGAAGTATGGCGCGCGAACAAATCGGCAGTTTGCACCCAAAATTGGTGTGGATTGAGCTCAGTCCTGCCCCTGTGCGTGGACTATCGTTGTTAGCAGAGTTGCGGGAAACATTCCCGCAACTTTACTTCTTCGTGAGTTATGAAGTTCCAGACCCTGAGTTGATCCGCACTGCGTATCGACTCGGGGCCTCCGACTTCTTAGATGCTGAACGTTGGCGCACAGATTTGCCTGCTGCCGTTCAGTCGATTCAGTTGAAACACCAATCTGAATCTGTTTCTACTGCTGCCGGTAAGGTTATCGGTATCTTTAGTCCTACTGGTGGTATCGGTGCCACCACTATCTGTACCAACCTCGCGGGTTACCTCGGTAAGTACGGTGAGACCTGTATCGTCGACCTCGACTTGCAGTTTGGTATGGTTTCGCACTACCTCAACCTTGAACCATCGTTCAGTTTGAGCACCATCGACTTTTCACACACAAACTTCGACGCCACTTATCTGCGTAACCTGATGACAAGGTACGACGACAAGTTGAGCATCCTCGCAGCACCACCAGAACTTGAAGATATTGGTGACATTTATGCTGCGCAGGTGCAGGAAATTCTCTATACCTCGAAACAAGAATTCCGTTTCACAGTTGTAGACCTGCCCAAAAACTTGCTCGATGAACGCGCTATCGCGACTCTTGACTTGGCCGACCATGTACTGGTGATCACTGAGTACAACTGGGCGGCTATCTTGAATGCTCGCAAGTGCCTCGATACGTTCAAGGCTCACTACAACCAAGAGAAACTACTGCTCACGGTTAACAGATCTGAATGGTTGCCCCAAGACGTTCTTAGCGAATGTCGTGCCAACCTTAACTATCCTGTTTTCCATGAGATTCCAAACGATTCCAAGACTGCTAAGTGGGTTAACAACCAGGGTCAGATCGCACCCGGTCACACTCCACTAGGTAAAGCCCTCGATTCACTGGCCAGAAGACTGGCTGGTGGTGAGCAATTGTTGTTGACTCAGAAGAACGAAGGCGAGAAAGCAGGATTCAAGCTACCAGCGATCTTCGGCAAGAAAAAATAAATACTCGCAGGCTTTATAAGGTGGGCTTCTAAATGGGTGACGAAAGAAAGGATCAAAATCTACCGGCACGACCCACATCTTCACTAATGGGACAGTTAGTTCGGCAGCGGCAGGCATCAGAAGTGGTGCCTGCTCAGCAGCAGAATACAGGTATTCAAGGTGGGGGACAGGGCACTGGTGTCGGCGCTAGGCCGGGTTCAGGTCCGGCTCCTGGTCAGAGCGGCATGGCCAGACCTGGTGGTGCACCTCCGAACACAGGCATGTCGCAGGCTCGACCTGGCGGCGGCAATTTACCTGCAACTGAAGGCCCATCTCGCGGCGATATTGACAGAATCGATGCTAAAGACGAATACGGCAGTGGCGGCCATGGCGGCGGCGGTGGCGGAGATGCCGGCCCTACTGACATCGGTGGTAAGTTCTCGGCTAACCAACAACTTATCCGTGAGCGTGAAAAGTTCATCATTGACCAACTGCGTAGAGAACTAGATACATCACGCTTGACCAATATTTCAGAAGATACACAAGCTCAAGTCAGAGCTCGTATCAGAGAAATCGTAAACTCAGACCCTGCTCCTCTGACCATGATGGAGAAGGGTATTCTGCTGCAGAACGTCCTCGATGAAGTATTTGGTTTCGGACCGCTTGGACCACTTCTTCGTGACCCTAGCGTAGGCGACATTTGCGTCAACGGTATTGCTTCGATTTATGTTGAGCGTCACGGCCGTCTAGAGAAAACCACAGTTGTTTTCGAAAACGACAGACACTTGCGTCAGACTATCGACAAGATCATTCAGCCATTAGGCAGAAGACTCGACGAAAACTCACCAATGGTAGATGCCCGTCTTCCGAATGGTTCACGGGTAAACGCTACAATTCCACCAGTATCGATTGACGGTCCAACGATCACAATCCGATGCTTCGGTACATCCATCATGTCTCTCGGCCAATTGTGCGAGAAGGGCTCGATGAGTGTGCAGATGGCTGAAGTTCTTAAGGCCTGCGTTAAAGGCCGGATTAACCTCATCATCTCTGGTGGTACTGGTTCTGGTAAAACCACTTTGCTCAACGCTTTGTCTGCGCACATCAACCCCCGCGAACGCATCATTACGATTGAAGACGCGGCTGAATTGCGCTTGCAGCACGAGCACTGGGTACGCATGGAAACTCGTCCGCCAAACACAGAAGGTCGAGGCCAGATCACACAGCGCATGTTAGTTATTAACTGTCTGCGTATGAGACCTGACCGAATCATCTTGGGAGAATGTCGGGGAGAAGAAGCATTCGACATGTTGCAGGCCATGAACACCGGTCACTCCGGCTCCATGACCACAATTCACTCGAACAACCCTAGAGACTGCACAAAGCGTCTTGAGAACATGATTCTGATGTGCGGTATGGAAATGCCTCAGAAAGCAGCCCGCGAACTAATCGCTTCTGCGATTCAGCTAATCGTACAGATTAGCCGACTAGAAGACGGTACAAGACGGGTAACAGAAATCGCTGAGATCACCGGTATGGAAGGTGATACCATCGCCATTTCAAGTATGTTCGTCCTTGAGCGGGAAGGCCGCGATGCCAGAGGCTTCTTCAAATGTCGCCACATGGGTTCTGGTCTACCTCCGAAATTCTTGGAGCAGTTGGAACAAGAAGCAGTTCCATTCAAGCTCGAGTGGCTCAGGTAAATCGAAGTAATAGGAAAGGCTGCTCTCATTGCAAAAATGGGAGCGGTCTTTTAAATTTTGAATTCCCCCGCTAACTAAGAGATTTGAAATCATGAACGGCCCAGTATTATTCGTCTCAATTTTGGTGGTCGGCCTTCTTTTGATGGTCCTTCTCCGCCGCGACAGTGTTGATCAGCTCTCTAGGCTTGCTAAGCACTCCCGTCGTATGGCTGAGAAGCTCAACGATAGAGCTGATCCAGAGAGCATTTTCGTCACGCAGCGTGCTGACTATTTGGCCCGCTTGCTAGCCTTGGCTGGCAAAGAGGCCGAATACGACAAATATAGAACTTATTGGATTTGTTCCGCCATTGGCACCGGTGTTCTCTTTGCTATCGGTTTCGTAGTCGGTGGCATGGCTGAACTCTCACCAGTTGGTTTCTTTGTTGGTCTGCCTGTTGGAGCCGCTGGTTTCGTCTACTACCTAGGGGAAGCCGCTAAGAAACGACAAGCTCGTATGACCGAGCAATTGCCGCAAATTCTAGAAACAATGGTATCGGCTTTGAGAGCTGGCTCTCCTGTTATGGAAGTGTTTAAGGTTATCTCCGACACTGGTGTTGACCCAATTAAGAGTGAGTTCAAACGCGGTTTGATTTCATTGCAGCTTGGTAAGCCATTCCGTGACGTTATGCTTGAGATGTCTTATCGTATTAAGGCTCCCGACTTTAAGCTCTTGACACAGGCCATTTTTATCTCCCAAGACGTGGGCGGTAACTTGGCTGACGTTGTTGCCACCATTGCCGATGCTATTCGTGAAAGATTCAAACTGCGCGACTTCCTTAATGCTCTTACTTCGCAAGGTAAAGCAACAGCTACATTCATTGGTTGTTTGCCTTATTTGATCACAGTTGGTACTTACTTCTTGACACCTGCATACATGACGCCCTTTTTGAACCACCCTGTTGCTAGACTAGTAATGGTTGCTTTGGTTTGTTGGGAGTTGTTCGGCTTCTGGATTCTCCAGAAGATGGTGACCTTCGAGGTCTAAAGATCTTTTTCAGGTCTTTCTCCATTGGTTTTCTTCTTAAGGGATAGTGTTCATCATGCCAATGCCTGTTTTAGCGATACTAGTTTTTAGCTGTGTAGTAGCAAGTTGCTTGCTGGTACTCAGGCCGGTATTCGGCATGCAGGTAGACAATTATGGTGTGCGCATTCGCCCGCGCAAACAAACAGAAGATAGTTCAGCTGAAAAGCCAAAAGATTCAGTTATTTTGAAATTGGCCGAGTTTGTCGGTCAGTTTGCCCTTTCGTTGATGCCAGCATTGGCAGACAAACGTACAGTTATCTTGCTCAACATGGCTAACTACCGTACTCCGCAGCACATGGCAATTTTCATTGGCATCAAGGTGTTACTCACCGGATCAGTTCTAGTGATGACTTTCTTCTCTGCTATCACTAACCCGATCATGCTACTTGGTGGCTTGATTGGTGCAATCCCTACCTGGATTATGCCTAACTTCTTCCTCGGCAGTCGAGTGAAAAAACGGCAAGATCAGATTTTGAAAGAACTGCCAGTTATCATCGACTTGCTCATTGTTTGCGCTCAAGCCGGTCTTGGTATGATGCTTGCCATCGACAAAGTATCTAAAGAAGTAGTTTTGTCTTGCCCAATTCTCAGTATTGAAATGCAACAGCTGATTTCAGACGTTAAGGTTTTCGCCAAGTCGGTGCCTTACGCCATGCGCGAAATGGGTGAAAGATGCGGTGTAGACGAACTGATTAACATGGCATCCGCTCTGATCGCTGCTGAAGCGAAGGGTGCTGACATGTCTTATCCACTGCGTCAGCAAGCAGCAGCCTTGAGAGACAGACTGAAGCGTAAGAAAGAAGAAGAAGCCGGTAAGGTGCCAGTTAAGATGGTTCCTGTAATCATGGTCTTTGTTATGCCTTTGATTCTCTGTCCGATGCTTGGGCCAGCCGTAGTAACCATTCTCAATGCTATCGGACCGATCATGTCTGGTTTGAAGTAAGTGACTCTTCTGCAGTAAATTCGAAGATGCCTGCCGCAAAGCCAAAATCAGCTTCTACTCTGCGCTTCGTTAATGACGCAAGAGAGACAGTTTTAGCTGAGAACGTGCGCGTGGCAAAGACATTCGTCACTAGATTGCAGGGCCTCCTGGGCACAACTTCTTTGCCTGTTGGCCAAGGTCTTCTCATTGCCCCGTGCAACAGTATTCATATGTTTGGTATGAAATATGCAATTGACTGCGTTTTTCTTGATGCCGACAATAAGGTAGTTGGATTGGTTGAGAATATTGCCCCCGGCAAGATGTCGCGGGTGTTTGGCCCGGCCAAGCAATGCTTAGAGTTACCGGCTGGTGTGATTGCTTCTAGTGCTACTCAACTCGGTGATGTCCTCACTGTTGTTGCAAGCTAGATTATTAGCCCACCATGTTCAAGGGCGTTAAGGCACTAAAACCGTCCGGTCCAGGATTGTAAGCGGCAATATAAGCTTGGTTTTGAGCAAAATTGAAATTGCTAGGGTCAGAAGTTGAGTTTTCGCTTTGGTGTACTTCTACTTTAGACAGGGTAATTGTGCCGTGAGCTCTCATTGGAGAGCCTTGAAACTGGAAGCGCACAAGCAACCGGCCAGTTTTGTTGTTCTTTTGAATACTATAAATATCTTTGGCTCTGCCGCCCTGCACGACTCGAACAGTTAGCCGCTCTTGCGTGCAGCCGCTGCTTTCGACCATTTCGAATTGAGCATAGATAGTAGGTGGCAGTGTGTCGCAACTTATATCTCTTTGAGTGCGTCTGCGTGAATTCAGTGTTTGCAGTCTGCGCGCAATACTGAGCTGTGTTTCAAAAGGAAGGGTAATCATAAAGTCTCGTACTGATTTACCGTCACCATTTTCAATTGCTAGCAACAAGCTCTCTATTTTCGCCATTTGGTAAAGTCCTCTTTCTATCAACAGGATGCTTGGAGCTTACGGCGTCAGCCATGAAAAGTTCGTGAAAGTCTGAGTGAAACTTTTTTGTCTTTGCCTCGTATTTGTTTTTGTAGACTAAGTTAGAGGTTTAACCATGAAAAGAGTAATGAAGGTGGCCAGTATTGTCATGGCTGTTATGGCACTAACAGCCGCTTCCACTACACAGGCAGAGGCGCGACGCGGCTATGCTCGGGGTGCTAATGGTGCGGTTGGCGGCTTTGCCAGACAAGGTCAATATGGCAGTAGTGTTGGTGGTCGAGCCGTTCGCTATGGCAGTGGCGGTGCCGGTTTCCGTGCTGGCAGCTTTGCTGGACCAAACGGTGGTACTTTCCAGGGTGCAAACGCTGGGGCTTTCAAGAAAGGTATTGGCGGCGCCCGTGCTAGTAAGTTTTCTAGCCAAGGGCCAAATGGTGGTTCAGCTTCTGGCTACAGTAATAATGTCTACAATGCACAAACCGGCAGTGGTACGCGCAACAGTGGCAAAGACATCAATACTGCCTCCGGTCAGTCGTATGGATATGACGGCAGCACCAGTTACACCAAAGGCTCTGGTGCCACTTCTACAATTGATACGCAAAATAAGGGTGACTACACAGTCGACTGGCAAAAAGGTGCAAAACCTGTGGTTACGCCTGTGCCTAGTTCGCCCTAGTTTATGGTTTGGATTTTGTTTTATAGTTAGAGAATGTCTGCAAGTATTATCTTTCAATCTTCTCGGCTGTACGCAAGAACCTTCGTACCACAGCAAGATGCCCCCGAGGCATTCTTGCTGTACGGCGATGAAGAGGTAACTCGCTTCTTAGGAGCGGCCAAGGCTTCGGGGAATTCTGCTGATAGCTCTATCGCTGCCACTGAGCAAAGATTAGTCCGCTATGCGGCCTGCGAGGGCGGCCGCGGAATTATGGCTTTGCTGCGCAAAGATGATCACGCATTAGTTGGCACTGTTTTGCTCAAACGCTTGCCCAATCAAGATTTTGAACCTACTAGTGATTGGGAAGTTGGCTGGCACTTGCGGCGATCAGCATGGGGGGCCGGTTATGCCAGTGAAGCCGGTGCTGCTGCTCTAGATTATGGTCTCAACACTTTGTCGCTGCCCCAGATTTTTGCTGTGGTTGATAGCGCTAATATTGCCTCGCGCAAGGTGGTTGTGCGCTTGGGCATGATTTATTTAGGTCAAACAGACCGCTATTATGGTGAGACTCTAGAACTATTTTGCAATTCAGAGGCTTCTCGTTCTTCGTCCTCTTCTTCCGTTAATTCCGTTAATTCAGCGCGCTGAATTGTTCTTTTTCACGGCTTTTTCACGCCTTCAGAATTACATTACTAAATATCCCGCTGAAATGTCCGCTGGCTGACAGACAGGGTGGGGGTTTCCCCCCACAATAGAGAACCTGTTTCGTCTATGATAGAGATCTGAAGTCGTGTGTCTAAAAGATAGAGTATTTGCGTAGCTAGTACAGAGCAGAGATTTAGTACAGAGCAGAGATTAGTGCAGTGCATAGTTCTTAGAATACGTATATTAGTAGAGTGATAAATAGTGGCAAACGATACTAAAGCAGCCGAAGCCGCAAGGCCAGTCGATAAAGTCACACCGGGTAAAGACGGTGGCGATGGTAGTCATGCCAGTGCTGAGGCCGTTACCCTATTAGACAAGAAGACTCCAGCGCCTGGGGCTGGTGTGGAGAGCCCAATCAAAGATGGCTCTATGGGCACGACTCCGCCAGCTTCAGACATTACTATGACGGCCTACTGGAAGTCGGGCGAGAAAAATGGGGCAAACTCTACTGGCTCCGATGGTACAAAATCTACTGATGCTACAGCTAAAGCCAAAGATGGCAGCGACAAAAGTGATCCAAGCAGCGGCCTAGAAACGGCAACCGAAGCCTATAAGAAGACTTTGGAGAGAGCCAATTTATCTCCTAAGCAGGCTGAGGAATTTGCTCGCCAAACGGCTGACCGGTTACAGAAAGCCGCTGATGGTGGCAAGTTAGAAGGCACACCAGAAGAGCAGCTCAATCGCATGAACAAGGCGATGACCGATGTTCTCGATAAAACTGGTAAGCGCCCTGACGGTAAGCTTGAGAACGGCCAAACAGATCACTTGAGCGACCGCGATCGTGCCAACCTTGTCAAAGACATGGCGGCCCGCCAAGCTAACCCTGAGAAGTTCGTCAATCAAGGCGATCACATGACCTGTGTGCTTCAGTCTAACCAGAAACAGCGCTTAGAAGCTGGTGATCCAGCTGCAGTCTCTGAACAGATTGCTTCAGTGGTAAATAAAGGCTCAGCTGAGGTCGTACAGAAAGACGGCACTACCCGCACTGTCAATGTCGATTCGCGCAGCTTTGCCCCGGACTCCGAGTCTTCGAAAGAGTTTAATGCTGGCTATCATGGTGACCAAGGCAAACGCAGTATGGCCGGTCATGTTTACGATGCTCTAGCTGGTCAGACAGTGGCTGATTTGCGCTCAGAGCGAGAAGGTAAGCCAAGTTCAGCTCAAGGCCTTGATAAAGCTAGCTATGTCTATATGGCTGCCCATGCTGATCAGCTTGGTGCAAAGCCAGGCCAAACCAGCACTAATGAAGCTCTGATGGCGAAAAATAGCAAAGGCTCTTACGACTTTGTCACCAACTCGCCTGGAGTCGATATTTGGCAAAGTGCACACTTGAACATGGCCATGGGCGGAGAGCCGGGTGCTATGTTCGCTAGCTCTACTGTCGTTGGTGATGGTGTGCCTCCGAAAGGCGGTAACTATCCTGAAGGTATGAGAGTAACGAGTTTTGCTGATACCAACGAATTGCGCACGAAGTTAACTGATTTTCAGAATCGAACAGGGCAGTCAGCCCAGATATTGGTTGATGCCCCATACCTTCCTGGTGGTGGACAAAGCGGTCATGGTCTCCATGCCATGAACATTACTGCCTTAGAAAACGGCAAGTTCAAACTCGATAATAACTGGGCCTCAAACTTTGATGTTGGGGCGGTAGACGCCGCGGTGGTTGCTAAAGCTACCAACCCTTACGGAACAACTGTTCCAAGCGATCGTCCACGTCCGACCGATGGTCCAGTCGATCCACGGCATCCAGATCTACCTACCGATCGCACCGAAATCAAGCCTGGTTCAGGTCGCAACCCCAACGAAAGCGACGATCAGTGGAATCAGCGTCTGCAAGAACAAAAATTACAAGAAGAGCAGAAGAAGCTCGAGGAACAGAAGAAAACAGAAGACGAGAAGCAACGGGATGCCCTGAAGAAACAAACAGAAGAGCGCGATAAAGCGGTGGCTCATGCGGCTTGGGCTCAAAAGATGCAGGCAGCTAAAGCTCAGGGTAAAGAGTTTTATGAGCCTGAGCCCCAGTAGATTTTAAGAGAATAAGACAGATAAATGTTGCTCAAGAAAATCGGCGTGATCAAAGAGCTGCTATTACCGCCTGAATTTGTGCAAGGTGAGCAAGAATTTGGTGGCAAGGGCAACAATTGGCGCCTTAGTTATCATCCGCGCAAATTCAAAGACACTGATTCTGGTGCCCAGATTGTTTTTTATTATCGTGGTCAACCACCGTATAAAACCGCCGGCGATGCTTTTCGCGTTCTCCTTACCCAATCACCCTGCACCCTTTTTGAGCAGAACAAAGACACAAATACAAAGCCGATTGCTAGCATTTTGAAAAATCTTAGTGAGGCCCTTGGCCCAGCCTCTGACAATCAGCTACTCAATCATGAGCCGCCAGGTTTAAGGGGGCCACTGTTCTTTATGCAAAAGATGGCTGTGACCTTGGTTAATAAGCGCAAGACGTTGGCTTTGAGTGGAATTTTTCATGGCACTAGTGTGGCCGCAGAAGAGTATGAAGGGCATCCAACAACGAGTTATTACCATGGTCTGCTTTTTGACAGTGCACCAGGCAATCAACCCTGCTCTATTGAAGAAATAGTCTTACAGGCTCCCACTCAAGCGTTGATGGAGCAATATTTGCCATCGTTCGATAAGGCCGTGGCTTCAATTCGCTGGAGTGATATATAGCAGTGCTCTATTTGTCTTCAATTAGATAGCCAGAGCCCAAAACTGTTTTAATCAGCTCTTCTTTTCCTACAGTTGCTAGCTGTCTTCTCAAAGTCTTCATACAGGTTCGTACCGTGTCTTCAGAAGCTTCGCTTTCGGATGGCCAGACAGCATCAAGTAAAGCCTTGGCGCCAAAAGGGCGGTTGGGGTGGCGCATTAAATATTCGAGCAGCGAACACTGCTTGGGCATCAAGTGCACACTTTGGTCGCCGACTATGACTGTGCGGTTTTCAAGCTCTAAAGCAACGCCCTGAATTTTGAGCTGGGTAGGCAATATACCTTTGGGGCGGCGCAAAAGGCTTCTAACCCGGGCAGAAAGCTCTCTCACGTCAAATGGTTTGACTAAGTAGTCGTCGCCCCCAGAGTCTAATCCTTCTTCGCGGCTTGAAATGTCGCCTTTGCCGGTTAAAAACATTATCGGCGATTGGCCGCCGCCCTTGCGGTAGTGGCGGCAAACATCCACCCCAGTAACTCCTGGCAAGCCCCAGTCAAGCACAATCACGTCAAACTCAAAGCTTTCCAGCATTTGTATGGCATCTTCGCCCGAATTGACCACTTCAAGGGTATGATTTTCCAGCGTAAACCAGTCTTCCAACCTTTCAGCCAGTTCAATATCGTCTTCTACCAGCAATATTTTTGCCATGTCGCCTGTAAGTTTTGGATTGCGGTCCGCGTTTGACTATTATGGTACCTGAATAATTTCATGTGGCTATATGCCCAATTCAATTGGCAATCAAAAAAACTAGCGCTTCACAAGGCCAAAATGAGAAGAATACTAGACAGGCGCCGCATTTTCGCTAAATTTGCCCCCCGAATAATTGCCAAGGGATTTTTTGTCTATGCCATCCATTGCAAATGGCTGTAAGAAGAGACGGCCAATGAGATTATTTGCGATTGTTTGTTTCGCGGTTGTCTTAAGCTCAATTTTTATCGCTCAATCAACTTTGCAATCTTCTGCGCAATCTGCCAGCAACTTAAATTTGCAGTTTCCGCCAGAGCTATCGGTCGGTCGATTAATCTTGCTCAAGCCTGACTGGAAAGGCGACGCCCAATCGGCAACGGGCACTCCTTTGGCTGCTGCTCGTGGCTCTGTCAAAACTCTTGCTGGTCAATCAATAATGCTCTTGAGCAACGATTGTATTAGCGAGCACATGAACTTGCTTGGTTCATTTCCGCCCAATGCCCTTGCTTGCCTTGTGCTCAATAACACTTCAATTACTGATAAAGACCTCATCTTTGTCAAACATCTCACTGGTCTAAGGCGTCTTGAGTTAGAAGATACAGACATAACTGATGTTGGATTGGAGCAGCTTTCTAAGCTCAGTAGTCTAGAGTATCTGCGCTTATCAAACACTCTAGTTAAAGGAAACACTTTCGGTTATTTGGCCGCGACTAACTTGAAAAATTTGCATTTAGACAATCTTGCGCTTGGGGCAAGGGCATTTCGCGAAGTTTCAAAGTTTAAAGAATTGCGCTGGCTCAACTTAAGTCGAGTACATCTGACTGATAGCGCGCTGGCCGAGTTAGCTCAATTACCTAAATTATATGGTCTGATCATTCCCAATAATCATACTCTTACCGATATCGGTTTGAGAAAACTAGTTGGTATGAAGCAATTGAGGCGGCTTGACTTGTCTAGTACCGGCGTTACTCTTGGGGGCGTCTTGGCTCTGAAAGGAATTCCCTTAAAGTGGTTAAAACTAAGCCCTAGCTTTAAAGGTGAGCAGGGTTCTGCACTGCTGCACCGAGCATTTCCTCGCGCTGAGATAGAATTTGACAAAGATCGCCAACGCATTCCCTCTGAAATGTTTGCTCCACTTCACTAAATATGACTAGTAAAAAAGTATGACTAGTATAAGAAAAATCATTCATATCGATATGGATGCATTTTTTGCATCAGTCGAACAGCGTGATAATCCTGATTATCGTGGCAAACCCGTGGTTGTGGGCGGTTCTCCCGATCAAAGAGGAGTGGTGGCTGCTGCTAGTTATGAGGCGCGAAAGTTTGGCATATTTTCGGCTATGCCTGCTCGTACTGCCATTCAGAGATGTCCGCAACTGATTTTTGCTAAACCTAGATTTGAAGTTTATCGCCAAGTCTCCGAGCAGATTCGTGAGATCTTCTATCGCTATACCGACTTGGTTGAGCCACTTTCACTTGATGAAGCTTACCTTGATGTAACGATGAATAAGCGAGAAATGCCATCTGCTACATTAATTGCTCGCGAGATAAAAAAATCTATTCGCGACGAATTGAATTTGACAGCCTCGGCTGGAGTCTCGATCAATAAATTTTTGGCGAAAACCGCGTCGGCTGTGAATAAACCTGATGGCTTGTATTTGATTCCGCCAGATCAAGCGTTGGGCTTCATTGAAAAATTGTCCATCGAAAAATTCTATGGTATTGGTCACGTAACTGCTGAAAAAATGAGACAAGCTGGGGTTTTTAGCGGCGCCGACTTGAAGACCTGGTCAGAGATAGATCTTGTACGCAAGTTTGGTAAAGTTGGTCATTTCTATTTTAATATCGCTCGCGGCTGTGATGATAGGCCGGTTGTGCCTAATCGCATTCGCAAATCAATTGGGGCAGAAGAAAGTTTTGCCCATGACTTAAGTGATCGACATTCATTTCTTACAGCAATCGAAGAGATCGCTGCTACGCTTCAGCGTCGAGTTGAGAAGAGCCAAACCAGTGGTCGCACCTTGACATTGAAAGTTAAGTATGGCGATTATCAGCAGGTTACTCGCAGTAGAACTTTTACCGAGTCTATTGACGTTGAAGACTTCACGCCAATAATAAAAATAGCAATGGAACTTTTGGCTACAACTGAAGTCGTTGAAAAAAATGCACGACTGTTGGGTTTGTCACTTTCTAATCTTGATTGCGAACGAGAAAGTGAAGCCGGCAACTATGTGCAGTTGACGCTCGAGTTAAAGTAGTCAATTAGCCTTTAGCAATTTCATGCTTAAGTCACGTCGTGCGAAATTCAGGCATCCCCATCGTTGGCTTGGTAGTTGTCTGGAGAGTGATGTACTGTGATGGCGAATGCAAAAGACGGTATTGCCACTACCGCCGATAAAAGAGAGCAAGATTTCTCGGTTACTCTAGACAATTGTGCTCGCGAGGCAATTACTACACCGGGGGCTATCCAACCCCATGGCTTTTTGGTAGTGGTGACACTGCCTGATTTGAAGATTCTTCAACTAAGCAAAAATTTTGAGACTGCTTTGGGTCTTTCCCTGGCAGAGTCTCTTGTTTGGCGCACCGCGAGAGAGAATTTTTAATCCTAGAGTTTGAACTAGACCTTGAGCAACAAGATTTGATTTCGGCAATGTCAAATGCGCTAGATCTTTCTACCAACCTACAGTCTGCTTTGTCGTCATTGCAAGCCGTTGAATCTTTGTCTGAGGTGCTTAATGTCTGTGTCAAAGAAATAGAAAATCTCACCAGCTTTGATCGAGTTATGGTTTATAAGTTTGACCAAGACTGGCATGGTGAAGTCTTGGCTGAGTCTCTGAAAGTTGAGCGTGAGTCATATCTTGGTTTGCATTATCCAGCATCTGATATTCCGGTTCAGGCTCGTGAGCTCTACAAGCGTAATATCACTCGTATGATTGCTGATGTTGCCTATAACTCTGTCGCCCTAGAGCCGCTGCTTAATCCCACAACAAGTAAAGCCCTCGATATGTCTGATTGCATGCTGCGTAGTGTTTCGCCTATGCATGTAGAGTATCTGCAAAACATGGGAGTACATGCCACTCTTACTGTTTCTCTTAAAGTTAAGGGTGAGCTTTGGGGTCTGATTGCATGTCATCACTATAGCCCTAAATATTTGTCTTTGAAAACGCGGTCTATCTGCGAAATCTTTGGAACCATAGTTTCCTTGCATATATCAGAAGCAATTGCTGCTGAAAAAAGAGAAGTAGAAGCATTTTGTCTACCTGCCTTTTCTGCCTTACTTGAGTCTGTTGCTGCCGCAAATGGCGATGTAAAAATTGGTTTTCAATCGCAAGGCAAAAAGCTTATTGAACAATTCGATTGCATCGGAGCGGTTTTGGCAACAAAGTCAGAGCTAGTTTGTCTCGGTACGACGCCTAACGAGAGTCAGGTGCTTGCCTGCGCGGCCTGGCTTTCAATGCAGAAACTCAATACATTTTCGAGCAATCATTTGGGAGCATTGAATGAGCAAATTGATAATTTTTTCAGTCTTGGTGACGATTTTGCTGGTCTGCTCGCTATCCGCACTGGCCTTGTCGACGATCAATGGTTGCTTCTGTTGCGAGATCGAAAAATTCAATCAGTGACTTGGGCCGGCAATCCCCTGAAAAATGCGTTCATAGATTCATCATCATCATCTTCTTCTTCTAGCGGTGCATCGGGGCCGAGTGAGAAGATGCTACAGCCGCGGCGTTCGTTTGCTCTGTGGCGAGATGAAGTGAAAGATCAGTCATTGCCCTGGACTGACGCTCAAATAACAATGGCTGAGTATTTGCATTCGCAAATTCTTGATCTGACAAGAGCTAGCCTCCATTTAGTTAAGGCCAAATCCGATGCGCTGCAAAAAGAGCGTGACGACTTTGTTGCCGCTCTTGCTCACGACTTAAGGTTGCCAGTTGGTGGCGCCTTACGTATGCTCGAATTTATACACGCTGGTCGCTTTGGTCAGACGCTGCCGCAGTTTGCAGACACCTTGGAGCTTTTGATAGATTCGCACAAGCAATTGCTAGAGCGCATTAAATCGATTTTGATTGGTTATCAATTTAGTGAGTCATCTAGTGCGATCATTACCGAAAGAACCGAATTGGTTGGCTTAATTGGCGCCGCGGTAAAGAATTCCAGGCCAGCTGCCCTCGGTGCCGAAACTACCATCGTTGAAGATTACTGCTCGCCTTGTTTTGTCGATGGCAATTTTGATTGTCTAGTGCGGGTAATTGAGAACTTATTGTCTAACGCCATTAAATATTCGATTGAGAACAAGAAAGTCGAAATTTCACTTACATGCACACCTGAAGAGGCCCTGATTTGTGTGGAAGATTCAGGAATAGGTGTGGCCCAAGAAGATATGGCCTATGTTTTTCAGCGCTATTGGCGTGCTCGCAGTGGGCGCACTGAGCCCATAGGTTCAGGTCTTGGTCTTTTTGTTTGCAAACAAGTGGTGGAAGCGCATAAGGGCTCGCTCTGGTGCGAAAGCGAATATGGCGTTGGTTCTAAGTTCTTTATCCACTTGCCGTTATCCGCTTAGCATTTATCCGCCAAGCATTTTTTGAGGGCAGCATCTGATTTATCAAAATCGGAAGCTGTCATATTTTCTTAAGAAAATATGACAGCTTTGGAAACGGAAAGATTGGACTAAACTACGGTCAAAATTCAGTCTTGGCTTTTGATCCACTTGCTGATGTCGTTTATAGCTTCCTCTGAGACATTCTGGGGCTGGTCATAATCGCTAGGTGTCGAAAAATTTCCTGCTTTGACAAACCCGTGATTGAGGCCGTTATAGACCTTAAATGTAGTGTTGCCCTTGTCGGTGAGAGCATCCCACCAGTTTTGAAAATCGACCATAGTTGTTTGATAGTCTTTACCGCCTTGCAAAACTAAAATTGGTTTCTTGATTTCTTTGGCGGCTTCGGCTGGCTTGTAGTCACGCAAATCAAGCCAGTATGAGGCCGGTAGGCGGAGTGGTAATTTTGTTGTACTTGTTGTCAGGCTTAAGTTTGGATCTTTTACGGCCTTAATTTGCTCACGTAATTGCGCCAGCTCTTTTTGGCCAGCAGTGCTGATTGGCTTTTTGCCATCTTTGCCTGATGTCGAAATTTCTGAGGTAGAAGTTTCTGAGGTAGAAAGTAAGTACTCAGTCTGTTCTAAGAGCATATCTTCAAGCGGCCTCGTGGGCCCGGCCATAATGATAAAGCCAGCGGCTGTATCGTCAGCTTTTGCTAGACGAGGAATGACCATGGCCCCTAGGCTGTGACCTAGAATGTATATATGATTCTTTTCGATGCGTTTGTCGTTGGCCAAAAGTGACACTGCCAGTAGTGCATCTTCTATGGTTTCTTCTTTGACGGTAATCTTATCGATTAGACCAGCTGCCACCATTGCACTGCCGTGTTGGTGGGTGCGTTTGTTGTAGCGAAGCACGGCAATTTCTTTGGAAGCAAGACCCCAGGCGATGTCGCGAAAAACTTTGACAGCGCCCATGGTCTCGTCGCTGTCGCAGGGACCAGAGCCATGCACTAAGACAACAGCTGGGTATGGTCCTTGGCCTTTGGGAAGAGTGAGGATGCCGTCTAATTGATAAGAATAAGAATCAGTACCAAAATTAGTACTAGTCTTAGTATTAGGACCAGTATTAGATCCGACTTTAACTGGAATTTCTTGAAAACTTTCTTTGCTAGCATAGGTCGGCTCGCATGATTTGACCTGATGAGGCTTGATAAAAAATCCGCTAATTTTGCCGTCTTTGCTAGCAATTTGCAGGTCAACTGTGGCCCGTTCAAACTCGGCTGCCACAATTGTTTTCTTGAAGGTAGCAATTGTTTCAGCTGCACCGGGGCGGAGGGCCTTGAGCGCTCCTAGTTGGGCGCTCAAACTTTGCCAGGTCATAGCTAATTGATTGAGCGGCAGGGCCGCTTGCATGGCTGCGTCCATAGCTTTATGGGCCTGGATGAATTGACCTTTGCTTAAGAGGGTGGCAAAATTCAGCGCTTGGTCGGCATTGTCTGAAACATCTTTTTTCGAAGTCACTTTTGCCTCCTCTGTGGCCGCCGCCGCCAGCCTAGCCGGCTTTTGCCAAATGTCAGTAGCGCCTATGCTACTTGAAAGGGCAATGGCGCCAGTTATAATCGCCCTAGTCTTACTTATTTTCGGCAGTGACATAATATTTACTCTGGTCTATCCAAAAACAACAAAAATTAGTTGGCAAAGCTTATCAGGTAGTTCTGCAGTATAAAAAAGAGGATTCTTTGTGTTTGGGGCTACTAAGATTCATCATATTGCTATAATCTGCTCAGACTATGCCAAGTCTAAGCGTTTTTATACTGAGATACTGGGCTTTGAAGTTATTGCAGAGACCTATCGCCAAGGGCGAGGTTCTTACAAGCTAGACTTGCGCGTAGGCCTTAATCAAATAGAATTGTTTTCCTTTCCCGCCCCACCGGCTCGAGTTAGTAATCCAGAAGCTTGTGGTTTGCGCCACCTAGCCTTCGAGGTCGATGATGTCTCGACTGTGTTGAGTTATTTGCGTAGTTTTGATATCGAGGCTGAGGATATTCGCGTAGATGAAATTACTGGCAAGCAGTTTACTTTCTTCCGTGACCCAGATAACCTGCCTCTAGAGGTTTATCAGCGTTAGAAGAGTTAAAATTATTACCCCATTCTGATTGAGGAAAACAATGTTTTGTGTGCTCTACGAGCTTAAAGTAAAGCCTGGTCTAGAAGAGCCTTTTCGTGCTGCTTGGCGCACTGTTACTGAAAATATGGTGCAAGAATATGGCTCACTTGGGGCCAGGTTGCATTCTACCGAAGAGGGAGTCTGGATTGCCTATGCTCAATGGCCAGACAAAGAGAGCTGGCAGAGTGGTCACCTTATTATCGAAGAAGAGTCAAAGCAGATGCACGTGGAAGAATATTTGGATGAGATACCACGGGTGATACTCAAAATGACTGTGGTGGATGATTTATTAGCCGCTCTCCCTGATTCATTCGGGCTCTTGTAACGCCAATGAAGAAGCCCGCTCGCTGGGAAGTGGCATTGATGATTGTGGCCTTCGTAGCGATGTTAGCTGCTCTGGGATGGCGGCGCAATCAGGCTGAGCGTGATAGCTTGCATCACCTAGAAGCAATGCAGCGCATCGAAGACATGCGCCTTGGAGTAGCTACAGCTGTACCGGTGGCGAAGTGGTTGAATGCTCACTTGGATAGCCATAATCTGGCTATTTTAGACCTCATGTATGGCGATGCAAAAGTGCAGAAAAATTCTACACTTTTGTTAGAGCAAGATTGGCAACCGCTTGATGCTGCTAAGGTTGTCGAAGCTATGGTGAGCAGTGACTATGTTGAAGTTAGAGAAAGACTGATTGCACTTCTTGCGCGGCAAACAGGGCAGAAATTTGCTGGTGACTTAAATGGCTGGGAAAGTTGGATAGCTCAGCAGAAAATTGTGCCGACCAAAGCAGAATCGGCGTCTTATCTTGATTTTAAAGCCTTGCTCTATCATCGTCTCGACCCCAGGCTTGTGCATCATTTCGCCATAGGTAAGCTTAGTCGTGTACCTCCTCAAGAAATATTCTGGGCTGGCCCCAAGTATTTTGCTGCCCCATTGCGTCGTCCGCAGTTGCTGAGCGCTGCTCAAGCCAGTTATCTAGTACCCAGTGATTTGGTGTTTGGAATCGTTGATGAGAGTGGTGCCGCGATTGCTTTTCCTTTGCGCATAATTGCTTGGCACAATGTGGTGGAAGTCGAGCTAGGTGGTGCGCTTGTAACAGCTTTCTATGATGAACAAAAGAAAACTATGGTGGCTTATGGGAGCCTTGGAAAAGGCTTTAGTTGTCAATTTAGTAGCAGTGCTTTTCTCTACGGCGGTGAGCGCCTATTGACAGACGAGCGGAGCCATTCGCTCTGGTCCGCGCGCACTGGGCGGCCTTTAGTTTGTGATCAATCTCTTCAAGGTGCTCAGTTGAAAGCATTGCCCGTGGTAGCAACTTCGTGGGCGGCCTGGGTGAAAGAGCATCCGGCCACAAAAGTTTTACCGATTGAAACGGGCTTTGATCGAGATTATAGGTCTAGGTAGATTGGCTACTTGCCTTTAGGGCTATCTCTAGCTCGCTTCAATGGTTGTAGCTAGGCCTCTCGCGGAGCTTATTTCCGTTGAGTACTACTGGCTTTGCTCAGCGCCTCTCGTGCTGCACGCACACTCTTTGCCATATTTTCTAAAGCAGAATGCATTGCTGGCGTGTCATCTAAGCGCAAGCATTCATCGGCAATCTTCTGGGCATCAGCTTCTTTATTTGCACCAATGTAAGCGCCATAGACCAAAAGAATCATGCTAGGAAAAGGGTCAAAATCTTTGGAGACTTCGGTGTCAGGACGTGGCTTTTTCATATCTTCAGCGCGCTTGTGATATTCGGCAATTTTTGCTAGCGGTTGTGGATAGAGATATTTTGCAGCGTCAGCCCATCTACAGTTTGAGAATAAAACGGGCTCAAGTTGTGCGCTGTTTTTGTTGATGGTTTCAAGCTTCTTTGGATCGCTTTTGGCCGTATCGAACCAGGTTAATGTGCGGGTATTGTCATCGAGTATGCCGTTTAAGATGATCCAATCTGCTCTATTGTCGGTTTTTTCCGCGGCATCTCGCAGCTCACCCATTTTAGTTTTGGCCGCTGGATATGAGGCACAGAGTTGCTTTATTTCCACTGGTACCATCTTTAGGCGCAGTTCGCCGAATGTCTGATCATCATTTTTTAGGTTATTCCAGAGCCACAAGTACTCTTCAAGAGCTTCGGCATTCTTTTGCGACATCATCAATTGTCGTGCTCCCGAAATGCGCTCCCAGGTGGCTCCGTCATCAGATGCGACTTGCGCTTTCTCAAGTTCCTCGCCAGACTTTCCGCTCTTTGCTTCTTTTAGCCATCGCAGCAGTTCCGCTGGGCTGACTAAGCCGACCTGGCGGCCCACTTCAGTGGTGCTACCGTCTGTCGAGAATAAGACAAGGGTAGGCATGGCGCTGACATTTAGGGCGGAGGTTGTCTTCTTGTCTTCATCTACATCAATCTGAATGGCAATTGCGTTTTCTTTGACCCAGGCTTGCAGCGCTTCGTCAGGCCATGTAGAAGACTCCATTTTCTTGCAGGGAGGGCACCAAGATGCGGTAAAGTCAATTAGAAGTAGTCGGTGATCTTGCTCGGCCTTTTGCTTTGCCTGGGCGTAGGAGTATTGCGAAAAGATTGGTGCCGCGGCCGATGCCGCTGTGGCAGAAGATATTGCAAGGAGGCCTGAAAGTGCTAGTTGAAGCGATAGTTTTATCATTTTTGTTATTCTTGTTTCCGTTTTGACCACTTTACTACGCGGTTTTTTCAATTAATAGTGGGTTTATTTATAGAAAGTTAGCGATTGCTTCTAATTAAGTCGCTTATGTATTTTGTGCAGAAGGGAAAGGTCACCTGCAAGTGCTAGTGGCAGTTTGTGCTTGCCCTTGAGAGTTCTGGAGCTGGCATTGTTTCTTAGAGGGCCGTTTAGGCTTGGACAGGCGGCAATTTTGCATTAATTCCCTTGCAAATGCCGTTTTGTCTCCGCCAGTGCCTTGCTCACCTCTGCTTCTAAGCGAGCGATTAAAGCCTCGCACTGGCTTGTGTCTGCCTTTGTAGCAGCGGCTTCCAATTCTTGTAGGGTGTTAGCCACCTTCGGGGCACAGATTGTGCCGCAAGCACCCTTGAATGAGTGAGCGGCTGAGCGAACGGCATTGTAGTCTTCTTTGCCGAGATGCTCTTGCAGTGTTGTTATTTCACCTATGGCTGTATCGGCAAACATTGTCAGTAATTGTTTGTAGTTTTTTAGACTAAAGCGTGAGGCAAGAACGTCAATTTCAATCATAGGCTTTGGCGCTTGAATTGCAAATTGACCAGTAGTTAGACGCTGAGTAATGGTGCTGATTTTTTCTAGGTCTTTTGACCAAGTACGCAGAATCTTTTCTAGCTCTGCTGGCTCGATTGGCTTTGCTATGTAATCATCCATACCTGCTGCCAGGCAGTCTTCTCGGCTGCCTTCCAGGGCGTTGGCCGTCATGGCAATTATGGGAATACGGGTATCTCTTTTCTCTTGCAGCTTTTTGATAATCCTAGCTGCGGCATAGCCATCCAACTCGGGCATCTGACAATCGAGAAAGACAATATCAAAGAGGCCACTTTCGAAGGTAGCAACGGCCGCCATGCCGTTTTCTACTACTTCTACTTCTAGGTTTAGGCCTTGCAGTAGAATCTTAGCTACTTGTTGGTTGAGTTTATTGTCGTCTGCTACAAGTGCTCTGAGTTTATGCGTCTTCGCTTGTTTGTGGTCTTGCGAACTTTTTTCCAACGACTCTCCTCCGATTGTCTCGTGCGGATTTGTGGCGCTTAGATGGTATTTCAAAGCGTTGCGCCTCACTGGCCGGGTTAGAGTTTTGGCTAAGCCTTTGGGTAAAAGCGCTTCGGTTTCGATTCTAAGGTCTTTAGTAGTGAGTAAAATTATGCTCAGTGATTGATTTTCTTGACCGTAAAATTCGCGCTCATACAAGTCGAGAGCCAGCTGACTGTGGCGAGCGCCGTCTACTATCAGGGTGATTAATCCGCTGTTTTTTCTAGCTTTTTCTATACAAGTAATTGCTTCTGAAACGGTGCTGCACGATTCAGTCTTGTGCCCGAAGCAATGACAATATTTAGCAATACAGTCTTTGAGTTGGGCGTCGTCGTCTAGAATTATTACTGTAGATTGAGCGGCATCTATTTGAAAACTCTTGGTGATTGGAGCTGTAGTACTGCTCTTTGTTGCCTGCAACATGATTGTGAAGCTGAATGTTGAACCAATACTGACTGTGCTTATAACTTCAATATTGCCACCAAGCATTTCAATCAAACGTTTGGAGATGCTTAGGCCTAGGCCTGTGCCACCATATCTGCGGCTTATTGAGCCGTCAACCTGTACGAATGGCTCAAATAAACGTTCTATGCTGGATTCAGGAATGCCAATGCCGGTATCAATGACGGTGAAACGAATAGAGACTTTGTCATCAGTATGGCTGAGAAAGTCTGCTCGAATAGAGACGCTGCCTTGACTTGTGAATTTAAGGGCATTGCCGCCGAGATTGAGAAGAATTTGTCTTAGCCTTAGAGGGTCTCCTGTTAAAACTGCTGGAATGCGTGGATCGATGAATGTAGAAAGCAAAATATCCTTGCTGTCGGCTTGGGGCGAGAGAATCTCGCCCACCCCTTCTATTAGGCTTGCGGGGTCGAATTCACAGTTGGAAATTTCAAGGCGTCCTGCTTCGATTTTTGAAAAATCTAGTATATCGTTTAAGATGCTCAGCAGCGATTTTCCTGCTTCTTTGAGTAGAAGAGTATATTCGCGCGCTGATGAGCTAAGTTCTGTGCGCAGAAGTATCTCGATCATGCCTAGGATACCGTTCATCGGTGTGCGAATTTCATGGCTCATGTTGGCTACAAACTCTGACTTTAGTTTTGATACCGCTTGAGCTTGATCCCGAGCCTTAGTCAATTCATCTATTAATCGCTGGTGGCCTTCGATATCGCTGCAAGAGGCCTGTTCATTGTTGGCATTTAGGCGTTGACTATGCTCATCTTCCGCTAATGCAGCTAGTTGCTCAATAGCCTCTTGAGCTGCAAGTTTTAGTTGCGGATTTTCGATCTGGCTGAGAATCTCCCAGATTGGTCCATTAGTTATTGATTGTAGTTTTTCCTGAAAATTGTCCATGAACCTGCTGCCAGAAAGGGTTAAGGTCGTTCTTGAATTGAGTCGGTGACCCTTGAGTTTGTTGCGGCTTCCTGTATTTTGTTCATGGCGTCAAGCATTTCTTCTGCGCTTTGATAACGATCGTCAGGATTCTTATTCAGTGCTTTGAATATTATTTCTACGAGTTCCTTAGGGTGGTTTACACCGGGCTGGAAGAATGGCAGCCTTGAAGGTGTTTCATTTAAGTGAAGGCGAACCATATCGTAAAAGCTGTCGCCGTCGAATGTAGGCTTCCCGGTGAAACATTCGTACATGACGCAGCCGAGAGCATAGATATCGCTTCTGGCATCGAGTTCCTTTCCGGTGCATTGTTCTGGGCTCATATAGCGAGGAGTGCCCATTACTTCTCCCGTATTGGTTATTTTTAAGCGCTCTTTTTCGGTGCTTGGATTTTTGGCAATGCCGAAGTCTACGATTTTTACCTTTGGCATTTTGTCTCGTGAAACAATGATATTGCCTGGTTTAATATCTCGATGGACAATTCCGGCTTTGTGCACAACGCTTAGACCTCTCAGCACTTGCTTGAAGATGTCGATTCCAGTTTCAGTGTTGAGAATTCCGTTGGCGACTAGATAGCTTTCAAGGCTGTGGCCAGAGTGAAAGTCCATAATCATGTATGGTTCATTGTTAGCAGTGATGCCGAAATCAAAAACAGAAACTAAATTAGGGTGTGACAATTGGCTTAGGGTTTGCGCTTCACTTTGAAATCTGGCAACAATGCTGTCATCATCTGCGTGTTCGGGGTGCAGCATTTTGATTGCTACTGGTCGATTCATGAGCACGTGTTTGCCTTTGTAGACGATGCCCATACCGCCGCGACCGAGCACTCCGTCGATTTCGTAGCGGTCCCCTAAAGGTGTTCTTCCGTTTTGGTAGTTTTTGATTCCGCGCTTCTCTAGGTCAATGACTTTGTTGGGAATTATGGGCGTTTCGCCCTTGTCATTCAACTCTTGCTTGGCGGCAGTTAGGAGTAGGTCTAGTGTTCCTTGTACCAGATCGCCTACATTGTCTAAGGACGAACTTGTGCGATTGGCAATAGTTTCGAGGCTACAGCCAGCGCTTAGCATTTTTAAAATTGCCAGCTGTTCTTCTGAAAGAGCGGAATCTTTTGACGATTTGAGGGGGAGAGATGTGCTTTTAAACTCAGTTATACTGCGATTATTTTGCACTTTTAGCAGCCTGTGGGCAATGCCAGGATCTAGCCAAGTGGCGCCTGATGTCACTGCTTTGATGGCGGCGTAGAGATGCTCGCCAGCTACGGTCTTAAGGCAGTAACCGTCGGCCCCGGCCTCAAGAGCTTCAAAAATATGCTTGTTGTCATCACTAGCTGTAAACATAATGATATGTGTGCTGGGAAGCACTTCTTTGATTTCTTTTGATGCCCGTATGCCATCAATTGTGGGTAGGCCAATGTCCATTAAAATCACATCGGGCTTGACTGCGAGGGCTTGCAAAATGGCACTGGCGCCATCGTCGCATTCTGATATCACCTTCAAGTCAGGATAGCTCTCAAGGGAGCATTTAAGCCCGAAGCGAGTAATCGCTTGATCTTCGGCGATCAAAATAGTTATGGGCGATTGCTCAGGCATTAGGTCCGTATCTTGCCAAATGATGGACCGGTGGCTATTGGTATCATGGTGACTACTAAAGCCCTGTGTGATAGGAACTGACTTTCTTATTATTCCACGTCCAAATTGCTTGAGCCCTCACTCTTTCGGGTGATCACCTGGTATTAGGTTCTGGAACTACGACTAGGACTTATAACTAGGACTTATAACTAGGACTTACAACTAGTGCTCGTGGCTAGTGTCTGTGTCTGTGATGCAAGTCTGGATAGTGAGTATGGCTATGCTTCAAACTTTCGTGTTGGTGTTTGTGGGTATGGGGTACTTCACTTCCATCTTTTCTCTGAGATGGTTCGTCTCCGCTGGCGTGCTCGTGGCGGTGATGAAGATCGTGCACATGCTCGTGTTCGTGCTCCAATTCTTCGTGATTGTGGATGTGCTCATGCTGCTCGCTGATGTGCAAGTAGACCCCAACTCCCATTAGAATAGCAGCCAGCGCTAGTTGAGCAGTGATTGGTTCGTGAAAAATGAGAAGAGAGAGTATTGCGCCAAGAAATGGTGCGGTAGCAAAGTAAGCACTGGTGCGGGCGTTGCCGAGATCGCGTAAGGCCATGACATAGAACACGAGACTGAGACCATAGCCAACGAAGCCAAGCAAAAGTGCCGCGCTTATAGCTTCTGAGTTTGGGAGTTTTTGACCAAGGGCAAGGGCGATAGCTAGGTTGATTAGGCCGGCAACCAAGCCTTTGATCATGGCTATTTGCTTGGCATCAGCGGCGGCGATTTTTCTAGTGAAATTGTTGTCGATAGCCCAACCTAGGCATGCTAGGGTAATTAAGAGCGGGCCTAAAATGTTAGATGGAAGGGCTCCATCTAAACTAAGTACAGCACCACCCGCGGTGATAGCGAACATTCCTAGTATGATTTTGTTATCGCAGTTCTCGTGAAAATAGACCCAGGCAATTAGCGCAGTTAAGACCGCCTCTAGGTTGAGCAATAGAGATGCTGAACTGGCACTGCTATAGCTTAGTCCAATCATCAAGCAAACTGGTGCAAAAATTCCGCCTGCTGTGACTACAACAGTCAGAGCGGGTAAGTCAGCGCGGCTCAAAAACAAGGTCTTGCTTTGTTTTTTTCTTGACCCAGAGAGCGCCGAAAGCAGAGCAAAGCCAATTCCTGTGCCAAGATAAAAAAGGCTCGCGAGCATAACAGGAGCGATTTCTTGTTCTAGCAGTTTGGCTAGTGGCGTGCTCATGCCAAACAGTGCTGCGGCCGCTGCTGCAAGAAAGACACCTTTGAATCTGTTTTTGTGTTCCATGTGAATCGTGGCTTCTAGCCGCCAAGGCCCTGACCAGTGGTGAGCACGTAAATTAGCAAAATTGTGGCTGCTAAAAGTAAAACTGTGGCGATGATGATGGCGACAATTACTATTTTTGGCATGCCCGATGACTGATTATTTTCTTCGTAGTCGTCTTCTTCATCTTCATCATAATCATCGTCGTCGTCATAGGCCTCTTGCACACGCTTATTGTTGAAATATTGCGTTGTCAGAGGCTTGCCGCTTTTGACAGCAAGAAGATCGTTGTGTAAATCGGTCAATGATTGATAGCGATCGGCTTTCTCTTTTGCTAAAAGGCGGGAGACAATTATTTCTATGCCTTCGGGAAAATCTTTGCCCAAAGAGGCTTCGCGTAGCTTCAACGGAATTTCTTTTTGGTGTTTGACCATGGTGATCAGAGCACTGTCGCCCATGAAGGGCGGGGCACCAGTTAGGGTTTCGTAGAGGGCACAACCAATCGAATATATGTCTGAGCGGGGGTCGACTTCAGCGCCGCGGCATTGCTCTGGACTCATGTAAAGTGGGCTGCCAAAAATGGCGCCAGTGTTTGTTGTGGCGGCACAGTCTTGACCTGTGGGAGTGGCCAGTTTGGCAATGCCGAAATCGAGGATTTTCACTGTGGGCTTGGTGGCACCTTTGTCGAAGGTGAGCATAATATTTCCTGGCTTGATATCGCGATGAACGAAACCGCGTTCATGGGCGAAGTTGAGGCCGTCAGCGATTTGGCAGAATATCTCAAGGGCTTCTGCTAGTGGCAGGGTGGCTTGGCGCTTAAGTAGCTCTGCCAGCGACTCTCCTTCTAGAAGGTCCATGACATAGTAGGGAAACTTGCCTTCAGCAATGCCAAGGTCATAGATCTTGACCATATTTTTGTGCTCTAGCTTTGCCACAGACTTGGCTTCCATTTGAAAGCGAGCCCAACTTTCTTTGGTTACTTCGTCTGGGGGAATTGTCTTAAGCGCAAATTCGCGATTGAGAAAGGCGTGATGAACGCGGTAGACGGCACCCATCCCGCCGTGGCCAATTTGAGAGATGATGCGATAAGAGCCAGCGAAGGTGTCGCCTTCTTTGATAGTGATACTGGTTTTGGGTCTCTGAAACTGGTTTTGCAATTTACTACCATTCCCACCGGTCCCACCAACTGCTCTTATTCTACGTCTATTTTGCTCAATTCGAGTTCGCTGGGGCTAGCTGTTCCTCTATTTTTCTATTGGACTCATCTGGTCTATCGTGATCGAGCACTTCACAGGGCAGTAAAGCTTGTTTAAGGCGCTTTTGGTCTTGCGGGCTCCAGCTGTCAAGGCTCAGCTTGACACGCTTAAGGCCATCTATTTGAGACAAGGTGGGAATGATTTCAGCTGTTAGTTCCCGGCACCCTTGCAGTTCCAAAAAACGCAGTTTTTTGAGTTTAGTCAGGGGTTTAAGGTCTTCATTCGATAGGTTGTTGTTGCCTATTTCTAGTTTTTCTAGATTTGGCATAGTGCTAAGCGCTTCGATAGCAGCGCCATCGATGTGGCATCTCTCGAGGGTGAGGTGGGTGGCCTTTTTCGAATTGCGCATGGCCTTGATAAGGGCAGAGGCATCTTTAAGGCTTAAGTTTATGCATCGGAGTCGCATTGGGATGCTGCTTTCTGCCAGGGCTTCGCTTGTTATCGCTGTTACAGCAACACCGAGGTCTGTGAGATTTGTTAGTCTATCGATATATTTAACTGAGGAGTTACTGAAATCGTTGCCACTCATTTGCAAATTGGTGATTGACTTGATATGGCTGATATTTTCTATTAAATCATCGTGTGCACCTAGTGTCTTTTTGCAGTCAAATGTTTGAAAATCACCGTCTTGAAAACGCTTGAATATCTTGCTGTGGGTGGCCGCCGATTGACTGGGATAGAATTTGCGTGTTTCATTTTCTGGTATCGTAAAGGTGCCTTGAGCGTTCTGCTGGTTACGTTTGCGACTACCGTATTCAATTGTGCCGAGGTTCAATTCTGTCGGCATGGTGAATTGCCGAAATTTGGAGGCGCCTTTGCCGATTACTTTGCTAAAAAGTGGTTTGTTGGGGCCAATTTCGGGGAGGAATAGGGGGTCTTGTTCCTGTGCAAGCTGTCTTGCGAATTCATCATCGTCGGATGACTCACGGGACTCCGCTGTGGTGGCTGAAGATCTGCTAGCTGGAATTCTGGTAGCATTTTTGTTCTGCTGGTCTGTTGCTTCGAGGCTCGCAAGCGTTTTGGCGGGCCTGGGGGCTGGGGCGAGAATTCTGGTGGTTAATAGCGCGGCAGCTGCAAGCACTAGAACTGCTACTGTTATAGGTTTTGCTGAGTTTCGGATTCTTTCAATGAGACTCGGTTCAACTTGGTCTTCACCGTCATCCCACTGATCACTACTATCTGTTTCAAGGTTAACAGTTGTCTTACTGCTGTGTGTTTGTTTGTGCGATGGCTGGCCGAGCGAGCGTTCTAATAAGAGTAAGTCTCTGGCGGTGTCTGCTAATGATTGGTAGCGCTGCTCTGGCGCTTTGGCCAGCATTTTTGCGATGATGCGCTCTAGCTTTGGTGGATACTCCATTTCACCAATGTCTTTCAACGATGGTGCCGGTTCTGACTGGTGCATGGCTGTGGTTTCAACAGCGCTGCGGCCGATAAAGGGCGCTCTGCCTGTAAGAGCCTCGAAGAAAGTAATTCCGGTTGAGTAAATATCAGTACGGTGGTCGATGGGCGAGCCCAAGCACTGCTCTGGGCTCATGTAAAGCGGGCTGCCAAAGACTTCACCAGGCCGAGTTAGGCCCTGGCCCGGCTGGCCAGCGACACTAAGTTTGGCAATGCCGAAGTCGACAATCTTAACTACCCGCTGCGAGCCTTCAAGCAGCATGATATTGGGCGGTTTAATGTCGCGGTGGATAATTCCGCGATCGTGCGCGTAGGCTAGGCCGGCGCAAATCTGACGGAATATTGGCAAAGCCTGTTCGACCGGGAGGAAATCGTGTTGGTCTAGGTAATCAGCCAGAGATTCTCCAGCTAAGAGGTCCATTGTGTAGTAGGGAACGCCATCTTGGGTTTGATTCATGTCATAAATTTTGACTATGTTGGCGTGGTCTAGTCTGGCAATGGCTTGGGCTTCTGTTTGGAAGCGACGCCAGATTACTTCTGATACCTGGTCGGTTCTCAATACTTTTAGGGCCAACTCTTTGGCTAGCAGAAGGTGCTCAACTCGGTAGACAAAGCCCATTCCCCCTTGACCAAGAAAATCCATAATCTTGTAAGTGCCGCCCAGCACGTCGCCTGGGGTAAATTGGCCACTGGTTCGATTGCCGCTCGGCGAGGCGGCAGTCTCACCAATGACTACTGTTTTACTGTGTTCATTGTTTTCCAAGATTAATTGTTCCCCTCGCCTATTATTCCCAGCTAGGAAGAATTTGATTGGTTTTAACCCTTCAGAAAGAAAGCTTGCTCTCCTGGTAGACGGCCTTTCCGTCTATTAGAGTTAAGAGCACTTTGGCACTGGCGATTTCGTTTTTTGGCAGGTCGAAAATATTTTTGTCGAGCATGACTAAGTCGGCACATTTGCCAACTTCGAGGCTGCCTGTCTGTTGCTCTGAATGATTTACGTAGGCACCGCCAGTGGTGTAGGCCTTGGCTATGTCGCTTAAGCTTAGCGCTTCCTTGGGGTTTAGAGGTGGCTCAAGGTCGGCAGTGTTTTCTGTTGGTTGCTTTGGTGCTTGCCTTGTCACTGCTGTCTGCATCGCTTCAAGGGGGTTGAGAGTTGAGACTGTCCAATCTGAGCCTGCTGCTAGCCTCGCGCCAGCCTGCTTTAGGCTATTGAAGGGATAAACCCGGGCCATGCGTTCTTGGCCCAATAGCGGAGCGGTTAAGTCTTTAATGTAGGTATCTTGGTAGGCCCAAGCGGCCTGACAGTTGGCTGTTACATTTAGGGCGGCGAAGCGTTTGAGATCTTCTGGGGCGACCAATTGCAAGTGAGCAATTTGGTGGCGTAAATCGCCATTTCTTGGCAAGGCTTCAAAGGCATCAAGAGCCGCTCTCACAGCGCCATCGCCAATGGCATGAATGTGTATTTGAAAGCCCCGACTAGCCAATTCTTTTACCATGGCAGTTAATTCGCTAGGGGCGAAATTGAGGGCTTGTTTCTTTGGCTGGTTCGCTTGTGGGCTATCTTGTTTAAGTGCTAGTCGGTCACTGTATGGCTCTAGTAAGGCTGCTGTATGTGATTCGATTACGCCATCGGCAAATATTTTGGCGCTGTGGGCGCTAAGGCGATTGTATTTTGAATATTTGTTAGCTGCTGCTTCTATTTGTTTATAAGCTAGCGGCGTCATTGTGCCGGTGTGGAGAGCTGCTACTACTTTGAGATTGAGCTGCTTGCGCTTAGCTAAATCGTAGTAGGCCGTAATTACTTCGGGGTTGGCATGGGCTTCTTGGGCCGAAGTGATGCCAAATGAATTGGCTAAGGCAATGGCCTTGGCTAAGGCGGCGCTGCGTTCTTTTAGTGACAAAACAGGCAGTACTTTTTGTGCTAAGGCTAGTGCACCTTCTCTTAGGCAGCCAGTTGGTTGTCCTTTTGTATCTAGCTCGATTATGCCACCACAGGTAGTTTTGGAGCTGCTCGTGATCTTGGCGATTTGCATGGCCTTGCTGTTGAGCCAGGCTGAATGGCCGTCTTCGGCATAAACCAGAATTGGTTGATTAGCAGAAACTTGATCTAGAATGTGACAGTCTAGTGGCTCTTTCATCACTGCTGGTAGCGGCAGGCCTGCTGCTAGTAGCCACTTGCCAGAGTGTTTTTCTGGGTGCTTTTCAGCGCGCCATTTTTGCAGTAACGTCAGCACATCTGCTCTGCTTTTTGCTGTGTTCAATCGGCATTGCAATAGCTCAGCACCACCTTCTGCTAGGTGTACATGGCTGTCGTGAAAACCAGGCATGATTAGCTTTGAGTCAGCGTCAAATATTTTGGTTTTTGGACCAGCTAGCTTGAGGGTCTCTTCATCGCTACCAATTTGAACAATGCGACCATTGCCAATTGCTAGAGCGCTTTGCCATGGCGGATTTGCGCTGGTGTAGATCTTGGCGTTCTTGATGATCAAATCGGCTTGCGCAGTGCCTTTCTTAGATTGATTGGCAAGTGCTGGTGCTAGTGCAAAATAGCCGGTAAATGCGGCTAGGGGAATCAGGCAAAGAATACTTTTTATTTTGCGCATGGTTTTTGCTTAGTGGCTATTTCACTCTGGCTATAGTGTGCTGCTAATCTTAGCAAGTGGAGGCTCTAAATCAAATCGACAGATTTTTGGGTGAGCTTAAGGGCAGCAAGCTTTGCCAAGTGCGTGCCAGAGCAGGTCTTAAGGATAATATTGTTGCTCCATGGATGTTTGAGCATTTTCCAATTGCTAATCCGCCTTTAGAGTGGGAGCTAGACTTCGATCAAGATGAGCTTTCGGAGCTTTCTATTTGTCGCAGCGAAGGGTTCTCACAACTGCGACTAACAGAAACTGTTCTTGAGTTCTCAAGCGAGTTTCGAGAGAGGTTTGAGGACGACATACTAAGTGCTTTGGCGGCTGCTGCGGCTGGCTGTATGGGCGGATGCGGTGGTGGAAATTCTAACAGTTATTACTTCGACCTATGCTTGACTGATGTTGCCAAAGCTATTGATGTTCTGCGCGAAGTCTGTCAGCGAGCAAAATTACCAAATACATGTTGGCGCCGCGCTTAAGCATTTTGATGCTGAAGATATTTCTAGATTAATCGGGCAGCTTTAAGACGCCGAGTGCTTGTTGGGCTCATACTGCAATGAACGCTCCCAGCCCTTCAAGCAGTTTATCTACCTCGGTTCGATTGTTGGAATAGTGACAGGCTACTCTAATGCCGCAGCCAGGTTTGGCATTGAGGAAATCTGGTTGAATCCAAATTTTATATTTGCTCCAGAGTGCCTCGCGTAAGTCGGGCACTTTGACCCTTTCTTCTGGCCAATAGCAAGCAACCAGAGCGGTAGCTTCACTGGCCAGGCTATTCTGCAAATTCGGCAGTCGGAATTCCGGTTGATAAGCCCTTTCAAGCTCTTGGCGCAGATACTGTGCCAAGGCAAATTGCTTGCGCCGAATCTTTTCGGCACCAATGATTTCTTGTAATTCACAAGCTTTGATTACGCCATACCAGCGCACCACATCAGCAGTACCGCCGCTTTCGAATCGAGTTACATCTCCAGCGTCGGCAGCGAGAGCATCAAAATAATGATCACCTACGGCCACCGGTTTTAGTCGTGATACCATTTCTGGTGCCACATAGCCCACCCCTGTACCATTGGGTCCGCCCAGCCATTTGTGGGCAGAGCCAACCCAGAGGCTGCTCTCATCAATAATTTCAGCACCGGCCAGTTGCCCCATACTATGAGCGCCATCTATCAATACTGGCACACCCCGGCTCTTGGCCTCGCTTTCAAGGTGGCTAAGATCGGCACGCCATCCAGTGTATGAACTAATTTGGCTGACAACAATCAGTCGGGTCTTTGCGGTAACGAGATTGAGTAAGCCATCGCAAAGGGCGCGACTGCCGAGTTTAGGGTCTGCGTCAGAACGCTTAGTAACCACTCCGCGAGTCTCGCCGAGGTGCCTGGCAATTGATGTGACACTGCCGTGTTCGGTATTGGTCGTAACTAGCTCATCGCCAGCTTCGAGCAAGAGGCTGTGCATGATCAGCTGTAGACCCTGAGTAGAGTTCTGTGTCAGAATCAACTGCCTGGGTTCAACACCAAGCAACCGAGAAAAGGCTGCACGAGCCGATTGCATTGGCTCAAGATCAAGAAATGTGGCATAGGTCGGATTGATATTGAGCTTCTGCCAACCCTCATTGATTGCGGCGAGCACGGTCGCAGGCTTGCGGCCGCAGCTGCCGGTATTGAGATAGGTGCAGTCGGAGGCGGGAAACTCTCGGCGCACGAGCTCTTGATCTAGCTCTAATTCGCTCTGCTCCAAATCAGCAGTGGCTGTCAATTTGCTGCCCTCTCCACAATTATCCTTCAGACCATGCATATACTACTCTAGTAAACCCTCAAGGGTATGTTCGGTTGGCATTGCGCTTGAGCACTTGCTCCTTTTCATCTATTTCTTGTGGCAGAGCCTTAGCCTTTGCCTCCAGTGATGTGCCTGTCGGATGTGCCTTAATGGGAGGCTGTGGCTTAGGTCGGCCCTGCGCTTGCACAATTGTCTTAGGCTGAATTAGAGGTGCCGGCTGATGTGGTGTTGGTTTGGAAGGCAAAATAATATGCGCTGATATGGCTGCTTTAGCCTTGTTTTCTGATGTAGTGACAGTACCCTTGATGGTAGTCTCTAGCGGCTTAGGTTTGGGAACAGTGGAAGCCAGGCTATGCACCAGACCCTTGCTGGTTGCTTGACTGAAGGGCAGCACCGTAATGATGTCGGCCTTGGCTCCTTGCTTAACCAGCTCACTGTCGAGTTCTTTAAGCAATTTGTCGGGCGTTCCCACTTCTAGAAACACAATTGAAAGCAGCTCAGGCTTAGAAAGACTGTTAACTTGAGCAATGATGGCCTTCTTTAGTGACTCGGCGTCGTTCAGTCGACCGTCCGAAACTACAGTAATCATTGCCGGTTTACCGTAGCTGAGCTGGTTGCGCACTAGGGCAAACGCCTCTGTCAGGGCTGGTGCCATAAAGGTTTCACCTGAAGGCTCGCTATCTTGAAAAATTTGCGGCAACTGAGCCGTTGAACAATTGCGATGACTGCGGAAGTTGGAGTCGAAAGTGATAATGCTGACATTACTCTGATTGCTTAGAGTGCTTGCTGTGTTGGCCACATAAAGGTCTTTCGTATGTTCTTTGCACCACTGCCAGCGGCTGATGTTGCCAGGGCAATCAGCGGTTTGCATCGATGCGGAACTGTCTATCAGCATGACGATGGCGTACTCCGAGAGAATTTGAGCATCGCTTTTATTCTCGGTTGCCTTTCCCGATAGCGCAATTGGTAGTGTCTGTTTGGTTTCCAGCAGACAGCCATAGCGCTTACCGCCGCGCTCAATGGTCAAAAGGGCCTGCGGAAGCTGCACTTTTGTCGCCAATACTTTGTCTCCGGCACTAAGGCCGCTGCGCCAGGCTGCTGTGTATGGCTTGACGTAGCCTATGTGTATTGTCTCTACGCCGCCTTTGCCATTTTTGGATGCTACTTCAGAATAGCCAAAAATGTTGACATTGTTGACAGGTAGGCCTTGCTGCCCCTCATCGTGACCAATCGAACCTTTGAGCAAGCGGCGCTCTGGCAGATTGTCTAGAGTTGGTACAAGCCTGAGTAGTTCAATATCTTTTGCAGCTGCCGGAAGACCCCGCCCAAAGCCAACTTCAAAGCTAACTCCAAAGCTAAGTTGAAGCGCAAGAAGCGGCGGTAGGGCAAAAACAATAAATGTTGCTCTCGGGCTTTTCATCAATAAACAGAACTGCTTAGCTTCGTCGTCTTTGTGCTCAAGCATAATGGCCAACGAGCAAAATCTTGTCATCAGTATGGTTACTGCCTCTGCTATTTTATCGAGCTTTCTGGCAATATCAATGCGATTATGGAGAATTACAGGATACTCGCAGGGTTAGTTCCATGTTTGAGTGGTTCACGGAAAAAGCGATCAAAGTGATAATGCTGGCTCAGGATGAGACCCGCAAGCTGGGTCATAATTTTGTTGGTACCGAGCAGATTCTGCTTGGTCTGGTGGGCGAAGGAACTGGCATAGCAGCCAGAGCGCTTAAGTCGCAGGGTGTTAATTTAGAAGATGCTCGTGTTGAGGTGCAAAAGATTATTGGCTGTGGCTCCGGCTGCATGGTTGTTGAAATTCCTTTTACTCCACGAGCCAGACGACTTCTTGAGCTGGCCTGGGATGAGGCACGGGAGCTTCGCCATAACTTCATAGGCACGGAGCACATTTTGCTCGGATTGATCCGTGAAGAAGAAGGTATTGGTCATCGGGTTTTGCTTGGTTTTGGGCTTGACCTTGCTGAGCTTCGCCGTCATGTTCTTGAGTTACTGGTCGACTGGTATAAGAGCGCAGCCACTGATGACCCTTCCAGTATGCACTCCTGCGGTTGTTTGGGGCGATTACTGTTTTTCTTGGAGAAGTACTCAGCGGCGAACGATTGCTTCTCCAAGGCGTTGCTGCTGCCTGGTGGGGAGTGCTACAAAGATGATGCTGATCTTTGCCGACAGCTTCTGGATGGAACGAACTGAGTAGATTTAATTCGAATGGTAGTTGAATCCAAAGGGGCAAACCCCTTCCATCATCTATAAAAAGCCATCGAGTCTTGGTCAGTCAATAGCTTTCAACTTAGTCAGGATAGCTAACTCGGCTTCGTACTGCGCCTTCGTGTCTTCTGGCAGTGCGGCAAGCGTGCTCACTATTGTCTCAATAGAGCTTTGCGAATTGAACCCCGGATGTTTTTTCGCTATCTCAATGGCTTGGCTAATGTATGTGCGAGCCAATTTGTGATTAGCAACTTTCAAATTGAGCTTGATCAGTACTTCCAGTGGCATGAGCACTGCTGAGCGGTCTTCACCGTGATCTTGCTTGAGAATTTGCAGTGAGTTTTTTGCTGTCTCTTCGCATTCTATTGCCATATCTAAGTCGAAATAGACATGGCTAGTGGATGCTAGGCAAGCTCCGGCTGCGAAGGCTCCGAGATCTGCGAAAACGCAAAGATTCATAGCTCTAGTGTACTCAAGGAGGGCTTTTTGAGGTTGCCCGGCTCTGGCATAGGTCGAGCCGAGTGCAGTTAAAGTCTCGAACCGGTCAAGGACGTCACCACTTTTTTCGGCAAGATCATTCGCTTTGAGTAGGGTTTTTATGGCCTGCTCGTAGTTGCCGGCATCATAAGTATTTCGAGCATCTGCCAGTAGTTGCTCTAGTTTCTTGGACAATATTGTTCTCCGATTTGCGACGTCAAAGATTAGAACCTGACTCAAAGTTTCTAAGCTGCTGTCTGCTTCTTATCCTGTGGCAGATGAGTGCTAGGTATATTTCGATAAAATTTTCTCTACCGTTTTACCCTTTGCTATTTCGTCGATTAACTTATCTAAGTAGCGAATTTCCCGCATAGTTGGTTCTTCTATGTCTTCAATGCGGACGCCGCAAATCACACCTTTGATCAAAGTTCGCGAAGGATTCAGGCAAGGAGCTTCTGCCAGAAAGGTTTCGAAGTCTGTCTGCTTTATCAATTGCTCTTCTAGTTCTTGTTGACTATATCCCGTCAGCCAACGAATGATTTCATCGACCTCCGCTTTCTGCCGTCCTTTTCTCTCTACCTTAGCGACATAGAGGGGATAGACGCTGGCGAAGCTCATTGTATAGATTCGATGCTTTGTAATGGGATCTCACTTCCTTCTTGAATTGAATTAGCTATCTCAGGCTCGACCAGTGTAAGTCGAATATATATATGCCTCGTTTAAGTATTCTCAGCTAAGTAAGCACTTCTTAGGGCAACGTAGGCTATGACGCCGTAGATGGCAAAGAGAATGAGAAATCCGACTAAGGGAAATTTCATTGCTACTTTGAAAAATGGACGTACTAGCATGTCGAAGAAAAGGATTCCGGTGGCAGCGCTCATGATTGAAACCTATTGATACTGTCGTTTCTAGTGATCCAGTAGTGATCAATAGCAGCATGGGGCCGCAGGGTTAAGCTGCGGTTAAGGGCTTAGGGAGTCATACGAAAGATTGCGACACGTCTATTATTTCGCTTTGATGCCGCTCACGAGGACGTCAACGCAGGTCTCTAGGCGGGCAACAAGTGAGTCTGTGCAGCCTAGCTGCAACCAGGTCATCTTTTCGCTAAAGCTCATTAGCGCCAGATAACGACCAATACGATTGGCATCGATGTCGGCCCGCAGCTCGCCTGACTTTATGCCGCGCTCTAAAATATCAATCATGGCTTGGACTGCTGGGCATTCGCTCTCGCCATCAGCCTGAGAGCAGGTGTTCAGTGGCAAGGTCTTTTGCGTCAGAAGCACTTTGAAAAGCTCACTGTTCTCTTCTGTCCAGCGCCCAAGATCGCTTGCCAAAATTTTGAGAGTGGCTACGGCACCAGCATTTTTGTGTTCTGGTTGGTTGATGCGCTCTAGGGCGCTTTCAAGCACACGATTGTGCAGGCCCGTGAGCAGGTCTTCTTTGGCTTTGAAATAAACGTAGAAAGTCACTTTTGAAACTTGCGCTAAGTCTGCTATTTGGTCGACAGTGGTTTCACCGTAGCCACGCTCGCGGAAAAGTTTTTCAGCAGCGTTGAGCAAACTTTCTTTTGTAGTGGCTTTCTTTTTTTCGCGCAGACCAGGCACTTTGAATCTCCTATTCAGGACAATTTAAACATTTTTGCCTCGAGGAATAGTTTACTATGGTCAAATTGCTTACTTTGGTAAAGTTTCGTTGCTACTTTAGTTTAGCCGTTTGGCCATCTGACTGGGGTGTGGAAATTTTCATAACAGAAGCTTTCCATTTGGTTAGCTATTCAGTAGATATAAACTAAACTAGGCATGGCTCATTTGAGCGCTCGTATTAAAGGAAACCCATTGTGAGAATTCAAACCTCTCAAATTGTGCAATATTCCGCCTATTTAGCATCAACGATTGGTTTTGTTTTGTTGCCACTGACGCTTGCCGGTTGCCAGCGTGAAGCCACTCAGGGAGCGGCACCGCCGCCGGCTACTCCTGTAAAGATTGCCTTGGTTCTATCCAAGCCAATTAGCGAAACTTCGACTTATGTGGGCACTTTGAAGTGCCGCAAATCAGTGACCATAAGACCTCGCGTATCTGGCTATCTCACTCAAATTTATGTGCGCTCTGGCGATATAGTTCAGGCTGGAGCTATATTGCTTGAAGTCGATCCGGCCAAAGAACAAGAAGCGCTCAATACACAGTTAGCTTCTCTTGAATCAAACAAAGCAGAGAAGACCAGTGCTGAAGAAAAATTGCGTTCACTGAAAGCCGATCGCACAGCCAAAGTTGCGAATTTAGAATTTGCTCGCAGTCAGCATAAGCGCTATTCAGATTTGAGCAAAGAAGGTGCAGTTGCTCAAGAGAGTGTTGATCAGTATTCTAATCAACTGAAAGCAGCAGAGGCCGATTTAAATTCTATTGATGCCCAGATTCGCTCGCAAGATGCTGTCATCAATAAGTCAGGCAAACTCTTACAGCAGAGTGCCTCGCAGACTAAGCAAGAGCGCTTGCAGCTTGCTTATCACCGGGTATTGTCGCCGTTTGCCGGTGTTGTTGGTGATATTCCAGTCAAGCTCGGTCAATACGTGGAGCCATCCAGCGACCTTACCACTATTGATCAAAGCCGTCCTTTAGAAGTTTATGTTTATGTGCCTGCTGAGCAAGCTTCACGCTTGCGCAAAGGCATGGTGATGAACATGATTGACAGTGATGGCAAGCCTTTGGGAGATTGTTCGATTTTCTTTATTTCGCCGCAGGTAGACGATCGCAATCAGTCGGTCTTGGTTAAAGCTTTGTTTGGCAATGAGGCCGAGAAACTGCGCTCTAATCAACAGGTGACCACAAAAATTGTCTGGGAAACAAAAAAACGACTGATGGTGCCCACTAATGCAGTCACACATATTAGCGGGCAAGATTTTGTTTTTGTAGCTGCAGAAGAGAAGGCTGGTAGCGGCTTTTATGTGGCCAAGCAAAGACCAGTGCAGCTGGGTGATATTTACGATAACAATTATGTCGTGCAAAGCGGCTTGACCGGCGCTGAACAAATTGTTGTTTCTAATGTGCAGAATCTCTATGAAGGGGCTGCTCTGGCTGCAGGTAAGTAATGTTTGTTGATTTCTTCATTGGTCGGCCAATCTTTGCCACAGTTTGTGCCCTGATAATTATTTTGGCTGGTGCGGTCAGTATTCCTACTCTGCCTTTGGCCGAATATCCCGATATTTCGCCACCAAAAGTTTCAGTGACTTCTACTTATACTGGTGCCTCAGCTGAGGTTGTAGAGTCGGCCGTTACCACACCTCTTGAGCAAGCTATTAACGGTGCTCAAGGCATTAAGTACATAACTTCTACCAGTGGCAATGACGGCACCTCGACAATCAATATCAATTTTGATCTAGGGCGCGACGTCGACCTTGCTGCTGTTGATGTGCAAAGCAGAATCTCATCTGCTCAAGGGCGTTTGCCCGAAGAAGTGAAGCGCACTGGTGTCACTGTAGCCAAGGTCTCTAACTCATTTGTATTGGCTATCGGCATTCTTACGCCCGATGACCGCTACTCAAGTCAGTTTCTCAGCAACTATGCTGATGTTTACATCAAGGATGCCCTGAAGCGTGTTAAAGGTGTGGGCGATGTTCGCATTTTCGGCGAACGCAAATACTCTATGCGCATCTGGCTAGACCCGGCCAAGCTAGTCAACAAAGGGGTAACTCCCCAAGACGTTGTTGCCTCTATTGCTGAGCAGAACGTACAGGTGGCTGCTGGTCAAATTGGACAGGCGCCCCTGCCACCCGGTCAGCTTTTTCAAATGAGTATTCGCGCTCAAGGCCGACTGAAAAATGCTGAAGAGTTCGAGAACATCATTATTCGCAATGGTGCTGCTGGTCAATTAGTGCGACTGAAGGATGTTGGCAGGGCCGAGCTTGGGGCAGAAGACTATGGCAATGTCGTGCGTTTTAGAGGCAAAGAAGCAGTTGGTATTGGTGTATTCCAAAGGCCCGGTTCTAATGCGCTAGAAATTGCAAGCGGTGTGCGCGCTGAGATGGAGCGGCTGGCTCAGCGCTTCCCGCCAGGGATGAAGCATGAGTTTGCTTTTGATACGACCTTGTCTGTGCGTGAGTCAATTAAAGAAGTATTGATTACTTTGGCTCAGGCAATTGCTTTGGTGGTTCTAGTTATCTTTGTCTTCTTGCAGAGTTGGCGCTCGACGCTTATTCCTGTTATTACCATTCCAGTTTCGCTAATTGGCACTTTCGCTGTGATGAAAGTACTCGATTTTTCAATCAACACGCTCACCTTATTTGGTATCACTCTGGCCACCGGTTTGGTGGTTGACGATGCCATTGTTGTGATTGAAAATATCACGCGCTTTATCAACGAAAAGCACATGCCAGCCAGGCAGGCGGCCTCGGCCGCTATGGCTGAAGTGACCGGGGCCGTTATTGCCATATCACTGGTGCTCGGGGCTGTGTTTGTGCCAGTGGCGTTTTTCCCTGGTACCACCGGGCAACTCTATAAACAGTTTGCATTGACCATTGCTATTTCAGTGGCTATTTCTACTTTTAACGCCCTCACTCTAACTCCGGCCCTGTCGGCTTTATGGCTTAAAGAAGGGGCGCATGGCGGCGGCAAATTCTTTAAACCAATCAACTGGGTGATTGACTCAACGCGCAATTTCTATACCGCCACTCTATCTCTTGTGCTCAAGGTCAAGCCGCTTGTGCTCGTTGTTTTTGCCATGCTGATTGGGGCTACATATTGGCTTTCGAAAGAAGTGCCGACGGCTTTTATTCCCAACGAAGACGTGGGCTACTTCATTGTGATTTTGCAAGCTCCAGAGGGCGTTTCTGTCAATTACACTTTGAATGTATTGAAGAAGCTAGAGAAAGAATTAGACCATTGCCCTGAGATTGTTTCGTCGTTTGGTATTGCCGGCTTTAGCTTCTCTGGCACCAACCCTAACAATGGTATTGTTTTCTGTAGCCTTAAGCCCTGGCATGATAGGCATGGTGACGAGCACAGTCTTACAGGCATAATTAACCGCCTGCGCGGGCCCTTCGGTGCTATCACCGAAGCCATGGTTATTCCCGTTAACCCACCTGCTATTCAGGGCTTGGGCAACTTTGGTGGCTTTGCCTTCGAGCTGCAAGACCTCTATGGCACTGATATCAACCGCTTAGCTCAGACCACCATGCAAATAATGATGCAAGGCAATCAAGACAAGCAGTTGCGTGGCGTCTTCTCTACATTCACCGCTAGTAGCCCCCAGCTTATTGCTGAGGTTTTGCGTGACAAGGCCAGGGCTCTCAATATTTTGATTGGTGATATTTTCAGCACCCTGCAAATATTTCTTGGCTCGCAGTACGTCAATGACTTTGATTTGGGCAATCGTATTTATCGAGTTTATGTTCAGGCTGACGCTATGTTCAGGGCTAATCCGCGCAATATTGATGAATTTTATGTGCGCTCGCAAACTGGACAAATGGTGCGCATGAGCAATTTAGTCAAAATCGAGCGCACAACCGCTGCTCAGACTATCAATCACTATAATCTTTTCCGCTCGGCTGAAGTGAACGGATCGCCGGCGCCTGGTGTCAGCTCGGGGCAAGCCATTGAAGCGATGGAGAACTTAGCCAAGCGAGTCTTGCCTCAGGGCATGAGTTATGAGTGGTCTGGTATTTCGCTAGAAGAAAAAGAAAGCGGCCCCCAAGGCACTATTTTGTTTGTGCTCGGCATTATTGTGGTTTTCTTGGTACTAGCTGCCCAGTATGAAAGCTTCGTTGACCCAGTCATTATTTTGTTGTCAGTGCCGCTAGCTATGATGGGCGCGCTTTTAGCTCAATATTTGCGCCATTTAGATAATGACGTATTTTGCCAAATCGGACTAGTAATGCTAGTTGGCCTCGCTAGTAAAAACGCCATTCTCATTGTCGAGTTTGCCAATCACCTGAAGTTATCTGGCTTGAGTCCAGAAGAAGCTGTTAAAGGCGCTTGCGAAACGCGTTTTAGGCCGATTCTAATGACCTCCCTGGCCTTTGTCTCGGGCATTCTTCCCCTAGTGTTTGCTACGGGGGCTGGAGCAGCCAGTAGGCATTCGCTGGGTACGGCAGTCTGCGGCGGCATGATTTTTTCTACTGTGCTGAGCCTGTACATTGTGCCAGTGATTTATTTAACTGTCGGAGCCATGCGCGAGAAAGTCATGGGTCGCAAGCCTGGCGCCATAGGTACTGGAGCTGGAGCTGGAGCTGGAGCTGGAGCTATTGGATCTGGAGTCGCTGGGTCTGCTGCCGAGTCCTCTGGTCCTAGTGCCACTGGGACCCCGGGCTCGGGGGCTACCCCTGGGGTGGTTGAGCCTGGGGCTGAAGGGCATAGCGATTAAAGGCTCGGTCTTTAAAAAAATAATTTTTGCAATTGAACTTTTTTGAAAGAGCTAGCGTATTAGTAGTCAATCAGGTTTTTTTGCTGCTTTGAGGTTTCGATGAAAGTTTTTTCTTCGCTTACTATGGTCACTGCTATAACTGTTGCCACAAGCTTGGCTCTGCCGGCTCTGTTGCCGTTGTCTCTGGCTGTTGACAGCTCAGTGGCTAGCTGGCCCCTCGTGCTGGCCGCTGATGCTGCTGAGAGCGATAACAGTGACCAGATCAGTCATGTGCTCAATCGGCTGACCTACGGCCCCCGTCCAGGTGACTTTGAGAAAGTACGCAGCCTTGGCGTGCAAGCTTTTATTCAGGCCCAGCTAAATCCATCAAGTATTGCTGAGTCGCCTAAGGTAATTGCTCAGCTCGAGCGCTCTGCTTCTGTTAGAACCGTTCCGTCTAGTCAGCTTTTGCAGCAGTTTCAGGCGGCTAAGAAAGAGCGCAAGGCAGCTAAGAATAAGAACGGGGGAGGAAAAGGGGCCGCTAAGGGGGCTCGAATTGCCGCTGGAAACGGTGGTGCGGTAGTGCAAGAATTTGGTAAGAAGCGGGGGAAGGCTGGCAATGGCGACGGCAAACTGCGCAATGAAATTGAATCAGGAGTAATTGAAACCAAGATCATACGGGCCGTAGAAAGCCCCAGGCAGCTTAACGAAATGATGGCTGATTTTTGGTTTAATCACTTCAATATTTCGATTGGTAAGGGTGTTGATAAGGTTTTGATTGGCCCCTACGAAGAGCAGGCCATTCGCCCTTATTTGCTTGGTAATTTTCGCGATATGTTGGGCGCCACCATGCACCATCCGGCCATGATGTTTTATCTCGATAATGCTCAGAATACCAAAGCTGGCTACCAATCGAGAAACCCTAAGAATAAGAAGAACGGCCTCAATGAAAACTATGCCCGTGAGCTTCTTGAGCTTCATACACTGGGTGTTGACGGCGGATATTCACAAAAAGATGTGATGGAGTTGGCGCGGGTGCTCACCGGATGGGGTATGCCCGGCGGTCGCAAAAATTCTGGTGCTGGCGCTTACTGGGCCTCTTTTGACGAGCAACGGCACGACTTCGGCGATAAAGTAGTTCTTGGTCAAACAATCAAGGGCAGTGGACCTAAAGAAATTGAAGAAGTACTAGACATGCTCGCTCGCCATAACTCTACAGCCCATCACCTGAGTTTCAAGTTAGCCCAATATTTTGTTGATGATAGTCCGCCAGATGCTCTGGTGGACAAATTATCGAGTAGCTACTTGCAATCTGGTGGCAACATCAAGAGTGTTCTCAACACTTTGTTTTCTAGTCAAGAATTTTGGGACGCTAAATATCAAAATAGCAAGTTCAAGAGCCCCTTTCACTATTTGGTCTCTTCTTTGCGAGCTACTGGAGCTACCATTCGTCAACCTAGGCAATTGGCTGCTTTTCTAAAGACTCAAGGGCAGCCGCTCTATGCCTGTTTGACGCCTGATGGTTATAAAAATACGAAAGAGGCCTGGTTAAATCCTGGCGGCTTGCTAAAGCGCATGGATTTTGCCTTGCGCTTGGCTGGTTCAGACACTGCTAGCGACTATCAGACCGTGCTTGGCACTGTCAATGGTGGCAAGCTCTCGCCCCAGACAAAGCAAGCGATAGACAAGGCGCCGCCGGGCCAGCGTGTCGCCGCATTGATTGGCAGCCCTGAGTTTATGAATTATTGATTGACTATTAGTTGAGGAAAACAAAAATGAATCGTCGAGATTTTCTTAAAGCGGCACTGCTCTCACCACTAGTCTTCCCCTTACTTGGTCAGCAAGGATGGGCTTATAAGAATGGCAATGAAGACTTTGGTGCGCAAAAGCTCATTGTTGTGCTTTTGCGTGGTGGTGTCGATGGCCTCAATGTCATAGCGCCCTATGGCGACAATCGCTACAAGCAGATCAGACCAACTATTGGTATGTCGCGCTCCTCGGGCCTTCTTGATTTAGATGGCTACTGGGGTATGCACCCGTCTCTTGCTCCCCTCAGTCCTCTTTGGGCCAACCATTCACTGGCCTTTGTTCATGCTTGCGGTTCGCCAGATAAAACCCGCAGCCACTTTGATGCTCAAGACTATATGGAGTCGGGAGTGCCTGGTGTGAAATCTACTAGCACAGGCTGGATGAATCGCCTCGTGGGGCAGTTGCCGACAAAGAACTCGGCTTTGCAGGCAATCAGCATCGGGCCTGTTCTGCCACGTATTTTCGCCGGGCCAACTACTGTAGCGACCATTGAGAAATCTGGTGGCAATGGTAAAGGCAAGGGCGGGGGCGCTGCTGGCAAGAGAATAGGGCGGCGTTTCCAAGGGCAGTCTGCTGGTGATGTCCCAGGTGTTTTCTCTGCTATGTACGGGGGGCGCAACGACGATTTGTCGAAGGCCTTCGCTTCTGGACGCTCAGCGCGCAATAAGGTCGATTCGATTATGACTGAGGCTGCTGCTGAACCGCAAGAGTCTATGGAAGCTATGACTAAAGAGCAAATAGCTGCCAATCGTGGCGCATTGACGCCAAAGTCCACGCCTGAATTTGGTAAGCAGCTAGCTACTCTTTTCACTAAAGATCCTACTGTACAAGTGGCCTTCATTGATTTTGGTGGCTGGGATACCCATGTACGAGAGGGCGCAGAGCAAGGGCAGTTGGCTAATCTCTTGCAACCGTTGGCTGGTGGCCTAGCAGATTTAGTGCGGGGCCTTGGCGCTGTTTATAACAACACTACAATTGTGGTCATGTCTGAATTTGGCCGAACAGCCCGAGAAAACGGCAATGGTGGAACCGATCATGGTCACGGTAATGCTATGTGGCTGATGGGTGGCTCTGTGCCAGGGGGTAAGGTCTATGGGCGTTTTGGCGGCTTGGCTGACAATCAACTCAATGAGGCGCGTGATTTGCCCACTTCAACTGATTTTAGAGCCGTTATGAGTGCTGTTGTGAGCAGCCGTCTGGGTCTTTCGACTAAGCAGATGGCAACTATTTTTCCTGGGTATCAATATACAGGCAACCCCTTTATTCAAGGGTAATGGAGAATGAGAATGAAATTTCAAAAGACACTACTTGCCCTTAGTTTGCTTGTAACTACTGTGGCTGCTCTTGGTGTGGGTGTGGCACGAGCACCCGCTTTAGCACAAGGTAGTAATGACTACGCGCCCAGTGCCGCACCGCAACTAGAAACACCAGGGTCACTTCCTCCTCCCGGGCTTGAGGCATCTCCCCCTGGCTTGGGCGGCAACGCTGGTGGTGGCCATGGCAAAGGACATCGGCGCAAAGGTGGCAAAGGCAAGGGGCATAAAGGACAGCAGGGGCAAGCCAATCCGCAGAAACGCCAGCAGATGATGGCTCGTATTGATACTAATGGCGATGGCATGATCGATGATACTGAGCGCGCTGCCGCTAAGGCAATGCGTGGTCAGCGCAAAGGTGGCAGTGGCGGCGGTGCTGGCAAACGAGGCGGGAAGGGCGGGGCCGGGGGCAAGCACGGTGGAAAGTCGTCAAACCCTGCTGATAAGGCTGCTAGAAGACAAAAAATGATGGCCCGCTTCGATACTAATGGTGATGGTCAGCTCGATGCCAATGAGAAAGCCGCTGTTCAAGCTTTCAGAGAGCAGCGTCGCCAGCAAAGAATGCAACGCCAAGGCGGCACTGGTCAGTAAGGGCATTTGGCCTGACTCTTCTATAGGTCTTCTCTAGTTCTTCTCTAGACTTTGTCTGGCCCTGGCAGTGTCTTTGCTTGAAGCTCTTTCGTTGCCTAATTTCTTAAACAACTGAGCTCGGTTCCAGTAAAAATTATTGTTTTTACTGTCGAGCTTTATAGCCCGATCGAAGTCACGGATGGCCTGCTTGTTGGCGCCGATATTGCTGAACGAGCAGCCTCTATTGTTCAGAGCTGCAGCGCTTTTGGGGTTGAGTTTGAGTGCTTGACTAAAGTCTTCGATGGCCTTCTGTTCATTGCCGAGTTGGCTCCAGGCGCGGCCCCGGTTGTTAAAGGCGATGGCGTAGTTAGGGTTAAGTTCAATAGCACGATTGAAGTCGCTTATGGCGCGCTTGTATTGGCCAATTTGATGTAAAGCGTAGCCTCTATTGTTTAAGGCTTCCCAGTTGGCCGGTGCCTCGTCGAGAATGAGGTCGTAGAGTTCTAACGACTTGCTCCAGTTTTCGCTTTCTAAGGCCTGCTGCGCGCTGTTTAGAGCGGCATCCAGGGGTGTGGTCAGTGCCGGTGCGGGTGTGGCCGTGGCGCTATCGTCAGCGCTTGCCACTAGGATGGCCTGCGATTTTGCTTTTACTCCTCGTGTGGGGCCAAGGGCGAAGAAGCAGGTGAAAGTAATCAGAGCGAGGATGAACTTAGTAGAGAGCGTAATGGTTTTCCTTCCAGAAATTCAAAATAGTTACTATAGCGAAAGTATATCCACTCCGAAATGTCGAGTTCCTTTCTAGTTGCCTGGGTAGTTACAGTTGCGAGAGGCGTGTCAGCTTGAAAACCCGTCCGGCGCGCCCTCTTTGCATCCCGGGTTTACCATTGACTCTGCTGCAAGAAGCCGTCTTGCCATGGCTTTTTGCCTCGATGACAAGTGTGACTGCTGGTTTTTTTTGCCTTTAGATTTTTAGTTATTCCGAGCTAGCGCCACTTCTTGACAGCAAAATAATCGAAAGCTTAGCTAGAAAATAGCCTAGTTCTTGAAAATAGGCTGTTTTTGCCTGTCCTAAGTTGTTAGAAATGCATGTATTTCTTTTCTTCTCTATAAACACTCGAATCAAGCAAACAGTAAAAACATATAGCTTCTACCTCTAGCCAACTTACACAGTATCTGTGTCGTCGTTGCTTGCTTTTGGACTGAGGTGACTTTTTGTTTGTGTTTATTCGAGATAACAAAGTATTGGCTGCAACTTCAAACACTTGAATTTCAGCGGCTAAGCTAACCACAGGAGACCCATCATGTGGAATCCCTTCAGAGTCTTTTTCGTCAAGCAAGATCTGCCGTTAGATGCAAAGAACGCAGACTCCTATTTCGAAAAATTGATCAAATACATTCCCGCTGACATTGTCGCTGCATGGCTTGCCATCGACGGCATTCTCAAAGACCAAACCACCAATCCGCTCTGGTTGGTGTGGAGTGTGTTTGCCTTTCTCACCGTCCTCACGCCCCTGTATATCGTCTACATGAAGACCGATCCGCCTGGCTTTGGCCCCGCCAAGACCTTTCACTGGATGGCATCAACCTTTGCTTTCGTTGTCTTCATCTTCGCCTTGGGTGGTCCTTTCGCCCTCACCTTCGACTGGTACAGACCTCTCTACGGCACCGTCGTTCTGATTTTGACGACGCTCTTGCTGCCGCTCTTTGAGCGTTTCTTTACCCGGCAGTTGCCCACTATTCCTCCAAAGAAATAGCTCAGATAACAGTAGGAATATCACCATGAGACAAGACAATTACCGCGGATTTGAAGACGAAGCTGACGGCTGTGCTGTTTGCCTTCCTTGCCAAACTCGGCCGATCAAGGCGACCACCGCACAAAACGTCAACACCCTTTTCGGCATTGACGTTTCACACCACCAGGGCACCATCGACTGGAACAAGGTCAAAGCTGCTGGCGTTCAGTTCGTCTTTTTGAAGGCCACCGAAGGTGAGACCTTCGTCGACAAACGCTACGCTATCAATCGAGCTGGAGCCAAGGCTGTGGGCATCCCCTGCGGTGCCTATCACTTCTTCCGGCCCAAGGCTTCGCTCACGGCTCAGATCGACAATTTCGTCAAAACTGTGGCCAAGTTGCAGCCCGGCGATCTTCCTCCGGTGCTCGATATTGAAGTGCCGGAAGACTGGAAAGACATCGCTGTCAAAGCGCGTGTGCAGATGATTCTTGATTGGCTCACAGCCGTCGAGAAGAAACTGGGCGTCAAGCCATTGGTATATATCAACAACCCGATGGCCCGCGATGAACTGGCTTCTGCTGCCGAGCTAGGCAACTACAAGCTTTGGCTGGCGCACTATACCGATCGTCCGGCACCTCGTGTTCCTGCCCCCTGGTCTGGTTGGACATTCTGGCAGTACAGTGAGCTTGGCGTTGTCGATGGCGTCTCTTCCCCGACTTGCGACATGAACCGCTTTGCCGGTACAAGTGCAGACCTACAGCGTTTGCTTGTGCCCGCTAAGAGCGGTCGCATTCGCCGCAAAATCATCAGTGTTCTCTCGCGTATTCTGCGGGTTTGACACTGACGTAAATTCAAGAAAGGCGTTTCCGATTGGCGGAGACGCAACAAATAGAAAAACAAATTCAATGAAACTGCTCAAAACCATTGCCATCGCCGCATTCGGCCTGGCTGCACTGAGCCCCCTCTTAGCTTGCTCTCCGAGCAGCTCTACTGAACCCACCGGCACAGCGTCTAAGGTGCCAACTGTGGTCTTGCCGGCGGCCTATTGTGTGCCATTAGTGGAGCCTGATGCAGCCACTGGTGAGGCCGGAAGCATTGTCGCTCAGGCTGGCTTGCAGGTCATTGCCAAGGCTGGCGACAAAGTCGTGGCTGTCACCGGTTCTTTTGTCTGGGCCGAGAAAGGCTCACACGTAGATGCTTGTGAAGGCGCGATTGTCATTGCTGATTATGGTTCGACAGTCACGGCCTACGCAGGCTCAAAGGTCGATGCCTACGACGGCTCGCTGGTTACCGCTGAATCTGGCTCTTACGTTGTTACTGAGAGCGCAGATTTGGTGATCGCCAAGCCCGGCTCGCGGGTGGAAGTAGAAATCGAATAGGCAATCAGCCTAGTTTGAACTTTGGTAGCGTAGTCTCAGGGAAACCTGGGGCTACGCTATTTTTTTTGCTCTTTTCTTCTCAAATTTAATACTATGTGAAGTAGTATATACAATTTGGGCTGATCGTGAGAGGATGTCAAAAGATTAGTTGAAATAAGTGATGAACCTGACTGTGGGCTGTACCTGATATCGTTTTAGGTACTTAATCACAAACATCCACCAAGCGCCAACCGCGCAGGAGGTTCATCATGCCTAG
>JAGOSY010000071.1 GCA_018062085.1 bacterium | reverse complement strand
TCTCTGTTTCTCGGGGCTTGTTCGCCAGCTCCGCTTTGTGGTCCAAGTACCACAAGAGCGCCTCTCTGACTATTTCTGACTTCGTTCGCCCTTCTGCGCGCGCCAGCGCCTCTACTCGGTTGAAGTCCTCGCGGATCAGCTTGGTCTCTAGTGTTGGCTTAAATATTCTCTTTTTTTCTTCTACCATCTACCGGCACCTTATACTACCAATACTCACCATCTTACACCCTAAAACCGGCTTCTGCCACGTTCGAATCACTACCGACCGGCGCGTTTACAGCGCCCCTTAGCCAATCCTGCTCGCTAGAGCGGATTGGTTCATCTTGCCTTACGGCTCTACCGTTGCAAGGTAGCGCCCGTGCCCTAAAATACTTCCACTACGGGCCGTTTACGGATTCAGTTTTTCCTATCTTTTCAGGCCAAAATTACAATATCATGGATCATCCATGTGTAAACATCAGGCTAGGCATAGCGCTAGCGGTCTACTACTTCTATTTTTTATTTGTGTGGTGAGAGCAAGAAAACTACAGCTCCTTTGTTTATCAACTGTTTACAGTTTTTGCCCCTTTCTACTTTATCGCGATACGCAATAGCTTTAATCACTGATACCAACCGTCTACACTATAAATTGACACTAAAAAAGCCACACCTTTTGGCTATTGAGGTGCTGCAATTTCACACTGTATCAAAGCAATATCTAGTGTAGACAGGAAATAAAATAGAAGAATTAGAATCAGGCGAATCTAGCTCTATTGCCTGGTCAGCTTCAGTTTCCAGTCGTTCGCTACTTTGCTGATTAAAAAGACCTACGGTAAGGATCCTGGTAAAAAACCTAATCGCTTCCTGACAGCCCCTGGAGAAACCGCTGACCTGTGTGTTTTGGTGCAGTAGATCTCTTGACGTTCAGCTAATTGACTAAAGAAGCCGCTTCTGGAATCCATCGGTAAAGTGTGGCCAGAGAAATTCCCAAATCATTGGCAACATCCCTCGGTAGCATGCCACTCTTCAAGAGTTTAGTAGCAGAACTGATTTTACCATCCGTCATTAGTCGGCGCCGTCCGCCAACTCGTCCTAACTTTCTTGCTGCCTCTAGTCCAGCTTTCGTGCGTTCAACTATCAGCTCACGCTCCATCTGTGCAAGACTGGCCATTAGATGAAAGAAAAAGCGGCCCGCACTAGTAGTGGTATCAATGTTGTCTTTGATACTTTTGAAGTTGATCTTTTTCAACTCTAGCTCTTCAACGAGATCAACCAATTGTTTGACTGTTCGTCCAAGCCTGTCTAGTTTCCAAACGACCAACGTGTCACCTGAGCGCAAGTGAGATAGGGCCTCCTCCAGTCCTTTTCGTAATTTTTGAGCACCACTTTTCTTGTCAGAAAATATTCGATCACATCCGGCAGCGTTTAATGCTTGGAGTTGTAGCTCAAGTTTTTGATCCTCACGTGACACTCTTGCATATCCGATCAACATTTAATTTTCTCTCGAACTTCTCAAAACCCTCCTTGATTATGAGATAGTGGGCAGTCGAATTCAAGAAGGGATTTTGAGAAGCTAGAAAGTGCCATTTATGGCAAAGCTGAACTCGATTTGGCTGGCTTCCAAGAAACGCTCGTTTGTGAGAAGGCCATGCCCAACATTAGCGATACTGCTTATCCTCGGCTAAAGGCCACTCCGAGCAACAAAGAGCTGGAGAAGATATTCACGCCAACACCTGAGGAGTGGCGCTTCGCCTGGGAACGAACTTCATCCGAACTCCAAACACTGAGACTATTAATCTGGCTAAAAGTCTTTCAGCGACTTGGATATTTCCCAGCGCAAGACGAAATTCCAGCAAAAATTATTGAACATATTGCGGACTCAATCAGCACAGTGCAAAGCTCTGACGTGCTGGCAAACTATGATCAGAATTCATTGAAGTGGGTTCATCATTCTATAGTGCGTGAGTATCTAGGAGTCACAGCTTATGGAGAAAGCGCGAGGAAAGCTGCGATGGAGGCCAGCCTCGAAGCATCGACAACAAGGGATGATCTGGTTGATATCGTCAACGTTGCCATAGAAGAACTCATCAGGCATCGGTATGAACTGCCAGCATTCAGCAGCCTAGTAAGAATTGCTAGGTCTGCTCGTTCTAGAATCAATAGCGAATATCATCAGCTGGTCAATCAGCGATTGACCGGCAATACTAGAAAAGGCTTGGCTGCGCTAACCGATCGGTCCGGCAAAAATGCCAAAACAGCCTGGGATAGCCTAAAGCGGGAACCAAACAGACCGACAGTTAGACACGTTCAGGATTTTATTAAACACCTTCAGGGCCTATTGGAACACGACCTACGCTCTGAGGCTTTTACCGGTATTCCCGACATCAAAGTCAGTCAGTTTGCCGCAGAAGCTAGATCGCTTGATGCTACTTCAATGCGGGATTTCTCTGAATCTAAACGACTAACGTTTGCTGCGGCCTTGGTATTAGTGCAAGTCGGCAGAGCCTTTGATGATGTAACCGACATGTTCATTCGTCTGGTACAACGAATGCACTCCAGGGCGAGAGAGGCATTAGACCAACATCGACTAGCCAAAATCGCTGAAACTGATGCGCTCGTAGCAACGCTACAGCAGGTTTCAGTGGCATATAAAATGGAAGGATGTGACACCAGCCGCTTGAACGCCATCGGTGAAGTTATTGGCGGGCAAGTCGACTCAATCATTGACCGGTGTGAAAAGCATGCTTTGCTCGCTGGCAACAATTACTTGCCGCTGCTGCCAAAGTTCTACAAAGGCCAGAGAGCTGTCTTTGTGAGCTTCCTTGAGAATGTGGAGTTGATATCAACCTCGCAGGACCAGTCTGTAATTTCAGCAATTAAGTTTCTTCTGCGCGAGAAGGCCAGTCGTAAAGAATGGCTACCGGCACCACCAGAGCTTGATCTGTCATTTGTGTCCGACAAATGGATGCCTTTAGTCACGGGTAATAAAAACCCCAAGGCCCTTTTTGACAAAATTCATAGGCGAAATTTTGAACTCTGCGTGTTTACTCAGATAATGAACGAGCTGAAGTCTGGGGATTTGTGTATACCCCTAAGCGACAAATACAGGGACTACAGAGATCAGTTGCTGTCATGGCCTGAATATGAGCAAGGTATTGCCTTGTTCGGCCAACAGTCAGGTATTGAAACTAGTCCAGAGCTTTTTGTCAGTGGGCTTCGAAGAGAATTAGAAAAAGCTGCCAGTACTGCTGACAATAGCTATCCCGAGAATGAATATCTCACTATTGAAAATGGAGAGCCCACACTCAAGCGCCTAACCGCTGCACCAACTCCGCCAGGACAAGAATTATTTGAGACAACTCTAAAGCAGTATATGAAAGAGAATGACGTGCTAAACATTCTCTGGCAGACCGAGCAGTGGCTAAATTGGACTAAGCACTTTGGGCCATTATCGGGGCTTGACAGTAAGATCGACGACCCACGTGAACGGTATGTAATTGCCGCATTTTGCTACGGCTGCAATTTAGGACCGACACAAACTGCCCGTTCCATCAAAACTATTGATAGACGGCAGATCTCCTTTATTAATCAGCGACATATCACTGAGCAAAAGCTGAATGAGTCAATCGTTACTGTCATTGATGCTTATAAAGATTTTCCTCTTCAAAAGCTGTGGGGACTGGGCAAGACTGGCTCGGCCGACGGTACCAAGTGGGATCTCTATCCTCAAAATCTGATGTCAGAATTTCATATCAGGTACGGTGGATATGGTGGCATTGGTTACTACTTGATTGCCGACAGCTATATCGCACTATTTTCGAGATTCACCACATGCGGTTCCTGGGAAGGGCACTATATTCTGGATTTCGTAACGGAAAATGACTCCGAAGTCCGGCCTGACACCATACATTCAGACACACAAGGCCAAAGTGCACCTATCTTCGGTTTGGCACATTTGCTTGGCATTGATCTAATGCCAAGAATTCGAAATTGGAAAGATTTGCATTTCTATCGACCTAGTGAAGACGCTACTTACCAGCACATCGACTCACTGTTCTCGAATGAACAAATTGACTGGAAGTTGATTGAGACAATGCTGCCAGATATGTTGCGAGTAGCACTTTCCGTCAAAGCTGGCAGAATTACCCCTTCAGCGATTCTAAGACGCCTAGCCACATACAGTCGCAAGAACAAACTATACTTTGCCTTTCGCGAGCTGGGCCGCGTAATTAGAACTAAGTTCTTGCTGCAGTACATCTCAAGTATCGATGTCCGTCGGATGATAACCGTTGCAACAAATAAGAGTGAGCGGTTCAATCAATTCGCTGATTTCTTGCTGTTTGGCGGCAAGGGCATGATTGCGGAAAACGTTAGGGATGAACAGCGGAAGATAATTAAATACAACCACTTAGTCGCAAATCTAGTAATTTTTCACACCCTGGTCACGATGAGCGAAGCTCTTCAGAGAATGGCTGATGCCGGACATCAAATTGACCGCAATGCTGCTGCTCATTTGAGCCCATATCAAACTGAGTACATAAATCGCTTTGGGGAATACGAACTAAAGCGCAGTCAAGAGATTGCGTCGCTGGAACCAGCCTTGAATATTACGTTGTTCGAGGATCTCAAGGTGCCATTGGGGATTTAACCAGGATCCTTACCGCCGGTCTTAAAGCCCACTTCGCTCGCAAACGGCAGAAAAGGAGATAGCGGTGCGTACTGGCGCAATGGATTACTACGGGATTACAAAAGACCTGACTCAGGCCGATTTTTTTGAGACCGAGAGCATCAACGCT
>JAGOSY010000048.1 GCA_018062085.1 bacterium | reverse complement strand
GCAATTGAATACATCACTTCAGTAATGCGTTCCCGAGCATCCATATACAAACCACTGCCAATAAACCCAGCTAAATCGTAAGCTAAGAAACGCCAGATTTCTGCAGTATCGACCACATGCTGAGCGACAACCTTAGAGCTAGTCTGCTTTGCTAAGTCCCAAGCAAACTGAGCAGCCGAACGTGACGCCTGTGAGCCATCAATGGCAAGAAGATAAGATCTGGTTTTCATAACAACCTCCCCAGCGAAGGCGCGCTGGAACAGTGCCTCGGAAGCGAACAGTCGGCTTCCGGAAGTGCACCTATAGTGATCCCATTTTAATATTGCCTTAAGAATCTACCCTCATCCTAAAGATGGATTAGAAAAGGTAACTAGTAACAGTCAATGTTTACAGAGCACGCATGCTCTGCACACAAATCACTTGGGCACTATTGCCATTGGCTTCAGCAAACTGCTGGCTGCGAGCGGCTCTTTCACTAGCGAGAAATGCATACATGGTGGCGGCCATTTCTTCAGGGGTGGCACCAGATTGCTTACGTCTCAATTTCTCAGAAAGAAAACTAACTAGATTTTGATTGTCATTCATTATCTTAGTATCCCTAAGTTATCCTAATTTCTTGTTTTGGCACGATAAGAAGCTTTCGATTTAGGCTTGTCTTTCTTGCCTGCTGATTTCTTCTTACCCGTCTTATTTGGTTTCGCTACTTTCTTTTTTGCGGAGTCAAGATTAGATTGAGAATTTGACTTAGTTCTAGACTCACGTACTGGCACCAGCCTGGGTTCGCAGACTCTTCGCGCACCAGCCACTTTACTACTAGTCTTTTTTGCTGTCGCACTTGCAGAAGCTCTCACGCGCCTACGCAGCCTTGCTTTAGCAACGCTAATCTCATCGATAATCATGTCTGTTTCAGAATCAGACAAGACTTCTGAGATCGAAAGCGGTTCAATAGCTGCCACATCTTGTTGTATAAGTTCTTGCTCCGCGGCTAAAGCCTGAAGTTCTTCAAGACGACCAGAGCCGATATCAATTAACACTGATTCAAGAGCATCAATCATGAAATTGATTTGTGACTCAGTGATGATTAGTGGCGGTTCAATTCTAAAAGTGCAGTTTGAGTTGAGAGTAGAAGCAACAATTACACCCCTATGGAAAAGCTCAACCTGTACGGCTTCGCGCAGATCTTTGCTGGTGAATTCAAGACCAATAAGTAAGCCTTTACCGCGCACATCAAAAATGCGCTCAGGATAGCGTTCTTTTAGTTCGTTCAATTTACGCATGAAATAATTGCCCATCAAAGCAGCCCGAGCTGGCAAGTGCTCGTCTAACAAAACTTCGATACAGGCAGATGCAGCAGAACAAGCTAGGGGATTGCCACCAAAAGTAGAGTTGTGAATTGTTGGGTTTGGCTCAAGCACTTTCCAAATTTTGGCAGAAGCCATGAAGCAGCCAATCGGCATAACGCCGCCGCCCAGCGCTTTAGCTAAACAAAGGATGTCTGGCACAACACTTTCATGCTCACAGGCAAACATGCGACCAGTGCGACCCATACCAGTTTGTACTTCATCAAGAATGAGAAGAATATTGTGCTTCTCAGTTAATTGACGAACTTTTCTTAAATAGCCTTCTGATGGAACGTTGATACCGCCCTCACCTTGAATAGGCTCAAGAATTACAGCTGCAGTATTTTCATTGATGGCAGCTTCCATTGCTTCGATATTGCCGAACTCTACGTGGCTGAAGCCATTGAGTAGTGGGGCAAATGGTTTGCGAAAAACGTCACGGCCTGTGGCTGATAGAGCACCCATGCTAACGCCGTGGTAAGCGTTTTTGGTAGAAATAATCTCGGTTTTGCCAGTGTAAAGGCGGGCTAATTTAATAGCACCCTCAACAGCTTCACTGCCGCTATTACAGAAGAATGAATATTGCAAATCACCTGGAGTAATGGCAGCCAATTGACTAGCTAAATGCGCAGACCAAGGATTAATCAACTCTTGGCTATGCAAACAAACTTGGTCTAGTTGCATTTTTACAGCTTCAATAACACGTGGGTGACGATGACCAACGTTGAAAATACCGTATCCGCCTAAACAATCAAGGTAACGACGACCTTTGTTATCGTAGGTATAAACGCCTTCATCTCTAAACTCGACGGCGCCTTCAGCACCTGATAGTTTCTGCGAGTAGGCATTATTGAGGTGATTAATAGAATTGCTCAATGCAGTAGAAGCAATCTCTTGATAATGATTGGAGTTGCGCTCCACCAGAGGAAATCGCTTAGTCTGAACATCTTTTTTATAAACTGCCATGATTTTTACACTTGGTTGCGGCTGCGAACGACAAGCACTACCAGCAGTGCAAACGCCTGCTGAGATGCTGTTCAAAGCCTTATGGTTATGACTTAACTGTTTTTGTTATCAGTTATAGATTGATCTTCTGTTTGCCTGATTCACTGCGACAAAGGCAATGATCTAAATGGTGTTCAGCAAACAACTCAAGGAGTTATTAAGCCCGCTAATGAAAAGAATATTTCAGGGCTCTTGCCTTGGATACTTTAGAAAGTACTGGTGTTACAGCACGCATATTACCGGACCGATTTCTGTGTGAGTCTTACCGGGACACCGGGTTTTAGAAAAGCTACAACCTATTTCAGCGTTGCTCGGAGAAAAATCCGCTCTTAGTCGCGGTCTCCATTGCTTTTTTACTAGCCCTTATACAAACAATGTACACCAGAAGCCGACATAGACACAATGTGCACTCTGTACAAAAACGTCAGCAAGAATTTAGCCACACTGTCTAAGAAATAGCAGGAACTCTTGACATCGAGGCGGCCAAGGCTTGGCCCTGGCCCATTTCTTACGGCCCTTATAGTAATTCTTCAGCTATTTCATTATTTGCCGGTATTTTGCCAGATCAAATGCATAAGAGGAACAACCTTTCGCAAAGAGGCGTCTTCGACCATAATTAGGTTCTCGGCCAGTAAAATAAGCTTCTAACTAGGTACTTTCAGCAATGCCGCATTCAAAACCGTCTTCCAAGAGTCGCAAGGCGTATTCACTCTTGCTTTCAAGCCTCCTTACAAGCCTGCCAAGCTTGGCCACTCTAGGAAGCCAGGGGCTTACCAATGCGGCATTTGCCCAGACCAACGGACCAGTAGCCCAGGTCATGCCCAAGCAATTTCTTGAACGCTACTATCAAGGTGTCACTTACTTCAAAGCAGGCGATCTGGACAAAGCTCTAGCAGCATTCAGAGCCGTAGTGATCAGTGCTCCTTACGACCCCATGGTTCACCTCAGCCTGGCAGCGGTCTTGCACCAATCGGGCGACCTTGAAAATGCCATTGCTGAGTACCGCAGAGCCCTTAGCCTGCGCCCAGCAGACGCCTTTGCCCGCATGAGCTTGGGTGGCCTTCTGCAATCACAAGGCCAGCTGCAAGAAGCCGTCATTGAGTACGACCAAGCAATTAAACTGCGGCCAGACGTAGTGTTATTCCGCCTGCCCCTTGGTATTGCTCTGCGTATTGCTGGCAACAAAGATGAGGCGATTCACGAATTGGCACTAGTGGTAGCCGCTTATCCCGAAAACCTCAAAGCTCTTTCGCAGCTGGCAGCTACTTACCAAGACAAAGGCCAATACCAGCAGGCAGTAAAAGAATATCGCAAAATTTTGGTACATCAACCGCAGAATTTTTCCATTCAATTTAACACTGGCGCCTGTCTTTTGGCACTAAAAGACTACGATCAATCAATCAGCGCTTTAACTAAAGCAGTACAGCTAGATGGATCAGTGCCAGAAGCCCACGCCCTTCTAGGCGCAGCGCAATCGGGACGAGGAAATTACAGCGAAGCAGTCAAAGAATTGCGCGCAGCCATAGCCCTCAAGGCAGATCGAGCTGAATGGTTCAGTCAACTGGGTGAAGCGCTGAACAAGCAAAAAGACACAAAAGGCGCTATCGAAGCCTATCGCCAAGCGCAAATTCTCGACCCGAAAGATGTTAACAGTGGCTACACTCTGGGCTACTTGCTGCAAAACAATGGCGACCTTGATGAGGCAGCTAGCTCTTTCGAACACGTAGTGAGCCTGAGTCCAAACTTCGCCAACGCCCACTATAACTTGGGCATCATCAAACAAAAGAAAGGCGAACTCGACACTGCTGAACACGAATTCAAGCAAGTGCTGACAATAAATCCTAGTGATGGTCAGGCCATGATTAATCTAGGCCGCACTTTCATTCTTAAAAACGACCCTGGTCAAGCCGCCGGCTACTACCGCCAGGGCCTGAGTTTAGAGCCTAATGACCCAGCCGCCTTTGAAGAATTGGCCGCAGCTTTAATCAAGATGAAAGACCTAGTGGGGGCGCGATCCGCCCTTGAAAGCGCTCTAAGCCTTGTGCCCGAAGACCGCACAGCAATTTTGGCCATGGCCAATTTAGAGAGCCTGGAGGGCACACCAGGCAAAGCAGAAGCGCGCCTACGCAACTTGGTTGAGCGCTACCCTAGCGACCTGGCCTTGCTCAATCTACTAGCTGACAATTTGGCCGAACAAGGCAAGCAGGTTTTAGCAATTGACACATACCAACGCATCATTCAGTTAAATCCCAGCTCAGCGGAGGCTTACAACGACCTTGGCCTGGCTTTGCAAAAGAAAGAAGACATTAGCAGCGCTACCAACATGTTCAAGAAAGCTATCAGCCTAGACCCCGCTTTTGTCGAGCCACGCATTAACCTGGGCAATATCTACCTCACAAGCCGCATTTACAATGACGCCAGCGCCCAGTACCAAAAGGCCCTTGAGCTAAAAGCTGACAATCCGCTGGCGCACTATAACCTCGGCCTCACCTATACCGGCCTAGAAAATCCAGAAGGGGCCATGGCAGAGTACAACCTGGCAATTAAATACGATCCCAAATTCGCCAATGCCTACTACGCTATGGGCCTGCTCTACCAAAATAAAAACGAGATCGATTTAGCGGTTCCAGCCTTTGAAAAGTATCTGAGCCTAGACCCAACTGGCCCCTATAGCGATTCGGTGAAATCCACTCTAGAAAGGCTTAAACCCGGCAGCACGGGCACATCTAATGGTGTTGGTGACTCAAATGGCGTCTCCCCAGGCGCCGGTTCAATGTAATCTTCTTTGCTTCAAACACTCACGGCAATAAAGAGTGAGATAGAGGCCTTGCTGTGGCATAAGACAGTAAGTGACCGATATTATCGAAGGGAAGCTATGATTGGCAAAGCTGATTCGCAAGTCGAAATAGAATCCGAACAGTTCGTGCCAACCTACGACTACATTAAGCTTCCTGACTATGGGCGCCCACTTATTGGAGCCGCTGTTTTTGGTCTAGCTCTATCTTGCCTAGTCAGCACCTTAGCCTTTTTTCTTGGCGGTCCAATTCTTGCCAGCATGATTTTTGTTCTCTGTCTAATCATTTATTCAATTCAATTTCCCATCGCGATACTATTTTCAGCAGCGGTACATCATGGCCTACTCGTGTACCGCATGCGCAAATATGGCCCAGTCTGGTATCTAAGACAACGCGAGCTTGACTTGCCGCAAGCTGAAGCTTTTGAACTCTGTCTAGCGGCGTGCACTCAATTCGACCGCGGGCGTATAACCAGCTTTGATGAAAAAAACGGCATCATCCATTTGCAAATAAAAGGCAATTTTTGGGTCACAGTTGATCGCACAGTGGCCTTAATTGTCAAAGAGAAAGGTCCCCGCTCTTCGTTTCTCTACATTGACTCAAAAGTGAAATTAACCAGATTTCGCAGCAAACTAATTCAACTGACTTGGGGAGCAAAGTGGCACCCCATTGTGTTTCGCACCGATCGTAATATGAATTACAAAGTAATGAATACCATCACCAACTTCATCGACTCAGTACCCAACTGGGATCATCGCCATGTTAGTGTGCAAGAAAAACTAGAAAATCTAGATCAGCCTATACCAGTAGGCGACAACCTAGCCACCACCGAAGGTGACATGCAAGCGGCTTAATCAATCAGCCGGAGCGCATCATCTCCGAATGCTCACCCACCGCCTTTTGCTCAACCATTTGCTTCAAGGTTGGATAATTAGTTAGCTGAGGGTCTTCCTTCATAATAGCAATAGCAGCATTGCGGGCTTCTTCTAAAATTTTGGCATCCTTAACAAGGTCAGCCAAGACTAAGTCTGGCAAGCCGCTTTGACGATAGCCAAGAAATTCGCCTGGTCCGCGAATTTCAAGATCTTTCTCGGCCACGACAAAACCGTCGTTAGTAATCGTCAAAATTTCTAAGCGCTCACGAGTAGCCTGTGACTTTTGTTCTGATACTAAATAACAATACGATTGATCCGCACCGCGACCAACTCGGCCACGCAGCTGGTGCAATTGAGCCAGACCAAAGCGATCAGCGTTTTCAATTACCATCACTGAGGCATTCGGTACATCTACACCGACTTCTATCACAGTCGTAGAAACAAGAATGTGATACTCACCGGAGCGGAAGGCATCCATTACTTCGTCCTTTTCTTGCGCCTTGAGCTTTCCGTGCATTAATCCGAGACGCAGATCTTTGAACTCGCCGGTACGAAGCTTCTCATACTCAGCAGTGGCTGCTTTGGCTGCTAAAGTCTCTGACTCATCAATTAGAGGAAAAACAATATACGCCTGGCGTCCTTTTTCAATTTCTGTGTGTACAGCTTGCCACATCTTAGTTTTTTGAGCAGGCTTAAGCAGAAAAGTTTCAATTGGTTTGCGCCCAGGAGGTAACTCATCAATTTCAGAGACATCAAGATCGCCGTGCATAGTCAGAGCTAATGTGCGAGGAATAGGCGTAGCGGTCATTGTTAGAAGCTCTGGGCTCTGACTCTTAGCTTTTAGCCGTGCTCTTTGTTTAACGCCAAAACGGTGCTGCTCATCAATGACAATTAAACCAAGATTTTTGAACTCAACATCGTCTTCTAATAGTGCATGAGTACCAACAGCAATATGAGCTTGACCAGACAATATTTCTTGCCTTACAGCTCTGCGCTCTTTGACACCATGCTTACCCAGCACCAGAGCGCATTTGAGACCAAGCGGTGTAACCAAACGTTGAAACTGCCGGTAGTGCTGCTCAGCTAAAATTTCAGTTGGTGCCATCATGGCGCCCTGGAAGCCATTTTCAATTGCCACCATCAAAGCCAACAGAGCTACAACCGTTTTGCCTGAGCCAACATCACCTTGCACAAGCCTGTGCATCGGCTTGTTTGAAGATAGATCGCGGGCAATCTCTTGAAAAATTCGCTCTTGGGCTCCGGTCAATTTGAAAGGCAAGGAAGCACGCAACTGCTCGACCAAACCATCCGGTGAGGCAGTATATTTGATTGAAAGGGCATCTTCTTGCGATTCATACTGATAGCGGCGGTGGGCCATCTGCAACTGGATGGCGAACAATTCGTCAAAGACTAATCGTCTTCGAGCAGCATCTTTTGTTTCGGGATCTTCAGGAAAATGAATATGGGTGAAAGCCTCACTCATACCAATCAAATTGTATGTCTCTTTCAGATGCTTGGGCAGCAAATCAGCAATACCAGAGCCATAAGTAGCAATAGCGTTGTGAATAACACTGCGCAAATGACGTAGCGACAAACCTTCTGTCAGAGCATAGACCGGCACCAGTCTTCCCGCATGGATACTCTGTGGCACCCCCTCAAAGCCAGCTTCGCGATCTTCATCTACGTGACCGCTTCCCAATTGATCGCCGCCGGCCAAGCTGAGGATTTCGACCTCAGCATTCTTCAATTTAAATTTGTGCGAATAATCGTCAATTTCAACTACGCCAGAAGCCAGTACCTGGGCGCCTTTAGGAAACTGTCCTTTGAGTCGCTCCAGAAGATACTTATTGCCTTTGCCGCCAACGAAACGTGTCACCAGCAAACTTCCGGTGCCGTCAGAAATTACGACATTCAAAATCGACATATTGCCGCGCTTAGATTGATAGGCACCAACTGTGCGTATTGTGCCAAAAATACTAACTTCTTCTCCCACTGTCAGGTCTTTAATGAATTCTCGATTTTGAAAATCAAGATGTCTCCGCGGGTAGTGGCGCAACAGCTGATCAACAGTCGTGATACCTAAATTAGAAAGTAAGATAGCAAGCTTCGGACCCACACCTTTGACAAACTGAACTGGAATTTCAGAGGGATGCTTACCGATTAGTTTCTGACCAGCCTGCTGATTGGCCAAACTAGAACTAGAAACAGGACCAGAACTAGAAGCAGAACCAGAACTAGAAGCGCCAGAAGAACTAGTTGGTTTGACACCTACTCGGCTTGGCTCGATGTTTTTAGGCGATACCTTACTGGTCGGCTTACTGGTCGGCTTGCTTGCTACTGGCTTATTTTCGGCTGACCTATTTATTGTAGAACCGGGCGAGAAATCGCTAGAACGAAAAGAACCTGGGGCCGCCGTACCAGGGCTGCGGGCATAAGCGTTGGGCTCACGAGCAGCATCTGAAGCAGTGAGCGACTGGTCATTGGGCACACCGTCAACATTGTCCCAGTAGGGAGCAATTAGCTCCTCCGCTCGCCTGACAATCGATATACGAGTGGAGACATCAACGTTGGGATATTGGCGAAAAAGGCTGCGAACGGTGACCCAAATTGTGTCGTAAGGAAAGCGACGGACGAGGCGATCGGCTGTCGCTCTCATAAACTGCGAAAAAGTAGAGCGCTTTCCTTGAAAATCGGCATAGCGCGCTTTTCGCTCCACGGCAATGGCAAGGCGCAAGCCCTTAAGTTCAGCTTCTTTTGTAGGCCGAGTTCCGACTATGTTCGCCACAAATAATTTGCCATCTAGCTTATGAAGCAAATTCTACTTCAGAAAGCTAAAGGTTACTGCAAGCGGTTGAGAATTAGTTTGGAAATGGCTTTAAGGGTAGCAAATACACCTAAGCCTTCAGAAGCTACCGCTTCGAAGCTCGGTACGCCACGGATATTCATGTCTTTTTCTAGCCGTTCAATTGGCATGGCATTGGCCAAGTCGCGCTTGTTGTATTGCAATACCCAAGGAATGCTATCAAGAGTAAGGCCGTACTCTGCCAAGTTCTCAACCATGTTCTGGAGAGACTCAACGTTGTCCTTAGCTCTCATGACATCAGAGTCGCCTACGAAAATAATGCCGTCGACACCGTTCAAAATAAGTTTACGGCTAGCGTTGTACTCAACTTGGCCGGGAACGGTATAGAGAGAAAATCGTGTTTTGAAACCTTGCACACTACCGAGATCGAGTGGCAAGAAGTCGAAGAAGAGAGTTCGTTCAGTTTCGGTGGCGAGACTGATCAATTCGCCTCTAGTTGTAGGGGCCAGCTGGCTGTGGATATACTTCAAGTTCGTCGTCTTGCCACCAAGGCCGGTGCCATAATAAACGATTTTGCAGTTAATCTCTCGAGCTGCGTAGTTTACGAGTGCCATTACCTGTTTCCTGCTTCCCCTTGCCTTCTGGCTCGGTCCATTTGAGCCTTGGCTCTCTCATACCCATCAGCGGCTTATTTTCAAGCGCCTCTGAGTAAACTCCGAAAATTGATAAGAACTTAGACGATACTGAAGATACTAAATCATCCCTAAAAAGTACCCTAAATCAACAAACTAAACCAATCTTGTAAACCAGCTTTTGTGTAGTTCGGGTAAAGGATAGGTCATATCTGATCGGACTTCGTCGCTTGGCAACTTGGGCTAATCAGTCTGATAACACTGTAGTACAGCGCTCTCACAGTTAGCCTATCACGATTTTTGGTGGAGTTAAGATCAAAGACAACTATCTATAACAGAATGTACCCTTTCATCCTGAACTATTACAAACTTAGCAATTGATGGTTGACCGTATATTCAACGGGGTACAGGTGCTACAATTTCTCCTTTGCTTGTGTTCTAGAATCTACCGGGCCCCCAATGGCTGTACGGCAGATTTCGCGACTGAATTAAGACGGGAATTATTTTATGGCTAAGCGTTGTGACGTATGCGGCAAAGGACCACAGACTGGTGTTCAATACACCTTCTTGCGTTCGCACTGGAACCCGCATGGTAAGAGACGTTGGCTGCCAAACCTCCAACCTTTCAAGGCCTTGGTAGGCAAGACTGTTAAGCGCATGAAAGTGTGCACATCTTGTATCAAAGCTGGCAAAGTTAAGAGAGCAGTCTAACTACTCAATATCCATTTGATTGAACTAGCTTTCCCTCGGGGGAGCTAGTTTTGTCTTGCTATATATTTGGTCTTTGCTAGCTTTCGGGCTTTAACTTTCTCTTGCCAGATCTAATAAGCCTTCTTTTTCAACGAGATATAGCTCGTTGCAAAACTGACAGCGCCCCTCGGCCTGACCGTCTTCTTCGGCCATCGATATAATTTCACTGCTCGGCAGTACTTTTAAGGCTTCCACAAATCGCTCTCTTGAGCATTTGCAAGCAAATGATAAAGGCTTCACATCTGTCAGTGGAGTAATTTCAAAGCCTGTGAGAATGCGCTGCAAAATCTGTTCTAGGGTCATGCCCCGCTTCATCAAGAAGGTGAAAGTGCCAAAAGTGGAAATATTATTCTCAATTCTGCAAATAGTTTCTTCTGTGTGGTCTGACAAGAGTTGAATTATCAGACCTCCAGCGGCTTCCACTCCGTCTTTACTTAAGTGAGTACCGACCACAACCAAAGAGCCCGTCTGGTCAGTATTAACCAAAAAGTGATTGATGTCTTCGCCCACTTCTCCTGAGGAAAGCTCAATAGTTGAAGTATGCGGCTGACCAAAGCCCGAATCAATTGTCACGTGCAAGTAGCCGGTAGAGCCAATGGCCGTACCCACGTCAAAATTACCGAGGGAGTTGAGGGGCAGCTCAACATCAGGGTACTCGACAAAACCCCGGACTGTGCCTCGCGGTGAAGCATCTACCATAATCTTGCCGAGGGGGCCATTGCCCTGAAATTTAAGAGCAACCTGGCCATCTTTAGCCAATATTTGCGATAGCAGTACGCCAGCAGTGAGGGCGCGACCAAGGGCAGCAGCAGCCGTAAATGATAGATTGTGCCGCAACCGAGCGTCTTCAGACAAATGAGTAGTAGTAGCAATAACGGCACGGAGTGTGCCATCTGACGATATTGCTTTTAGTACGCCATCTTTCATCTAATTCTCGTTGACTTCTGCGCTCAAACTAATATCGAATCTATTTGCAGAACACTGATTCAGCCACTATTAGCATATTACAAAAATTAAATGGTTTTGTCATCACTTGCAACCAGAACTAGTCAGCACTCTAGGCCTACCGCCTAAATCGTTCAACAGGCTCAGGTCGCACCAGCCAGCTTCTTCAAACAAAGCTCTGACACCACTGGCCTGACCGTCGCCAAATTCAACCATCAAGGCAGCATGGGCAGTGGCTCCCAAGCTCGGTAGAAGCTTAGCAAAATTGCGGTAGAAGCCCATTCCATCTACGTCGCCCCCAACCAGAGCCAGCCGCGGTTCATGACCAATAACTTCCGGCGCCAGGCCAGCGGCAACATCAATTGGAATATAGGGCGGGTTAGAAATGAAAAGCTCAAAGCGGTTGCTCGGAGCCAGCTTAGCCAGGCCCTCAAGGTAATCTTCTTCAATTAGAGTGAGGCGCTCGGCCACACCATGACAAATAGCATTAACGCGACAGAAATGCGCCGCCTGAGGTGAAACCTCAAAGGCCGTAGCTACCAACTGCGGAAATTGCTTGAGTAAAGTAACCACAATCGCCCCGGAGCCAGCACCCACTTCTAGCAAAGTGACTGTCTTTTTGCTCTTTATATATTCAGCGGCGGCAGCAACAAGAGTTTCAGTGTCGGCCCGAGGTATTAAGACACCAGGCCCCACGGCAAACTTGAGGCCGCAAAAATAAGCTTCACCTAAGGCATATTGCAGTGGCCTACGCTGTCGTCGTTGTTGAAGAATTTCAGACAAAGCAGCGGCGTGCAGGTCGGACAAAAGCTCCTTAGCATTAAGCAAAAGCTCATGAGCAGCCATTTTAGTCACGAACTGAAGAGCTAGCTCTGCTTCGCGGCGCGCTTCTTCTTGCTCGATCCCGAGGGCAGTTAAATTAGCGACAAAATGAGCCCGAGCTGCTTCATGGCTGCAGTTAGGTGGCCAGTTGCTTTCGCCCAAAATATATCCAGCCCTAGTTAAGTTCGTCGTCGCGCAGCTGCTCGCGCATCAATTCTTGTTGATAAGAAAGGATGCTAGCTTCAATAAGCTTATCGAGATCGCCTTCTAGAACAGGTTGCAATGAGAAGTTTTGATTGAGACGATGATCGGTAACGCGATTATCTTTGAAGTTGTAAGTGCGAATTTTTTCCGAGCGTTCGCCAGTGCCCACCTGCGATTTACGCTGATCGTAAATTTCTTTATTTTGCTCGTCAATTTTGATTTTGTGCAGTTTAGCCCGCAGAATCTGCTTGCCCCGTTCTTTGTTTTGCAGCTGACTGCGCTCTTCTGAACAGGCCACAAAAATTCCTGATGGTTTGTGGACGATGCGCACAGCCGTTTCTACTTTGTTGACGTTCTGTCCGCCAGCGCCGCCCGACCGCATCGTCGTAATTTCTAAATCGCGCTCATCTAACTCGAACTCTACTTCTTCGACTTCAGGCATGACAGCTACAGTTGCAGTAGATGTATGGACGCGCCCCTGAGCTTCAGTGGCGGGAACCCTCTGCACCCGGTGTACACCTGATTCAAACTTGAACTTACTGTAAGCGCCGTCGCCTTTGAAGGCAACAATCACTTCTTTATAGCCGCCCAATTCGCCTTCACTAGCACTAGCAATCTCAGGCTTAAAGCCAACTTTGTCGGCATAGCGCAGATACATGCGCAACAAATCACCAGCAAAAATCGAAGCCTCATCACCACCTGTTCCAGCGCGGATTTCAAGCATGATGTTTTTGTCATCGTTTGGATCTTTGGGCAAAAGCAAGACTTTGAGTTCTTCAGTCAACTCAATATGCTTAGCCTTAAGGCTCTCTACTTCAGCCTCGACCATCTCGCGCATTTCTTTTTCAGTTTCGCCACGCAAAATTTCTTGCGCTTCAGCTATTTCTTTTTCAGTATCTTGCCACTGATGAAATACCTCCACTGTGCCGTGGAGTTGATGGCGCAACTTAGCTAAACGCTGATAGTTCTCCTGATCATTAACAATGTCTGGATCAGAGAGCTTTGATTCTAGCTCTTGAAAGGTGTACTCAATTTCTTTGAGTTTTTCGACAAAATGCTCCATAGCACCCTTCTAGGCTGACGCTAACTTACGAACTTTTCGTTCTGCCGCTAAGCAATTAAAAATCGGAGAGGGAGGGATTCGAACCCTCGCTGCGTTTTAGCGCAGACAGTCTTTCCAGGACTGCACAATCGACCACTCTGACACCTCTCCAAATGGTCGTGCCAATTATAATACGGCCAGGTTTCCATGACCTCGGTCAAAAGCAGATTGGTACTTAACTCTAAGAAGTCTTAACTAATTGACTCTTCAAACGCTTAGCGCCGCCTTTGATGAGAGGCAAGAAATCTTCGGCTTTAAGGCTCGCACCGCCAACTAGGGCGCCATCAATGTGCTCTTGTTCCATTTGCTCATCAATAGTAGAGGCCTTAACAGAGCCACCATAAAGAATAGAAACACCAGCACCAATATTAGTTCCACTATATAAACTATCGATTTCTGCCCGAATTAGACCGCAGACGCGATTTGCTTCTGGAGTTTCGCAAGTCTTACCGGTGCCAATTGCCCAAACAGGCTCGTAAGCAACTACAACTTTGGCGGCATCACTGGCAGCAATTCCGGCCAGTCCCTTAACTACTTGTTCTTTTACAACTGAGTCAGTTTGGCCGTTTTCTCTTTGCTCCAGCAATTCGCCCACACACATAACCGGAATCAAACCGTGTGCTAGAGCCGCTTTCACTTTCAAATTGACTGACTCGTTGGTTTCGCCGAAGAATTGCCGTCTTTCAGAGTGACCAATCAAGACATATTGCACAGCCATGGCTGTCAACATTGGTGGGGCAATCTCACCAGTAAAGGCACCGCTATCGCGATAATCCATATTCTGAGCGCCAACCTTGCAAGGGCTTCCCTTAACTTGGTTTAAGACCTCTGACAGACAAACGAAGGTTGGACATAAGACTATTTCAGGAAGGGCTTCGCCTTTGCCCTGACTAGCTATCCCCTCGACAATTGCTTTAGCCAGACTAGCGGCCTCAGCTGGGGTCTTATTCATCTTCCAGTTGCCAGCAATAATTGTCTTACGGCCACTCTCACTAGTCATTGATAATTCTCCTCAGCGAGCATATAGATCATTAGAAACAGATGACTCATTCTACATGCCAATCAACTAGAATCACTTATTAGTCAAGCTTGTTGAAGGCGTTTACATTGAAGGCGATTACTATGTCTGATCCCGTATCTGAACCCATATCTGAAGCAAAAGCGGCCGACTCAAAAGAGGCCAGACGCCTGGCTATTCTTAGCTCTAGAGGGCGAAGAGAAGAAGGTGAAGGCTACGAAGAGAAGCCACTGCGACTACCAGAATGGGTCAAGCGCTCAGTGCTAAACACTGAAGAAAACCGCGAAACTAGAACAATCTTAAAAGAACAAAAGCTCAACACTATTTGCGAAAGCGGCCGCTGCCCTAACAAAGGCGAGTGTTGGGCTAAAGGTACCGCTACATTTATGTTGATGGGCGCACTTTGCACCCGCACCTGCCGCTTCTGTGCTGTCAATAAAGGCACCCCCGCGCCATTAGATGAAGATGAGCCCACCCGCATTGCTGAAGCCTCGAAGCAAATGGGCTTGAGGCATGTGGTCTTGACCTCAGTCAACCGCGATGATTTACCAGACCAAGGTGCCAATCACTTTGCCCGCACGATCAAGGCCATTAAGGGCGCCATCCCTGGCGTTGCCGTGGAAGTACTCACCCCTGATTTCCAAGGGCGGCAAGAATGTCTTGAGATCGTACTGGCCGCCAAGCCAGTGGTTTACAACCACAACGTTGAGACGGTACCGCGGCTCTACAAGCAAGTTCGACCTGGCTCAAAATATGATCGTTCTCTCAACATTCTCAAAATGGCTAAAGAGATTGCCCCCAATATTCCTACCAAGTCTGGCTTGATGCTTGGTTGCGGCGAGAGCTTTGAAGAAGTCAAGGAAGTGCTACGCGATCTTCGAGCTGTGGGCTGCGATTTTCTTACCCTTGGTCAATACTTGAGGCCAACCCGCGACCAGTTGCCAGTCAAGCGTTATGTTGAACCTGAAGAATTTGATCAGCTGGGTGAGTACGCTTGGAGTATTGGTTTTAAAATGGTGCACTCAGGCCCATTGGTACGAAGTTCATATCACGCAGAAGAGCTTGCCAACCAACTTTGATACACCACTTTCTCTATGGCTCTTTCGCAAACGGAGGTAGGGCAATAAGCGACGATACAAGCTTTGCTCCTCCAAGCGCTCCAGAAGATGATTCGGAGCTGGCTCGAGCACGTCGCCTTTTAGAAAATGGCCAGCTTGAGCAGTGCCGCACAGTAATAGCGAAGTACTGGCTACAAAACCCATACGAACAAGGCGCCGTGTCGCTCTTCAGCGATCTAGTCAAAGCGTTAGGGCGCGAAGAAGTAGCTGCTCGGCTTGACAATTTTGCCGCCAAACTGGACGGCTCACTTTCACCCTACAAACACCACCAAGAAATATTTGAAGCGGGCTACGCTCTAGTTGAAATTTGCCAACACGAACTGGCCGCTATGTTGCTCAAAGAATTACAAAGAGAGCTGCCCGACGACCCACTAGTAAACTACGAGTTGGGCTTCTCATTGATGTCACTGAAACGCTTTAAAGAAGCAAGAAAATATTTTGCTCTTGCCGTCAATGCCAAAGAAGACTTTGATGCCATGCTCAACTTGTGCGTCTGCGAAACCTTAGAGCGCAACCTTGAAGGAGCCCGAAGATTAATAGCTGAGCTGACGCCGCTGGCTCAAACCGATGAAGAAAAGCTCGAACTAACTCACCGAAAAGTGGTACTGGCCCGCTTAGACACCTTGGCCGGCAAGAAGCAGTTGAATAGCAGAGATTGGCTTTATGCCCTCTACGGTAGCATTCTTCTGCGACCAGGTATAAAGAGTTTTTCGCCATCACCTTCTAATATTGACCAGACTGAGTTGAGAGATGACGTCAGCCAAGTGGCTTCAATGCTAGTGATTTTGCGAGGCCTACTGGCTGGTCTATCAATTGAAACTGAAGGAGTGGAGTATTATTCACTGCGCTCTCGGCCCATAAGCAAAGCTATTAGCCAATTGATGGAAGTTGAATATGATGCCTACAAAGGCCCAGATAGACCAGACCAAGTAATTTTGTTGATGTGCTGGACAACCGACATTCTCGGCCCTCATGCAGCCTTTATCGAAAATTCGATGAGACGCTCTCTTTTCGCCTACGGTTTGAGCCCGGCAGCGCCACTACCAATAGTGCCCGACATAATCGGCTGCTTAGCCTACGACGTAGTTATGCCTTGGGAAGGTAAGCACCAAGAGCCATCAAACAAAGATATAGCCTCAATAACTGAGCAAATTTATGCCCGTGCTTGTGATCTCGAATCAGATCCGACACTTCTGCGTGAAACCCAAGAAGCAGTTAATTACTATCTACAGAAACGGCACCTGCTGGTTTTGAACAATCCTGACGCTTTCCCCAATCGCCCTGAATACACAGCAGAGCTGCCCGAATTGAACGACCTAAGAGAAATTTGATGAATATCCTCACCAAGTTTATTCATGCTACTTCTTACGTCACTATTATTCCCCTGGCTCGGCTCTTACCAGCCAATGCAGTGAGCGACGAAAGCCTAAAAGGGCTTGCCATCTACCTGCCCGCGGTCGGAGCAATGATCGGCGCTATACTCGCAGGCGCCTGTATTATTCTAGAAAAGCTAAATGCACCCAGTTTATTATTAGCCACAATCATCACAATTTTATGGCTCACGCTTACTGGTGGCCTTCATTTTGATGGCTTAATGGATACAGCCGACGGCATTTTTTCGCACCGCAGCAAAGAACGCATGTTAGAAATCATGCAGGATAGCCGAGTCGGCAACTTTGCAGTAATGGTTGGGGTGGCCAATTTCGCCTTAAAAACTGCTGCTCTTGCTGCATTGCCATCTCACATGCTTATTACAGTTCTTCTCTTTGCCCCGTGCCTGGCTCGCCTAGCCGAGACCTTTGCCATCGGTGCCTTTCCTTATGCTAGAACCGAAGGCAAAGGCAAAGTTTGGCACGACACCACCCGCTTTCCTCAAGACATCTTCGTGGCTGCACTTGTGCCAATTGCTTTATTTTTAGGTTGCACCCTAGCATCAAAAGGCGAACTCTTGCTGCCTATCGGCCTCGTCTTCGCCACCGCTTGCAGTATCGGCCTAATCAGTTCCGGGTACCTTAATACCCGCCTTGGCGGGCATACAGGCGATACCTACGGAGCAGTAGTAGAGCTAACAGAAACACTTACTTTGACCATTGTCGCACTGGCCAAAGGAGCTGGCTTTGCCTTACTGATGCTCAATATTTTTCCGTCAATATAATCAAGCGTTTTTTCGCGAGCAAGCCACACCAGGAATCTTGAAGAAGAAGAAAGCAAACACTGCCACCAGAAGCAAGGCATACCATTGCTTAAGCGCTGCTACAGGCAAGAACATGAACGATAGGTAGTACAAGTTACAGCACCACCAGGTTGCTTGACGTAAGAACTTTACTCTTCCAGCTTCTTCACCCCAGAGATGACCTTGACCAGCAATCACAGCCAACAAGCCGATGCCACAAAAATCATAAAACAGAAAATGCGGCAAAACCAGAGGTAAAACAAACAAACCTTCAAGCATCACCAGCGCAAGAGCCGCTCGCTGAGAGCGCAGAGAGCCTACAGTATCGACAGTTGACTGAGTAGCGGGCTTGGCACCATTGAGAGTGGCCGTGGCCCGCCAGAGGGCAAATAAACCAATCAAGGCAGCCAGACCGTACGCCACTATCTTGGTTGCAGCTAGGCCCGGAAAGGTCTGGACAATCACCGCCGGTAGTGACACAACCATATAAGCGGGAAATTGATAACCGGCCTTAGCAAAGATAGTGTCTGACATTTTAAAACTGTTAAGCCATTGCACAAATAAGTCTGGGCCAAGGGCGAAAACTGTAGCCAGACCGAAAAGCAGCAAACCAAGAGCAAAGCCTATGGTCGCTTTAGGCCGCTTGCTGAGAAACAAAGCACCGCAAACAAGCAATGCTGTCGGTAGAAATTGGGGCTTGAGCAGTAATGCTCCCCAGACTATTCCACCAGCCACTTCTTTACCGCGACTAAGCAGGCCGTAGCCCAAAGCCAGTGGCAAAAGGCCAACAACAATGCCGAGATGGCCAATTAATAGAGTATGAAAAACTGGGCAAAAAAGCGCGAGCATTGAAAAATACTCAACCGCCAGCCAGCGGTCGCCGCGACTAGAGAGCCAGGCCACCAGGGCAAGCACAACTATAGAAAGGCCTTGCCAAGCAATCAGAGCATGTTGTGGCGTCATGAAAGAAAAGGGCACAAAGAATAGAGCCATTAATGGGCTATACATGTAAACAGCCACATACTGTTTCGGTAAAAACGTCAAAAGCTGGTGCACATATAAATTGAACGGGGCATCAACAAAAGACATGGCGCTGGGTGGCGGATAAATATTTTGAGCCAGACCGGCGACCACCATTTTGCCCACAGGATAGAAAGTCATGACAAAATCAGAGCCTTGCATAATGACCGCTTGCGAAGCAGCAA
>JAGOSY010000026.1 GCA_018062085.1 bacterium | reverse complement strand
CGCACGTCAAGCCGCTTGAGATAGTTGGTGTATATGCGTTAGCACTAGAACTTGATGACATATCAGTAAGGAAGTGTAGGCTTTCCCAGTACCAGACGTATTGCGGGAATATGAAACTATTCAGAGAATTCACTTTTTTATCTAAGCCTAGATACTCACATCACCGGTGGTATCAAGCTTGTTCATGCACTGCATATAGAGGCTATATAGACCCTGCCAGCAGAGTCGGTAAGAGGTCGCGGGCAGCAGTATGTGGGTCGACTTCACGACCAACTATCTTGCTCAAAATAGCGCGCACTTGATCGCTGTCCATCGAATTTTCTAAATTGCGCCTGGCAATATCAGCTACTATCTCTGAAAGCTCTGCTCTAATTCGCAAACTGCGTCTTTGATCTAGTAAGTTTTCGTCGATCAGAAACTGTTTGTGAGCCTTTGCTGCCTGCCACAATTCATCGATACCCTGACCAGTCTCGGCGATCGACAAAATCACTGGAGGGCGCCAAGAAGTCTGAAAATGATTTAGCTCTAAAGAAGCAGTAATCTCACTGGCCGACTTGTTTGCTCCAGGTAAATCGCCTTTGTTGACGACAAATATGTCGCCGATTTCCATGATGCCCGACTTAATTGCCTGAATGTCATCACCGGAGCCCGGCATCAACACTAAAATTGTGGTATCAGCGTGCTGAGCGATGGCAAGTTCTGATTGGCCCACACCAACTGTTTCAATGATAATAACTTGATAGCCTGAGGCTTCTAACATGCGAATGGCATCGTAAGTTGCTAGGGAAACACCGCCTTGGTGGCCGCGATTAGCCATCGAACGAATGAATACATTGCGATCTAGTGTGTGTCCTTGCATGCGAATGCGATCGCCAAGAATAGCTCCACCTGTAAATGGGCTTGATGGGTCGACTGCTAAAACAGCTACTTTTAGATCTTCTTTGCGACACTCAGTTATTAAAGCGTCTACTAAAGTTGACTTGCCGACACCGGGAGAGCCAGTAACACCAATAATGTGTGCTTTGCCAGAATGCTGATAGAGGGCTTGCACAAGTTGCGATGCTTCTTCGCCGCCATTTTCTACTACCGATATGGCCCGAGCTAAAGCTCGTCTGTTACCAGCGAGAAGTTCAGTTGAAATAGTTTGCACTTTAGAATCCAAGATAATTGTTTAGCTACTGTAAAATGCTCTACGGGTTCTTGCCCTTGAAAGCTTTAAGCCAACCAGGAGTATCTCCCTTAGCTCCCTGATGCTGCTGCTGCTGGCTGAATGAATCATCAGCCTGCTGCCTACGCTGAGCATTTTCAGCTTCATTAAGCATGACAGCGAGCAGATCGCGCTCGGCTTCCCGAGTTTTCAACTGATGACCAAGCTCAACAACTGTGGCGCGCAGCTCTTCTGTTTCTTGTAGTTTTTGCTCAAGCAAACCTGTTATACGACCAAGTTCTTGATGAAGCTGCTTGTTCTCGCGGCTCTTGTCAGTAAGAAGGAGGCTCTGGTTGATCAGCTCAGACTTTAAGTCTTCGCCGTCGCGACTCATACGCTCAAGTTCTCTAAGTTGCGCTGACAACATCAGGTTCTTCTCTTGCGATTGCACCAGGGCGTCTTGCAGCTCAATCAATTTGAGAGTAAACGAGCCAGGGTCGCTGGTCGTTGATGCGGGTAGAGAACTTGAAGATGTAGTTGGATTTGGTTCGGCCATAATCTCTAAATTGTATCGTTTAGCTAGGCTTTAGTAAGGATTAGTTCTCTTATTTAAAATAAAGTGACCGTAGACGGATAATAAAGGGCACCTTTCAACTCTAAGTAGCAAATAATACTTGAAAACACAGGTTCATACATTTGATGTTATCAAGAATAAGGAAGTCATGAGCAAGCTGGTAATCGAAAACGGATATTTAGTAACACCAGAGCAAGAGCGACCAACAAAACTCTGGCTCAAAGAAGGCAATATCCTACATGTCGGAGAGCAACTGCCGGCCACACTTGGTCAAGAGTCAACCTTTAAGTCAGTGGACGCCAGCGGTTGTTATGTTACCCCTGGTTTAATTGACCTACAGATGAACGGTGGTCCAGACTGCGATTTTTGGCAGAGTCTTAGCACTAATGCTTACGGCGTCAGTGAAGTGAGAGCCCTAAGGCGCGAGTTACTCGGTCGAGGCGTAACAGCCTTCTTGCCTACACTGATTACTGCTGATGTTGACCATTTGGTTAAGAATATAGCCTTTTTGAAGAGTCAGGGCGTTAGTCGAGTGCTTCCGTTCGGTCCAGAGAAGAAGTTAAAGGATCAACCTGAACGGGAGGCTCTTTCACGAATGGTTGGTATTCATTTAGAAGGACCGTGTTTGTCGCCAGAAAGACCAGGTGTGCATCCAAAAGAGTGGATACGCCCTTTTACCCCTGAGATCATCGCACCGTTGCTTGATTCAACCGTGGCCTTGTTTACTGCTGCTTGCGAAGGCGACCCTGAAGGCAAAGCAATTGAGCTTTTGAAAAAGAACAACATTGTTGTTGCTCTGGGCCACTCCAACGCTACTTTCGAAGAGGCAAATAAGGCATTTAAGCATGGGGCTACCATGATCACTCACACATTCAACGCTCTGCCTCCATTGCACCACCGAAAGCTTGGTGCCGTTGGTGCCGCCTTGCTTTGCCAAGAGACAACCTGTTGTCTTATTGCTGACGGCCTACATCTTGATAAGGCTGCTTGCGCTCTTATCTTTGCCCTCAAAGGCGCCACGAAAACCATTCTCGTTACCGATAGGGCCTCCATTGGTACCTCAGGCGGCGAACTTGTGGGTTCGTCAATAAGTCTCGACCAAGCCGTGCAGAATATGGTCAATTGGAACATTTGCAGCTTTGCCGAAGCCATCAGAATGGCCAGCCTCAATCCTGCTAGGGCAATCGGATTAGACCACTATTTAGGCTCTATAGAAGTAGGCAAGGCTGCAGACTTAGTCTTCTTCAATCGAACAAGCTTAAGGGTCGAGAGGGTCTTAGTCGCTGGCCTAGAAGCGAAGAACTAATTTGCGGCACTAATAAAAATATTTGTTTGAAGAGACCTACTTCTTGCGGTTTGAGAATGTTAGACCAGCCACTAATGCTCCAAACAGTGCTCCACCAATTACCTTGGTTGCTTTGCCTCGCCACTGTTTATCCATGTAGCGTTGTACTTTGACGCTATCTGTGCCTGAAATTTTTTTTTCAAATTCAGTGGTTCTAGAGCTATTGAGCGCAAAAATAGCCTCTTCTTTGGTTAGATTGCCTCTTGTCAATAAAGCGTGACTGCGCAAGGCTCTTTTCATATCTTCTTCATCAATAAGGCCCAACTCAACATAAAAACGGCCAGAGCGAATAGGGTCTTTGAGCATGGCCTCATAATTGCGCTGCACATCAGCCTGACTGAAGACGCCGGCACTTTTAAGTAAATCGACAAGCCTTACATCAGCAACGGCTTCAGATGGTTTGGCCGGTGCAGCCTTGATTTCGGCAGCCTCGGTGGTTGCTTCTACATGATGGCCATAGGAGTTATGGCCGCCGTTGCCTCGCAGCGGTTCGGTTTTTGGTGTGGCATAAGTATCTTCGGCAGCAATCGTGTCTTTACCCTGCAAGGGAGCTGCTACTTTTTCTTTTGATTCTTCGGCCTTAAGCCAAAGCACGAAAGTATCTTGCACTTCCTTAATACCGTCCTCTCGGGTCAAAACTCCTTCAATTAACTGCTTTTGAATACGTTGCAGCGAAGGGAACAGCGCTGGGGAGAGTATTCCTTGCAAAACTAGAGCGCTACCCAAGGGTATGCCTGAACTCATACTGGTTTGAATGGCGCGTTCCATATCATCAGGAGCCACAAGGTTTGAATCGAGCAGAAGCTCGCCCAAATACTCTGGATTGTCTTCAATGTCTGGCCTAAGGTCTTCTTGAGCAAAGGCGTCAGCAATACTAATGCGCAACTGATGAACACGCCTCAAAGCGCTGATTGCGGCATCGTAAGGAATTTGCCCTTCGCGGATTAATGGCTGCACTTGCAGCGACCCTGCTAACTCGTCTTGACGCACACTGCCACTCATCATCAGTACGCGACCTATTGGCACTCCGAGGCGCTTAGAGACTTGAATAGCCTCGGTCATCTCAGAAGAACTGATAATCTGAGCATCTACAAGAAGCTCGCCGACCCGCACAGACTTATAGTTACTAGTCACAATGGCTACCTAAGTGATTGTCTAACTGACTAATATAATTTTCCACGTAAATGGACATTCTACCCTTAGTTAATATAGCTTGAGGTTAACTCACATGCTCTGTTAACCCGTGGGGATAATTGGCATATAGTTATAGATCGGTTTGGTTGAATTTCAGAGGTGCATTGTCAGATGAGAGTAAAGACGGCTAGATTTGGCCTCCAGAAGGCAGGGTCATTAATGGCTCTTACCCCTTTACTTTTGGCCAGCCTGGTGTTCGCCCCAGAGCAAGCCATGGCCCAAGCTATGATGGAATATGGTGGCTTGATGGCAATGCCCAAGGGGGTTCCCAGTGGCAACACCGTCAATATGCTTACCAACCCTTATCGTTCTATTGGCAACAAATTTCCGGGCAATAGCGCTAGTAATACAAGTAGTGTGTCGGAAGCACCAGGGGCGCCACCGTCGCAATTCTCGAATTCTTCTCCAGCTACTTCAGTTGATGCTTTAGGTACCGTCACCGTCGACCCGAAGAAAGCACAAATACTTGGCGCTCAAGCCCTAAGGCAATTTGAACAGGCGAAAGCAAAGATGGCAGCCAAGCCGCAAGATTTGAAAGGTGCTGAAACCAATTTGCGAGAAGCTATCAACACCCGCAATTCAATTTGGGGCTACGACGACCCGATGATGCCGACAATGTTGACATTAATGGGAGAGATTTATGCCAAGCAAAAGCATGTCTCAGAATCAGAAGCTTGCTACAAGAATGCTCTTGTATATATTGCAAAGAAGCAGGGCTCAGGCAGTTTTGAACGACTAGATACATTGGCCAAACTAGGGGCACTGTATAACGATAATGGTAATCCCAAAGACGCCTTATCTTGCTTTCAACAAGTTGCTCAAATAAAAGAACGACAGTTTGGCGCGTCGAATCTAGCTGCATTGAAGGCTCGATTGCAATGGGCCAATACTTCGAGTGCTGTGGGAAAAGTTGACACAGACTCTATCTACAAGAGTCTTCAAGCAAACCTAGATCAATCTGACAAAACTAAACCTGGCTACCAGGAAGTACAAGCAGAGTTTCTTAAATCATATGGGGCTTTTCTCGCCAAAGAAGGAAAGAGTGAAGAGGCTAGTGCTCTAGCCAGTCATTTTGCGGCAGGAAGCGCTGAACCAGATACCGCTAAAAGTTCAGCAGCCCCTGTAGCCACACAGGCCGCAAAAGCAGATGAGCCTCAAACAAAACCTGTGTCGCAGATAAAGGCAACTGATTCGTCTAGTTCAATTGGCTCAATGACAATGGAACAGATGATCAATGCCGAGTCTTCGCAGAATAAGAAGAAGTCAAAAAGCAAAAGCAGCGACTAGATTTAAGAGCTAAATTTGTGAGCTAAGACTGTGCACTTGCACAGTGATTGAAAACTATACCTCTCCTATTATTGGGTAACAATTAGGAGAGAAACCAATGGATATAAGTAGCCTTGTTGCCGCTCAGTCGTGTTTGTCGTCACTTGACGATGAAACAGAGCACGAACCGCTTTTAGATTCTGCACTGGGTGAAGTTGACCACGTAAAATCACAACCGACATTGATCATAAAGAATCTGGCACAAATGCTTGAGCTGAAAGCTCTAGAGCGCATGCTCGCAACTATCTATAGTTCCACAAAGCCACTGACATTGATTGATCTCTTGGAGAAAATTCAATGCGATAGCACTACAATAAACTTGCTAAAGCACCTGGCCTTCGCCCCTTTATGTGCAGGCCTTCTGCAAGGCCTAAAGCAGAGTATGACAATTACAGATGAAGGCAAGCGCCTCTTCGAAATTTCACAAATATACTTTGGCTTTTATGGGCACACTGGATCTGGTTTTATTCATAGCCCTAGCTCCAATACGGCCATCTCCGTTCAACTCAAACTTTCCGCTGCTGAAGTGAAACAAGCAACAATAAGACTGAAAGCCCGTCTTCAGGCATCAAATGTACGCCAGCTAGTTGAGCAAATCTTGCGCCAAGAATTGGCATTATTCAAGAACTCCGGCCTCTATCAAGCCATGCTGCAACAAAAGCATTCGTTTATGCCAATTGGCCCTAGCGAAGGACAGTGGACGATTTCAAGCAAAATCTCACCGGAGATTGAGGTTCCTCGATTAGTGCAAAAAACTCTCTGGGCACTTACTGCAGACAACACTGTAAATATTGTCGGTGGCACTGGCACAGGCAAGACCTCAATTGCTAGCGAGGTCGCATTGAAATTGTCGCAAGGGCAAAAAGTATTACTGGTGACCCATTCAAGGCTGCTAGCTGCCCAGTTGCGCTTTCAGTATGAACAATATCTGCGCGATCAAGAGACTAAGAGGAAGATTCACTTTGAACCAGAGCTTGGATTAAAGAGTGATAGTGATATGGCTAAGAATGGTTCTCTGACAATCTCAACATTTCATGCACTTTGCCATTCAGCGGCATTGACAGCCAATCTAACTCCCCCGAGGTTCAGAAGCACAAAAATCTTCAACGAAATTTTTCCGGAATTATTGCTTGAAGCCAATCGCTTGCATCCAGAGCTAAAGTTTGATGCCATCATTGTCGACGAAGGCCACAGCTTTGGTACCAATTTGTGGCGGGCACTCAAACACAGCCTCAAAGACCAAGCCAAGGGCATTTTCGTCTTCTGCTATGACCCTCAACTTCTTGCCTTTAACCGCAATAGCGTTGTTCCCCAAGCCGCAACAACTATAGATTTAAAAGTAAGTTTTAAGAGCAATCTTGATCTCTTAGCTAGCAATGAAACCACTGAACTGTACGAGGTCAGCTCTGTTGAAGAGCAGACCGATGCCGTGCAATTTCTTGTTGATAACCTTTTGAGTACAGGGCAATATCGCCCAAATGATCTAGCGATACTTAGCGCTTGCAGCGACAAGAGCCATCGGTTCAAATTTGCTGGTGGAGTAAAAGTTAGTCAGCAGCCTGTCAAGCCAAGCGCTAGAGCGGCTCTGCTTGAAACGTCACTCTTTCAATTTCGGGCACTAACTGCAAAAGTAGTGATTCTTATTGATCTCTTTGATGAAGTAGAGAAATTGAGCGATTGGAAGTTTCAATATTTCTGCTACTTGGTCTGGGGGAGGGCCACAGAGAAGCTCATTATTGTTGGTCGAGAAGAAACAATGACAAAGTTATTGCCACGCGAAATAACTACCCTGGCCACCTCAGAGATTTTGCCTGGCTTTGAGCAAAAGCCATGAGCTACTGCTGTAGAATCTCAATTCATATCTAGACTTTAGGTGAGCCCAATGGCCCTCAGCAGTCAGCCTATAAAATTGACAGTAGCTCTTTATCTGCGGCTATTGGCCTTGGTTTATTTGTGCGCTTTTGCCGGGCTACTGCCTCAGCTCGAGGGTTTGTATTCAATTGATGGTATTGCACCGGTTGCTAACTATAACTTGCTTCTGGCAGTTTGCAGTGGCGGCTGCCTACTCTCGGGCTTGCTTTTCTTTGGCATAGCAGAGCCGGTTGTACTCTTTCTTCTCTATCTGGCCTATCTTCATATTGTTTCTGCTGGTCAAGAGTTCTTGTCGTTTCAGTGGGATATCTTGCTTTTGGAAGCAGGGTTCATTTCAATATTTCTCGGGCGTAATCGTTACTTTTCGTTTAGTGAAAGAACCTCAAAGATAGCTATTATCGCTCTTGTCTGGCTGACTTTTCGTTTGATGTTTTCTTCTGGCTTTGTCAAAATCGTCAGCGAAGCTGTTAGTGATTCGAGTTGGCTCTCTCTTACAGCCCTCACATATCACTTCGAGACTCAGCCCCTGCCAAATCCATTGGCTTTCCTTTGTAATGCTCTGCCGTTAGGCTTGAGCAAGGCGGCATGCGCTATTGCGCTTGCTATTGAAATTGTCGTTCCCTTCTTTGTCTTTGCCGGAACAAGGGCGCGTTTGTTTGCTGCCGCGGTTTTTTGCCAGCTACAGATAGCAATTGCCTTGACTGGCAACTACGGCTTTTTCAATTTTCTTAGTGCGGTGCTCTGCCTATCGCTAGTGACTGACAGCGCATTAGAAAGACTCTTCAAGTTTTCCAAGTTGTCTTTTATTGAGCAGTGGCTAGCTAAGGTGAATAGACACGCTCAGGACAATACCCATAGTTTGACGGTAATCATTGAAAAACTAGTTGCTTATTCTGCCTTTTCACTAATTGCATTTGCCAGTGCAATTAGTATCAGCCTGACAGTATTGGGTCGTGACCTCTTCGCTATTTTGCCCTCACCACTGGGCGCAGTCTATGGTCTTTGCCAAAACTTCGGTGTGTCATCAACCTATGGCCTCTTTGCTGTTATGACCAGAGAGCGGCCGGAGTTGATAATTGAAGGAAGCAATGACGGCGTTGAATATAAAGCCTATGAATTTCACTACAAAGTGGGCGATCTTAAGTGCGCACCGCCAGTAGTAGCGCCTTATATGCCTCGTCTAGATTGGCAAATGTGGTTCGAAGCTCTGAGAGCCGAAGGCGGTGGTGGCCCAGACCGTTGGTTTGTGCACTTCTTGAGCGCACTTGCTCAGGGTGACAAGACTGTTTTAAAACTGCTCAAAACAAATCCATTTAGCGAGCCACCAAAGTATTTGAGAGTGAAGTTATACAAATACAAGTTCACTAAACCAGCAGTGCTTTTCTCTACTGGTCAATGGTGGCAGAGGGAAGAGATTGGTAATTATTTGGAACAGCGTTTCGCGAAGTGAGAGGCTGGCGCTTGGTCTAAAATCAGCAATTCCCGAGGTAAAAGGTTTTTCGGCTAGAAACCGGTGTTACATGAAGGCTTTTGCCGAAAGTTATCCAAATTCTGCATTTTTGCAGGCGCCGCCTGCAAAAATGACCTGGTATCACAACATCCCGCACTTAGGCGGTTGGCTTTTCTGTTGCAGGCTTTGGTGCCGGGATCGGATCAGCTTCTGTAAGCTCTATCCGCTCATATCGTTTACGTCCAATCCGAACGGGCTCTGACTCCTGGCGGCACACTTGAGACCCTGCAGGTACATCTTGAGGCTTCAATCCTGACACAGCTAAACATAGCGGCGCTCTAACGTTTGGATCTCTCCCCCAGAATTTTATCAAATTGGCTTGAATCCTTAATGCAGGCTTTCCAACCCGTCTTATCTCAATTTCTTCGAGCGTTTTTGCTAAAGCCGAGTCTGTAGTATCCGCTACGAGAATCAAGTGACCATGTTCTTCGTATGTCTCTTTTACCCTAAAATATGGCTTGAATAGATTATCTACCATGCTATCCACCTGTATCCGGAGGAACCCGCTTCAACACCTCAATATTGCGTATTACGAGCTGCTGAGCAGTCTTTGAGACCAGAAATCATCGACCACAGGCACCGAAGTTTTGCGATTTAGACTAACCATATTTCAGTTCCGACCGGCACATCGGTCTTACTCAGGGTTTTCTCTACAAGAACGCACGCCGGCCTGCCAAAATTTGAGGGCACGAATCTTTCTATCCAACTGTCGGTTTCTACTGTTGACCCATCTGGACGAGTTAACTTTAGGCGACCTCCCGCACCATAGTCCTTGTCCAAATCATCGTAGAGACGATCTGCCTGAACAACTAAGCCGCGTGTAATTTGAAAAACATCAGCAACCTTAAACAGAAACTTACTCATATCGACCTCAGCCATTTTTGAATTTTGCATGGCGCAAAATGACTAGATAGCCTCTGGCAGCTTACCTTCTCGATTGCCAAAGCCTCTGCAAAAAGCTTTGCCAATCTCTACCTGCCTTAGTGCCCTTAATACATTACAGTCATTTTCCAATAAACCAAGCATTTTGCGCCCGGCAGAGATGCAAGTTAAGCAATTGCCAAGGTAGCTCGCAACTGGTAGAATTTTACTGGTTAAGCACCTAAAAACGGAATAACCGGCACAAATATGCAGTTTGATTTAGCTACACCTGACGAGATCGCTCACGAGTTCGGCAACCGAATTCGTGCTCACCGATTGGCTGAGAACCTGCAGCAAAGCGAGTTAGCCGCACGTGCAGGTGTTTCCGAGCGCGCACTCCGTAACTTCGAGCGTTCTGGGCGTGGCACCTTCGACCTGTTCTTGCGCTTAGCGATGGCTCTAGGTCTCATAGACTCAATGACAAATCTCTTTGAGTTACGGCCAAAATCGATCAAGGCCATGGAACAGGCTGAACTAAGACGCCAACGAGCTTCGCGGAGACCCTCCACATGAAGAAGCTGAACGTGATCTATACGGGCTGGGGCGAGCGATTTGAGCTGGGAGTGCTCGCTGATGGCAGTAGCGATCTTCTTTTCGAATATTCAAAACTAGCAATTGAACGCGGTCTACAACTCTCGCCATTCAAGCTAGCACTGAGCGAGAAATCTTTCGGTAATTTCCCCGAACATCAGCATCGACTGCCTGGCCTATTTAGTGATGCGTTACCGGACGGCTGGGGCATGTTCTTGATGGACAGGCTCTTTCGCAAGCTGGGAAGAAACCTTAAGCAGATATCGCCGCTAGATCGACTGGCTTTGATTGGCGATAAGGCCATGGGTGCTCTCACATTCGAACCAAGCGATGGCGAAACATTGACCTTAGCAGACGTGCAATTGTTGGATCTTGCCAGAGATGTTCGCCAGGTAATAGAAGAAGAACAAGATAATGAGAGTGAAGTGCTATTGCGCAAATTAGTGTTGCTAGGCGGTTCTCCGCACGGCGCTCGGCCTAAAGTGCTAGTGAACTTCGATCGCCAGAGCAATCGCATGTGCAATTCGGAGACTGGTGCTGGAATACCGATGCTGGTCAAATTTCCCGCACAGCGTGAGCACAAGGAGGTGTGTGCTGTGGAAGCAATGTATGGACGCATCGCCAACGCCAGCGGAATTAGGGCACCAATTATGGAGTATTTCGACCTTGGCAAGGAGCTTTCAGCATTTGGTATTGAACGCTTCGACCGCCTGAACGGTATGCGCATCCCCATGCATACAGCAGCGGGGGCCGCCCATCTAGACTTTAGAATTCCGCAGCTCGACTATGTTGCTCTTTTGCGCTTGACTCGGCTTATGACTCGTGATGTACGAGAGGTGCTGCAAGCTTTTGAAAGGTGTGTGTTCAATGTGGTGTTCAACAACCGAGATGACCACTCGAAAAACTTCTCATTCCTCATGGATAGAGATGGCAGCTGGAAGGTTTCCCCAGGCTATGATTTAACCTTCAGCGAAGGACCACGCAGTGAGCATCAGTTAGATATTTGCGGCGAAGCACGCGCTCCTGCACGCAAACATCTACTTGAGTTAGCGAATAAGACAGGCATTGCAGAACCATTGGCGGTGCAATCAATTGAGCGAATTGTCACTGTAGCAGAGAACTTTACTGACTTTACAGGTGAATTTCCAATCAGAACTGAAACAGTGAAGTTCATTGAGAAAGCAATAAAATCGAATTGTGCCCGGCTGATTTAGGTGCGTATAATTTACACAGTTTCTCAGCACGATTCTAGCGCTAGTTATGGTCCATAGGTATGAAGTATTCTCTGAAGCAACAAGCAAGGTGGAAGAAATGGGCGTCGAGTATGAGATCAAATTAGAACAAACTGATCGGGCGTTGATAGATAAAGCGTTTCGCGACCATACGTACTTTGCCGGCCATGAAAAGACTTACGACTCGTATTGGTTCCGTTGGGATGGATCGAACAATCCCCGGATGCCAAATGTCAGCGTGAGTATTAAACAGGATAGGTTATACATTTGCTTCCATGGTGGAGACAATAAAATGTTTCTAGAGTTCGTTGAGTGCATCCGGACTTTGGTAGCTGAGAGGCTCAATCAACCGTTCGTCATGGAAGAACTCTAAACAGGGCTCTCTGCCGTTCAGCGGAACTTTATTTTTGTTCACTTGCTTTCACAGCCTTCTTCCCCGCAGCATTGAGAGCCACTGCCTCACTTATCAATGCCTTGAACGCCACCGCGTCAATTTTCTCGCCCTCGTGAATGTCAATGGCGCGCCTGCCAATTCCATCAAGACTTGAGTTGAACAGCCTAGACGGATCTTTCAAGGAAGCGCCATTAAAGAAAGTCAGCTTCACTGCGGTCTTATACGTCTCACCATTACAGATGCCACCTTCATGGGACCATACCGGCGTCCCTCTCCATTTCACTTCTTCCAGAACATCAGGAACGGCCTCTGTGATGAGGGCGCGCACCGTAGCTAGTGTCGCTCCTCGCCAATCACTCAACTCAGCAATCTTTTCACTGATTCGCTTGGATGCCACAGCTCCTGCTACCTTTTCTTGATTGGTCATCTTCGTGCCTCGAAAAAAAGTTAGAACTTCATGAAACCGCTAGCTACATTGCCAGAAGAAATGACCTTTGGTAGTTGTATCTTCAAGCTTTAGATAAATGTAGCCCGTGCCAGCGTCGCCAAAGTTCGCACCGTCGCAATACCATCGAACTTCGGAAGAAGGTGCTAATTCTTGTATAAAGTGCGGTGCATTTGACTTAATTTGATCCGGCTTCTGCGATCTTCGAAGCCTCCCAAACCTAATCACAGAGCAACCTACTTCGTTGGCAGCTGGAAGAGTCGAATAAAAGTTGTACAAGTAATCCAACTGCCCTATAAATTGATATCCATCAGAAGGAGCTTCCTCTTCATTCTGGATGAAATTCGGAAGGCCTCCGAGCTTGGTGGAGAAAGTGGTGTTAGGTTTATAAGGGCTAGCTAACGATGCTTGTTCCAAATCTTCTACTTTTCGTATCCATTCTTCAACTCTTGCTTCTGTTTCAACCGAGAGGTCACTGGCAGGCGACTCTGCAAGCTTGTCCGTAAGCTCCTCGGCATCAAGGACAAAACAGGAATTTGCTCCAGAGCTACCATCCAAAGTTTCACAATCTCCAGGAGCGAAATTACATTGAAAAAAAATGAAGAGAACCCTGCCAGCCTTTCCTAAATTTAGCCTTTCTTCGTCGTGTACAAACTGGGCAAGAAGCGATTGCGGCCGTGTGCACATAGCACACATAGGCCATTTCTCAGCAGGAAGCCCCCATGGCAATCCCCCAAGTTTGTCTTCCAAAGCTTTTTGCTCCGGTAACAGGGAAGCCAATTTAAGCATCGGCATGAAATAGAACGTTTGACTCATTTGTCTCACTTCCCTTCCAACACCGGCCGAAGATCCACCTTTACTTCCTCTGACTGAGGGCTGTATATAGTCAGCAACTGCGGCGGCGTGGCATCAGGTGGATAAAGTAGCTCAACAGTAAAACTCATTTTTTCTCCGGGCTCTACTTCAAAGGCATCTAACGCTTCAAGGTTTTGACCTTTGTGCAATACAAGATGATAAAAACGCTGATAACTATCAGTGGAGAGTTTGACTGAGCCACGGTAGAAAACGGCCTTCTCAGGCTGTTCTGCATATTTTATTTCATTCTTATCGGTCTTCAGGGGGCAGTCCAGATAGACATAGACTTTGCGTTTTATATAATCGCTGTTGCGAACGTTGCAGACAATTTTGTAATCAACGCAGTAATTGCCATGGGCACTATAGGCGGTGTCGTCGTAGCGGCGCAGAAGCTTGGCACTTTGAATTTCGCCGGTGCCGAAAGTTCCTCTGGCTAGTGAGGCTATGGGGTAGCGTTTAATACTGTCAGAGCTTTTATCTAGCACCAAACTATGGCTAGCATTGAGATGCACACCTTGCTGCACTCCGGCAACGCGTCCGTATATGAAACGGCCACTAGCATCATTTGGAGTGGGCCGGAGCTTCTCGTATTCCCTTGGTCTAGCCATAAGTGAATCTTTCAAAATTGTCGCTAGCTTGCTCATTTCTGGCGGGCCACTTTCAGAGAATGTTGCCACAGTCACCATTTGCAAGGCACCGTCTATATTGCCGCGGGCAAAAAATGAGCGGCCATTGTGGTGAAATTTCAAATCGGCTACAGGCACATCTACATGTCTAATAACAGCAAATTTTCCAGGGGGAACGGTAACAGAAAAGGGCGGTTCCACTTTAGCCTGGCCATGAATATAATCGGCGGTTAGCCTGTCGCCTGGGCCAGAGTAGAGTCTGTTCTCATCATCTACAGCTAAAGGTGCGCGCTCAACAAAAGGGGCATCTGGTTGACTCAGATACGAACTTTGCTCGTCTATCCTTAAGGTAACCGCCTGACTAGTTGGGTTGAAGGCAACCCAGCTTACATAGAGAGTTTTCTTTGCCTCAGCTTCTGTCTGCTTGTTGATGTGATGCAAGAAAACGGCGAAGTCGCCTTTGAAACGATAATTTAGGTGGTTCTCTGGCACGTCTTTGCCCACACCGCTCAGAGTCGAAACTAGAATGCCTTCACCAGACACCACCTCAGGGCAGTTGCTGTTTAACATTGGCAACTTGTCCGAGACAGATGCCAGGGGTTTAACTTTACAAAGTGGCAGCCTTTGGTTGATCGACTGAGGCTCGGCTGCATTGACTGCACCCCAGGCTGAGGTCGGCAACAGCGCCCACAGCAGGGCAGCAGAGGCAGACAGGGCTGTGCAGGTGCGACTTAGTACTCTATTCATTATTTATGTGATTTTTCTGAGCTAAAATTATGGGGCAAAACGGCTTTTTAGAATCTACTATTTATCCCATAAAGCATGAATAAAGAACGATTTTAAATCGCCAAGCATCAAACAACTAGTCTACTAGGAGACCACTATGACTGAAAATAAACCAGCAGTATCCATTACCTTCTGCGGCTCTTGAGGATACAAATCTAGGGCTGTCAGTTTGGCAGCCGATATCGCAAGAATACTTGATTACCCCACCAAGATTCATCAATCGAGCGGTGGTGTTTTCGAAATAGAAGTAGATGGTGAGCTGATTTTCTCAAAGGCCAAGCTAGGGCGCTTCCCCGCTGAAGGTGAGGTATTAGACCTCTTATCAAGCCGAGCAGTAAGCTAAGCTCCATGAACAATTTCAAGTCAAAAAGGGTGTTTCATGACTAATTACGATGCCATTCTCTTTCTCTCCTTCGGTGGCCCCGAGGGAATGGCCGATGTTATGCCCTTTCTTGAAAATGTGCTCAGGGGCAAGAACGTGCCTCAGGCTCGCATGCTCGAAGTTGCTCACCACTATGAGCGCTTCGACGGTGTCAGCCCAATTAATGGTCAGAACCGGCGCTTGATTGAAGGGCTTGAGCAAGAGCTAGATAAGCGCTCCATCAAGCTGCCGGTTTACTGGGGCAACCGCAATTGGCATCCCATGCTGGCCGATACACTCAAGCAGATGAAAGCCGATGGAATCAAGAAAGCGCTTGTTTTTATCACTTCTGCTTACAGCTCATACTCGGGTTGTCGCCAGTATAGAGAAGATATAGAGAAGGCCCAACTTGAAGCCGATGCTGCCGATATTCAATTTGATAAATTGCGAGTGTTCTACAATCACCCACTGTTCGTAGAGGCCAATATTGAAGCTGTAAAGGCTGGCCTAGATCAGTTTTCTCTGGCAGATCAAAAAGTCCTGCATGTAGCCTTCACCGCCCATAGCATACCCATGGCTATGGCTGACAATTGTGATTATGTAAAACAACTGACTGAAACATGTGAATTAACTGCCAAGGCTCTGGGTATAAACAACTACAAGCTCGTCTACCAGAGCCGCAGTGGCCCTCCAACTCAACCGTGGCTCGAACCTGATGTGCTCGACCATGTGCGAGCATTGCAGGGTACTGGTGTGAGGCATGTTCTGGTTCATCCTATCGGTTTTATTTCAGACCATATGGAGATTCTTTACGACCTTGATACCGAGGCCAAAGACCTAGCGCAGCAGCTTGAGATGCAATTTGTACGCACTAGTACTGCTGGTACTAATAGTAAGTTTGCAAGAATGATGGCCGATCTGGTGGAAGAAAGGCTAGAATCAAATAACGTGTCTGACTCAGCTGTGCCTGAGAGAAAGGCCATTGGTTGCTTCGGGCCGGCCCCCGATCTTTGTGCTCCAGGGTGTTGCTCATATACACCAGCCAGGCCAGCTCATGCTGGTGGTCAGAGACCACAGGGCACCTAGAATTATTTCGGAATTGGAGAATCAAGTGCCCAATAAGAAACAAATATTGCCTTTATTCCCTCTTCCTGATGTGGTGCTCTTTCCTGGTTCACCATTGCCTTTGCATATTTTTGAACCTCGCTATAGACAGATGGTCTCAACCATCATGGACGGAGACAAGCTCTTTGGTGTCTTGCTCTTTGACCCACATAGTTCTCAGGCGGCAACCATTGGCTCATCAGCTGAAATAATCGAATGTGAAAAATTGCCAGACGGTCGTTTGAACATAATGACCGAAGGTCGAAGACGCTTTAAGGTTTTGCGCACCATTGAAGATTTACCCTATCTGCAGGGCGAAGTCGAGTGGCTCGAAGACGAGCCTGCTGACCAAGATTTAGAGCCTGTGACAAAGCAAGTGCTTGAGTCAATCAAAGACATTTTACGTTTAAGTAGCAAGCTCACAGACAAGAGTGTAGAAGTACCTAAAGACTTGCCATCAGACCCCCTTAATCTCTCTTACTGGGTGGCCGGCACCATGTATGGTGTGCCTGAAGATCAGCAAGCTCTTTTAGAGTTGCAAGATACCCACGATAGGCTGACTCATGAGGCCAAGGTGCTGACTGTCACTACCAAGTATCTTGCCGCTCACAGCGCCTTAAAAGATGCTGTCGGCTAAGCGTAAATCTAATTTATTGCTAGTATCGCCATGCCATTACTAGAGTCAGTGTTTTGCTTGAGCCATCTTTGAGCGTCTATACCCATGCTGCGAGTGCCCACTGTCGTAGCGTGCAATACTTTTTGCAGTGCGGGCGAGGTCATATTGCCTGGATCATCCCAGGCATGCTGCGAACCTTTGATGATATTGACCACCACTGGTGCCTTTTTACAATTGTAGTCAACAATAGATAAGTCTCCATAATCCACCGTTCTTGGATTGGTATCGCAGCCATTTACTTGCGACCAGACCTGCTGTTGCTCTTTCGGTTTTGAGAGATCAAGATTGGTCTTGACCAACCAGTCTAATACCTTGCTCACTCTACCCATGCCACCAGTCATAGGTAGAGTGCGATCATCCGTTCCTAAAACTATTTTGATTGGCACTGGGCTTTCAGGTAATTTTTCGCCTTCCATCCAGGTGCTATGTGAGCTGTAAATCGCCGTTACTTGGTCGGGTCTTTCGGCAGCATAGATTTGCGCCAAGCGACCACCATCGCTGAAACCAGCTAGGCCCACCTTATCGGCTATATTGACCTTCGATTTGACGTCCTTAATAACGCTATCAAGATAGTCCACATCGCTGTACGAAGCATTCTCTTTTGCTGGTAAGTTAATCCGGCCGGGAACATTCCAGACCGCGCCGTTATTGACTCTCAGTCTATTGAGAACAGTGCCAGCGTCCAAATCTTGTACCTTAGCGTAGGGGAAAATAACGACGCTACCTGTCAACTCAGCGGCAGCAACCATGCCCAGCTTCTCGCGCGGCGAGCCGCCTGCAGGGCCAGTTACACCGTGTATAGCTACGACTACGGGTGCTCGCGAGTCAGCGTTTTTAGGAACGTATACTCCATAGTGGCGGTCTCCTAGTTCTATATCGTTAACTTCACCAACTTCTAAACTGCTGTCTGGTTTGAGCAATTGATTTCCCGTGACGCGAAACTCTTGAGGCACATCATTGCTTTTTTTGTTATCCATTAGCATTTCATAGCGCCCAATCTCTGCGGCTGTGGCACTTCGCTGCATTTGACTGCTGATGCCGAAATGTTCGCCCTTACTTGCGAATTTGACACCGTAGGTTTTGGCGTAAATATCGTCAATGGCTTCAATTTCTTCTGCAGTTTTGTTTTCTAAAATTTTGTAGGCTTGATTAAAGTCATAACCCCAGCCTGTTTTTGAGCTGCTAAACAAACGCGAGGGTGAATAAGAGTTACTAGAATTAAAGGCTTGATTAAGCTGCTTCGCCGCTTCTGCCATCTTCTTTTGGTCAACTGGCCATTTGTTGCTGCTGTTCCTGTTGTTGGTGTCTATGGAGTCGTAAAAGTTATTAATTTTGTTGAGTGACCCAACCGGAACTTGCTGAATAAAATCATCGAATTTAGGTAGGTACTGATCGGCCGTGCTAGGCGGCAGCAGCTCAAACTTTGGAGTGCCAGGCCAGAAGACGCCAAAATCAGCAGCGGTTAGCTGGCCTAATGTAGTCTTTTCAGCCTTTTCTACCTTTTCAATAGTTTCGCTTGCTGCGGAAGAATCAATCCATGATGCCATGCGCGGTCCTCTTACATACGGCCAGAGCCTTGATCGTATGTATCCAAAGAATGCAGCAATCCGACATTAAGTGCTGACAGTTCAGGGCAGTTATCGTCTCAATTTACTGCTGATAAAGAGACTTAGTTGCCGAAGAAATCATCCTGGCGGTCTAGGCCACTGAGATAACGCTTTACCATCCAGCCGTGATTTTGCTGTGCTAGAGCCATATCAGCAGGGCTATCTAAATCATTGCCGCGCATTACTCTTCTATCTACTCCGGCAACTTGCTCATCTAAAAGCCTTCCAACAGTTGTTGGCCTAAAGCGAGGATTCCAAATCGGGAAAGACTCTTCCATGCTCCGCTGGCCTTGGGCCATACCGCCACCATCAGGCTCAACGCGATGCATTTCAAAGGGTCTGCCGCTATTCTCTGGACGACCAGCCAGATAGTTATTGAGCTGTCGCCACTGAGGAACTTCATCAAGAGTTTTGGCTTTGGCTGTATAGGCTGGCAGCTCGACTTTATGCGCAAGAAGAGCACCTTCTGGGTCGAGGAACTGAAACTGTTTGCTGCCATCAGGCCGTTCAGTCAATCTAATGTGGGCTAATTTACTAGGAATAGTGGCTTCGCTCATATGGCCGTTTGGTAGCTTAAATACCATGCGACCAGAGTGTTCAATCCAAGTCTGCACACCATCTTTGTGATTGAAATTCATGAAGCCACCTTGAACGTTGTCCACCATATGAAGGTGATCACCGTTGCCTAGAAGTGCCTTAACTTCATGATTAACGTTATTTACTTCCATGTTGGCCAAGACTGTTTCGTTAAGCCGATACTGTTTCTGCCCACCAGCATATTCGCTCACTGTCACACGTTTGATTGGCAAGCCCAGGTCAAGCATGCGGGCCTCGCCACTAGGAAAAGCGACAACTACCTTGCCATTGGCGCTGATTCTTGATATTGAATGGTCACCGTGGAGCAGTTCAATTGGTTTGAGAGCTGGCATCTTGTCCACAAGCTGAACGTCTTCACCCCGGGTGCCCCTGAAATTAAGAATCTTGTAGCCCTCTTTTATTATTTCGCGGTTGACTGCGCCGCCAGCTTCTCCATGCTTAACCATGGCCATAGTGTTCTCAGGCATGGGTTTTAGCCCTGCCTCATGGCGAGTGGGAGTATTGAAACGCAACCGGGTTCCAGCAGAAGGAATTCCGCTCATTGCACCTTCTAACGCCAGCTGTGGGCCCATTTCGAAGGACAGCTTAGGCATAATTGAGTCGGCTAAATTAGTTAAATGACTAGGGAATGTCCTAGGCAAGTTGGTGGCCATTCGTGAGCCAAGATGTCCAGCACCAACCATCATCACGGCGTCGAAGGCCAAAGGGCCAAGTGTTTCGCTTATGGCAGCCTTGCTTTCGTTGAGATTATTGTTGGTCATTCTGTCCGAAATGCCAATGGCCTTACTTGTGGCTTCAGCAGCGTGGCCTGCAAAGACAGCAGTACCGACTGCAGCAACCCCTAAGGCCGGAAGCTTTACCCATCCTGGCCCTTTCATGGCCAGGGTAAGAGCAGTAGCGCCAGCTATTTCAGTGCCAAAACGAGCTGGGTTGTTAATAGCTTCGGAGAGACCGTGGTTGACCATACCGGTCAAAGTGCCTGCTGCAATCACTTCAGCCTTGGTGAAAAATCCCACAGGTTTGTCAGTGGCGCTTGATTTTTCGCTATTTCCAGCCAAAGATGCCAACAGCGCTTCGCTAACATCGCCTGTGTGGGCTTTTGTATTTTTTGACTCAGAGTTGTCGCTAAACTTGGGCATCAGATCTAACTACTTATTATTAACTCTTGAGATCATCTAACTATGTGGCTTCGTCGTAAATGGGGTGACTACGAAAATCTGCTTTAATGGCAATCTCGCCTAGGTCTGCTATAACTTTGCCGTGGTCTCAATTTGAGGACTTAAATGCGTAAACTAGCGCCAACATCAACTTTTCTCGCCCTTACCCTGGTAGGTCTAACAAGCCTGTCAACAACCTCCTGCTCAAATGCTTCTACACCTGTGGATGCTAATGCGGGAGCCAGCAACGTCGCCACTACTAACAGTGGCGCACAATCAAGTAACGTTAATACAATCGGAGCAAATTCCATGACACAAACTGGAACAACAACCCCTACCGGTCTTGTAATCGAAGACATGGTCGTGGGGCAAGGTGCCATGCCAAGAAATGGTCAAACAGTTGTAGTGCACTACACTGGCTGGCTTACTGACGGCAGCAAGTTCGATAGCTCAGTTGATCGCAATCAGCCGTTTGAATTCCCACTAGGGGCTGGTCGAGTAATCAAGGGCTGGGACGAAGGTGTAGCAACTATGAAAATTGGCGGCAAGCGCAAATTGACCATTCCTCCAAATCTTGGTTATGGTGAAAGAGGCGCTGCTGGCGCTATTCCTCCAAATGCCACCTTGATTTTTGAAGTGGAACTATTGGGCGTTAAGTAGTTTTCTATACAAATAGGCTACAACTAGAACTAAGCAGGGCGGCAACATGAATCTTGAAAGCAAGTCTTATATTGCCTCAGGTGTCGTGACTTTGTCGCTCTGCTTTATCTCTGGTGTTCATGCACAAATTGATCCTGTTTTACCAGGCAATGCTTTAACCGGAACGGCCTCGCCTGGCATGACCCAAAGCTCAGAGGGGAAAGACCAGCCCCTTAGCCGTAAGATGAACCCGGCTTTGACGGCTATTGCCACAGCCAAACAGCTAGAAGAAGCCAGCCTTAGGAGCGGCAAACTAGCTCCCTCTGTCAGTGCGGCTATCAAGCTCGGTGCTCCTGCTAGAGAGGACCTTGAGTGGATCATTGCCAATGGCAGTCCCGCCGGGAGGCTTTATGCCACGGCAATTTTAAGTCGCTTTGATCAATCTGCGGCCAAAGAGGCATACCGTGCTCTTGTCGCTGGCATGGGCGATGTCAACATCGACTTTGTTGGAGCCCACGAGCATTGCCACTATTCAGTGGCTGATATAGCCACTGACCAAACTTCGACAAAACCGTTGATTGAAATTGTGCCCAGAGCTACTGGAAAAGCAGTAAGTTTTTGAGCAAATTCAACAAAGCTCAGGTTTAGCAGCATTTTTCGCCGGGAAAACTAATAATAAGACCTGTTCGATCTTCTGTGGTCGAATGGAGTATTTCCATCGGATTTCCGTACAGATGAACCCCACAACCATTTCGCCAGGAGAATCGATGTCCGTCAGTGGTAACGAGATTGGCGACCTACTGGTCGACATCGGCATAATTACCGCTGAAGAGCTCGCCAGTGCCATGGAGGAGCAATCCAGGTCAGGCGATCGGTTGACATTAATTTTGGACCGGCTCGGTCTGGTTACCTATCACCAACTCAAAGATTCACTAGAGCTTCAATTTGGTGTCAATTTTATCTCGCTATCAAAAAATGTACCGGCTCGTGAGATTGCTGATTCGGTTTCACTTGAAACCAAATACAAGCACAAACTTATTCCAGTGGCTAGCACTGGCACTCACTTCACTATAGCCATGGTTAATCCAGATGATCTAATTGCCCTCGATACTCTTCGGGTAGAATTGCGCAGCGGTCATCTAAAGCAGCTTGTCTGCACCGCTGACGAATTTGAATTCTGTATGAAAGAGCTGTATGAGACTCCAGCTGCTGCTCTTGCTAGTGAAGATATTGTTGATACAAGTAGTGATTTAACCGAGTCGCTCAGTGAAGAGTTCACACTCCCGGCCAGTGTTATTGCGCAAGCCGAAGCCCTTGAGAAAAAAGTAGCACCTCGGGTGCCTGCTAAAAAACATTTGCAATCGCTATTTGGCGATGACGACGATGATGACGATATGTCCAGCTCTCTAGCGACAGTAGTGACACCACAAGCAGCTGTGACACCACTGGCAGTGACATCGAGCGCGCCATCTCTGCAAGAACTTATTTCTCCGCTTACATCGGACACTGAACAGCTAGAAGCAGCGGCACAAAGCCTTCCTCAGATAACTTCGGTGTTAGACAGAGTGGTCGACCAAGTGATTGGTACAATTGCCACTGCTGTCGAGACTAAGTCATTAGTTGTAGCAGAAGTTATACCAGAACCAACACTAACGGTAGTGCCTGAGTCGGTTCCCAAAACGCTACCAGAAATGGTGGCAGAGTCACCGTCTATTGCCGTAGAAAAAGCTGGTGCCGATCCTCTGCACACATCAGCAGCGGCAGCTGCAGCGACAGCGAGGGAGCAAGTTGCCCAGGCAGAAGATGCTATGCAAGCGGCAGTCGCTAGTGTCACCAGTCATCTTATCGAGTCTAGCCTTGGTGCCTTAAATGTCAATGCTAATCGAAAGCTGCTTGAAGACGTAGTTGAGTCTGAACTGGGTGGCAGTGAAGAAGAAACCGATATTAATCGCATGAAGGAAGCACAGAATGCTTCGGTTATGCTCTTGGCTCATGAAATTATCGGGAAAGCTACCCAAAAGCGTTGTTCAGATATTCATTTAGAGCCCGACATTAGTGGCGTATCGCTGCGCTACTTTCTCCATGGAGAGCTACTGGCTGATTGTATGCTGCCCTTAGAGATACATGGTGCTTTAGTTGGTTCGTATAAAGTGATTGCCGGCCTTAATCCCCAAGAGCTCGTTAAGCCTCAAGACAAGAAGTTCACAACTAAAGTTGACGAAGACGAAGTAGAACTGAGAATCACAACTATTCCAACTGACAACGGTGAGATGGTAGCGATTTCTATGCGATTTACAGACCCGAATTCAGCTGGTGCCATTGCCCAAGCAAAATTGTCAAACTTGGGCGAAAATTAGGATTGAGCTTTCTCTTCAGTACTTTCAGAATTTTCTGCCTTCTGCGAAATATTTGTCTCTTCAGAGTCCTTTGGGTCTTTAGCAGGTTCTGTATTTGCTGCACTCTCTGTATCCGCAGTGGTTGCTTCTTTGGTGGCGTCAGAAGTTTCATCAGCAGCTGAGTCAGCCGAAGCATCTTTGGTTACATCATCGCTTACATTGCGGCGTTGCAGTAGCCAGATCAATCCGAAAATCAAAGCTCCGGCGAGCGCTATACCAGTTATGTAGTTAATAGTGGTAAACAAAGCTTCGAGAAATCCACTGTTCTCATGAGTTGGCAGCCCTTTTACCTCAGCTGCTACCACCTGACCCGCAGGTGTCTTTTGAGCCAACACTGGTAAGACGTATCCTAAAGCCCAAGACCAAGCAGTGCAAGTGAGGACTTTCAAAGAGTGTGCTCTTGAAAGTATAAAGGGCCTAGTCATGGTTTATCCTCAACGCTCAATTGTTCTGTGTTCGACACCATTATAGTATTACTCACGAGACATAGACTAAGTAATAGTGCAAAAAGCCTGTGAGCTTCTTCTACAGGCAGCATAGAGCTATCAGCCCGTGTATCAACTAGCTATATGCTGACATCTGCTATTTTAAAAACTCCTAAATATTCCCAGTACCCAGTTATCATTAGCAATGAGCAATAATTAGTGGCGATCAAGCAGACCGATTTAGCGCTCTATGGCGATTTCCTTTTGATACTTCAGAACTAGGTTTATGACGTCTAGAAAAAACAAATTGTTGCTCACTTTCTTTCTATCTGCTGCATTAGGCAATAGTGTCAGCTCTGGTTTTGCTGCCCAGCCAAAGGGGCACCGGGGCGTTGAGTCAAGTGTAGTGATAGATGCCTCTCCCAAAGCAGTTTTTGAGGCAATACTCCACTCAAGAGTTCAAGAACCGCATAGAAGGAAAGTAGTTTCAAATCACGACGGCATAGCGGTAATGGATGAACACTTCAGTGAATTGCCAGTCATAGGTAATGCGCACTGCACCTATAAAGAAGTTGAGACGCCATACAGACGGATAGATTTTGCATTACTTTCCTCAGAGAAACTAAAAGCCTTTGAAGGGTCATGGGTTTTAACGCCCCTTGGCAATGGTGAGCGAACTGAAGTTAAGTTAAGCACTTATAGTGAGCCCAAAGTTTGGTTGCCATTTGCTAAGGAAGTGGCTGGCTCATCAATTTTAAAAGACATCCGCCGCCGCCTTGATAGTCTTAAAGCCGGAGTAGAAAGTGATGATCATTGTTCAATTTCGGCCCATCCTGATTTTCAATCAATTAGCGATGGTGCCAAATCAGTTAGGCATTTATGTGAAAATCAAGTTGCTGAATAATAGATGCGAAGACTTTTCTTTATCACCCTACTTCTTTCACTGATTGGACCGTACATATTTAGCGCTTGTCCTGCTCGACCGCAAAGAAAAACTTCCACGCCGAAGCGCTATCTACCCTGGCAGCCCGATCTGAAAAGTTCAAAGAATGCAGCTCGGCAAAAGCACAGGCTAATTGTTATAGATGTTTATGCAGACAATTGCAGCTGGTGTAATCGCCTTGAGCATGAGACATTCCAGAATCCCGGTGTGGTGGCAGAGTTAGCTGATCGCTTTATTTGGCTTAAACTCAACGCCCGGCTCAGTTCATCTGACTTAGAACCATACAAAATCAGCGGTTTTCCAACGATTCTAGTAATTGATGAAGGGGGCAAATTAGTAACCCGCTTTTCAGGCTATTTGCCACCAGAACAGTTTGTAGAAAAGATGGCGATACTGTTGCCATAGCTTATGTTCAGTCCCAAGCTGTGGCGGGATCATAGTTTGGTTCTTCGCGCTCTTCTTGTCGCTGATTCTGGTAATTATTGGCACCGTTACCTCCATTGGCACCATTCCCATAGGCCGCGTTCTGAAATTGGGGCGCTGCAATAGGATTGTTTTGCATTGGTTGCTGCGTCCAGCCATGTGAAGCTGTTGCTGTTGCCGGTTGCACTAGTTGTTGTTGTTGTTGTTGTTGTTGTTGTGGCATTTGTGGCTGTGGATTTGGCTTTTGCAGTGCGTCTTGAGTTGCATACGGATTTGGCATAGGTCCGGCTGGCCAACCGCCAAAACTTGGGCGTGTCGCTGGATTACTTGCTGATTGATTACTTGCTGGCATTTGCGTAGCTACTGGTATCACCGGCGCAACCGAGACGACTGGCGCTACCGCTTGCATTGGAGCCGCGACAGGAGCAGGAACAGTTCCCCACGGAGACGATGGTGCTACAGCCGCAGCAGCGGGAAGCACTGGTATTGGGGCAGCCACAGGAGTGGGCACCGCGCCCCAAGAGGAGGTGCTTGGCATTACAGTCGGTATTGGAGCTGCAATCGGCGCCGGAGCTGTGGTCTGTGTCAATGGAGCTGGTTTTGATATTGGGGACATCACTGGTCCGGTGATGACTGCTGATGGTGTCAGAGCTGGCCCTAGCGTGGGGGAGGGAATCGGGATAGACGGTGCTGCCCATTGAGACTCAACGGCAAGAGAATTCGCTGCTGCCGTCCAAGGTGTTTCTGAGATCTGTCCTAAAGAAGCAGTTGCTGGAGCCGATACTAGAGCAGTTGTAGCTGTGGCAGCTTGTGGAGCTGGTAAAGATGGTGCACTGGTCGGCCAACCTGCAGGCTGTAATGCTTGCGCCGGCGCCGACGCCTGCACTGGAGCCGGAACTGTTGCAGGCGCAGCAGCAGCAGTCGCTTGTGCATTTGCTAACGGCAGCGGCACTGGAGGAGCCCAGCCGGCGACACTTGGGCCGGAAGGCTCAGAAGCAGCTGTTGGTGCCGGTGAAGGTGCCGGTGAAGGTGCCGGTGAAGGTGCCGGTGAAGGTGCCGGTGAAGGTGAAGGTGCGGCAGCAGCAGTCGCCCAGGGAGATTCGACGGGGGCCGGTGGTCTGATTTGAGGCAGCACGCTAGTTGGTGCCCCCCACTGGGTGAACGCTTGGCTTGTTGCTGCGCTTGGAGAAGCCCCTGAAGCAGCCACAGCATCAGCGGTAGCTATCGAAGATACGGAAGAAGTGGGCGTTGATACTGGTGCTGGCGCCGGAGGAGCGTTCCACGCCGTGACTTGCGGCATAGCGGCTGGAGCTGAAGTTTGAACTGGAAACGGAGCTTGAACTGGAGCAGTAACTTGCGCTGGAGCTTGATATGGCGCAGCATTCCAAACTGGTTCTTGAGGGGGCGCTGGAGCAGCATTCCAAACTGGTTGTGGAGGCACACTTGCTGGATTTGGAACTGGAACTGGAATTGCAACTGGAACTTGAGCTGGAACAGCGTTCCAAGCAGGAACTTGAGGAATATCTGGAGAAACAGGCTCGGGCTCAGCATCCCATGACGATGCCACTTTTGCAGCTGGGGACGGTGCAAGAGACTCATGACTAGCGGGAACTGAGATCAATTCAGATGCTGGCACAGCGGACCAAGTTGTCTCATGATTAAACTCTGTTACGGCCGTTGCTGCAGGTCTTGAAGCGCCAGGTTGAACAACAGGCGCGGCGGCAGAGCCCAGAGCTGACTTCAGGCTATTGCTCGAGGGCTCTGTATTGCCCCAACTAGAGCTGACTTTAGCAGCGTCTGACTGATGTGGCGCTTCTGTCGATTGGCCCCAAGCCGATGATTTAGAGCCGACTGGAACCTCCAACTCTGCAGAATTCCCTAGACCCCATGCTTCCGCAACAGCAGAGGGTTTGGCAGGTGTTTGACCAGGTGTCGGAGAGCCCCATGCTGCAGAATTGCTTAGCAATGAAGATTGAAAAGTCGGCTGGGCTATAGCAGCCGGTGCTTGAGCCGCCATTTGAGCCGGAGGTTGGTTCTCCATTTGAGATGAAGGAAAGGAGGTTGGCGTTGGCAGCGGAGCTGGCACCTGAGATGAGGGGAAAGCTGAGAAAGGCAGGGCTGGCGATGGAAGCGGTTGAACTGAGCCAACGGCCAATGCTTGAGAGGCTGCAGCTTCTAGCCTGGCGAAACTATCGAAATCGACTTGTGGCTGCAGTTGTTGGTCAAAGGGGATTGGCTCAGCTCTGATCTGAGGAATGGTTTCTGACTGCGAATCGCGATCCGTTCCATACTGGCTAACTGGAACTGTACCATCTGCGGCAGTTTGATTCAGCCATTCTATTACTTGCTTAGGAGCAACACCGAGCTGTTCGAGCTTCTCCATAACCATATTGAGATACTCGTTATACTGCGCTGAAGACTTGCCAAACATCTTCTCGTATTCTTGACCGTGGGCAATAATATCTTCCTGCAGAACTCCACGCATAGACTGCAAGGCTTTATCTACAGTTTTGACCGAATCATGCTGGAGCCGCTTTAGCTGCCAATCACTGTCTGCATTAGACCAACCACCCTGCACATCAGCCCCCAAGAATAATGACAAACGCCATAAATTTCATACCCATAACCACGGTTATGAAGCAGGTGGCCGATAACCAAGTGGCGCTTGTAAAGTAGCAGTAACATATCGCTTAAAGAATATGGTTCATAATTAGACCTCTTTAGCCTCTAGAGGTCTAGAATTGGCGAGTGGCGTCTAGGGAAAAACCATGAAGATTTTCAATAGTGTTGTGTCGGCAGCCGTCTGCATCGCATTGACGATGATGATGGCGATGCCATTTGCCCAAGCATCTGCGGAGTATGACAGACATTATGCCGTCGGCAAAGACTTTCTCAACAGAGAGCAATACAAATTAGCAGTTGACGAATTTACCCAGGCTCTTAAAGCTACTAACTCAGCGGGTGCGCTTGTTGATAGAGGCACCGCCTACAGTGAACTTAAAAAGTATGATGCTGCTATCAATGATCTTAACCAATCCATCAAAATTGATAGCAAGAACCCGCTAGCCTATACGGTGCGCGGTGTCGTCTATTTTCGTAGTTTCAGACCGCAGCAGGCTATTGCTGATTTTGATCGGGCGCTTGCCTTAAACAGTGACGACAAATATGCGGTGGTCAACCGTGCAGGCGCTTACTTGATGTTAGACAATCCCGGTGCTTCAGCCATGAACACCAGTGATTGGTTGGAACGCACTCAATGGAAATCAGACTTCGCAGGTCATGCTGCCTGCCTGACAGTATTGGCTTTTAAGTTTTCGCATCAGCACACTCAAGCTAAGGCTCTAAGCGAATTGAGTCTAAAAAAATTGAATCACCTGTTCTGGCCATATACTGTTTTCAAGTTTTTTGTTGGCAAAGAAAGCCAAGAAAAAGTACTTGAGCGCGCCGAAAATAGTACATACGATTTAGCCCAGTGCCAAGCCTTTCTTGGCCTTGAAGCATACAGCAGAGGTGACCTGTCTGTTGCTCGTGACAAACTATTGTTTGTCAGCAAGCATGGTGTTGTAAATTCAGTAGAATACTGGCTATCAAAATTCTACCTCAATAAAATTGATTCAGTTAAACAAGTTAAAAAATGAACGCTAAACAGCCGGCACCGGCCCGGCAAACTAATCTCTTGCGATTGGTTTTACCGGCTCTAGCAGCGGCTATTGCTGTTTCCTCTAGTAATGCATTTTTTAGATTCGACCAAGGTCTATCAACTTTCTTTGCCTTCAGGACAACCGGTAACAGTGCAAACCACTGGTTAGTACTGCCCGCGGTGGCGATAAGCTTTCTTTCTTTTGAGGCCGCCATTAGAGTTAAGTCGAAGTTTCTTATCGTTGTTTTTCTGCAATTGTCCGCTCTCGGTATACTGCTCGCCTGGCTGTCAGCACAATTGGCTGGCTCAGCAAGTGTGCTGGCTAGTTTAATAGCGAGCACACTTAGCTTTGCTCTAGGCTTAATGGCTAGAGAAGTAAAGACAGCTGAAGAACAGCAAACAAGCCGTTATTTTGAATTGGCAATCAAGAACGCTGAACTCGATCAAACCAGACTGGCGCTACTTAAACAAGATGAAGCAGACCGGCGAATATTAGCATCAGACTTGCACGATCAAGTCTTGAATGAAATTAAGCAGATCAAGTCTAAAGTTATTGCATTGACAGGCTCTCCTGCGATAGAAAAAGATAGCATCGACTCTATCGAACAGTCTTTAGATACTGCAGGCAGACACATAAGAGATGTTATGGAAAGCCTCTTTCCTTCAGTGCTTGAGAATCTTGGTCTATGTTCTGCTCTAGATCAACTCACAAGAGACTGCTGTCACAAGGCTGGTTTACAGGGGCGTTTTCTCAAGACAATAGATGACAAACATTTGCAGAACTTGACGAAGACTGAAGAGTTGATTCTCTTTCGCTTGACCCAAGAGGCCATAAATAACATAGTAAAGCATGCCCAGGCTAAGACCGTGCGTGTTAATCTTGAAGGTCAAGAGGGAAGGCTAGTATTATGCGTTATTGATGACGGCAGTGGTTTTTCTGTAAAAGAGCGTGGAGAATCTCGAGGTTTAAGATATATGCGCTTGCGCGCTGATCTCATTGGGGCCACAATAAGTTGGAGCGACAATTTAAAAGAAGACCAGCCCAAGGGCACTGTAGTAAAAATTGAACTTATAACGGAAAAATAGTAATGAGTATAAGTCGGCTGCAAAACGATGGTATCAAGATTTTGATTGCCGAAGATTTGACAACACTTCGCCAGCACGGCGGTGAGCTGCTGAAGCAAGTACTAGAGAATCATAAAATACCGATCCAGCAACTGGAAGAAGCTGCAGACGGAACCGAGGCTGTGCGTAAGGCTAAGTGCAGCAAGCCAGACTTCATTTTGATGGATATCGCCATGCCAAACATGAATGGTATTAAAGCAGCAGCCGAGTTATGGCAAGAACTGCCCACTCTTAAAATACTATTCTGGTCTCAATATGATCATGAGGCTTACATTCGTGAATTGGGGAAAATCGTACCTGAGGAAGCTATCCACGGATACATTTTGAAAAGTGAAAATGACAGCACTCTAGCCAAAGCCTTCGAACTTATCATTGTCGAAGATTTACCTTATGTCACCACTACTGTTGAGGAAGTACGTCATCGGCTACGCGACAAATCAAGCGCCATCAGCGACCTTGAATTCGAGACGCTTATGGATATAGCTATTGGCCTCACAGATAAAGCTATAGCTCAGAAGGAACATATCTCCTATCGCGGGGCGCAGAACAGACTTTCGAACCTACTCAATAAGCTTCTAAAGGGCGAAGATTCGTATCTTAAGGAGAGCACAGGTGTTGAGATTTACAATCCACGCACCAGGCTGATTTTTGAAGCACTGATGCGCGGACTATTAACTCGTGAAGATTTGGAAGCGCAAAATGGGGAGTATAGAAGTTGGTTGTTTAGCGAGTTTGGCTACGAGTAATTCTTCTGATTGGGCATAATAAATACACGTTCACCAGTGTATTTGATGAAAGAAACTGATCAAAATAAACTAAGTCTGAAATTTGCCTGGAAGGGATTTTGTGAGCGCCAACCGAGCGTTACTCTTCATTGCTCCGAAAAACCATATAGTATTAAGCACTTAAAGAGTTTACCAAAAGACCTAAGGCCACTGGCCGAGTTGGTGGCAAATCCTGAGACGAAAGAATCAGTGTGGCTAAACGCATGTGTGGCTGCTGGAGAAAAGTCACTGGTGGCCAAACAATCACTTCTTTGTAGAGCAAGTGCTGCTCTTTTTGCCTATACCGGAGCTCTTCTTGCTTTTCTTGCCCTGATGCTAAATTTCATAACAGCCACACTATTCTCGTCTGAAGCTGCGTATCTGCTTCATAGTGTAGACGCCAATGTCTTTATGAGGGGCCTGATCGATAGTCACATGACTGGTGTGATAGTGGCAATCGGCGCAGGTTTAGCCTTCTGGTATTCCTTGCTGATCCAAAATTGCTATGTTCGGCGCATATTAGTAGGATTGTCTACCTTTGCTGTGGGCGGTTTGATTCTACTTACGGCAGTAGCGTATCTTACTCCTGTCTCTGGGCTTTTAGTCACGTCATTAGCAGTAGCTCTAATACTCGGCCTTTCTACTATAGCTAGTTATTGCCGAGAGGCCTTACCCAGGTCTTTTACTCCGACTGACCTGGCCAAGTCAGCGGTTGGGGTTCTCGGCATTCCAGCTGCGCTGTTTGCCCTTGTGCTTGTATCGGTGGTTTCGGGCGACTTTCACTCGGCTGGCCCCTATAGCACGCCAACCATCGACTCTGCTTTCGTATCTGCTGGTATGTTGTTCTTTGCTGTGTTTGGCCAGAGCTTTGCTCTATCATTGGCTAGTCGAACTAGCTCTCGTGCTGCTTGTGCCTTACTTTCGACTTGCGTGCAGGCACCACTGTTTCTCGGTCTTGGGTTTACGGTAATTGCCTCTATACTCCGAACCTTAGAAGATACTAGCCATGTTAATTCAAGCACTGGGCTTTTCGGTCCTTTCAGCTCGTTGCCTCCAGATTGGGTACTCTATGGCTGGGATAAGGCCGGCTTTACCCTAGTGGCAATATTGCTCGCTCTAAGCATGGCGCTGGCTGGCAGCTGGGCCGGAGCTGCGATAAACGCTCGAAGGTCTAAGAGTTAAGGTCTAAGAATTAAGCCCTAAGAAGTATGGTGAATGTCGTACGAAGTTGAATAGCCGAGCGCTACTTTGGGTTTCTTTGCAATCTTGTCCGTGGTGGCGATGAAACGATCTACTTGCACACCTGGTGCTCTATCAGTCGGCTTGAACGAATATTTTGAAACCAGGTTAGCAACTTCAGGGTCGCAGACTGCTGCACAGGGTACTGAGTGCTTGCGGTTATGCCCCATCAGACTAAATGTCAGGCCCAAGACAGAGACATTATCGGCAATGATTGAATTAGCCATGATCTGTGATTCTGGATTCTTCTTCAAGTATTGCCAGAGCGAGTTAATGTCCTTTTCGCCGACCGATGAGTTGAGCGAATTGATGCCGAGCACACCATTGCCGAAAACATAAACCAAGCAAACAGCATTGCCTTCTTTATCAACTACAGCAATCGAGGCCGGACCAGCAAAGCTATCGATATAGTCTAAACATTCAGAAAGAGCAGCTACGGCATCTTCATTCTGCTTTGGATAGAAAACTTGGCCATGAAACATGGATGCTGCCGACAGTACTACTTCGTCTTGCAAAACATAACTGGACAAATCTACGTGAACTGAACCAAGCTCGTTCAAAATCATGTTGTAAGCTTCTGGCCCAAACAACTGTTGCGGATTCTTCTTGCTGCCATAAACGCTTGCGATTACCTGCCCTTTGTATAGAAGCAGGGCTGAGCGTGACTTAAACCGGCTTGATTCGGTCTTGATACAACCAGACAGCTTTTGCGCCTCAATATTTATCAGTTGTGGTAGGAGCGGCAGCCTTTGCGAAATAGTAAGTGGTGTTTTCGCTTGGTGTGACAACGATTGGCTCGGAAAATAATTAACAGCTCGTTTATAAGTTATTGCCTTGTGCTTTGATCGATTGCGAGAAGCAAGTTCTCTTAGCTTGACGCTGAGATAAGAAAGCATGAGTTCTCTCCCTTGGAGATTAATAAGTGGGGCCGTGGGGAGCCGTTAGTAAGTTGGTAGCTTAAAGCTGAATACAGAAATCAAATTAAATGCCAAACAAGACTGTATAGCTTATCTTGCGGGATGTAAAGTGGTTTTGGCAATTACTAATCTTAATTCTCATTTTTGCTTGGCAGAACTACAAATGTCAGGCTTTGTGACTGTTTTGATCCTTTCGGTTAGTTAGATTTGAGCCATGGGAATTTTCAAATAAGGCGACCTTATTGCCATCTCTTTCTTTTGGAGCAACCCAATGTCAAAACCGGTTGAACTTTCTGACGACAAGTTATTCACTCTGTCAGTACCATTTCAATGTCCCTATAAATGGTCAAAAATGAAAGGAGACGAACGCGTTCGTTTCTGCAATTCCTGCCAGAAGAACGTCTATAACATCTCCAAGATGTCTAGAAACGAAGCGGTCGAGCTGATTAGTGAAAAAGAGGGCAACTTATGCGTACGTTTCTATCAAAGACGTGATGGCACAGTGGTAACACAAGAGTGCTCTTCGATATTGGGACTGAGAAGAATTCAACTCAAATTTGGTTGGCTAGCTATGATTAATGCTGGTCTTGCTTGCGTAGCCAATATGATAATGCCATTGCTAGGGCCTGCTGTTGTCACCATACAAAGCGGCGGAATGGGGCCAATGATTTATGCACCAGAGAAACCTCGCGACCCCGAATGCGACAAAGTGATCGAACCAGAGCTAGACGAAGACAACTAATCACCTATAATTGCCGGATATTCCGTTCTGAGAATAGAAAACTGTGTCGAGTCAAACCTTACGCATCGGCCTAGCAAGTCTCATATCAATCTCATTAGCTTCACCGGCCCTTGGCGCGGAAGTAAGCTATGAGAGACAAGTAAAGGCAAGAGACCTGACAAATCAAGCTGTTGCTCTCAAAGGCACAGGTAATATTCAGAGAGGTGCTGAATTACTATGGCAGGCAGCCGCTTTAGATCCTAACAACGCCGTTATTCAATACGACTTAGGGTTAGCATTCTCTGAATTGAAGCGCTATCCAGAAGGCTGGAAGTGCTTTCAAAAGGCAGTGGTGCTTGACCCATCAATGGCAGATGCCTGGGTGCAACTTGGCCAAGCCTATGCCGATTGCGGTGATTTCAAAAGAGCCACAGCCACTGTTGACGACATTAAAAGACGTTTTCCTCATGATGCCGGGACGCTCGCCAATGCAGAAAAATTGAGAATACGGCTGACAATGCGAACGGCCAGCACAACAAAGGCCGGAGTAGATTCACAATCGCTAGAGATATTTCGCTCAGAGGCAAGTGCTGCACCAACTGACAGCAAGAAGAAAGGTGCCTACGCCTGGGCTCTCACCAAGGCCAAAGATTACAAGAATGGTCTGGCTCAATTTAAGTCACTTGTGGCAGAAGCCCCAACTAATGCCGAATATCTAAAAGGATTGATGTGGTGCCAAACCGAAGCTGGAGATCTAGAAGGTCTACAGGCCTCAAGGCAACTCTATGTTGAGCGCTTTCCTAATGCTGCCGACGTCAGTACCTATAGGGACGCCATCAAATATTACGCAGAAGATTTCAAAAGAATCAGAGCGCAAGAAGCAGGCAAAGGCACTGACCGCGACAACGATTTTCGCGCTTATTCTCAAGCGCGCATGCCCGTGAGAGTATGCGTACCCGATATTTGGCGCAGCAAGATAGTGTGGACAGCTGGCGGCACAAGACCCAAGGACGGGCCGGATTATGCCAAACTCGTCGAGCAGGCCTTCAATGACTGGGCTACTGCCAGCGGTGGCGCCCTTAGCTTTAGATTTGTTGCCCTTCCTACCGATAGTGATCTCTCCTGCGAATGGACAGATGACAGATCTAAGTTAGTTCACTCTTTTGCCAGTGGTGTTACAGTCGGTGGCCGCAACAGCGCAGGCGAGCGTACATCAAAAATATTTCTTCTGATCAAATTGAACGACAAGACATTTGACAAGACTGAATTTTACACCACAGCTTTGCATGAAATAGGCCATAGTCTTGGTCTAGGCCACAGCTCTAATCCCAATGATGTGATGTATTTTGCTTCGAGCAGCGCCACTGAACTTAGTGCAAACGATCGCAACCGTATGCGAGTGCTTTATTGTAAGTGAGTAGGTGAATAGTTTTGCCAAAAATAGTTGATCACGATGAGTACAGAAAAAAGCTAGTACAGCAGAGCTTTGAGCTAATGGCGGGAAGAGGCTATGCCGCTCTTAGTATGCGTGATTTAGCAAGAGCATTGCGAATTTCGCCTGCAACCCTCTATTACTATTTTCCCAATAAGTTAGGCTTATTCGAAGCAATTTTGAAGTATCACGCTGTCGGTGGTGCCAGTCCACAAGTTGCTACTGAGCCAAAGTCAACATCGTTTGAAGAAGGGTTGAATGAGCTGATAGAGGGCTGTGAACAGAGCGAAGAAATCTGGGCCAAAATTCTGCTGATACATGTCGATGCCTATCGCGAGGCCGATGGTAAAATGCTATCCACTTTCAACAGCGTTTTTACTTCGAATGCCACCAAGGCCCGCCTTTCAAAGCAACTTAAAATAGATGATCCAGAAGTAATAGACCTGATCAGAATAATCATTTTAGGCACCATAATTCAAAGAGTTCTCTCAAAGCGGAATATCAAATGGTCAACGCAAAAACGGCTTCTATTAGATATCTTCAGCAAATATGCAACTGATTCGCCGCAGTCTGAATAATTGCAGTAACAACGAATGGCAGTTAGTTCCTTACTGAGCATAGAGCAGAATAATTTCAAAGATTGAGAAGAGCCAGGCAAAAGGTACTGCCACTGTAAATGCAGTGTCCAGACCCCAATTTATCTCTGCGCCATCTTGCCAGTCGCAGTACCAAGTAACTGCGGTTGTGAACGGCACAATCGACCAGCCCATGATGCCGGTCATGACGGTGATAAGAAGCACAGTAGCCCATAAATCCATATTTGCCTGACCTCGAACACTAATCCAACAACTAAACACTCAGCCAATCAAACGTTCAGCAAGGTGCGCGATGCTAGTGTTCAATAAAAAATCTGGCAATGGGAGAATTCCCATTGTCGACAAAAAATCTTAGGAGCGCGAACTTGTTACTAAAAGAGAATGATCTTCAGGCAAAAGAGCGAGAGGCAATCACCCCTCGCTCTTTTAATAGGTGACACTTTGTAGATCTAGGCTACTTTTCGCACTTCATTTGAGTCAGACTCACCAAAGGAAGGTGATCTCTACCGCTGCTTCGCATGACAGTGATGGTCTCCCTGTTGCCATCAATTGCCAGCGAATGGGAGACTATTTGTAAGGACCTGCTATCTGTTTCTGCCTGTTTTACTAGCTGCCGCGCCTGGCATGCACCTCCAGCGTCAGTCAGCAGCTTCAAAGCCGCTTCATGGTCAGAAAAGATAACCGCCGAAACTAACTTATGTTCTGGAGGTGAGGACTGGTTCATCGTGCTAGCTTCATATTTCAAGTTTTCATTCTCCAGTGCCACTACTTTTAGCCAAGCGGTTCTCTTAACCCCAAGTTAGTTCAGTTAGAGAGAATCATCCTACAGAAATACTACAGACTAATATTGGCAATTCATGGGCGAAGAGTCAGGGGCGGCCTCATCAACCTGCTTAATCGATCTTTGTTTAATATTATTCTTCTTTGGCGGAGGGGAATTATAGGACGCGATGATTAGTAAATTGAGAGGTAGCATAAGTATGTAGAACGAGCTGCTCGCATTCACATATTTCTCCATTGCTGACACCTATACACTATAGACACCGGCCCAAAGCTGTAGGCAATCTTTCAAACAGTTGAGCAAATGATCGTCTATAGCGCTTTGCCGGACGGTCTGACTCAATTTTTGGCCTACAGGTGCTTTATTGCAGCCATCCGCCGTCGAAGCCAGCGGCGCAAAGACCATTTTTAAGATACTGACTGTTTTTCATCAAATTCCAGACTAAGTCAGACTGATGGTTCTCAATCATGATCATCCCTGCACCCTTATTCAATCCAAATTTCCAGGGCGAGACCCAGCCACTGTAGGTTTGGTTATGGCTTGATTGAAATCCATACTTACCCAAACCTTGCTCGCCAAGCTTTTCTATCATGTGATGAATAGTATCAAGCACTAAATTTGGTGCAAAGGGCAGTGATGCCACCACAGCCCATGGTGAAATTGTGCCATCGTCTGGCCCGTGGGGAACGCCGCGGGCCTTGTAGTTGTAGAAAACTCGCTTAATACCGTTGATAGTGCGACGGGATGGCCCTGGACCGTTGCTAGCAGTTAGGCCCCAGCAATACTCACCGTAATCGGCAAAGTGTTTGGGATTCTCCACAGCGTAGTGTCTTTGAATATAGGTGGCCCGTTTGCTGTTTTCGAAATAGTCGAAGCCAGCTTTTTTGTTGAACTGATCTTGAATGCCGCGAAAATCAATCCACAGATGAGCCATTTGATGAATGAACAACGGTCCGGCGTGCAACCATTCTATGTCGTAAAGTTTAGTGGTCTCAAATGTAGCTGTCCACTGCTGATAGCCCTTAGGGTTCACGGCATGCGTTGGTGAGCCCAATGCCAGTGCGTAAAGTATAATTGCCTCGCTATAATTTCGATTCCAGCGGTATCTTTGGAATTTCTTTTCCGGCGTCCAGCCGTGAGCGAAAGTCTCGGCACCATTCAGTGCCTAGGGCCATTCAACGCGTAGGTAAAGAAAGCAACAAGTGTTCGGGCAACGGCTTCAGAACGCGACATCAAGCCGCACTCAGAAGCGACTGCATAAGCAGTGAGGCCCATGCCGAGCACTGCAATACTGGCAGGAGAGCCAGGTTGGTTCTTGTCGGCGATCAGGCCATTGGCTGGATTCCACTCGTGACGAAAATATTCGAATGCTCTTCTCTTGAGGTTGTCCAGCACTTCTGCCCACCTTGAAAGAATTCAGTATAGGTCAACCGACAAAGTTCGGCAAAGCTGCTGAGGAATTTGTCACAAGCACTCTGAAAAATAGCCGATTGGCCCGAGATCTCTATATCACCGTAGCTAGCCAAACTTCATCTGTGCCGATACAATTCAGTTTTAGCGCACTCAGGAAAGCTCTTTGGACGATTTCGACTTAAAATTATGCGGCAGCAAGCATTACGGGCCGGTGCTCGGTGTCGAGGGCAATTATCAGGTAATGAGATGTTCTTTCTGCGAACAAATTTTTAGAACGTTAATCGAAGGGCCGTTTGAAGTGGAAGTGAAGCTTCGGTCGTCGAAAACTTGTATTTCGGCCTGCGACTGGACTGTTGCCGACAACATGGTGAAATGCAATGCTTGCAGCTACTGGGGCCCGCGTCCGAATTTGCCACAAGGCTAGCTGTACGGCCCATATCTTTTCTTGGCAGTGACGCAGACTGCCAGGCACTTGTTGAGGGTTTCAAGCGCCTCCATATGGCGTTTCAGAAAGAAAGAGTTACAGTAGTCAATAAGTGGAAGCAAATAGTGTGCAAGCAGAAGCCTGTTTCCGATGTTAGGTGGCTTTGTAAGTTCCAAGCCAATTCTAAGTTCGGTTGAGCAGCTCATCTAGTTTGCCGGCGCCATCGAGAGCGTAGAGATCGTCACAACCGCCGATGTGACGGTCGTCGATAAATATTTGAGGTATTGTTTTGCGGCCGCCTGAGCGCTCCAGCATCTCTTTTAGTTTTTCGTCGTCTTCCTTGACGTTGTATTCGAGGTAGTCGACATTTTTTTTGTCGAGCAACGCCTTTGCTTTAGTGCAGAACGGGCAGAATGGGCCGGAATAAACAATTACCTGAGGCATGATTTTCTCCTGGTTCGATAGCATACTAATTGCTTTGCTCTACTGCAAATTCAGCTGGACAGCGTTGGCAGACAAAAAGATGGTAGACACCTTCGTATTGCAACAAAGGGAAATCCATTGATTCAAACTGCATGAAAAATAGCATTGTCTGCCCGCATTCTACACAATGTGGATAATTTGCATCTTGAGGCCAGGTGGGAAAGCCTCCTATTTGCGAAATATTATAGCTACGGCCACTATCTACGGCCGAGAAAGCATCTCTCATACCATCGGCAATCTGCAAGTGCAAAATGCCACCACTTGTTTCTAATTTGTATTTAGGTTGTTCGATGTTTTTGTCTGCATCAATGTGCGGGCTGAAATCAACCAGGCCATCACGGCCGTCGCTACTAGGCTTGAGGCACATGGGCACAGGTTCGAAAAGTGTGCAGTACATGCAAAAAGGAATCGAAAGAATGGGTACTGGACTTTTTAGGCTGAAGATATTTTCTAAATATACTGTTGGAAAGTCTGTAAGTGTGAACAGAGGCCTATCACACCAGCGGCATTTCTCGTTTTTACTGGACAAGCTCGCTGGGTCCGATCTCTCAGTTTGCTTAGATGCAGCTTTTAAGCCAAAACACGATTTTGAATACAGCCAGCGCTTCTGGTAGTTTGCGTCAAGTTCCCAGCCGGCATTGAACATGTAGAAGTCCAGTAGTGCTATTGTCTGTTCGCGCTGCCAATCAGTGAATCGAGCAGTAACATTTTCACTGTCAATCCAGGCTAGGGATCGCACGACCAACTCAGGTTTGCTATTTTTTTTCAACATGGCGAACAGTTCGTTTTCAGTTTGCGGCCCTGCTGCTCTGAATAAATGATCAAGTGGTGAGTATCTGGCTTGAAGCATCGCTTTTAGTAAAATGTCGACGCTGTAGCTAGTCTGCATCACCAGGTCAGATACTACATCTTCAGCAATTGCTATTCGGGCTTCATCTCCTGAACAAATGTGCTGCATCAAAACTTTTTCCAGATGAGCAAATTGTTCACTGTTCAGTGATTGCAGTTGTTCATTGCGCTGTTGGGCAACAGCCGCTTCAGGGCGATAGGTTTTGTAAATATCCAGCAGTGCGTCAATCATTCTTCTTCAGGGTCTTCGATTAGTTTTTGGTGAGTGTACTGAATATTACAGTGTCCCATACCGAAATGGGGGTGGCGATATGGTCCATCTAAGAATAACAAGTTCGATTGAAGGCAAATCAGGCTAATTATTCTGGTTCCACTTCTAGCGACAACGCCAGGCACTCTGCTATTCTACTGCTGGCAAAAAGGAGTGATACCCATGGTCATGGTAAAGATGGTCGAGGACGGTGCGGCATCTGCTGAAGTTCAGCTAATTTTTGACGAGATTAAAACTGCTCGCAAATCTACCTGGATTAACAATTTCTGGAAGGTCTTAGCCAGTTCACCATCTACTTTGCAAAGAATCTGGTCTAACGTCAAACAAGTAATGGCACCAGGGGCATTAGATCCACTCACTAAGGAAATGATCTATGTTGCGGTGAGCGTGACTAATAATTGTGAGTATTGCATTCACTCTCACACTGCTGCAGCCAGAGCCAAAGGTATGAGCGATGAAATGTATGCAGAGCTCTTGGCGGTAGTGGGTCTGGCTAATGAAACGAATCGACTAGCCAACGGCTATCAAATTCCGGTAGACGAGCAATTTAAACCTAAGTTTGACTAATCGAAGCACAAGTATAAGTGCGAGTAGAGTTTCAGGTAGGGGGCAATGAATTCGAAGCATCTTTTTGTCAAGCAAGCACAGCGCGGATCATTCGAGCCTGTACGATCTCTGGCTGGCTCGGCACTTGGGCTTCTCTCTCTAATGCTTTGTCTTTCATTTTCCTTTCCATCATCGGCTGCACCACCGGTCAAAAAAACAACTAAACCCGAAAGTTTTATTGAGTTAAAGGCCAAGACCAGTATGTTTGGCAATGTCACTTTCCTCATTGCTCCTAAGAAAGTAGTGATTAAGTGTTTTACCGGCTCTTCTATTTGGAATTCGTGCAAACCTGAGCAGGTTCAGTTGGTGCACCCTGAGGATAGTTGCTACTTAAATACGGCAACTAATGATTGGGTTAATAGAAAGCGCAACGGAATTGATCGTATTTCGATTGTGCGAGTGACTAACCTAGGCGAAGAAAGACTGGCAAACCAGACCTGTGTGCACTATCGAGGTTACAGCTCAAAGGACGACAGCAAAGCCGGTCCTAGCATAGAATTTTGGTCAATACCAAAACCACCATGCGCAAAAGAGACAATTGACTATGTCTGCAAATTCTTTTGCGTACCTAGCCAATATGGACTACCAATTAAGGTCAAGCAATTGCAGGCAGGAGTATTTGGAACAATGATGACCCCTGTGTCATGCGAGACAAAAACAATAGGTTCCATAAACTTTGCCTTGCCTCAAGGTTACCGACAAGTAAAAGATCTTGGTTCTCTCTATTTCGCGGAGAGAGGTGACTCACTGGAAGCATCTGATTTAAACAACTATTTTAGCTCTGACAGGTCCAATAGATCTAACAAATGAGTGAGTCAGCCTGAGGAGCAAGTTTCTTTGATGAACTCTCAAATGCGAATGAATCTTGAATCACTGGTAGATAGGCATGGTCTGACTCAGTTCAAAGATGAATTGTTGTCGCAGGCAAAGACAGCTGCCGCACTAATTCCAGGAAGAAAGTCAGTTGAGGCGCTTAGGCCTAGTCAATCGAAACTTGGTGGCAAGCCAGACGCACCACAAAATTTTGTTTGGCCGACAAAAGACGAAAAGCCCCTTTCATTTATCGCCCAGATCAATTTATGCGACGTGCCAGCACTTGAAGGCGCGCAACTTCCGAATTGCGGACTGCTTTCTTTCTTCTATAACAACGAAGTTTGGGGCTTCGATCCAAATGACAAAGGCGGGTTCCAGGTTTTCTACTTTGAAAATGAAATTGACCATCTTAAGGCGCATCTGCCACCACCAGCGAAAACCGAGAAGAAATTGTTTGGAATATTTTCTAAGTCAGTGGCTGTTCTTGAGTATTCTTCTTGCCCGCTTACTGCTGAGCTTGCGCTTACACTGCCATATGAGCTGAAAGGAATTGCCTTGTCCGAGGAAGAGACTGATAAGTACTATGATCTGCTAGAGGCAATTGGCGGGCACCATCGTTTACTCGGTCACGCTGAGCCAATTCAAAATGAGATGGAGCTTGAATGTGAGCTAGTTACCAACGGTCTCTATTGTGGAGATTCCACGGGATATAACGATCCACGCGCAAAGAAACTAGAAAAGTCTTCAGATAGGTGGAATTTACTATTGCAGATCGATAGTGAAGACGAAGCCGAGATGATGTGGGGAGATGCAGGCCGGCTTTACTTTTGGATTCGTGCTGAAGATCTTGCAAATCGCCAATTTAGCAACTGCTGGATGATTTCGCAGTGTTACTAATTTTTTCAGTAAACGAGGGTGCAAATTTTGCTGTGACTACCGTGACCCGCGCATGAACGACTACCAGAGAGATGACATGTTAGAAGGCGAAGCTTAGGTTATTACTTGCCCTAGACTGGACAACTTAGTTCTGAAAAACAACAAAAGTGCCAAAACACAGCATTCTTCATAAAAACGTTCAGTCTTTCATGCTCCGCGGGCTCTGCGCGGGAACCGAGAGAATCAGTTGCCTGCCGCTCCAGTTGCCGCCGAGCACTGGCACCTGCTCTTCACCCCGATCCCGCTTCACTTCCCACTGAACGGCACCCTTGAGCTTGTTGAAGGCACTGACTACGTCAACTTTACCATCACTGGCTTTGAGAGCGTCTATCAAGTGCCGCGTAAATACACTATTAGTCCCTGATTTACTCTCCCAAGATCTCTGATTGTTGCTGCTGGAGCTAATGATCAAATGCCCCTTGCCCAGGGGCACCTGATTCAAGTCAAAATTCTTGTACCGCACAAGACCCTTACCACCAGGCACACCAGCGCCGCTGTAACAGGTATCCAGAACAATCAGCACTCTTTCGCTTTGCACGCCCTCTTTAATCCGCGCATAGATTTCGTCCATATTTACCCCGGTCGGATAGAGATCACCGGCATCGGTATCACATGCAACTATGTAATTTCTGTGCCCCCTATCTACATCAGCCGGTGTGCCATGGGTAGAAATGTAGATCACAACCAAGTCGCCGGGTTCAACCACAGAGGGCAACCACTTACTGCCAAAGGCGCTCATAATATTCGCCCTAGTTGCCTCTTCATTAAGCAATAGTTTGATGTGATCCGGCTGAAACTTCTCAACATTGATAAGAAAGTCATAAAAGTCACGAGCGTCTTTGTCTGCAAATTTGAGATTGTACTCTGGATTGTTGAACTTGCTTATCCCGATCACCAGAGCCCACTTGTCACGAACTGGTGTGTCCGGCGTCGCAGTATCTTCTTTTACGGACAGGTTAGTACTCGGAGCAATTGGCGTAGCAGTGAGCTCTTTTACAACAATTGGCTGAGTCTTGGCAGGAATTTTTACAGACTCACTCGACCTTGTTTCAAGAGTCTGCTTCCTAATTGGCGGCTGCTGTAATGGTGGAGCCTTAGCAGTCTGGACATTGAGGCTTGCCTTTTCACCGCCCTGACTTGTTGAAACAGCTTGCAGCGGAGCCGACGTCAATACCAGCTCAGCACTGGAGCCACGACTGATCATCACCGGTGTTTGAGCGACTTTAAAGTCTGATCTCACTTCAGCTTCCACTTGCTGCTTAAGAGTCTGGAAGGCATCACTCAATCTTGTTTTTGCTCCCCCGGCTTGCAGCGCGGTAATTAACTGTCGTGTAAATACACCGTTTGCGTAGCGACGCGATTCCCAGGCTTGCTGGGCTTTCGCATTGGAACTGACAATAATCTGCCCCGCTCCGGCTGGTGTCACCATATCGCTGCTTGCACCATCCAGAAATAGAACGGCTTGCTTGCAATGTACTCTCATACTAAAAATTCGGATAATGTCCCCAAACTTTACGCCACTAGCGTACAGCTTGTCAGGATCCGTATCACAGGCGAAAAGGAAGCCATCACCGGGCGAATACTCATCCGCTCGTGCGTGAGAGGAAGCGAAGAACACTACAAGATCATCTGGTTGTGCACGAGAGGGTAACCAGCGATCCCCTATAGCATCCGTTATATTCTTGCTTGATGCTTTCTCATCGGTAAGCAAAAGAATGTGATCGGGTGCAAAATTGCCCTTCTCAACCAGGAACCGGGCGAAATCTGATGCATCTTTGGCGCCATAATGCGTGTCCAGTGAATGGTTCAGGTATCTACTGACTCCAACTACAACCGCCCATTTGTCTCGAAATGGCGCCTGGGATTGAGTGACAGGACCGGAGGCTTGAGCGGGAGTGACAATAAGTCCTGTAATCAACACCACATGCAATAACTTGACTGCCGAGCATTTTAGCAACCGCTCAATGGCCAAGCTCAATCCGAACACGTCTCTACTCAGGTTCAACACTTTGCACAATCCGTCTGAAATCGTTAGAGTTATTATCGCAAGCCAGAAGCCTTAGAGATCATTCAAATTCAGAAGTCTTTGCGACCCCTTACCCTTGCCTCTCAAATAGATTCCGCTATTCTCCAGACCGACTGCATCCTGATTCCCTAGAGCTTTGTACCAGACAAACCAGCCACCACAAAATTGATGGCAATGGCCTGCCTCAAGCCAATGCCAATCACTGGGGCGGGGTCGTCAATCTGGTCACCGCTAGCTGACTGGCTGCGATCAAAATGCGCGGTCATGTGCATGACATAACCTTTTTCAAAAGGAAAAACAACTGCCAGGACGCCCTGACCATCAGGGTCATCTTTTGCCAATGTCGGGCTTACTGCCAGCACTTTCACCAACTCTTTGTTGATGACGCGAATGAGATGGCAATGAATATCCATCTTCCAATTGGCACGGGTGACAGCATGCCTAAATAGCACCGGGTGTTTACCAACAATCACAGCATCATATAGCTTCTGTGTGTTCATGGCGCCATTCCAGGCGATGTAACCAGGAAAGATTTTTTGGTCAAGGCGATCTAGCATCCAATCAGTGGTGATCAAATAACCACCATTGCAGACGAATTCTCTGATTTTCATACCAGCCTGGTAAGAAAGATTTTTTGGACCACAATCAATCACTAATACCTGCGCTTGAGATAAGTCGTAAGAGTCAAGTTCTCTCTTCTCCATGGTTTTGCAGGGCAAGCCTAAAGTCTTCAAAGTTCGTTCGGCTTGGTCGTATCTGTCTGTGATCACAACCAAGCGGTCGGCAGAAATAGTATTAGCGCTGAGCACGAACTGAGGATGAGCGTCTTCCAGCCATGCTTTGTAAGTACGTGTCGGTGCCTTGCCAGCGCGCCCGGTTAGCAGAGCTCCTGACGTCTCTATGGGGCCGTCGTACTTCGCACCGCCCTGAAGGGGAGCCATCTTATTCGCCTGGCGAGAGGGCTCAGTAATAACAGGATGGTCATCAGTCACTGGCTCAATCGATCGCAAAATTGGCTCAGCGTAGTTGACAGGTTGCGCTAGAGCCGGCGAGAAACAAAGTGGAAATAGATAGAGCAACAGAAAGGCGGTCGATACAGCAATCTTGTAGAAATCTGCTAAAAGAATCAAATGGCAAACCTCAGTAACTCAAGAAGTTTTGTCACGCTTTGACTCAATCATGCGCAGGGCAAATTCACTGCTCTCCTGAATCACAAGCATTTGGGCCTTAAGCTCGCGAATCTCATCTTCAAGAGCTAAAACTCGATTCTTCAAATTCTGCTCGTGGTCACCGCCAAGATCTCCATATTGGCCCTTCAAGCGTGCAGTGCGGTCAGAAACAAGCGATTTTACTGCGGCAGTAAATCCAGCAAAAATGAAAAGCGCGAAGGCAAATATCAGGAATACTTCAAAAGCTACCATATCGATTGATTAATCCTTTGCACGCGAGTTTTCCTTAACCGGCCTCTCACGAGGAATGTCTCTCATCTGAATGAGAGAACCCCAGCCTCCGGAACCTCCTGAACTGCCGCCACCGATAATCATTGTCGTCGGCAATTGGCCATCCCATTTTTTAACCCGTTCATACTCAATCAAGGCTGGCGACTTCTGCAAGGCGAGGCTTTGCAATTGAATCGATCTAGCCTGCGCTTCAGCATTGGCAATTGTAATTTCTGCTTCTTTTCTAGCCTTATCTAACTCGTACGACTTCTGCTGCGCCTGTTGTTCCATAACTTGTTTCTGGGCAATAGCCTGCTGCAAGACCTCAGGCAAGCCAACGTGAGTGATAGGAATATCTACTACCTCAACAAGACCCTTGACGTTCTCTCGCACCATACCTAGTACCAAATTTTTAATAATATTGACATTTTTCGTTGCACTATCTGCTTTGTATCCAGAAACTACCTGGCGGAAGGCTTCTTGAATCTGAGGCGCAACCAATCTTTCGTAAGGGTTACCGGCGTACTTCTCGTAGAGTATTAATACCTGTCCTTCAGGAATACGATAGAGCACATTGAAAGTTATGCTGATGGGTTGTTGATCTGCTGTGAGCGGTTCACATTGGCCTGTGGCATTTTCCTGCTTGACTGAATAGGTATGGATTGAGTCAGTCAAAGGAAAGTAAGTTTGCATACCGGGGTTGAGAAGATTTCGATCCATCGTGCCAAGACTGACCTTAACTGCTCTTTCTCCCGGTTGGATAACAGTACATGCCGACAACATGTTAGACATGACCATTAACAAAACCAGGGACTTAAATCTCATGGCGCACCCCAGATGATTCGCAACTATAACTGAGTTAGTATAGGCGCTTTGGAGCAATCAAATCTTCTTTGCAAGCCTTCTTTGCAACTTAGTTTTGTCATGCGACTTAGTAGCATCGAGTAATGCTGACAAGCAAATCATCTAGCACTCAATTTATCGATCATACAGGCAGAGGATTGCGCTCTTGGAATTGTCTCTGGTGCCAATACGGATAGATGGTCTGCACATCGCTAGCGGCATCTAGCTTTGCCACTTGCTCTGGTGTTAGATTCCAGCCCACGGCCAGTAGGTTTTGCTTCAATTGTTCTTCATTGCGAGCTCCGATAACAATGTTCGCTACAGTTGGTCGCTGTAATAGCCAGTTGAGCGAAATTTGGGCAACCGATTTTCCGGTTTCAGCAGCAATTTGATCGATGGCATCAACTACTTTGTAGAGGTGCTCATCCTCAACTGGTGGGCCTTCCTCAGAAGTTTTATGTAGTCTGCTCACCTCGGGCAATGGTGCGCCCCTTCTTAGTTTGCCGGTGAGTCGGCCCCATCCAAGTGGGCTCCAAACCATGGTGCCAATTTTTTGGTCAAGAGCTAGGGGCATCAATTCCCATTCAAATTCGCGACTAATTAGTGAGTAGTAGGCTTGGTGTGAAATATGCTTAGCCCAGCCATATTTCTCGCAGACGGCCAGCGACTTCATCAAGTGCCAGCCAGAAAAATTAGAACAGCCTATGTAGCGAACTTTGCCACTTTTCACCAATGAGTCAAGCGTACTCATTGTTTCTTCCATTGGTGTCATGGCATCAAAGGCATGCATAAAATAGACATCGATATAGTCGGTATTCATGCGCTTTAAGCTAGCATCACATGAGGCAATCAGATGCTGTCTGGAAGAACCAACGTTGTTTTCTTCTTTGTCAAATCTAAAGGTAGCTTTAGTTGAAATTAAAGCCTTGTGACGACGCTTGCCTAGTGCTTTGCCAAGAATCTCTTCGGCGAGGCCATTAGAATAAATGTCGGCAGTATCAAAGAAATTTACTCCGGCATCAAAGCAGAGGTCGACCAGCCGTGTTGCTTCTCTAACATCGGAGCCTCCCCAAGATTTGAAAAACTCGTTATTACCACCAAATGTGCCCGTACCAAAACTCAATACAGGTACTTTTAAACCAGAATTGCCTAACTGTCTAAATTCCATGATGATCCTCTCGCTGTGGCAAGATCGTACTAATCATCTTTGGCTAAGTCAAAGGGGCCTAAGTGAAAGGGTAAGTTAATTCGCTGCTTGACTTGAACTATATGTTCGTCACTGAGCCCGCAGTAATCGGGCCATTGAAGCCAAACTGGCCTTCTTGCCAGAGAGTTGCGGCCGCTTCATTGCGTAGCACGGCTTGTTTAGGGTGAAACACTCCAATTTTGCCAAAGGCGCGCTGAATATTATTACCTTTGGGACCGGAGATATAGAAGTCTTGATGCACGTAACCGGTAAAGCGCTCGTCTACTTGTTTGCCGTCGGTAAATTTCCAAACGCATTCCATTTGGCTACGGTACGGTGGTAGGTCTTTACCGCAGTCTAGAGCTACTTTAATACCAATCATCTCTTCACGGCTTAGAGGCTGATCTGGGCGAAACGTGCCGTCTAAGTAGCCAATTGAATAGCCAGTATAAGCCAGTGCCTGAATGTATTTGTAGGCGGGATGATTGGCGCTAACATCTTTAAATTGTTGGCCAGCTTGCGGGGCCAAATGCAGTTGGCGCTGGCCCGGCTGAATGGCGTTGTAGGCCTTGCAAAGCCAGGTCACATACTCGCCTCTGGTAATAGGCTGATTGGGCTTAAATTCTGCCGTCTCGTCAAAAATATGTAAGCGTGCCAGATCTTCAATCATTGACTTGCTGGGACAATCGTTTAGATCGTCGAACGACTTTGCAATAGGAAGGGTCGAAGTGGCATCAGTACTTGTATTGGCACTTGTAATTGTGTTTTTGCGGCTAGGGATAGCTCCGGTGCTGCTCGCTAACTGCGGTTTGATAGCAATATTTTCGCTACCAGCCAAGGCTGATTTCAACTCTCCAATTTTTCGCTGGGCGAAGCTATCTTTGAGAATTGCTAATTGAGCCTTGAGGCTTGCGTTTTCAGATTGAAGGTCTTGCACTTGCTCAGTCAGTTTCTTGTTGTCCAAATCAGGTACAGATGAACAGCCTGTGCTGAAAAGCATTATAGATGAGGCCAAGGCCAAGAACTTGATGCTATTTCTAGTTGACACTAGATAGCGACCTCTAGGCAATAATTTATCACTCCCCATGACCTGCTCCTTGTTCGCTCTAACTGCTATAGGTTTAGTCCTACTGATAGCCCTACGACGCAAGGCAAAAATTTAGCGGTATGCCTGACAACTTCGCGTATCGCGGTCACAAAACTTGGAAATTCGGAGGTGATTGCTGTTACTCGTCTTCCGCTGCCACAATCTCTAAGGGCTGCAAAGCCTGTAATGTTTGCAAAGGATCAACATTGCTTGAATTTTGGCCAAGCATAGGCGAAATTGCCAGATCGATAATCTCTCTATCAATTTGATTTTCTTCCACAACAGTAATCAGATTGTGGCCGCTCATTTCTTTTGTGCGCGTCTTTTGGAAGTCGATAATATCTTGATAGACTGGTATGAAAATCTCCTGCCTACTGCGCAGACGCACAACGGTCTTTCCCTCAATTTCTATTGGCCGTACGTCTGAGTTAAGCTGCAAGATTAACCAAGCGATACCGCTATCGTTAAAAAGCTGCTCAGCAATTGAGACAAGTGAATCGTTTGTACCTACCAATATTTTGGGACGAATAAAAACGCTGGTACTTGTTTCACTTTCGTCTTTGCTTTTCTCAGTGGTGTGTTCAGTTACATTGAGGGCGGCAGACGTAGCATAATCGCCCCTCTCGCCTTTGGCACGTAGAGTAGAATTAGAATTCGAATTAGAGATAGAGTCGAAGGTCTTGCCTGTATCATAGACTTGGGCTCCATAATTTTGCACTAGAGCAGTCGAATCTGTCTGCCACATACTTTGATCGGTGCGTAGTTTGGCAATACCAGCAAGAGCAATGATTGCCGACAGGGCAATTTCGGGACCGGTTATGTACTTAAGGTCAGCGTCTTGACACTTAAGGCGGTAGCCGCGCAAGACGTTGCCTTGTCTATCTACAAAAGCTTCTTGTGGAACCTCTTTGTCGGCTCTATTGACTAACCATGGGTCACCAGCCTTAGGTGAGATAGAGGGCTTGCCAATTAATGAGTCAGAAATAGAGCCTGGTTTTGACTCTATTTGTGAATTCGCTTTCGGCTCATCTCTATTGGTTTTAGCATCGAAATTTGGTAGTTTGCTTGGGTGGTTCTGCTGACTGCTCTTTCCCGTCTTTAGTGCATCGGGCTTGAAGTCTGGTTCGGAGCCAGTCTGGCTCGCTGACTTTACGATCACTCTAATAGACGAGCAGGCGGTTCGATCACTCAGTTGCCTGGTAACGCTAATAGCACCATCACGGTGGGCTGTGGCAATATTTGATTGACTTACTGGTATCAGTCTTACGCTTGGTGCCTTGGAATGATCAGCGCTGGAAGGAGACAATATTTTCTTTTCTTGACTGCGTTCGCTGCAAATTTCCGACTTAGCAGAGTGAGTCGTTTGTATAAGAGTAGGTTTGAGTTCAGACTTGAGTTCAGATCTGATTTCAGGTTTGAGATGAGGCGTTGGATCTGGCTTGAATCCGGGCTTTAATTCTGACTTAGACTCGGGCTTATGCTCTAGCTTAGAAGCGGGCTTGGTCTCTGGTTTTAAAAGCGGGCTCAATTCAGACTTGGCAACACTTTGGGCGCCCACAGGTGGACAATTTCTCGTAGCTTTCGGATCGTACTCTCCTTTAGCAATTGCTGGGCCTTGAGTACTCTTTTGTGTTGAAACTGGACTTTCTAATTCGATCCTGTTTTTGCTCAGCGAGGTCAACAGTGCGTTGCCGGGTGCTGCGGCAGGTAGCGCCTTCGCATCAGAAGTCGCTTTTTCTAGAGAGATCGCTTTCTCAACAGAAACTGCTTGCGGCTTCAAGTCTGCTTTGATATCTGTTTTTGCTTTTGAAGCTGGCGGTGAATCAGGCTTTGTCACTGATTTCGAATCGGGCAGAGACAGTCCCTTAGAATCGCCCCTAGATTCCGCATACAACTTTGCTCTCAACTCTGGCTTAGATTCTGATTTAAACTCTGATTTGAATTCTGATTTAGTTTCTGGCTTGGGCGCGGATTTTGAGTCTGGCTTCAAATTAGGCTTTGAGACTGGTTCTACTCTTGCCGCTGCTCTTGCCTCTACTCTTGTCTCAGCTCTTTTCTCCGACCTTACTTCAGATTTGGCCGTTCTAGAGCTGAGCTTAGGCTCAACTGCTACATCAGTTTTCACCACAGGCTGACTGCGAGCTTTACGGACAATATCGCGATCTAAGTCGTTAGCCAGTGTCTCTTTGTTATAGAAAGGAATTTTAGAGGGCAAATCGCTATGCAAGCGCTGGTAGGTTTGAATTGCTTTTCTTTCAACAGCACTAAGGTCACTTAAATCAGTTGTTGATTTTCCCGATTGGCTGCGGCTCAGCATAATATCGCGGCCGCGCACATACTGATTAGCTAACGCCGGAGAGACACTTGCTACATACTGCTGCTTAACATGAGCATTTGTCAGCCGCTCAATCATGTCATTTTGAACTTTGCCGATAGCGTCGCCAGCTTGCTTAAAGGTCTTGCCTATATCGAAGGCGTGACGCTCTGGTGATTTCGCATCAGCGTCATCAGTCTTGGCTGGCTTTTGCTCTAGGTCACCATTGCGATTGAACATAGGCGCTGCTCGCTTAGCTCAATCTTTATACCTTATGTAAAGAGTTTCAAAACCTCTTCCTCACCTAATGCGCGCCATTCTCCAGGCTTCAGGCCTAGCTCAAATAGGCTCAAATCACCGATAGCCACTCGGGCCAAACGCAAAGTTGGGTGGCCAATTGCCGCGGTCATTTTGCGTACCTGGCGGTTGCGGCCTTCAAAGAGAGTGATTTCAAGCCAGCAAGTGGGTACTGTCTTGCGAAAGCGAATTGGTTTGGAACGCTCTGGCAGTTCTGGTTCGCCATCAATGACAAAGGCTTCAGTCTGCATAGTGCGACGTCCTTCAATCATCAAGCCTTCCTCTAATTTCTTCAGGCTCTCGTCAGAAGGCTCTCTTTCAACTTGCACTAGATAGGTGCGAGCGTGAGGGTTGTCTTGATCAAAGAGTGAAGTAGTCAGCCGTCCATCGTTGCTCAAAATCAGCAGCCCTTCAGAATCGAAGTCAAGCCTACCGACCGGATAGACATCTTTGGGAAAACCAAAGGCAGCCAAGGTTGTTTTTTCGCTACCATCGGCGCTGAACTGATTGAGTACTTCGAATGGTTTGTAGAATGCTAAATAGGTGCGGTCAACGTGAGGGAAGAATTGCTTGCGCGGACCTCTATCAAATCCTCGTCTGTTTGCACTGTAATCACGACCCATATTGTCTCCGCGTCTTTTCTATTGTTCGCTGCTATTTTAAATTGGCCGGCAATACTCTTGAGAGAAGATAGTCAATTGCTCGCACATCAACACTATTGCCAACAAGACGATAGCAGATTGGCAGATCTAAATCTGACAGGCTGAAATTAGGTGCAAATCGTAGCAGTGCAAGTATTTCTCGCGGAGAGAAGAAGCGCAACCGGCCGCTCTCTAAGCGCAGCAGCGAGCCACTGGCCTTGCGACAGCGAAAATAGCCACTGGTAAAGCATATCAAATAGCTATCAGCGTCACTAACATCTTTGAGATCAACCACATTGAGAACAGCTTCATATTTGATAGCATCGGCTTCACTGAGCAGCATTTCGCTGCCTGCAGGTGAATCATTCAAGCCCGCGTCGATAAACTGACTAAGAGCCATTCGTGAGGTCGGTTGGGGGGCACTCAAGAGCGGTGTAGAGAATCTGTCAACTAGTGATGCCACAACAAAGATACGTGGCCGCAGCATGGGCACACCAAACATTGTCGGACAAAGCCTGATAGTGCTGACTTGGTAGCGCTCCCCTTGCAGTGTCTGACATAGATGTACATACATCTTTGAATCAAGAAAACCTTCAACATTCTCTAGCAAAATTATTGGCGGCTTCTTCGTCACCATAAAATCGATCAAATGCAAGAAAGACTTGGCTCTGGGGTCGGCCATGTCTTTTTGTTCACCCCTGCGGCTGTAAGGCGTACACGGTGGAGAGAGCCACCAGAGATCGGCGTCAGGGATATCATTTATTGAAATGCTATCAAGGTTGCGCGAAACTGGCTTATGGCCATAGTTATTTGCGTACACTTGATTAGCCCACTGGCTCTGGTCAAAAGCAGCCAGCACCTCAATATCATTGGCTCTAGCGGCCTGAGCGAAGGCGCCTATACCTGAATAGAATTCAAGTGCTCGGATGCGATTGGGCAGTTTTGCGGTCATGATGCCTTTGCTTTAGAATTCAAACTTCAGCTATGAGAATTTAAGATGAAAAGAAGTGATATCAACAGACTAATAGACGAAGCGCTGGTTTTCTTCGACAAACATAGCTTTAAATTGCCCCAATGGTCTAAATGGACAGCTGAAGACTGGCAGAAAATTGGCCATGAAGCTGACGAAATTCGCACCCATGGGCTAGGTTGGAATATTACAGATTTTGGCTCAGGCAATTTTTTAAGCAATGGCTTGCTGCTTTTTATCGTGCGCAATGGTCTTCTTAAGGCCAATAAAGCGCAGACTAGCAAGACCTATGCTGAAAAAGCAATGATGGTTAGGCCTGGGCAGGTTACTCCTTGGCACTTCCATTGGCTCAAAACTGAAGATTTGCTCAACCGAGGCGGTGGTCGCCTTGAAGTTGAACTTGGATGGGCTTCAGAAGATGAGAAGTCTATTGCTGACAGACCAGTTGTGGTGCAAGTTGATGGTATTTCAAAGACCCTTAAACCAGGTGAGAAGCTAATTCTCGAGCCTGGCGAGAGTGTCACTATTCCACCCATGCTCTGCCACCAATTTTGTGGTTGTCCTAAAGACAAAGAAATATTGGTAGGAGAAATTAGCTCACTCAACGACGATTCTGCAGACAACTGTTTTATTCACGGCTGCGGTCCACGAGTAATAGACGAAGACACTAAAGCAAAATATCTCTTGCTCAGTGAATACTTAAAGGCTTAACTAGTTCTGCTCACTTTGACTTTGTCGATGCGTTGGCGGTCTAAGTCGATTATTTCAAATGTCAAACCGTGCCAATCGAACTTCTCACCCACCGCTGGTATGTGCTCTAGACGAGCAAGAATAAATCCAGCCAGAGTTTGATATGTGCCACCATCATCTAAGTCGCGCTTGAGCGAAAACTTAGTGAAGAATTCTTCAATTGAAACGTGACCATCGACGAGCCAAGAACCATCATCCAAAGCAATGCTCTCATCTTCCGGCGCTTCTCCCATATTGGGTAAGTCACCAACAATCGCTTGAAATATGTCATCACTTGTAACCAGACCCTGTAGGCCACCATACTCATCAAGAACGATAGCAATTTGTTGTTTGGCGTCTCTAAACCGCTCTAGCAATTGCAGTGCTGTTGTATTTTCAGGTACGTAAAGAGGTTGAACCACTAACTCTCTCACCGGCTGTTCTCTAGCTTCTAAAACTTTGAGTATGATGGTCTTACCTTCCACAACACCCAGCACTTCATCAACAGTCTCATCGCAAACAAGAAAACGCGAGTGACTATCCTCAGCAATTAACTTAATTACTTCAGCCAAATTATCATTGCCATTGAGCCAGACTATTTCAGGACGTGGTGTCATGAGCGATGTTACCCGGCGATCGCTGAGCTTCAGGACCTCCGCCACCATCTCTTGTTCGGCTTCTTGCACTATGCCAGCCACAGCGGCCTGCTCAATCATCACATGTATTTCAGCCTGGCTCACCGGTGTCTCACTGTACTCTTTGATGCCAGCTGCCTTTAAAATTAGGTTTGTTGAACCGCTTAACAGATGCACTAGGGGCCTAGTGATAAGTGACAAAATAACCATCGGTTTAGCAACATATTTGGCCACCAATTCTGGCGCCTGCAAGGCCAGCCGCTTAGGCACCAGCTCACCAATAATCAGTGAAAAATAGGTAATTATTACAACCACTATGGTGATAGACAGGCCAGAGGCATGGGGTGCCAGGGCCGGTATCATCTTCAAGCCAATGGCCAAATCATCGGCAATATTGGCACCACCATAAGCACCAGCACCAATGCCAATTAGGGTGATGCCAATTTGAATAGTTGACAAAAAATCATTAGGGGCGCCAGCTATCTTTAAAGCCGATTTGGCCCCGACATCGCCGTTGTCGGCCCACTGTTGTAGCTTAGTTTTGCGAGATGAAACTATAGCTATTTCTGACATAGCTAAGAGACCATTGACCAATATCAGCAACAGAATTATTAGGGCTTCGGTGAGAGTGCCGGTTAGATTAGAAACGATGGACTCCAAGAGTTTAAACCTGTTTTGTTTTGACGAGAAACTGATCTTCTCACAGTCTTCGCCTGACCGAAGGGACTGCAACCTAGCAAAGCTGAACATAATGTAATCAATGGACTGTAGACCAATAGCTATATACAGTGCGTTATTTTGATGAAAGCTAACTGAAAGAAATGGTTCTCTGAAATATAGATGCATCAACTGATTGACAAGTTCATCGTAATGGCACTTAAGGGTAGATACTTCACCCTGATAGCAGCCCTGTTGGTTTTACTCGGCGGCATTGCGGCCTCGAAAGTATTACCAATAGAGGCGTACCCTGAGTTGTCAAACCCACAGGTAAGGGTGATCACCCTAGTACCAGGAAAAGGTTCAGAAGAAGTAGAGCGCCTAGTCACCATTCCCCTTGAAAAGGAGATGTATGGGGTACCAGGGCAAACAGCATTACGCTCACTTTCTCTCTATGGCCTTTCAGTAATCATTTCTACCTACACCGATGTCACTAGTACGACGGTAGCCAGGCAGCAAGTCTTAGAGCGTATTCAACAAGCCAACATTCCCTCTGATGTAGAGCCTGTTCTTGAGCCAGATGTTGGTTCATTGCGCGAGATTTTTCGCTACTCGCTATCTAGCCCCTATATATCGGCTATGGGCCTCAGGGCCATCCAGCAATGGGATCTTGAAAAACTTTTCAGACAGATACCTGGTGTGATTGGCATTGTTAGTGAAGGCGGCCCAACGAAAACTTATCAAGTCAATGTTGACCCACTTAAGTTGAGAGCAAGGGGTACTACTTTAAAACAAGTCTTTGAAGCCGTTGAGCATTGCAATGCCACAACCGGTGGCGGCTTTATCGAGCACAATGGCAATGCTTTAATCGTTCGCCAGATTGGCTTGATCAAGAATGAAGAAGATCTTCGAGACGTGACCATATCAACAACTGCAGCCGGCATCCCCATAAAGGTGCGCGATGTTGCCGATGTTGAAATTGGCCCCATGGTAAGACGCGGACAAGTTGGCCAAGACAAAGAAGACGACTGTGTAGAAGGCATTGTGCTCTTACGCCGTGGTGAAAATCCCTCAAGAGTATTGCAATCAATCAAAGAGAAACTACCTGACATTATTGCCGCCCTGCCTCCAGGGGTGAAGCTGCAAACTCTCTATGACCGTGAATGGCTGATCAATCAAACCCTCACCACTGTTGGTACCAACGTCGCTATTGGTATTACGTTAGTAGTAGTTCTCTTAGCCATATTCTTAGTTGATTTGCGCTCGGCAGTAATTACAGCCTGCGTCATTCCACTATCGATGCTGATTGCCTTCATTGCTTTGTTACTGCTCGGCGTGCCAGCTAACTTACTCAGCCTGGGAGCCATCGATTTTGGCATCTTAGTAGATAGTGCCGTAGTGATGACTGAAAATATTATTCGCCGCCTCTCAGAGGAAGGGCAAGACAAGACGCCAGCTCAGCGCTTACTTATTCTTACTGATTCAGCCCGCGAAGTGGCCGGCCCTATTGTTTTTGGCATCGTCGTCATCGTTGCTACTTTCCTTCCCATTTTCACTTTTAGTGGAGTTGAGGGAAAACTGTTCAGACCTTTAGCGGCAACTATGGTCTCAGCCCTTCTTGGTGCCGGTATCTTAGCCCTTGCCCTAGTGCCAGTCTTAGCCTCATTCTTTCTTGTTAAAAAGCCCTTGATAGAGAGGCAGAGCCCAATAGTCACTATCGCTCGGGCCATCTATGCGCCAACGCTGAGCTGGTGTTTGAAGCATCCCTTGCCGGTAATTTTGTCATCACTAGTTGGTGTGGCTCTTGCAGCCAATATGTTTCTCCACACTGGTAGTGAGTTTCTGCCTCACCTTGAAGAAGGTAATATCTGGCTGCGAGCTACCATTAAGCCTGGCAGTGTAACCCTCACACAAGCGGTAAACACTGCCAGACAAATTAGAGAAACATTGTTGCGCTACCCAGAAGTGAAACAAGTGCTATCGCAAGTTGGCGGACCCGATGACGGAACCGACCCAGCTCGTTTTGCTGACCAAGAATTTTATGTTGACTTGAGAGCAGCCAAAGACTGGCGGCCCGAATTCAAAGAGAACAAAGAGCTTTTGATTGCTTCAATGAGAAAAGAGCTAGAGCAAATTCCTGGCGTTGGCTATTACTTTACTCAATACATTCAAACCACTCTTGATGAAGCTCTCTCTGGTGTGCAGGGCTCTCTGGTAGCTAAAATTTCTGGACCAGATCTCGGTGAGCTTGAAAAACAAGCTCAGCATGTGGGCACGATTATGTCCGAGACTCCGGGCATTGTTGATGTAATTGTTGACCCATTGCTCGGACAGCCACAGTTTGTTATTGAGATCAATCGAGGCGAAGCTGCTAGATATGGCCTCAACGAGGTCGACTTAAAAGAATTGACCGAAATCGCTATCGGTGGAACGCCAGCGACATCAGTCATCGAGGGCGAAAAGCGCTTTGAAGTTATTGTGCGCTTAGCGCCTAAATTCCGTTCATCAGAAGAAGCTCTGAACCATGTGCTGGTAGACACCCCCTCTGGTGCCACTGTCTCTTTAGCACAGTTAGCTACTTTGACAGAAGTAAACGGTGCCAGCCAAATTTGGCGAGATGCTGGATCGCGTATGGGTACAATCAGGGCCAATGTCCGAGGTCGAGACTTAGCTACGGCCGTTGAAGAGGCTCAAAAGCGAGTGCTAAGCGAAGTCAAATTACCAACCGGCTACAAAGTGCAGTGGACTGGTGAATTTCAAAGACAGCGTGAGGCGGCCCACCAGTTAACGGTGATTTTGCCAATTACACTTGCCATTATCATCACCATTCTCTATATTGCTTGCGGCACTATTGGTGGTGCTGTAATCATGTTCTCGGTAGTACCATTAGCCGCCATTGGCGCAGTAGTGGCCCTCAATATTACCGGCACTTATTTCTCTATCTCCGCCGGTGTCGGTCTCATAGCCCTATTTGGTTTAGCTGTTAAAAATGGCATTTTGCTGGTTTCTTTCGTCAACGAACTTCGCCACGACGGTATGTCAGTCAGAGAAGCTGTCTACACCGGTTCACTGACCCGCATGCGCCCAGTGCTCATGACCGCTACAATTGCAGCAGTGGGTCTCCTGCCTGCGGCCTTATCTAATGAAATTGGCTCGCAAACTCAAAAGCCTTTTGCTATCGTAATTATTGGTGGCCTAATCTCTTGCACTCTACTAACTCTCTACGTCTTACCTGCGCTTTACTTGCGCTTTAGCCCGAGCCCTGGGCGACCTAAGACAGTTCGCGATATACTAGTTGACCATACAGCAACGTCAGAGCCCGAGTAAACAATGAAGCGCTCAATTTCAAATCTCTTTCTAATTGGCCTGCAAACTGTTTTGCTGACTGGCTGCAATCCCCAGTCGCAACTACCCAGTGCTGAGTTGAAAAATAACTTGCCAGAGGCCCATGCTCATATATTGGGGCCAAGCGATCCTATTGGTTTGTCAAAAGCGCAACAAGCCAAAATCGGTATTACCACTGAAACTGTGGCTGTCAAAACATTGCCTATTATTAGCGAGGCTACTGGCACAGTGCGGGCTAATACTAATCTTACTACGCCGGTAATATCGCTTGCTCCTGGCCGCGTTGAAGAAGTTCTTGTGCAGCCTGGTGACCATGTAAACAAAGGTCAGATACTGGCGAAAATTCGTAGTGATGAAGTAGCTCAAATTCAGACCGAGCTGCTCACCAGATTACTTGAGCTAAAATCAGAAAGGCGACATGCATCGCTAAAGTTAGCTCTGGCACAGAAGGTTTATGACCGTAAAGCAAAGCTATTAGAAGAAAAAATTGCGGCAAAAGCGGACGTCGATCAAGCAGAAAGCGACCTTGAGCAAGCCAAAGAAGATGTTCTAGCAACAGATGAAAAGCAACAGACACTGATTATGTCAACAAAAGAGAGGCTGCGTCTTTATGGTGCATCCACTAAGTTGGTAGATAGCGTGGTGCAAAGCCGCCACATTCAACTGGTATTTGAAATTACTGCACCACGTAGCGGCATTGTTACTGATCGTGATTGCGACCCGGGTGAACTAGTCGAGAGCGGCAAAGCACTGTTCTCAGTCGCAGATCTTTCTCATGTTTGGCTGGTTGCTAACGTATTAGAAAACAGTTTGCGATTTGTGAAAACAGGGCTACCAGTAAAAGTCGTTGTCGATAGCCTTCCTGATGAATCTTTCCCTGGTGTGCTCGACTTTGTTGATTCTAAAGTTGATGCACAGACACGCACGTTGCCTGTGAGGGCCACAATAGAAAACCACTCACTGCGACTCAAACCAGAGATGTTTGCGCGTCTCTCAGTTCAAGTTGGCGAAACCACAGCCCTTATGGTGCCAGAGTCTTCTGTACAGAAAGCTGGAGAGACTTATCTCGTTTATATCGATGAGCCTGGCGACTTCTATCTTGAAAAGAAAGTTAAGATCGGCCAGACCACAGGTGGTTACGTCGAGATTTTAAGCGGCCTAAAACCAAACGACAAAGTAGTGGTGAATGGCAGCTTGCAACTTCTTGGTGAGTCGCTACAGCGCGTTACTCAATGATAAGGTAGTCGCTTACCTTGGATGCCTGCCACAATGAAGTTTGTGGCCATTGCTTGGCGCAAGCTGATACCTATGGCAGGTGCCGGATCTGGTAAAAAATTGCCTATGGCAATCTTGGCGTTATTGTCGAAATGTCCGACCATATGCAAAACATAGCCCTTGCCAAAGGGAAAAATCACGGCAAGGGCACCAGTATGATCGGGATCTTCTGCGGCAAGCTGGCGGCTTCCGACAAGCACTCGAACAGTTCCCGGCTTCATGATGCGCACCATATGCGATGCTTGATCTAATTTCCAGAAGGCACTGCGTACAGTGTTGTTTGCTAATATTGGATCTGGTGCCAAATACTCAGCGTCGTATATGTCTTTGCTATTGATGCCTTTGTTCCAACTGACATAACCAGGAAAGGTTTGCACTAGCATCCGATCAAGAGCCCAGTCAGTAGTGAGTAGATAGCCACCTTGACTAACGAAATCACGAATGGCTTGCAACTTATCGCGCTTCAGGTCGCCGGCACAATTGATAATCAAAACTTTGCAACTAGAGAGAAGTTCACTTGAAACATCTCTGCTTTTGACATGTCGAAAAGGCAACTCAAGCTTAGTCAAAGTCTTATCAGCTTTGTCCCATTGCCCGGCTACTTCAACAACTGGGCTTGACTCGCTAGCTGTATTGGTCAATCCCGCGGTCAAAAGCTCAGGGTGAGCTTTTGCTAGCCAAGCACGAAAAACCTGGGGCTCAACCCTTGATGAATGAACCTTGCCAGTAACAGGCGGCAGCTCCACAAAGTTTGGAATCGCGGCCTTAGTTAAATCGACCGAGATGACATTACCTTGCAGAGCCTGCGCCCTGGCTGCCTGCGCACATATCTGTGTGAGTAAAATTGGCGCTAACAATGAAAGAACGATGCGTCTCAAATTGGCCTCAACTTACCTACTTAATTTCTAACTGACTCACGGGCTCTTAGTATAAATTAAGGACGCTTGAAGGGCGGCACTGTTCCCTCTCTTTCGCCAATCTTGCAAAACAGCTCTCTGACTTGACCCTATAGTGAAAGTGCTAAAATATGACTGTCATTAAGAACGATGATATCGCAGTAAAGTGAGTGCCAAACATGTTTTCAAAAGCCACCTTAGCTTCTATTTTGGTCAGTTTAACCCTTTTGGGATTTCAAGCGCCAGCGATGGCAGAGTCGCAGGAACTACAAAAGAACCAACAAGACCAGAGTCAGCAGAAACAAGAACTTTCTGGCTATTTCATTAGCTTTAACGGCAGCGCCCGTTCGGTCAGTTCAGCAAAGCTTAACGGCCAGAATGTACTCAGCGCTCCCATCGTCACATTGACTCTACCAGTGAATATCTCTGGCTATTTGGTTCCCGGCGCCAATGAACTAGTGCTCGATTACATTAGCAACCCCAAAGATGCCATGACTGTTTTGATCGAGAAGCGCACAGTTGGGCCCAAGAAAGAAGAAGTGGCCAAAGTCGTGCTAGCTGCCAACGAGTCGAATGGCGCAGCTGCAAAGAAGACAATTTCGTTTAATTTGCCAAAAGATCAGCCAGCCAGAGCAATTAAAAACCTGAGTGATGATGACAAGAAGGCCATCGAGAAGGAATTGCAGAACTACTGGACGGCGCTAAATGAGCGTAAACCAGAGAAGCTTAGAGCTATCTATAAATGTTCTCTCGATGACGAACGCAAACTTAGCCCAGAGAGTGCTGCCTATTTCGATAAAATTCTCAATCGTGAAGCCTCACTTCTGCGCAATTCTAGTATCAAATTAGCTCCCTTAGAGCCTAGTGGTCTAACTTTCAAAATTGAAGGCGATGCAGTAAAACTTTATAGAGAAGACAAAAAGCCACTGCTTACAAGTAACGAAGTCGACGTGCAAATCGAACCAGTAATGGTAGAAGTGCAAAAGAAGGCAAAAAATCAATCTCAGCCGAAAGCTACGATGAAGCAGCAGATAGTTCGTACCCATCTATATTTCAAACAGATTAGCCAAGACGGCGGCAAGCAATGGTCAGTGTCACTGCCACCAAATGCCTAAAAAAATACTTCTTGTCGTCGGCTTGTTAATTGGGCTTTCGCTCGTAGCAGCAGGGTATATGCTGGATGCTGAGCTGAAAGCAGCAGCCATTCACGATGACCAAGATGTAATAGCAGTCACCCGTGGGATGGCTCTCGATGAAATATTGAGTAAGCTTGAAAGCAAGCATATTTTACGCAAGGCTTTCATTCTCAAGCTCTATGTGCGGCTATCCGGGCTCAAGCCTGTTATTCGTGCTGGCGATTATAAATTTGCGTCACCTATTACTCCTCTTCAAGTACTGCAAACACTTGAAGCTGGTGGCATCGAGCTAAACAAACTAACCGTGATAGAGGGCTGGACAAGATTTGAAATAGCCGATGCTATGGCCAAAATCAAAAGTCTTAAAGTAGATCGCAAGCAAGCTCTAGCACTTATGAATAAGACTAGTTTGATAGCAGACATCGATCCGATGGTGCAAAATCTTGAGGGTTATCTATTTCCCGATACCTACTTTGTGCAGTCTGATACCAAAGCAGAAGAGTTGATAGAAGCCATGGTAGAGCGCTTTCGCAAGGTCTGGGGCAAATTGGCCAACCCTTACAAGCTCACTGCCCACAAAGCCATCACCATGGCTTCGATTATTGAAACTGAAGCTAAGCTTGCCGAAGAGCGGCCAATAGTTGCTTCGGTGATAAACAATCGCATCGCTCGCCGCATGCCTCTAGCAATGGATTCAACCATTGTTTATGCATCCAAAATGATTGGTAAATGGAAAGGCAACGGTATTGTTTATCAAAGCGATCTTGATTTGAAGAGCCCTTACAACACCCGCAAATATTATGGTTTACCGCCAGGTCCAGTTGGTTCACCAGGTCAGAGTTCAATCAATGCAGCTCTGATGCCAGCATCTAGCAGCTATATTTATTATGTGCGCGACCCAGCCTATAACAATGGCAAGCACAATTTTTATTCTAACCCCCAAGACTTTGAAGTAGGGGTGCAAAAGTTAAGGGCCTGGGAAGCCAGCCAAAAGAGAAATAGCCACTAACTAAAGAGTAATTTTGCCTTCATAGATTGGAATTCGTCTTCGCTGATCACGCCAGTTTCGCGTAATTTCCCAAGCCGCTCTAGTTCGCCAACTACATCGGGTTTGGCAGTGCTGGGTGCACAACCTGAACAAGAATGTTTTACACAATATATGTTTTCTGATATATTTAACTTGAGGTATATCAAATGAAGCATAATGAAGTCATTCAGTCGATCATTACATCAATTATTAATGCACGCAAGGCCAAGTCAATCACTCAAACAGAATTGGGCGAAAGGCTAGGACTACCCCAGAGCTATATTTCCAGGCTAGAAAGTGGCCGCCTTGATATTCGACTAAGCACAGCACTAGACATTGCTCGCTACCTGGGCTTGGAGCTTATGATGGTGCCAGCTCAAATGTCACCGATTGTCAATTCTATGCTCATCAACGAATCGCGTCTGCCATCGCAGTCTAAACCCATGTATAGTCTCGACGACTTGGAAGAATAGGTCGGAGGACTGCTAATGAGACGCAAACAAACCAACCGGCCTGAAACTCTTCTGGTGAGACTCAACGAATGCCCAGTCGGTACCTTAACTCGTCTAATCGATGAAACAATAATCTTTGCCTTTGATCCAAGCTACGAAGCCAATTTGCAGAGACCAGTTTTGAGCCTGTCATACAAGGGTTCTGATGGTGAGCTATATCTGGGACGCAGTAGAACCCATACCTGGCTATCACCGTTTTTCTCAAACCTATTGCCGGAAGGCCACTTGAGAGAATATCTGGCACGCAAGCTAGAAGTCAATTCACAGCGCGAATTCAATCTACTAGCGGAGCTTGGTGCCGACCTTCCTGGTGCAGTAGTGGTAGAGCCTCTGGGTGAGGTGTCGCCTGGCAAGCAAGGCGAAAAGCCAAAAGCAAGTGATCAGTCGCCTACACTTCGCTTTTCACTGGCAGGGGTTCAGTTGAAGTTCTCGGCAATATTAGAGTCCAAAGGCAGCCTAACCATACCGGCTAACGGCATAGGGGGAGCTTGGATAGTAAAGCTACCAAGCCAATCACATCAACATATTCCAGAGACTGAATTTTCGATGCTGACTTTTGCGGCTAACCTTGGTATCAGCGTGCCCGAATATAAGCTGGTACCAACCAATGCCATAGAAGGGCTACCGAAAGAATTTCAGTCGTTTAAAACACAGAGCTTAGCCGTTAAGAGATTTGACCGCACAGCGGGTGGTGGCAGAATTCATATGGAGGATTTTGCCCAAGTTTTCAATGTTGAAGCGAAAGACAAATATGAGAAAGCTAGCTATGCGCACATCGCCAGAGTGCTATGGATGGAGGATGGGGAGCACAGTTACTCAGAATTTATAAGAAGACTAGTATTTAATGTTGCCATCGGCAATGGTGACATGCACTTGAAGAATTGGAGCTTACTTTATACAGATCCCTGTAAACCGATGCTCTCACCTGCCTATGACTTGGTGCCAACCATAGCCTACATTGCCGGCGACAAGCTGGCACTAAACCTTGCAGGCACCAAAGACTTTACTGATGTCTCCATCGACAAATTTAGAAAAATGGCTAGACAAGCAAAGGCTTCAGAACGACTAACGACAATCATCGTAGCCGAGACCGTCGAAAGAATTAATGATAACTGGAAGAGTGATAGCTTGGAGTTAAAACTCACAAAAGACACTCGAAAAGCCATAGAAAAGCACATGAAAAGCCTTCCGCTACTCAAGGCCTCCTAAAGAATTGAACGAACCACACCACCATCTACTCTAAGGGCGGCTCCGTTTGTTGCAGCAGCTAGCGGGCTGCAAACATAAACCACCATGTTGGCGACCTCTTCTGTAGTTGCCAGTCTTTTGAGCAAAGATGTCGGTCTCATTTTCTCGAACATTTCATTCTCAACTGTTTTGGCATCGCTATTATTCTGCTTCGCCATATCAACAATGAATTGCTCAACGCCCTCTGAATTAGTTGGGCCTGGGAGAACAGAATTGACAGTAATCTTTGTACCCACAGTGGTCTCAGCTAGGCCTCTGGCAACGGCAATCTGGGCAGTTTTAGTGACACCGTAGTGAATCATCTCACTAGGAATATTTACGCCAGACTCACTTGAGATAAAAACAATCCTGCCCCAATCGCGCTTGCGCATACCTTCAATGTAATGCCTGCTCAAGCGGATGCCGCTCATGACATTAACCTGGAAGGTACGAATCCAATCATCATCAGTTATTTGAGCGAACTCTTTTGGCTCGAAGATGCCAACATTATTGATTAAGATATCAACTTCGGGAAGTTCAGAAATTAGCTTATTTGCCCCTGCGGCTGTAGCGAGATCGGAGACTAAGCCATAAGCTGT
>JAGOSY010000070.1 GCA_018062085.1 bacterium | reverse complement strand
CTAGTGAAACAAACTGAGTATCGCGAGGACGCTTGCGCAATTCATCGTAAAACAAATTGTTGACGATCTGATTAAGCCAGGTCTTGAAAGCATAGGGGTTTTTCAATTTCGGTACAGCTCTCCACATACGAATCATGGCCTCTTGCACGAGGTCAGAATTGTCGCGCCAGTCTGGAGCAAGTTTATAGAACATTGCTATAGCCGTGCGCTCATGACGGGTGAGAAGCTGGTTCATAGCTAGTGGGTCATTAGACTGACAAGCGATGACAAGCTCTGCATCTGTCATATCTGCATAATTTTTAGGTTGTGTAGCAATCCTCAAAAGAGGAGAAGGCTTTTGCATAAGAGACAGAGAATTCATTATAAAGATCTCCAAAGGTGAGTGAGAAATCGCGATCGTTCGGCCAGATGTGAACCCCACATCCCGCTTTTTTTGTTTAGTTGAACATCGATTTCGATTTGTCGATATTTCTATTCTCGCAGACGGCCCGGGTCAAAACAATTGGGAAAACCCCTAAGCAACACCTCTTGATCTCAGCTCCGCAATAGACCCACAAACGCAAACCAGCAAGCAACTAAGCAAATCAATTACAAGACATTTAAGGGGCATGACTAGGGGTTTCCCACAGCATCAGGCTTTGAGGCAAGAAAATCGGGAACATTTGTGCTAGCAATTCAAAGCGGCACAGAGACAGGTTTTCTTGTAGCAAATGCGCTACAGGAAAAGACCAGTTTACTGAACCAGGCTAAGGTTCTAGGGTTTGAGCTAACCCTCTAGAGAAAATGTAGCAAATTGACTACAGCGTTACTGAGAAACAGAACTCTCTTCTTGAATTTGAGACTCGACATAGTTCTTGAGGCTTTCAAAGGAACGTTCCAATGAGCGCAACGTCTCTTCAGCTTCAATCCAGTCTTGCTGGCCCACTGCCTGCTCAAGGTATAAACATAAGCGGGCCAATTGCTTGGCCCCGATAGAGGCGCATGAGGCCTTGACTTCGTGAGCTAGACCGGCGATACCGCGCGCATGACGTTCAAACATCTGCGGTCTAATGCGTTCCAGCATATCGTTGGTGTCAGCAATAAACATGCTCATCATTTGGTTCATTTGCTCTGCGCCATAGAACTCTTCAAGTTCCTCAAGATCTATTGGCTTGCCGTCAACCAGGGTCATAGTCGAGTTTGGACGCAAATACTTGCGTCGCAGTTTATGACTCTCGTAAACAACATCAGTACGCAACCAATGATTGATTTTGAGCTTGAGCAGATCCTTGTCAATTGGTTTGGAAATATAGTCGTCCATCCCAGCGGCAATGCAACGTTCGCGGTCGCCACCCATGGCAAGAGCTGTGACAGCGATAATTGGTGTATACGAGCCAGCCAGAGCTTCAAGCTTGCGGATGGCCACTGCCGCCTCAAAGCCATCCATCTCAGGCATGTGGCAATCCATCAATATTAAGGAGAACTTGTCTTCAGCAATGGCATCAACTGCCTCGCGGCCATTATTAGCGATCTTCACTGTCAACCCAAGTCTTTGCAGCAAAATCGCCGCTACCTTTTGATTGAGCAGATTATCTTCCACCAAGAGAACTAAAGGGCTCTCAGGAGCCTGTATCTCTTTCGCCGTGTTCATTACCGCGATCCTTGTAGTTATAGTTGATGAAATTTACAGCTCAAGACAGCGTTTGCCGTAGTGATGCTATATAGAAGGTCATAATTTAACACATAGTGCTAAATTAAGCCAAGGCCACAAGTATTGGCACTTTCTAAAGGCTAGTGGTAGAGCCATACCCGCAATAATGAGAGCAAGCGGTCATAGTCAACTGGTTTAGCAATATAGTCGGAAGCACCAGCATCTATGCATTTTTCCCGGTCACCTTTCATGGCTTTGGCTGTTAGGGCAATAATAGGCAACTTAGCAAACTTCTCTTGCTTGCGAATTTCACGCATTGCCTGATAGCCGTTCAAATTAGGCATCATGATATCCATCAAAACACACTCGACACCAGGATTAGCTTCCAGCACCTCAATACCCTTGCGGCCATCCTCAGCGTGAAGAATTTTAAGGCTCTGTTTAGCCAACATAGACTTCATAGCCATAATGTTACGCGGGTCATCATCAACAATCAGAATTGTCCGATTAGCTAAACTCTGGTCAGCAGTTAGTGTGCTGCTGCTCTCAGGGGCAGCGACCGATCCAAGCTCTGGTATCGTTTTGCCCGGCCGCGCTATGGCCGAAAGTATTTCTTCTAGGGTTGCTTTTGTTACTGGCTTTTGAATGAAGCTCTCGGCTCCAAGACGCATTGCCTTGCGATCTTCACTATCAACAGAGATCAAGTGCACCGGAATATTCTTGGTTGAAAGACTATGTTTTAGTTGATCCAGTACTGTCCAGCCCCAGCCATCGACTAAGTGCAAATCGAGGGTGATTGCCATTGGTTTGAAATGTCCGGCCAGATACACACCCTCTTCACCGCTACCAGTGACAATAGTCTTAATGCCCTGCGCTGCAGAAAGCTGCCGCAGCAGTTTAGCAAACTGCAAATCATCTTCAATAATGAGCAGCACTTTGTCGCCAGATACAATTAGGTCACGATCGTCTTCAATAACTTCTGCCGGCATCGCCATACGACCAACTTGCCTTTCCAAGATTGTCTTGCGGCGCTGTTCATAATCATCACGAGCGACTTCTTCTGTATTGACCAGGCAAGTACTAGCAGAGATAAAGAAAGTGAAGGTGCTGCCATTACCAGGGGAACTATCGACAATTAAGCGCCCACCAAGTAAATTTGCAATTTCACGACATATGGCCAAGCCCAAACCAGTGCCACCATATTTGCGACTAGTGGTGCCATCAGCCTGCTGGAAAGCTTCAAAGATTATTTGTTGCTTGTCTTCACTAATACCAATACCGGTATCAGAAACAGAAAACGCTAATTCTGGAATGTCGTCAGATGAGGCTCGAATCGAAAGCGTCACGCCACCAGACTCAGTAAACTTAAAGGCATTCGAGAGTAAGTTTTTAAGGATCTGATTCAGTCGTTTACCATCGGTATAGAGACTCTGCGGCAGCCCTGGCGCAAGATCAACAGAAAAGCTCAAATGACGGTTTTCGGCAACATGCTTGAAGCCGCGCTCCATGTCATCTCTTAAATCTTCCAGTAAGACCTCACCTAGATCAAGGGTCATATTTCCCGACTCAATCTTAGCGAGATCGAGAATGTCGTTAATCAGAAATAGCAACTCAGAGCCAGCAGCATGAACTGTTTCAGCGTATTCGACTTGATCCGGAGTCAAATTACCCTCATCGTTTTCGGCTAGCAACCTCGAGAGAATCAGCAGACTATTCAACGGTGTGCGCAATTCGTGAGACATATTGGCCAAAAATTCTGATTTATATTTTGAAGTGAGTGCCAACTGCCTAGCTTTCTCTTCTACTGTAATTCTAGCTGTTTCAATTTCACGATTGTTTTGTTCCACTTCCTTATTCTGAAGCGCCAGCAACTCTGCCTTCTCTTGCAGCTGTTGATTGGTCTGACGCAATTCTTCTTGCTGTTGAGTGAGCAGAACTTCTGACTCACGCAGAGTATTGGCTTGAAGTTCTAAGCGCTTATTAGTCTCGGTTAGCTCTTCCTGCTGACTCTGCAGCTCCTGGGCCAACGATTGTGATTGCCTGAGAAGATCTTCTGTTCGAGTGTTAGCCTCGATGGTATTAAGCACAATACCAATTGACTCGGTCAGTTGATCAAGCAGATTTAAGTGCACATCACTGAAGGTATGCAAAGATGCCAACTCAATAACCGCTCTAACTTGACCTTCAAACAAGACGGGCAAAACCACGATATTGCGCGGTGAGCTCTCACCCAAGCCAGAACTAATTTGTACATAGTCAGCAGGAACATGCTGCAACAAAATTCTCTTTCGCTCAAGAGCACACTGACCAATCAAGCTCTCTCCCATGCTGAATCGCTCAGCTAGCTGCTGCGGATTGCGATGAGCGTAACTACCTATCAGTCTAAGATCGTCTTCAAAACCAGCTTGGTTACAAATGTAAAATACGCCTTGTTGAGCCGAAACTAAACTCGACACTTCAGACAAAATCAAATTGGCAACAGTAAGCAGGTCTCTTTGCCCTTGCAGCATACGGGTAAACTTCGCCAGATTGGTTTTAAGCCAGTCTTGCTCTGTATTTTTGCGAGTGGTATCTTTCAGGTTGAAAATCATTTCGTTGATATTGTCTTTTAAGGCCGCCACTTCTCCAAGTGCTTCCACCGAGATAGATCTAGTCAGATCGCCCTTAGTCACAGCCGTGGCAACGTCAGCGATAGCGCGCACTTGGGTAGTTAGATTGGCAGCTAGCTGATTGACGTTATCAGTCAAGTCTCTCCACGTACCTGCGGCCCCAGGTACTTTTGCTTGACCACCGAGCTTGCCCTCTACTCCTACTTCACGTGCAACAGTGGTTACCTGATCGGCAAAAGTAGCAAGGGTATCAATCATCTCGTTAATGGTGTCAGATAGAGCGGCAATCTCGCCTTTGGCTGTCAATACTAGTTTGCGCTTCAAATCACCATTAGCCACAGCAGTTACAACAGCAGCAATACCGCGCACCTGACCGGTGAGGTTACCAGCCATCGAATTGACGTTATCAGTCAAGTCTTTCCAGATACCACCAACACCACTGACTTGCGCCTGTCCACCGAGCTTTCCTTCGGTGCCGACTTCCCACGCCACCCGAGTCACTTCAGAGGCAAAAGAACTAAGCTGGTCAACCATTGTATTGATTGTATTTTTTAGCTCAAGAATTTCGCCGTTGGCATCTACCGTAATTTTCTTACTCAAATCACCGTTAGCAACGGCAGT
>JAGOSY010000001.1:439604-455400 GCA_018062085.1 bacterium | reverse complement strand
ATCAGCATGCCAGGATGGCGGCCATATTCTTGTGATACCAGAAATCCCATTTCAGGGTTTTCCCTATGGTGCGATTTTCGAAAGCGGCGGTACGATAAATACATGGTGATTGGCGTCAAATTAAATTGCGGGGCTCAGTTCTAATTGTCGTTGATCACATGGCGCTCGACGCGTCAATTTAACCCGAGGCAAGCTGAAGATTCAGGCGTCTCGGGCTTTTTGTTTGACCAGATTTGACGAACATTTCTGGTTCTTCCTGCAAATCAGAATTGGCGCTAACTTTTGCTCTAGATCCTTGTAGCAATACGGCCTTTGCCGCCTGGTCTTGCAGCCAGGACTTGAGCAAGCGTTCGACATCTGGGGTCATTTGCTGTTCTTCAAGCATTAGGTGACCACTATTGCCGTCCACAATCATCAACTTCATTGGCGTTGTCATTTCGCTCAAAAGATCAAGTGAACCGTCTGGTGATACCAGTTTATCTTTGTACGCGACTAGCACCATTGTTGGTGTTCGTTCTACGAGTGGGGCGCAATCGTGGGTGTCGTCCATAAACTTCTCGAACTTGGCCATTTCACCCTTTGTCAGCTTCGAGCGATTGAGGGGTTCATCTTTGATCTTTGCTCTTACCTTCGGATTTGCAACTGCTTTGTCGACTATTACAGGAGCCATATTGGCCTGTCCGGTTGGAGCGTCCAGAGATTCGAACACGATTACTACACCAGACTTGAGAAAGCTGCCCGAACGCGCAACACTTGATGGCACGGCTGACACCAAGCCGTTGACCAGGTCTGGATAGCGGCCTGCAGCCTGAATGGCAATAGCGCCACCCATCGATTCGCCCACCAGAAATACCGGTAGCCCAGGGTATGCTTTATGCAAGGTTTTCAGCCCCTGTTCGATGTCGCTCAAGCAGGCTTCGAAGTCAACATGGGCATTTTCGGGGTCTTTCATCCAGCCGCCGAAACCTCGGACATCGAGGGCGTAAGTGGGTATCCCAGACAGCGCCATACGACGTCCGAAGTTGTCGAAACTTTTACTACTGAGGCCGAGTCCATGGATGCAGAACAAGATCAATCGGGGTTTCTCTTTCTTTGGCAACCAGCAGCGAAAAGGTACTTTTACTAGCGGTGTTGCTGCAACTTTTGCAGTTGGATGCTGATAGACCGCACTTATCAATAGCGGCTTGTCGCCTGTTCCTGCATGATTGATGTTGGAGGGCCAAGCCGCTTGCGGTGAAAGCAATGTTGTAAAAGCAACTGCTGCTGTCATGTTGCAAAGTTGATATTGATATTTATATTTATGTATTGCTCTGCTCATAGTCCCTCTTAGTAGCGAAAAGTTGCTGCTAGCCCGGTCTTTGATGGCATCAGTTTCTTCGGAACGACCACAACTTCACCTTTCATTCGCAATACTGCCTCAGCTAAATCGTCGATGATGTCGCCGACTTCAGGATTTGAGAGTTTTCCAGGTTCAATATCTCCGCTGGCGTTGACCCGGCCAGGAATCTGACGGTCTGCCTCTACCAGGAGAACAGCAACACGCCCCGCCATGACTGCCGCAGCTACCGCTGTTACGTCATCTGAAGCTTGCTTTGCTGCCAGGGTGGTTTTATAGGTTTCGATACGTTCTGATAGTCGCTTTGAAAAGACTGGCTCCATTTGTTGCCAGGCCTTTTGACGCAATTCGTCGACGCTAAACGATTCTGGATTCTTGAAAATGCCTTCCTCTAACAAAAAAGAGTTGTTGGTGATGGCGCGGAAAGTAGCCTGGTGTTCGGGCAATGCCGCTAGCATGAGTGGCAGGCCAGCGGGGTGCGAATGATATTCAAGCAGCGCGCGATCAATGACACGGAAAAATCGTTCAGTATCAATGTCGATCTCTGGCTTCTTTCCTCCGTGCCCATGATGCACAGCAGTGCCACTTCCGCCAAAACCTGAGGCAGCGGATGCGACCGTGAGGTGTGGCTCGGTCAGCTCAGCACCCAGAGCCTCTATGATTGTGGCAGGCACGTTTGCCAGCTCCACTGCATTGAGGTGGTCGCGGTTGCCTTCATATAGTTTCGCTTCGGTACGGGTTAAGCACAGCAGCTGATAGCTATCTGCCGATTGAAGAATTTGAATAAGTGGTTTGATGTGGAAATTATTCGCTACTACAAGCAGCTGTGGAACCGTGCGTTGAAGCTCAAAGATCTGAAAAGTATCTGGAGAGCTGAAAATCGCCAATCCATCGGTCCGATGATTCCAGAAGGTTTCGTCGTGAGCTAGTTGTTGAAACTTTTTCATCGCAGAATGAACTTCCTCTTCTGAATATTTCTTATTCAGTGAGATTTCCAGTTCTTTTAGCGAGTTCCGATAGCAAATCGGGTCTTTGGTAGAATCTGGCACATGGCGATGAGTAGGTACGTATAGGGAAATGCAGGGAGACGTATATTCGCCTCGCAGGCTGTTGAGATGTTCGACGGTGAGCTGATGCATGAAAACTCCTTGGCGGTTTCTTGGACGCGGAAAATTTTGGGCTGTTTAGGTAGAGGCTAATGTGAGTGCCTCTAATTTGCGCTCTTTGTGGCACAAACGGTATCGCTATGCCCTAGCAATCCTTGAACGACGACGGGGAACTTTTCAATTAGTTCCATTTTGAAGATGATGACAATAATTTCATTTTAGCTATGTGCGCAAAAATAATATGGATTCCAGGTGCGGCCATATTATTTTTGCGGTCAAACGTTAAATGAAATTATCGGCCTAGGGGTTCAAATCTGCCGAATCAGCAGGTTGCGCGGGAGCAGCTGGAGCTGCCGGAGCCGGTACTTTGAGAGGCTGTGGAGCCACGACTTTGGAGCCAGGTCCAGCTCCGCCGTTCAGGCCGTCGGTGATTACGACATTTGTGGAGGCTGGTCTGGCAGCCTGTATGGCCTGCTGTGTGGCAGTCATGTCTTGCAGCTGTTGAGTATTTTGTTGCTGCTGTTGCAGCGAAGTTTGCTGCAATTCAATTGCTTGCTGTCTCAAAGTGGCTGTATTGTTATTGTTGAACATGGCTATTGCGCCTATCACCAGCGCGATGGCGGCCAATGCCAGAAGAGCTACTGTCCAGTTGGAAGAGCTATCTTCGATACGTACAGGCACACTATCGGCGGTTCGAATAACAGTCCTTTCTACTTCTCTCATCGTTGTATCTCCACTAATTTTCACAGACTACAGCGCCAGCGACGGTGCAAAAGTCAGCTTGTTCCAAATGATTGCAGAGGGGGGCTGGAGCAAGTGCAAATATGGAGATACTAGACAACCAATTGCAGGGAACAAAAATATTTTCGCTCAGTCTGACTTGAGAATAGAGTCAGCAATAATAATTTGCAAAGTGAGGACTAGCAATGACTATACAAAGAGAAGAGATGGCGGCAATTATTCTGCAGGGTATGTTGAGCAACGCCGGTTCGCAATTCAAGTCAGTAATTGAAGAGACTGCGCAGGTTCAATGCGATGAGCACGTTGCAAACGCAGTTAAGTATGCCGACGCATTAATCGCCGAGTTGGAAAAGAACAAGTCTAAAGTCTAACCATTAAACTTTGGCGGACTAATTAACGATCGAAGCCATCGATTTCATTCAATATTTTGGCTACAAGACGCACTGCTTTTAATCTGAATATTTCAGACTGCTTAAAGTCAAATTGATCAAAAAGCAGCTTGGCTTTGCGCCAGTACGGCGTTGCCTGGTCCAGCGCATCTGCCAGCGGAATGTTAACTTCTGGTCTGACGTTCATGATTCACCACCTATACTGTCATTCCCGTTCTCAATACTTTAGCTACTGCATCAGTCCGTCCGTGTGCGTTCAACTTTTTTAAAGTGTTGCGAACATGCACTTTTATTGTTTGTACTTCTAACTCTAGGGTATCGGCCATCTGCTGGTTTGAGAGCCCGTCGATAAGCAAGCGGAGAATTTGTTTTTCTCTGCGAGAGAGTAAGCTGAGACCAGGCATATCGACGCGATCAGTCAATACTGCGCGAATCATCGGCAAACCCGGTCCGTGAAGTAGGTAGTGTGCTACTAGCGGTCCTATAAAGCTTCCTCCCTGGCTGACAATATCGACCGCCGCTGAAATCAAAAGCTCAGGCGTTTCGCGCATTATATAGCCATCGGCGCCAGAATCTATACTTGTCCAGAAATCACTTTCTTTCGACAGCAGCATAATCACTCGCGTGCCGAAGCCCTGCTTTTTGATTTGTTGTGACGCTGCTATGCCGTCAATCTTTGGTAAGTCTCTTTTGATAAAGACGATTGTAGGGCGAAGTATTTGGGCTTGCTCGATGGCGGAACGCCCGTCTTCTGCTTCTCCTATAATCTCACAACCATCCAGGCTGCCTAACAGATGTCGCATTCCGAGGCGTACTACTTCTCGATCTTCTGCGAGGAGGACGGTGACTTTCTTTGTACTTGTCATAATTACCCCCTTAGAGGTAGGCGGTATAGTAAAATCTTATCATGCAGGCAATAGTGTCGCGCTCGATAAGGCGTTGAAGTCGACCTGCTATTGATTTAATAACTTTGTTTCTTCAAGCTACCTCTTAAGCGGTAGCTTTGTTGATTCAACCTTACTTCTGAATGATAGGATCGAAAAGTGAAGGAAGGGAAATGGCCCGCCACTATATGTAGTGTGAATTATGCGATGCATGTTCTCGAGCTAGTCGATATCAATGAAATTCTTAAGAAAGTCTGAGTATGGTTCTTTAAGAATTTCATTGTAACGTGTTCGCCCGCGTAGTTACCTGCTTTTCCGCCATTTCAATAATTTGGTAGTATGCAGGAAAGGAGCGCCGTCATGAAACGTCATCGTCGTCTAATATGCCTCGTTACCATCTTCGGTTTGTTGATGTTCGTTTCTGCGCTGTGGTTTAAACAGTCAGCCCAAAGCGTGGTGGCGGATGTTCAGGTAGCGGAGCATCATGGTCTTTCTTTTGTCTCCTCTACTAGTCCTACGTATTTGGCAGAAGTAAAGCCTAGGGTTAACCACAGCGGTGCGTCTGGCCCTGCGTATTTGATTGGCGCCAAGTTTTCTGGTCCTCAAAAGTCGCCTGAGTTGTTTGTATCTGAGTCTCAAACACATAGTCACATGCCGGGTTCACGGTGGCTCCTTAACCGCTCACTTCTGATTTAAACGAAAGCTGACACGGCTGTATCTGCATGCTCGGTTTCGCCGCTGGTGATACCGCGGTTCAAAGACGCAGTAACTTTATAGCTAGAACACTGCGTTGATTGAACGTAGTGGGAGCTAGCGCGGATGAACTGGCTCAGATTGCAGCTTTTGCAACAATTTACATCTTTGTGGAGTTGAGTTATGAACACAATATCTGAACACTATTTGCAAGCTGGGAGGTCGTCGACGTCGCATAAGACTCTCGCGAGTCTAGCTCAGGGCGCCTGCGAAACACTTCGTGCGCGAGTGGCGGAGAACAAGTCGACACCAGTGCGCCTTCTAAAAATTCTCAGTCGAGACGCATGTCGTGACGTGCGAATCTCTGTTGCAAGCAATCCGGCTACTCCAACTAGTGTCTTGTGCGCACTGGCAACGGATAACAACCCGGATGTGAGATTCAGCATGGCCGAGAATCACAATTTGTCTACAGCCATTTTAATAAGGTTGGCTGCCGATGAGAACCCATATGTTGCACTCAGGGCCGAGCGAACATTAGAAACAAATGATCGCATAGAAAAAAACAAAGGAGAACTAAATATGTCAGCTTCTACTATAGAGCGCACCTTCCGCCGCATGCTTCACAAAAATGGTCGTTTGAATAAAAACGATGCAAGTGAGCTTCGAAAGATGATTCTTGCAGACGGCTACTTCAGTAAGTCGGAGAGAAAACTTGTGAGCCAGTCCATCGAAAACGATTTGCTCGACGATCCGGCTTCTGAGATCTTTCTAGATCTGCTCTTGCAGAATTGTCCCAAGCAAAGTCATGACCAGGCGATTGCCTAGTGCCTAAGTAAATTGAAGCTTCACAAGTATGGAGGACTGAACATGACTGCAAACCAAAGAGCTTTCCCTGATGCAAGTTGCATTGAAATTGACGCGATCCCACTTGTGAAGCCAGCCTGCGGCATTATGATTGTCTCGTTACTCTGGCTGATGTTTTCAATTGGCCCAGAACACAAGCCGGACCTTTTAAAAGAGCGAATATCGGCAGACGTTATTGCCCAGCCAGTGCGGCGGTCATCTCGACAGTCATCTGCGGCACTGATACCAGTACTCACCGGTGGTATTGGTAGCAGCACGTCTCTCGGTGGTAATTCATCTCTAGGAGGAAGCTTTTCGCGCTGATTTCTTTCGGTAGTTAGGGGTCAAAGTGTTTAGGAGGTCGTAATGAAAAAAACATTGCTTAAAAGGCATTCTGGCCTGCGGCCATTTGCCAGAGATCACGGCGTCGGGCTGATCTGTGTTTATCGATTGCGCAAGAGTGTTCGTGGAAGCAAAGCAGACCGGCTGAAGCTGGTTGCGCAAATGCGAGCTGTTTGTTCGGAGCTAATTTCACTATCGCTATTTGATGAACAGCGGGTTCTTGCCCCGTTCCTGGCTCGTACTGGATATGCACATCGTTTTTATCGACATCATCACAGAATCCGAGACCTGATGGAATGCCTAAACAGGTTGGAACCATCAGAAGACCCAGGTCTAGGAATACTCTCCATGCTCAGCAATGCCTTGGATGAATACGTGCGCTGGGAAGAAAACGTATTGTTTCCTGCAATTGAGCGTCAGCTGAGCTATGAAGAATCGGCATGGTTGGCGAGAATTACTGAACAAATCGAGCTAACTCGTTGCCGTCCCACTCAGAGGCTTCATGCATCTGTTGAGGGGGCAGAGTGCATGTACACCCTTGGTCTGAAAGAGCCGAGTAGCAGGTTAGAAGCGCAGTTTTTGGGTTCAATGGAGTCTACTCAAGAGACCAGGGTTGCGGTAGCCATTTGAAGAACGGCATGAGGAGTGGATATGGATATCACAGACCTAACTATTAAGATCTGCCGGCATGCGGAATCGAAGCAAAATACTGGCTGCCTTGACATTCGGGATGTTGGTGACTATCGCATTCCGCTTGCTGATGAGGGCGCGACGCAAGCCCTGCAAGTTGGTCGAGAAAACGCAGCATTCCTCCGCACGCCTGGAACGCTCTTCTATCGCTCGCCTTACCTAAGAGTGCGCCAGACTATGGATAATGTCCTGCTCGGCGCCGGTCTTAAAGAGCCTGGAGGCGAGCCTGTCGTGCGGGTCTATGAAGACCCGCAATTGCGAGAGGTAGAGCACGGATACAAAAGTGTCGATCAGCAAGAATCGATGCGTAAATTGCATGGATGGTTCTATTATCGATATGAAGGTGGCGAGTCGCCGGCCGACTGCTATGATCGTTGCGCCAGCTTCATTGAATCGATGATGCAGCAAGTAAGGCGGAAACCGGGTACTCGTCAGATTTTCATTTGCACGCACGGACTGACAGCGCGACTTCTGGTGATGCGCTTCCTTTACCTTACGGTTGAGCAATTCGAACTGCTCGACAATCCATACAACTGCGATGTTATAACCATTGCGCCTTTGAAAAATCTTGTTAATCCACAGTTCGCAAGCCGCCGCTGGGGTGTAGTTGGATTGCGTGTGAGGAAGGAATCGGAGAAAAATACACCAATAGTCGCTGAGGGGGCGTGAAGTCAATTATGCCAATTGCTATCAAACGAGTTTACGAAGAGTCGGCAAACAGCGGAACTTCGCTGTTTCTGGTGGACCGACTTTGGCCGCGCGGCATACGCAAAGAAATGTTGGACAATGTTACCTGGAATAAAGAAGTAGCACCAAGTGCAGTATTGCGCAAGTGGTTCGGGCATGATCCGAAGAAATGGCATGGCTTCCTCTCTCGATATTTCAAAGAGCTCGATGAAAATCCCGAGACATGGCAAGTCATACTAGAGGATGCAAAGAAAGGCAGAGTGACTTTGCTCTACGGAGCCAAGGATATTGAACATAATCAGGCAGTAGCTCTGAAAGCCTATCTGGATAAGAAGCTGAATCAAAATGAGAAGTCGTGATTAGAAGATGGAGAGCCAAGTTGACTATCTAAGAATACTTACTAAGTAATCAAATAGTGACCTCTTTTACTACAAATTTGGTGTACAAATTTTCACACAACAGCAGCTTATCTGTTGACAGAAAAATGGCCACGGCATACGATGATTTCAAGTGGTTGATTGATTGACTGGATAGCCATGCGGGGGCTGAGCTTTTCGGGTCATTCTACTTTAGTTAAACAGATGATTTTATTACTGTTGAACAGCGTGTTCAATCCCATTGGCGTGGGCAGGCATTTTTTATTACAGTTCGGCATCGAGCATGGGCTATGGCTATGGATTACCTTGAAGGTGACAACTCTCTGACTCAAGAGGTCAGACGTTTGCAAGCGCGTCTGGAAACCCTTGAAAAAGAGCGCTTGGAAGAAAAGTCTCAATACGAAGAACTGCTGAGACAGTTTCAGTCAACACTCAAAATTAAGTCAGATTTTGTCGCTCATCTCAGCCATGAGTTGCGCACTCCACTCAATGGAATGCTGCCGATGGTGGAGATGCTATTGCGCTTAGGCAAGTTTTGCTCAATCTCTGCAGCAATGCCATCAAATTTACAAATCAGGGACAGATTATCCTGAAGGTCACATACACCAAAGCATTTACTGGGCCTGACAATCTCATTTTTCAAATAGCCGACAGCGGAGTGGGACTCAGTGAGGAAATGAAAAGCCATCTTTTCGAGCCGTTTTTTCAGGACTCTTCTGGCGGTGAGTTTACAAAAGGCGGAACGGGTCTTGGCTTGAGCATATCGAAACATCTTGTTGAACTGATGGGCGGCAAACTTTTTGTAGAAAGCGAAGCCGGTATGGGCTCCACTTTCGGTTTCAACCTGCCGATCAGCAGCAACACAAATGTGGAAATCGAAAAGGTCTGGGGCGCATCTACCTGGGCTCAATCAACTCAGCCTGAAGTGAGCAGAGTTAATACTCTGACTCTTGAACCATCGTACCAAGGCAAATCGGCTATCTGTGAGACGCTGAAGACATTCGAATTCGGTACTTGCACCACAGATAGTGCCCACAGGGCTATGGCTCTTCTAGTAGAGCAAAGTGCCAATTACTCTGAAAATTTTGTAGTCTTTCTCGATATGGTGCGCTGGCAAAATGAGGCAAATACTTTTCTTGCTATGTTGAAAAACTCCAATTTGGCTAACAGCATAAAAGTAATTCAAGTCGAAGCGCAAGAAGGTACGGGTGATAAGGCAAGTGCCTTGGTCTATAAAATTGGCATGCCCATCCGTCGTAAGCCTGTTTACAACCAGCGGGTGTTGTTGCTGTTTCTCCAAGATTTGGGCTTTGATGTGGACATCAGTACCGATGGCGTGGAAGCGGTGCAGGCTTTTAAAAGTAAACATTACGATCTGGTTTTTCTCGACTGCCAGATGCCACGCTTGAGCGGCTTTGAAACGGCAATAATACTCAAAGAAATTCAAGAGCGCCGGGGCATTCTTACTCCGGTCATAGCTGTGACTGCGAGTGCTCTGGAAGGTACACGCGAAGAATGTATGGCCAATCACATGGACGATTATCTCTCTAAACCAATTGATCCTGATGAACTTGAAAAACTGGTGGCAAAGTGGCTGGGAGATTCCATCAAAAGGCAAAGAACAAGCTCGTCTGGCAGAGTCTACGAAGGAGCATCGCCTTTGCCACAAGGTAGTCGATTCAACACTGCCGCAGAGTCTGCCGAGGCAGATCGCTCGACCCATACTCTGCCCATAGTTCGCTATCAACCGCCTGCCAGTGGTTCGTTGCAGCAATAAGCAACTAAAGTGAAGCAGTTATGATTCTAACTCGCTCCTGGCTGCCCTCTTAATGGTCTTCTAAATCAGAGTCTTTTATAGCTTGGCCCTCTCGCAATAAGCGTTTGGCTGATCGACCTAGTGCTTGTGTGACATCTTTCAAGCATCCCGTGATTGGCGTCAAATTAAATTACGAGATCGATTCTAATTGACGCCGGCAAAATCAATTAACTACCCCAAAAAAGGCGCAATTCTAATTGTCGTTGGGCTCAGTTCTAATTGTCGTTGATCATCCCGACCTTGAAACCATGCGTAAGTCTAAGTGAACAGAGCCCAAGAGTATGATAGAGCCTGCTCTAATATCTTTGGTGGCACACACCACAGAGAGTCTTTCTAGTTCGTTATCAAAGCTCGGTATAGCTGCCATGCGTATTTGAGTGCAATTGCCACACTGAGCCCCTTGGTATGGGCGGTGACAAGTTTTGCAAATCAAGGCTTCTTTGACTCTAGAGTTGTCTGGAGCTGGCACATTGCCCCAACCACTGATCGATTGTATGTCAAATACTTTGTTTTGATGTTGATAGAGCTCCTCCATATTTTTTATGGTCCACCTGGTCTGCGGATGATTTACACCATGGGAGATGAGATTAATGAGCAGAGCTTGTTTTAAGCTATCCTCTGATTCTTTCAACTTGTTTTGTATAGCCTGGCATTGGGCGAGCTTGTTGAGTATCAGCGACAGCTCTGGGTGATCTAGCCCTAGAGCCGTTATCTGCTTCTCTAGGCAGTCGCTATATACCGATTCGGCATGACTGAATTGGTTCTGCTGACAATAGAGATCTCCAAGGTAGTCCAAGCATAGAGATACTATTATTAACGACTTACCTTTAGCTGCTTCGTCAATAGCCTGCCACATAAATTTCTCCGCGTCGGCATATTGCTTATTGGCGGCGGCATTTTCAGCGCAGATTTTCAGGAGTTCCCAGGTTTCAGGCACAATATTTATCCAGGCTTTATGGACATACATTCTAGCCGACTAGCCGAGATTTTCTCAAAAAAATATGCTGGCACTATTACAACGGCCATACTACTAACCGAAATCTAATTCTCCGCATCTAGTGAAAGAAGCAGATTACGAGCGACTTTGTCTCAATTGGGAAGCCGGATCTCTAACACATGTAATATCTTCAGCCCCAACACTTTCGCAGAAACCCACAATGTGACTCATCGAAGATAGTGTGGAGGTATGAACTGATACCACGGCGCGGCCCTCACGAATACGACCTTCGAGAATTTCCGCTTGAGCTTCGGGGATACCGAGACCGATGAAGCCACCAGTTAGACAGCCTAGTGCGGAACCAAGAACCGCACCGCCCAAGCAAGCAAGAATCGGTCCAAGTGCTAGAAAAGGTCCAGCAACAGGTGTCATCACAGCACCTATTGATGCCAGCCAGCCAAATGCACCACCGAGAGCCGAACCGGCGCCGATTCCGATTACAGAACCCTCCGGAGCACGGCCAATACCGCTATCCCACACGCCCGGCTTATCTGCGAGAATGACTGAGACGTCATCTGGGGCGATTCCGTCAGCTTTTATTGCCTCTAATAAAGTATTGAGCTGTTCATGCGTAGCAACCGAGCAATAGACAGATTCTTTCATAGTAACCTCCTTGGCTCGCGAAGGCAGACGTAGAACTGCGATGAAGGTTCCAAAAATCCAAATCTTTTCGATTAAATAGCGGCAGACCTCTTCCTTACTTGTGTTGCATTGCGGTTTGGAATAGCGCAGGAAAGATAATAGATAGACTTACCACTACTAAGAGCGTATAAAGAACCAACGTGTATGAGCCGAAGCTCGCAGATATTTTCCACTGTTTTTCTACTTGTGCGGCAGAGCACAGCGCGATACCGATGCCAATGATCACGGCCGAAAGGTAAAATGCGGGCTCAGCGTAGCCGCCCAATTTCGGACCAGCCGCGATGCCACACCAAATGAGACCGCCAATACTGACAAGAATAGATCCAATCTTCAGCAAGCACTCACTTGTAAACAACAGTCCTTCGACGAATATCGTAACCAAGAAAATTGCTGCCGCCAATAGTCCGAATTCATAAAAAGGCTGCGGCTTGCTGCACAGAAATACGCTAGCCAATATCAATGGCAGCCGACTCCGGCGGCTCCAAAGATCGAGGGCTGATAGATCACCTTCTTGTGGTTTTCGATCAAGCAGTGTTTGAGCGTACTGATCTGCCATCTGTTGAATGTCTAAGTTTGCACCAGATACAGTGCCTGGAAATGGTTTAGTAACTTGGCACGGCTGCGGACTAATCACTGACAGCCTGCGGTCGACACCTATTGCCATCATTAGAAAAATTGTTAATAGTATTAGCAGTAGCGCAGGAACCATAAGCCAGTCAAACCATGCGGCAAGTCCAACCAAATCGAACAACTTTTTGCTGAAGCAGCCAGCAAGTAAAGCCAGCAGCAGTAAATAGAGTCGTTTGTCGATGCCTGCTTCCAGCACAATTGGAGTCTGGTGAGACAGATCAAGGTGTATGATTTGGCTTCGACTGTACCATTCACCAACAACATGTCGGCGAATTGCCAGCGAATGAAACCCTTCAGGCAACTCAAGAGTTACCTCACTGTCTTTCCTAAAATCTGCAACAGGGCTATCATCCACCACAATCTGCCAATCAAACCACGACTTTTCGGCACCGACCGGTGTGCGCAAGGTCAATTTTGCATACTTGCCTGTTGGTGTCATAGCTTTACATCTCCGTGACCGAAATCTGGACGACCATCAATACTACTTTACTCCTACTGGTGACTCTGTTGGCACAGGCTGTGGCGACTGTTCAATGGCAGTTAAAATTCGGACGGGCGAAATTGCGAAGGCAACCTAGTCATTATAAATTCAGTAAAGAAGATGGACTTGCAGAGTCAGGTATCTCCTGAATTGTTTGCGATGCTGGACGATACTGGTGGCAATAATAATGTGTTCCCCGTGATAGGAAGGCGTTCCACAACGAAGGCTATAAGCAATTGAGCAAAGCGCAGATGAAAGAGGCAATGATTCCGGCCACGCTGGTGCTTGAAATTCTCTTCATTCTGGCCAGGCGAATCTGCCTTACCTGGCTATCACTTTCCTTCTCCAGCTTTTTCAAGCGGTAACTGGTAATCAGAAAAACGTTAGCAGTAGCAACACATGCCATCCCGCTGTATAGAACGAGTAGTTCTATCGAAACTCTGATCTGAGCAAGCGGCGGAGATTTTCTCAGGCGGCATTGACGAACCGCTGCCAAGAGAAGAGTGCAAATTGGCTTCAGATTTGGTCAGGAGTTCTTCGTCCTTAACCAGTCTTAGCTCAGAGTCTTCAGATTTTTTTTCTGGATTTTGAATAGTCACCCCCAATTCTTCTAACGATTCTTACCGCCGATTATAGACATATCATTGGCGGCTGGTTCCAGCCTCGATAAATGGTCTGACTTTGTCAAGTTTTCAGCGGCTATTCTCGCACTGACTGCTGTAGGACAAAAGCTGACAAACAAATTGAGCGCGTCCGACAGAATCTTCAGCTTCGGACCTCTTGCTCAAGATGGGCACGGACACGAGAATGTTAGTATGAGCGAAGCAGTCTTATCTACTAGTAACCTTAAGTCGGCGGATAAGCACGAGAACACACTCGTTGCTTATTTGCAAAAAACTCTCCACGAATTCCATCCTGCTTATTTCGGTTTGATTATGGCAACTGGTATAGTTTCGCTTGACTGTCGTCTTTTTAGTTTAGATGAGATAGCTGGCTTCTTGTTTGCTGGCAACATAGCTATTTATTTTTTACTGTGGGTGCTCTACGTATGTAGAGCTGCGCTTTTCCCTTCACGCTTTGTTGCGGATTTATTTTCTCACAAGCGAGCATTCGGTTTTTTTACAGTCGTTGCGGCCACGAATGTCCTGGGAACCCAATACCTACTGTTCGATAAAAATCTTCTATTTGCAGCCGTCTTGTGGTGGGTCGGGTTGTCTCTTTGGATAGTCTTGACCTACAGTATTTTTGTTTTTCTTATTATCCAGAAAGAGAAGCCATCCCTTGAAGATGGTATCAATGGAGGTTGGCTCTTAGCCGTTGTTGCCACTCAATCAATTTGCGTGCTCGGTTGTCAGATACAACCTCAATTGATGTGGATGGGCGATTTGACGCCACTTTTGCTGTTGTCGTTCTGGTTGTTTGGCGGCATGCTGTATATCTGGTTGATTTCGCTCATATTTTATCGCTACTTGTTTTTCAAGTTTGAACCATCTGATCTGATTCCGCCATACTGGATAAACATGGGAGCAATGGCCATTACAACCCTAGCCGGCGCGGAGCTGATCCGGGTTTTCGGCAGCACGCACCTTATCGGCAGCATGCTCGCCTTTATGAAAGGGCTGTCAATAATGTACTGGGCTACTGCAACCTGGTGGATTCCAATGCTGGCAGTTTTGGGAGTGTGGCGTCATGGTGTCAAGCAATTCAAATTCACTTACGATCCACTTTATTGGGGATTGGTGTTCCCTTTGGGAATGTATTCGGTTTGCACATTAAAACTGGGAACAGTTCTTGAAATTTCATCACTAGCTCGGATTGCACAGGTATTCCTGGTGCTGGGTCTAATGGCCTGGTGCCTAACGTTTTTGAGTATGGCGCAGCGCCCACTGTATGTGATCTTGCTGTTGCTGCGCTGCCAAAGTCACACTGTAGAGGTAAGCACCTCTGAGGAGAAAAATTATGGATGCAAGTAAGACTAATTTAGGCGCGTACTTGCCCACAAGTACCGATCAGTCTCATCAAACAGAGAGTCATACGGCAGCGCTGATAAGCGATCTGCAAGGCGGCAAAAACCTTGTCATTACAGGTTCGGTAGTCTGCATTGCTGGCATTGTCATCTATTGTATGTCGCTTGTATCAGGCGATTTTGGACTGCAAGACACAGCCTATTTGAAGGCCGGTCTAGCCGTGATGGGCAGTGGTTTTGTATGCTGGTTGGTGGGTGCAATCAAATATTTGAATGCAGCAATCGACAGTGATTCGTCTGACGAAATTTTTTGATTATTTCACCAAGCCGTGCTGCAGGGCATAACGCATTAGCTCGCCGTTTGAACGCAATGACATTTTTTCAAGAATGCGGGTTCTGTAGGTGCTGACAGTTTTAGTGCTTAGAGAAAGCATGGCGCCTATTTCTGAGACAGCCCGTCCTTTCGCGATTAATATAAACACCTCATACTCACGTGCCGATAAGAATTCATGAGGAAATTCGCATCCTCCAATCGCCATATAATCGGCTAGGTTTTCTGCTATAGACTCGCTCAAATATCGGCGACCAGCCAGCACCGCTTTGATACCATGAATCAGTTCTTCAGTTGTGTGTTCTTTTGTAAGATATCCGGATGCTCCGGCGCGCAAAGACTGTACGATAAACTGCTTGTCGCTGTACATACTGAGCATCAAAATTGGTGTCCGCGGATGCTGCTTTTTCAGGTCTGGCACTATACTCAGGCTGTTTTGTGCGCCCATAGAGATATCCAGAATGATAACGTCCCAGCTGTCTTTCTGAGCCTTCTCCAGGACACCGGAGCAGGAAGATGATTCTTCGATAACGGCGTCCGGAAATTCTTCGTTTAGAATGCGCTGCAGTCCTGAGCGAAACATGGCGTGATCATCAGCTAGCAAAATCCGCAATTTAGTTCCTCCTGCCCAACCGGGGAATTAGCACGGTTACTTTGGTACCTTTCTCGCTGGTGCTGTCCAGCAAGAAGGTACCATTTGCGGTGCGGGCCCGCTCGCGCTGTCCAGCAAGAAGGTACCATTTGCGGTGCGGGCCCGCTCGCGCATTCCGATGATGCCCAGCGATTCACTATGATTGTGCAAGTTGTCTATGCCTTGCCCATCATCTTCAATAAAGAGTTCAATA
>JAGOSY010000001.1:365179-439504 GCA_018062085.1 bacterium | reverse complement strand
GCTGTCCAGCAAGAAGGTACCATTTGCGGTGCGGGCCCGCTCGCGCATTCCGATGATGCCCAGCGATTCACTATGATTGTGCAAGTTGTCTATGCCTTGCCCATCATCTTCAATAAAGAGTTCAATAATATTGTCGTTCTGCCGCAGTTTAATATTTACTTGTTGAGCATGGGCATGACGGACAACATTAGTAAGTGCCTCTTGGATGATACGATAAATCGTAATGGAAATGAGCTCCTCAAGAGGCTCGTCCAGGTTCTCGATATCAAGATCTATTATCAGTTCGGTTCTTTTTTCGAGGTTGCGAACCAGCAATTCGACCGCCGCGCTCAACCCGATTCGGTCGAGGACAGGCGGGCGCAAATCAGAAGCAATCTGCCGCACAAACTCAACAAGAGCATCTATTTTAGTCGTTGCAGTGATCAGATTGTCTTCAATTATTGTCTCAAGTGTACCCGAGCAATTTTGTTGCCGGCACTGACGCAAGAAACTACTAAGATCCAGTTTGATACTGGTCAGCACTTGGCCGACCTCATCGTGCAAATCGCGCGCAATCCGTTGTGCTTCAGACTCGCGCGCCTGCTGAAGGTATCGGCTCAACCTGTCCAACTCATCGTGAGCGTCTACTAGCTCAGAGTGCCTGCGCGTAAGTGTTTCTGCCATCGTATTGAACACCTCAGCTAGGCTCTGAAGTTCTCCGTAACCGCGAGGAATAGGTGCCCTAGCTGAATAGTCTCCTTCGCCAAACCGCTTTGATGCTTTCGATAATGAACGCAAGTAGCGCAAGAGGGCAATTTCTTCCAGAAAAATGACCGAACCAGCGGTACATAGAGTCAATAGTCCAAGGCAAACCAGCATGCGGAGGAACGTCTCGTTTGCTTTGTCGCTAATGCTTTTGAACGGAAGAGAAGTAGCAATTACCACACCGGGAAGATCTTCAATTGGAGCCGTGATAAAAAGGTTATTCCGCTTACTCTGCCCGGCAATGACTGTACCGGTAGTCTTTCGGGCGGCTTGAGAAAGTTCGGGGATCAGCGTGCCGGGAAGATAGTTGCCATCAGCACTGCGAACTGCGCTGGTCAACACTCTACCATCTCTGTCGACAATCATGACAATGTGTTGAGACGGCAACTCAATTTTGTCGGCCAGATGTTTCATCCAGTCAAGATCTATTGCTACAAAAATTATATAGCGCACAGTGCCGTCGATATCCTTGATCGACTGGGCCAGATGAAGCAAAGGCTTTTTTACTATCGGTCCGACTACATATACTCCAGTTTCTATTTCATTTGAATGCAGAGCTCTTTGAATAGCGTCAATGCCAAACATATTGACGCAACCTGAAACCGGGTAAGCGCTGCTCAATACATCGCCATTAGGAGCCAGTATGGCGATGTTGCCCAGTTGCGGATACCCTGATAGAAGTGCGGCTAAAAAATTGGAGTCGCGAATCTGAGTTTCGTTCTTCTTGTCTGCGCACTTGATGGCTAGCCATTTCAATAACTCTTTTGCTCCGGTCAATTGATACAAATGCTCGCGCGACAATAGATTTATTGTGTAGTGTGCATCGTCCAAGCTGCGCTGTAGAGCTACAGCTCTTTCATTCTGGGCAATAAAAACAGTAAACAGCACCGCCGGAATGGTAGCCAGGCTGATCAGGGCTATTAGCCTTCCTCGCAGGGTCAACCCTAGAGAAACAATGGCTTTCGCCTTGGCGTTCATCTTTCACCGTCTCTATTGGTCTTGCCTTGCGCATCTGATGATGGGCCCGTTGGTTCCACCCCACCGCACTTAGCCTCTTCCAGCAGAGGCCGTTCGCGGAGTGTTCCAATCAGGTTGATGGTGAAGAGTATGACTCCAGTCAATTCTAGCGTTGCTGATATTGGCAATAGTAGCCATGCCCACGATGCGTAATTCTGATAGGCGATGATTTCAGATGACACACGTAGGAGGCAGCCAAGATTTGTTAGCAGCAGTGCGAAAAACATCAGGTTCTCACTGAAAAGTTTTTTTCGGCCTAAGAAAGCTGGTAGTATCCGCGGTGCCACTGTAAATACCATGGTCATAAGAAATCCAACAGTGAGAGCATGCCGTCCGGCGCCGCCGATTCCCAGTGAAGTAGGCTCAAGTGCTGCCCAGACAGCTATGAGACTGGCGATTAAGAGCCAGGCGTACGCAATGCGCATGAATGCCGGGAAGCTTCGATGCACTCCTTGCGTTTTGGCCGGCTTTTCAGAAGGCTCAATAATTCGAAGCCCCATTATAGTAAGTAGCGTACCGAGCAGTAGAATCAACGAACCTACTAGCAACTGTGCTGCCAATGCAGTTGCAATCCCGACAGTGTTTAAGGCGAAACCTAACAGAATCAAATTTGACTTGAGCGGTTTTAGTCCCAAAAATGCTGGCATCCAGTGAGCTGTGAATCCCCAGGCGACGGGGACAGGAAAACTCCAAATTGCTAAGATCAAAAACCGGCTGTTGAATAGTTCAGGAAAGGCAGGGGAAGCACCGATCGCCGCCAAGGTAAAGCTTTCAAAAGCATTGAAGCCCAAAGTTACCAATAGACCAATCGTTCCTCCGATAACAAGCACGCCCCAAGGTTCGATTGAACCTTTCTTCTCGCGCTGCATTCGATGTCCTTCAATTGAACGCATAATGAAGACTGTAGCTGCCAGCAGCTCAAGGGCTGCTGATAGGGGAAGTAAGATCATCCACTGCCACAAATAGACATCCGCAATCCAGCGCAACAAGACTCCGGCTGTCCAGAGCGCCCATGCAAGCCAACCTTCCCAAAAGGACCAAGGAGAGATTCGTCTAAGATTGGGAATGGAATAAAACCCAATGCCAAGGATGAAACTTCCTATCCATCCAAAAAGCTGTGCATGCCCGTGCGCCTGAAGCCAGGCAGCCGGTACCGAACTTGCTGACTGCGCGCTGCTGATTTCGAACAGATTCCAAACACCCAGGAAAGTCCCTGGAAGGACCATGAACAAGAGTCCTGTGGACAGGTAAGTCATAAGCAGTTTGATCAATTGCTTCTCTCTTGCAATACTGATGGCTACAGACGGTTTCATTGATTCTGCTTCCGCAATCCTGATTTTGTTTCTGCCTCTTCGATAAATTTGTGAGCTATCCGCAGCTACAAGCCCCGGCACTCTTGCCTGGCGGAAATTCATACAATGGAATTGATGGTGTCGGCCTTGCTAGCAGCTCTGCAATAGTGGTATCAGCGAAACCCTTTTCGATAATCGCCGTCGCATCGTCTAACCGCTTATGTAGTGCGCAGAGTACTGTGCCGTGAGTCTTCAATCCCAAAGGGCAGCTTCGGATTCGATGAATTGGATCAACGGCATTCAGCACTTCTAGAATACTCATTTTGTCTGCGGACTTTGTTAAAACGAAGCCTCCTCCCAGTCCTCGCCGAGATTGAACCAGACCGCTTCTCACGAGAGATTTAAGTACTTTAGACAGATATGCTGAGGGAACTTTTGTCGTTTTTGCTACCTGCTGTGTCGTGACGGCGCCGCCACTGTTCATGGCAAGGAACACAATTGCTCTAAGAGCGTATTCGGCTGTCTGGGATATCATCTGGGTGCTCCTTTCTGCCTGGCGGTTACGCTCAAGCTAATTTATCGACATGGTGCCGTGGGTTTCTGAAGAGCAAGAGCACGCGGAAACAGTATGTTGTTCTCTTTGTGAACATGTTGGTGCATTTCTAATTCGATTTGAATCAACGAAAAGAGCAATACTTTGAATGTATTACATGCGTCTTCTGGTGGAGTGTAATCGTTGGTCAGCTGACGCATTGTGCGAAGTGCTTCTCCTGCTTCGTCGTGCTCTAGACTCATAACCTCAATTGGGTGTTCGATTCCGCCGCCACAGCCGAAAATTTGAGGACTGCCGGTTGTTTCCATGCTTTTTATTCCAGGAAATAAAACCATTTCTTCTTTTTGCATGTGTAGTTCTAGCTGCGCTTTGAAGTGGTTGAATATGTCTTTCACCTTAACCATTTCTGGATGATTATCGCCGTGAACGCGGGCCACTTTTTCAGCGAGCGGCATCACTCGAGCTAATTCTTGCCGCAGTGGCTGGTGGTAGTCCGCTATGATGTGGTCTACCAAGTCAGCTAGTTTCGCAGTCGGCCAATCTACTGCATCTGGCTGTTCCTTTTGATCGGCAGCGAGCAGCTTCTCTAGTACCTCTTCTACAGGTATGCCTTTCTTCTTACATGCTTCCTCAAGAGTTATCTTGCCGCCGCAGCAGTAGTCAATTCCGTGTGCTTCAAGAATACAGGCTCGCCCTGGTTGCTCCGCGACCAGTTGCCCAACTGACTTAGCTCTGCTGACAGCCTCTTTGGGGCTGTCAATTTTCTCTTCACGATGGACGACGCAAGTCTCTGCATTAGCCGAGAGGCTAACACATGAGCATGGTTGGAACATTTCCTTGGCTGAGCTGCACTCAGGGCAACACCATTCATCGGAGAGATCATCAAATCTAAGCGCAGGAAGAATGCCTTGTCTCGGTTCGCCTATGTTTTCGTCAAATATGTAGTTGCAAACCGTGCAGATGGTTTTACCGCTTTTCATGATCGCCTCCTGAGCTGTAGATATTCGGACCTTTATGTCTATCATAGGCGTTTGGCAGGCTTTAAAAATCAACCTTGCGGATGATTGTGAGTAAACAGCGCTAACTTCTATGCTGTTGTGCTGCTTAATCGTGGCTTATTTTTAGACTGTTCGGGTAAGCAGCTCGATATGAGCAAAGGGTGATGCACATTGATGGAATGCACATTGATGGAATGCCTTCAGCGAAATTGCTCAGATACACTTGAAGCGATAATCGAAAATATGCAAAGATCTGCAGTTCGTGTTGAGAATCAGGCTTTTGCGATATAAGTTACACCTGACAATTGCAACAATCTCGTTTGCACTGTGCTTCATGGCATGGGGGCTAATCAGCGGGCTGGCGCCGACGTTCAAGGAATTGCTGGGCTTGACAAGGGCGCAGACCGCTGCCCTTATTGCTGTTCCGGTGTTGCTTGGAGCACTGGCGCGCTTACCTATTGGAATGCTCACCGATCGATTTGGTGGACGTCTGATCTTTACAATACTTCTCTTCCTCTCTGCGGCTGTCTGTGCCGCTATACCATCATTGCTTGGTTGGCCAAGTATTCTCATTGCGGCGTTTGTATTGGGCTTGTCTGGCTCTTCTTTCTCAGTCGGTGTTGGCTATGTCTCGCGCTGGGCGCCTGCTCAACAACAGGGCAGCGTTCTGGGCCTTTACGGCTTGGGAAACATCGGACAATCGTTGGCTGTATTTCTGTCTCCTTTGGTGGCCGATCGGTTCGGTTGGCCCAGCGTCTTCTATAGCTGCGCCGCTGTAATATTTGTTTGGGCCATTGTCTTTGGTTTTATTGCTCGTGACGCTCCTGTCCAGACCAAGTCATCGAGTTTGTCAGATATGTGCAAGGTGCTCATGACGGAGAAATTGTCATGGCTGCTTGCTCTCTTTTATTTCCTGACCTTTGGTGGATTCATTGCTTTTGCGATTTACCTTCCGACTCTATTGATTGAAGAATTCACACTCGTAGCTTCAGATGCAGGTATTCGAGCAGCTGGTTTCGTTGTACTTGCGACATTAATGAGACCCGTTGGAGGTTGGCTGGCAGACAAAATTGGCGGCGCGAAGGTTCTTTCCTCTGTCTTTCTCGGCATAACTATTTTCGCACCACTCCTTGCCTGGCCCGCCATACTGCCATTTACGGTGGGGGCGCTAGGATGCGCCGTGTTTCTTGGTCTGGGTAACGGCGCTGTATTCAAGTTGGTACCTGAGATTTTTCCTAAGCAGGTCGCGACAGTAGGTGGACTAGTTGGCGCCCTGGGAGGACTTGGTGGATTCTTCCCGCCCGTGCTGCTGGGAGCCTCCCGTCAGTATCTGGGTGTAATGTGGCCATGTTTTGCTTTGCTTGCGGCTTTATCTTTCTTTCTTTACGTAGCCAATCAGAGAGTGTTCGTATCTCGCCAAGAAGCAAGAGATCTGAAGTTGCCACCAGTTTCGGTGCGCACTGCTGAGCAAGTGCGTGCGGGTTTTGTCGCTACGATAGTCGCGGGAGTATTGGTTGCAGCGATCGTTATTGGCTCTCGCAAGCTGCAAAACTTTGATCCGGCCTTGGTGATTTATACCTTCGCCACTATTTTTGCGGTCTGGGGTGTTACCTATCACTACTATGTTTGGTTGCAAAAGCCACCGACTAAGCGTTATTGGCAGCGAGGCTGGCAATTGTTTTTTCAAGAAATTCCAAGATCGGTTGCAACGCTTTCACGCGTATCGATTACACATTTGTTTGCCCAGACGTTTATTGCCAGGCGATCAAAAATGCGCTGGATAACGCATTTGTTTCTCGCCTGGGGATGTACGCTGGCAGCTGCGGTTACTTTCCCACTCGTGTTTGGCTGGATCCACTTCGGTACGCTTCCGAACGATCAGACACAATATGTTCCGCACATTTTTGGATTCGCAACGCTGCCTTTTCATGTGCACAGTGTGTTTGGCTGGATCATGTTTCACATCCTCGATATCGCAGCAGTCATGGTAATCATCGGAGTTGTGCTCTCGCTTTTTCGCCGTATGCGTGATCAAGGAGCCCAGGCGGTGCAATCTTTTGCAATGGATTTCGTGCCTTTGATAATGCTGTTTGCCATATCTTTGACAGGCATAGCACTGACTGTCGCGAACATTTGCTTCGACGGAATTTTCTATGACTTTCTTTCAATTTTGCATGCGATTACCGTTGTAGCCGCACTTATCTATTTGCCATTCGGTAAGTTTTTTCATATCTTTCAACGTCCTGCACAACTCGGAGTGAAGCTCTTCCAAGATGTTGGAGCGCGTGATCCTGGCGCATTTTGCGCTCGCTGCGGTGAACGGTTCGCATCTCGAATGCAGATAGATGATTTGAATCTGATATTACCGCAACTAGGCTTTGATTACTCTATGCCTGGACCAGCACAAACGTGGCAAGAGATATGTCCGCCTTGTAAACGCATATCGCTCGCCAGTGCCCAACTGAGATTGAAGGAAACGAAAAATGGCTAAACCGCCCTTGCCTATATCTAATTTGATAGAACTATATGGGCCGCATCTAAACTATGAACCTCCTGGCGGATGGCAGGACGAATCTCAAAATCCAGCGGAGAAGTTGGTCAAAACCCATTGCTGTTTCTGTGGACAACAATGCGGCATTCAGTTGAAGGTCCGCGACAACAAGGTGATCGGCTTCGAACCGTGGGAAGATTTTCCTTTCAACAAAGGCATGTTGTGTCCGAAAGGCGTGAAACGGTATATGCAGAGCAATCATCCAGATCGATTGCTAAAACCTCTCATGCGCAGCGAAAATGGATTTGCGGAGGTGGGTTGGAATCAAGCCCTGGAGGAAGTGGCCAGCCGAGTTCGTAAAATCCAGGAAAAATATGGCAAAGATTCTGTCGCCGTATATGGTGGCGCTTCATTGACCACCGAGAAAGCCTACTTAGTTGGCAAATTCGCACGACTAGCGGTTGGCACCAAACATATCGACTATAATGGACGTTTGTGCATGGTCTCCGCCGGCACTGCGTACAAACTGGCTTTTGGCGTTGACCGCTCGCCTAACCCGTGGGACGACATTCCCAAAGCCGATGTACTGATGATTGCCGGGTCGAATACTGCGGAATGTTCACCAATCACAACCGATTATGTCTGGCGAATGAAGGACAATGGTGGCAAGCTGATAATCGTCGATCCGCGCATGACTCCAATCAGCCGCAATAACGATTTGTATTTGCCAGTTCGACCCGGAACTGACGTAATTTTGTATATGAGTATTCTGAATGTGATCTTGCGCGAAGGCTTGCACAAGCCCGAGTTTATTGATGCTCATACCTCAGGCTTTGAGGAAGTGGCCGAATCAGTTAAACAGTATTCTCCTCAGATTGCTGCCGATATCACAGGCGTTCCGCCGGAGTCGATCGAAAAGGCCGCTCGCTGGATAGGTGAAGCCCAGGCGGCGATGATTTTGCATGCACGCGGGGTCGAGCATCAATCCAAGGGTGTCGAGAATTGTTCCGCTCTGATCAACATTTGCCTGGCCACTGGTAACATGGGCAGGGAGGGTGCCGGGTGCATGATGATCACCGGTCAAGGAAATGGACAGGGTGGTCGTGAGCATGGTCAAAAGTGTGATCAGCTGCCAGGACAACGCTCAATTGATGACGAAGAAGGACGAAAACATGTAGCTTCTGTTTGGGGAGTAGAACCAGAAGAAATTCCGAGAGCTGGATATTCGGCGATGGAGATAATGGAAGCGCTGCACAACGGTGAGATCAAGGCGCTGATCTCGATTTGCTTCAATCCAATGGTTTCTTTGCCGGATACGCAATTTACAAGCGACGCGCTTGAGAGAGCGGAATTTGTATGCATTATCGATCCATTTATGTCGGAAACCGCACACTATGCGGACATTGTCTTGCCAGGCAGCTTGCAGGAAGAAGATGAAGGCGTCGTCGCCAATGTGGAAGGACGCGTATTGCATATTCAAAGATGTGTCGACCCTCCGTCCGACGCACGTGTGGATTGGACAATACTTTGCGATATCGCCAAACATCTGGAGAGAGGGCAATACTTTCCCTACCAGAGCTCAAGGGAAATTTTCGACGAGCTTCGTGAAGCTTCTCGCGGTGGCGTCGCTGATTATTATGGAATAACATACGAAAAGATCGATAACCAAATGGGTGTTTTTTGGCCATGTCCGTCGCTCGATCATCCAGGCACACCACGCCTCTTTGAAGGAGGCAAGTTCTTCCACAAAGATCAAAAGGCGCGTTTTCTGTTGACCCCTTATCGAGAAAGCGGAGACCCGGTGGATAAAGAGTTCCCAATCTATTTAACTACCGGCCGAGTTGTTAGCCAGTATCTCTCAGGTACGCAGACTCGTCGGATCGGAGCTTTAGTCGATCAGTATCCGGAACCGAAGATGGAAATCCACCCGCGACTAGCAAAACAATATGATATCGCCGACGGTGACTGGGTGATGATAACCACACGCAGGCGACAAGCGAAATTCAGAGCAATGGTGGTGAAAACAATTAGACCAGATACTGTTTTTGTACCTTATCACTGGCCTGGTGATAAGAGCATCAATCAACTTACCCATCGCACCATTGATCCTCGCAGCAAGATTCCGGAGTACAAAGTTTCGGCTTGCCATTTGCAAAAGGCGACAAAGTATCTATCTGTAAGAACGGAGATTCAACATGACTGAGTTCGGATTCTTTATCGATCCATCTCGCTGCATAGGCTGTAAAGCTTGTGAGCATGCCTGTTCAGAATGCGAGACACATCGCGGCTTTCCAATGATCTCCGTTGATTTCATTGACCGGTCTAACAGCATTGCAACCGTACCAACTGTTTGCATGCACTGCGAAAACCCTACTTGCGCGCAAGTTTGTCCGGCAGATGCCATCAAGAAAACCGATGATGGTGTAGTACAGTCTTCTCTAAAACCGCGTTGCGTCGCATGCTCCAACTGCGTACTGGGGTGCCCATTTGGCGTACCAAAAATGATGAGCAGTCTTGACCAGATGATGAAGTGCGACATGTGCTATGACCGCACATCGGCCGGCAAGAGACCGATGTGCGCAACTGTTTGTCCGAGCCAGGCATTAGCTTTTGTTCCGATTGATAAGATCAAAAAGGAACGTAAGCTCAAACCAACAAATATTTTTCACTTTGGCAATCAGACAGTGAAGACGAAAGTATTCATGATGGTTCCGGAAACTTTCGATGACATCACTATTGATGTTGTGGATTACATGTGGGAGAAGGAGGCAGCGAATGAAGCCATTGAAAGAAGCTGATGTTGATCCGCTTTGGCGGGATGAATTCTCGATAGAATCTTCCCATGAGAAAATCGTTAATCGTCGGCAGTTTACGAAGTTTCTAACTCTGACGAGTCTCGGCATGTTTGTTGGAAACCTCTGGATTTTAGGAAAAACCTGGCTGAAAAAACAACCGATCTTTCCCAAACAATTTGTTACCAGGGCGACAGATGTCCCCGTTGGTGGTGCCAAACTCTTTCATTATCCAACTGAAGCTGACCCGTGCATTTTAGTTCGTACAACGGAAGAAAACTTTTTCGCATATAGTCAAAAATGCACACATCTTTCTTGCCCCGTACATTTTTCGGCAACTACAAAACGGCTGGAATGCCCGTGCCACGAGGGTTCGTTTTCTGTTGAAACCGGCGCGGTGATAAAAGGTCCTCCGCCGCGCCCGCTGCCACGCATCGTACTGGAACAACAAAATGGGCTTCTCCTCGCGATAGGCATTGAAACGGCCAATGAATGATTTAAAGTCTAGTAAAACTTCAAAAGTGCGCGATCAATATTTGGTCGCCATCGATGGATGCCTCGCCCTAAGTGCTGTTTTGCTGGTCGTTCAAATGTGGTTACTTACGGCCTCATTAGAGGCGCATTTATCCGGACATCAAAACAGCGCGTTGCCCGGAGCAATATTTTCGAGCTTGCTTTTCGCTAGCAATGTTGGGCTCTATCTCTTCGTTCAAAACATTGAGCGTCGAGCGCGGAAGAAGGGACTTTAACAGATCCGTTGAGCTGAGACCTACAGCAACTGCTAAAGATCGGCTCGGCTAGTTTTGAGATAACCAATTTAGGTACGGTCCGCGTAATTTGAAATATTGTCTCTTGATAGCACGTTTTAAGCAGAATGACTTTCAAGCGCAATTAGCCACCCCCGGCTTTCGCATTTGGCGGTGCGCCATATTCGTGCTACAAATCTAAATGAGACGAGGGGCTCTAAGAATCGGCTTTGATATGCGATTATATTTCTTTGTCGAACTGGCCATTGCTAGAAAAGCCGGTGCAGGCCACGACAAAGAGCTGGCTCAATTACTTGAGACCTTTGTGCGTTTGCTCTGCGAGCAGAGTCGCATCGAAGAATCGGAAGCTATGGCGAAATGGGCGCGTGCGATTAATTGACTCGGAGCTATGAATTTTTCAAATGCGGTATAATCTGGTGCCCAATACTCTGCCGTGGAACCCCAAAATGACTTTCAACAAAGTTCTAATCAGTCTCTCTGCAATGGCTCTAATGTTCGCAGGCAACATACCTCTAGCGCACGCGCAGAGCGTCGGCAGCAGAGTAGAAGTCAATCCGCTGGGCTTGCCGGACAAATGGCTGCCGGCTACCGTGGTCAGAGTGCATGATGGAGGGGCAACGGTGCTCGTAGATCAGCGCGAGGGCTATGCCCCCAATGAACAATATTTTGTGGCGAAGAAGTGGATGCGAGAAGCATCTAATGCAGCGGCTGCCCCTAGCGTTGGAGTCGGTTCCACGGCCGGTGACAAAAGTGCGCTAGCTGCGGGACAAAGAGTGAAGGCCAATTATATTTATGTCGGCAAAGACGAATTTTGGAAATCAGGTGTCATTAGTAGAATAGTCAGCCCAGGCGTTTATGCTATTCATTTTGACGATGGCAAGGACTTGATCTGCAAAAGTGACTGGGTGCGCACGAGCACAGAGCCTATGCCCGTTTTCGCTGGCGCTGCAAACGCTAAAACAGCCTCAACCAATGGCATTGCATACGCCGCACCAACAGCTCACACGGCCACCCAGCCTGCGCCTCATCAAAGTGAAAAACACGTTGCCGGAAAAGGTACGCCTCCCGACGGTCTTTATCAATGCAACATGCTCTCCGGTGGCATGTACATTCATATCGGCACCTTAGAAATTCGCGGCAACACTTATCGCGCTTTCAACAAAAACAGTGGCTTCCACTCATTTACTGTTGACGGCTCGGGCAACATGAACTTTAGCGCCGGCCTTTCAGGCATGCCCGATGGATTCAAATTGACAAGTTGTGGTTACGTAGGCTCAGATCATGCAGGTCGACCACTAATTAAAATTCGCTACGTTGGGGCAAGCAATGCCCATGACACCATCGACGCAGTGAGAGAGTAGAAGCAACCCACTTTGGATAGTGAAAGTGTTTGTATTACACCAGATTTTGTATAGTCACCCACTATAGTCGCATTATTCTGTTTTCGTCATAGGTAAAGCTAGTCTGGTAGCTAAACGGTGCCGTTTCGGTTTGAGGTGTTGGCCTGCGTAGACAGCTGCGATTGATGGACAAAGAAACCCGAGTAGAAAGAAAAAAAACGTATTCCTTACAGGTTAGGCGTTACAAGAACCGGTGCGGCTGGTCTCAAATATATTGCAACGCACTGATAGTCTCTGTTAATCGAATACAAAATCGCCGATGATCTCAATTCCAAGCTCTGATGTTCTAAATCTACTCCATTTATATGCTAGTGCCATACACCTGGTGTATTGTCTTGAAGCGATCTTTGTTGACTTCTCCAAATTGCCTTATCGCCTGCATCTAGGCGGTCGAAGAAGTTCGGAACATAATGGAGCCAGAACAATTTCAACGAAATCGAATCCATGCTAGAGGCCCGAAAAATCAGCCCCCTGTAAAATGGACTACTATTGTTAGGCAATGGAAACTTCTTCACACTTCTAATGCAGTTTATGACCTTGCGATCAACAGCTTTTAGACCAGAACTCGTGTGCAGTTTATGACCTTGCGATCAACAGCTTTTAGACCAGAACTCGTGATTACCACGAAGTTTATCGGTTTGCCAGTCGAATCCAACCGGAAAGCTATCACTGGCCAGCGACCATTCTTTATTTGTGGTGACAATTTTCTTACAGCTTGAGCTCGTATCAGTCTTTCGCTGTTTTGAAACCAAGGCAATAGAATTATATCTTCCTTAGCCGGGGAGCCAAAATTCCGTAACTTAATAAATTCTCTATCCTCAGAGCCTAGAGCAGTCTCTACATTGAGAACAACGGCCAGAAAAACTACAATTAGTATTCTCCGCATGGTTAATTGACTCATTCTCCAACTCTAAATGTCTATACCTTGACACTACACTAATATTGGCAGTAAACAAATTGATTTAACAAATCGGTTGCTGACTCATCCTGGCCAAGGTAGTGTGCTTGCTGCGCCCGTCTCCACCTAGCTTGATTGCTGGTTTCTCCAATAACAGCGCTACGCTGCACCTCTGAGACCGCTTTGGGTTCGGTTACTTCTGGCCGGTCTCCATCGTCTTTCTTCTCCTCTAATATGCGCACTTTCCACGGTCTCTAGTGCCACATTATGCCCAATAGTTAGCATACTTAGTTCAAGATCTGGCCTCAAGTCTATTTCCGTTGCACAACTTTTCTAGCCTTCTGTCTGTGGATTCTCATCAGGGCTGTGGCCGTTGCAAGAGAAATTTGAAACCTGCGTATAGGCTTTGCGGGTGGTGCTAGTGTCTCAGGCTGAAGAGTAGAGATAGAAGTTAGAGAACCAATTGAAATGCGAATGAATGATTCATTTTCTACTTTGCCCGTCAGGGTAAGGCAAATGGTAAGGCGTGCGCCGAAGACTACCCCAAAACAAAACCGGCCCTTCGCTGAAGAAGAGCCGGTCATCAATGTTCTAAATGGTTGCGGGGGTAAGATTTGAACTTACGACCTTTGGGTTATGAGAAGTACTTGTACGCTGTGAATAAAATGGGGCGTACGAGGCTAAAAAAGAAAAATTTGGAGCTCATTTGAAGAAATTGGAACCTATTGCAGTATTTTGGCGGAAATTGGGGCTGGCTAGAGACATTCGGAACCTGTGTGAGAATTTTCGAACGATATGGAACCTTTGCTGGTAGAATATGTATATATGGAACCTAAAAAGAGCGATCTGGAACCTCAAATGGACTTAGCGAACCAAAAACCACCCCTGTTTCAAGGATCGGCTTTGCCGTCCGGCACAAGCCTCGCTGGACTATCTGCCCTCGTCCATGCCTTTGACGTTCCGGCTCCTGTTCGTGACCCCAGTTGTATTTCCGAGCAAAATATCAAAGGACATATAAGGCAAGAACGCGGTTGGTCAATCTACAGTAAGCGCCACGAACTAGAATCCACTATTCAGGCGCATCTGCATTTCGCCATGCGGTACGAAAACATCGATCTGCTGGTTTTAAAGCGTGTGTTCCTGTCCCTCCCCGCCGAAGCAATTGAGCAATATGTGCTGTCAGCTCCTAATAGCGCACTGACACGACGCGCCTGGTATCTCTATGAACTGCTTACTGGAAACACGCTTGCAGTCCCGGATGCGCCTAATGTCACATCAGTAGACTTGCTCGATACCGACAAGTATTTCACCAAATCTAGTGGCACGTTATCGCGTCGGCATAAAGTGAGAGATAATCTTTTGGGGACTTCCAGTTTTTGTCCTATCATCAGAAAGACGGAAACGTTAAAGTTCTACGTTGAGAGCGACCTCTCGAAATCCGCACTAAATGTCATCGGACGCGTGAGCAAGTCCGTCATTTCTCGCGCCGCAAGTTTCTTGCTCCTGGCAGATAGTCAGGCTAGCTTTCAAATAGAAGGAGAGCGGCCGCCTCGAAATCGAATCGAGCGATGGGGGCGAGCCGTCATGCAGGCGGGTAAGAATGCTCTGTCAGTCGAAGAATTGATTCGTCTTCATGGAATTCTTATTGAAGACAACCGTTTTGTACAAGGCGGATTGCGTACTGAGGGTGTTTTTCTCGGCGAACACACTCCTGATGGTGAGCCGCTTCCCGAGTTCATAGGTGCCAAGCCGGAGGACGTTGAGCATCTGATGAGTTCGCTAATCGAATCTAATACCATCATGAAGGAGGGCGGTTTAGATCCGGTTCTTCAAGCTGCTGCAAGCGCTTTTGGATTTATCTACGCTCATCCTTTCGCTGATGGGAACGGAAGACTTCACCGTTGTCTAATCCATCACACGCTAGCAGATCGACAGTTCACGCCGCCTGGAATGCTTTTCCCTGTTTCATCTGTATTGTTGGACTGGATAGATAAGTACCGCGAAACGCTTCAGGCGCATTCGGCTCGACTCATGGAGTTTATCGAATGGGAGCCAACTGCAAAAGGGAACGTGGAAGTCTTGAATGATACTGCTGACCTCTATAGATATTTCGATTGTACTGAGGCTGCGGAGTTCCTTTTTAGCTGTGTGAAGCGCACTATTGATTCCGACCTTCCGAGAGAAATTGAGTATATAACACGTCGAGATCAGGCCGTACGAGAGGTTATGAACGTAGTCGAGATGCCGGATCTCATGGCTGAGCAGTTTGTCCTGTTTGTTCACAGAAATGGTGGCACACTTCCGAAAAATAGAAGAAAAAGAGAATTTGCCGCTCTAAAAGATGAAGAGCTAGCCGAGTTGGAAGAAATAATTCGAGATGCGTTTGATGGTTTTAGCGAGGCGTCCGGAGCAACTCTGAATTCAGAGACGGAAGAATAGTCGAAGCAATTAGCGCCCAGTCCGGTAGGTAAGCCTTTTAAATACAGACACTGCGGTTGCAAAATAATTATTGACCGATTGGTTTTCAACTGCTATTCTGACATTATGGACCGATTGGTTCCTAATGTATAAACAAAGAGAAGGAGGACCGGGCAATGAAAAGTGTCGACAAGGAAAGCTTACAGTGACCAGGTCTCACGAAGGAAAAGCTGACCTGAAAGTGAATGCGGACTCTAGTTACTGCAATCGACTTTCTTAATCATCGTCGATCTATACCGATGGGGCTGATTACGGGTAAGCTGCGCCTATCCGGTAGCCCCGTGCATTTGTTGAAATTCAAAAAGTGCTTTCCAGTTTGAAACCTTTCGGCATTGTTGACCGAGCGGTCCCAATCCAGTTATTCTCGAATTCTGTATTGAAGGAAAAGTGAAAAACATGGCCAGGCCGAGAGAGTTTGATGTGCACGAGGCAATGGACGCTGCCATGTCTGCATTCTGGGAACGCGGTTACGAAGCTACTTCAATGGACGATCTTCTCAATGCAATGGGATTAACCAAAGGTAGTCTCTACAAGGCTTTTGGGGACAAGCACAATCTCTTTCTGTTGTCTCTTCGAGATTATCTCGACCGCCTTTTCGAAAAGATGAAACAATCGGTGGACGCCAATAGCGATCCCGTGCAGTCACTGACCCTGTTAATGGGCTTGGTCGAGGGTCTTTGTTGCAAGCAGACGTCACCTCGAGGGTGCTTTGCTGTCAACACAGTGGTAGAGCTTAGCCAGCGCGATGAGAAGGCCAGCGAGATCCTCAAAAGGCACTTAGTAAGGGTGGAAAAGCTCTTGGCTAAACTAATAATGAGCGGTCAGAAGAGCGGCGATTTCCGAGCGGATATCTCTGCGGAGCATTTGGCAGAGGCTCTTTTTGTTTATATCTTCGGCATGTTAGCCCAGTCAAGGGGAATTGCCAACCAAGCTCGAACGAAGCGCCTTTCGACCTTTGCCCTGGCAATGCTTCGGTCTGAATAACTCGTAGCACCGCATGCGGTATCACTCCCCGCGCATTCCACAGCCGGAACGCCGAAACCAAATATTGTTGAATCTCTTTTGCCAACCCAGGTTTCAACACATAAAGGCGAATAGTTCGGTAATTAGAGGGACGGAGAAAAAGCCCACAGCGCTGCTTTCTCGCTCCCGGGTAAGGCAGAGGGTATAGCATGCTGAAATAACTCGCCAAAACAAAACCGGCTCTTCGCTGAAGAAGAGCCGGTCATAAATGTTCTAAATGGTTGCGGGGGTAAGATTTGAACTTACGACCTTTGGGTTATGAGCCCAACGAGCTACCAGGCTGCTCCACCCCGCACAGCTATCTTACAATGACTTGATGGGATAATTCGAGGGCGCGGCTAAGAAATATCTTGACTAAGCTCTAATTTTGTCATGTCAATTGTCCAATACCCATACCAGTACAGGATTTTCAGCTATGAAGGCAGTGTTACAAAGAGCTTCACGTGCCAGTGTTATGGTGAACGGAGAGTTCGTTAGCGAGTTTCAGTCAAGTAGTGATCATGCCTGTGGCCTGCTCATACTTTTGGGCGTAGAACAGGGCGACAGTGAGGCTGACAGTATCTACTTGGCGACCAAGGCGGCTGAGCTTCGCATCTTTGAAGATGAGAATGGCAAAATGAATCTTGCCCTGCAAGAAGCGGGCGGGCAGGTGATAGTTGTCTCACAATTCACGCTGCTTGCTGACTGGAAGAAAGGTCGTCGGCCCGGATTTACCCAAGCAGCTGCACCCGCTGAAGGCGAGAGGCTCTATCAGCACTTCTGCGAGGAGTTGCGGCAGAAGGGCCTGACAGTTGGCACCGGAGTCTTCGGAGCTGACATGAAAGTAAGTTTGGTCAATGACGGCCCGGTGACGATATTGCTAGAAGCTCGTCAAGGCAAACCTGTTTAACTAAACACTAGTATGCAATTTTCGGTCTGACAAAATTGTGGCCAATTCTTTGCGCAGAGTTTTTTGCACGGTTTCAATTGGGTCATCGGCTGCAATAGTTTGGAAGTTATACTCTTCGGCCATGCGCTCATATTCGAATAAAATTTGTGATTGATAGAGCTTGAAAGACTGGTACAAGTCATTGGACATACCGATGTCTCGCCCGGATTCATAAAAATCGAGGCCACCACGAGTGGTGATGATGCGACGCAGAAGTGGCTCTAGCGGCATCTTTAAGTAAACAACCAGATCGGGCTCGACGGCAAAGCTATAGAGTTCGCGCACCCAAGATGGGTCGGCTCCTCTCACTACATCGCGGGCTAGAGCCGTGTAGAAGTAGCGATTGGTTATCACTATATGTCCAGCTTTTAGGGCTGGAATAATAATGTTGTGTAGGCGGTCAGCCAGGTCTGTGGCGTAGAGCAGAGAAAAGGTGATGGTATTGAGGGCGTTTTTTTCTTTAGCCTTGTCGATTACTCGTGTCATCAGTTGTGACGACTTCCAGTCTGTTCTGGTTACGCCATAGCCTTCCACGTTCAGCCATGTCTGGAGCAATTGGGCTTGAGTGGTGCGACCAACGCCGTCGGTGCCTTCCAGCACAATTAGCTTTCCAGGATATTCGTGTTTAGCTCTTTTGCCGCTGCTAGGGCCTTTTTCAGTCATTTTGTTGCCTAACTATCTATCTTAAGTATCTTTCCTAACTATTTGGCCACAGTATCTATCCTATTAAACTTGTGGCGATTTCGCGGAAGAGCATTTGTTGCTCATGTATTGGCTTTATGGCCGGCATAGTATGGAAGCCGTATTCGCTTACCATTTTGTCGTATTCATTGATAATGCGTGATTGAAAAATTTGAAATGATTCCATAGGGTCGGCTGATAGGCCAACGTCCATACCTGATTCGTAGTAGCCAGGCATGCGGCTGTTGGCAATGCGAGCCAGCGAGATTTCTACTGGTACTTGAAAGTAAAAAGCGCCATCTGGGCGAATAGAAAAGCCGTAGAGGCTGCGCACCCAGTCAGCGTCTACACCGCGAGCGACATCTCTGGCAAAGGCTGTGTAGCAATAACGATCAGCGAGCACTATAAGACCGGCTTTGAGGGCCGGAATGATGATATTTTCAAGGCGATCAGCAAAGTCTGTGGCGTGTAGTAGGCTGAATGTTGTGGGAATTAGCGAATTGGAGCGTTTCGCCTGTTTAATTGTCTTTGAAATAAGAACGGAAGAATTCCACTCGGTGAATATTACGCTTTTGCCTTTCGACTCTAGCCAGTTGCGCAATAAATCTAGTTGAGTTGACTTGCCAGAACCGTCTACGCCTTCAACTACGAAAAGCTTGCCGGGAAAGTTATGTTTGTTGTTGAGGCGCATACTTAAACGTGCTTTACCTTTAGACATCTTAAGTCGATGTCTCATGTGAGCAATTTCACAGTGATGTTTGCGAACATCGCTATTATATAAGGCATTACAAGTACGATTATCTGTTCATGCGTTGTTTTTAACCGATTGTCAGGGTTCTCTATGACTTCCAATTTGAAATCAGGCGGAGCTCAAGCTCTACTTCTATCGCTTTCAGTATCTATTGCCATTGGTGGCGAAGTAAGTGCCCTTCTGGCTCCGTCTCCCGCCATGGCGTTATCTCTGAAAATGCCTAGTTTTAAAAAGGCCAAAGATGAGCCGGCTGCAGAGGCTAAGACTGAAAGTAAGACAGACGGTAAGGCTGAACCTAAAGCTGCCAAGCCAGCCCCTAAGCCTGAAGAAAAGCCCGCAGAAACTGCCCCCCCGACTAATAAGTTTCACTTTGGTTTCGGTAAAAAGAAAGAGTCAGCACCCGCTGAAGCACCGCAAGTACCAGAGAACAAGCCTTCCGAGTCGGCCAAGCCAGAACCTAAACCAGAGCCTAATCCAGACGCTATACCAGGACCGAGAATAAACCCGGAAGGCGAATCGCAGCCCGAGTCTAAAGTTGAAAGTAAACAAGAAGCGCAACCAGGAACTAAAGCTGACCCTAAATTAGAAGCACGACCAGAATCAATTTTTGAGTCTAAAGGCGAGGAAAGTCCAGAAGCAGCCAAGGCGCCTCTTCCTGGTTCCAGTGTTGAAGGGGCGCCAGTGCCGCCTCGCACTGAGCGGCCTGAGCCGCTAGAACAAAAGAGCCCTGTGGCCCCTGTTCCTGGTGCATCTGGAGTTGAGTCTACTGAAGCTCCCATAACAGAGCCTCCAGAACCAATCAAGAAAGCTGTGCCGGCTCTCCCTAAAGCAGTTCCGCTTGACGAAGAGGGCGCTGGGGAACCAGCAAAAAAAGGCAGCGATAAGAACATTGAGATGGCTCCTGATCAAGTAGAAGAAACTGACGAGAGTGAGCCTGCTGCCGCCCGACCCAAAGCTAAGCCTGAAGCCACTGCTGCTGATGCTGAATCTGAAGAAGAAGACGAGGCCGCTATCGCAAAGAAAAAACGTAAGTTCCCTCGGCGCAAAGAAGATATCGATGACGCTGAAGAGATGGAAGAGAGCGAGTATCGCGATGAACAAGAGAAGAAGAAAAAAGAAGCACACTTGCGCGAATTGATTGCACCATCGGTGCCACCAGAACAGAGAGACCCCGAACCTCATTTGTTTAAGGCTCAGCGTCTAACTCGCCAGGGTAAGTTTAGTGACGCTCTAAGAGAAATCAATATCGCCCTTAGCTTGAAGCCCATGTATTGGGAAGCTCAGTATCAAGGTGCCCTAATTTTTCAGCTGCAAGAGCGCAATAAAGAAGCAATTGAACGCTATCAATATATCGTTGACCGACGGCCCGACTATATGGAGGCTTTCATCAATCTTGGTTCACTTCATGCCAAAGAAGGTGAGTTAGAAGAAGCTGAAGCTGCCTATCGCAAAGCAATAGATTTGCATTTTAATTCGATGTCGGCCCACTATAATTTGGCCAACTTGCAAATTAAGCAGAACAAGCTCAATGAGGCTCTGAAAGAGCTGAAGATTTGTTTGAAGTTGTCACCGCAAAATGCCTGGGTGCACAATAATCTTGGCGTTATTTATCTTAAGCGCAATTATCTCGAAGAAGCAGAAGAAGAGTTCACTAAGGCGACTAATTTAGAGCCAGCCAACAAGGCCTTCTCATCTAACTTGCTCTTGGTAAGAAATAAGCGTCGCAAAGCGGTTCAGGCCTAAGTAACTAAACTAGTTAATTTGCACGCCTAGGTCGTTGGTCAATTGCACTTCTAGCTCTTGCCCAGGCCCTAGGCTGACATTGTCGCCAGAGCGGAAAATGGCTATGGCCGAACCACCAATAGCGGTGGCTATGGCTGGTGCGCCTAGGGTGGCAACGTTGGCTGCGATTAGTGCACCGCGAGCAGTGCCGGTGGAAGACAAGCCCGTGACAGCGCGCACGTTGCCTTCTACTCTAGTGCCAAAGTTCGTGCCTGGATCGAGTTGACCTTTTTGATTGGTCAGGCCTTTTTGAAATTCTAGGGCTGCATCAAGAGGAATAACTTCGCCCGATGGGGTGACGATCTGTTCAAGTCTTAAGCCAATCTTGGCGGCTCGACTCAGCAGTCTTGGTTTGGTAACTTCAAAGACTCGGCCGCGCACAAGGCTACCTTTGGCAAGTAGTAGGCTGGTGCCATAGAACAAATCATCTTTAACGTGGGCTTCGAACAAATCGCCTGGATTGCTAGCTTTGGCATCGACTGCTGTTTCTAGGACAAGCTTTAGGCGCGTTTGCACTGGCAGCGAGGCTGACGAGGCGTCGGCTTTCAGGGCTGTTCCCGAACCAGAGTTATCTGGGCTAGCAATACGCGAACCAGAGCCAGGGTTATATGTGCGGCTTGGTGCTAATGGGGCATTGGGCGGGAACTCCGGGACATTTTTAGGGTCCATGGTCTCAATCGGGCAGTTTGTGCGCTGGGGAGCATAGCGCGGCTGGGTTGAATCTTGCCGGGCAAAGGCTGCCGAGCTAGACCAGCTTAATAGATTTAGAGTTGTGGCTGTGAGAGTCAACGCTCTGATAATCTGATTCTTTTGCACTTTACTCTTCCCCTGAGAACCAAGTAGATTGTATTACCTTTCATTGAAGTCGGCCTGTTCAAGTCGGCACTCTTAAGAATTTATCGACTAAGCCCTCATAGTGAGGTAAAAGCTCTTCAAGTAGCTGCTTGCGCTCACTAATTAAGCCCAGAGGGGTGTGTCTTTGAATTGTTGCTTGGCGCGCATTGACTCGTTTTGTCGCTTCCTTGACACTGCATTCGATGAAATGCATTTCTACCTGATAGCCGTGCTTTTTTACACTTTTGATTAAGTCTAGGTGTTTGCGGTTGGTGGCGCTGTGGTCAAAGAAAATGTTCCTTTTCCCCTCCACTAAATTTTGCAGCAAATGGTAGCCGATGGCGCGAGCGGGCAATTCCCAGCGCAGAAATGCCTCTTCTATTCCATGATTCTTGCAGTCTTGCTGGTAGCCTGTCAGGCTCTCCATTACGCTGTCAAATTGCACTAGATTGAATGAGCCAGTGTTACTTAAAAAGCGTTGTGTGTAAGTGGTTTTGCCGCTACCAGGAATGCCGCACATATGAATGAAGAGTGGCTCATGGCTCTTTTGTTTGCCGGCCTCTGACAATGCTGCTGCAATCAGGGTTTGGGCTTCGCCTCTTAGGTCTTGAGGCACATCTTCAAAGTCGATGAGCTTGGCACTATTTATCATAGCCTTGCTGCGCAAAGAAGGTCTTTGAGTGCGGCAGGGTCTTGATTCCAGCTCAATAGCGAATAGATTTTACCTTGGCTACTCAATACGCTTATTTTTCCAGTGCCCATTTTAAATTGTTTGTCAGCCACACGGCGCTCAAATTCACCGGCAATTAGCTTGAGAAAATAGCGTAGTCTGCCGTTGCTGCTCACGAGCAAAACCGCTTCATCAGCGTGTTTTGTCTCTAGCTCGGCTACTAGCGACTGCACTTCTGCTGTTACTGCTGCTTCGCTTGATGCCCAGTGACAGCCGCTTGGCCAAGTACTAGTATTGATCCAATTTTTTAAACTGTCGCCGAATTTTGCAGAGATTTCATCATCGCTAAGTCCGCTCCAGTCGCCATAATCTAACTCTGTTAGGCGGTTGTCGATGATGGGTGTAGTCTTGGTTGTTTGTCTAGCGGCTACGATTTCGGCGAATTTTTTAGTGCGCAGTAAGGGCGCACAGTAAATGGCTGCTAATTTTGTGCCTTCAAGGGCGGTGGCTGCCCGTTCGGCTTGCTCAAGACCTGACTCAACCAGTGGTAAGTCGTTAGCACTACCAACCCATGTAACTTTGTCGCCGGGGGCGAAAGTATTGCCGTGTCTAGCTAGTATCAGTTTCATATTAATTTCAAGCTCATTTTAGCCTCAATTGCATGTTTTTCTATTTAGTTGGGGGCCAATTCAAAAAGCTCGCCTTGAGCAGCAATTATCTCTTGCACTCTTGGCACATCGGTGGGGCTATCGACTGAGCCGTGGGTGCGGCCTTTATAGTCGACTAGCACTACCCTTATAGGAATGGCATTTTCTAAAGCGCGCAGTTGCTCAAGCCCCTCGATTTTCTCAAGATCACCAGCTGGTAAGGCCAGATACTCTTTCAGAGTTGAATAAGTGTAAGCATAAAGACCAATATGCCTGTACAACGGCGGTTCTTCGCCCTCTGGCAGGGTGCGCAAAAAGGGGATGGGAGACTTGGAGAAATACATGGCGTCTAGGTGTTTATTGAAGACAACCAAGGTTCCGCCCACTATGCCAGCTGCTTTTTGGGCGGCGAGGTCTTTATATTCGGCTAGTGAAATTTTCACTGCCGGAGTGGCAATGCGCACACTCGGGTCAGCTTTCATGGCCTTGATAACATCGCTCAGTATCCAGGGAGGGGTGAGAACCGCGTCTCCCTGAAGGTTGACGATGATATCGGCTTTATTGTCTAGTTGACTGACCGCTTCAAAAGTTCGCTCGGTGCCGTTGGTGCAGTCGCGGCTTGTGCGCACGACTTCAGCACCGAAGCTCTTGGCATGGTCTTCTATGCGGCTGTCGTCGGTGGCAATCACTACTCTGTCGGCCAGCGACTGCTTGGCGATGCGCCAGGTGCGCTCTAGCATGGTTATGCCGCTTATCTTCACCAGCGGCTTGCCGGGGAACCTGGAAGAGTCATAGCGTGCCGGAATGACGATGATTGATTTCAACTGTTTCTACCTTAATTGAGCATTTAATTATACTCGATGATAATTATCGGCCTCAGCGGGGCAGAATGTTTGGGTGCACATAGTGTGTGGGTGCACACATCGATTGAGGAATGCTCATGGACCATAGCTCAGCCAGCTGCGATTGTTGCGACCGCAAGACCATGAATGCTCAGATTAGAGAAACTCTTATTGCCTGCGAGAACGAGGTTATCGACGGGGCGCGCAAGGTCGTTAAAGGTGCTTCCGATCCGTTTTCAGGCGTAATCAAATTTTTAGAGGGGCGCCCAGAAGGTGCTTCTTTGCATGGCTACCTTGTCAATCGAGTGCTGATGGAGACTTTTGGCTCGAAAGACGAAATTCCTGGATTGATCCGCGCCATTGCCTCTCATGTGCGTGAAGTAATTAGGCAATCAAATGTCATTAGTATTATCAACGAGCACCCGACAGCCGAGCGCTGGGGCAGTTTCATTATTAAGCAGAAAGAGAAAATTAGATTTGAAGTGGGCAGCGAGAAAGGCTGTTTGGTCTTGAAGAATATTGCTGGATTGGTGGGCAGTGAGCACGGAGTAGAGTGCCCTCTTGAGAAAATTTTAGTGCAGAACGGTAAGCTCGTAGTGACCTTGAATATGGGCTTCCTTCATCCGCAGAAGGTGTTAGATCTCTAAAGCCGAAGACATTAAGGTATTTGCCTATAGAGGCGGCCGAGAGTGGGCGCCGGAGAATACTCTTGCTGCGTTCAAGAACTGCTTAGAATTAGGAGTAGATGGCATTGAGCTTGATGTTCAACGCTGTGCTAGTGGCGAGCTAATTGTCATTCACGATCAAGATCTGGGTCGCACCACCAATGGTGTCGGCCTAGTTGGCGACATTACTTATGATGAAATACATAGATTAAGTGCTGGTCAGTGGTTTGATATAGGCTTTAGAGAAGAGAAAGTTCCCTTGCTCTCTCAAGTTTTAGATATGGTGGCGGGAAAGTTGCTGCTCAATATCGAGATTAAGAATGCGCCTATGGCTTATCCTGATATTGAAGAAGAGCTATTGGCAATGCTCTCTGACTATAATCACAACGACAAAGTAGTAGTTAGTTCGTTCGATCACTATGTTTTGCAGCGTTTGCGGAAGCTCAATTCTGATGTTCAATTGGCTATGTTGGCTGATGCTATCTTAATTGACATGCCAAAGTATGCTGTTGGTTTGGGTGTCAACTATTTGCATTTGTGTTTTGGTTCGTGTCGCGCTGAGATTGTAGAAGAGGCTCATCAGGCTGGTCTTAAGGTGACTGGCTGGACTGCTAATGGCCGGCGGGCTTGGCTCGATGCCATTAAAATGGGTGTTGATGGCATTGTCACTGATGATCCCGCTGAGCTAATGGTGCTGCTGGGCCGCGCCATGCGGCTTGATTGATTGGTAGACTGATTCATTTGTTGATTCAGACTACTTCGGCTGTATCTTGTCTAGACCCTTTTGCGCTAACTGCTTCAAGCGTAGAGGAGCTAGCCTGTCGTCCAAAACTCGGCGGTAATGCTCTACAGCCTCGGGGTTGCGGCGCAACATTACTGCTGAAACTGCCATTAAATATTGCAATTCAATAGCGGCTGGATTGCGTTCATACATGGTTTTTAGTTGTTTGAGAGCGGCTTCGTAGCGGCCTTCTCGAATATCTACCAGGGTTGTTCTAATAGGGCTGTCAGCCACAACCGTGAAAAAACTTGCTTCGTTTTTGTTGGCTTCTGGTTTATTTGTTGAATCAGGGTCTAAGATTCCGGGCTTTTGCGGATCAGCATTAGGATCGGCTGCATTTGCTGTATTTGCTGTACCTTCTTCTTTGGCCAATTGCTGAGATTTTAGTAGGGCCTCGGCTGCTCCTGGGGTATCGCCTATGCCATCAGATGTGTTTGGTTGATTTGAGTTTGGATCTTGAGGGGCGGCATCGGCCGAGCTCGGCGCCGATGCAGAAGCCGACGTATTTAGTTCGGGAAAATCGCCCACCCGAGATGAATTGGGATCGTCAGGGCGGCCTAGGCCTTCAAAGGGATTGCCGCCACCGATTGCGTCTTGTCTCGGCGGTAGAATTCTCGGGCCCTCCTCCTGGCAAGCGGCCGATAAGTCTAAGGAGAGAGAGGCGCACATGCCCGACAAGCAAGCCACTAGCTTTACCTTGATTGCTGCTCTCTTTGTGCCTGTGTCCATAACAATTGACCTAGCGGGTATTACTGCGTACCAGCTTAGAAACACCGGGTATTTCTAGATATTTGCCCCGCATTGACTGCACAACACCAGCTATGACAGCCAGCAGATAAATTAACTGAACACCTTGCATAACAAAGACTAAGCCTGTACCTATCACACCACTGGCGCCTGCGGCCGCTGGGCCAAAGAGCCCGAGTATGCCACCCAAGGTGTTGCCCAAGGCGCTGCCCGTCCAGGCGATGAAAGTGTTGAAAATGGACAGCAAGATCGCTTGGACAAAGTGAAAGCGGAAAAACATATTCTTGCTGTAGCGGCCATTGGCAATCACGTATATTAGCCCGGCAATACCGTAGGTGAGGTAGCTGGCTGCTGACATCACCTTCATCATCATGTCTGAATTTTGCTGAAGCTTGGGTTGAAACTTGGCTGGCATCTGTTTGGCTCCACCTGTACTGATTCTTGTTGCTTTTACATTTTACAGTGTAATTATCAACCCTACTGGGGTGAAAGATCGCCTAAACTGATTGACTGGCTGTATTAAGGGAACATTTAATGGCAGATATGTCTGACCATGAGCAATACCAACGAATAATCGACTTGCTTTCAGCTTTCGAGCTGGATGACGTGATGGAACGCGTCGGTAATCTTCTCGTATCGGTCAGTGGCGCGCAGTCGGCCGCTATTTTGATGTGGGACGCTGACCTCGATACATTTGCTGACCGCGCTTATGTGGGCGATAAGCAAAAAGATTTGCGGGCCTTGACCGATGCATTTGTCGAGGCCTATGACTGTGAGGGCTTTGATGCTGGTGATGTAGAGCTGAAAGTTGAAGATCTTCTAGAAAACGAAGATATAACTTTGCCTGCTTCGCTGCTGAAAAATCTTGGCGATGTTTATCTTTTGACTGCTATCAACCAGGGAGTAAGGCGGGCCTTTGTCCTCTTCACTGGTGCGGAGTTGCCTGCGGTGAACGTTGTTGAAGAAGCAATTGCCCCATACCCTGTGGCATTGGCACTGGCGCGCGGCTGGGAGAGCAAAGAATTGCAGCGCGAGAATGAGCGCTTGCGCAGCCAGTACGAAGAAATTGAAGACAAGACAAGTAATATGGAAGAGCAAACCCGTAAGCTCATCCATGACATTACCGCTCGTGATGCCATTCGCATGAAGCACCTTGAGCGAGAGCGCTTGGTTTACTGGATTAGTAATGCCGTTCGTAGTTCGGTGCACATCAAAGAAGTGCTTGATACCACAGTAGAAAAAATTGGTGCTACTTTTGGCGTTAGCCGCTGCTTATTGCTTCGGCCCCACGATAGGCTGACTGAGCTTGATGTCTTTGAGTATACTCAACTCAATGTTGCTTCAGTGAAAGAGATGTTTCACAGCGATCTTGGTCGCGACTTCACTATCAAGGCCTTGAGTAAAGAGACTCCTGAAAATATTGAAGATCCTGATCATGACGACCGTACAACATATGATCGGGGATTTTTGAAAGAAATGTCTCTGCGTAGCGGTCTGATTGTGCCCCTCGTGATGCGCGATCAAGTGCTTGGTGCGCTGTTCTTGCAAGATACTACGGTCAGTCGCGACTGGAGCATTGATGACATATCGTTGATTGGCTCTCTAGCGGATAATCTTTCGGTAGCCATTGAGAACGCTGAGTTGCACCAAGAGCGCGAACGACAGGCTGTCATGGACGGTCTCACTGGGGTCTTCAATCGCCGTGCCTTCACTGAAGCATTGCATAAGGAGTTCGAGCGCGCTAAGCGCTATGAACACACTTTGTCATTGATTATTGTTGACCTCGATTTTCTCAAGAAGATCAACGACAATTTCGGGCACATGGCAGGAGACGAAGCCATTCGCGCCATTGGTCAGGTGCTGCGCCAATCATCTCGTTCAATAGACTTTTGCGCCCGCTATGGTGGTGAAGAATTCTGTTTGCTTCTGCCTAACACCGAAATTGATATGGCCGAGCAGTTGGCAGAGCGTCTGCGGCGCTTAATCAATGAAGTTACTGTTGAAGGATATGGCAATATCTCCGCCAGTCTAGGAGTCGCAAGCTTCCCTCTGCATTGTGATTCGGCTGACGATCTCTTCCACAAAGCAGATGAGGCGCTTTATTGCGCTAAGCAGGGTGGTCGCAACTGTGTCAAAGTATCTACAGGGCAAGGCTCTGGTCATAATTCGAGCGACGCAGGGGCCGAGCCTGGAAGCACACCTGATAGCACGGCTGAGACTGTCACAAATTAACTGTTAAAGCAAAATATAGTCAGATTCGCTTTTTGCCGAGAAAGGTATAAAGTGAATTGAGAGCCGTCTTTACTGAAAGGGAGTGAGCCCACTGTGAGCATCATCGATAATGTCATCAATACTGTTACCAAAGAGGTAAACAAAGTTCAGTCACGGGCCCAAGAAGGTATTCAGGCGTTCAATTTAGCTAATCAAATTAAAGAGTTGGAGCGCAAAAAACACGCCAAGATGGCGGAGATTGGTAGGCTCGTTTTTGATAAGCATCAAAATAACAAAGATGTTAGCGACGATCTCTTGAAAGAGCGCTGCAGTGAGATTTCGGCTGTAGATCATGAGATCTCGGTACTGCAATCTGAGTTAGATCAAATCAAGATTAACCATGATCCTGATGCCACCCCTTCACAGAAGGCTGAAGCTAAGGCTGGTTACAGCACCTCGGCCGGTTTCCATTGTCATAGTTGTGGTGCACCGGCAAATCGCGAAAAGGCGTTCTGTCCCGCTTGCGGTGAGTCGCTGAAATCGTCTGACGATGATGGCCCAGAAAAGGATGGCAAGAAGGCCAGTGCCGGCTCAAGTGAAGTTGAAGTAGAAGTAGAGCCTGAAGACGATCCCCCTCACACACCAACTGTCTAGCTTTTGATAGCTAGACTCAAGCTCAAGTCTTTAACTCAAGTGGCTAGTCAACACTTGAGATAAAGCTCATTGCCGAACAAGCAGAATATTCTAATAAAAGAAATTGAACTTTTATTCTTTCCAAAGCGTCCAATACTATATGGATAACACTTAGGAAGTCATGAATTTAGTTCTGAAATTAGATCTGAAATTAAAATGGAAATTAATTCAGAGGGGTTTGTTTGCCCTGGTATTGCTTGTAACTAGTTGCAGGCAGGTATTGGCGCAGGTTAGTTCTGAGCCTCCCCTGGCTCCATTCGGGCTCACTAACCCACCGGGAAGTGCTTCTCTAGACCAGCTTTATCCTGAGCCCAAGGGTGGCCTGCCTTTCTCTTCCAGTACTCCTGACATGGTCTTGACTGGTGCTGAGCTCGATCAGGCCCGTTCAATTTCATTGGGCCAGATTAATATGTCTGAGCTTCTGCCCATTGGCCGCGGTAAGCTACCTCCAATTAAGCTTGAAGCAGCCTACAACGAGCAGCTAAGTCTCAAGCAGGCACTGTTGTACGCTCTGGGTAATAATCTGCCCATTCGTATTTCTCAAGCAGGCTATGATGCCCAGCGCTATCAGTTTCTTGGCTCATTAGGCAACTTCCTGCCTGACTTCACTCTTACCTATCGCGGCCAACGTACTGATACGCAAAAGGGTACAGGTACGCCTTTTTTCACAAATTCGGCAACGATTCGCTACCCTCTTTTTCAGGGTGGGGGTGTTTTGTTCAATTCGTTGGCTAGTATGAACAGGGCCAAGGCTGGTAAAAATGCCTACCACGCTAGCATCAATGACACCATGTTTAGTGTCTATCAAAAATACAATGATTTGCTTTTAGCTCACTTGCTTTTACGTATTCGCGTCAAATCAGTAGAACTATCGCGGGCTCAAGTGGCGCTCAATCAGCAGCTCAAAGATGCTGGAGTAGGTACCAATTTTGCTATTTACCAGTCGCGCACTCAGCTAGCTTTAGACAAACAAGCTTTACTGCAACAACAAGTGGCGCTTAGACAAGCGGCCTTGCAGCTTGCTCTTTTGCTCAATACTAATATTGCCATCAATTTTTTGCCTGAAGAAGAAAGAGTTAGTGAGGCCAAGCTATTTTCTAGTCAAATAGATGTTAATAAGCTTGAGATTGCCGCTGCTAAATATAGACCTGAGCTAAAGCAATTTGAGTTCCTTCGCCGCGCTGCCGATCGCAATATCCAAGTGGCCGCAGCACCGCTTTATCCTACATTCCAATTCTTCACTACCAAAACAGTAACTAAATCAGGTGGAAGTGGCGGCAATAACAATAACTTGAGTGGTTCTACTGTCATTATTCCCACCGGTGGAAACGGTGGCGGTAGCATTGGTATCAGTGGTGGTGGTGGAAGATCATTTAGCCCTGGCTTCGATTTGAGTTGGAATCTTAATGGCTTTGGGGTTGTCGATGCTGGTAATACTATGGCCGCCCGGGCCTCGGCGCGGCAGGCGATGTTGCAGTCGAATCAGCAGATAATTACAGTACTGCAACAAGTGCGCAGTTCTTACCTTAATATGCTCACAGCCGAAGCACAAGTTGATGTGGCCGGCGAAGCTGTGGTTTCAGCTACAGAGCAATTGCGTCTTGCCAATCTGCGCTTGCGCTATGGGCAAGGTATAAATTTAGAGCTAATTCAAGCTCAGCGCGAATATATTAACTCACTAACCCTTCAGGCTCAGGCTATCATTGCTTACAATGTATCGCAGGCACAATTATTGCGAGACACTGGTCTAATTTCTGTAGCTACCCTTACCGCTGAAGCCAGGCCGAATTTATGACCATCCAAGATTCTACTAGCAGTCTTCCTCTCGTGAGTAATTCGATGAAAGCAGGCGGTCCCCAAAAAAACAAGCCTAAAGTTTGGATTTGGGTTGCCGTTGCCCTAACGGTAGCGGCCGCTGGGGCTTACTATTTCTTTTTTGGTCAAAGTAAAGGCGATAGTGACTGGAAGAAGAACACAGTGCAGGTGAAACGCTCTGCGGCCGACATCAAAGTCGTTGCTACAGGCATAATTCGCCCAGAGAGAGAAGTTAAAATTAGCCCAAAAACTACTGGCCTTCTCAAAGAATTGTTAGTGCGCCAAGGCGAGCGGGTTAAGCGCGGTCAACTTCTAGCGCGCATGGACGACAGTAATTTAGTCGGCCAGGCTGAGTCAGCAAAGGGCGCATATTTGGCTGCTCTAGACAACTATGAAAAAATGAAGGCTGGCAATAGACCGCAAGAGGTTGCTGCTTCTTTTTATCAAGAACAGAAAGCACGACAAGGCGTCAATAACGCGGAGCGCAATATCACTAGGCTTAAAGCTCAGATGGAAGCAACTCGCGCTACATTGGCCCGCGACGAACAGTTTGCTCTAACCCAAGCATTCTTGGCTAACAATGGTGCTATTTCAGATCAAGATCGTATTAACGCCCAGACACAAGCCCGGGTCTCGCGCTCAAATTTGTTAGCAGCTGAAAGTGAATTGGCCCAAGCGCAAATGGCCAAGTCGCAGAGTGAGACCGATCTCTCTACAATTAAACAGCAAAATAACATGATGAAATCAGGCTTTAGAAAAGAAGATATTGCCGCTGCCGAGCATAATGCCAGTCAGGTAAGAGGCAACTTGACTCAAATTGAAAGCTTGATGCGCGATACTCGCATTCTGGCTCCATTTGACGGTATCATCACGCAAAAGTATGCCGATGCTGGCGCCATTGTGACACCTACTACTTCATCCTCTACTACTTCTGCTACTTCTAGCTCGATTGTGGCTTTGGCCGGGCGATTAGAGATGGTGGCTCAAGTATCAGAGGCCAATATTACTAAAATTAAAGTCGGTCAAGATGTGGAGATTACTGCCACTGCCTTGCCTGACAAGATCTTTCACGGCAGGGTGACACAGATAGCCCCAGCGGCTATTGTCACTACTAATGTCACTACTTTTGAAGTGCATTCGGCCCTGCTAGAGAATGCTGAAGATGAGCTGCTTGCGGGTATGAACGTCAGTGCTAGCTTTAAGGTTGGTCATGAAGACAATGCCTTGACTGTCCCGGCTGTTTGTGTGGTGTCGAGAAAGGGGCAGGCTGGTGTCTTCGTGCCCGATGCTAAAGGTGAGCCGCAATTTAAAGAAATTAAAGCCGGAGCTTCTCTGGGCCGTACTGTAATTGTCTTGTCTGGCTTGAAAGAAGGCGACCTTGTCTTGAAAGGCCTGAATAAGTCACAGCTAGGTGCTGAAGGCTATGGTGCTGGTGCGGGAGGGCGAGGCGGTCGCGGCCCTGGCGGTGGTGCTGGCGGTGGTGTTTCGACACGCGGATTTGGGCGCTAAATGGGTCTTGCTGAACTATTCTTGATTGCTTGGCAGGGTATATTGAGCAATCGTCTGCGCAGTGGTTTGACTGTGCTTGGTATCGTCATTGGTATTGCCTCTGTTATTACCCTGATGGGGATTGGTGAGGGGGCAAAGCTCGAAGCCGAAAAACAAGTGCAGGCGCTAGGTGTCAACCTGATTTATATTAGGCCTGGTTCAATAGGTACTTCTGGTGTTTCGATGGGGCAAGGCACCGCGCCCACTCTCACCTATGAAGATGTGCTTGCTATTAAAGAAAATTGCCCGGCAGCTGAAGATGTGGCGGCTCAGTATACAAGCTCATTTCAGATTCAGGTGGGTGAGAAGAATACTCTTACGACTGTTGTGGGCACCGATCCTTCTTTCCCTGATATTCGTAATTTTCATACTGCTCAAGGCCGTTTTTTCACCGCGCAAGAAGCCAATGATAGTGCTCGGGTTTGTGTCATTGGCGATGGCGTAGTCGAAGATGTTTTTTCTGGCGGTTCGGCTATCGGCAAAAAGATGCTGATTCGCGGTGAGTTATTTTCGGTTATTGGCGTGATGGAGCATAAAGGCGCTAATGCTACTGGTGATCAAGACGATCAAGTTTTCATTCCAATTCAAACTGGTTATTCGACTTTGTTTGGTTTAAATCTCGTCTCTGGTCGGGCCGTAAAAAGTATTTTGGTGCAAGCTAAAGCTGGCGAAGACCTGCAGGCTCAGTTTCAAATTACTAATTTGCTTAGACTCAGGCATAATATTCAATCACCTGATGGTGATGACTTTACCATTCGCACGCAGATGGATATTTTGCAGACTGCTCAATCTATAACTGGTGTATTTGCTCTTTTACTTGGTGCCACTGCATCTATTTCACTTCTAGTTGGTGGCATCGGTATCATGAATATCATGCTGGTTTCGGTGACCGAGCGCACTAGAGAAATAGGTATTCGCAAAGCCATTGGGGCTAAATTTCGCGATATTTTGATGCAGTTTGTTTTTGAAGCGATTATACTTTCTCTTACCGGTGGTATCTTAGGAATCTTACTGGGCCTTGGCAGTGCTTATTGGGTTGGTAGCTTGGGTCAATGGAAAACTGTTGTTACGGCACCGTCAGTAGTGCTTTCATTTCTTGTCTCTTTAGGTATTGGATTGTTCTTTGGCATTTATCCCGCTCGTAAAGCAGCTTTGCTAGATCCGATTGTGGCATTGAGGTCGGAGTAAATGGCAAATTTAATAGACTTGCGCTCTATCAATCGTGTCTATGAAATGGGCGGTGAGTCTCTCTATGCTCTCAATAATCTTACCTTGACCATTGATGCTGGCTCGTATGTGGCCATCATGGGCACGTCTGGATCTGGTAAGTCGACCTTGATGAATATTATTGGTTGTCTCGATCGCCCTACTTCTGGTACTTATTCTCTTGATGGCGTTGATATTTTGAGCTGTGATGACGATCAGCTGGCTGAAGTGCGCAATGCCAAAATTGGCTTTGTTTTCCAACAGTTCAATTTGCTAGCCAGTATGACTGCTATCGATAATGTTATGTTGCCCATGGTTTATGCTGGTGTACCAAAAGCTGAGCGATACAGTCGGGCCACGCAGGTATTAGAGCAAGTTGGTCTGGCCACTAGGTTAGAGCATCGCCCTAATCAACTTTCTGGTGGACAGCAGCAGCGGGTCTCGATTGCTCGCGCTCTGGCTAACAGGCCTAGCATATTGTTGGCTGACGAACCGACGGGAGCCTTGGATAGTCATACTGCAGAAGATACTATGCGCTTGTTCAACGACTTAGTTTTGCACGGAATTACGGTTATTGTGGTTACTCACGATCAAGATACTGCCGATCACGCTCGCCGCATTGTCCGTATGCGAGACGGTCAGATAGTAGATGATAGTACCGCAAAAAATACTAATAATACTACTGCTGCTGGCTAGTGCACGGTGAATAGTAGCCAGTTGGCCAGCGTGTAGACAAACAATATTGCTACGGCGTCCCCTGCCAAAAAGAGTAGTCGTTTTTCGGCGCGATAGGTAAGTGAAATGACGACGATTGCCATTGATATCACAGCGGTAAGGGCTGTTAAAACGTTGATCTCTGAGACCGACCGCAGCAAGGGTGCTTTTAGATAGCAAAGGTCTATTACTGCCAAAATAACCACATTGAAGAGGTTGCTGCCCAGAACATTGGCCACGGCCATATCAAATGCCCCAAGGCGAGCTGCTGCAAGTGATACTGTCACTTCAGGAAGGGAGGTTGTGATTGCTATAAATGAAGAGCCAATAAAGCTTTCGCCCCAGCCGGTAGCCTTGGCTATGCGCTCGCCCAGTTCAGGCAAGAAGCATGCGGCAATAACAATTAGTATTGAGTAGAAAGTAAAAAACAAAATTGATTTGCCTAGGGTTGCGCCTGGTTCTGTTGCTTCAGCCAGTTCGCCAGCAAATTCTTTTACCCGAGTTTGCTCGTATGAGTAAATTAGTTTCATGGCAATTAAATAGACGATAACAAAGGCTATGCTCAGTGGATCTATTGAGTTGAGAGCCGTCAATATTGGTAAGTGTTTGCCAAAGAGTATGTCTATGGCGGCAAAGCTAACTAGCACAATGCCGAAACCAGCTGAGAGCATGTGCCCTTGATGCACCATTAGTGATACTGGCCTCTTTCGCGAGACCAAATCTAGGGCGGCTATTATTAACATGTTGAACATACAGCTGCCCAGTGTTCCGCTCACTGCCATATCGGGCAGGTCGTTGAGGGTGACGGCCGATATGCCTGTAATTAACTCAGGTAGTGAAGTAATTGTAGCCAGTAGCACCAGGCCCACCCAATTGCGTCCCAGCCCTGTCTTTTCGGCAATAACATCACCATGACAAGTTAACTTCGTACCGGCAAACATAATCACAGCGGCGCAAAGGGCAAATTCTATCCAGATGTTCGACATTAGAATATTCCGATTATTAACGCTGCTAAGAATAGCATTTTATTCTTGAGCAAAGCTTGTGATTAGTTCGTTGAATCGCTTTAGCAGCTGCGGTTTGACGTTGTCTGGGAAGTAGAGGTGGGCTATTAAATGGCGGTCAATATTTTTGTTGTAAGGTGCCATTAGTAAACAACTGAAATAACGGTATTCAAATTGCTGTGGCACCATAGCTGCTCCAGCGTAGCGGCCCGCTGACTCGGTGACAGAGCAAAGAATTCCTCCGCGATTGGGTCCTTCTTGTGCCCTTGCTTCTTGCCATTCTCCAGTTTTAAGAGCATGGTGAATGAGGAAAGTTCTAGTGTTGAAGCGGCACTCAAAGCCGTCTGGTTTCTTTGTAAAAGTTGACTGAGGGTAGAATTCAAGCAGCAGGGCTTTAAGTTTGGTTAGTAGCAGTTCTATTTTTTTTGCGACTTTTGGGGCTTTTGGGAGTGCTTGGGTGGATTGGGGTGGTTCACTAAGAGTTGGTTGTGCCCATAAGAAACTAACAATACTAAGAGAACAAAGCATTGTCCTGAGGATAAGGCTGATGCCAATCTCTTTCTTCATTTCGCTACCAACTGTGGGAAAGATTAGGTCGAGAGGCCTGGATTTGTTTCGTGCCTTGAATTTGCGCTGTTTCCTGCGTTCACGACCATGAATCTTACCGCATAGGCACCTGTTAGATTATTAGCGCTGACGGGCATTTAGATAGGTGGTAATTATTGCAGAGTCCAACGAGCAAGCAGCAGATTTCGGAAACCCTGAAAGTTATTGCATAGGACTAGCAGTAAAGTGGCCAACAAAGAATCCAAAAAACAATCCAAAAAACAAATTCTCATTTTAGGTGGAGGCTTTGCCGGGGTTAAATGCGCTCGGCGGCTGCGCACTTTGCTTCCCGAAGAAAGCCATAACATCATTGTCTTCAACCGTGAAAACCATATGGTCTTTCATCCGCTTTTGGCTGAGGTAGCCAGTGCCGCTGTCCAGCCTAAAGATGTTGGTGCTCCTCTGCGTCAGCTCTTGCATCATGTGCAATGTCGTACCGAAGATATTTTGAGTATCGATCTCGATAATAACCTGGTCGAGTATGAAGCTCATGACGGCAAACGACGACAGATGAAATATGACCAAGTGGTTCTGGCCTGTGGCAATGCTCCCAATCTAGCTCTAGTACCGGGTATGGATGAGCATGCTTTTGGCTTGAAGACGATTGGTGATGCCTTGGCTTTGCAGGCTCATATCATGCAGCGCTTGGAGAAGGCCGAGGTTTGCGATGATCTCAATCGCAAGCGTTGGTATCTCTCGTTTATCGTTGTGGGCGGTGGCTTCAGTGGGGTTGAGGTAGCTGGAGAGATCAATGATCTTTTGCATAAAAGTTTGCGCTTTTTCGAGAATATAAAACCAGAAGATATCTCTGTAGTTATTATTCATTCGCGTGATCAAATTTTGCCAGAAGTCAGTCAATCACTGCGCCTTCGTGCTCAGGCAAAAATGGAAGAAGCGGGGGTGAAATTTCTTCTTAGTGCCCATGCTTGTCGCGCCACCCCCGATGGCATTGCTTTGAAAGATGGCCGTATTTTGCCTGCTGGAACAATCGTTTGTACTGTTGGTACCAATGTTTTGCCGATAGTAGAACGTCTTAATGTGCTGAAGAAGAATAATCGCATCGCCGCAGAGCCTGATATGAGTGTGCCTGGTTATCTCAATGCCTGGGCGATTGGTGATTGTGCGGCCATCGTCAATGCTTTAGACAATCAGTTGTGTCCTACTGTGGCACAGTTTGCTGAGCGCCAAGGGGTGCAAGTAGCTGACAATATTGTCAGCCGCTTGCAGGGGTTGCCGACTAAACCATTTTCCTTCAAGATGCAAGGACAGCTTTGTGCTATTGGCGGGCGCAATGCTGTCGCTGAAATTTCTGGTTTGCATATTTCCGGATTTATAGGCTGGTTCATATGGCGCGGTGTTTATTTGATGAAGCTGCCGTCGCTCTCTCAAAAAATCAAGGTTGGCTTAGAGTGGGGCTGCGACTTGATTTTTCCTCGTACTCTTGCGCACTTGAGGGCCGATCCCTCTAAGCGCGTCTCGCGTGCCTTTTATGCGGCTGGAGATTTGATTTTCAATCAAGGTGATGCCGCAACCGAATTCTTTATGATTGAAGAAGGTGAAGTTGAAGTCTTGAAAATGCCAGAGTCTAGTAATAATGCTGCAGATAATAGCACTACCGGTAGTGCAGTTAATGATGCAGCTAGCACTGCTGGAGATGTCGTGGCCGTGCTTGGCCCTGGCGACTTTTTCGGCGAAGCAGCTTTAATAAACGACCGGCCGCGCAATGCCACTGTTCGGGCTCGCACTGATGTAGAAGTCGTGGTTTTGGGGCGCAGTGTTTTTACTCAAATATCAATTGCTTTGTCGCCCTTACGCGATGCTGTTGCTAAGGCTGTTAAACGCAGGGCTTCTCCTAAGAGTCTTGATGAGTATAGAAATGTGCTCGGATCAATTTCTTTGTCGGCAGTAACCGATGCTCTACCGGGGGCACCTTTGCAGCCAGAGAGTACGGTGGAGAATGCCATTGAGCGCATCAATAAACATCGCTTAGATTTTTGTTGTGTCGTCAATAAGTCGGGGCTATTGGTTGGTATTGTTACTCGTACTGATTTACTTTCGGCTATTGAAGTGGCTACTGCACTGCAAGACAAGAAGGCCGCCGATATCACAATAAAAGAAATTATGGTCAAAGATCCAGTGGCAATCACCCTTGAAGACACTACGTTATTGGCTCTTTTAACTATGAGAGAGCACGGTCTCAAACGTGTTCCAGTACTGGAAAGCAGAACCAACCGCACACCTAAAGGTTATGTGCGCATTGAAAATATTATGGACCACGTTGTGCGCGATTTGGGCTCATACAAATTAGTTGCCTCAAACGCGCCTATGACCCGTGAAATAGACTTTCCTAAACTAGACTAATTTCAATAACGGTATATAGCGGCAAGGCCTCTCTCTGATGGCATGCGCTCTGAGGGGACGACAACAACTTCACCCTTCATACGGAGTACGACTTCGGCAATATCGTCAATAACATCCCCGACTTCGGGATGAGCAAGATCTCCGAAATCTATCTCTCCATTGCTATTGAGCTTACCGGCAACTTGCCGATCGGCTTCCACTAGCAATACACTGATGCGACCTGCTTTCGCCGCTTGAGCTACTTGAGCAAGGTCATCAGAAGCCAAACCATGTGAGCGAGCAACCTTAAAATTGTTGACTAGATTGGCGAGGCGTTCAATGAAAAGTGGCTCGATTTTCTGCCAGGCTTGCTCGCGCAATTGCTCTAGGCTTAAGGCCTCTGCATTAGCGTGGATGCCGTTCTTCATCAAAAACGAATTGTGGCTGATATCGTGAAACGGTGTGGTGTGTTCAGGCAGAGCGACTAACATCAACGGCAGGCCGCTTGGAGCTGAGTGATGTTCAAGAATAGCGCGGTCAATCACGCGGAAAAATCTCTCCATGTCGATGTCGACTTCGTCTTTCTTTCCGCCATGGCCGTGGTGTGAAGCTCCGCCCCCACCGCCATATGAAGCAACAGTGAGATGCGGCTTTGTCAATTCATCGCCAAGTGCCTCGGTAATGGTTGCCGGTACGTTGGTTAACTCAACGGGATCTAAGGCGTCTCTATTGCCTTCATACAACTTCGCCTCATGACGGTTTAAACAGAGAAGTTGATAACGATCGGCTGATTGTAAAATCCGAAGAAGTGGTTTGATATGAAAGCTATCTGACACTACTAGTAGCTCGGCGACTGTTCGCTGTAGCTCAAAAATCTGGAACATGCCTGGTGCGGATAGAATGGCCAGCCCCTCTGTGCGGTGATTCCAAAAATGATCGTCGTGGGCTAGGGCTTGAAACTGCTCCATCGTTGCAGCGATTTCTCTGCTGGAATACTTTTGCCGCAATGAATTTTCCAAGTCTTTCAAAAGATTGCGGTAGCGAATTGGATCTTCACGAGTGCCAGGCACATGCCTATGGGTCGGTTGATAGAGCGAGATACAAGGCGATTGGCGTTCGGCGAAGAGCTGTGTTAGATGCTCCATGCTAAGTTGATTCATGGCAAACTCCTAGGTAAAGAAGACCGAACCTTCTTTTAGATGTTGATGAGTTGGCGAAATCGCACTAGATTTTGACTTTATGGTTCTAAATTCTGACGTTTTTGCCGCAGTCTGGACAGAAGAAGAATGATGGAGCAATCTTGCTGGTGCAGTGCGGACAGACCCTCAGATTTACTTCTTGATCGGTTGTGGGATAGCGCCCAGCCATGATTTCTTTGAAGGCTTTAGTTTCAGACCAAGCTTTGATTTCTTTGGCGCGGAACACAGGAATAGGGTGGGATTTAAACAGCTCTTGCATTAGTTTGTAGACTTTGTTCAGTGTGCTGTAGTCCATTTCTTCATAGCTATCTGCTTGTTTAAGAAATTCCTGGCAGCTCATTTGTTCAAAAACAGTCTTTGAACCAGCTGAAAGTTTCATGTGGGCATTGAGGCAGATATTTACGTCTTGGGCAACGAGCAGCTCTGCTCTGTCGGCCGTCATTTCTGATTTGCGTGACCAGTCAAATAGGGCAATTTGTAGCGCGATATTGGCCAAGCCGCGTATGGGAACCACCATATCGAAAACCGTAATAATCATCATCGCTAAACTGCGATAAAGCACATGGCCAGCTTTGACGTGACCAAGTTCGTGACCGAGTACTGCCATCAGTTCTTGATCGTCGAGCAAGTCAACTAGACCTGACTGGATGACAATAAAGGGGCGCTCGACACCAAAGGTGTAGGCATTGACAATTGGGCTGGAAGCCAAGAAGAGATCGGGCTCATGCACGTCTAGTATTTCACAGGCCTCTTTGAACAGTTTATAAACCCGAGGGCATTGCTTCGGTGTGATATGCACAGCGCTGCCTAGCAGTTGAACGCGCATAATCTTTTCCCAACCAAGCTCAAGCATTTTTCGTACTAACTTATCTAGGCCAGGAATCTTTCTTAAGGCTTCCAAAGCCTGCCGGTCAGCGGGGTGCTCAAAAGCACTGGAGCAAAGACGCGGGAACCGCCGACGAGTAGACGTTTCGCTAGAGCTCATCAATTAAACCTCCAAAGGCGTTGGCTGCATTTAAACCGTAGCAGCATGATATGGATCTACCCACTTTTATAGCGCGCCACGAAAGATATTGCTTAAATCACAGATTTAAACCAGAATCGCAGACTTAGACTAGAATCGCAGATTTAGACCAAAGTAGCCGCTGCTGGTTCAACTTGGGGTTGAATTTCTTTTTCTTCGAAGACCCCTTCCCAGCGGGCCATCACCACCGAAGCTAAGCAATTGCCCAACACATTGACTGAGGTGCGGGCCATGTCCATCAGCGTGTCAACTCCCAAAATCAAAGCGACACCGGCTAAAGGTAGATCAAATGTGGCTAGAGTACCGGCCAGAATCACTAGAGATGCCCGTGGCACAGCGGCAACACCCTTGCTCGTCAGCATTAACGTGAGCAGCATCAATACTTGCTGTTCAATGGGCATGTGCACACCTGCCGCTTGGGCGACAAAAACTGCAGCCAAAGAAAGATAGAGTGTTGTGCCATCTAGGTTAAATGTATATCCCAGGGGCAAGACAAAGCTGACTATTGGGCGTGGTACCCCGAGAGCTTCCATATTTTGTAGGGCTTTAGGCAATGCTGCTTCAGAGCTAGTGGTAGAGAAGGCAATTAAGAAAGGCTCTTTAACGGCCGCAGCAAAGCGTTTGAGTGGCACTTTAGCCAGCAGAGCAACCGGCACGAGTACCAAGATAATAAAGATGGCGAGAGCCAGATAGAGAGTGCCTACCAATTTGCCGAGAGAAAAGAGTACAAGTAAACCGTGTTTACCTACGGTGCTGGCCATGGCACAGGCAACGCCTATGGGGGCAACTTTCATGACATAGCCGGTGTATTTAAACATCACCTCAGCTAGGCTTTGGCAGAGGTCTACTATTTGTGTGGCCCGGGCAGCTTTGACACCAAGAGCAAAGATGATGGTGAAGACGACGATTTGCAGCACATCGCCGCGCGCCATTGAATCAATAATACTGGTAGGAAAAATGTGTGTAATCAGATCGCCAGCGCTAGGCTTTTTGGCGAGTAGCTCTTGAGCTTCACCAGCATTAAGTGCGCTTAGGTTGATACCGGCGCCTGGTTGGCAGACATTGACTACGACCAAGCCTACTATTAAGGCAAAGGTGGTAATCAGTTCAAAATAGATCAGACATTTTAAGCCGACTCGACCCACAGAGAAGGCGCTACTTCCGCTGTTGTCGCCATGGCCATGACCGCCAGCAATTCCTACTACTAGAGTAGAAAAGACCAGAGGGGCAATGATTGTCTTAATCAGGTGGAGGAAGACATCGGCGCCGGGTGAAGAGGCCATTCCTACTTGCGGCCACTGCCAACCGACAAAAATTCCGAGTGCCAGACCAATAAAAATCTGAGTGGTCAGCGCCGGTGCTTTTAGTTTCACAACTATTTCCTACTGGGTTCTAACTTAAAGAAAGTATTTCGAGACCACGACCACCTAAGACGGCCAGTTGATCTCTAATTGCTACCGACGAGACTCCTTCAATAACTGGCAAGGTCGCTACTATTTGCGGTGCCGCTGTTTTTTCAAAGTTGATTATTGTGGCCACGTCTTTTCCGTCTAGACCTCGACCTACTGCCACTGCTCGATTGCCTTGGCAGGTCAGTGCTAGGCCGTCATGGGGTAAGTCAATTGAGCCTAGTACATGTAAGTCTTTGTCGTATCTTTGCAGTACCAAGAAAAATCCTTTTGAGTTTTGATCGATTGCTGTCACCACAACCACTTCTTCACCAAAGGCAATGTCACGAATAGCGAGATTTTCAAAATGTCTAGCGCTCACCTGTTCTAACGGTAGGCTCGCACTTAGAGCGGCTTTGCTAGTTTCATTCTTGGTTTCTGGGTTAGTTGCCGTATTAGTTTCTGCATTTTGTTTGCCTGCTGCGTAAATGACAATGTCGTTTAAGCCACCGAGCATCAGTTGACCTTTGGTGGCCTGGCAGCGGTTGAATATTCCTGGCACCTCAAACGATTTAAGCAGCTCAAGCTTGTCCGAAAAAAGTTTGACTGGTTGGATTTTTGTGGTCTTCTCTAAAAACTTAATAGCATAGGCTCTACTTAGGCTGCTATCAAAGCAAAGCTGGTTGGCCGTAAGCTTACTAGTTGTGATTACAGTTTGTAATTTGTCCATTTTGCGCAGTGAAATTTCGTCTTTGGAGAGACAAACAATAAAGCTTCCTGCTCCGACCATAGCCTTAATTGTTTGCTGTGGCGCTGCTGAGGTCATCATGATTGGGCGCTCGGGGCGACCCACGTGGTAGAGCTGTAGCTCAGCACCAGCTAAGACAACTAAGTCTTTCCAGACGGCAACACCTGCTGCAGCTAGTTTAGGGATGCTATATGAAGATGTGATTGTCCAGCCTTCTTTGGCTCTCGTCATTAGCTGAACACCAGACCAGCCGGTGGCCACATAAGCTGTCAGGTCACGCATAACTACTGAGGTGGTTTTGCCGCTATCGGTTTTGGCTGAGGGGATATTAAGGACCTGTTCCCGAGCTAAGTTGCGGCCTTTGTCAATAGTCAGCGAGATGACTATGCGCTCGCCCTTGTTGCGACCGACTACTAAGAAGCGATCTTTTTGGGCTGCAGCTGATTCAATTGCCGATAGTGGTTCAAGTGAAATGCTGCTGGTTAGGTGCGGAGAACCGCTAGCAACAATGAGCTTAGCTTGGCCAAATTTGCTGGATTTTCCGCTACTAGTACTATTTGAGCTGTCTAGTCCGGCGATTAAAATCAATTCTTTGAAGCGAGTTAGTACTCGATAGTCACCTTCAATAATTAATGACTTTTGAATTTCTGGTGAATCAGGGCTGACTAAATTGACGATATCGACTTGTGATTTTTGACCACCGTTGGCTGATGAAAGAATCGTTAGTTGTTTGTCGGTTAAGTCTAGAGCCCGCACAGGGAGCTGCACTGATAGGCTGGCTATGTATACTGGTTCCTTGCCTGAGCGGCGGTTCGGGGCACTGTATATAGAGACAAGATTTTCGCCGCCCGCGCTGACGCCGCTAACGCAAATCAACTCACCACTGGCAGCGATACTACCGGCTTCGGTATAACGACCAAGGCGGATATCGCTGATAATCGACGGTGACTCTATTGGTGTTAGAGATACTGAAACTAAGTCAACAACAGGCTCTGACTGGTCGCCTTCTCTGTAGGTAAGGCCGTAAGCCGCAAACGGTGTAACGGCAAAATCAACGACTTTATTACCCAAGCCCTTTAATTCTGCCACCACTTTCACTGGAGTTTTGATCGTCACCGGTTTGCGCATGTCGACCACAGCTAAGCGACCAAATTCATCGGTAAAACAAAGATAGCCTTTATCGGCAATGCCCACGTGATCGGGTACGATAGCCGGTGCCCAATCTTCTCGCGAAAGAGTATGAGGGCCAACTAAACTGGGCTGGCTGCGCGGTGTTTTTTTAGCAAAAACTGGTTGAGCTAATTGGTCGAGAAGTAGCAGCGTGCCGCAAGTGTATGAAAGAGAGCCAAAGAGAAATGAGCGTCTAGATTGCATTGAGAACTTTCGGAGCTTTCTTTGTTGAAGGGCTGTATTTTACTTGATTAGATATTGCGGCCACAGCTGTACATTAGTGCAAGACTGTGTGTAGCATGCCTTGGAGGAAGTTCAATAGAACAATCAGTACGATTGGTGAGAGATCAAAGCCACTGATTGGCGGCACAATGCGCTGAATTGGTGCAATCACTGGACGAATGATATTGTCGAGGGTGACAAATGGCTGATCTTTCCAGTTGATGTTGGGAAACCATGAGAGTAAGCACCACAAAAATAGTGCCATACTGATTAGCCCGAAAACGCCGTCAAAAATTTGTAAAACTGGATTCATAACAGCACCACGCTAAACTACCGTCTTACGCCAAATTGTAGCATTTTGATCAAGGGCTATGCTTACCAGAGAACAGGTACTAGTAAAGAAGATAAAAGAATGGACAAAAAGCTCCTACATTGGAGACGACTGCGCTGTTCTGGCTGATGGCAAGCTAGTTACCAGCGACACCTTGGTGGAAGGTACGCATTTTCGGCTCGATTTCACTGATTGGCGCCAGTTGGGCTGGAAGAGCTGTGCCGTGAACCTCTCAGACATCGCCGCCATGGCTGGCCGGCCCCGTTATCTCACCGTAGCGCTGACCATTCCTGCTCAAATTGAGAATCTAGAAGAAAACCTTGAGCAGTTTTATCTTGGCTTCGGTCAATGCGCCAAGGCATATGGGGCTGAAATAGTCGGTGGGGATCTCACCGTGGGGCCCCATCTAGTGGTAAATGTCACTGCCATTGGCGAAAGCAACGAAGCTGGATTGCTCCTTCGTAGCGGCGCCCAGCCTGGAGATGTCGTGATCGTAACTGGTAGTTTTGGCTCAAGTGCTGCAGGTCTGCAGCTCTTGCTTCAAAGCGGTGGTTGTAAAAGAGTAAGTCATTCTATGAGACAAGAGGAATGGCTCTTGGCCCACCTCGAACCCTGGCCTCGGCTGGGCGAAGCCACAGACCTCGTGCGTCTAGTTGGTAGCCGTGGGGCCTTGATGGACGCCAGCGATGGCTTGGGTGATGCGCTCTGGCAGATCTCAGACCAGTCGCAAGTAGATATGGAGATAGATTTAGAGGCAATTCCGCTTAACGCTGACATGGTCGATTTTGCTGTTTCTATCGGTGTAGACCCGTACCAGTGGGCTCTCTATGGCGGCGAAGACTATGAGTTAGTGGCCACCATTTCTGCTGCTGATTGGCTGAAAGCCCAGTCACAATCAGGCGAAAGCTTCCCTTTTAAGAAAATTGGAGTTGTTCTTGCCAGCCAGCCGCAAGCTAATAAATTCGAGATGGAAAGCGGCAGGGTAAGACTTTTGGCCATAGACAGTGGTGTCAAAAGTTGCACTGGTGTAGTCAACTTAAGCAATTGCTTTAAGCATTTCTGATAAATTTGTTGATCTTCTGAAGCTACCAACCGCGAGATTACCAATGGATTCATCAACTCTGTCGCCAGCGCCGCAATCAGTAGAGAAAATTATTGATGGCAAGGCCATTGCTCTGGCCGTCAAGGGCGAATTAGCTGTAGAAGTGGCAAGCGCAAGTCAGGGTAAAAGTCGCAAACCCGGCCTGGCGGTAGTTTTGGTTGGGGAGAACCCCGCTTCTAAAGCCTATGTGAAGAGCAAAATTGCCGCTTGTAAAGCTGTAGGGATAGAGAGTTTTCTTATTGAGATGGCTGCCGATGTGCCTGCTTCAGCCGTGGCTGAAACGGTCAAAAAGTTGAACCTCGACCAGACAGTAGACGGCATTCTTGTGCAATTGCCTCTACCAGGGCATATCTCATCGGCGACAATTTTGGCCTTAATTGACCCAGCTAAAGACGTTGATGGCTTAACGGCAGTCAATGCTGGCTTGCTCATGCAAGGTGCCAAAGGCCTTTTCCCTTGTACCCCACTTGGGGTCATGCGTCTTTTAGAGCAACATAAAGTTAGCTTGAAAGGTAAGCAGGCGGTTGTGGTTGGGCGCTCACACTTGGTTGGAAAGCCGCTGGCCATGATGCTCTTGCAGCAGGATGCCACTGTCACCATTTGCCACAGCAAGACGGCTAACTTGCCAGAGGTCTGTCGCCAGGCTGATGTACTGGTGGCCGCTTGCGGTCAAGCTGAGATGGTCAAAGGCGACTGGGTCAAGCCTGGTGCGGTGGTCATCGATGTCGGCATTAATCGGGTTGAGACAGCTGATGGTAAAGGACGCTTGGTGGGTGATGTCGCTTACGAAGAAGCTTTTGAGAAAGCCAGCTTGATTACTCCGGTTCCTGGGGGAGTTGGCCCTATGACTGTTGCCATGCTGCTGAGCAATACGTTGCGCAGCTATATTGCGACCATGAATTAAGAAGCATGGAAAGTGCAGTACCTGAAAGTAAAAGCGACGCCGAATTGCCTGTTTCTGGCCCGCCGAAGTTAATACTTAGTCGGCCCGTTAAGCTCTTGGCATTCTTTGCCGCCCTGGCGATTGTAGCTGCCGCTGCTGCCATCGTCCTTGGCATTGTTTCAATGCGCGATTTCTTCATTCGAGCAATTGACCCCAAGTATATGAAAGAAACTGCCGCCTTCGTCACTGGTCATGCCGACCCCATACCAGAGCCAGGTTTTAATCAAATAATGGCGGCTAAAATGACTAGGGCCGTGATTTTTCTGGAAAATCCCAAAGATAAAACCCAGGTTTCGTTCTGGCGCTACCAGGGCGAAGACTTAGATGCCGACCAAGAGCTTGATCGGGCGTACGATATGGGCATTTGGACCCCGACAAACTGGGCGAAATTTCAATCTATTACCAGCAAGGGCAAAAAAGAAATTAACGGCAAAACCGTTACTTATTGGCAAGGCCCTTTGAAAGACCAGCAAGGCGAAACGACATACGAGGGATTAATCGCCTGCACTATCACTAGGGATAAAATTGTTGTGATGCAGGCAATGCAGCCATCAGACCGTCCGTTTGATAAAGATAAATTGTTAGCATGGCTGGCTAGGCCTTAACAGCTTCTAGAACTGAGGCAGCCAAGTGCTTATACTGGACGAAAGTTTTGATATCTAGGAGATCAGCAGGGAAATGAGCGCAGAGAAACACACAGACCCTTCCAAAGTTTGGATAATAATGTTTATGGTCGCTTTCTGTTGCACTGTTTTGTCTATCGGTGTTTGGGCTATGTTTAATTACAAAGTAGATGCCGTTGAAGCACCTGCTGCCGCTGGACACCACTAAGGTCAGTCGTGGCTAGAGCAGAAATCTTGTGCATCGGAACTGAGCTTTTGCTTGGCGATGTGCTTGATACAAATTCTCAGTTTTTGGCTCAACAACTAGCTTTGTTGGGCCTTGATTGTTTTTATCGGGTCACTGTCGGCGATAACCCTGAGCGCATTAAGACCTGCATGAAAGATGCTCTTGAGCGTGCCGATGTCTTGATTACCTCTGGTGGTCTTGGCCCCACTGCCGATGATTTGACCACTGAGTGTCTGGCCGCTCTCTTTGGTGCCCCGCTAGAAATGGATGAAGAGCTATTAGCCTTTATCACTAGTCTATTTGTTGCTCGTGGTTTTCCAATGCCAGAAACCAACAAGAAGCAGGCCCTAAGGCCAGTTGGCGCTGATATTTTGCCTAACCCAGTTGGCTCAGCCCCTGGTGTTGTCTGGCGCCTTAGCCCCGAAAACCTCGCCTACGCTGGCATTAAGTCTTCTAGTTTGACAAAAACTGTGCTTACTTTTCCCGGCGTGCCCTCTGAGCTAAAGGCCATGTGGCAAGGCACAGCCTACAATTATTTGGCTGAGACTTATAGCGGCAATACTATTTGGTCGCAAGAGTTAAAACATTTTGGCATTGGTGAATCGGCTCTGGCCGAGATGTTTGCTCATCTGCTGGAGTTGTCAAATCCTTCTGTTGCCCCCTATGCTGGTCGCTGGGAATGTCGCCTGAGAGTGGCTGCTAAAGCAGAGAGTCAAGAGGCGGCCAGGGCTTTGGCTGCTCCTGTAATTGACGAAATTAAGAGTAAGAGTGGAGTGCGGTGCTACGGCGTCGACAACGCCACTCTTGAATCGACAGTGGGAGAGCTACTTCTTGCTAAGGGCTTAACCCTTTCTACAGCTGAGTCTTGCACTGGTGGCTTAGTCAGTGAGCGCTTGACTGATGTGCCTGGCAGCTCTCGCTACATCATGTTTAATGCAGTCACCTACAGCGATCAGTCTAAGCAAAAGCTTCTAGGGGTAGGTCCTGACTTGATCTCTACCTACGGTGCTGTCAGTCCGCAATGCGCTGAAGCCATGGCCTGCGGTATGAAAGAAGCATCGGGCTGCGATATTGCTTTGAGTGTAACTGGTATAGCTGGCCCTAGTGGCGGTACTGAAGATAAGCCGGTGGGCACTGTTTACTTAGGTCTAGCCGCTCAAGATCGCTATTTTAGCCGTACTCTCAAGCTTGGTGCGCGCTTGCCTCGGGCAGAAGTGCGCTGGCGTACTGCTAATGAAGCACTGAATATGGTGCGACTCTATTTGATTAATCCAGATAGCCTAGTTAATAATTAAGCGAATTTGTGAGATTATGTCCTGGGGATTACCAGGTGATTATATGAATAAGAATCTGGGTATTACCAATTTGGGCAACAGGGCTTGCGTCTTCTACTACTATTTCTTCTTGTTCTTCTTGATTTTGCTCTTTATAAGACATTCAGGTCAAATTCTTCAGCTCGTTACTAGGTGATATGGCTCAGTCTCCAAGTCAACAACCAGATAGAACATTTGTCAGAGACGGTATTTTTCACCGTAGTCTTTCGAATGTGCGTAACTCTGTTTTTACCGATGCCAGAAACAAGCAAGATTTAGCCGACGGTAAGCCTTCGCAAGAGCCCGATTTGTTTTCGCACATGCGAGATGAAGACGAATATTCAATCTGCGAAGAAGATCTTGAGCTAATTGCTTTCTACGATGGCCTTCCTGGCTGCTATAACTTCCGTTATTTGATGCGTCGGCTATCGCGTGAACTGAAGCGCTCGAAGCGTTACAACCGTCCTACTACTGTGGTTATTTGTGGTATCGATGGTTTTGAGAATGTTGAACCAAGTTATGGTGAGCTTGCTGCTGATACTGTTGTTTTCTCTGTGATTCAATTCTTGTTAGATGGCATTCGCTCTGATGTTGATATGGCAGCTCGCCTATCAGACGATCGCTATATCTTAGTTCTTCCTGAGACACCCGGTCGTGGTGCTGCCATTCTTTGCGACCGCTTGGCCAAAAAATTCGAATCAGTTGAGCTTAAGCACAATTGGCACCGCATTCCCGTGACTCTCAGTTTTGGCATTGGTTATTATCCCGTGCATGGTGAAGATCCACGAGAAATCATTGCCAGAGCCGATTTAGCTTGTGAGTTTGTGCAACAGCGCGGCGGCAATGGCTTTGCTTTTGCACCTGAAGGGTAAATTATGCTTCCAGCATTACTTTTTGCTGTTGCCGTGCACTTCAAAATTTTTCACGTTGCCTGCCGCATCACGGTCTAAAATGAGATCCGCTCCGACACCCTTTTTGTCGTTTGCATCGATAGCATTGAAAAGCTGGTTTTTCTTCTCTTGCTTGCGTGCTGAATTACCTTCAAACATCAGCTCGATTATGCACTGGCTGACTTGACGGACGCCTTCTTCCTGATCCGTATCCAAGTTGGAGGCAATTTCTTTGGCGCCATCGGTAGTGTCACAGAGTCGACTCATGGCTCACCTTATGCTTTTAGGGGTTGTTCGGCACCAATTCTAGGTAGACAAGTCCAGCTTTTGGCGCACTAGTATGCAAGCACTTATCCTAGCTGAATGTTATCTGCTGTTGATTATTTCAGGTAGGGGGAAATTACGAGGGAATCCTTTATCCTGATACTCCGACCCATGGTTGCCCTGATTGCGCTCGCCAAGGGCATAGGCCATTGGCCCTCCCGGCAACTTGGCATAGAAGCGCACTAACTTAAAGACTTAGCCTCGTGTCTCCAGCCACAATCTTGAAGTCTGGCTGGCCATCAGTTTTCTTGGCGATGGTTTCAAACTGAGGTGATTTGGTTGTCTTGTAGGCCGCTTGTTCTTTGGCTGTTTGGTCAGGTGTGCGGTAAATTTCGTAGCTCTTCACCACTGGCTTCGTCACTTCGGTGGTGCCCATAATTTCTTCTTTGGCTAGTTGCTCAGGGCTTTTGGGCTTGACGTAGGGTGAAGTGAGAAGCAGGTCACCACCGACATTTGGGGCTTCTTCTTTTCGTACTTGCTTGAGCAAGTTTTCAAAATCGGTTGGTTTCATTTTTCTACCAGCATCTCTAAGTTCTTCAGCTGCTAGATGGAGATTGCCATCGTCCATGCGGCGGGCAATGTGAATTGCTTGATTTTGCATTTCACTAACTGGTGCAAATGACTTCATGCCTGACTCGGTTTGGGCGACAAAGAGGGGTGCTGCGTGCCAGGGTGTATCACCAAGTGGGCGGTCTTTTGTCGTCAACTGAACATATAGCTGATTTTCTAGTTTGGGATTTTGGCGCATTTGGGCGTAGGTGGAGCTGGCTACAATAAGATCGGCTCCTACTCCTTTGTCTTCGCCCTTGTTAATGGCCACTATCAGTTGACGCTTTTCGTCGTTGCTCATAGAAGTCGAAGCAAACTCAGCCCTGAGCATCTCTGCTGCTTTTTGAGCATGTTGGTCACCAGTCTGGTCCATCTCTATTATGATGTCACGGGCTTTTTCGTTGATGGTCTTAGGATCGCCAGCTGTCTCAAAATTAGTCATTTCTGATGCCTCGGATGTGGGGGACTTTCTGCTTTGAGATTGAGATTACGACCCCTAAATAACAGCCACATAACGGCCTTGTGGCAATCGCTGTATTTTGACGGCCAAAATTAGAAGATTGACGATTACTAGCCGACTCGTCTATTATGATTCTATAGAGTAGATAGAAAGCAGCAGCGGGAGAGAGCTTATGGCCAGGCAGAGCGGTACAAAAGAGGTAACTAAGACATCTTTGCTGGAAGCCGGCGCCTGCATCATGGTGACCAAAGGCTATAACAACACTGGCATTCAAGAAGTCCTTGAAGCTACGGGTGTGCCCAAAGGTTCGTTCTACTATTATTTTGATAGCAAAGAAGACTTTGCCACGCAGATTATTGATCACTTCGACATTGCTCAAACTGAAAAGCTCAAGCACTATTTAGACGACCGCAAACTCAATCCACTAGACCGTTTGAAAGCCTATTGCAATGCCGGTCGCAAAGCCCTCAAAGAGAATCAGTGCCGCAATGGCTGTCTAGTTGGAAATCTCTCTCAAGAAATGTCGGATCAATCAGAAGTGCTGAGGGCTAAGTTAGAAGACGTACTTTCGCGCTGGCGTGGACGCTTCGCTCAGTGTATTAAAGAAGGGCAAGAAGCTAAGCTGATTACTTCTAAGTTTGACCATAACATGTTGGCTGAGTTCTTTCAGAGCGGTTGGCATGGTGCCATTATGCGCGCCAAGACCACAAAAAATACAGTGCCGCTTGATGCCTTTATGACCCTTATGTTTGATCGTGTCTTGAAGCCCTAGGCTAAGTCTATTTAGAAGAACAGATTTTATAAAATCAACATGGCATCGCCGTAGCTATAAAATCTATAGCCCTCGGCGATTGCTACTTTGTAGGCTTTCATGATCAAGTCGCGACCAGCTACTGCTGAAACCAGCACCAGCAGGCTAGATCGGCTCAAATGGAAATTGGTAATCATGCCGTCAGCTATGGCAAATTTATGACCAGGCTTGATATATAAAGCAGTGCTTTGATTGTCGGCAGCTTTCATCAAACCGCTGGCACCGGCTGTTTCTAAGGTGCGCAAACTGGTGGTACCAACAGCAATGACGCGACGTCCCTCGCTTTTTGCTTTGTTGATTATTGCTGCTGTCTCGTCTGAAACGGTGTATAGCTCTTCTTCTATGGTGTGGTCGTCGATTTCTGCTTCGATTGGTTTGAAAGTGCCAGCACCAACGTGCAGGGTTACAGTGGCAATTTCAATGCCAGCCTCTTTTAGTGCAGCTATAACGGGTGGCGTGAAATGCAGGCCGGCTGTAGGTGCAGCAACTGCTCCTGGTGTCTGGGCAAAGACTGTTTGATACTGGAATAAGTCTTCTTTGCGGTGACCGTTTTCATTTTGATTGGCCCGGTAGTCGCGTGTAATATATGGAGGCAGTGGGGCAAAACCAACGCTACTGAGGAGGTTGTAGACGTTTTCTTTGGCTCCTAAATCGATCAGCAACCGCTTAAAGCCATCGGGTCCTAAGACAATGTCTTTGACGACAATAGTGGTGGCATTACCATTTTCGTCTACTACTTCTAGCTCTTGACCAGGCTTGAGGCGCTTTATTGGTGTCACCATCGCTTCCCACACAGCAATATTATTTGTTTGGGGCTTGAGCAAGAGCAATTTCACTGTTCCGCCTGATTGACGCCGAGCAATTAAGCGTGATGGCAAGACTTTGGTGTCGTTGACAATTAATAGATCGCCCCTTCGAAGCAAGCCTGGTAGGTCGTAGAAGTGCTTGTGTTGAAGGTCTCCGCTTGCTCTGTCGACCACGAGCAGACGGGCATTTTCTTTTTGATCAAGTGGTTTTTGGGCAATTAAAGCTGGGTCGAGATCGTATTCAAAGTCTTGGATGGTAAGAGTTTTTTCTGTCACGGGCGAATCTTTGAACCTTTGGACCTTTAGACCGTAAGAGCGTCAGTGCTTTAGTATAGACTTCAGCAGGTAGCAGTATTGTCAAAATTGAAGGGCTTTTAAGATGGCTCACTTAAAAGAGCGAGTATTGGCCATTGGCCACGAGCTTGGTTTCGACCAAGTGCAAATCGCTTCACTTGCCCCGATGGTTGAAGAGGGTCTTCATTACCAGCATTGGCTGGCTCAAGGCTATGCTGCCGATCTGGCCTATCTCAAGCGTGATCCTGAACGGCGCGTTACCCCAGGCCTAACTTTTCCTGCGGCGCAAAGTGTGATTATTGTCTCGGTCAGCTACTTCAGCCAGCCTCCGCCTATTCCTGATGGCAGTTGGGGCAGGGTGGCTCGTTATGCTGTAGGGCGAGATTATCATCCTGTAATCAGAAGTAAGCTGAGAGATTTTTGTGGTCTGCTAGAGGCCGAATTGGGCCGCAAGATAGCTAGGCGGCCGGTCACTGACGATGCCGCTCTTTATGAGCAAGCCCTTGCCAGGCGTCATGGTCTTGGCTTCGTCGGTAAAAACTCTCTAGTGATTGGCCCGAAACTTTCAGGCTCTTACAATTTTATTGCTGAGTTGTTTGTTGATTTTGAGCTTGAGGCCGATGTTGAATACACTGGCACCTGTGGCAACTGTGTGCGTTGTATTTCAGCTTGTCCAACTAATGCCATTAAGAGCGGTGCTGAAGCCGAAATGGTTGATGCTAATTTGTGCATCTCGTATCTTACCATCGAGAATAAGGGCGGTATCGCCCTACCGCTGCGCAGCCAGCTTGGTGACTGGGTTTATGGTTGTGATATCTGCCAAGAAGTCTGCCCTTATAACACTAAGGCGAGGCCAGCACCGTGGCCAGAATTTGCCCCAGAAAGTGGTGTTGGTCACTATTTAAATTTGCCTGAATTATTGCATATAGATGATCAAAGCTTTGCTCAGCGCTTTGAACTTTCACCGCTAAGACGCCCTAAACGGCGCGGTCTTGTGCGCAATGCCTTAGTGGTAATGGGCAATCAATTAACTGCTGGTCACCAAGCGAGCAAACAAATTTTAGAAGAAATCGCTGCTTTCTCTCTTCGCGAAAACGATTTGCTTCTAGTAGAGCATGCGGCCTGGGCTCTGGCTCAAGCTCAAAGTAAAGCTGGCCAACAAGCAATTGATAATATACTGGCGCGCAATTTAGGCGATAGCCTTCAGCTAGAGATTGAACAGTATGTCTAAAGAAAAGGCAGAAAAAATAGAAAGAGTAGAGAGAATCCCGCTTACAGTCTGGGTTCTGGGCTTCGCCAGTTTACTCACAGACATCTCTACTGAACTTATCCATTCAATTTTGCCTAACTTTATGTCGTCAGTTTTGCACGCTAGTTTTATTGATATTGGCTTAATTGAAGGCTTGGCGGAAACCGTGGCATCAACACTCAAGATCTTTTCTGGTGCTTGGAGTGACCGTATTGGTAAGCGCAAAGGGCTTCTGCTTCTAGGTTATGGTCTATCGGCTTTGGTCAAGCCGCTCTTTCTCTTTGCCAATTCTGTTCTTATTGTGCTCATTGCCCGTTTGGCTGATCGTGTTGGTAAAGGTATTAGAGGAGCCCCGCGAGATGCGCTGGTAGCTGACGTTACTAGCTCAGCTAATCGAGGGCGGGCCTATGGTCTAAGACAGTCGCTTGATACTGTTGGTGCTGTGGTTGGACCTCTTATTGCTCTGGCTCTAATGTGGCTGACCCAGAGTAACTACCAACTGGCTTTTGCCATAGCGCTTATCCCGGCTTTTGCGGTCATTTTCTTGCTCTATTTCGGTGTTAAAGAGCCAGAGCACAAGAGCGCTTTGAGTGCCGATAAGCTATTTGATGCTAAGCTTTTGACTGAGCTCAAAACTAAAATGCCACCACAATTCTTTTTCTTGGTGGCCACGGTCTTTCTCTTTAGTTTAGCTAATTCATCAGATGCTTTCCTCATTCTCAAAGCTCGAGACTGCGGCATGCCGATTGCCGCTTGTCCTCTTGTGCTTGTGGCCATAAATGTCAGTTATGCCTTGAGCGCCTATCCGGCTGGTGTTCTCTCAGATAAGCTTGGCCACGGCCGTTTGCTGACAGTGGCTTTCTTTATTTATGCCATTACTTATTTGGGCTTTGCCTTTGTCACCGAGCAGTCTGTGATGCTTTTGCTTTGTCTTGTTTATGGTCTCTATCTAGGTCTTTCACAAGGAGTGCTCTCTGCCTTAGTTTCGCAACTGACACCCTCTCACCTGCGTGGCACCGCTTTTGGTATCGTCAACTTTGCTGTTGGTCTTGCTCTTCTGCCGGCCAGTTTGCTCACGGGCATTCTCTACCAACACTTTGGCGCGCTTGCAGCCTTTGCTACTTGTGCTGCTATCGCTTTGCTTTCGGCTTTGATTTTAGCTTTGCAGTTGCCAGCCCTGGCAAAGTGTCGGCAGAACTAGATTAATTTGCTCTGTGAGGTTGATTTTGCTGTCAGCTACTCTAAACTAAGCGCATGACTCATTTGCTCGTTTTTATTGGTGCTGGTTTGGGGGGCGTATTGCGCTTTCTCGCTTCTACGGCGGTGCAGAAGGCCTGCAACGGTTGGGCCTTTCCTCTTGGCACCTTTGTTGTCAACATCAGTGGCTGTTTATTAATCGGTTTTCTTGCTCAGTTAGCAGAGAGCAAAAATTTGATGGAACCAGAATTTCGCGCCTTCTTTTTAATTGGCATTCTTGGTGGCTACACAACTTTTTCTAGTTTTGGCTATGAGACCTTGCAGTTAATTAGAAGTGGCGAATTTGTATACGCTGCCGCTAATGCCGTGCTGCAGGTTGTTCTTGGTTTGGTTTTCGTCTGGCTCGGTACGGTTCTGGCTCGTCTTTTGTAATCGTCATTTGAAATAGGTTTTGGATAAACAAAATGAATACAACTAAAGGTGTTCTGCTCAAAATATATATTGGTGAAAGTGACAAGCATGGTAATCGACCAATGTTTGAATGGCTTGTGCAAGAAGCAAAGAAAGTTGGTATAGCTGGTGCTACTGTCTGGCGTGGCTTGGAAGGCTACGGCGCTCATCAGACAGTGCATAGTAATAAAATTCTCGATATCTCAACCAATCTGCCGATTGTGGTTGAGTTCATTGATACCAATGAAAAGATCGAGGCCTTTTTGCCTTTTCTTGATGCCAATTTAACGGAAGGCTTAGTTGTCACTAGCGAAGTAGATTTGCGCTGGTATAGAAAAGCTTAGTTACTCGCTTTTCTCCGAATCTGTCCCTGCCTCGGTGCTAGCCTCTGCACTAGCCTCTGCACTAGAATGATGTTGATACATTTCAGTCAACGCTTTAATTATCACTTGATCAGTTTTGTGTTGCATATCTAGGGCTTGCAAAAGCTCTTGACCAGTCATTAGCCCGCGGGCGAGGATGAGCTTGCCGAGCGGTTCGCCCGATTGATTTTGTTCATCAATTAGTTCTTCTAGTTGAGTGAGCGAGATCTTGCCGCGTTTCAATAATAGTTCGCCAAGTTTCTCAGGGCGAGTTAGAAGCTCCCATTTTTGCTCTTCAGACAAAGGTTCTTGATGTGTCATTATTTTCTTAGCTCGTTAGCTCCTCAGCTCGCGACCGGTTGGCGCTTTTGTTGTTTTTTCTCCCGCCACCAGACCAGTAGACAACTGGCGTTGAAGATGGAGGAATAAGTACCAGATATGATGCCAATCAACATGGCTAGAACGAAATCCTTAGTGGTGCTGCCACCGAGTAGGTAGAGCGACAGCAGAGTAATGACAACGGTTAGTGATGTATAGAGTGAGCGCGCAAGTGTCTGGTTAACGCTGTCGTTAGCTACGTCACCAAATGTCTTCTTATATTCTTGTTTGGTCTCAGGATCAATTCCTTTGCTGCCAACAAACTTGGCGTTTTCTCTTACTCTGTCGAAGACAACAATTGTGTCGTGAACTGAAAAACCAATTACTGTCAAAATGGCTGAGATAAATAGGCTGTCGACTTCGGTGCCAAAGGCTAAACCTAAAAGGGCAAATATGCCGCATAGTACAAGCACGTCATGCACTAGCGCGGCAATTGCACAAACGGCATAGTCAAATTTGAAGCGGTAGCTAATATAAGCAACCATGCCGCCAAAAGTCACGAGTAATGCTAGTAGGCCGTTGGCAAGCAGTTCAGGGCCTATGGTTGCCGTTACCTTGTCGACTGATATGGCCTTAAATGGCCCCAGGACTTCAGTCAATTTAGCGTCTAGTTGGGTCTTTTGTTGCTCGCTATCAATAGCTTTGGTGCGCATCACCACGGCTTCCTTACCGGCTATATAAGTCTGCTGTACTTGTGAACCAGTCAGGCCCGAATCTTCTAAGACCTTATGCACGGCCTCTAAAGTGGTCGGTTTTTCGAATTGATATTGCAGAATCGAACCACCGGTAAAATCGATACCTGGTTTCAGCGGGGCGCCATACTTGGCAAAGCATGCGGCGATACCGAAAATTCCTGGTACTGTCAAAATCAGCGAAATGGCAAACCAGAGGCTGCGATATTTGACTATATCGACTAGCCCTTTTTTTCTTGTGTTTGTTCCTGAGCCTGTCATACGGCCTCCTTGGTCAAAACTTTGTTAGCTTTCTTTTCAGTCTTGTGGCCAAACAAACCGAGGCTTGATGGAATCAAGTGCAACATGGTGCGAGTGGCGGTAATGGCCGTGAACATCGATACGGCCACACCAATTGCCAGGGTGACAGCGAAGCCTTTGACTAGCGATGTACCAAAGAGCATTAGCACACCGCAGGCAATCAAGCTGTTGACGTTACTGTCAAAGATTGACGACATCGCCCGCGTAAAGCCGTTTTCTACGGCCACCCAAAGATTTTTGCCAGCATTCAATTCTTCTTTCGTTCGCTCAAAAATCAGAATGTTGGCATCGACGGCCATACCAATCGAGAGAATAAATCCGGCAATCCCTGCCAGGGTTAGCGTTACTGGAATGGTTTTGAAAATGGCTAGTGTAGCTAGTGTATAGAGTATTAGGGCTAGGTCGGCAATCAAGCCTGGTAGACCGTAAATCACTACCATGAAGACCATAACTGCAGCAATTCCGACGGCCCCGGCAATCATGCTCTTATGAATAGAATCTTGTCCCAGTGTAGCTCCGACTGTGCGCTCTTCTAAAATTTCAATTGGCACTGGTAGAGCACCAGCATTGAGCTTGAGGGCTAGGTCTACAGCTTGATCACGAGAGAAGCTGCCTGTGATTTGGCCGCGGCCGCCCATGATAGGCTCGTTAACGCGCACACCCTGGTATCTTTCTAATGGCACTGGTCGGCCATCGGCACCTCTATCAGTGGGCTGGCCATCAAGAAAAATACCAATGCACTTACCAACTAAGCGTGATGTTAATTCACCAAACTTCTTGGCGCCACGATCTTTAAATTCAAAATCAACTTGCCATGTACCGCCGGCTGTAGGCGTACCCTGGGCTCTTTTGAAGTCAGCACCTGTGAGGCCGACTTCTTTCCAATAGGGTATACCTTCGGAGGTGAAGTCTAATTCTTTGAACTCAAGCATGGCAGTGGTGCCGATGCGATCTTTGGCTTGCTGCGGGTCTTTGATACCTGGCAATTCTACAATTAAGCGGTCTTTGCCAGCTCTTTGTACCAGTGTTTCTGAGACTCCAAGGCTGTTGATGCGGTTGTTGATAACAGTGAGGACACCGTCCATCACAGGGGTGGTTATTTCTGGCACCTCTGGTGGTGCTGGTATGGCTTTGAGAAGGAGTTGGCTGCCACCACGTAAGTCAAGACCAAGCTTGAGGTTGGTAAACAGTGAGTAGCCTTTGTAATTAGCTAGTACTTGTATGTTATTTCCCATGCCAGCATTGTCATATTCGGTTTTGACAGCATCTTCTTTCTGGTAGTTGTTCATTTTGTCCCAACCAGGAATCTTTTCTACCCGTTTGAGAACCTCAACTTGCAGGTCGTTGCCAGTGAGGTTGGCAAGCCGCTGCCACTCTGCAATATTGCCCTCTGGCACAATTTGGAATAGTGAAAATAATGACCAGGCCAAGACTCCTAAAACCGCAAAGGGTTTCCAGTCTCGGAAGAAATCTCTTGAGCTTCCTTTGTGGGAGCCGCTCTTTTGTCCGAATATGCTCATGGTTTAAAAATTACAGCCTAAATATTGACCTACGGAAGGTCAAATTCTAGCGTAAAACTGCTCTTGAAAGCCTTGTCTTCAGCCTAGCCGTGAAGCTTTTCTAAGTCTAGGCCGTGATAACTTGGTCGCCACCGCGCTGCACGGCTAGTTCTAGAGCTTGAATGGTGCGCGCCAATAGTTCGTCGTGCTCTCTAGCGTGAGTAGGGAAGGCTGCCAAGCCTACACTGGTTGTCACTTTGAGATTGTGCCAGTTGTGGGTGATACCGTGACTAGCTACACGATTGCGAATGCGTTCAGCCACGATGGCCGCGCCAGAGGCATTTGTTTCAGGCAAAATAATGGCAAATTCTTCTGAGCTATAGCGCGCAGGGATGTCAACGTCACGAACTGCCCCGCGTAAGACGCCGCCGATTACTTTCAAGACAGCATCTGACGTAAGGGCGCCATATGAACGCTGAATGTCTCTAAAGCCGTCAACTGCCACCATGCAAAGTGAGACTGGGCGCTTGTAGCGTTTGGCCCTCTTCAGTTCGTCTTTGACTTCTTTCGTAAATGTGCGCGAATTATAAAGCTCGGTCAGGGTGTCAAGTAGAGCAAGCTTTTCGATTTCTTCGCCATTGGCGCTAGATAAATTAGTTTGCCCAGCAGTCAAGAGTGAGCGTTGCTCAAGTTCTTTAACTCGCTCAATTACCTGGTTGTCCATAAAGACTCTTGTGCCTGCAAGCTGGGCTCTTTGTGGATTGTCCAGCACGCGACAGAACATACAAGTTCTTCCGCTACATATATGGTCCGTGCGTCCTGCCATTTGAAATAGACCCTTTTTCTGGAAATTACAAATCAAAATTCAGTGAAATCAGTCAAATCAGTATAGATTAATCTCTTCTCTTGCACTAGCTATCAGCAAATAGTTTGCCCTGGCGAAGGATAAATTTGCCGTCGACCATCAGGTCACTGGCATTTGGTGCTACCTCTAAAAGCCTGCGAACAATAGCCTCTTGATCATGATCTTCCTGCCAAAAATTGCTGTCGAGGGGGAAAGCTGCCAAGTCGGCTGCCTTACCTACTGCAATTGAACCCGTTTTTTCGGCCATATTAACAGCCTCAGCTGCTTTAATCGTAATCAGTCTGAGCGCTTCTGTTGCTGTCAAATGAGCCAGCCAAGTCGCGGCTTCTTTGAGCATGCTGAGATCGCTGTTTGAAGCCAGGCTATCGCTGCCAAGTCCAAATCTGATGTCGAGTTCAATAAACTTGCTTATTGCCACTGAGCCGGTTAAAAGACGGCTATTGCTGCGGCGGCAGAGTGCAGCTCTAGCTCCACTTTCAGCGAATATTTGCCGGTCGTCGTGACTTAACTCGATGCAGTGGGCGGCAATGAGGTTGTCATCGAGCAAGTCAAAATGTTTGAGATGTTTAGTGGGAGTTCGCTTTTGCCCGCGCCAAGTCAATTCATTCAATAGGCTAGCAACTGGCTTATTTTGATTCGGTGGCATTACTTTAGACAAATAGTCGTCTAGTGCTGGGCATTGACTGAAAATCCAATCTGCTTCTTCTTTTGATTCAGCTAGGTGAGCCGTGAGCATTAAGTCTTGGCTGGCGGCCCAGGCTTTGGCTCTGGCCCAGAGGTCTGGGGCCACGGTGTAGGGAGCGTGAGGCGCAATAGTGATTGCCACTTGACCGCTGCTGATGGCTTTCGTCAGCGCACCACTAGCGGTGCTGATTAAAGATTGATAACGTTTTTGCCAAAGGTCAAAGATGCGTTCAGCGAGGCTGTCGTCTAAGCCAAACAGCTCGAGGCCGACGAGGCCCTTTAGGCCAATTTGAGCAATGGCTTCAGCTGCTTGGCCACTGTATGAGCTATCTACTAAATATGTAGTACCTGCTAGAGCGGCAGATTTTGCCCCAGCTTGCGCTGAGCGAGCAAAGTCTTCTTGTGACCATGACCTCGTGCTGGCCACTAATTGGGCCATCCATGTAAACAAAGAGATGTTCTCTTGTATAGCTGGCGCTTGCGAATAATCAAGGTGGGTGTGAAGATTGAATAGGCCTGGCGTCAGCACGCAGTTGGGCAAATTGACTATGATCATGGTCTCATAGTCTCTTGTCATCAGGCTTTCGGCCTGCTCCTGGCTGAGAATGGCCGCAATTTTGCCAGCTTCTACAACTACCGCTGTCTGGCCAAACGATTGTCCTGTGCCTGTCCAGACCGATGAGGCCTTAATTAAGAGTTTCGGTGATGTACTATAATTCATTTTCCTCAAGCATAATCTATAACAATGACTAGAATCTCAGTAGACGATTTGAAGGAAACTCCTCAGCGTCGTGAAAATATTGCCTTTAATGAAGTTTTGCCTATCGATGAGGCCGTCAAGCCCGTCGTTGGCGAATTGCTTTTGAGTCTGGCCGCAGGCGGCGTCAAACTGACTGGCAATGTCAAAAGTTTACTTAAACTGCAGTGTCAGACCTGCCTTCGTCCCTATTTCTATGCTTTGAGCGTTGACCTTGATGAGTACTTCGTCCCGCGCCTAGGGGCCATGGCCGAATTTGAAATGGGTGCTCCTCGGGACAAAGAATTACTTAAAGATGATTTTTATGATTCGATTCCTGAGGATGGTTTCATTGACATCAGTGACGTTGTGTATCAAGCTGTAACGTTAGCTTCTCCAGTATTTAGTCGTTGCGGCGATGAGTGTCCCGGTCCTCCAAAGCCGGAAGGCCCTTGCGGCAGCAGCGTTTCCGGTTCTGGCTCTGAAGAGAGTCAAGACCAAAAACCAATCGACCCTCGCTGGAAGAACCTAAAGACTCTCTTTCCTAACCAGGAATAGAGGCTTTTTAGTAGATAATAATTAGTCCGGAATATGGAGGATCGATACAGCAATGGCTGTTCCGAAGAAGAAAACATCCCACCAGAAACAACACCAGCGCAGAGCGCACTGGAAAGCTTCTGCTCAGACAGTCGGCACTTGTGCCAATTGTGGCGCTCCGAAACGCAGTCATACTGCTTGCGGATCCTGCGGTTACTACCGCGGTAGACCAGCCAGACTAAGAGACGCTGTCGTTTAGTTATTTCAATTAACATGGGTCATTAGACTTAGTTATTCATTGGTGTGATTAGTTTGACAACGAGTCAAATCTGGAGTCTGGCATGATTCGAGTGGCCATAGACGCGATGGGCGGTGACTATGCTCCTCGTGAAGTAGTTCACGGCGCCGTTTTGGCTGCCCGTGAATATGGCATTTCGGTTCAATTGGTGGGTCTATTGCCGGCAATCGAAGCTGAGCTTAAACGCCACGAGATTGCCGGGCTAAACATATCTTTGGTGGCCGCCTCTGAAGTTGTGGCCATGGACGAGAAACCAAGTAAGGCAATTCTTCGCAAGAAAGATTCGTCTATTGTTTTAGCTATGAAGCAAGTCAAGGAAGGTCACGCAGATGCTGTGGTCGCCTGCGGCTCCACCGGTGCGGCAGCTGTGGCCGCCACTTTCAACATTGGTCGCTTGCCCAATATTTCGCGCTGCGCTATTGCCTGCGAGATGCCGACCATTCATCCCAATCGTTGCATTGTCGTCGACGCTGGCGCCAATACCGATTGCGATGCCCATATGTTGATGCAGTTTGGTTTGATGGGCTCAATTCTTTATTCTGGTTTGCACAACGTCAAGCGCCCAAGAGTGGGCGTTCTCAATATCGGTGCTGAAGAAACCAAAGGCACTCAGCTGGTTCAAGATGCTTATCGTCTGCTCAAAGCTCGCGAAGATATTAATTTCATTGGCTTTGTTGAAGGCCGTGACTATCCTATGGGCAAGGTTGACGTTGTTGTCACCGATGGCTTTACTGGCAACGTTTCGCTTAAGACCGCCGAAGGCATTGCCAAGATGATTAACCACATGCTCAAGCAAGAGCTTTTGAGTTCACCTCGGGGCAAACTTGGTGGAGCGATTGCCAAACCAGCTTTTCAAGCGCTAAAGAAGAGAGTTGACCCCGATGAATTCGGCGGTGCTTTCTTAATTGGTCTAAAAGGAGTATGTGTCATTGCCCACGGTGGCTCTAGGCATACTGCCGTCAAGAACGCTATTCGCGTGGCTTGCGATATGGTCAAAGCCGATGTTGTTTCGAGAATCGAACAATCTTTTTTTCAAACCAACCTAAAACCAGTAAAGACTGATACGGCTGAACCAACAGTCACTATTTTATAATTTAAGTAGCTATCTAAAAGGAATAAATGCCATGGCAAAGCTTGCTTGTGTGTTTCCCGGGCAGGGATCTCAGAGCGTCGGTATGGGTTTTGACTTATTCAATAATTACGATGAAGCTAAAGCAATTTACGAGCAGATCGACAAAACCTCTGGTCGAGCCCTCAGCGCCCTTTGTTTTGAAGGACCAGAAGCTGAGCTCAAGCGCACTATCAATACTCAGCCAACAATTCTCGCCACATCGTTAGCGGCTTGGGCTTGCTACGAAAAGCTTGGTGGGCCAAAGCCAGATTTTGTTGCCGGTCATTCACTGGGTGAAATTACTGCCTTAGTGGTGGCACAGGTGCTATCACTTGAAGACGCGGTCAAGCTTGTTGATAAACGTTCTAGTCTTATGGAAAATTGTCCTAAAGGGGCGATGACAGCCGTGCTTGGCATGGCTCCAGATGCTCTTGAAAGTCTTTGTGCTGAGGCCTCTATGGCGGATGAGGTTGTAGTGGTGGCAAACTTCAACACTAAAGATCAACTTGTTATCTCTGGTAATCCTGAAGCTGTTGCTCGCGCTGGTGCATTGGTGAAAGAGCGCTCAGGTAAGGCTATTCCGCTACCTGTTGGTGGTGCTTTCCATTCACCTCTGATGTCGGTAGCTGCCAAAGAATTTTCACAAGCTTTAGAATCTAGCAAATTTGATGATGGTACCTGTGGTGTGGTGCAAAACTTTGATGCTCAGGTATCCAAACAAGCTGTCGAGCTAAAGGCAAAGCTAGCTAAGCAGATGGAGAGCCCAGTGCGATGGACTGCTACAGTTGAGTACTTGGTTGCCCAAGGCGTCGATACAATAGTTGAAATCGGCCCCGGAAAAGTTTTAGCTGGGCTCGTCAAGAAAATTGATCGCTCAGTAAAAATCTACAATGTCAGCGATAGCGAATCACTTAAGGCTACTATTGCTGCCCTGCAAGCTGTGGCTCAAGCCGTTTAATTGCAATATTGCGTTTCTCTAATTCGGCAAAGAATAGATCTGGATCTAGAGCCACTTCTGGAGCTAGCACTCCTTTATCTTTGACTTGATTGGCAATGATCATCTGTGCGGCTATAGATGGTGGCACTCCTGTATCAAGGGCGCCACAAGAAACTTTCCATTTCTTGTCTGACACCACAGTTGTTTCCATGCGCACCCATTTTTCTTTGCCGCCTTGAGTGCCTTTGATATCAACGCGAATAACTTCGCAGTCATCGGGCTCGTTCTGGGGCACGGGGAATTTGCCAATCATTTCGGCTAATAATTTGCGCGGGGTGAAGTCACCTTCTTTGGTGGCAATTTGTTTTTTCTCGCCAAAGCCCAAGGCCATCAAGAATTTGATTTTTTCGTGAAACTCAAGGGGCAGGCCAAGTCTGAAAGTAACACGTTTGATGCCTTTGTCTTTGTAAGTCATGGGAATAGTCAAAACTTCAGAGTGCAAAGTATAGATTGCTTCTTGCTTACCGACTGGCTGCGGGAAATCAACCATTAAGGCTCCGGATAGTGGTTCTTCTGCTTTGTATTCACCATCTTCGAATACCATCGGGTTAAGCGTATATTCGTCGATTAAAGTTTCAATTGAATATGGTGGCATGAAAGGATGATCTACTTTGACATTGTCGACCGAGCCCACCAAAATATCTATTGACTCGACGGTATCTAAGTCTCGTTGGCCCGCTTCGGCCATAATATTTGTCATACCGGGAGCAGCACCCATGCCAACTATTGCTGTCAGATTTTTTTCTTTGAAGCGCTCATGCAACTTCAACTGTTCTTTTGTCACATGAAAGAGACCACCTAGGTCGATGTAGTTGGTGTCTGCTTCGAGAGCTGCTTCCATGACATTGACGTTGTGATAGTAGGGGGTGGAATTAATGACACAAGCCGCTTTGGCTAAAATCTTCACCATAATTGGACGATTGGTGATGTCGGTAAAGTCGCCTCTCACTCTATCTGACTTTAATGATTCGGCAAATTGATCGGCTTTGTCACGATCGTAGTCTGCAATTACTACTTCGATTTGCTCGTTTTCTAGCAAATCTTTGACAATCACCTGGCCCATGGCTCCAGCGCCGCCAATTACAACTACTCTTTTCAATTCAGTCATCTGTATAGCCTCTGTATATAGCCGAAATTTTAGCACTGCAAAGCGCGGCTATAGTTGGCCAGATCGAGAATACAGATTTTTGTACTAGTAATACCCTTTGCTAATAACCTTTATACGAGCTTGTGCCGCTGGAGCTGCCATAGGTGCTAGCGGCGGTGCTGCCGGGTCTAGGGCTTGAGCTTTGCTGCATCGAGCCGCCGCTACCATATGTCGCTACCGCTGGCCTGCTGTTGGGCCGAGTTTGAATTTGCGTTGGAATAGTGACGTAGCCGTTGTGGCGCACTTCTTGTTTGCGCAAGCTATAGTTGGGATTTAAATCAGAGCGCATATAGTCGCCGGGCATGCCGACGGTTGCGCCCATACGGGCATTGGGCAAACCGCCCATTTGCTGACTGCCTTGTTGTTGGTTGTTGGCCGCTTGGGCTGGTGTCAGGTAACCCTGCGGATAGCGCGATTGGGGCTGAACCGGGGCTGAGCCATATACAGGTATCTGGGCCGATGGGCTGAGAGTGCCCCTGGTGATGTAGGTATCTGCCGGCCGAGCTAGGTTTGAGCCCTGAATCATGCGCGTGCCGCCCACTTTGTAGCTTTGTTGGCAATCGCCCGGTTGGCTGCCAAAAAGAGCCAGAACCAAGGCTAGGGCAAGGGTTTGAAGGTTTAATAATTTAGTCAATGCCGTCAATGCCTGCTAGTAAAAGAAAAAGGGGCAATAAAGATGCCTGTTGATACGATAATAACTCGCAATCTTCCTCTTTACAAGTAGGCAATTCTTTATAGAACCAATACTGGCGCAGATTTAAGGGCGGCAAATGTAATCGATTTGTAAAACGCTATGGTTAGCACTAGTCAGAAAAGCGGAATCTAACCAAGGCAGCGACGGCCCAGATGCCGTCTTTCCAGGTAATTTTCTTACCTTCGGCATAGTCGCGACCGTAATATGAAATTGGCAGCTCATATAGCCTGACGCCTTGCTTTAGCACTTTTGCTGTAATTTCAGGCTCAAAGTCAAAACGGTCGCAGCGAATCTGTACCTTTTTGAAAATATCGGCTCTAAAGACTTTGTAGCAAGTTTCCATGTCAGTCAAGGTAGCGTTATATAGAACGTTGGTTATTAAGCTGAGAAATTTATTGCCGAATAGGTGCCATATTTTAAAAGCGCGGGTAACCTTACCACCGCACAACCTTGAGCCGTAAACAACGTCAGCTCTTCCTTCTAGGATCGGTCTAAGTAGTTCGGCATATTCTCTCGGGTCGTATTCAAGGTCGGCGTCTTGTATCAAAATGACGTCGCCTTCGGCGTGCCCTTGGGCTGTGCGCAAAGCCGCACCTTTGCCCTGATTTTTTTCGTGATAGTAAATGCGAGCATTATATTTACTGGCATCAAGTTGGGCCAAAATGTCACGGGTGCCATCTGTTGAGCCATCGTCGACAATAACTATCTCTTTTGTTAGTCCGGCGGTATCTGCCTTTGAAACCATGTCTAGAACAGTGACAAGAGTTTTTTCTTCATTGAAGACCGGTATTAATATTGAAAGTGTTTTCACGGACTGTATTACGTTCCATATCTATATGAATTTTTTGCGCTGCCAGTTTTTAAGCTGCCAGTTTTTTAAGCTGGAAGAATAAGTGCGCGCTTGTGGGCTTCTGTCTCGAGACTATCGTCAAGTGGCGTTAGCTGAACAGTCCCGTACCGTCGCGTTAGGGCTTGGTTTAGTAACAAATCGGCAAAGGCTGGATTTTTTGGCAAAAGTGAACCATGTAGGTAGGTACCGTATACGGTGCCCTGGCATGCGCCCTCGCTTTTATCTTCACCATTATTACCATTGCCGACCACGATTTTCCCTAGTGGTTGCACATCTTTGCCAAGATAGGTCTTTCCGCTGTGATTTTCAAAACCCACAAGAGTTGAACCGTCTTCCCGCTTGATAACGACGTTTCCAATCATTCTTCTATTGCCAGCAACTGTATAGGCGTCTAATAACGATATGCCTTTAAGCTCAGGACCTTCGTGTGGGCGATAGTAATGACCAAGTAATTGGTAGCCACCACAAACGGTTAAGACCACCGCACCGCCTTCAACAGCGGCCTTGAGAGTGGTAGCGCGCTTGAGTAAATCTTCAGCTATTACTATTTGTTGCTTGTCTTGACCGCCGCCAATGAAATAGAAGTCGTAATAATCAGGATCCGCTTCCTGACCGATATCTATCGCATCTACCTTGACTTCTATGTCGCGCCATTTTGCTCTTTGACTGAGCGTGATGATGTTGCCGCGATCGCCGTATATGTTGAGAAAGTGGGCGTATAGATGGGCAATTCTGAGTTCCATAGCTTCCTTAGTAAGGTTTTTTTCTGCTTTTAATTGGCTGGTATATCGATCTTTTTACTGCACTATATATGGTGTGCTCTTGCGCTGCCGTTTGGCAAGCTATTGTCGTACAAACTTGTGAAGTTTGAATAACGGTACGTAAATAGCCATTTTTGGGGCTTCTACTGAGGGCCATCACTAGTGCAAATTATAGAAAGAATAGTGGTTGCAAATGACCGATAAAGCATGATTATTTCAGGAGGTTGCAATTCTTGACTAGGGGTTGCCATGAAGTCTGATTGCATGGGCTTTTCCGGATTTGCGTCTGATATATTTTGGGCGACCATTTTGTAAAATATTAGCGTTTTTTAAGAATCCCTCTTTATGCACCACCGGCGGCTTTTCGCAGGTTCTGAGTTAAGCGAAATGGTTTTATGGGTTTCACTACTACTAACGGCTGGAATATGTAGGTTATGATGGCGTACGTTAGAGTCAGGTCATTGCTGAAGGAGTGATTACTATTATGAAAAAGGGGTTTGCAACCATTCTTACTGCACTCGTTGCTGTAAGTGCGAGCACCTTGATCAATGCAAATGTCGCAAATGCTCAAGGTGCTACTAATGTCAGTGAATTGACAGACGTAGTTGGAAATGAGTGGGCGTATAATGCACTCAAGGAACTCGTTAATAGCGACTGTCATGTACTGGTAGGTTACCCAGACAGAACATACCGTGGTCAAAAATCGACCACACGTTTTGAACTGGCTGCCGCTCTATATAAATATGAGCAGTGCATACAAGAGCGTCTAGCTAAAAAAGCTGACAAAGCCGATTTGGAAAAATTCGCTGCTTTGTTGGAAGAATTTCGTGGTGAGTTGAACCAACTGAAGGCCCGTGTCGACAGTTTGGAAGCTCGCATGAAAGCTGTTGAGGAAAAAAATGCTGAGCAAGACATGCGCTTAGCATATGCCGAAAGACAGAAAGGTTTCATTTGGGAGCGTCTAGTTAAGGGCACATTCATTGATGTCCGTGACATAGGCGTAGGAGTTGGTCGTGGGGCGAGAGCCATCTACGAGTACATGTTCTAACCGAACCTCCCTGCGCGAGCTTGGACCTGACTGAACTACTCGGAACTCCCGTCGGCTTTGCGGCTGCCGGGAGTTTCGTCATCAAATATGGTGGCAATTGCGGCTAGTATTTACATGCTAGTAAGTACAGAGTAGTCAGTTAGGCTCTGCTCAAGTTGTTTCAAATTGAGGACTTTCCTTTGTCTCATCCTTTTGCTGATGAGCTTTCCTTTGCGCTGACTATAAGCGAAGAGGTAGAAAAGCTTGCCATGAGCTACTTCAATAAGGGTATTGAAGTAGTGGAAAAATCTGATGGCAGCCCTGTGACAAGGGCTGACAAAGAAGTTGAGCGCTTTATTCGCAATGCGCTGGCTACAAAATTTCCGGGTGATGCAATCTTAGGTGAAGAAGAAGGCCCCACTGATGGTGCCGCTGAGAGTAATGGACGTACCTGGATTGTTGACCCAATCGACGGTACTTACAACTACGCTCGCGGCATTCCTATTTGGTCTACTCTTTTAGCCCTTGAAGTTTCTTCTGAAATTGTCTTAGGTATGATTGTTGCCCCGGCAATGCATGAGCTTTTTTATGCAGTCAAGGGCCAGGGTGCTTTCAAAAACTATTTGCCAATCAAAGTTTCAGAAATCGATCGTATTGATAAAGCTATGCTCAATTTTGGTGGCCCCGATCGCATTCTTGAAAAAGGCTTGTGGCCTGAACTTACTGAAGCCGTGCGCGTCACCGATAAGCAACGAGGCTTTGGTGATTATCTCGGTTTTTCTTTGGTATTTGAAGGTAAGTCTGAAGCGATGCTAGAAGTTGGTGTCAAGCCCTGGGACATCGCTTGTATGAAAATCTTGGTGGAAGAAGCTGGTGGCGGCTTCTTCGATTTGTCTGGTGGAAGCTCGGTACATACTGGTTCTTGCATGGTGACAAATCGGCACCTGATGCCAGAATTCAAAAAAATGTTCGTCAAAGAAAAAGTATCTAAATAATGGAGCGCGAGTGGTCTAAATCAATAAAGGCTCGAATGGCTCTAGTCATGACAATGGCTGGAGTGGTGCCGATTGTGATTTGTCACTTGATCGTATTTAGTAACAGCGGCGCACCGCTAGAAGATTATTTTCGCTATGTACCGCTCTATTTGCCGCTGTTACTAATATTGCTTGGGGTCAATTGGTTTCTTTCTGATTTGATTCTAAGGCCCATTACCCAGCTTCTTACTGCCACCACCAAACTTGTTTCTGAAGACATTCGCCAACGGCTTGAGGTTGACCCTCACGAGCCTTTAGAAACTCTTGAGTTGAGAAAATCTTTTAACAAGCTTCTCAATCGCTTAGAAGAGTCTCTCAATATTCAATGTCAATTCGTTGCCGATGCCAGCCACGAGCTGCGCACTCCCTTGACTTCAATTCAAGGCTATACGAAGCTTCTCTTGCGTCGTGGTGGCAATATTGATGCCAACTTGCTGGCTGAGGCTTTACAGACCATATCAGACGAGTCTGGTCGGCTTATTCGTTTGGTTTCAGACTTGCTGCAATTGGCCAGAGCTGACGCTGGTCAAGCCATTATCAATCAACAAGAAGTAGTCGACCTCAGGCTTGTTCTAACTAGTGTTGAAGATACTGTCATGGTCATAGCTCCTGAGCAAATCGAAGTTCAGTTCATAATTCCACCCACACCGATTTATGTTTTTGCCGATTCGGATCGACTCAAACAAGTATTTCTCAACTTGACCAACAATGCTATCAAGGCTACTCAAGCCGGTGGCAAGGTAACCGTGACTCTGCGCTTTACTAATAATCAAGCAATCATCCGCGTGATTGATACAGGTATTGGTATTGCCCCAGCCGATCAACAACGTATTTTCGACCGCTTCTATCGCGTGGAGAGATCACGCACCAGAAGCCGGTTGTATGGTGGTGGCACTGGCTTAGGCCTGGCTATTGCCTTGACCATTATTAAGGCCCACGGTGGTGCTATTGAGTTAGAGAGCGAGCTGAACAAAGGTTCTACATTTACAGTGCGCTTGCCTGTCACAGATAAAGACGATAAGTCTGGTTTGCCACCAACAGCCCTCACCCAAATGACACCATCAGAGCGGCGCAACAATGAGCGTATTGCCGAGGCCGAACGCAAGAGTGAAAGCACTCAACCTCAGCCGCAGTCTTCTTTTGCGCCAGAACCAGCAGCGCCTAACAATGTTGCTTCGATTGGTTCAAGTTCTAGTAGTTCGAGCAATTTAGCTGCCGTGCCTACGCCGCCTGATGCTCCGGCAAGCTCTGCGTCAGACTCCTTGCCTAACCCTAGTTCTAATTCTAGTCCTTCTCCTAGTCCTTCTCCTAGCCCTAACCCAAGGCCAGAGCGTGTCTTTGGACCGCCGCCAGAAGACGACGACTAAAGTTCTTTGGTAAGCTCTTAGCTTGACGAGTTAAGGCGATAGCCTACCCGTGCCACATTCTCAATCATAGAATGTGCTGGATCTTCGGCTGCATCAACGACTTTTCTAATTCTTCGTATCGCTGAGCGCAGACCCTCTGAAGAGGCATCGGAGTCATAGCTCCAAACACGAGACAAAATCGCGGCGACACTAAAGACTTGATCAGGATTGCGCATGAAAAATTCTAACAAGGCGAAGTCTTTTGGCGCCAAGTGCACGTCGACTCCAGCCTTTGTTAGCTTGTACTTGGCCGGATCAAGCACCAGGTCGCCGATACAAATCTGATTTCCGGCAACACCGCTGGTTCGTCTCAGTATGGCTTTGATTCGCATTTTTAATTCGCGAATATCAAAGGGCTTGGTTATGTAATCATCAGCTCCTGACTCGATACCCTCTTCTTTTTGGTCCATTTGGGTTCTGCCGGTAAGCATTATTATTGGTGTTTTCTTGCCGCTGGCGCGAAACTGCTTAGCAATTTCCACTCCAGATCTGCCTGGCAGATCCCAATCCAAAATAATTATGTCAAACTCTTCCAACTTAAGAAGATCGGCGCCATCAATGCCATTGCTGGCCAGTTCAACCACGTGTCGCTCGTCTCTCAGCCCATCGGCAACTGTAGTTGCCAAATCTAAATCATCTTCAACTAGGAGTACTTTAGCCAATGTTTGACGCGCGGACTTACATAGGGAGTGACTATAATTGTACTTTGATAGTACGCAATAAACGGTTCCTGTGACTAAATTTTCGTTAGCGGCACAAGTTTTGATGTTGGCCATTGTGCCGCTAGCGATGCAGTTGGTGTTGCTCCTCTGGATGGCTGATTTGCAGTCGAAGGCTGAGATTCAGTTAGGGCAAGCAGAGCGGTCGAAAAGAATAGCCGACCACATGTCTAGTTTAATGGCTAACACTTATTTCATCGCCAAACACGCTGACGATGACAGGGATGGGCAAAACGCGGCTGCCAACGAGTCAGCTGAGCGAATGCATGTGATCTTTTCCCAATTGAAGACACTTGTAGAACCGAAATCAGAATTGGCGAAGACGGTGGAAAGGTCTGAGGCGACTAGTCTCAAGATGTATGAGATTTTTGAAAAGATTCAGGCAGCGGATGATAAAGCCATACGGCGTCCACTATGGATAGAAATGCGTGCCCGTGTCAAAGAATTGCTTTATGGTGATCTACTCAATGCCAAAAAGCAGTACGAAGTCTACGCTAAGCAAGGCGTTGACAGCGAAATTATATTGAGAAAACGGTTTCACGACGTTGCCCTCTTCGGCGGTGCCATTAATCTGCTGCTCTCCGGCGCCCTGGCCTTATTTCTAGCGAGCAATATCGCACGAAGGCTAAAGCGCCTCGATGACAATAATATACGCTTGGCCAGCAACCTTCCTCTTGGTCCTTCTATTGCTGGATGTGATGAAATCGCCCGTGTTGACCAAACTTTTCGGCAGATGGCCAAAGCCATGCACGAAACCGCTCGCAAAGAACATCAGGTGATTGAAGGTGCTCGTGATTGGATCTGTTCTATCGACAAAGATGGTCGAATCGTCTCTACCAATCCCGCTTGTATCAAAATGCTGGGATACAAAAATGATGAACTATTAGGCGCTCGTCTTGTCAATTTTATCCATGAAAGTGATGCTAAAACTGAGCAGTTTGTGGCGAGTTTGGGTAATAACATTGACGAACAGTCCACAGACATTCAGATGTGGCACAAGTCGAATCGCAAAGTTGATACGTCATGGTCAATTCAATGGTCAGAAAGTGAACAAACTTCCTTTTGTGTCGTCCATGACATTAGTGAAAGGCGAGCGGCCGAGCAGTTGAGGCAGGAAGTATTGCACATGGTTAGCCATGATTTGCGCACGCCCCTCAGCACTCTAGGAAATGTATTCAGGTTTCTTTCTCAGTCAGATAGCGGTTTGGTAGAGAAAACGAAAACATACATCCAGCTCGGTGAGCGCAATGTAGTTCGTCTAATTGCAATGGTCAACGATCTGCTTGATATTGAAAAAATCAGGTCTGGCAAAATGTTGATTGAACACGAAGCGGTGCATTTAGATGAGTGTTTTCAGGCTTGCATCGAAGCTTTACTTCCTGCTGCAGAGCAAGCCGGTGTGCGTCTAGAAGTTGAACAAACCGCACTGATTGTTAGTGGTGATGCCGATAAAATCGATAGAGTGATTATCAATCTCACGGCCAATGCACTCAAGTATTCAAAGGTTGGAGATACTGTTAGAGTGCACGCTGAGCGTTCAGAGATTGACTCGACAATGCCAATGGTGACTGTCAACGTAATCGATCAGGGCCTTGGCATTGCAGAGGAGCAACTTGAGAGTGTGTTCGAAAGGTTTCATCAACTAAAAGATGAGAAAGCCGCAGAAGGCTCTGGACTGGGCTTGACCATTTGCAAGGCCTTTGTGGAACTTCATGGTGGAAAAATCTGGGCTACTCGATTAGCTCAAGGAACCCAGTTCTCCTTCACTTTGCCATTGCTTGCCATAAAGCCCAATTAGTGGCTTTTGGGATTGACCTTGGAATATTCGTTGTTGGCATTAAGCTTGGCCATCGTCAGATCTTTCATATTTTTGTGGTTGAAAGGCTCGCCTATTTGAAAAGCCTTGATTTCGGCAGCGGTAATTTCGCCATCACGCTTGGGTTGGTCTATATTTCTAAATTCTTTACGCAAGGCCACCATCGCACTTGTTTCTTTCTTGCCGTAGATTTTGCTGTCGATTGCGTGGTCTAGCTCTTTTTTAGAAAGACCGCCGTCTTTATCAAGGTCAATACTGTTGAAAAGTTTCTTTGACAGCACTGGCTGCTTCTTTTCTATATCATCAAAGAAAGTGACGTTTGGTAAGTGTTTGTCGGCTCCGCCTAATCCCAATTGTTTATCATAAACGAGTATTTTCTTGGTCGCTTCAGCTTCTTCTTTAGAAAAGACGTCTTTAAATGGATGTGAACCGAGGCTGCCCTTAACGCTCTGCTTCTCTCCACATTCTGCTATTTCTTTGTTGCTCATAATTTTCACCCTCATTTAAACTGCTTGGTCACCGCTAAACTGTTTGGTAACCGCTCGCAATGCCAGTGTATTTTTTATGTGTGATCAAAGGGCAACGAAACTGTGATGGAACTGTGACAAGGGTCAGACCTTTGAAAAAGAAAGTTTTTCGCCCTCCTAATTACTTTTACAGGCCAGTATTAACCTCTTATGTAGGATAGGCGCGGGTGAAACAATGAGAGTTTTCAATCTGAGGCAACCGGTCCGCGGCATGCAAGGCAGTGCTATGGCTGAGTTTGCCCCAGCGTTGGCTATTCTGCTCATTTGTTTCTTCTTCCCACTTCTCAATATGCTAATTCTCGGGGTCTCTTACTGCCTCTGCATGGTCCTCAATTACAATCAAGTGCACGAAGCTTCTTTGGTTCATATGAATGATGCTGTGAGCTTGAATGGGCCTGTCTGCAAAGATATCACTGACAAGTGGTTGGCTGGTATGGGCAAGTTTGTAAGAACTGAGGGCTATCCACAAACTACTGTTTCGTATCGCGATGGTCAGACCACAGGTAACGTCACCGATCGCATTGCCGTGGTGCACACCTCGGTGGTTTGCCAACCGACTTTGAGCATTCCTTTGTTTGGCGTCAGCGTGCCGGGTTTGAATGCACCCATGGCCTTCTCTGTTTCCAGTGAGAGCACCATGGAAAATCC
>JAGOSY010000001.1:0-365079 GCA_018062085.1 bacterium | reverse complement strand
TTGCCGTGGTGCACACCTCGGTGGTTTGCCAACCGACTTTGAGCATTCCTTTGTTTGGCGTCAGCGTGCCGGGTTTGAATGCACCCATGGCCTTCTCTGTTTCCAGTGAGAGCACCATGGAAAATCCAGATAACGCACCTATAAGTATGAATGGCCAGAATGGACAGAGCGGGCAAAATAGTCAAAATCAGAACGCCAAGATTGCAGGTTCTGGTCAGGGCGCTGCTGCTGGAAGTCAAGTCAATGCTTTAGCTAAGCCATTGCCGCGCGGTGGCTGGGACGGTAATAATTTGAGAATCGCCGTACATCGTTGTTGCTTGCTGGGCTCTGGGGGGAAGTGATTGTGAGAATAGGTCGGCAGATTCGTGGAACCAGCGGCAGCGCCATAACTGAGTTTGGTCCAGCTCTTGGTATTTTGCTTATTTGTTTCTTCTTCCCACTTCTCAATATGCTAATTCTAGGGGTCTCTTACTGCCTTTGTATGGTGCTAAATTACAATCAGGTGCATGAGGCATCGCTAGTGCATATGAATGATGCTGTAAGCTTGAATGGGCCTGTCTGCAAAGATATTACCGACAAGTGGTTGGCTGGTATGGGCAAGTTTGTAAGAGCCGAGGGCTATCCACAAACGACTGTTTCGTATCGCGATGGTCAGACCACCGGAAACGTCACCGATCGCATTGCCATGGTGCAGACCTCGGTGGTTTGCCAACCGACTATAAGCATCCCGTTGTTCGGTGCTAGTGTGCCTGGATTAAATGCTCCAATGGCCTTTTCTCTGTCTAGTGAAAGCACCATGGAAAATCCTGACAATGCGCCAATCGCTATGAGTGGCCAAAGCAATTCGAATCAAAATGCCAAAGTGGTGACGTCTGGTGGTGGCTCGTCGCCAAATTCTCTTGCCGCTCCGCTTGATCGTGGGGGCTGGGATCGCAACGATTTGAGAATTGGGGTTGCGCCTGCCAAGCTACTCAAAATCTAGTGATACTATTAGTTTGACTTACGAATAGCTTTGCCTTCAGGCGATTGTTGAACTGATTGCGGTAGGCCATCTAGCACGGTTTTGGCTTTGATAAGCATTGTTTTGCTTTCCTGTGGCTTACCCAAACGCTTTAAAATCGTAGCGGCGTTGGCCAAGGCGATGGCGTAAGAAATATCTTTGTGTCCTAAAGTTTTGCTCGTTGTTTCTCTCAGCTTAATTGCCTGCTGTATGGCCTCAAGTGCTTGCTGTTGCTGTCCTTTAGTGGATAGCCGACTGGCTTGATTGGTTAGGGCTTCAGCATATTCTTGCTGATAGCGAATGAGATCTGGATGATGAGCATCTAGTTTTTTGCCACCACTTTTTACAACTTGTTGCAGCAAGTTTAGTGATTTCTGTGAGTCAGCTGCTGCGCCACTGGCGTCTAGCAGTGCAGCAAGATTGGCCATGGCATTCAATGTTTCAGGATGATCATCTCCGAGTCTGTTTTTTCTGATTGCTAAAGCTAGAGATAAATGTTCTTTTGCCTTGGCGTTCTGACCTAGTTTAAATTCAGTACAGCCTAGGTCTAAATATGAGTTGGCAATATCTAGGTTCTCATTATCTAGGTTCTCATTATCTAGGTTTTCCTTGTCGCCAGCCGCTATAGCTAATCGCAGAGCTAGTCCGCGTTTTAAAATAGTGATGGCTTGCTGATAGTTGCCCATCCAAAAATATAGTGCGCCTAAATTATTTGTGGCGGTGGCAAATAACTCTTTGTCGTGGTTTGAAGGTTTTAGAGTGGCGATGGCTTTTTCTAAGTTGCTTTGAGCTTCGGGATATTTGCCTTGTTGCCTTAGTGCATTAGCGAGCACAACTCGATGCCTGGCTAAAATGGTTTCGCTAAGTTTAGCCTGTCGGCCCAAAGACAGGGCTCTTCTGGCGTTTTGTTCTGAGTCTGCATATTGGCCCATGCTGTTATTGAGCAAAGCCAAATAGTTATATGCCGCGGCCAGCCTCTCCGGTGAAGGATTTTGGCTGTTCTGGATTTGGCTAAGGCCGAGCTTTATTTGACTTTGAGCTTGTGGATAATTGCCTTGTCGGCGGGCCTGCTCACCGGCTGCGATTTTCTCTTCTGCGCTTGTATCTTGAGCTGTGTCAGGTGTTTCGTGCTGAGTTGTGCCTTCTTGCTGCGCAGTACTTCCATGCTTCACACTGCTTTCATGCTTCACTGTGCTTACATGTTGCGGTTTGGCTGCAGCTGCACTGCTCAGCAATGACAGACTGCTAATTGTCAGTAAAAGGCTTGTGGCAGCGAGTTTCATTTGGTTGCTTTTGTTTGCTTTTGGTTGATCTTAATAGATTTTAGTTGATCCGATTCGGATATTTTCAAAGAAGTGATGGAGATTGGTCACGCTTCTGCTAATCTGCACTAGTCACCAATCCTCTAGACGTGAGCCAAAGATTGCACAGAAAACCTCCGTTGAGTATGTTTGCTAAGCTTGCTACTGCTGCTACTTGTTTGCTGGCGCTATTTTTTACCGGTGCTCACCGAGGCAATGCTGAGGCAGGCGAGCGTGTTCTGCCATTTTCTCCTAGCTATTCTGTCGGCAATCTAATGGCCTTAAAGGGGGTTCCCGAAATATTTGGCAACTGCAAGGGAAGTTTGGTTGCCGAAGCGCGTGGGCTGGTCAAATTGCCGGCGGGCAAGCAAATCAAGTTTGCCCCCAACGGCACTTTCTATCAGCATCCTGAATGCCTTTTGAAATTGCCGCGAGATGCTTTCGATTTTGTTGAGTTGAGCTTCTTGTCAATGGCCGATGAAGAAGATGCTTTTTGCGATCGAGCAATTCCCTATCTCGGCCATATTTCCTCATTGAAGGGAATTGATTTGGACAATTCTGATGCAAGCGATAAGGGATTATCGCAACTGCCAGCAATGCCCCAATTGCAGATGCTCACAGCTTGCGAGAGTAAGGTTTCTGGTACCTGTTTGCCCAAGTTGTTGGCATGCAAGAAACTGGAAGCATTCCGCTTGAGCAATGTTGTCGTTAACAACGAAAGTCTGCGCTGGTTGAAAGATTTTCCCCAACTTCAAAGGCTTGGTCTTGTCAGAGTTGACTTGTCTATGGTTGGCATCGAGCATCTTAGTAAGTGCAGAGATTTACAATTGCTTGATATTGATTACAATTATCGCCTCGATGACAAAGTCGTGCCGTTCCTCTTGAAGCTCACTAAGCTAAAGACCTTATGGCTAGGTGAAACCAGTATTTCGGTGCAAGGGCTAGAACAGCTGGGCAAGCTTCACTTGGTCAGTATCAAGCTACCTAAGTCATTCTATAAGTACTCAGTGAAAGAGCAGCAGCGTATAAGGCTCGCTTTTCCGGCCGTTGCCTTCGGTAGCAAAAAAAAGACAACCAAGCCTGATTCTTTTAATGACACCATGTTTGCACCAGTGACACGGTAGTTTTGTCGGCGCTTCTGCTAACCTCTACAAGACAGCAATTAGAATGGAGAGTGAATATGTCTGAAGTCAAGATCACGGTGAAGTTGAATGGACCGCTACTTGTGGATGGCCCCTTCGAGTTGAAAGATCATGAAGGTAATGCCATAGCAGTGCCTAGACAGCCTTGTGCCCTTTGTCGTTGTGGCGCTTCCGTCAACAAACCATTTTGTGATGGCACCCATAGCAAAATTGGTTTTGATGCTGCAGCAGCTGTTGTGCCAGAGAGTAAGGAGTAGTTGGAGCAAGTTTTGCTTCGGCAAATGCTCTCTACTGCGCTCCGGCCCCTACCTGTACTTCATACGGCAGGCTCGCCCCAAGTGGCGGTCTGGGGAAAGGAGCCGCTGCAGAAATAGCTTTGAGAGCAACACTGTCTGTTTCTTTATTGCCTGAGCTGGTGACAATCTTGAGGGCAGATACTTTGCCTTGCTCGTCAATTTTGAATTGCACCTTGGGAAACGGCGCTGAAATACCCTTAGCTTTCCATTTTAGTTGGAGAGAATTGGTTATTTCATTCTTGTACGATGTGAAATCGTCCGGTCTAAATGATAAGCCACCAGCCATTGCGGATTGATCTGGAACAGCTTTCACTCCCTTGCTGTTGTTCGGCGCAGTGCCAGGCGTGCTGGTTGCCTGGCCTGAACTAGTAGACCCGTTTGTCGCAGACGTAACCTTTGTCGATTTTGGCGGCACATAGACCTCACCCATTTTGACTGGCAGTGGCTCAGCCTTCGGTGGCACGTATACATCACCAAGCGTGAACTTCTTGCCTTCTTTCGGTGTCAGATCTTTCGCTTGAACCTTTTTTGATTCTTCAGCTTGGGCCGGAGTAAATAGCGAAAGTGTAAGGGCGAAGCCAGCGACAATTTTGGTTTTAAGCCAGCGGGAAGCATCTCGAATTTTACGCAGTGAGCGCGGGCAATTGTCGGTCATGATGGTGCCGTCAGGGCGGCGATAAAGCCTGGCGCAGACACGACCTTGCTCGCGACCTTTAGCAAATACTGCTTCTGCTTCTTTGTCGGTGAGATTTGCGACGTTGTAGACGTTGAGGCTGCATTGACCACAGAAACGCACACTATCGTTGCCGGTCATTTTATCCCAGCTGCTTTCGCAGGGAGTCTCAATGAAAGCTTGGCTGAGAAGATTTGGCTTAGCGAATATTTCTACTGCTATTTCAAGCGGTTGATCATTTTCGTTGTTGAGCATTTTACTTAGCCTTTTCATCTTTAGGAGCTGTCGCTGGCTTGGCAGCTGGTTCTACTCTAATCCGACCCATCTTGTGTGTAAGAGGAGCACCCCCAGGTTGTTTCTCTTGAGACTTGGTAGCGCTGGGTTCTACTTTTTTTGAGTCTACTTTTTGTGGTTCGCCTTTATGAGGTTCGACTTTAACGGGTGTAACCGTAGATGGTGCTGCTATTTTTCCTAGTTCTGCCTGCTCGACTGGTGCTGGCACCCTGACAGCACCCATAGTTGGCATCAACTGACTGGAGCCTTTTGTTGTTTTATCTGCGCCAGATTTATCTTTATTTGATTTGTCTTTATTTTGTGGTGCATCAATCGGTGCACATTTTGAAGTTGGCGAACCACTTTTGCCGGTGCCCTTGTCTGGGCTCTCAGCTTGAGCAGGAGCGCCTAGAGAGAGCAGCAAGCCAAAGCAAGCAACTATTTTTGTTTGCAGCCATTTTGAGACATTGCGAATTCTGCGCAAGGCCCGCGGACAATTGTCAGTCATGACTGTGCCGTCCGGGCGGCGATAGAGGCGGGCACAGAGCCGCTCTCCGTTCTTACCTTTGGCAAAGACCGCTTCTGCTTCTTTGTCTGTCATGCTGGAAATATTGTAAACGTTGAGGCTGCATTGACCGCAAAAACGCACACTGTCGTTGCCGGTCATATTGTCCCAGCTAGTTGGGCAGGGTATTTCGATGAAGGCCCGGTCTTTAAGTTGGGCCGGCTGTAAAAATGTTTCTACTGCTTCGGTTGACTCTGACTTATTGCAATTCATAGTATGCCTCTTTATAGTCTTTCTTGAGTAAAGCGATATTCTAATTTTAGCGGTAGTGCGCTACCTTCTGGTGGCTTAGCAAATGGTGCAGATTCTTTTACTGCTTTGAGAGCGATTTTGTCTTTTTTCTTGTCGCCACTACTTTCTTTGATGGCAATATTTTCTACGCTGCCATCGGCCTTAATAGCAAATTTTACAGAGGGAAATGGCGCTACTAAACCTCGTTTCTTGCCAGCAGCATTGACGGCGACAAAAATCTTGGAAGCATAGTAGTCGTGTGGGCTGGGGAGGAAGGCGATGCCACCTGGTAAGGGAATGTCTGGCCTGCCTGTGCTGCGTTTGGTCTCTATGGGCTTTACCACCACGTTGCCGGTTTTGGGACCGGTGCAGCTATTTTGATTGGTGTTTTTGGCTTTTATCTCATTTGTGTTTGCATCTTTGGCATTAGTTTCTTGGCTTTGAGCCGCGACGGGAGACAAAAATGAAATCGCCAACGTTGTGGCTGCAATAATTTTGGCTTTGAGCCATTTTGAGGCGTCGCGAACTTTGCGCAAGGCTCGAGGACAATTGTCAGTGACGATGGTGCCGTCGGGGCGACGATAAAGCAGCGCGCAAACCCGGCCGCCCTCTTTGCCTTTACTAAGTACCTCCTCTGCTTCTTTGTCAGTGAGGTTGGCGATGTTGTAGACATTGAGATGGCAGAGGTGGCAAAAGCGCACGCTGTCGGAGCCTTTCATTTTGTCCCAGGTTGTCGGGCAAGGGGTTTCGACGAAAGCCCGGTCGAGCAAGCTGTCTGATTTTACAAAAACTGGCTCAGTGTCCATCATTTTGCTCCTTGGTCGCTTGCTCTAATTTCGGATCGAACGTGAATTCCACATCTAATGGTCCGCTATCTGGCTGCGGTGATTTTAATTAAGTGCATGGATCAATTGTTTCAGGTTAGTGACTAACAACATACCCGGGCATTCCCGATATCTATTCAGGCTTTTCACTAGGTCGGCCCATATAGACACAAAAAAACGCCGACCAAATGGCCGGCGTTCTTAATTTTTCAGTTAGCGCTCTATTTAGCGGCTGCGGCAGCTGCTTCTTTGGCAGTTGGGGCAACAACTTTAGGGGCGACAACTTTGACCACAATCTCGTCGTGTGGGTTGAGAATAGTGATTCCAGCGGGCAATTTTACTTGGCCGAAGTGAATGGCTGCTTCGACTACTTCTAGGGCCGTGAGGTCTACTTCGATGTAATCTGGAATTTCAGCTGGTAGACATTCAATATTGGCTTCTTGATAGTTCTCTTCGAGCTTGGCGCCAGCTTTGACAGCGAGCGACGCGCCGATGAATTTAATTGGAACGGTCACTGAAACTTTGCGTTGCAGATCGACTTTGTAGAGTTCGATGTTGTAGACGAAATCTTGAGTCGAACGTCTGGCAACTTGTCTGATGATGGCGTTGACTGTTCCTTCTGGAGATTCAAGCTCAATCATGTGCGAGTAAGCGGCAGCTGGAAGGCGACCAAACTCACGAGCATTGATTTGCAAGCTCTCAGAGGGAATACCACGACCATAAAGAGTCGCAGGCACGTTGCCTTCGCGTCTCAATTGTTTCGGGGTTTTGGCTTCGCGTTTGGCGACGCCTAGTTTGATTTTCTCCATAACCCGCTCAATTCCTTTTTAATGAACATGTAGAACTTTTCTGGATGAAAAGATGAAACTGGGGCGCAAGGATTCGAACCTCGGAATGTCTGGACCAAAACCAGATGCCTTACCACTTGGCGACGCCCCAATTTAAACTGTACGGGCTGGAAAAGCCAGACAGCAACGGTTGATTCTATTGAAGTTAAGGGCTTTGTGTCAATCAAGATTGTGCTTGTATGCCTAAATATAAAGCACAATTGATATTAGGGTAGGGCGCGAACAGCGGCCGCTTGATCTATGAGCGAGCGGGCAAAGCTAAGCGAGGCCTCTTCATTGGCGTTTCCGCTGGCCATGGCGGCAAGAGATCTGAGGCGCATCTCATCATCAAGATTGTTGACTGTAACAATCGTGCGATCGGCCAAATGTTCTTTCTTTACTTCTAGGTAGTTGTCAGCTACTGAAGCGACAATTGGTTGGTGGGTGATGCAAAGTATCTGCTGTGAGCGGGAAAGTTTTGAAAGTTTGTCGCGCACGGCATTAAGCACTCGGCCCGATAGACCAGTGTCAATTTCGTCGAATATTACGGTGGCTACCTGGTCGGCGGCGGCAAAGATGGTCTTAATCGCCAGCATGATGCGCGATAGCTCGCCGCCAGAGGCAATTTTGCCCAGTGGCATGGCCGGTTGGCCGGGGTTGGGGGCAATTAAGAAATCGATTTTGTCGATGCCGTTAGGGCCAGCGTCGCTCAATTGGTTAAAGGCAATTTCAAAGCGGCATTTTTCCATGCCCAGGTCGACCAATTCTTTTTCTACTGCGGCTGACAAGGTCTTGGCTAGCTTGAGCCTTCCTTTAGATAGTTCAGCTGCTTTGCTTTGCAATTCGCTGGTTACGTCAGCTATTTCTTGGGCCAAGCCTTCGCTTTCTTTTAAGCCATTTTCTAGCTTTTCTAGTTCATGGCTTAGCTCTTCTTGCTTAGCCATGGCGTCGCTTAAGTGTGGGCCGTATTTGCGCTTAATCGTGGCAATCAAATTAGCGCGGTTTTCTAAATCAATTAAAGTGTCTGGATCTGTATCAAGCTTGTCGGCGTATCGACGCAACGCTGTAGAGGCCTCTTCTAGACTGGCTAGGCCGCCGCTCAAGGCTTCATGAATAGTATCGAGACTAGAGTCAAAGCGCAGAGCTTTTTCTACTTCTGACATGGCTTTCTGAATCAGGTCTACAGCACAAACTGAACTATCAGAATCTGAACCAGTGAGCACGTCTTGGGCTGCTTCTGCTTGTTGCTTTAGTTCAATGGCGTTGCTCAAAACACTGACTTGGCGGGCCAACTCTTCGTCTTCGCTAGGGTCGCTCAGTTCAGCTTGTTCAAGTTCGTTTAATTGAAACTTGGAAAAATCAAGTTTGCGCAGGCGCTCGTCTTCTGACATGGTGAGCGAGTCTAGCTCATCTTGCAATTGCTTTTTGCGAGCGTAAAGGGTGCGTACTTTCTCTAAAATTTTAGTATGACTTTCGCTGCCCAAGCCGTCTAACAGTTCTAGCTGTGACTGCGATGACATTAGTGTGCGCGCTTCGTGTTGGGCATGCACTGTAATCAGCATGGTGCGCAATTCGCCTAGCAAATTATGGTTTACCAGAGTGCCGTTGATGCGAATTTTTGAGCCGCCTTTGCCAATTTCGCGGGCAACGGTAAGTTCTGCTTGCTCAGCTGATTCTTCGTCAATTAGTTCTTCTTTTTTCAGCCAGGCAATTACCTGTGAGCTAGGTACAAAGACTGCTTCGAGGTTAGCTTTGTCAGCACCGGGGCGGATGATTGAAGCGGGCACTTTGCCGCCTAGAACCGCGTTGAGGGCATCCATCAAGATGGATTTTCCTGCCCCAGTCTCACCGGTTAAAACATTTAATCCGGCAGTCCAGTCGACCTGAGTTTTTTCAATCAGGGCGAAATCTCTAATCTGTATACTTTTTAGCATGCACCGCATATAGAGTCAGCGTAGTGTTCGTCCGTTGCAGCGAAATTTTGCGCGAAAATCTCTGCTGAGCAACATAATAGCCCGAATCACCATGTAGTAAAGCCCCCGCTTAGATTTCTAAGAGAGGGCTTTAATATTCTTACTTTGAGAGCTGCCGTTTTTGCTATTACCTATTTATATGGGTTCTAGCTACTGCCCTTTCTCTATAGCGTTTGTCTAAAATGCTTCTCGCTAAGTGCTTCTATCTAAACTGCAGCAGGCGTTGCCACTTCAACTCTTGATTGAATGCTGACTTGGGCAGCTACTTGCTTGGCAATTTCAATGAAGGCCTTTGATACTGCGCAATCTGGGTCGCCAGCTACGATTGGCACCCCTTGGTCGCCGCCAATACGCACTTCTGGGTCAAGAGGTATTTCGCCCAAGAACGGCACTTTGTGCTCTTCGGCTAGGCGCTTACCGCCGCCACGGCCAAAGATTTCGTACTGTTCGCTTGAACCTTTAGGCTGGAAGTAGCTCATGTTCTCGACGAAGCCGAGGATTGGCACTTCCATTTGTGAAAACATTGCAAGGCCTTTGCGGCCATCGAGCAAAGCAACATCTTGAGGGGTGGTGACAATCACACCGCCTGAAAGCTGAGTGGCTTGCACCATTGTTAGTTGGGCGTCGCCAGTGCCTGGTGGCATGTCAACGATGAGATAATCTAGTTCGCCCCATTCAACGTCGCGCAAGAACTGTTTAATAGCTTTGTCTAACATTGGTCCACGCCAGATTAGCGGGGTGTCTTGAGAGACAAAGAAAGCCATTGAAATACATTTGACGCCATGATTTTCGGCAGGCACAATGCGATTGTCTTTGGCTGTGGGCTGATAGTTGTCAACTCCCATCATCAAAGGAATATTTGGACCGGTAATATCAGCGTCGAGCAAGCCCACCTTGGCTCCAAGTTTTGCCAGAGCTACAGCTAGGTTGCAAGATACTGTTGATTTACCGACGCCACCTTTACCAGAAGTGACGGCAATAATTTGCTTGATGCCGTTAACAGGCTCTTTGCCATTTCTTCTTTGGCCAGCCACCTGGGCTGCTGATTCCATTTCGACTTCTTCAACACCATCTAAGGCTCTGACTGCGTCTTGGCATTCACCCTCAAGGCGTTCCTTGACGGGGCAGGCCGGAGTTGTCAGTGTTAGTTTGAAAAACACTTTGCTGCCGGTAATCTTAATGTCGGAAATCATTCCGAGGGTGACTACATCGATGTTCAGGTCAGGATCCATGACCGTACTGAGGGCTTTTCTTATTTGCTCTTCGTTGAGCTTATTTTCATTGGCGCCAAGCATTGAGTAACCTGTTTAAGTTAGTGACGGGCAAGAAATTTTAAAATTCAATATTCAAATTAATTGCCAGTGACATAGTAACGGCTCTGGCTCAAGATCGGCCGTAAACTAATAAATTATTGAGGCTTACTCGCACTAACTTCTCTTAAGTCTTTGGCTGTTTGGTCTGTGGTCGGCTGCTAGAGCCCGCTCAGCTTTGGTTATTGGGTGCTCGGCGCCGAGTCTCGCAGAGAGCTTCTCAAGTGCTGCGTCCACTGGCTCTTGAGAGCCTTCGTTTATGGCGGTATTGGCCAAGGCTGCGTCTGCTATAGCGATGTTCACTGCACTGACATAGAAATCAGGATGATCGGCGCTGAGTAGTGCGTGTCTCATTTTGAGGGCCTCGCTGAAGCACTTTTTGGCTTTAGCTGCTTCTCCCATTTGTAAATAGCAGACGCCTTGATTGTCTAAGGTGATAGCAAGGTCAGGGTGTACGGCTGGTAGTGAGCGTTTTTGTATAGCCAGTGCGCGTTCTATGTAGACTTGAGCTTTGTCATAGTTTTGTAAGCGTCTCTCTAAGTCCCCAATACCCATTAGAGTTTTGGCTGTAAGCGGATGGTCTGGGCCGAAGGCTTTTAGGCGAATATCGAGAGCCCGTTCGTAGAGAGTGCGGGCCTCGCCTAGTTTGTTTTGTTCGCGATAGAGGCCAGCTATGTTATTGAGATCCATGGCTGTGTCAGGATGCTGGTCGCCGAGGGCATTTAAGTCAAGATAGAATGCTCGTTGATAGTACTTTTCGGCCTTCTTTACTTGGCCGAGATCGCGATAAAGTCCACCTAGATTGGCGAGTAGATAGGCGTTACCGACATCGCTGCGACCGAGCTTTTTCTCGCTAATGGTTAGAGCCTTGAGGTATAGACCTTCCGCTTCGCTGTAGCGGCCTTGATCACGCCTCAGTTTAGCTAGGCCGTTGGTGATACTGGCTAACTGGGGCGAATCGGGCTGCTTAATTTGTTTTTCCCAGAGGTCTAGAGCTTTGAGGTAGGTCTTCTCTGCTTCTTGGTAATGACCTTGCTCGCGCTCTAGTGTGGCTAAATTATTGAGGGCTACAGCCGGTTCTGGGCGGCTAGCGGCAAAACTTAGACGGGCGGCTTCTGCTGCTTTTGTGTAGTAAGGCCTGGCTTCTTGGTAGCGCCCTTGAATGCGATAAAGCTCGGCCAAGTTGTTCATGGCTCGGGCTGTGCGTTTATCTATTTGCCAGTCGGGGCCGAATGTCTTGCAGACGGTCAAGGCGGTCTCAAACTCTTTTCGCGCCTTTTCGTAGCGACCTAGCTTAAACGCCTCTTCGCCGGCTGCAATAGCGTTGTAGTAAGGCATACTTTGGAAGGCTAGAAGAATTGCCCAGGTCAGGGTGCAGGCGAAGAGGGTGCGGCGATACCATTTCATTTTAGGGTTGTCGAGAACTTTTTCTTTGAAGTTCTTTTGCCATAGGCCAATTTCGCTTCTCAAAGAAGAAGCAGTAGTAGCTAGCGGCTGGCCCTGCTCGTTGGCTTCTTGCTCTGGTAAATTTTGAGTTTCAATTGGGGTGTGTTTTCTCATAGGGCTAACTTACGTCTGAGCCCGGAGGGAAGTCAAGAGGGGTTTTGGATAGTGTTCAAGTCTCCAAAATAACCTTTTCAAATTTAGCCTGAACTATGGCCTGTCTTTAGCGCATCGCCAGAATAGTGAGTAGTAAATCTTCGAAAGCTTGTTTATTTATCTGAGTGGCTACTTGTACTTTGCGCCCAGAAAAAAGAGATGGGCCAGTGCGGCCGATACTCTTGCCTGAGGTGGAAACGTCAATTTTCACTTCTTTATAGGTAAAGAGGTCTGGTTCAATGGCTGCTGCTGCTGTGATTGTGTCCCAGAAATAGTAGTCGAAACCTTTGACCAAGCTCCACAGTTTGAAAGCGAGGGCGGAGGCTCGCGAGTTCTCCGATTGACCTTCGAGTTTGGCTAAGAAGTCTTTGGTGACAGGCAAGTCGTTGGTGAGATCAAGGGTAATCAGCTTGATCGGAATTTTGCTGTCAAGTACTTGCTTGAAGGCCACAGGGTCAGCGTAAACGTTCCATTCTGCTGTGCCGTCGGTGCCTTCTTCTTCAACATTGCCTTTGCAGTTGATAGCTCCACCCATAATCAAGAATTCTTGAATTTTATCTTTGACTTCTGGTTGGTTGGTCAAAAGTTTGGCAATGTTGGTGAGTGGGCCAGTTGTAACCACCGTGAAAGGTACTTTTGAATTGGAGAGACAATCTAAAAATACTGATTCAATATTGCGGGGACGGCCGTGTTGGTAAGGCTTCTTTAGGTAGTTGTCACGGAAAAGCGGCAATTCATTGATGATATAACTTTCGCGGCGCCAGTTTTCAGGAAACGGGTGCGGAACTTCGTCTTCAGTTAGGGCAATCTCTGGCCCATCGATATCGAGGTAGGTAGCGATTTTCTGAGTCGCTTCAAAAATCTGCGCAGCATAGCAATCACCATTGGTGATACCAACGGCTTGCAAGTCTATTTCTGGGCTGAGCCAGAGCAAAATGCAACTGAGCAGATCGTCTACGTGACCATCGTGGTCGTGAATAATTGGTGTAGGCATTTCTAAAGTTTACTGTCCTGACAAGGCAGTTTCATTAGAGAATTCCCAAGTCCATCTTGGCTTCTTCGCTTGCCATGGTCTTTGGATCCCATCGAGGAATCCAGACAAGTTTGACTTCGACATTTTCAGCCCAAGGTAGTTTCTTAGCAGCGGCATGACATTGGCCTTGAATTACCGCACCTACGGGGCAGCCCGGGCTAGTCAGGGTCATTTTTATGTTGACATTGTTGTCGGCTACTTTGACTTCGTAGATTAGACCAAGGTCGACGATGTTGATACCTAGTTCAGGGTCAACGATTTGGCGGAGATTTTCTAAAACAAGATCTTCTTGCAATGATGTCATCATGAAGGCTTATTCCTTTAGGTTAGATTTAGCAGTCTGAATTCCTTCCAAAAGCGTGTTCCACGGCAGCAGTGCACACTTGATTCGTACAGGGTATTTCTTCACTCCGCGCAGAGCTTCGAGTTCTTCTAATTCGTCTTCAAAGGCAACATCGTCGCTCTTTGTTAGCATCATGCTCTTGAAGCTCTCGATAATTTCTTCAGCCCGTTCGAATGATTGACCAAGTATAGCTTCCGACATCATCGAGCCTGAGGCCGTGTTAATAGAACAGCCGTGGGCCGTTAGTTTGACGTCTTCTATTAGACCAGCTGGGGAAACTTTGAGATAGAGAGTCAGCTCATCGCCGCAAAGTGGATTGACACCTTCTACGGTGGCACTGGCATTGTTTATACTGCCGTTGTTACGTGGGTTGTGGTAGTGATCCAGGATAGTTTCCCGGTATAGATCATCTGCAAGCGACATGTCCCATAACCTTATCTGCTTCTTTGAGAGCGGCCATTAATAGGTCGACTTCTTCAAGGGTGTTGTAGATATAAAAACTAGCGCGGGCTGTGCCCATAACTTTCAAATCTTTCATCAGTGGTTGGCAGCAATGGTGGCCAGCTCGAATTGCTACACCGCTATCACTCAAAATCTGACCGAGATCGTGAGGGTGAATACCCTCGACGTTGAAGGCGATAACTCCACCGCGAAGATTGGCATCTCTGGGGCCGTAGATTGTGATGCCTTTGACTTCGCTAAGGCGCTTCAAGGCGTACTCTGTAATTTCTACTTCGTGGGCTCTGACATTATCCATGCCGAGATTTTGCAGATAATCAATAGCTACTCCGCTGGCAATAACATCGGCGATGTTCGGTGTGCCCGCTTCAAATTTCCAGGGCAGTTCGTTCCAGCGGCTCTTGTCGCGGTGCACTGAGCTAATCATGTCGCCACCAAACATAAATGGTGGCATGGCATTGAGAATGTCTTTCTTGCCCCAAAGAATGCCAACTCCAGTTGGGCCGAGCATTTTGTGCATCGAGAAGACATAGAAATCGCATTCTAGTTCGGCTACTGAAGTTTTGAGGTGGGGCACACCTTGAGCGCCGTCCACAAGAATTAGGGCATTGTGCTGGTGAGCTAATCGAGCCAGCTCTTGCACTGGTGTAATTGTTCCGAGCACGTTAGACATTTGCGTCACAGCAACCAGTCTGGTTTTGCTGCCAATCAATTGCTTGGCAGATTCTATATTGATTTGGCCGTCTTCTGTTAATTCTAAAAAGACCAGCTTAGCTTCGCGTTCTTGGGCGAGTTGCTGCCAAGGCACCAAGTTTGAGTGGTGCTCCATTGGTGACAAAACAATTTCATCACCAGGCAAGACATTTTGCCTGCCCCAGCTGTAGGCCACAAGGTTTATGGCTTCAGTCGTATTTCTAGTAAAAATTACTTCGCAGGTTTCTTTGGCGCCGATGAAATTTGCCACTGTCTCGCGCACGCCTTCATAGGCGGTGGTTGCTTCTTCTGACATGGTATGGATGCCGCGGTGAACGTTTGAATTGTATTGCTCGTAGTAATTGGAGATGCTTTTGATTACTTGCACTGGCTTATGAGAAGTAGCAGCGTTGTCTAAATAGACTAGGCGCTTGCCATCGATTACGCGATCCAGAATGGGAAAATCTTGGCGAATTTTTTCTACATCTAAATGACTCATGGCTCTCTTGCTTCTCTAAGCTTAACTTCGAACTTACTAAACTAGGTTCATTACATCAGATTGACGGTAGAAGGCTGACAATTAACGAATATCTCGTTTTCTCTAACTTCTACCGGATAGGTAGGGACGGCAATTACCGCAGGTAAGCAGAGTGCTTTTCCAGTGCGGACATCAAACCTAGCGCCGTGGCGTGGGCATTCTATTTGGCAGTCGACTAATTCGCCTTCGCCCAAGGGCCCACCATCATGGGTGCAAATGTCAGCGATGGCGTAGAACTTGTCTTCAACGTTGCAGAGGGCGATGCGCACTTCTCCAACAGTAAATACTTTTGCTGTGCCTTCTTTGACATCACTTATTTGAGCGACTTTTATGAACCCAGCACTAGAGGCAGAATTACTCATTTGTAGATTTTTTCTGCTACCAGATCGCCGACCCAGTCTGCAGCTCCCTTGATTTCGATGTCGTCGAGAATTTGTACAAAGAATCCTCTAACGATTAGCTCTTCAGCTTCTTTTAAATTGAGGCCACGGCAATTTAAGTAGAAAAGCTGTTCTTTATCTACTGGGCCAACGGTGGCGCCGTGTGAGCATTTGACGTCATCGGCCAGAATTTCTAGGCGCGGAATAGAATCTGCCCTGGCTTCAGTACCGAGCAAGAGGTTTTTGTTCGATTGAAAAGCGTTTGTACGCTGGGCAATCTTATCTACTTTGACGATGCCTTGATAAACGGACGATGATGTCTCTTTTAGAGCCACTCTGAAGTTGATATTAGATGTGGTATCGGGGCAAGTATGTTCTTGGATGGTGTTGTAAGAGAAGTGCTCGGAGCCATCACCCAAAACTACACCGCGAATATCGCTGTGTGAGCCAGGTTCAACCATGATTGTTTCGATATCTGATTTGATTTGTCTGCCACCCAAGCCAGCAGTGGTGAGATTGAAAACACCGTCTTTGTGAATGTGTGTGCGCACGCAACTGACAGCAAAAACAGCGTTCGATAGCTTGTCTACGGCCATCACTGTAACTTTGGCGCCTTGGCCGACAGTTATTTCAATGAAAGAGTTAGATAGTGTTGTGCCAGTAACTGATTTGTCGGCAGCATCTGCAGATTCAGCATTGGCGAAGGCACTGACCAATGTCACGTGGCTGTTGGCTTCAGCTACAACAACTACACGAGGAAATACGGCTTGACCGCCTGTGCCCACTGGCAGATTGACGGCACTGACAAAAGGGCCATCTACTACTACGTTTTTAGGAACGTAGAGAAGCAGACCGCTGTTGAAGAGGGCCTTGTTCATCAAGGTGAACTTGTCGTCAGAAGTTAGTGGTTTACCGCTCTCAAATATTTTCTTGACTAAGTCTGGGTGTTTTTCAATTGCTTCGACTAGAGGCAAGAAAATAACGCCCTGTTTTGCCAGTTCAGGTTTGATGGTGGCATATTGAGTTTGGCTTTCGTAATCGTCAACGAAGATGCCAGCTGGTTCGCTCAATTTAGCTAGGGCCGACTGCAAGATTTCCATTGCTGGGGCTTTTGCTGCTTTGTTCTTTAGCGGATCAACCGTAATGAAAGTGGAGAGATCAAGATTGTCAATTTCAGTTTTGCGCCAATCATCATCGCGAGTTGTAGGCATCGGGCTCTGGAAATAGATTTCCCAGGCGGCATTTCTTGAGTCTTGCAACCAGCTTGGTTCGCCATTTCTTTGAGCTAGATCGGCTACCCGCTCTTTTGCTATGGTCTTGGCTAACTTCAACTCCGCCATGACTGTTTCCATCTCCGTCTCTATTTGTGCTTAGTGCTTCTAATTGCGAATTGTTTTTGTCAGATTTTCTTAGGAATTTCTGACAGCTTTTGCAAGCCCTGACTCGAACCTTCTGATTCTTAACCGACTGATCCTTCCATTTCTAGCTGAATCAAACGATTCAATTCAACGGCATACTCAAGGGGCAACTCTTTGGTGAATGGCTCAAAGAAGCCATTTACAATCATCGCGGTTGCTTCGTCTTGATTCAAACCACGGCTCATCAGGTAGAAGAGTTGCTCTTCGCCAACTTTTGAAACTGTGGCTTCGTGCTCGATGTTGACGTCTTTTTCGTCAATTTCCATGGTTGGGTATGTATCTGATCTCGATTTGTCATCAAGCAATAGTGCGTCGCATTTGACTGATGATTTGACACCGGTTGCTTTAGGGTAAACCTTGATCAAACCCCGATATGAAGTGCGTCCACCATTTTTGCAAATAGACTTAGAGATAATCATCGAAGTCGTATTTTTGGCAGCGTGGATGATTTTGGCACCAGCATCTTGGTGCTGATCTTCGCCAGCAAAAGCAATTGAAAGCACTTCGCCGTGAGCACGTTCGCCCAACAAGTAAATTGCTGGATATTTCATGGTCAGCTTGGAGCCCAAGTTTCCGTCTACCCATTCAACTTTGGCATCTTCGTGGGCAACTGCTCTTTTGGTGACCAAGTTGTAGACGTTTTTAGACCAGTTTTGAATGGTGGTGTAGCGAATATGTGCGCCAGGTTTGGCGATTAGTTCAACAACAGCTGAGTGTAATGAGTCGGTGGAATAAGTCGGAGCAGTACATCCTTCGATGTAGTGCACGAAAGATCCAGGCTCAGCAATGATTAGCGTGCGCTCGAATTGCCCCATGTTTTCAGCGTTGATTCTGAAATAAGCTTGCAATGGAATTTCAATCTTGACGCCTGGTGGCACCCAGATGAAACTTCCACCCGACCAGACAGCCGAATTCAGTGCCGAGAACTTATTGTCGGCAGCTGGAATTACTGTGGCGAAGTGTTCGCGCACAATGTCTTCGTGCAGTCTCAGGCCTGAGTCCATATCGAGGAAGAGAACGCCTTGGGCTTCAAGGTCTTCGCGAATAGAGTGATAAACCACTTCTGATTCGTACTGAGCTGTGACGCCAGCTAAGAATTTGCGTTCGGCTTCAGGAATGCCCAAGCGGTCGAAAGTATTTTTGATACCTTCAGGCACTTCATCCCAGTCTGTTTCTTGTCTTTCGGATGGCTTGATGTAATAGAAGATGTTTTCGAAGTCGATATCATTGAGCAAGCCGCAGTTGCCCCAGGTAGGCATGGGCTTCTTGTTGAAGATATCGAGGGCGCGCAAGCGGAACTTGAGCATCCACTCGGGCTCGTTCTTCATCGATGAAATTTTCTCGACAATTTCGCGGGTCAGACCACGGCCTGATTTGAAAATATAGTCTTCTTTATCAGAGAAACCATATTTGTAATCGTTGCCGATTCCTTCCAGACCAGCACTCTTATTGCTTTCTGGTAACCCTTTGTTGTTCAGGGTTGGGGCTAAATCTGCCGACATAATTGCCTCCTTAACCATCTTAATTACTTAGCGCCTACAGCTGCAGGGCTTGGGCTTGAACTAGAACTAGAATTTGAACTAGAACCAGAAGTTTTAGCGTTAGGGCCAGTTCCTGGAGTTTCTTGCATCTCCGAGGTAACCCACTCATAGCCACGGTCTTCTAGCTCAAGAGCTAGTTCACTGCCGCCGGAAGCTACAATCTTGCCGTCTTGGAAGACGTGCACGAATTGAGGCTGAACGTAATTAAGCATGCGCTGATAGTGAGTGATGAGCAAAATAGCTGTGTCTGCTTTGCTCAGGGCGTTGACGCCCTCTGAAACTGTTTTGAGAGCGTCAATATCAAGGCCTGAGTCGGTTTCATCGAGAATAGCCAGTGATGGGTTGAGCATTGAGAGTTGCAGAATCTCAAGACGCTTTTTCTCACCACCAGAGAATCCGTCGTTGACATAACGTGAAAGAAACTCGTCTTTGACGCCTAGTTTAGCCATCAAAGCTTTGAGCTCAAGGCGGAACTCTTTCACTGGAATATCGCGACCGCGAACGGCGTTGACGGTTTTTCTAAGGAAGTTCGAAACTGACACACCAGGAATTGAGACTGGATATTGGAAGGCTAAAGCCAGGCCAAGCTTAGCGCGCTTGTCTGGGCTCATCTCGGAAATATCTTCACCTTTGTAGAGCATCTTGCCAGAGGTGACTTTGTAGCGCGGGTGGCCCATCAGAGCGTAAGACAGGGTCGATTTGCCCGAACCGTTGCGGCCCATGATGGCGTGAATTTCGCCGGCACGGATAGTCAGGTTCACACCTTTGAGAATTTCTTTGTCTTCGACGTTGACGTGCAAGTCAACAATCTCAAGCAAAGGAATTGCGCTGGAATCAGAGTTTGAGCCTGAATTGGTGTTGGTGTTTGGGGAAGTCATCTTCCGGTTTGCCTCTTTTTGCTACTGGTCAAAATGTCTAGAGTTTGGTCTTACTTACTTACTTACTTACTTAGCTACTTTCTCGGTTAGCTAGTCTCGTGCTTGTTTACGTTCGTGCTTTCGAAGGAAAAATCCCTTTTGCTTCACCAGGCAATTGCTTTGACCCAATTCTGGCTGCCCCTGAATCATATCCCTTTTATAGATAGTTTCCCTTGGGAACTTCCCTTAAAAGTTTGCAACGTTCGCAACGTGGCACTTTATAGATAAAATAGTATCAAAAATCGACTAACTCGGCCCGGTTTATTTATAATCCTTTTCTGGATATCGACATATATAGGGTTTGGCGCCTTTAGTTCTTAATTTTTCGGGCCTTACCCGGTGGTAGATTCGGTCAATTTGAGTAACAATGGAAACATAGGCAAGATTCCTAAGGAAAACGCTTGGCCCTGCTCAAGGCAAAACTGCGGCCACTTTCGCCACATTGGCAAAAATCGACTGCGTTAACCATTTCAACCTGATAAAACTTGCCTAACAAAATTTGAGAAAGCAATAAATGATCACACAGCCGCTAGGCGAGATACCTGAAAAAACTCAAGAAGCAATAGTGCTTCACCTCAAGCGCCAAGGCGAGTTGACTGTTGGCGATCTTTGCAGCGTGTTGGGTATTACTTCTATGGCCGTGAGACGGCATCTTGCTGGTTTGCAAAAAGATGGCCTGATTGAATCACGCATTGAAAGACAAACTCGCGGGCGCCCTACTTATAAATATAAGTTGACCGATAAGGCCGAGTCGTTGTTTCCTTCCGGTGGTTCTACTCTGGCAGTGGATTTGCTTGATGCTGTTTACGAGCAAGCTGGCCATAAAGGGGTAATGGAGCTGCTCTCTATTCGCAACAAGAAGCGCATTGAGCGCTTGAAGACGCGAGTAAGTGATAAATCATTGGCTGAAAGAGTAGAGGAAGTGGCCAAGATTTTCTCTGAAGATGGCTATATGACTGAATGGGAAGGGCTTGCCGATGGCAATTTTATTATCTATCAGCGTCATTGTGCGGTGCACGATCTAGCCAATCAATTTCGGCAATTGTGTTTGATGGAGCCACAAATGATGCAAGCTTTGCTTGGCGTCAAAGTGACGCGCGAAAAGTATATTTTGCGTAACGACCCACTCTGTGCTTACTTGGTTCATGCTGGTGACCAGCCCTTAGATTTAGCTGTAGAAGCGCTGCCTGATTCTAGTTTCGATGGCTCCGCAGGTATCTAACTAAAAAGTCAATATTGCGGAAAGCTTAGCAACCTCCTCTTTGTCAAGTGGAATAGTTATGATTGTCTGATAAGACAGAGGGTCTCATTTTGGATTCAATTCTCTTCTGATCAGGCAAAACAAAAAAACTATGGTTTCGGCAAATTCTAATGATGCTTCTGGTGACGGGTCTGGCGATAGCGTTAGTCTTCCTGCTAGTAGTAATTTGGGGATTAGCCGACCGAAAGAGAGACCGTTTTCAAGGGTGCGATTTTGTAGCAGGCGGTTTTCTGCTGCTCTTGTTGATGCCAGTTTATTGGCATTCTTTAGCGCTGTTTTAGTGACAATACAGTTGGTAGTAGTTTCGAAAGCAATGGGCCCTGTCGATCCATTTTTTTTGGTTGGCTGTGTCGGTTTTGCTTCTGTTTTGGCCTTCATTCACCAGCTAACTTACGGCGGACCATTGCTTTACTGCGCTGCAGCGTATTGGGCAAGCCAACACATTAACGAGTCTTATCGTGGTTACTTCCTCACCGCTTGGGCTTTGGTAATTCTCCTCTGTCTGCTGTACCAAGTTGTCTACGAGTGCTCTTACTTTAGGGCTACTCCAGGTAAGCAGCTGTTTGGTTTACAGGTAGCGAGTACTAATAGCAGTGCTAATAGCGGTGGCAATCGACTTCCTTTCGCCAGCGTTTTGCAGCGCTGTTTTTACAAGTTTTGTACTTCTTTTGCTCTGATTTTGCCAGCCATATATTTGATTTTATGCAATCGACATCAGCTTTTGCACGATCGCCTGGCTCGTACTTGCGTTGTGAACAAACAGGCCAGTTGGGACAATTCGCACGCACTTGTGTTGCAAGCCAAGACCGTAGCTGATTCCAGCTCTGCACACATTGTTGGAGCCAGCCTTTGGCGCAGAGTACCTGCTGCAATATTGGATTCTCTTCTGTACACCGCGCTGAACGTTCTCGTTTCCTGTGGCGCGCTGCTGTTAGTAGCATACGTAATGCCCGCACCAGATTCACCAATGGATGCAGCTATTGTTTTCATTCTCGCGTATCTCGTGATTGCACCGCCTGTATCGTATCTAGTGACAGCATCACTACTGGCATACTGTGAATCAAGTAAATTGTCTGCTACACCGGGCAAAATAGTTATGGGTTTGAAAGTTACTGACGCTTATGCTTGTCCCCTGAGTTTCAAGAAGGCCTTAGAGAAGCAGTTTATACAATCATTTTTGTATCTCGGCTTAACTCCGGTTGTGTTGCTTGTTCTGGTGCCAGTGTATTGGTTTAGTTTAGTCCCGGAAGAAAACAACTATGCCAGTTTCGCTGCCCTATTGGCCTGGCCAATCTTTTATCTTCTCTATGGCTCTGCTGTCTGTGCCACGTTTTTTGCTAACAGGCAAACTCTTCTTGACCGTTTATGTAACCGCCGCGTCATCGTCGAAGTAAAGAAAAGTGGTGGCATAATTGTTGAATAACAACAGATTGACTAAAAACATATCGACTAAATCAGGATTAAAAAGGCTATGAAAAAACCTCTTGCGTTCTTAGCGATTGTGGCTTTGTGTCTTAGCGCATACCAGCTTAGCCAATGGCTTCCGCAAGACCCTATGGTTTCATCTTTGTACTCTGACGCATTGTATCGAGCTGGGGGAAGTAAGATGCCGCGAATCATACCTTCCAAGTCAAATCAGTACACGAAGTATGGCTTTATTGATACCACTGGAAAAATCAAGATAACTCCTCAATATAACGACGCTGGGCGTTTCTCTGACGGTCTGGCGGCAGTAAAACTGGGTAAGCACTGGGGCTATATAAATGACAAAGGGGCGGTGGTGATTCCGCTACAGTATCAATCGGCCAAAGATTTTTCTGATGGTTTAGCGGCAGTTCGCTGGGGCAAATTATGGGGTTATGTTGATCGCAGTGGCAACTGTTGCATTCTGCCCCGCTTTAACGAGGCTAATAAGTTTCACAATCAAATCGCCATAGTTTCAACTGGATATAAATTCGGATTGATTGATCGGGGCGGCCGACTGCTTGTGCCACTAAGCGCCTCAAAAATCAGTATTGATTCGCAGGGGATTGCCCGCATTCTAATCGACGGTAAAGTTGGTTTGATGGCTGACAGCGGCAAGTGGATTTGTCAGCCCAAATACACTGCCATCGGTACATGCAGCGAGGGGCGAATTAGTGTTTGTGACGAAAAGGGACAGTGGGGCTATATAGATACTAGTGGTGCCAGTGTAATTGCCCCAAAGTATAAGTTTGCCCATGGTTTTTGGGATGGTGCTGCTGTCGTTGGTTTAGACGATGGCCGCACCGGCATTATCAATCGCAGCGGGGCATTTCTGCTGTCCCCTGCCAAACTAAACTTGGCGAGAATTGTGCGACCAGATGCACCAGATATAAATGCCGATGAAATGGCTATCGTCACCGCTGATGGCCTCACCCCCTATAGCGATGAGAAGGGCCACTGGGGCTATCTTTCGGCTGCTCGCCAAGAGCCGGTAATTAAAGCGCAGTACATAGAAGTAAACCCTTTTTCAGAGGGCTTGGCTTGCGTTGGATTAGGAACTAACTAGTCTTGTAATTAGCTCAAAAAACAAATTTGAAATTAGGAACATAGAAAGGCTTCTAAGATTCTAGAATATAGAATTCTAAAATCTAAAATTCTAAATGCCTTTGAGCTGCCAGAAGCTTGCTTGGGTTCGTGGTGAAACTGTAGATAGTTTGACAAAGTTGGCTGGGCCTCGGGCGGCAATAGGCAAACCGCCGGTGATGACAATGGTGTCACCAGCTGCTACATAGCTACGTTTCAGTAGCGTTTCTTCCACTAAAGCCATGGTTGATTCTGAGTCAGATACTTCAGTTAGCATCACTGGGGTGGTGCCCCAGGTGAGAGTTAATTGGCGATAAACGTGTGTTTGTTGTGTCAAAGCGATGATTGGGCACGGTGGTTTGAACTGTGAGATCAATCTAGCTGTTGAGCCCGACTTTGTGAAAGTTGCGATCACTCGAGCTTTCATGTCTACGGCCATGGCGCAAGCAGCGTGAGCAATGGCGTGGGCCGATGAACCAAGTTCATGTTCGTGCAATATCGAGCGGTCTTGGCTGGCTTCGGCAGCAGAAGCAATGCGATCCATCATCGTCACTGTTTCAACTGGATAGTCACCCATGGCGCTTTCTTCTGAGAGCATGACGGCATCGGTGCCGTCAAAAATTGCATTAGCCACATCAGAAGCCTCTGCTCTAGTTGGTCTTGGGTTGTTCGCCATTGAATCAAGCATTTGAGTTGCTGTGATACAAGGTTTGCCGTGAGCGTTGGCCCGTCTAATAATTAGCTTTTGCGCGGGTGGAACCATCTCTGGTGGCAGTTCGACACCCAGATCTCCTCTTGCCACCATAACACCGTCAGTGACGGCTAAAATTTCTTCTAGGTGATCTACTGCTTCTGGCTTTTCTAACTTGGCAATAATCATTACAGGCGGCCAGTGATCACCAATTTGCTCTCTCAGGTCAACAATGTCTTGAGCGTCGCGCACAAATGAGAGGGCCACAAAATCGACTTCACATTTGAGGCCAACTTTTAAGTCTTCTTTGTCTTTTTCAGTCAGGGCTGGAATCGAAAGTCTGACGCCAGGAATGTTAATACCCTGGTGATTTTTTAGAACACCACCCATGATGATCTCGCATATGGCATCGGTTTCGTTGGTTTCAAGAACGCGCAACTCAATTAAGCCATCATCAAGCAAAATTGTGTCTTGTGGTTTTACTTCGCGGGCCAGAGGCTCATAATTTGTGCTGACAATTTCAACAGTGCCTTCGAGTTTGCGACTAGTTAGGGTGAACTGTTTGCCCTTCTCTAATTTTACTGGCAAATCACCAGTTAACTTGCGGGTGCGAATTTTAGGGCCGGAGAGGTCGAGTAGAATTCCGACAGGCGTATCTAAGCGAGTACTGATTTCACGCACATCGGCAACTACTGATTCAATGAATTCAGGGGTCGAGTGCGAGCAGTTGATTCTTGCCACATCCATACCAGCTTTGATCATTTCTGTAAGTACTTCAGGCTGCCTGCAGGCTGGTCCGATGGTAGCAATAATTTTGGTACGCGTGTGCTTCATCGAAGTCGGTTTCCTTGTGCTATCACTGGCTCGTGCTGGCGAGTCTTGAAGATTATTCATATGGTTTCTTCTAAATTGAGAGGTTTATTTGGTTTTGCTGCCTGAGGCAAGTTCACTTTCTTCTAGGCGAAAGTTGGCAAGATTGAGTTCGGCGAAGCAATTATCTATGTCGGCTATAGCAGCAATTTCATTGAACTGAATATGGCCACTTTTGATCATGTTATAGAGCTTGTTGAAACGTTCGATGTGTCCATCAAAACGCTCGATAGCGTAGTCTTTGGCTTGTCCGGTGGTGACCAAGAAAGGCCAATCACTTGATGAAAGCAGCAGCAGTTCGCGAGCCAATTGCTCTGCAGCTTTGTTCAAGGCAGCATCGTTTGGCGAAGCTTTAACCAGCTCCATAACTTCTTTCATCTGTTTTTCCGCTTTATGAATTTGCGGCCACATGAACTCAGTATCGTTATTGAGCCAAACTTGATAGTGACCACCTGAACCCCATGAAGATTCAGGGAGGTTGATAGTCTTTTCTGGTGGTGTGGCTGTCAAATATTCAGTAGCTGTTTGCATCTCTATGGCAGTGTAGTTTTTTAGGCGGCGAATAACTTCTTTCAACCAAGTTACCCCTTCAAACCACCAGTGACCAAATAGTTCGGTATCGAATGAAACCATAACCAAACCAGGGCGGCCTGTGGTTTTCAAATGCTCGGTCAAGCAACCTTGCAAGAAACCAACATAATGATCGGCATTCTCTTTAATGCGATTAGCTGCAGCCTCTGGGTTGTAAAGCTCTTTGTCGCCCAGGTCGGTGCTTTTAGAAGTAAGTTTCCAGAAGTGCAAACCAGATGTATCATCTTTTTTGTGGAATTCACGATAGTTGCCATCCCCTGGATAGCCTTGGTCTGCCGACCAGACTTGATAGCCGGCCTGCTCATGGCGACCCATGACGGCAATTGGATACTCTTTCAACCAGAATGCTTCAAATGTATCTAAGCCAGTCGTGCCATTTTGTTTCGATGGCACATATTCAACTGAGCCATATGGTCCGACTACGCGGCGTACTTCGGCTGTTTGGCCACCTTTGATGACAAAAGATTCGGTGAAGAAATATTTCAAGCCAGCTTCGAACAACCATTTTTCAATTCCAGCCCGTTCGCCTTGAGCCGGTCTGTATGCACATTCTGGCAGCCAAAATCCGTTGGGATCTTTGCCAAAGTGTTTTTTGTAGTTAGCTACACCGGTTTTGTACTGGGCCAGAATAGATACGTCTTCACTGAGAAGAGGCGAGAAGCAGTGGGTGGCAGCCGACGTTGTAATTTCAATGGCACCAGCATCTTGCAGCCTTTTGAAGCCACCAATTAAGTCGCGTTTCCAGCGATCGGCAAAGTCGCGTTGAATGGCTGTGAACCAGTCTAAGTAGAATTTTGCTAGATGATGATTTTCAGGATTGGGGCTGGCACCGAAACTAGCGTATTTTGCTTCGTCGGCTTTCGCTGCCTTGATGCGTAGAGTGAGAAATTTTTCGAAGCCCTGCTTTAGGTGCTCGTCGGCCAGTTGCTCGCAAAGCACCGGGGTAAGACCAATAGTCAGTTTTGCTTTGATACCCTCTTGCAAGAGGTCGTCGACAGCATTAAGCAGGGGAATGTAGGTTTCTGCCATACATTCATAAACGCTCTCTTCTCCGAATGGCCACATTCCGGCCTTGCGATAGAAGGGAAGGTGACTGTGCAACATGAATACAAAGGAGCCGATGCTCAACGTCCTGACCTCTTACTTATTGCTGTGTTCTAAAATCTGCGTACAAAAATACGTCGCTCCATAGTCGGTCTTGAAACCCATCGTGAGGATGGATTTTGTGATACCCGAGAGCGTCAGTTCTCTATGAACTTGCCTGCGAACTTGCAAAGAACAGTCAGGAATATAACAAGAAGAAGGCTCGCTGGTCAGCTGCTCAAGCCCAAACCGTAACTATTCTTTAGTAGCGGTTTGAGTTATGCTGAGAGAATAATTGTTGCGGATAATTACAAGAAGATGTCAGAAGATCTAGAAAACATCAACTTTTCGCAGCCTCCGGCAGAGGCTGCGAGCGATTCTAAACCAAAGCGTGGCCGACCACCTGTGCCTCGACCAGTTGGCTCAACTTCTAGTCAAGCGGCTGATAAGCCTGCTGAAAATAAGGTGGTCAAGCTACTTGATAAAAATCCCGTGGGCATGACCCTGCCCGAGATGGCTGGTGGACCAAGGCAGCTAAAACGCATCCGAACCTTGCGACCACAGCTGGCTGAGGCCATTCGTGCAGGTTTGATTATGCCAGTTTCACAAAGGGCTGGCCATACGGTCTATCGCTTAGTACGGCACATTGCTAATCGCTAATTGCCAAGACTAACTGGTTGATCTTGCTCAACAGCTCAGGCCCGTGGCCTCGCAAATGAATGGTTTTCAATCGGGCGGATGAGCCTGCCTGAAGGCTGACTGCCGACTTCGGTAGGCGCAGCTGATCGGCTAGCAGTTCGAGCAGGGCAGAGTTGGCCTGGCCTTCCATTGCTCGTGCCTTGACCTTGATTTTAAGTCGTAGGCCGTCACCAGCCTCTTTGACGCCTATCAATGTGCTCACTTTTGCCCCTGGTTGTACGTAGAGTCTTAGTACCAGGCCATCTTCGACAATGTGCGCAAATCCGCTGTTGGTCATACTACTATCAGGCATACTGCTACAATATCCAATCACATATTTAGATTGCAAGGGGGGCATATGGCTGCTAAGACTGTTAAGGTCGGTACTCACCAGGTTTCAGCCGGTGGAAAGTTTCTGATCATAGCTGGGCCATGTGTAATCGAGTCATGGGAAACGATTTTTACAACAGCTAGCCACCTTAAGGCGCTTTCAGCTAAGCATGACTTCAATTTAGTTTTTAAGGCCTCTTTTGACAAAGCTAATCGTACTGCTGTGCATGGCTTTCGCGGCCCCGGCCTAGAAAAGGGCTTGGCCATGTTGGCTGACATCAAAAGTAAGTTAGACCTACCGGTGCTTTCTGATATCCATGAAGTCGACCAATGTCAGGCTGCTGGTGAAGTTTTAGATGTTTTGCAAATACCTGCTTTTCTCTGCCGCCAAACCGATTTGTTGGTAGCTGCAGCGCAAACCGGCAAGTGCGTCAATATCAAGAAAGGCCAGTTCCTCTCACCGGGCGAGATGAAAAACGCAGTTAAAAAAGTTGTCGATTCTGGCAATGAAAATGTCATGCTCACTGAGCGTGGTACCACGTTTGGTTACAATAATTTGGTGGTAGATTTTCGCGGTATTCCAATAATGAAAGAAACTGGATATCCCGTGATCTTTGATGCCACTCATTCAGTTCAGCTCCCTGGCGGTGCTGGCGATGCCTCCAGCGGGCAGAGGCAATATATTCCTACTCTTGCTCGTGCGGCTGTTGTAGCTGGTGTTGATGGCATGTTTATGGAAGTGCACCCCAACCCTGATGAGGCCAAGAGCGACGCTGCCAATCAAGTGCCATTGGGTCAGGTAGAAGAGTTGATTATGCAAGTAATGAAGCTCTATAACACTGTTAGAGAGATGCCTGAAATCAGCCTGCCAGCTCCCGGTCAGTGCAAGCAATTTGTCACCGTTTAGCTGCTAACTCTGTGAAAAATCACCTAGCTAAAAATTTGAAATTTAAATCGAAGCTTAATCTTAAACTGACCGGAGTAATAGTTTCTCTTGCTTTGCTCAATTATTCATTGGGCGCGGGCCTGTCACTTGCTGGCCTTTCGTTACTTGTAGTTGCTCCCCCGGCCTTCGCTCAAGCTTCAGATGCCGCCGCAGTTGATCTCAATGACTTGCTAGCTAAAAGTCTCACCGCTTATGGTGGCGAAGAGAATGTCGCTCAGCTGGCTTCGGGCTTCAGTATTTTTGGAAAAGAGTACGACAATGTTTCGCAAGACTCCGGGGCTGGCCTCGATCTTAGCCAGGTTGAGAGTCGGCCCAGCGACGCTTCTTTTCGCCTGCTTCGTAAAGGGGTGCGTTGGCGTCTTGATCATGAGCGAGGCAACGCTCTCAACAATGGTGCCGCTGTCACTTTGACCGAAGGCTTCAATGGCGAGGCGCCATGGGTGCACGCTGGGGCTAGAAGCTCTACGAAGGCCGAAGATTTACTGGTTGAGTCGGCTAAGCTGCTCAACTTAGAGACTACTTTGCCAGCCACTTTTGTTATGGAAGGTCTGCGCCTGGCTCAGACTAATGCCGTTGATCAAATTGCTTATAAAGGGCAAACAAATTTGCGGGGCACCCCGGTTTGGAATGTGCAATTTAATAGCCCTACTGGCACAGACAGCTTCACTTTGGCCATTGAACAAAATAACTATATGGTAGTGGCAGTTACCTTTGACCTTGGTGAGGTTGGCAAGAAGAAAGTTTCTTTAGAATATAGTCAGTATCACCCTTCTGCTGGCAGCTTGTATCCGCATAGGTTCGTTCGTAGGGTCGACGATAAAGTAGAGTTGGTGCGAATTACTTCTGACTTGAGTGCTAACGGTAAGATCAAAGACAGCGAATTTGATAGACCAGGTGGAACTTTCCATTTGAGCCGCACAATAACAGTACCTTTTGATTATGGTCAGCGCGAAATTTTGGTTAAGGGGCGCCTCAACAATGGCGAAGAGCTAGATTTTCTATTTGATACTGGTGCCAGCGATACTATTATTGACCGCCGTGTTGCTGCTGAAAATTATTTGCTCAAGGAAGGCGTCGCTGGAATGCATGCCTTGTCTGGTTCTGTTATGACTAATACCAGTACCATCGGTCGCTTAGAGCTAGGCAATCTTATCGTCAACGATATTGATGCGCGCATTCTTGATCTCTCTTCTCAGTCACGGCACTTGGGCCGCAGGCTTGGTGGCATTATCGGCACCAATGTCATTTCTAAGTTTGTCGTCGGTGTTGACTATGGCAAGACCACTCTGTCTTTCTATGATGCTGACAGTTTCGCGCTGCCGAGTGATTGTGCTGCTGTGACATTCTCTCGCCGTAGCGCACCAGTTGTGAAAGTGAAATTGAATGGCCGCGAAGATGTGATGATGCTGGTCGATACAGGCGCTGCTTTCAATAATCTTCCTGCGGCAGTAGCCGCTCGGTACAGCACTGGCGAAAACAAGCACGTGACTGAAGGCACCGGCCTCGATGGAAGGCCCGTAAAGCTCGGTCGTGTCATTGTCGATAATGTTGTACTGGCTGGTAAAACAGTTAAACGCGTTGACTTTACCTATACTCTGTCATTGCCGTCTAACACTACATCCGGAAAGAGTGAACCTAAGAGCGACTCGGGCTTCTTCCAGACTGCTAATTTAGGAATCTTGGGTAATCCGTTTCTAGAAAATTTCTTCGTCTATTTTGACTATAAGTTTCAGCGCATGTTGATTCGGCCTTCTGCTGTAGTTAAGACACGCTCAATTATTGACCAGGCAATAGCGGCTGGCGACGATCAGCTTGTGCAAAAACGTGATTTTAGACTGGCTGAGCTGAACTATAACAAGGCTTTGCTTTCCGCCACCGCAAGTGGTGATAAGAAAAATGAGGCAAGATTGCTGGGGCGCTTTGGCAATCTGCGTCGTATGATGGCAAAAGATTTGGGTCGCCCTGAGCATTCAAAGGCAAGCTACGACTATTTTGTGCGCGCTCAAGATCTTGCTAAAAAAGTCGGCTCTACCGAAATTGAAGGGCGCATATTGGCCGACTGGAGCTTGCTCTATTTAGACGGCAATCAAGCTGTGTCAGCAAAGCAGACAATTGATAGAGCCTTGCAGTTGACGCCGCAAGATGCCAACGTCAATATCGACTATGCCGTTCATTTGTTCAGGGCGAGGCGCTTTCCTGAGATGCAGCGCTATGTTGAGAAGGCCCTTTTTCTCGACCATTCAAATTGGCAAGCACTCTGGTATCAGGTGAAATTGTCTGAGTTGTTTGGTGACACCCCCAAGGTGATTTCCACCCTCAAAGAAATCTTGCGGCACTATCCATGGTCTAAGACTGCCCAAGATAAACTGAAGCAGCTGGCGCCACCGCCAGTGGCGCCAGGCGCACCAGCAATCCCCGCGACTGGTGCGACACCACCAACTTTGTAGTTGTGGCGAAAGGCCGTCCAAAGCAAGCAGCTAAGCAAAGAGTATGGTTTGGATTTTGAACTGTCATCGCGGTCCCGAATGGCCCAATCTTTTGTACTTCTCCCGTTACGCCAGAGCATAGTGGCGCAAGATTCGCGGACTAGCGGGCAAAATACCTTTAACGGTCCCAAGTTCAGGGAGGTTTTCGTGATAAAAAGCTTCCTTAACCTGCCCTTCTGGGTGCGTTATGCACTGTATTTCAGCTTGGGTTGCCCTTATGCATATTTTGGACCAAACATGGATTTAGCATCCCGGGTGTTGCCAGCCGTGACCCTAGCTGTTCTGCTGCCCCTCAGCTTTTATCCGGAACTGCTTCGTCTGCTTGCCAGGCATTCCCGTTCCCCGAACGATGACAATTTGGTGGAGATTATCTGCAACCATTCACTCGACCTCATGCCTGGCGATTGTAGTATTCTGCTAGATCACCATGACGCTCTGATGGCGATGAAACGCTATGAGGAGGCTAAAACCTATTCAGACTGGGCCGTCAGAATTGCTCCAAAACTGTGGGGAACTTGGTACCGTAGCGCAGTAGTGGCAATGTGGCTGAATGATTACGAGAGCGCGGCTATTAACGTCGAGAAGGCGTTAGAACTGGCACCAAGCAACTCCTATGGTCTAGTGGTGCGTGCAGCAGTTCGGGAATCGAATGGCGATCTGCAGGGCTGTCTTGAGGACTGCGCGCGCATCGATCCCAAGGGTAAGGGAGCCGCCCAGATGCGAATGCTCAGTAGTCGCGTGCACATTAGGTCAGCTAACTTTCAAGCGGCCAAAGATATTATGGGCAAGCTCCCCAAAAGAATTAAGGCCGGCTCTGACGATGCTGTGACTCTCGCCTATTTTAGGTTTTGCCAAAATCAGTTTAGCGAGGTGCTGACTATTTGCGCCCAGGAGCCTGATGATCATTCTGCAGCCTATTGGTTTTTGGATATTCAAGCGTCCTCATATAGACGTCTCAACGAAGGAGCATTGGCACTCAAGTCTATCTCTCGATCGATCGCAATGCGGCCGGAACGGACAGACGGTTATGAAGAAAAAGCACTTGTTCTAGCAGATGCAGGATTGCTTAATCAAGCCCTTGTTGGATGCAAAAGAACCGAGGTTCTCGGAAAGAAGAAAACGTCGCGCACAGCTGAAGCTTATGTTCGTTTCCGCCGCGGTGAATTTGAAGAGATGCTGGAATGTACCCAGGTAGCAATAACATTTTTGCCTAAATCTGCATATGTACGCGCCCTGCATAGTCTGGCACTGGCAGGCCTGGAGCGTGTTGATGAAGCAATGGAGGAAGCAATCAAGGCAACTGAATTACATAGTTTGGAAGCACTGGGCTGGTACGCCCTGGCTGATGCACACCTCAAACAAGATCAACTCGAACAGGCCATCAAATGTCTGGACACTGGTCTGGAAGCAGATCCACATTACAGATTTTCATATCAACTACGCGCAGAAGCGCATCGTCGTGCAGGCCATAAGGTTGAAGCTGACAGTGATCAGTCTAAGTTTGATCAGCTGCAATTGCAGTTTATGGCCGATCTTCTATAGCACTTGATTGGCTCATTTATAACTAGCAGCTGTATTTACCCACGCTATTATTCAGGTGTCTCCCATTACTTCAGTTCGTAGTGGCGCAAGATTCCTTGCGTAGCGGGCAAAATACCTTTAACGGCCTAAAGTTCAGGGAGAGTTTCGTGATAAAAAGCTTCCTCAACCTGCCAAGCTGGATGCGTCACGCGTTTTTTTTTAGTTTGGCCGTCGCGTATGCCTGTCTGGCACCGAATATAAGCCTAGAGTCGCGGATCTTGCCCGCCTTTTTCCTTACTGGCATGGTGTGGGTCTGTTTCTATCCGGAAATCCTTCGATTGTATGTCAGATATTTTTGTGCGATGAAAGTGCACCATTTAGCGATAGTCATTTGCAATCACGCGCTCGACCTCATGCCTGACAATCAGCTCTTTCTTCAAGACAGGCACGACGCGTTAATGGCGCTGTCTGGCTACGAAGAAGCCAGTGGGTATTCAGAGCGGGCGGCCAGAATCGCTGCCAGATTTGGGCAAAGATGGTACGGCAGCGCCTTAGCGATGCTCTGGTTGGCGGCCGACGAGAGCGCGGCAAATTTGACCGAGAAAGCGGTGAAACTGGCGCCGCGCAACTCGTTCGCTCTACTGATGCGTGCATCTGTTCGACACTCGAAGGGCGACTTGCAGGGCTGTTTTGAGGACTGCGCGCGCATCGATCCGATGGGTAAGTTAGGTGGCTTGGGGCGCAGGCTCAGTAGCCTCGCGCACATCGAGTTAGCGAACTTTGAAGCGGCATGAGACATTATAAACAAGCTCCCAAAAAGTATTAAGGCCGGCTCTCACGATGCTGCAGCTCTAGCCTACTTTAAGTTTAGCCAAAATCAGTTTAGCGAGGTACTGACCATTTGCTCCCAGGTATCAGATGATCATTCTGCAGCCTATTGGTTTATAAAAATTCAAGCATCCTCATATAGACGCCTGAACGAAGGAGCATTGGCACTCAAGTCTATCTCTCGATCGATCGCAATGCGGCCGGAGCGGACACGCGGCTATGAAGAAAAAGCACTTGTTCTAGCCGATGCTGGATTGCTCAATCAAGCTTTAGCTGGATGCAAAAGAACCGAGGTTCTCGGAAAGAAGAAATCGTCACGCATAGCTGAAGCATATGTTCGTTTCCGCCGCGGAGAATTTGAAGAGATGCTGGAATGTACCCAGTCAGCAATGTCGGCTTCGCCTAAATCAGCAAACCTAAGCGCCTTGAATAGTCTGGCACTGGCAGGCCTGGGGCGTGTTGATGAAGCAATGGAAGAAGCAATCAAAGCAACTGAATTGCATAACTTGGAAGCACTGGCATGGTATGCGTTGGCCAATATACATCTCAAAAAAGATCAATTCGATGAGGCCATCAAATGTCTGGACACTGGTCTGGAAGCCGATCCACATTACAGATTTTCATATCAACTACGCGCAGCCGCGCATCGTCGTGCAGGTCATGAAGTTGAAGCTGACAGTGATCAGTCCAAGTTTGATCAGTTGCAAACGCAGTTTATGGCCGATCTTCTATAGCACATGATTGGCTCAGCAAGCCGGCAAGAAAGAAACAGTCATATCACCAGATGCTCAAATTCATCATCATCCGAAATGGCGTGTACTCTCTTTGATCCAGTCAGTCATTGGTTTCCGTAGTGGTTCAATTTGTCGAGCTTTTCCCAGATCGTAAGATTTGTGCGACGCTGTCGCACAAATTGGGATGGAGTCATTTTATTTTTTTGACTGACCGACGCCTATGACGAAAAAGACGTGAAGAATATAGTTTTTAGACAAGGACTTTTGTTTTTAGTCTCTATTATTTTACAGAGGCGTTTGAAACCACGTGCATCTCACTAGGCTCAAGAGTAGTTGAAGATCCTCTCACAGAGACTTCGCCTTACCAATTGACTCATCCAGGTCGACTACTTCAACTGCATGAGCTCCGAGTACTTTACTCTTTGACTCCCGCGCAGCTACAAGATTTTTCAGGGCATTCACTTTCTGCCCAGTTTGAAGATAGAGCTTGCCTAGATTTTCATAATCATTGCCGAGGTCGAGCTTATCGCCGGGCGTTTTTTCATCAATTCGCAGAGCCTGTTGATAATACTTTTCGGCTTGGCTGAAGTCATTGAGCTGCTCTGAAATTTGTCCAAGGTTGTTTAGGTAAATGGCAATTGCCTTATTCTTGGCCCCTATACTTTCGCTATCGAGCTTTAGGGCCTGTTCGTAGAGAGGCCTGGCCGCAGCCGGGTTGCCCGTCTTCAAGTAGGCTAAAGCCAGGTCGTTAAGATCTCTAGCTTGCCAGCTATAGTTTTCTCCAAGCAGAGATTTTTTGAGAATCTGAATTTTAGTCAGATACCCTAAGCCCACTTTGAGGTTGCCGCACTCAAGGTTTGACCGTGAAGCTTCTAGTAAATCGCTCAATTGAGCTTCTTTAGATGACGGGGCGCGGCTTTCAAGTTCGATCATTCTGTTGTAGTAAGACGCCGCCTCGTTTGAGACTGTATTGTAGTATCTGTGGATAAGGAGGGCGATGTCTCTGGCTTTATCCTTTGCGCCAGCATAGTCGCCACTTTGTTCGGCAAGCAATAGCTCTTTCTGCATTGAAGCTTTCACTTCGTCATAATCGCCGCGGTTGTGACTTGGTTCAGCTTTTATGCTCTGGGGAGTTGGTTTCGCAAGAGTTTTAAGCTCATCCTGGCAATGTTCAAGGCGCTCCCTTCTCCAGTGTTCAGACCATGAGTCTGGTGCAATACTCAATTGGGTGCATTCTAGACGAGCGATTTCTTCGTGCAGAAGTGCTGCATAGTTTTTTCGCTCACCTGAAGGAGTTAGTTCGCTGTTTCGATTGAAATAGATCTTCTGTAGATTCTCTCTGTCGGCGCCAAGTAACTTTCTTTGCAGTATGCCTTTGGCTTCTATCCATTTGATTGCTTGCTTGGTGCAGCCATGTCTTTGGTAGGCTCTAATCAAGTTGTCGGCGGCGAATTTAAGTGAGCCACTAAGGTTTTCATTCTTGTTTCTATTCCAGATTCCATCATCTGCTTGTGTGGGTTTGCAGTTATCGTAGATTAGTTCGAGTTTCTTGTCGGCGTAGTTTGTTAACTTCAGCCATTCTGCCGCTGAAACACTATTTGAGAGGTCGAAATGACTGAGTCTACGGTAGGTGTTGCCAAGTTTCTCGCGGTTTAGTGGTTCACTGATTTCGGATAGAAGGGCGTCGATGACTGCAAAAGACTTTTTGTATTCGCCCAAGTTGGCATAAGCTTCCGCCAATTTGAGTTCTTCCCTGTAGGTTTTGTCTGTTGCTTGGTCTGCTATAAGCTTTTGGCTAAGCGTGTACAGTCTGATGTTCTCAACCAGGTTGCGTGGTGCCGCCAGTAGCTTTGATTGAAAAGGCGCGAGGGTAAGAAATATCAATGTAAAAAGTGCCAACTCTCGAAAGAAGCGAGGTATGGTCTGGCTTTGTCCGGTATCAAAGTTGGCTAGTGTTTCATTGTTTATGACGTCAGTATGATCAGCTCTTGAATGCGTAGCTTGATATTTTGGCTGGGCTTTCCAGCATAGTTTGCCCAGAATAAAGCAGAATATAGGGAGTCCTGCTATTAGTAGATGGTCAAAAAGAACAGTGCTAGATTCTCTATTACTCGCCCTGAGATCATAAATCAGTTGGCACGCTTCAAAGACACAGAACAATGCTGTATTGAATGTAAGCATTAGTAAGTTGAGCATACTGCCGAAAATAATTTGCGTGAAGTCGCTGTCTGGAATAAAGTACCCCGTGTCTGATGGGTAACGGCAACCACCCATTGTTTTTGACAAGACATATAAAAGGCACAGTAAGAATAGGAAAGGTAATAGCTTTTGGAAGACTTGTGCTGCTATGAGTTGTTCTCGTTTCATTTTTGCATCGTCATAGCGGTTGGCTTTGTCCGTGACTCCTTGTTCCACTATAGCGCTTGCCCAACATCTAGAGAGTTGAGCAAGCATGTGAAATCGCCTGAGCCAGGTTGAATAGGACTTTTGCCGTCTTTCAAAATTAGTCTGGCCAGCTACAGTTAGGCTTATTTTGACGCTGCGAGTTTGTTAGCTCTTTTTTGCACAGCGCCTGATAGCTCTTTGAACTGAGGGCCAAACCAATATTTGCGCATTTCAGTGTAGGCCTGTGGATAGCTGTAGCCATCTTCAGTGACGCGCCAGATTCCCACTAAGCAACCAGTGCGGTCGGAGCCATGGGCGCAGTGTAGAAAAACGGGTTCATTCTTGTCTCTCGCCTCTCTAACGGTTTCAAAATAGGTGGCTAGTTGAGCTTCGGTAGGTGCTTTTGCACTCATAGGTAGGTTTATGTATTTCATGCCAAGCTCATGGGCAGTGGCTTCTTCACTCTTGGTTATGGCACTGCTAGCGCGCAGGTCAATTAGTGTTTTGATGCCTTTTTCGTGCAGTTGCTGTAGGCCTTTCTTGCTGGGTTCGCCCCCTCTATATAAGAAGGGGTGAACAACATGGAAGTTCGGTAAGTCTTCAATTTTCTTATGAGGAGTCTTGTAGTCAACTGAGTTGCTTCTTGTCTGCCCATTGGCCGGGGGCAAGTTGAAGTAGGCGATTAATAGAAGGCCCAAGGCGAAAATTTTGCAGGTCACTACTAACTCCGGGTTTTAACTTGATAGAGTGTGTAATTGCACAGTCTCTTTTAGTTTCGCCTCTGCTATCGTCAAAGGCAAGTGGTAAAGACGAGCTTTTGTTAACTAACGTTAATGTTGTGGAAATTGTGCCAAATGTTTGAACTTTTTGACGTCTTTGAGCGTATTCCCTTATGAGCCACCCGAATCGGTTGGAGTATATGGACCTTACAGACGAGGCCCTAATTGACAAGTATAGAGAGGAAGGAGACATGACACTCTTCAAAACTCTCGTTAAACGGTATCAAAACCGGGTGTACTCTACTGCCTTCCGTGTGGTGGGCAGCAGCGAAGAAGCTGAGGAGGTCGTGCAAGACACTTTTGTTAAAGTACATCAAAATCTAGATAAGTACCGCTCTAACTCGTCTTTTTCCTCTTGGTTATTCCGCATCGCCCACAATTTGTGTATGGACAATTTGCGAGTTAAACAAAGACGAAAACCCACAACCCTGGTGTCATTTGATCCCCAGTCGAGTGTGGCCGAAGAAGAAGGGCAAGGCAGTTTTGGCCAGACCCTTTCGCAATTAGCTGATGAAAGGCCAGATCCCTCAGAAGATCTAGATTTGAGGGAGCAAACAAGAATGGTTGAAGACTCTCTTAGTCAATTGCCAGAGACACAGAAGATAGTCTTGGTCCTCCACGACATCGAAGGCTTCTCGTATCAAGAAATTTCAGAGATGGTCGGTGCCAATATCGGAACAGTACGCTCAAGGCTGCATTACGGCAGAATCAAACTTAAGGAATTACTCTCGCCCTATTTCACATCAGATAATCTCAATTTGCCCGCAACATTCAGGTGATAGATATGCAAGGACAACCTAATCTTAATTGTAAGCAGATGGAAGAAGCACTTGATGCTTACTACGATCTAGAGCTTGGTGCTGAAGAAGCTGAAGCTGTTGAATTGCATTTGGCTGACTGTGCGATTTGCACAGCCAGGTTGGCTGATATAGACGTGGTGGTTAACCAGCTCAAGAACTTGCCCGCGGTAGAGTGGAGTGGTGACTTAAGTGATGCTATTGAGGCTCGCATTCTGGCACAGGCTTCTAGCCCAGAAGCTAAAGTAGAACCTAACGTAGAGAATATAGTTTCAATAAATTCCGGGTTTAAGTCTCAGGCTAAGTTGCAGCCTCAGAGTAATGCGCGCTCGTCAAAAGTTACTGATTTTTTCAAGCCGCGCTATATTTTGGCTAGTGCCGCTTCGATTCTGGCACTGTTCTTCGCTTACAGTCAGTTTGCATCCACTCCTAACACCGTAACTGAAGTGGCGCAGACAGCCGCGCCTGAAGTTTTGCCTGTTGCAAAAGAATTAACACCAAAATTGAAGGTCGAAACTGTTCGACAGGTAGCTTCTACTCCTGAGAAAAAAGATTCTGTTGCTACTACTAAGCTAGAAGCTATAAAAGTGGCATCTAAGCCTGATCTGCAAACTCCACCTAAGGTCGCAATAGAAAATACTGCCACCAAGAAAATGTTGGCAAATAGTAAGCAGGGCACAAGTGACCATAACAGCAATAACGTTAATGACTCAGAAGAAATAGTGGCAGTTTATGACTATGACACTATTGATAGTGTCTCCGATTTTGGCATAAGTACTAACGAGGATGGATTGTATGCAATTAAGCTGTAGCGTTTTTGGCAAAAGCCTATTAGTTGCAGGTACCGCTAGTCTGACTCTACTGCTATCTAGTTTCTCTGTTGGTTTTGTCTGCAGTCCGGCCCGGGCTCAAGCTCCAATTGAAAGTGCTGGTGCTGACTCTACCGATGATCCCTCTGGTTTTAACCGCAGGGCTCGTCAGATAAAGCGTTTTCGTCGCGCCCAAGAGGCGGCAGGGGCCAATCAGTCGCTTGAGATCGATACGCCGCCAGATGATTCAGCAACGGCCCAATCTCGCCCTATGGGGCGGGCTAGATTTGACGGCCCCGGTCGCAATCGCGAGTTTGCTGGGGCTGCTATGAAAATGCGTATGGGTAACAACAGTGGTGGCATGAACCGCAGTCCGCTTGATCTTTCTCAATTGAATTTAACTGATGAGCAAAAAGCGCGCATTACAGAGCAGCGTAGCAAAAGCAAAGGGCCAGCGAAAGAATTACAACAGGCTATTAAGTCTAAGCGCATGGAAATGCGCGATATGATGTTTGATCCGGCTTTTAGCGCTGAGCAAATTAGAGCTAAGCGCGCTGAGTTACGTAAAGTGCAAGATCAAGCTGAAATGCTCATGCTCAACGATTTCTTGTCTATGCGAGCGGTTTTGACTGCAGAGCAGTTGAGGCGGCTGAGGCCCAATATCGCTGGCCGCGGTCGTGGAATTGCAGAGGCTTCCACCACATCTATCGCACCTGAGCCTACTAATGATGCTGTCGGTGGCCCAACTTCTAGCTTCGCTAGCTTTAATAATGCAGGGCCAGTAAAGTCTAAGAGCAAGTAACTCTGATTTGGATTATTTGCCTTTTTTTCCTTTCGGTTTAACTTCGCCCCAATCAAGAATAAATTCAGGCTCGTTGTCTGCTTGATTAGTCATGGGTGGTGGCTTGTCTTCAGGCTGCTCTTTGACTTCAACTTTCGGTTTGACCTCTGCCTTCGGTTTTGTCACGGGCGGTTGCTGCTGTTGTGCCGCCGGTGGTTGGAAGGTCGGCACCGCAGGTCTCATCATTGGTTGCATGCCGGGGAAGAGTGGCATGGGTGGTGGTGGTGGAACCATGGTTCTGGCTGCTTTGCCGCTTGGTTTCTTCACCGATGCCGGCACACCATAAATCATCTGTGGGTAAGATGGTTGCTGGGGTGCTGGTACTATATTTGGTTGCGCAATAGTTTTCGGCTGCTCTTGCTTTGGCTCTTGCTTTGGTTCTTGCTTTGGTTCTTTCTTCTCTATCTTTTCTACTTTTACTTCAGTCTTGGCCACTTGCGACTTAACATCTATTTTTTTTGGTTGAGCTGCCGCTTTAGCTTTTGCTTCGGCCTTAGCTTTTGCTTCAGCAGCAATTGCTCTCTTGCGTGTTTGTGAGTCTTTTTCTCGTTCTTTTTCTTCAGCTAAGCGAGCTTTGGCTAGGGCTTCTTGTTTGGCAGCCTCTTGCTTGCGGAGCTTCTCTTGATTATCGGTTCGGAAGGGGAACAGGGTGATAGACGATTTTGGCTTGGTATCGCTGTTAGTAGCTGCTGCTTTTTCGCTTGTTTTGTTTTCTGTTTTGTTTTCACTGGCGCTTTCTGCTGCTGCTTTTTCTTTGCCTATCGGGGCCAGAAGAGCTGGGGGGAGAACTGGCATCTGTGAGCCAGTTGCCGCTTGTTTGCCTTTGCTATTGAGATTGAGTTGTCTGCTACTTTCGTTGCTGCGGGCTGTAACCATGGCAAGCTTGAGCGATTCTTGGGTGGCGATGGCATTTTCTTGCGGAGTGCGGCCATTGGTGGCCAGCCAGCGAATATATGCTTGTCTGGTTACCGGGGAAGGATTGATTTGCACAGCCTGACGGAATTGCCTAGAGGCTTCGTCTGGGCGTTCTTGCAGGCGATACAGCTCGGCTAACTTGATTTTCGCCATGGTTGCATATGGATTTATTTTTACTGCCAGAGTGAGGTAGCGCTCTGCCACTGGAAATTGGCTGCTGTCTAGAGCTGCTGTTCCGGCTTCATAATACAAGTCAGCAAGGAATGTCGAGTTCTCTCCGTATTGCTGTGAAGCTTCTTGAATAGCGGTTTCGTATAGATCTAAAGCGTCTTTGCTATTGCCGTGCAGAATCGCATCCATAGCAGCAAAACGCAATTGAACTGGGTTTTCACCTGGGCCAGCCGAAGCTTTCAGCGATTGTGGTGCCAGTAAAAAACTGCCAGCGAGGAGCATTGGCAGAATGGCGTAAGCCGAAATTTGGCGATTTTTAGATGTAGTCAATCGAAAGCTCGCTATGAAAGTGGCATGACACCATTTTAATTCTAGCTTCACACAAAGCTATAGGGTTTACTCTGATGTTAAAGAATTACCCTTAAACTGCTAAACTTAGCCTTCCCACTATCCTGTGGGTAATCTAGGAGCAATTTTCGATGCGTAGAACCAAGCATCAACGAGGCCGCGGCGGTCGCGAAACCCAACAACAGTCGGTAGCTCAACCTGTCTTCGCGCCAAGCAATGCCAGAATTCTTTTGTCAACAGGTGTAGACGTCAATACCAATATTGGTGAAGGGTATGGCCCGTACAGGGTTGAAGGCGAGCAAGAAGTTCTTCCTTTTGTCACCTCTGCCAACGTTGCTTGCGGGGCCCATTCTGGTGACCCCGTCTTGATGGAAGCAGCTCTTGAGGCCATTCGCTATTACGGCTTGGCGCTCGGAGCTCATATTGGCTACCCGGACATCGCTGGATTTGGCCGCAGAGAAATTCATTTGTCATCTAACGAGTTGCGGGCTTCGGTGCTTTACCAGCTCGGAGCGTTATCGGGTATGGCCCGTATTTTTGGTCTTGAAGTTACTCAGGTTCGACCGCATGGTTTTCTTTATCGTCAGATGAGCCACGATATTCGCATCGCTACGATTGTGGCGAAGGCCTTGGCAGAGTATGACCGCTGGTTGGTCTTGGTTGGCCCAGCCGGCAATACTTTATTGCAAGCTGGTGAAAGGGCCGGAATCCGTGTGGCTGGTGAAGCCTGGATTGATCGCACTTATGATGCTACTGGTAGCCTCTTGCCCCATACTCATTCCCGGGCAGTGATTAAAACTCCGCAAGAGGTTTTGAGACAGGCTACCAATCTTATCCGTCATAGAGAAGTAACGGCTGTCGATGGTACTCGCATCAGGCTTGAATACGAGACAATTCACCTCCATAGTCGTATTGTTCAGGCCCGACACATCGCTGAAGAGATTAGGCGCCTGCTTCCTGACGCCTGCGCTTTGACCACAGAGCCGTTCACTATTGACTCTGTCGAAGAGAACGAAGATTTCCCCAGTCTGGCTTACTCAGTCTAGGCTTCTTATATTCGCTAAGTTCTTGTCAGCTTAATAGCTACGGCAAGCGCTGAGAAGCTGGCACGATTTCGTCGTACCAACTGCCGTAATACTCTGGATAATCTTCTCCAGTGGTTGATGTAATGGTTTTCTCAAGAGCTTTTATTATTGCCTTGCGGCCGCCGCGTTTGTAGCGCTTTAGCCATTCAAGTTCTTTGGGATCAATTGGAATGTCAGCCTTGAGCAAATCTTTGACGATTTCAATTTCGTGCACGATTGCTTCTGTTTCTTCTTCCAGACAGCGATTGATAAACTCTTGCCGCCCAGTCTGACCTGGAACAGGGTCGACGGTGGGTTTGACAAGGGCATGCACGAATTCGTGGGCAATGCTAATCAACTTGTAGTTCCGCGGACACCAGCGGCCGATGTAGATAGTGCGCTTCTTGCGGTCGTAGTAAGCGCGGCACGGCCCATCCACCAGCCTGATTCTCACACCAGCGGCCCGGATTTTGTCAATATCGTCAACCAGAGTGGGTGACATCAACAGCGTTTCAACCATGCGGCGGCCAAACTGACGCTTTAGGTTGCGCAAAGAAGAGCTTTTGGCGGATGGTTTCTTAGCTGAAGATTCGTTGGTCATGTACTTGGGGACTCCTAAAAGAGCATAATTACATATATTAATTCTATACTATCTTGTTGTCAGGCGGAAGGGGCTGGATTGTCCAATCTGTGGGCGATTGGGCCGCCTTGCCTTCTCCTGGCAGCCCTGGATTAATATTAAATTTTCCCAGTTGCCTTAGGGGCTTTTGTTATTGAAGTCTGCAATGGTATGTGGCTCATACCTTCACCCGGGCGCAAATTTGTGTACTAGATCTGCGTAGATCGGCATCTTTGCTTGATGTAGCACACCCTTCCTTGGTACAAGATGCGACATCCCCCTACTGGGTACTAGGCAAATTCCAGCTTTGCGATATGTTGGAGGTAGTGAGGTTCTTCCGATTTCAAGGCATCAATGCATCGAGGCATCAGCGCATGAATGTCTGACAGTGAGTCGGCATCGAGAATTAGTAAGTTGGCTTCCCCCTTTTAGAAGTTCCTTTTTTGTGTTCGCAGGCTTGTTATAAGCTATGAGTGGTTCCGAAAAAATTTCCACAGAACATGAGCATGAGATTCGTCTCACTCCTGTTGTAAAACTGCTGCAGCATTTGAGCGTATCAAGTGTTCGTCAGGCTCAGGCGGGTTCAGGAGCAGGATCAGGTTCAGGAATAGATTCTGAACATCCTGACTTTCAGGCCGACATGGCTGCCACTTGTTCGGCTCTTGAGTTGAATTCGTGCGCTCTTTTTCGCGTCACTGAGGATGCTTACTTTGATGGTCTCAAGCTAAATCGATTGGCTTTTTTCTCAAAAGAAGGCCGCGCGGTAGAACTGACAAAAGTCATTCCGAAAGGCCTTGAGATCGGAGCTCGCAGCGAGCTTCACGGTCTCTTGCGTCAAGAGCAGTGGGTGCCTCTTGGCGAAACCTGTCTTGGTAATGAGACCCCTTCGGCGCTGCGCCCCTTGGAAGAATTTTGTGGCGTGAAAAATGATAGCGCTGCTGTGCTCTTCCCTGTTGTATTGGCCAACCGAATCACTGGCCTCGTGCTGATGGAGAGAGCGGTTTCAGCCGGTGGATTTTCAGAAGAATTACTTGATCTAGGGCAAATAATAGCGCGCCTGCTTGCTGGTCATCTCGGCCGCTTGAGTGCGCTAGATGAGGGTGCGGTGGTGATTCCCTCGATCGAGTCGACTTTACCAACTGTCTTGCTGAAGCGACATTCGCTAGTTGTGGAAAGCGCTAATTCCAGCGCTCGTAATCTATTTGCTAGTGGTGACAAGAGCCTGATTGGGCAGTCCTTGGCTAAGGTGTTTCCTGGGTCCAAAAATTTTCTTGATGCCTTGCAGCAGTCGTTAGGGCGCGCTGACGGTAGTAGTTGTTTCTCTGTTTCGGCTTCTGACTTGAGGCAAATTGGTTGTGCTGCGGCACTAGTTTCTCTAACCGGTGAAGGCGATTCTCTGGTGCGCTTGCAGTTTATACCTCGAGATTTTCTTGCCAGTGGCGATGGTGCTGAATCTGGTGCCGGTACTAGCTCTAGCTCTGGTAGCCGTTCTAACAAAGTTCGTGCCGGAGGTGCCAGCGGGGCGACCGATGATCTAGATGAGGCGACAAAGCGTATGGGCTTTGAGCGTTGGCTGCGGCAAACAGTCTGTAAACTGCATTCATCACTCGATCGTGACCACTTATTGCAGACGCTAGCCGATAGCCTTGGCCGCATTTTTAAGGCCACCCGCTGTCTAGTTATCCGCACTGATGGTCCGTCTCATCCTATGGTAACTCATGAGTATGTTGAGCCGGATCTCTCCCCACTTGGCCTCGGTCGCACTGGGCAATTTCCTATGTTTGCTCTTTCTCTCTTCCAGCAAAAGACTGTTGCCGTCAACGAAGTTGAGCAGCTGCGCCAACGCGGACAGTTGAGTGAGCGTGACGTTGACTCGCTTCTCGAGAGTGGTATTAGAGCCATGGCAGGGGCTCCCCTGTCGCACCAAGGCACTCAATATGGTGTCGTCGTTCTTGTGCTTGGCGACCACAGTCGCACTTGGAGCGAGGCTGATCTTGAAACCATTGAACTGACAGCAGCTCAAGCTTCTATTGCTCTTTCTCATTGCCAGACCTATCACCAAGTTAAAGACCAGCTCTTTCATATGAATCTTCTCGGCAATCTTACTCAGCAGCTTACCAATGCTCTTGAAGTTGCTGCTAAAGCGCCATCTCCTAAGGTTCTAACAAGGGCAGACGAACGGTCCAATGCCGATGAATCGCCACCTCTTTCTTCGCGCGAGATGGAAGTGCTTAAGCTAATTGCCTCAGGTTTTGCCAATAAAGAGATAGCTCAACGTTTGTTCTTGACCGAGTCAACTGTAGAATTGCACGCTTCTCGAATTCGTAAAAAACTCAACTTGAAGAGTCGTACAGCGCTTGTGAAGTACGCTTGCGATAACGATCTTGTTTAAGTTTAGATGCTAAAACGAATCATCAATTCTTTTAGCGGCGACCAGATCTTTTTTTGCTAGGTCATTTTTTCCTAACTTCTCATAGGCAAGGGCTCGCTCTTTGAAAATCGAAGCCTTGAGTGGAGAAATTTTAATGGCGTGACTAAAGTCAGCCACAGCCTCTTCGTAATGCTTTAATTCAATATTCGCTTCACCGCTCATTTCAAGGCAGCGGGCATAGGTGATGTGCTGTTCTGCATTAGGAATAGCCTTCTTCAGCCTTTTGCAATCATTAACTACGGCCGGCCATTTTTTCATTACTTTGTGCAATGACGCCAGCTCTTGAATGGTAGAGGCTTTGACTGGCCCGATAGCCAAAGCCTTCTCGATCAATTCTTCGGCGAGATTCAGTTTGTTCAATCTTCGCGCAACATCACCAGCTTGAGCGCAAAGGCCTCCACTTGGCGGTTTTTGTTTGATACCGACTTGGGCAATTGCTAAGGCTTCATTCCACTTCTCGTAGTCGGCTAGACCTTTGACGATTGTGAGGCAATCGTCGCTGTTCATATTGATGCATTTCGAGGCGGCAATATAGTCGTCGCACGATTTTTCTTCATCGTCCAAATAGCCATAAACCTGAGCCCGCTCTGAGAGTAGAGTAGCGTTATTCGGATATTTTTTTGTGGCCTGACTTAGGAGGGCTACAGCTTCTTTGAAATGGCCTCGCTTGGAGAGCATTCGGCTTTCCAAGGCGAGGCCGGCTACGATACCGCTGGGACTGCTTTTTAATAAGGCGATGGATTGTTTGCACTTGTCTAGTTGGTGGCTGTCTAGAGCTTCCTGGCCCGTGGCAAAAGTCATACTATGATTCTTAGCATTGTCGGCTTGGGCTTTATTGTTTACTTGGTTGAAATTGCCTAGGTAAGAAAGAGCTAAAGCCATGGTCATCGCTACCAAAGCTGTTACAAATTTATAGACGTAGAGCTTGGCCCTGGCCATTTCGATTGTCCTTAGTTAGTACTGCGGGCCTATCTTAAAGTCGCGCTCTTGATTTAATTTCAAGATATTTTTCTACTAGTTTGTCAGATAGATCTTGGGGTGGGCAATCGAGCACAAGACATCCTCGTCTTGTCAGAACAGAAAGGGCTAGCTCGCGTTGGCTAAGCAAATCTATAGCAATTGCTTTCTTGTAAATAGCCTCCACTGTGTCAGTTCTTTTCTTAGTTTCGCGTGCTTTTGCCTTTAGCTCGTCGGCGTTACTATTGGCTAGGTTTACGACCTGACGATCTTTCAAAGTAACACAGAATGGCAGATGTCGGGGGGAGAGGTTGGCGAGCCCCCTGAGTAGAGCTTGAGAGCCTGTTGGGTCTGTTAAATCGGTGAGAACCACCATGAGAGAGCGTCCTTTTTGCGCTGAGGCAAAGTAAGACAGAATACCGGCATAGTCTGGCTCTACCATGCGCGGTGCAACAGCAAAGGTTGCCTCTAGTATTCGATTCATGTTTTGTTTGCCCCGTTTGGGTGGCAAGTAGAGCAGGGGCTTGTCAGCAAAAATGCCGATTCCCACTTGATCGTTATGAGTTAAGCCCGTCAGTGCCAGGCAAAGAGCGGCGTTGAGGGCCCGATCGAAACGGGTGAGGCCATCAAGATCGCTCACCATCATGCGACCAGCATCAACCAATATTAGCAGGCGTTGTTCTTGTTCTGTTTCGTATGTCCTAACTACTGGTCGATCGCGGCGAGCTGTGGCATTCCAGTCGATGGCCTTGCTGTCATCGCCTACTGCATATTCGCGCAGTGAAGCAAACTCAGTGCCCTGTCCTCGTTTCTTTTGATGCAATTCACCTAGTTCAGAGGAGTGTGAAAGCTTAACTGAAAGTTCGTGCAGGGCCTTGAGGTCGCTGTACACTTTTACGTCTTTGTCCAATTCAAATTTGATTTCGCGCCAGGTGAGGCCGAGTCTACTCAAGTAACGCACACTGAGTTTGCCAAACTTGTACGAGCCGCGCTTTCTCGGCTGAAGTATGTAAGTTAGGATCGTGCTCTGAGCCGGTTGGAGCACGCAGCTAAAAATTGGAATGAGAATATTGCTAGCTGTATCAGTAGCTAGGGCGCTGGGTGCATCATCTTTTACTTGGCACTTGAGAGGAGTTTGCCCTGTATAGTTGATTTCTATGGTTACTTTGTTTTCGCGACCAATAGATAGTCTTTCTTCGACATTTCTTATGGCTTTAACAGTGGTGGTGCGAGGAGTAATTCGGTACTCATACATCAACGCAATCAGCAAAAGAATATCTATTGCTAGCCCCGCTTTTGTTAGTTGAGAGGCGAAAGTAGGCAACCAGGCTGCTGCCGCAAGTGGCACCATTGCTAGTATCAATATTAGGTATAGCCGTGCACTTGCGGTCAAATCTTTTCTTCCCGCTATTATCTTGGCACTGGTACTTGTCGCAGCAGGTTGGTGATTACTTGATTAACCGTGACACCATCTAATTCTGATTCAGCTGTAAGAATCAAACGATGGCGCAGAACAGGTTCAGCGACAAACTTGATATTGTCAGGTGTGACAAAGTCGCGTCCTTCGATGGCAGCATGGGCCTTTGCCGCGGCCAACCATGCTAGTCCAGCTCTTGGGCTGGCTCCGAGGGAGACATCGGACATATTGCGTGATTTATTGGTTAGTGCCACCAAATAGTCTAGGATGCTTTCTTCAACTTTTATGTGTACCAAAAATTGACGACACTTGATTATGTCAGCTTCGCTGCAGACCGCTTCGATAGGTGATGAAAAGCGGGTGTAGTGACCTGATTGCCAATTGCGCAACATCTGCTTTTCGGCGTCGCCTTCAGGATAAGAAATCAATATTTTAAGCATGAAGCGATCGAGTTGTGCTTCGGGCAGAGGATAGGTGCCTTCGAACTCTACTGGGTTTTGGGTGGCTACAACCATAAACAGATCTGGTAATTTGTGGGTTTGGCCGTCGAGAGTAACCTGCCGTTCTTCCATGCCCTCCAACAAAGCTGATTGCGTCTTTGGTGGGGTGCGGTTAATTTCGTCGGCCAGTAGCATGCCCGTGAAGATTGGGCCCTTGCGTAGTGTGAATGTGCGAGAAGTTAGATCGTAAACATTGGTGCCAAGGATGTCAGAGGGAAGCATGTCTGGGGTGAGCTGAACTCGACCAAAATTTGCCCCGACTAAGGCTGCGGTGGTCTTGACGAGCATGGTCTTGGCCGTTCCAGGCACACCTTCGAGTAGGACATGGCCATCAGCAAGCACAGCGGTTAAAAGTTGATCGATGACCCGATCTTGACCAACGATGTTCTCGCTTAAGGCCGAGCGCAACCGATCAAAAGTTTCTTTGACTTGGCGCAGCTCTTCGTTACTCACGGTCGGTACTGCTGGTTGCTGCATCTTGTCCCCTGTTTAACTGATTACTTGTCATCTGCTTATCTGTTCTCTGAGATATCTTATCGCAAGACTCGACCAGCTCTATCAACTGAGCATCGCTTAGATCTCTATTGCTTATTGCTTTTTCGCACTGCTCGGCAATTATGGCCATTGATGATGTCTGCTCACCGCCGTTTGCCTTTAGCTCTTCAAGCAGGCGTTCTCTCGATTCATGGGGGGAAATTTGCAAGAACTTGCATAGCTTAAGCCTAACGCTTTGCCAGATAATTTCAATTACCGCCTGTTTGGCTTTGGCTCGCATATAAGTGTTAGAAAGACCGTTAATGTGCTCAAGATTGGAAATTTGGCGGCTCACTTTAATTGGCGTGGCGGCACCGAAGCGCTGATTAGTGCTGAGCACCGCCACTAGAAGCAAGAGACCTAGCTGGGCCAATACGCAGCCGGTTGGACCTCGCAAGAAATAATAAAAGACGTTAATGCCCTGACTAAGCCCGTGGCAGCGTTCGTCGAAGTAAATCTCACCTTCTGTAGTGGCAAGCCAGTTGTACATGAACTGAAAATTTGACCAGTATTGGACCTGGCTTATTTGGCGGTTGCTGACAAGACTTGGGCAGCTGGCTACTAAGATTCTGCCTTTGCCGTACTCTTTTTCAGCAATAATGCAGGCTCCGTCGACAGTGGCAATTTTGCCACCACCTTTTATACTGTGATCTGCTGATACCGTCAACTGGCGCAGATGATCGTAGAATCTAACATCGAAGCGCGGATCAGTTTTTCTGTTGTTTGCAGGTGGTTCAAGTTGTCTTACTGCCATCGCCGTTTTATCGAGGAGCCGTCGGGAAGTGCGCAGAATAAAGCTGTCTAAGTAGACTAGATAGTTGCCGCGCTCGACCCACGAAAGTATTTCTTCGACTTCAAAGTTAGCCAGTGACTGATCAGGACTGACAATGATCAGCACACCATGAACCATTGGTAGTGGCTGTATGGCCGACAATTTTGCGGAGTTGCTACTGCCTTGCTCGCTTGCCTTCTTTGAGCCACCGAGCATGCGATAGGGCAGCTCCCATTTCTTTACTGTTCTTTGTGGGGCGAATAGCTTTTCGGTCAATTCAAAGCAAGCGCTCATGCCGCTTGGTCTTAAATTGGTGGTGGATGCCCAGGTGTGAGCTTCGGGCAGGATTTTATTGAGTTGTTTGTCGCTCGATAAACTGGCGTAGACAAGCAAGCCGCAGACAGCCACTAGGGCCAGCAACTGTAAGACTAAATCGCGTTTGAATATGACTGGCGCGCTCATCGGTCTTTGTCCGCTGGATAGGGGGGAACCTTAATTTGCGCAGCAGCTTTTTCTATTTCATCGAGTAGATTGAGGCAGTCAGTATAGTCGCTCTTTTCTGCTTCTTTATTGCCAAACCAGATTAGCTCGACAGTATCTACAAGCGGTCTAAAATATTGGGCTATAGATGGCTTTTGTTTGAGTGCGTAGAAATACTCATAGTTTGTTTTCGTTGGTGCAAAGACGGCAATTTTATCTTCATCAAGCAAACGTAAGCAACTCATATAAATGGCTCGACAAGCTTCTTTGGTTGAATTTTCTTCGAGCAATTGCGTGGCAAGGCTACGCCAGCCTTTGCTGTCGAGTTCGCTTTCTCTTACTATCAGCTGGCCGCCAGCGAGTCGCTCAGTTTCGATTTGCTTCAGCCTACGAACTATGACAATTGTTACCACTGCTGCTGCTATAACAGCAACTATTAAAACCAGTGTTTGCAAAAGATCGCCAACTAGCTTGGTATCGCTGCTTCCAGTTTGAGGTAGCTCGATTAGGCTGAGAAGGTCATGAATAGCTCTGATGATGCTGGTTATTATTTCTTGAATCTTGATCAGTAGGCCAGGCGGTTGCTGATAGTCATAGTCTTTGGCTACTTCTGCAATTTCTTTGGCAATGTTTCTTGAATCCATTTCTTATTGAGGCTCTAGTTCAGTGCTGTTTTCGGCCTGCATCAGCTCTACTTTTTCTATTAAATCAAGGCCTTCTTGGCGCATGCGCAAATCGCAGTAGTAGAGGCCAAAACAGGTAAAGCTAATTGGCGTCACTATCATGCTGACTAACTGTTCCCATACTTGCGAAATTATTTGCAAGTATATTGGCAATTCAGTGGCTGACTGGTGTGTTCCGCTAATGATGCCTTGACTAACGCTGTAACCAATAAGAATGATAATCAGGGGCAAAGAGAGGGGATAAGCCAAAAGAGCAATGGCGCTTGTTGTTAACAAATAAAACAAAATTGAGCGGACAAAAGAGCGAGAGGAGAGCGAGAGGGAGTGAGAGATGATGGTGCCGAGATCGTCTTTTTCAATGGCCATGCTCGACAACGACATATGGCTCACTACACTGACAAAAAGAAGGGCGAGTAAGCCAGTGCTGCCAGCGACAATCAAACCGACTACGCCAGCTGCTATAAAGAAGCCCTTGCCAGCGAACAATGCGATGCTGAGGCCGATGGCTACTGCGAAAATCAACATCACGAGAATTGCTGCGGCAAAAATGGCTAGGCTGAGAGCGATGAGCGAGCCGAGTCTGGTGTTGGCGAATTTATTGGCTTCAATAAAATTTGGCGCAAAGCCCGTGAACAAGCGCACTAGTGCAATTTGGCGCAAATAGAGAACAAAACCACCGATCAGCAAAAGTAGGCATCCAATCAGAGCAATAAGGCCCCATGTCGGTATAAATGCCAGTGCTGCTGAGTCCTTTGACAAGTGGGTGAGGCCGAGGATGAAACCGATGCGGCCCACGCAGAGAAGGATTGTCGGCAGCAGCAGTACCTGAGCAATCAACTTGAGATTGATTCGGAAAATTCTAAACGCCCGTCCGACTATGTCTCCAATTGATAGAGGTCTGTTCGTGGTTGCGATGCTGGGCAATTTTGAACCCCTGAAAATTCGCTTGAATTTATGATGACCAAAAACGGTGCGGTCAGGATATTATTTTACAAGTATTTTGGGGAAGTTTTTATTACTAAACCACTCTGTGGTGTTTGTTTCCTCACTGATTTAGGTGCTTGATATCGCTATTTTTTATTATCAAGGGCCTAGGGGAAATAATTATCAGCCGTGTGATTGCACGTCCCGTTATGGCCTACGAACCATCGGCGGCACTCTGAGGTCACCACCCGCCCTAGTCGGTTGGAGAGAGCACAGTATGGGCATAGCACTGATGAACTAGTAGAACCGCTTTAGTCTTCATGTTATGGTTGGTTTTATAAGCTTTTAGTTGGTATCGATGGAGCAGTATGAACAGTCCTTTAGTGCAAAAACTAACAGGTGTACGGGATCTAAAGAGGATTCTGGAAACCACCGTAAAGGACTTGGGCGACCATTTTTCAGCTGACGCCTGCCAAATTTTACTAAGCAATCCACTCGACCCGAATGTTACTTCAATTTGCGAGTACCGTTCCACTGGTTCGCCTATTACTGGCCGTTCTACGACTCTTCCTTTGGTTTTGCAGGGGCGGACCTTCGGCTCAATGACAATGAGCCGGTCTGTGGATGTAACGTCTGATGAACTGAATATGATGCGTGTGGTATTGGGTGAACTTGGTGATATCATCCGCTTGGCCCAAATCAACGACATCGTTCAGCGCGATACTTTCCGCGATACGTTTTTAGTTGAAATCGGCAACTTAATGACCTATTCCCTCGGAATAGGTGACGCTTTGTTTATGGTCGTTAACATTTTAGGCAAAGCTCTCAATGTCAGCCGTTGCTTGTTTATTTGTACTGATGATCAGCAGGCCGGATGGAAGTGCTATGAATTCTGGCAGCAGGAGAAAGTGCAAAGCTTGCAGCAGTGCTACTGGCCTTCTGCTGATTCCGCTTTAGTTGCTCAAACACTGTTGGCCCGTGAACCCTTGAAGCTTTTCGAAGGGCAGCAAAACTCATATGTTTCGCCAGCCCAAGAAGAATTACAGCTAATAGCTGTTAAGTCGTTGCTTGGTGTCTCCTTGCGCAGTCAGGTCGGCACCCACGGCTGTGTAATTCTGCAGCAGTGCGACTATCGTCGCGCCTGGACGCGCAATGAAGTTGATATGGTGCAAAGCGTTGCTGATAAAGTGGCAGAAGCACTATATAAATTGCCTGCTGAGAAGAAAGCGCGCGAGCCAATTATGCAACTGCATCAGCGCATCGTCAGTACGCCGCAGGCTGAGGCTAGCAAGTCGGCTATAGATGTGCGTCGTGCTCTAAAGGGAGCGTTAGGTCAGCAAGTTCTATCGCAGGCCAATAAGACCGGACAAATCACCCCACCACCGGTAGCCAAGGTTGTACAAGCACCGCCTAAACCTACTCCTACTCCGGCTCCAGCTCCTACTCCGGCTCCAGCTCCATCACCGGCTCCAGCTCCATCACCGGCTCCGGCTCCACCACCGGCTCCAGCTCCATCACCGGCTCCGGCACCATCACCGGCTCCGGCACCAGCTCCATCACCGACTCCAACTTCAGTGCCACCAGTGGTGACACCGCCTTCAGCTACTCCAACGCTAGCTCAACCCCCAGCTAGTGCAAAAGCCGCGTCGAGTCCTAGTAGTCCCGTTGGTGGGCCTGTTTTTGATCGGGTTGCTCAAGTTCACGCTCAAGAAGTTACTGGCGAGATAAAATCACCACCGACAGTGGCTCGTACAGAGCAGCAGAAGCCCCTGGCTAACGATCCGTTAAAGCCTACCTTCACTACTGTTAGGTCGAACCCTTCTATTGAGCAAAACCTGCCAACCGGCGATTACCCACCGGTGCAATTTACTCCGCCGGTGCCTCCGGCTGTTGACAATGATCCCTATGCCGATCTCGATTTCGGTGATTTTGATTCGACAGATGGTGCTGAAGCAGCAACTTCTACCGCAGCATCTGCTGCGACTCCTTCGGCAACTGCGCCCGAACCAGCTGGGGTGCTTGATTGGAGCGGACCAGGTAGCGCCTCGCCAAGCGTCGATTTTAGCCCGAGTTCTGTAGCAGATAGCGCACCAACTGAAGCTGCCGCGCCTGTCCCCGTTGAGACTCCTTGGGGTGGCCCCGTGCAAGCTGCTGCCACGACCGAGGTTCCGCCCGTCTCTTCTGCTGAATCGGCTGCAGCCGCGAATGCCCCGGCCCCAGTAGTTACTCCAGTTGCTCAGGTTGAACCGCCAGTGGTGGCGACCGCTAGCACTGCTGAGCCATCATCTTGGGGCAACCTTGATTCAATTCCCACACCTAAAGGTGGTGCGACTGAGGGTGCTAGTGATAGTGCGGCTTGGGGTAAACTCGATGAAATCCCCACTCCGGTTGGTGCTGGCGCCCCACCTCGCGGTGGCTTAGGCGCATCAATGATGGGGAAAGCACGAGCTGGTGCGGGAGCTGGCCTCCTTAAGAATCGCTTGGGCTCGACTGTGCCTCCTCCTTCACAAGTGCCACCACCGCCAATGCCAGTTTCTGAGCCGCCTCCAGTCTTAGATGATGCCGCGGCGCAGAAAAAACTTGATCAGTTGATGTCTTCTTCTAATGAGACATCAGACTATATTTTCGCTACTGGCGGCTTGGACGCCCGCATGCTCGGTCGCATTGACGGCTGGGTTTCGCAAATTGAAGCCAAGGACAAGTATGCCGATGGTCACGCTCGACAGGTAGCGGAGATCTCGTGCGCTATAGCTAAAGAACTTGGTTTAGATCAAGATGCCATTAATACTATTAGGCAGGCGGCCTTAGTGCATGATTTGGGCAAGCTCGGCGCCGCTGCTCAAATATTGCAAAAGGCTGAAGATGACCTTTCTGATACTGAGCTTCTTTTGGTCATGAATCACCCAATGGATGGAGCTGAGTTACTTGAGTCGTTCCCGGACTTACAGCATCTGGCTCCTATTGTTAGAGCCCACCACGAAGAGTTTAATGGAGACGGCTTCCCTCATGGCTTGAAGGGTGACGAAATTCCCCTGGCTGCTCGTATTGTTGGTTTAGCCAACCGTTACCATGAGCAAGCATCTCCGAAACGTAGCGGCCCTGGTAGAGACCCCTCTGCCGTCCAGACTGAGTTTGTTGAGAAAGCTGGCAAGGGTTGGGATCCAAATGTAGTTCAGGCCTTCATCCACGCTGTGTTAACTGGCAAAATCCCCTCCAAATTTTAGATTGTAATTTTTCTGTTGTAACAATTCAGCGAAATTGGAACCAATCCGGAAGGCCCCCCGTCGAGGGTGAGGTCACCTCAGGAGGACAGATTAAAATGAAAGCCACAAAGACATTAGGCCCAGTGTTGGCAGCCCTTGCCGCGATTACATCATTCTTGCCAGCTATGGCTGATACATCAGTTTCGACTACTACTATTACGTCTACTTCGAGACCAGTAGTAATCCTGCAAGGTTCAGCTATGACAGCTCCGACCATGCAAGTAACTGGTTATTCAGGGAAGTCAGTAACTACTCCTTCACGTTTCCCCATCGTATTGGCTAAGTTCACTGCCACTAATGGCATTACAATCTTCTATCCAGCAGCCCGCGAAGACTTAAGCATGCGTCGCGATGATCTTTTCGCCCGCATATTAATTGAACAGGCCGATGGTCAGCTTTCGTCCAGCGCTTCTGGCGATTTCATCAATCGTCTTGCCAGTATTGATGCGGAGAAGGCTAAGACACCAACCGATACTGAAAGCAGAGCCTATTACAAGCATGTAAAAGACACTTATGCTGACTATGACGAATTAGCTCAAGACATTCAGACTAGTTCAGGTCAAGGCAACAAGCAATTAGCTGGTAGCTATAGCTACAAAGTGTTCTAAGAGTAGTTCACCAGAAGAAACTTTCTTAGAGAACGTTGCCTGTAATTAAGAACTAAAGAGCCAGTAGCACTTCCGCTACTGGCTCTTTAGTTCTTCGCTCTCTAATTTTTGGTTCTTCTTTTTCTTGTTCTATTTCTTTTAATTCCTGGCTTGTATCTAGTAAAGTGCAAAAAAAATGGTTTCCATGGAAACCATTTTTTATAGAAAAAGAGATCGCTTGTGCACGTCTTATTTCAGTTCAGGATTTATTTCGCTCTGCTCTTGCGCTCCAGATTCTCCGGATTCACCAGTCTGTTGCCTTTGTCCAGTCGGCGCAGCTTGGTCTTGACGATCTGCATGTTCTGCTGGCGCTATTGATTGCACTGGTGCTGAATCGGGAGCTAGCGACTGCTTGTTTTTTTGCATTGGCTCTTTTGGCTTTGAGTCTTTTGCCTTTGGATCATTTATCTTCGGATCTTTTAGTTGACCAGGGCGACCAAACATTAGATGCATTATTGGTGCGCGTTTGTCAAGAATTTGATTGAGTTGCCTGGCCACCGCATCTAAATGGCCGATTGCTGCCCGGGTGGAAGTCAGCGTTTCTTTTAAGTCTGAACCAAAGCTAGGGCGGCTGAAGAGTGCATCAACTTTGTCTAGTGTTTTGCGCGCTTGCAAAAGTATGTCTTTCACGTCAGTTCGTAGCTTTAGATCTTTAGACATTTTTTCTACGGCGGACACTGAATTTTGCACATGTTCGGTGGCGTCGTTTAGATTTTTAAGAGCGCTGAGAAGATCTTGTCTCAGGGCTTTGTCTTTCAGTGTGCTATTGATGTCTCGCACTGTAGTCTGTACTGACTCAGCGGTTTCTTTTAGCTTGGTTGTGGTTATTTTGAGATCGTTTGTAAAATTCGGATCGTCCAAAAGATTGCTTACTTTTCTGCTGACTTTTTTCAAATCGTGAGCAATTTCAGTGAGGTCGCGTTCTAGGGGTAAGGCGTTGTCTACAACTGGCATGGTTTTGATTGCCAAAATTGAGAGTTGGTCGGCAGCCCTAACTAGTCTTATGCGATCTTCTTCATAGTTTTTCACTAGCTTCTCTGGATCGACGTTGCTTAGGGCAATCACAAGTTTGTTGATTGCTAGCTCTGGTCGAGCTGGGTCTAGCCCTTCTACTTCAGCTTCGTCTGGCAAGGCTGCTAGACCAGCTCTTATATCTGGTGGATGGGGAACGTCGATTTCAATATACTTAGCGCCAACAATACCATTCGTCAAAATTCTGTAAGTAGCGCCTTGCGGAATGACAACTTTTCTATTTGTGATTTGGATGCGCACCAGCACATGGCGCTCATTTAGCCATAGTATTTTGTCGACCATTCCTACTCTGATACCGTCTAAAAAAACATCAGCGTTATCGTTTAGTTGCGCCACTTCATGAAAGAGAATGTTGATCGTTTGAGTGGCACCTAAAATTCCGGTGCCTTTGAACCAGAGGTAGCCCCAGAGCAAAAAAATCACTGCCAGCACTGTGAAGATTCCCAGTGAGCCATCTGAAATCATGCGGGCGTTATCTTTATCGTCTCTCTCATCCATAGATTTTTTCTGTTATCTCGCTAGATAGGCAGCGTAGGTGACGGCCAAATTGGCGAAGAAGCCGGCAATAAAAGTAGCGGTGACGGCGTTCGAAGGTGCTGCGTTGTTGCTGTGATTAGTGGTGGCACCAGCGGCGCAACCAGCAAAGAAGCCCACCGTGGGATTGACCAAAATAAGCTTTACGAAATAGACAATGATGTCTCTTATTTGAATCCCATCCCTGGCAGAGTGGAGAAATTCTGAAGTAGAGGAAACACCTAACATTGGCGCTACAAGGGCCCCGGTGATGAAACCTATGATCAGGCCATAAGTTCCCAGTGGAATTGACATAGCCAGCGTTGCAAGATAATTGGGTAGAACAAATTGTTGGGCAAATTCTTCATTCTTGCCGCCGTCACAATAGGTTTGTGCCTCTGCGGCAATGCGGGCAGCAACTCTGGCACACCAGGCAAGGCTGACAGTCAGTGGGCCAATTTCGCGCAACAAGCCAATTGAAATAACGGCTCCAGAAAGCTCTTCTGCTTGGTATTTTTGCAGTTCAACTACGCATTGAATGGTGAGAGCTATCGCTACTGTCACCGCCGCAAGAGCAACTAAGTGGAATGATTCTGGTCCCATCCACAAGCAAGCGACTTTGAATTTTTTGTAGGAAAATTGGCGCAGCGACGCGATTTGGAAGGCGCCGAAAAATAGGCGGATAGCGCGGCCGAAGGGGGCAACCCAGAAAAACAATTCGATTGGTGGTACAAGCCCAGCTAGTTTTGATATTGCCATTGTCGATTGATTATTAGACTACCACTTGGCTAGCTGGTTCCATGTTCTATATATATTGAAACAAAATTCTCAAATTTGCAGACTCTTTTACTTAGTTAACAAAATTGGCTTAGTTAACAAAAGACCCGAGCTGGGCTCGGGTCTTTTTTTCAATTTCTACCTTTTCTAATTTACCAGAGTCAATTAGTTGAGCAGGTCGCTGACATCCATACCTTTCAAGCTCAAGGAAATCTTGTGCTCTTTAGGAGAGAACTTCTTGATGATTGCTTTTACTTGTTGGCCGACTTGAACAATTTCTTCTGGCTTAGCAGTAGGTTGATCAGACATTTCAACTGTAGGCAGCAAAGCGTCTACACCAGGATAAATCTGAACAAAGGCGCCGAAGCTCTGAATCTTGCGAACGGTTCCATTCACAACTTGGCCTTCGCCGAACTTGTCTTCAATTTCTTTCCATGGATCAGGCTGCATTTGCTTGAGACTCAAGCTGATATGGCCTTTCTCTTGATCGACTTTGAGAACTTTTGTAGTGACCATTTGGCCGACTTTCAACACATCGGATGGATGGCTGACACGTTCCCATGAAATTTCTGAGATAGGGAGCAAGCCGTCGAGGCCGCCTAGATCGATGAAAGCACCGAAATCTGCGATACGAACAACTTCGCCAGTGACCACCTGACCAGATTCGAGGGTAGATAGAATCTTCTCTCTTTGAGCAGCTTTTTCTTCTTGCACAGCAAGACGTTGGCTCAAGATCAGTTTGTTGCGCTTGGTGTCTGTTTCTAGAATCTTCATTGGTATTTCCATACCAATCAATTCTTCTGGAGTTGTACCTTTAACACGCAATTGGCTGGCTGGTACGAAACCGCGCAAACCGTATACGTCTACAACTACGCCGCCTTTGACAACGTTTGAAATCTTGGCGCGAATGGTTTCGTCGTTCTTCTTCTGGTTTTCCAGTAAGACCCATCCTCTCGCCTGAGCAACACGCTTCAGTGAGAGAGTTAGCTGACCGTTCTCGTTCTCTTCTCTAAGAATGTAGAACTCATACTTTTCGCCGACTTTGACGACATCATCAATTTTGTCGATAGGCATATTAGAAACTTCTTTCTGTGGCACGAAGCCTTCAGATTTTCCGCCTACGTCTACGAGTATCCCGTCTCTTTCGATACGGACTACGCCGCCTGAGACAATGTCCCCTTGCTCAAACTTGAAACTTAAAGATTGTTCGAGAAGTCGCTCGAATTCTGATTTCGAGTTGGGTTCTAGCTGCTGTTCAGTCACTGAAATAGTCACTCCCTTGTCCTTTTAAATGTGTGGCTTGCGAATCTTGAATAGTATTTGAAGGATTCGAAGCTCACCGGCGCCAGTGCTTTGTGGTTGTCTCTGAGCGGGGTACGCTCGCGGTGCAAAGCTATGGTGATTGGTTGTAAATCTACTGCCCTCAGGCGCTCTTGCCCTCCAACTCCAGAAACTGGCAAAAAGCCAATTTGGAGCTTTCGGTCAAAAGCCCAATCGCGCACAGGCGAAGTAGAGAATATAGAACAATAGATATGTAGCTTTCAAGAGAACTGCTTCAGTATTGAATGAACATTTATACTTATTGCAGTTTCTTTGCATAAATTCACCATGTAGAAGGGTTTAGAGCCCTCCTGTCCTGGCATTATTTTCGCCTCATAATCGCACGGGCGATCGGCTTGCCGACATATCCACTGGTGGCGTCTTGATTGATGGAGGAGATCTCTTGTCTATCCGAAGGGGTGTTATCGTATCGCTGTTGATATCATGATGGGCTTACTCGTGCGCTGTCGAAAAGGCTCACCGGTGGCCAATCTTGCGCTGTGCGGTTGGCAAGTTATTCCTTATAATAATTGCTTGTTGATTATCGGTCTGAGATCAGAGTATTTATGAGGATTCTTCATGACAAGGAAAGCACTTACAGTTTTGGCATTCGGGTTGAGTGCATTTTTGGTGGCGCCAGCGGCCCACGCCAATCCTCTCAAACTCGGCAAATCTTCCGGCTCTACCACGGTTGTATCGGCTCCCGTGGCTGCGCCGACTAGCTTAGAAGTTGATATGGCTGAGTCTAAGGTTTCAACCACCCACAAAAAGCTAGATCAAGCTAAACAGCAATTAGAAGCAGCGAAGGCTCACTTGAAAGCTGCTGAAGCTGAATACAAGGCCGCTCAAGCTGACAAGCAAGCTTTGGTGTTGCGCACAAAAGCAAGAGAGCTGGCTTATGCTGCTGGCATTGAGCAATCTGGCGATACCGTTACTGCCGCTCCTGTGGCTGTCACTACAAGTGAAGCCCCAGCTCCTGGCACAAGCCGCATTGACCTAGCTCCATCTGATATCAATTCTAATTCGGGCTCTGGCCTGCAGTCAGCCCCAGCTGGCGCTCCAACCTTGCAAGATTTGGCTCAGTAAGAGCTCTCAACAAGCTGCACGGCAATTGAAAACAAAGAAAAGAGCATCAATTTAGTGATGCTCTTTTCTTTGTTTCTCGAAGTGATTACTGCGCTGTTTTACGCCATTACAGAGCGTGGGTCTTGTAGCGCTTGGAAAGCTAATTTAGCAGCTTCTTGCTCGGCTGCTTTTTTCGATTTACCAGTTCCTTCCGCTAGAGGCTTGCCTTCCAGTTTTACAACTACTGTAAAAATTGGATCATGGGGTGGGCCATCTGTGCTTACCACTACATAGCTAGGAGTGCCTTCTGCGCGAGATTGCGTGAACTCTTGCAATTGCGCTTTGTAGTTGTCTTTGATTTCGTCGCGATCAACCACAGTGGTTTGATGGCCAAATAAGCGCACTAATAGCGTTTGTACTTGGAACAGACCAAGGTCCTGATAAATTGCCCCAATTAAAGCTTCCATGGCGTTTGCCGTGATCGATGGTCGAGTTTGCACGTTGCGCCCTAGCAAAATATATTTGCTCAAGTTCACCTGCTCACCGATTTCGGCCAATATCCGATCTGAAACTAAAACAGCTCTAAGCTCTGTTAGTTGGCCTTCGTCGTAATCAGGAAACCGCTCTAGAAGATATTCGCTGATGACGAATTTCAGTACTGCATCGCCGAAAAATTCGAGTTTTTCATAGTCTTGGCTACCGGGGTTTTCTGCCGCGTAAGAACTATGAGTGAGGGCTTCGTTGATTAAGCCCATACGCCCACAAGTAACTCCCAGCTTCTGACAAAGTTGATCTAGTTCTTTGAAGCGTTTGGGCGGGAGTTGTTGCATGGTCATCGGATTACTTTTGCCGTGTTCTGGGGCGCTAATTACGTTTGTTATTGAAACTGTTGCTCTCAAGGGATTCCAGTACCTCTTACCTACCTACTTAGGAGACTACAAGAGGAACGCTCAAGATGCCGGTTTTGTTAACCATTATTTCCTAGTTCAATCATGCGTATTTCTACTAGTGATGCCCATTTCAGCGATTTAATTATCAGAAAGTTGCAATCCGTAATTGATGAGTTTGCTCTTAGCTAGCCTGGTGCAGATAGACCTATCTCGAGACATATCCAGAGACTGGTCTTGAGAGATATATCGAGAGGTCTTGGCGGGGTGCTTACCTGGCTATAATCTACGGCGCAATGCCACCTGGCTTTTAGCCTGCTATGCTTTACCACGGAGTACCCATTAGTAAGGAAGAGCAACAAAAGTGGATCAGAGTTCGTTGCAGCTTGGCGAGATATTTTTATTCGTTGCAGTAGGGTTCGCCCTTCCAGCCTTGGGGATGATTCTCTTGGCTTGGGTCTTGCAGCTAGCTCTTGGCTATCACCGCCCCAACTCAATTAAGAATCAGCCTTACGAATGCGGCATGAAGCCCATGCAAGAAGCCTTGGTGCAATTCGATGTGCGCTACTACTTGTATGCCATTCTATTCATTCTCTTTGATATTGAAATCATCTTCATCATTCCGTGGTTGCTTGCCACTGACAGTATTCCAAGATTGTTAGTCGGCGCTGATGCATTAGGGCAGATGTTGCCAGCCAGCGCTGAGTTGATGAAACTGAAAATGGTTGGGCCTATTGAAATCTCGATGTTCCTAGTCATCCTTGTTGTAGGCCTTGTTTACGCCTGGAAGAAGGGTGCTCTCGAGTGGGAGTAGAGCTGGGAGTAGATTTTTAGAGAAGTAAGACAAGCAAGTTAAGTGAGTTAAGAGCATGAGTAATATAAATCCAGTTGTGCCAGAAGAGTTGAGAGAGACAGTAACTCTCTCGTCAATTGATCTAATGATTGATGCTCTCGGCCAAGCGCTTTCGCCGGTGCTCAGTCCGATTGCCAACTTAGCAAGGTCTAACTCAGTCTGGCCTCTAACCTTTGGCACCTCTTGTTGCGCCATCGAAATGATGAGCGTCGGTATGTCAGCTTTCGACATTTCACGTTTTGGTTCAGAAGTTTTTCGCGCCACACCAAGACAAGCCGACATGATTTTGACCGCCGGTACTATTACTCGAAAAATGGCTCCGGCTCTTATTACTTTGTATGAGCAAATGCCTGAGCCTAAGTATGTAATCGCCATGGGCGCTTGCACAGTTACTGGTGGCATGTTTAACGATTCTTACTCAGTAGTTCAAGGCGTTGACCGCATTATTCCGGTGGATGTTTACTTGCCTGGTTGTCCGCCGCGTCCAGAAGGCATCCTTGATGCTTTGCTCAAATTGCAACAAAAAATTCGCACTGAAAATTATGGTGAGCGTAGAAAGAAAATGTATGCCCAAACATCTGTGCGCAAAGTTGATTATGACACCGGTCGTTGTCTCGAAGATTTGATCGGTTTGGCCAAAGAAGACACAAGCGCGGCTCTAGCCAAAGCTCCCGAATCTAATACCTAAACCTAAACATAAACCAGAAAAACATAGGAACGATGTCGATGACAGACGAAGCTAAGCCTGAAGAAACCAAATCAGACGCAAAGCCAGAAGAAGTCAAATCAGAAGTAAAGCCAGAGGCTGCTAAAGCTGAAGCTAAGCCCGCCGCCAAACCGGCTGCGCCTGCTGCCGCTGCTAAACCCGCGGAGCCAGCTGCGCCGCCAGTGCCATTGGAGCCAGCCAAGTTTGGCCAGTTCTTGAAAGAGCATGGTATCTCAAGCGAGCGCCTGCCTGATTCTTGTGGTGTTGAAACAATCGTCGTTGCTGGTGATCAACTCGAAAAGGCAATGCGCCTCTTGCGCAATAGTTCTGAAATCAAGCTTGATTTGCTGCTCACCGTTACTGGTGTCGACAGTGCCGATACTTTTGATTCTGTTTATCACCTCTGGTCATACTCACATTTAGATCAGCTGGTAATCAAAGTATTGCTCAAAAAAGCTGACGTGGCTGAAGGCGATTTGCCGGCAGTACCCAGCCTGGCAAATTTCTGGTCTGCAGCAAATTGGCATGAGCGTGAGACCTACGATTTGGTTGGCATCCGCTATTCGAGCCATCCGTACTTGCGGCGCATCCTCAACCCCTGGGATTGGGAAGGCCATCCATTGCGCAGAGACTACAAGCAGTTAGTTGATGCTTTGAACGACAAAAATCCACACAGCATGCGCTAATTCTTTTATATAACCAGGAATTACTAGGGACGGAAAAATGGCTACGGAAATTCAAGAGATTGACCTTAAAACTGATGAGATGATCATCAACATGGGTCCGCAACACCCTGCTACTCACGGCGTGTTGAGACTGCTGCTAACTCTTGATGGTGAGACTGTTAAGCACGTTGAGCCCGTGCTCGGTCACTTGCATCGTGCTCAAGAGTGGCAAGGTCAAAACCGCACATGGTTTCAGTATCAAGCATTGATTGACCGGGTTGATTATCTCTCTGGTATGTTCACCTCATGGGCCATGGCCCGTGCCTGTGAGCAACTCGACGGCGTCACCGTTCCTGAGCGCGCTGAGTATCTGCGGGTTATCGTTTCTGAAATGAACCGCATCACGTCGCACTTGCTCTGGTTGGGCACCTACCTAATCGACTTAGGCGCTATGTTTGGTTTCCCTTTCTATCCATTCCGCGAAAGAGAAAAACTCTTCGATCTCTTAGAAGAAATTGCTGGTCAGCGCATGATGTTCAATTACATTCGAATTGGCGGCGTGCTGAGAGATCCAAAGCCAGCCTGGTTCGACAAGCTCAAAGCCTTTCTTGATGAGTTCCCAGATCGCATCGATGAATACGAAGCCATCGTTACCCAGAACCCAATTTTCTTGAAGCGCACAAAAGGTGTGGGCATTCTCAAGCAATCGGTAGCTACTGATTATGGTGTCACTGGTCCTTGTTTGCGTTCTTCTGGTATCGCCATGGACTTGCGTCGCACCAGACCTTATTCGGTCTACCCTGATCTCAAATTTGATGTCATCTCCTTCGATAAAGAAGGCGATACCTGGGACCGCTACATGGCTAGAATCTTAGAGATGCGTCAATGCGTCGACATCATTCGTCAGGCTGTGGAGAAAATTCCTACTGGCGACATCATGGGCAAGAAGCAAATGGCTGGTATGCGTGTTAAAGCCGGCGAAGGTTTCGCCGCTGTTGAGTCACCACGCGGGGTGCTTGGCTGTTATGTAATTTCTAGTGGCGGTGAAAAAGCCGTACGCTTCCGCTGGCGCAATCCTTCATTCTGTAACCTGACAATTTTGCCAGAGCTTTTGAAGGGCTGTCCGCTCTCAGACATCATGGCCATCTTTGGCTCGATTGACATAATCCTTCCTGATGTAGACCGCTAAATTCCCTCGCATTTCGAACTTTCTGTCTTTCTTCAACAAGGTAAAACTGGATCTCATGTTTGCAAACGGCGACGAAATATTCAAAATCTCAAGGCTGACCTTAGCTTGGCTGACAATCATCTTCACCATAGTGTGGATGGTTTGTTGGGGGGTCGGCATCGCTATACCAATGCTGCTTACTCAGCAATTAGGAGAGCAGGCCAACCTAGCCAATGAAATTTTGAGAGCAGTGACACCAGTCATTGCCATTTTGGTTTTCATTCCAATCAACGCCATGTTCATGGTTCTGATTGAGCGGCGGGCATTGGCTCTCTGGACAGTGCGAAAAGGTCCAAACCGCGTTGGTCCAGACGGCAACCTGCAAACTGCTGCTGATGCTGTCAAATTGCTTTTGAAAGAAGACATTACTCCGACTGGGGCTGATGCTGTTATGCATACTTTTGCTCCAATCTTGTTCTTCGCCCCTTCTATTATTGGTGCCGTTCCGCTGCTAGCAGCAGTGACTAATGATCATCCGCTATTCCATATATTGAATCTACCGACTGGTATTTTTTACGTCTTGGCCGCTGGCGCACTGCCTGTGGTCGCCTTGGTTATGGCCGGTTGGGCTTCGAACAATAAATATTCTTTGGTAGGCGGTTTGCGCAGTGCTGCTCAAGCTATTAGTTATGAAATTCCATTGGTATTGTCTCTAGTTACTGTCTGTCTTATGGCTGGCACTCTAGACTTAGTGAAAATTACTCAGCAGCAAGCTGGTGGCATTCTCAATTGGAACCTGCTTGGTGGTGGTGCCTTGGTTGGTCTTAATCAGGCCATTGGTGGTGGTGGGGCGAAGGCTCTTGAAGCAGCTTATCCGATGGGCGCACTTTCGTATGTATGCGCTGGTCTTTTGGTCTGTTCACTAATAATTTCATTCTGGCTCTACTTAACAGGAGCTTGCGCTGAAATTAACCGTATTCCTTTCGACTTGCCTGAAGCAGAATCAGAACTAGTGAGCGGCTACAACACTGAATACAGTGGCATGAAGTTCGCTATCTTCTTCTTGGCAGAGTTCACCAACTTGTTTGTAGTGGCCAGTGTCACTACTGTGATGTTCTTAGGTGGCGGTGATAATCCGATACCTCCATACATCCTCGATAAAATTCCTGGCATCCCCCAGATGGTTGCTGCCATTAGAGATTCATTCTTCTGTCAGACACTGCACATCATCAATCCAGAAACATTGTTCGCCACCCTTTGGGTAATTCTGAAAGTTTACGGCTTGGTTATTTTTGCAATTCTTATTCGCGCCACCCTGCCGCGTTTCAGAATTGACCAGCTCATGGCTTTTGGCTGGAAGCGTTTGATTCCACTTTCATTGATCGTTTTCATCATCGTTGTCTTTGCACGGGAGTTCGTAAACATTCATGGCTAACCTCATCTCTAGAGCGTTTGGTGGACTGAACGAAGTGAGGCGTGGTCTTGCTACAGTGTTCAAACACACCTGGCGCGAGCCAATCACTAAAAACTATCCTGACGAAATGCCAGACATTACTCCTCACTTTAGAGGACGTTTGGCACTCACCGTCAATCCTGAAACTGGCGACCACCTCTGTATTTCATGCAGACAGTGTGAACGTGTTTGCCCCGATAAGTGTATTGAAATCACATCGCACAAGAGCCCTGAGACAAACAAGCTTGAATTGATCGATTTTAAAATTGACCACGGCCTCTGTATGTTCTGCGGTCTTTGTACTGAAGTTTGCCCTACCCTCTGCATCATTAACACCAATGATTTTGAGATGGCTGACTACACTCGCCAATCACTTATATATGACTTGAAAAAATTGACGTTGAGTCAAGAAGAATCTGCCTTCTATTTCGAGCGCAAAGAGATGCCGCTGCCGAAGCCAAAGCCAGCTAAACCGGCCCCAGCGGCTGCCGCTGCAAAGCCTGCTGCTGTGGAGGCCGCCAAACCGGCTGCCGAGGTTGTTAAAACGGCTGCTCCAGCAGCTGAGGCAAAGCCAGTTGAAGCTAAGGCTGAAGCAAAACCGGCTGAAGCTAAAACTGAAGACAAACCTGCCGAAAAGGCCGAAGAAAAACCTGCTGATTCCAAATCTGAAGAGTAAGTCGTAAACGTAAGAAACGTAATAGGAAATCAAGAAAATGGGCCAAGATCTGCTCTCACCTCTACTCTCTGCACCAATCGTAGAAACCTGGGCGTTTTATTTACTGACGACTCTGTCGATTTGTCTGGCTATTGGTGTGTTGGCCGATAGAGTGGTTATCCGCAGCGGTTTCATTTTAATTGGTGTGTTCGGAACGATTTCAGGAATCTTCCTCTTACTCTCCGCTCAGTTTTTGGCTCTAGCTCAAATCATGATTTATGCGGTTGGTATCACTCTTATGGTAGTAATTGCCTTGATGTTGACCAATCCGCGTCTAGAGCGTGAGCAGGCTGTTGTCTATTACGACGAGAGCTTGCCACCACTAGCTAAGATTTTTGCTTCTTGCAAGCGCAACTTGAGTTTGTGGACTGCCATATTGAGCTTTGTCACTATCTATGCGGCTTTGATCGGCGAAAATCATTGGCCTCTCAGTGACCAGCCCGTTGGTCAAGATGCTGTCAAAGTATTGGGTGAGGCCCTGGTCACTAACTACTCTATTCCGTTTGAATTCGCATCGGTTTTACTTCTAGCAGCTCTGATGGGAGCGATCATGTTAGCTAAAGGCGAACCAAAAAATAAAGACGACGACGAAAATTTAGCTGTTGTCGACGAAGCTAAGAAGCAAGAAAACAATCTGGCGCTGCAGAGGTAGGAGATCAAAGTGCAAAACGTAGTCACGGTCAAAGAACCGCAATCTTCAGTAAATCTGGCATTAGTCTATGCGCTTTTCGCAGCGGCAGTTGTCGGCACTTATGCAGGAGTGCTATTCACTGCGGCAGGCATAGACGTCATTGTAGCCAATCACTATGACTTCTGGGCATGCGTTGGTTTGGCTCTCGTTGGTTGGGTTATGCGCAGTGTGGGCGGTCACAAAGGCGTAATTGTCACCATGACCGTGCTGGCTTCGTTCATTATCTTGACCTTGCACCAACCAATGCTTCTGCGCTATCTTACTTTTGCTGCATTGCTCTTTTCGATGGGCTTGTACGGTATGGTGCAGTCGCGAAACGCAGTACGAGTGCTGCTTTCGATTGAACTGATGCTCAATGCTGTCAACATCAACTTGATTGCTTTCTCTCGTTATGTTGATCCAGTGGCGTTGAAAGGACAGCTTTTTGTTATCTTTGTGCTCACAGTTGCTGCTGCAGAAGCTGCCGTAGGTCTAGCTGTTGTCTTGGCTATCTATCGCGCCCGCCAAACAGTTGATATGGATAAATTCACACTGTTGAAGCATTAAAACTCCAAGCTCAACGGCCAAAAGACCGTTCCTGCTATTGAGTCAGATATTCTGGGATTGTGCGTTAAGCGACCGTCTGGACAATGTTGAGTAAGGCTGAAGACTGGGAGGTCGATCTCGATCTCGTACGAGGTCATGAGCCGGCGAAAGTTCGGCCTTGTGTCGTGATTAGTAACAAACTAGTGAATGCAAAAATGGGCTTGAGTATTGTGGTGCCAATTACTGGAACCGCTTGGATGACTAACGAAGCTAAGCTTCTACGGCCAGCCAGCCGCCTTCGGTGAGGCCTTCTGATATAGCATCACGAAAAGTTCTGGTGGCATCCAAGAGGCTCTTTGTTGGCACTTTGATAGTCTTCAAAATGGCACCACTTTTTAATTCGGCAAAACCGATTGTTCGACTATCGCGAAAGTCGACAGGGTCGATAGTTTCATCACTAACAGTAATCTGAAAGCGGTTGTCTAAGAGGCTCTTAGATATGCCAGTGCCTTCAAGGGCTGTACTTAAGTCAACTATGGTCGTTAGGTCCGTCATTTTAGTATCCTGATGCAACAAAAGTTTTGGCGGCGCGATGTGCTCGCCCACTCAGTATAAGAATGGTGCAAGCCGAGTTTGCTGTTGATTTTTTTATGACTGCTCAAAAGCCTGATTGTAGGCCGTAAAACAGCGATGCATAAAAACGTAACTTCACAGAACTTCGTTGATGCTTAATTGTAACTATCTCGTCACTAATTCGTCGCCTGTTCGTCACTAACCAGTCTAGCGCCAGGTGAAATGAACTTGCTTGGCTGAGTCGCTCTGAATGGCAATCATTGAGCAATGTAGTCTTTCTAAAATGCTAATGGCTGTGCTGCCAGCTCTTGCCTCTGGGCTGCGATTGGCTCCCTGCGCGCCGGTCACTACTAGCTCTGCTTGGTAATTATTTGCTAGCTCAAATATTGCTTCGGCTGCTGAATCGGCCATGACCACGTTGGCTTCTACTTTGTCGTAGCCGTATTTTTCAGCCAATTGCTGAGCCTGTCTTTTGATTTGTGCTTCAATCTGGTTTAAGTGCAATTTCTCTTTGATATAGACACTACCACCGCCGAACCAATGGGTTCTTGCATCTTTGTGATTAGGTAGCATTACTGTAACTATGCGAAAAACAGTGTCTGGATTCCAATTCATACCAACCACCCAGTTGAGGGCAAAATCGGCTGCTGGTGAGAGATCTGTTGCTACTATAATAGTTTTGGGCGGGGGCGTGGCAATTTGCACAATCTCTTGAACTGTGGCAGTTCCTTTCTCTCTGAATAGTTTGCGCAGTTCACTGCTGCGCACTGATTCTACTGAGCAAGGTGCGTTTCGCAGTACTGCCGATGCAATACTGCCCAGTGAGCAGCGGCTGGCTAACTCTAAGTCATGAGAGCCTAAAATCATGTAGTCGGCTCCCCACGAATAAGCAAGTTCGCAGAGTTTTTCGGCCGCTCGACCGAATTCAAGGCATGATTCAACTTGGGGATGAACCTTGGCAAAATCAGCGGTCATTTCGTTTAGCCACAGCCTCATTTCGTAGGTATAGGCTTCTTGTTCTGCCTTTAGCACTTCGTTGTGTTCACTCTCGTAAATATCGAGAATTGAGCTAAAGTCTTCTACAACCTTGCAAAGCATAAAGGTAGTCTCAGGCTCCCATTGTCTAGCCAAAGCCGACTGAATGGCTGCATCTGTGCATTCTTGATTGTCTACCGCTATCAATATTTTACAGGACAACTAGTCACCAATTTTCCTTCGCCATTTTCATATTAGATTGCTTGCTGCTATTAATGCAACTGCCTTGGTCTACTGCGCAGCCACTGCTTTTGCCGATGGCCAGAACTATCATATTAGCTCGGGAAGGCATTTATTTCTCTTTTTTGTAGTGCGCAAAAAAAGATTGCAATGCCAAATTTTTGCCAAGAAAATGTCCTGAGAATAACAAACTATAGGGTTAAGGTTGGAGCGTGCAATTTACTACTGAGGTGCCCTAATGGCTGATACTAACGCAATTGACTGCTCTAAGCCGCAACCACTGGTTGAGAAGTTCGACGCTGTAGCGGTAACCAAACAGTTAGAAGGTGGCCACACCGCTTTGCTAGAAGCGGCACTAGGAAAGACGCAATCGTTAACTGAGCGCACCGACATGCTGAAAGTTGTGCAAGGTATTAACGCTGCTCATCGCCTTGAGCAGCCAGATAAGAATTTGCCGGCTTTGAGCTTCGATGTTGAAACCGTTGGCAATTGGGCGCGTCCTAGTTTGCAGGTTTCGTTGAAACGGCAAGAGTATAAGAACTTCGCCGTGCCTGAGCCAATTTATGTAGAGAGAAATTCAGGGTTCGGCGCGCGCCAAACTCGCGAAGTGGTGAAGACGAAACATTAGAAAGCCGCGCGAAGTTTTGGTAGACATTTGTGTGGTAGTCGCAAGTAACGATCAAAGCTAGACCTTCCGTTTGGGCTTCATGGTTCGTTCGTTGGTCTCCATTTGCGCGCATAAGTTAACGACTTTTGTTTCTAGAAAAGTCACACGCTCAATTAGATCAGGTGCCTTTTCTGTAACTTGCTCTAGCATTACTTTCTCTTGAACCCACTGTCTAAGCATGGCTCCAACTGGCATTTTCGCTTTGTCGGATGCAGCTAGTACAGCTAAGATGGTTTGTGGATCTGCTCGGAATTGTAGTACGCCGCGATCGGCAATACGCTGCCTTGCCTCGTCTCTTAGTGATTCGTGAGCTTCTTCCAGTTGTTTTGAACTTAACTTAGCCATTGTTCCAGTCCTCTTCGTAGAGCTTGCGATAGGGCGGCGAGACTGTTTGAGCGTGAAAAATGTAGACGGATTTTGGATAACGATAGCGCAATCCGACTTCAAGCAACCGTTCAGAGAATGTGTAGCCGACCATCATTTCGCAACTTTCGTCTGCTTCATCTGTCGAAAAATAGCTAACCATGGAGCCTTGCAATACTTCGTCAATCATTTCTACGGTAACACCGTGCTTATTCAGGCTGTCCCAGTTGTAGCCAATTATTTGCATTTATGTCCTTCGCGTACTACAAATTGTACTACGGAGGTGTAGTGCAGGCAAGCCGTGTTTTAGTTTTCAGCGCAATAGGCCTTGATTAGTGCTGATGTGACGGCTCCTTGGGTCAGACCTGAAGTTAAGACGAGGAGAAACCAGACGAGGAGTAGACTAATTAAGTTGTTGCGGAACCACCGCCCTTTCACTTACAACATGACCAAGAATAGCAGCGGTACTGCGGCGGCAAAAACAGCTAGTGATTCTTTCGAAATGTAGTCTGAGACTCTGGAGCCGCAGAGTTTAAATAGGCTTGCGATACCCCAGACCTCAAGCAGGCAGAGATACATGTAAGTGTAAGGAAATGCCCACATTATCGTCATGAACAATACAGGCGGGTTGTCGAAGAAATTTGTTGATGTGGTGCTTTCTCCTGCCGGAAATTTGCTAGCGCTCGCCGTCCACCAACCGCTCGATTGCTCTTGCCTCGTCTCTGCATTTTCGTCAGTGTGTTGATCTGCGTCCATATCTTGGGTCTCATTTCATTGTTCTCATTGTAGCAAGGCCCATTGTGCGCAAATGGAACCGCGCCTTCTCGGTAAAAGTGTTGCGGAATCGGGTAAGTCTAAAAAGAGATTGAAAATACCTGAATTGGTCCGGAGTGGTTGATGCCCCAAGATTCCAGCGGTTCGAATCAAGCTGGCTTTGACTTGCACGAGAAAACTCAGCAGACCGGTGAAATATTCGGCAGGCCATACGAGGCCACTAGCGGGTTTGCTCAAAACGAACTTATTGGTGGTACGTATCGTGTACTCGAATTTCTTGGCGAAGGTGGTATGGGCCTCGTCTATAGAGTCGAACACGTCCACATGAATAAAATTCTTGCCTTGAAGGTATTGAAGACCGAGCACCTCTCGGAAAACCTTTGGAAACGCTTTCGTCTTGAAGCTCAAGCGATCTCTAGGCTCGAACATGCCAACATAATCAGAATCTATGACATGAATCAAACGCCAGATGGACGGCCGTTTTATACAATGGAGCTGCTCTCTGGTCAGTCGCTGGCGGACTATTTGCAAGAGCATCAGAGGTTAGCGGCAAGGCAAGCTCTTCCAATTTTTCGTCAAGTCTGCTCAGCTCTAGCCTATGCTCACGAACGCGGTATCATTCACCGCGATATTAAACCGGGCAACATTATGCTGCTAAATGAAGGTGGCTCAAGTCTTGGTCCGCGGGTAAAAATCGTCGATTTCGGCATCGTTAAGTTAATGGATAGCGGCGAGCAGATTGGGCAAGGACTAACAAGGCAGGGCGAAATTTTCGGCAGCCCTCTCTATATGAGCCCTGAGCAGTGCGCCGGCAGTAAGTTAGACGCTCGCGCCGATATGTACTCAGTCGGCGTAACACTGTTTCAAGCCCTTGCCGGTAGGCCGCCTTTAGTTGGTCGCACCGCCGCAGAAACGACGATTATGCACCACACTACAGAGCCACCATCGATGAGCGAAGTGGCTGGCATTGAGTTTCCTCGCGAATTAGAAAATGTAGTGGCTAAGATGTTGGCTAAAGATCCTGCGGATCGATACCCTTCATTGTCTGACGTAGCAAGTATTTTACTCACTTTAGAAGGGAGTTGCTCTAAGCCGACATCGACAGCTAGCGGAACTTTTCATCGTCGGCAGACAAGTACAACCCCGCCCACTAGAACTAGTACTAGTTCTAGTTCTGCTAGCAGTATTGGGAGTAGTTGCGCTCCTCGGCAAAATAGAGAAGCCGATGAGGTAGGTCCTCTCCGAGAAACTCACGGACTTAAGGCACTATTGGCTTTGGCCGCTACTTTCACTGTACTCGCCGTACTAGTAATTGTCTTATTAGATGCCAATTTGTTGAGCAATAAAGCAAAGCCAAAAGCAGCTCGGCCCTTGGCCAGCTCTATTAATCATACGCAAAACAGAGCAGTGATTAAAAAGGAAGAAGCCGCAGAGTTAGATGCCGTTGAGGTCTCAGCAACCACCGAGAGTGAAAAAGAGATCGAGCGTCTGCTTCGCGAGCGAAAAGAGCCCTATTTTAAGATAGACAAAAACGGGGTTAGTCGATTTAGTTTTCCCGGTAAGGTTTCTATAGGAGTAGTTGGCTTTGCTGATGGCGGGCGAAGGCTGCTGCGTGAGGCACAAGGTGATTTTCGCATGGGCAGATGGAGCGAAATTTCTTTTTCAGCCAATCAAGTAACTGTGGCTCATCCTGAGTTGCTCAAATTTTTTCCGAATAATAGTTTAAGTAGTTTGAAATTCTTGGAGCGGAAAACGCGCTCAGCTATTCTAATTGATCAGATTGTGCGGCAGCAGAATTTATACTTGTTAGATCTAAGCGACACTGCCATCAGCGAGAGTGATTTTAAGACCATCGCTAGTCTGAAGAAACTAAGAACGTTGAGTATAGATAGCCGCAACATAAGCCAAAAAGTGCTATTTGAGAGCGGGCTCTTAGCCCGGCTAGAGGGTGTCGGTTTGATTGGTTTGAGCAACTGCACGCCGGTTCTTGAAGCACTGTTAGCTTCGAAGAAATTGGAATTTCTCACACTTACTAGTGCCAAATTGACGAAGCGAGATTTTGCCATAATTTCTAAAATGACAAGATTGAAGCACCTTTGGCTCAATGGTACCAAGTTGGATGATAGCGATTTAGGACAACTGGCGAAGTTACAGAATCTCGAATATGTCAATTTTTACGCCACGAACATAACAGCAAGAAGCGTGCCGATCTTACGAAAATTTCGGCGGATAAAGTTGGTAACTCTGCCGCCAGCTGTTGATGCTGCCTACTTTGACACGCTTTAGATGGGTTTAGCTTTTCTGTCTGATGTCATTTCGCCATGGCCAAGCGCAAGAAGCTCAAGGCCCAGTTGTGCAGCTGATTCCAGGTCAGAACATCGCGCATTGAGTTCATACGCCTACGCTTCTCTTCTATATCTAGAGAGAGTGCTGCTTTAAAGGCGTTGCTGATTTCAACTGGTGCTTTGGGATCAACCAGATAGGCTCCTTGAGACAGTTCACGAGCGCAGCCTGCTGCCCTTGAGAGAATCAAAACTCCTTGTTGATCGCTTCGACAAGCAACGAATTCTTTGGCAATGACATTGATGCCATCGCTAAGAGAGTTGATAGAAAGAGCGGTGGCGGCTTGATACCAGGCGGCAAGCTCTTGATGGTTGAGCTTGCCTTTGAGGTGAATAATAGGGAGCCAGCCTTCTCTGCCATACTCTTTGTTAATTGAGGCAATTTTGGCTTCGACTTGACGAGCATATTCAAGCGGGGCTGTACCGTCTAGCTTTGCTTCTTGTGAGATTTGTACATAGTGAAAGCGGCGGTGGTCAGATGGGTTGGTCTTGAGCATCAGCTCTAAGCCGTTCAATCTTTCTAGTATTCCTTTTGTGTACTCCAGTCTTTCTACGCCTAGAATAAATTGACTAGCTAAGCCTAGCTTTTCACCAAGGGCTTCTGAATATGGTTTTGCGGCTGCGGCTAATTTTTGCCAGTAAGGCATGTCAACGCCAAGGGGCAATACGGCTACCGATGTAGTTCGACCTTGGTAGGTGGCTTTGTAGCTGTTGAGATCAACCACAGCGTCTTCTAGCAATGTGGCCACTGTGTTGAGGAAGTTCTCCGCATATTCATCTGTGTGGAAACCAATCAACTTGTTGTGCAGCATTGCCTGTACTAGTTCGCGGCCAATAGGAGAGCTGGCTATAATTTCCGGTTTGGGCCAGGGCGCATGCCAAAACTGCGAGAGCACGATGCCGTGCTGAGACGCCAGAACTGGTGCCGCCAGCGCTAGCTGATAGTCGTGCAGCCAGCAGATGGTGGGGAAGCTCTCTGATGCTGCGGTTATGCATTCAGAGGCAACTGACTGACAAAGGGCGCGGAATGATTTCCATGCCTCAGGGTCAAAGGCACTTTTAGCGACAAAGCCATGGAGCAAGTCCCATAGATAGCCATTTACCACGCTTTGATGAGCATCAAATAAACGCTTGGGAGCCAAGGGAGCGTAGTAGCTGAATCCACTACCAGCGCTGTCAGCGCTCGGTGGGGCGAAGTCTGTGTTGGCTAGAGGAAGCTCGGATAGAGCAAACCAATTGACTCGTGTACCGAGCCTTCTCACTACCGGTTCTAGAGAGTCCGGTACGCCGCCGGTAACTCCTGGCCCAGCGTATGAGATGACATTGACCGTCGGTAAAAATAGTTCGAGCCGTTCAATTTCTTCTTGCGTAATGGGCGAGATAAGAACGGGCGTTGTAGTTGCGCTGTTCATGGCTTTTTAGTCTATGGAGGGGTGGGAATATAAGAGAAAATTGGTTGCCAGAGAACAGCAACTGCGAAGAAGTTGCTTTGAATTTATAAGCGCCCGAGGGGGCTGAAAATCATCAATACAATAAATAGTAATGTAATAGATATGTAACCGGATATCAAGCTGGTCGCGCTGGATTTAATAGGAGTAATTGTTAATGTCTAAACAGCCAGCTTTTTTGAGCTAACAAATTAGTCAAATAGCCCTGGTAGATTGACGATTTCTACTCGCCCGGCTTTGATGTCGACTACTGGCACTAGTGCTTTGACAAAAGGCACCAAATGCGATTTCTCGCCTTTAGTAATTTCTAGTAGTTGTGAGGTCTCGCCGAACACGGCTGAAACTTTGCCAAGTTCTTCACCTTCTACTGTGAAAGCGGTTAGGCCGACCAAGTCGTCAAGCCACCATTCATCTTCACTTAGGGCGTTTAATTGTGAGCGTTCGGTGAATAGTGTGGCACCAATTATGCCTTCACTGGCGGTGCGATCTTCGAACTCTCTTAGAGACATCAAAACAAGTTTTTGCTCGGCTTTAAAACTGCGAACATGGGCGATTTGTCGTGCACCATCCGCAGTGGCGATTTGTACGGTTTTGATATTGTCGATTAAGTCGATACTGCCTTTGAGCTTGAGCTTTAGATCGCCTCGCAGGCCTTTAACGCCAGTAACGAGTCCGACGACAAAGGTATACGTGCCTTCGCCCACCGGGTCTAGCTTCTTTTTGATGCCTGGTAGATTGGGCGGCTGTCTTCTTTCCATCGCTTAAATAGCCTATTGTCAAAATTGAATTGATCAAGTACACGACCAACTACAAAGTCTATCTGATCTTCGACCGATTGTGGGCGATGATAGAAGCCAGGTGAAGCACAGGCAACAACCCCACCTGCTTCTGATACGGTGACCATGTTACGCAGCTGAATCAAGCCAAAGGGCATCTCTCGCACTAGAATCAGCAAGGTTCTGCGCTCTTTTAGGGTAACTGCGGCCGCTCTATGAATTAGATTTTCAGTCAGGCCGCTGGCAATAGCCCCCAGGGTACCCAGACTACAGGGCACCACGGCCATCCCTCTGGTGCGGTAAGAACCGCTGGCTACTGATGCGCCATAGTCAGTCAAGCTGTGGGTGCGCAATGGCACGGTATCAGGTAACTGCAGATGTTTCAGTAGGCCAGCTTTGAAATCTTCGCCAAAAACTAAATCGTGTTCTTCTTTCACTACTCGCAGTGCTGCTTTTGACATCAGGAGGTCAACTGGTTGATTGACTTCCATCAGAAATTGCACGAGGCGCATGCCATAGATCGCGCCACTGGCACCGGTAATTGCAACTACGAAAGGAAGCTGATTGGATTGATCTGAGTGATTCGAGTGAGAATTTGCATCATCAGAAGCCATGTTTTAGTCTCGATTTTTTTAGCTATTTATTTTAGAAGCTTAGAAGTCACTGACATTTAGAAGTCACTACCAGGACCCGTCGCACGTGGCCTGCTGCCACTAGTCGGTATGTTACCAGTGGGAGCGGGTGCGTTCTGTGAACTCTCTTGAGCTTCTGCCTCTGGGGCGGGGCGTTCTTTGGCAAAGCGCTTGCCCGACTTGCCTTTGGTCGGTGCTGGTTCGTCTAGAGCGGCCGAGTCAATTGAAGACTGACCACTGGAAGCGGCAAATGAAATTTTCAGTGGTGCATCTAGTTTTACTGTTAGTGGTGAGCCGCTATAAATATATAGGTCTCTACCTTTTTTGACGAGTGAGCGCACTAAACTGTTGTTGTTACCGCCGCCTGAATTGGCCGCTTCGCCTAAAATTGGGTCTTTAAGAATGTCATCTCTCTTTAGTACAGCAATTTTGCCAGTGCGCGGATCGCGCTTATTGTTTAAGGCCGGATTGACGGCATCAAAGCCTGCCTGTGAGCCGACGTAGGCGACACTTGACTTGCGTGAATTGAGCCCGCCGCTGCCACTTTTTTGATTGGCGGTAGTTTCACCGCAGAGAGAAGCAACTAGTGGCAAGGTGACACCACTAGGCATGCGTATGCTCATCAGTTGTACTCTTAGCTTGCCTAGGGGGCGGGGATAGCCCTTCTGTTGCGGTTGCCGCGATGATGAAATTGCTTCTACGACTTCGCCGATAACTTCAGTACCGCTCGGTATCAAGACTTCGGTGCCATTGGCTAATACTGGTGCACTGACTTCGACGCTGAAGCGCTCTCCGGGCCGTGATGCTGACGAGCCGATGGTGCTTTGAATTCTTCCTTCAAAACTAGTGCCAATAGGTAGCACAACGGCCTTGCCGTGAAAGCTATTGGGAGCGCGATAAGAGTCTTCGAACACCTCTTCTTTTTTCGCGGCCTGGGCCGATGAGCATATCATGCTAAAAAGTGCAGCTAGTAATAACGGTCTTGCTTGCTTGTTCAACTTATCCGCGTCCTTTCTTTTTCGACAGATTTTACTAGACAGTTTCATTGTCGCTGTATTCTTGAATTTTTGCTGCCAGTTCTGGCGATTGTGCTTTAGTCTCTATAGTGTTGGCAGCTTTTTTCTTGCCGCGCAGACGCACCATGGCATTGGTTATCACCCAGGCAATTGTCAAAGCGATGAGAATCATGCTGACCATGCGCACTATGCCAAAAGCAAAGTTGAAAACCTGATTGAACATAACTGCTACAGCCGCTAAAACAATTAGCGCGCCTCCAATTACTTTCAGTTTTTCTTTGTTAATGTGCATTCTTAATCTTCGTCTGGATGAATATATTTATGCAGACGATTAATCAATTGTGGAGCAATTACTTTAGTGCCGAACCACCAGGCGCCGCCGATGGCAATTGGCACTACCATTACTCGAAGTGGCTGTGGCAGCATTGAGTAGAAGCAACTGATGGCTAGGGCGGCTATGCCGATACTAAATACCATGGAGAATTTCTGAACGGTGGCAATTTGTTCGTCTCGGTCCATGCGTTGAAAAGAGCTGCCGAGAAAAGCTACATAGTTAGACCACATGCGTTTCGCGCCATTCTGGGCTTTTAGATAGGCCTTGGTTTCACGAATGTCGTGGGGCTTGAGCGCCGATTTGCCGTCGTGTGATATATCGGCACCATCTTCTTCTGGCGTAGCATCAAAGACAGCTTTTTTCGGATCAGGTCTCTTAAAGCCCGAGCCGGTCCGACCCTTTGAAGGTTTTGCCGTTTTTGCATCTTTTTTACCGACAGTCATAAGACCTCCAACTTCTTCTAGACTTTAATTTTCTTTGCCTTTGATCGGGCCAGATTTTTTCTTCAGTTTTACCAGGTTCGATTCTACTTCTTTGCGCAACGGGTTCGCGTCTTCAGATGCTTCCAAAAAGCATAGGGCGTAGTTTATGGCTTGACCAGGGTCTTGTTTGTCTGACTTGGTGAAGAGACTAAAGAGACCATAGTAGGCATTGGAATATTGCGGATCGGCTGAGAGAGCCTGCTTATAGTGGTCGATTGCTACTTCTGGAATTTTCCAGGTAGCATCGCCCAGTTTGACTTGGCGTGCCGCTTCGTTGCGCTGATTGTTGATGCGACTCATGCCTTGTTCGGCTCTGGTCGATACTTCGTTCATGTCTTTAGCATAGGTAAAGGCTTTCTCTGCAGCGCGATAATCGCCTTCTTGGTAGCACTGCTCACCAAGAGTGATTAGTTCAAATGGCTCTTCTCGATGTTTTTCAATGATAGAAGTAAATTTGGAATTAGCTTCTCTGAAACGGTTTTGTGTTAACGCTTTTTCTGCCTCAGACAAATCTATTTTTTCTTGTAAGTCGCGGGTGCCATTTTTGATTACGGCCCCTTGCACTGATTGCTCAGTGACAATGTTTTGCAGCTTGTCCATCAGTTGTGTGAAATCTGCTGGGTAAGAGCCTTCTTTGCGGAATTTGCGGAATCCAACCCGGGCTAAGCCAAGCATGGCTGTAGGGTCGTCGGGTTTGCCAGCTAAAATAGTCTTGAATTCTGATTCGGCGACTTCAAGTTTGTCTTGACGCAGAGCCAGTTCAGATAGTTGATTGCGCATTTGAAAATCGTTGGGCAAAATATCTAGAGCATTGTGATATTCAGATATTGCTAGCTCGCCGTCGCCCCGATTGGTGTAATACTCAGCTTTTCGCTTGTATGGCTCAGGGTTGCGGGGGTCTAAAGAATTGGCTTTGCCCCAACTCGCTAAGGCCGAGGGGCCATCACCTTGTTTGCGATAAATATCGCCTTCGACCAAATGCCAATCAGAGCCGCGGCCACTGTCAGGTATGTTGTGCAGTTCCATATAGGCTTCTTCGTGCTTACCCTGATTAGTGAGCACCACAGCTTTTTGCAAGTGCGCTGGACCATAGTCACTTTTTAGTTGCAGAGCTTTGTTTACGAATTCTTCTGCTTCTTTATCGTGGGGGTCTAAGTGCAGCAAAACCTGAGCTAGCAAAGTTAGGTTGACACTATTCTCAGCCAACGATGTAGCTTTGCGCAAAGGGTCAACGGCGCCGTCCATGTCGTCTTGGGCAATTTTGACCATGCCTAGAGTTTGGTGAGCAATGACAATACTGGGGTTTTCTTTGATAGCTTTCTTGCAGAGCTTTTCTGCCGCTTCTAAGTAAAGGTCACGCTTCGCTGGCGATGCCACAGTCTTAGAGTGAACATAAGAAACGTATCCGGCACCAGCAATGACATTAGGATTATCAGAAAACTTTTCTTTGGCTTTCTTGAGAAGTTTTTCGGCTTCAAGCAACTTGGCTGGCCATGATTGTTTAGCTAAAGCAACGGCTAGTCCGGCATAGGCATCGCCGGTTTGATCTTCTTCGAGTAGTTCACGATAGGCATCTTCAGCTTGCTTTAATTTGGCTTGTAAGAGCAGACCGTCAGCGTCGGCTAAAGTGGTGGCAGCGGCCGAAAAAGGATAAATTATGGCGCAAAAAGGCAGAGCAAGCGAAAAGGCGCTGGCTATAATCATTTTGAAGAAAGAACTATTTTGCTTTCTCCAGGTCATCTGCTTTTTTGTTCTCCTTTGCTGCTTCTCCCTCATCTGACATAGCTTTTAGCACTTGGGCTGCCTTGCGATGCAGGCTTGGGAGGTTTGGTGCCAGAATTATTGCCTCTTTGAGGATGGCCAATGCTCCGGCGTTGTTTTTATCGTTGATGAGCTTTTCAGCGTCATTTAATAAAGGTTGTACCCTAGAAGTGTTGATTTGCCTCAGGGCGTCTGCCGCCCCGGCTTCTTTTAAGCCAGCTGCTTGTCTGTAGCAAGTGGCAGCGTCATCAAGCTTGCCCTGCTTTTCTAAGGCTGTGCCTTCTAAGAGCCAGATTTTGCCATCACTTGGGCTGGCCCCAGCTAGAGTGTCTGCTTCTTTTATCGCTTCGTCAAGCTTATTTTCTTTGATCAGGCTTTCAATCTTGGCGTAGCCGGCAGTATTGTCGACTGCTGGCTTGGCTTTCGTACTGCTGGCTGCAGCCGTTGCACCTGCAGTTGAACCAGCAGCACCAGGAGTGCCACCAAGAGCGCCTGCTGTGGCTGCTGCGGACGCACCGGCCCCGCCTGCTGCAGAGGGATCGGTCGCTTGACCGGTGAGGTTATTGTAGAAAGGAACGAGCAGTGGATTGACAAATTTATTGAGGGCAATGGCTTTCTGGGCTGCTTCCACTGCTCCTGCTTTTTCGCCTTGGCGGTCGCGGCCGCGGGCCAGTATGTACCAAAGCTGGGCGTCACTTGGGTTGAGTTTAATTAAGTCGTCAACTTTCTGTACAGTTTCTGCCAACCGCATCGGCGTCGCTAGGGCGCTTTCTACTACAGCTTGGTGGTAAGCAATACGGGCTTTGGCCAAATCGGGATTGGTCGGCTCAGCTCGCCAGGCCTTTTCATAGCAAAGTTTGGCGTGGTCGAAATCGCCTTGAAGCAGGTAAGCACCGCCTAAAAGCATTTGATTTCTAAACGACGGATTGATTGCCACTGCTTCAATGCCAACATCTCTTAAGCCGCGAATGGCATTCGAGTTACTGGGGTTAACAGTGACGGCCCGTCTATATTCTGTGGCGGCGTTGTTGAGACGGCGGGTGAAAACTGATTTGTCTTGATAGCCTTTGGCCTTGTAAGCAAAATCTTTGAGAGTGTCGCCCAATACCGTGTGACAGTCAGAGAGAGCCTCAGTGTTTTCTTTGTCTTTGGGCCAGTCTTTACGCAGAGCCACAATCATTTCGTCGTAGCCTTCGACGACTTTTCCGCCGCGCATTAAACACTGGCCTAAATAGAAGTGGTTGATGCCGGTGTCAGATAACTTTGCTGCTTTGCGAAACTCAACTACAGCATCTTCAAAGTGATCAGGAGTACCTTCTGCGCCTTTGGCTAAACTAAGTCGGTAACTAGCGTCTGATGGATTCTTTCCTAGAGCATTCAAGCAATAGTCAAGGTTGCTGTCTGCTGGTGCATTGTTAGGATCGGCAAACAGGGCCCTTCTGTAGTGGGTGATCGCTGCCGGTAGATTTTTTGCTGCCCGCAAAGAATCGGCGTATCTAAGCTCTCCGGCTGATAAATTGCGTCTGAAAGTAATATTTTCAGGATCGCCTTCAAGTGCCAGTTTGTGCTCTTCTAAGGCTTGCTGCCAAAGTTGCTTCGAGCCTAGTTCGACAGCGCGATTGTTGTGCTCTAGGGGATTGGTCGGATTGGGCGTAGTGAGATAGATGCCACCGCCGCGTCGTGCCGCTGCTTTCGCTGGACAGGGTCTGATAAATGCCGTGGCGCTCACCAGGCTTAGGGAGAGTGCGAGGCAAAGTATTCTAAATTGACCTTCGATGGTTGAGTGCCCCAATGAGCGATATTTGTGATTGAACTCTTTCATGGCTTCCCAGGCTGGTAAGAAGAACATTTGAACCCTCATGCTAGCAGCAGCCAAGCTGTTCTTAAATTGGTAATACCCATTCTATAAGCCTTACAAAATTACGCTCGCAATTTGTACTGGGTTTCCCCCAGATTTTTGGCGCTGCTTTTTTGGGTTAACAAAATTAATGATGGGAATCTCCCCATTCCCAAAAAAATGTTGCCTGGCTAACATTCTTGGTGGTGTTATCATACTTTTCTGTTGACAAGGGGCGGAAAAAGGATTAAGTTTTGGTCACCCCAGTAGTAGTTCAGGGGTTTCGCTTGCGCATGTGAAGGAGAGCAGGGCGCGAAATCCGCTTAGAAACCTGTTGTCAAGCCTTATTTTTTGTTTTTTGGCGTTTCTTTTACTAGATAAATAGGGCATGAAGAATCTATATAGCCATTTGTCCCCTGGAGGGATAAAGATTGAATCACCCCAATTCTTGCCATTCTCATAAATCTAATGTACCGCCTATCGCTCTATCGTTTTCGCTGGCGGCTCTTTTCATAGCAAGCAGTTTGCCTGCCTTTGCTCAGTTGCCGCCAGTCAATATGGGGCGTTGGGTGAAGCAGCCTGGTGACAATCAGTATTCATCTGATACTCAACAATCAAGGCATGGAAGCGGCCAGCCTGTTCGGCAGATAGTAGCGCCACAAACAGCGGTTATGCCTCAGCAATCGGCTCCAATGTGGCGGCCAACCCCTAAGGCATTTCGTTCTGATGTATCTCTTGATCCAATTGTCTGTGATGAGCCAATTCCTCCTGTTGGTTTCGCTCCTTTGCCTGAAAGTCTTGATTTGCCTGGAATACGAGGTGGATCTTCCGGTTTCACTCGCAGCCCTGCTGGCGGCTATGGCGGCGGAGGTGGCGGTGGCGGTTTCTCTTCTAGCTACCAAGGTTCTGCTCCGGGTATGGGTGGTGGCGGCAATGCTGCCCCTGAAGTGCGCAGTTCACAGGGGTACAATTCGGTGCAGCCTGGTGCTTTCGTGAAGAAGAAGACTCCTTATGGTGCAGCCAACAACAACCCGCCAGGTAGTTTCAAGGGTGGTGGAGATGTCTACTCTAGTGGCGATGGCGCTGCTCCTATGTCAGAAGCGCAAAGACAAATGAGCGGCATGGGTCGTGAGCCTGGTCTGAGCAATAAGTCGGCTTCGGCTCCAGAAGCTCCTGCCGCTGTACAGATTAACCAAGCGACAACTCAAGACTTGTCGTTGCCTGATGATGAATACAAGCAATCTAAGGGTGGTAATAAATCTACCAGCCAGGCCGGGAAAATGGTTCAGAGAATGGCTCGTCGTGCGGGGCGGAGCATATTGCAACCGCTTAACAGTATGCCGATGCCAAGATTTCCAATGAAATAGGTGTTTAAATGTGGCGTATAGGTCATCCAATTGAAATGAGATGACCAGGGGATTAGAGAGGATTTTAGTATGTTCCTAGCAAATAAAAGTTTGAAAAAACAGAAGTTATATCTGGCGGTGACCACCGGTGCGCTTGTGCTGTCTGCTTTGACCAGCAGTGCTCAAGCGCAATCACCATCAGTTAGCTTGAAAAAAGGCCAACTACAACAAGCTGGTTGGTACAAGTCAGCTCCACAAGTACAGATTGTTGACGATGGTCCAGTTGTGCACGACTATCGCACTGCTCCTCATGAAGACCAGGCCTATCAAATCCCGATTGGTCCAGCTGGCACCAGTGGTCGTATTCCTGAAGGTGGAATTCCTTTGGGCAATGGTGGCCCGCAAATGATGAGAATGGCTCCTAATTCTCTGCCGCAATCAGGTTTTGGCACTAATATGCCAGCTCGTGGCATGGGCCCAGCCCGCGCTCTGCCTGGTACTGAGATGGGTCAGCTCGGTAAGCAATATGCTGCTCAACAGAGAGCTGCTCAAGCCAATGTCTCGGCCAGACCTATAGGTTTAGGTCGTGGCAAATCAGCAGCAGCTGCGCCAAATCGCATGGCTTCATCTTCCCCTGCTAGTTATGGTGCTGCGTATCATGGCAGTGGAGGCGGTTATGTCGCCCCTAGCTCTAGCAGTTCCGCATCGGTTAGAGCAAAACTTCTTGGTAAATAAAGTAGGTGTACATGCCCAATTCTAGACCGCAGAAAAATCACAAGCTCTATCTCGCTGCCCTTTATACAGGGGCAGCATTAGTGCTTTCTGCGACTGCTTTTTAGAAAATTAGTAATCAGGTATTTAAGTTCAATGCGCTTACCACTTCCACTTCTAGCTCTCCTCTCCGTCCTGGTAACAGGATGTAGCCCGCTGGGTGGAAGTTTGGGCCGAGTTGATTCTAAAACCCAAACACCAAGTGGTGGCAGTGGCCTCCTCGGTCAGCTCAGACCTAAAGTTGATCCGCGCTATGTTGAACAAGCTCGGCAAGAAGAGTATGCCAGAGCACAGCAGCAAATGGCTCAAGCTCAAGCAATGGGTCAGCAGCGTGTGGCAAGTAGTGACGGTATGGGTCGCGTCCTACCACAAGTTCTTACTGGGCCGATTTCGGGTCAGTTAGGCAATGCTGGTTTCCTCAGCACTGCTACTAACGCACAAACTACTGGCAGCACTGAATCAGTCAATGCCGACTTGACTGCTGGCAGCAGTGGCGCTGTCGCTCCCAATGCTTCCAATATGGCTGCTCCGGGGACGCTCACCCAACCCACCGGCGACCCGGTCTTGGTGGCAGATGCTTCTAAGGCTGCTTCTTATGGTTCGTATGGCACCGTGCCTCCGCCACCTCCTGGCGCTCTTTCGCCGCCGCCTCCGGCCGTGACACTTTCTACTCAAGCTAATGTCGGTCAATATCAAGACCCGAATAACCCTTATGCTAATCCATACGCCAATCCGTATGCCAATCCTTATGCCAATCCTTATGCTAATCCTTATCTAAATCCTTACGCTGTGCCCTTCCAGGGTGGTCAGGGCTATCCCCAGCCCATGATGCCGCCGCAGCAGCCAGCGCGTCCATCTGGTTTGTTTGGTTCTGGTCAGGCGGGGCGTTCTTCTAGTCGTGATGATGATGAGCCAGAGCGTAAGAAAGTTTCTAATTTCGTGCCTATCACACCAACTGGCATGGAAGCGCGGTCACCTTACAAGCAGCGTGATGACCTTAAAGTATTATGGAAGGGTGCTTTGTCCACTCCGACCATGCAGCAAGTTGTGGGCAAAGATGTCCGCATTTCTGAGAGTCTAAACCGCGTTGATGTTGGCTTGCCCACTGATGGAACCAAAGGCAGCTTCAGTGTAGGGCAGAGGCAAGTCGATACTATCTTCAAGCCTGTTGCTCTCGATAAACGTGTGCAGCCTGCTGTGCGTCGGGTGCAGGCTGACCTAGTGCAGTCTTATTATCGCTATCTCTACACCTACAACAAATTTGCCTTGGCTCAACAAACTTATGCTGCTCGCAAACAAGAGGTAGAAGTTGCTAACTCTGATTCTGAGAAACAGAGAGCAGCGGCAGATGTTGCCCAAGCGCAGAACGAAGCTGACAGCTCAAGGGAAGATATGAAATCGGCCCAGCAAGAATTGTCGGCAGCTGCTGGTGCCAATGCTGCTCGCTCAATTATTGGTCGCGTTTCTGGTATTGCTCCTTCGGCTGAAGCTCTAACGCAGGCTGAGCCACAAGCTGCACCAGTGGAAAAACAAAATTCTATGTTTGGTAACTTTGGTTTCGGTTCGCTCTTTGGTATGGGCGCTAAGCCAGCCAAATCTGCTGAGGCTGGTTCTGCTGAACCTGTTGCAAGAATGGCTATGGCTGCTCCTATGGCTAAAGCCGCTAAGCCAGCCACCAAGGGGGCTGCCAAAGACAACGGCAAAGACAAAGGAAAGGCGAAAGCTAAAGCTGTTGCTGTAGCCGACAAAGGTGACTTGCAGCCTTCTAGTTCTAGTGCCGTGCGTGAGCGTGAAGTGGCGGCAACACCTGCAGCACCAGCTGAGTCATCTAGCCCTGTTCAGTTTGAACTCAAAGGTGTAAATGTCACTGCTCGAAAATCTATTTTGACAGTCGCCATCAAGAATAGCGGGCAAAGTGACTTCTCTTTCAATCCGGATTCATTTGCAGTTTCTGAAAATAACCATAAACTATCAGAAGCAGCAATGCGAGCAGACTTCGAAACCACCTTGGTGCAGCCCAGCCAGGAGGTACAAGGCACGATTACTATCTTTGGGCGACCCTGGAACGACCGACTTACGGTATCTCTGTCAGACGGCACTCGCAATCTGCAGATGCACCGATGACGAAGGTAAGCACATTTTTTTCTTTCAGGTCAGAGCACACTAAGCAATCAGGTAGAGAAGGGATGAATAAGTTAACGAAAAAAGCATTGAGGAAGGCAACCGCGGTTGTCGGCTCGATTATTGGCTGTACTCCCAGCCTGTTTTCTTTACTAGTCTTAGTTTGTGCTATCGCTTTGAACAGCGCCACTCCTGCATTGGCTCAAAATGCTGGTCCGCGGCCAGCCGGCGTAGCGCAGAACACACCTATGAATTCAAACGACTCGGCATTCGTAGACATTGAGAGGAACTTTCACAAACGCATGAAGTTCGCGAAGGCTCAAGCCGACGCCGACACTAAAAGAAAGTCACCGGGCACTAATCTAGATGAATCTAATCCTGGTGGCACAAGAGTTACACCTGTGTATATGCCGGTTTACAACAACATGGGCTATATGCAACCGCTCCTTAATGCCACTAACACAATGTTGCAGTCTAAAGACGACGAGATCTACAGTAATCAACTTACTACTTTTGGTATGCCTGTAAGTGACACTCAGTTTCAGATGATTAATCGAGAGAACAATCAACGGAAGATTGAGCAATTGTGGGATCCTGAGAAAGTTCAGTGGCTGACCAAAGCCACAGCCCAGATGGCTGGCGCTTCTGCTGGCAACAGTATGGCCGGTACCGCTGAACAGTCGTTCGGCACAGCTCTTGATCGTATCGTTAATGCAGACGGTGGCAATTGCCTAATCAACGTCGCCAATGAAGCTTCTGGTGCTCCCTATCCTGGAATGGTTATGTACAAAACTATTCCTGAGGCCGTGGGCATGGTGCAGCGTATGTACCGACAGGTTTTCATTCCTATGGCAATCTTATTTCTTTTGCCCGGTGCTGTTGCCAGTCAGGTGAAAGGTCAGATTGGTCGTGGCTTTAATTTAGGTTACGCCGAGGGGGCAAACCCCTTTGAAGGCATTTTGCGCTCAATCGTTGCTGTATTTCTCATTCCAGCCACTCAAGTGATCGTCAGCTGGTCTATCGATGCTGGTAACTCAATGGCAATGAGTGTTCGCGATTGGGTTGACACTGATATGATTCAAGATTGGGCTAACCAACTTTCGTACAATACGTCACGGGAGAGAGACGATAACTGGCTGCGGTCCACCCTCCCTGGTGGTGCTGCTGCTGGCGGCGCTGGTGCTGGTGGTGGTGCTGGTGGTGGTGCAGGCGGTGGTCTCGGCGGGCTTATTAGTGGCCTTGGTGGTGCCATCGGTGGTACTATCGGCGGTTGGCTGTCGTCTCTTGGTGCGTTCATTAGCTCTGCTGGCGGTGGCGGCACCGGTTTAGGTGCTCAAGTGCCTGAACAAGCCAGTATTTCAGAGCAACAAGGTGCTCTTTCATCTGTTATGCAGCTCAACCTCAACATGATGATGAACACTGCTTCAATTTTCCTTGTCATCCTGGGCGCTTATCAACTTGTGATGATTTGTTATCTCTTCCTTCTTGGGCCATTGGCCGCTGCGTTTTACGCTTGGCCACAGGTGACAGGCAGTCGTAAATTGTTCAGAAATGTCTTTGGCAGTTGGGTTGAAGGCGTGATTCAAGTCTCCCTATGGCGTTTCTACTGGATGGTAGTGTTAGCTGTTATAACTCAGCGCCTCATTTATACCAATGGTGGCACTAACAATTTGCAGTGGGAAGTTTGTATGTTTACTTGTTTCCTCGGCATTTTGCTGTGGGCACCTTCTTCGCCTTTCAACTTCTCGCCAAATGGTGGTCTAGATAAATCGGATAGTCTGGCGAAAAGCAATAAGAAAGAAGGCGGCGGAGGTAAAGGTGGTGGCGGTGGCGGCGCTGGTGAGAAGGGCGAATCAGGCGCTCCTGGCGCTAGTGACAAAGAGGTTACACCCGGTGGCAATAACACTGATAAAGGTGCTGATGCTACTCCGTCGACTGGCCCAGAAACATCCAACTCTGAGACCAGGGTCGCTCCTGCGGATACAGGGAACCAGGGTGAAAGGGCTCAAGGGATAGTGCCTCAGAGCCCAGGTGAGTCTGCTACTGGTGCTAAAGAAACGGCTGTAGCGGCCGTTCCACCTGCCCCGCCTTTGACTGCCGACAAAGGCAATTCAGGCGCTGGCCCTAATGAGGGCGGCGGCGGTAAGCAGGGGCAAGTAGAGATGGCTATGTCTGTCAGTTCCAGCGACCCTCAAGCTGCTGGTGGCATGACCCCAGGTCTGACACCTGGACAAGCTGGTACAAAGCCGAATCCAAGTCTCGATTCTGGTAAAGACAAATCAGGCGGCGATAAGGGTGAGGGCTCTGGTTCTGATAAAGGTGGCGGAGCGACCATGGTGGCATCTAGCGGTGCCGGTGTTGGCAACATAGCTGCCAGTGCCGCAGGAGGCGCCACGACGAACCTAGCGCAGGCCCAAGGGGCTCATAGTGGCAGCGTTGATCTGCCTCCCAAAGAGAAGAAAGACGACATACAGCAAGCTTGAAGGAGGTGAGGATGATGCGAATGTCAAAGACAAAGACTAATAACCGCAATGAAGATTCAATAGTGAGGCCCGGTAAAATGATTGTCAGCAAAAATAAACTAAGCACCAGAGTTAATAGAATGATTATTCTCATTCTCTTTGCCTTTGGCTTGTTCTCGGCTGCCGTTCCAGCTTTTGCTCAACCTAGCCCGGCCGACCTGAGTAGTATTCGCAACAATAACTCTCCTTCAGATATCCGCGGAACTCAACATTTAAGGAACAAGCACGCAAAAACGTTTGCTGACGCAGATCGGGTTGTAGATCAAGAGTCTGTTGGTCCTGGAATGGTCACGCATAGTACCTCTGGACCTGTGCAGATGTGGCCAGTGCCTATCCCCACTGCGGTGTCTCCCGTACCGACTTTGCGAGATACAGCAATCACCCAGAATATGCTGCAGACTTTTGGTTATCCTGTCTCTGATACCCAGTTCCAGTTAATCAGTCGTATGAACGACAACATTATGCTAGAACAGTTGTATGACCCAGAGAAGGCTATCTGGATGGCCACGGCAACAGCTGGTGGAGCTGCAAACTCGGCAGCGAATAGTATGGCCTCGCTGGCTATCAACCAGGCTTTGTCTGCCATCGACTTTTGCAAGCAGTTTCTTACCAACTTCACCGCTGAGCCAAATAATGTCTGGCAAAGAATACGCGATCAACTATTCGTACCCATGGCAATCTTGCTCTTGCTCCCTGGTGCTGTTTTAGCCCAAGTCAAAGCGATTGTAGCCCAGGGTTCACCAGTGCTAGTCGGTGAAGTTCACCCATTTGACGGTTTGTTCCGCTCGATTGTCGCTATTTTCCTAATTCCCGGAACCTTCCTGGTCATCAACTATGGCATTGACGTAGCAAACTCGCTCACGTACACGATTGCCAATGAGTATTTCCATATTTTCGGGACCGATATGTACGACGACGCTAAGTGCGCCATCATCAGAGCCTTCCCTATGAACAAACCCGAGTGGAACAGAAACTCGTATACGGTAAAGGAAACGCCTCGCTTTGAGGGCCCCGGCAACTGGGCTCCTCTTGAAGGTTACACTTTAGCCACTGCTCGAATCGATCCATGCATGGGCGTAGAAGAAAGTCGCGTACCTGACGAAGACGTGGTGCAGAGCAAAAACATAAATCGTCTAATGATGAATGGTCTAAGTGATAGTGCAACTATTACTTGGAATATTTCGTGCGCTTTCCAAATGGCGTTTCTTTATTACTTGTGGTGCATGGGGCCGATTGCCGCTGCCTTGTGGGTCTGGCCCGTGCAAGCCCTCCGGGGCGCCTTAGCTAGTTGGATTGATGGCGTCATCACTATTTGTTTCTGGAGTCTATTCTGGAACACGACCATTCTACTTATGGCTTGTTTCAGAGGTGTTGGCGATTCTGGCACCATCATTATGACTGCCTTGATTTTTCTGGCTGTGCAATCAGTTAAGTCGGCCTTCGACTTTGCTGGCTTGGCTTCTGCAGCGGTTGCAGATGCTCAGGCTCAAGCTGCTAAAGTGGCATCAGCTGCTGGCAAAGGCGGTGGTGGCGCCGGAAGCGGTGGCGGCGGCAGCAGTGGTGCCTCGCAAGGCGCTAAGCCTGGCAGTGGTTCTAGTGCCGGTGCGAGTGCCAGCAACCCAGGTGGTGCAATCAGCGGTACTCAGGGCGGTAATGCCGCGGGTAGTCAAACAGCACCTGCTGGTCAGTCCGGCGAAATCGCTTCTACTGGTGGCGCTAACTCGGGCACTCTCTCAACTGATGGTGCTAACAAAGGTCAAGGAGACGGCTTACAGGGCGAATTGATGGGTGGTAGTGCCGCCAAGGCGGGCGGTGATTCTGCTAAGCAAGATGCCGGTGCTGTCGCCGGTGTAGGCTTACCGCCTTCAGATGGAACTGCTGTGGCGAGCGCAGGTGAGGGTGGTGAAGTGGCTGGTGGCACTGGTGCCAAGTCTGACACTGGCGCTCCACCTAGTGCTGATGGTCTGACCTCTGGTGCCTCTGGCAACATGTCTAGTGATGCCAGTCTCACGGTTGGTTTCTCCGGTGGCCCAGGAGGTGCAGCCGATTCGCTTAGCGTCAACACCAATAATGGTGGCGGCGGCGGTCTCAGTTCTGGTACTGGTCTTGGTAGTGCTGGAGATACTAGTAAGGGTCTAGATGGCATGCCTCCTAATGCTGATGCTTCCTTCATACCTTCTGCGGTATCAGCTACTGGCGATTCTCTCACCTCAGGCGGTTCCTTCGTACCTACTGCTGTCTCAGCTGCGGGTGATGCCTTAGGTGTTGCTGGCGCTATGGATGCTCTCAAGCCAGTGAGCGGCAACGCCGCTGATTTCTTGGGTGGCTCTAGCTCGTCGCCGATAAATCTTGATTTGAATAATCAAGCAAACTCGCTGGACGGAACACCATTCGCCTCTGCGGTGCAAGGCAACCAAGGGGGTATGGCTGTTGATCTACCAGGCGGCCCTGGACAACAAGTCAACACTGATGTCTTCGCTCGTGACCCCGCAGGCAATATTGTCCCCGGTGCTGATGGTAAGCCAGTTCTCGATACTGCAAGAATTGGAGATGTGCCGGCATTGACAGGTAGTCTTGCCAATGACCCCGGGGCAGTCTCGGCTCAGAAAACAGCTGCTGACGTGATGACAATGAGCGGTGTCACTACCGACCAACTCTCTCGTGCTATGGCTGATCCTCAAGGAGCTGATTATAAGTCGATTGCTGATACTGTCGGAGTGGCTCCACCGGTACTCGATGCTGCTCTGCACGGTAACACCAGTGCTGGTGTGATGACTGCTGTCGGATTCGGTGGCACTGACACTGCTGCTGCGTTCGCTTCGCCAAACATCCAGAATGACACTGCCAGTATGTCTATTGCGGCCAATTCGCAGGCTCAGATGATCGCTGGTGGTGACACCGGAATGTTGTCCAGAGCTACAGTAGGAATGGATTCGCAGGCTGCTTCTCAGCTTCTGGCTTCACCGCAGATGGACGCTCAATTCGCCTCTACTGTTGGTGGCTATGCTCAGGCTCGGGAAGCCACGGGTAGTTACGTCCAGTCTGATGCTCAGTACTCATCGATGGCCTCCTACGGAGGTGTCGCTCAGGGTATCGCACCTAATATGATCAGTGGAGAGTTGAGCCCTGCTGGCAGTATCGCCCAGAGCAACGGTTTCGTTTCACCTGTAGCTGCTGTGTCTAACGATGCTGGTGCCGTTTCAGCCCACAATGCTGCAACCGACATCATGGCTATGACTGGTACCAGTGGCGCTGAGCTGCAGAGAGCCTTAGCTCAACCTAGCAGCCCTGAGTATACTCAGCTGGCCGAACGATTAGGAGCCTCACCGGCTTTAGTGGACGCTGCGCTCCATGGTAGTGCCGCTGCTGCAGCCGTTGTCGAAACTGGTTTTGGTCGAACTGAATTTGCTCGAGACAACGCTGCAACTTCCTTTACTGCCCATCAATCAGTAGAGATGTACAACGCTGCATCCACCAGCTATGGTGCTCCAGCGGTGCAATCAGCGGCGATGGAAATGAATGTAGGAGCTGGTCAACAGATTCTACAGAACAGCACACTCGATAATCAGTTTGCGGCGACTGTTTCTAGCTACAGAGAGTCATCTCTGTCTGGAAGCTACACTCAAGCTGACACTGGATATGTCACATCGGCTGGTGCTACACCAGCGGTGACGGCATCTCTCGTGACCGGCGGGGCTGATGCTCCAGGAGCACTTGCTGCTTCTATGGGCTACTCTGCTCCTTATAGTGTTGGTTCAGATCCCGGAGCTGTGTCGGCTCAGCGCTCTGCCGCCGATATGATGGTAATGACTAACACCAGTCCGGAGACCTTGCAGAGAGCTCTGTCTAATCCTGGTGGTTCAGAGTACGCTCAGTTAAGTCAATCGTTTGGTGCTTCTCCAGTTCTGGTTGATGCGGCCTTGCATGGCAATGCTAGTGCTGCTGCCATTGTTGAAACTGGATTCGGTGGAACGCAAACGGCCCAACAGTATGCTGGAAGTTCATCGACTGCTCAGCAGTCTGTGGATATGTATGCCACCGCTTCTACTAGATATGGTGAGCAGACAGTACAGCAGGCTGCCCAAGGTGACATCGGTTCTGCTCAGACAATCTTGCAGTCTAATGCATTAGATCAGCAGTTTGCCTCAACAGTTCAAAGCTACCAGCAGGCCTATTCTGATAGTGCTAGTAGTGGTGCTCAGCCAAGCTTTGCCAATGTTGACTATGGTTCGGTCACCCCTAGTGGTGCTCAGCCTGTAGTCACTGCAGCACTGGTTGGCGGTGACCCTTCTCCTGTCGGAAGCTACGCCAATGCTGCCGGTTACTCGGCACCTTACGCCCTTCCTTCCGGTGACTCTAGTGCTGTCTCGGCCCAGCGTATGGGTGCTGACATCATGGCGATGACGCATACATCTCCTCAAGAGCTGCGTGCCGCCATCGCTCATCCTGAAAGTCAGCAACATCAGCAGCTAGCTGAGCGCATTGGCGCTTCTCCAGCTCTGGTTGATTCTGCTTTGCACGGCAATATGAGTGCTGCAGTAGTGGCTTCTGCCGGTTTCGGTACAACCGAGACTGCTAGACAGTTTGAGGGCCAGTCGGTAACCGCTGCTCAATCACTTCAATATAGTGAAAGGGCTCAAGATGCTGCCATTGCCAGTGGTGCAATTGGCGGTGGAATGAGCGGTGCTGAGGTCGTTAGACAAGCTGCTATCGGTATGGATCCCGGGGCCGGTCAAGCCATTCTTGCTGGTACCGGTCTAGCTAGCCAGTTCACAAGCACAGTCTCTGCCTATCAAGCTGAGGTAAGCTCTGGTCGCGGCTATATGGATGCACCTGCAGTGTCTAATGTCGTCGCTAGCTCAGGACAAGGACAAGTACAAGACTTGGCTCGAGGTACTGCGCCAGTAGATTCTGGATACACAGGAGCTGCACCGGTTAACTATACGGCTAGTGCTGGCGACATCCAGCCTACTCAAGCTGGATACACAGGAGCTGCACCGGTTAACTACACGGCTAGCGCTGGGGACATTCAACCTGGTCAAGCTGGATACACAGGAGCTGCACCAGTTAACTACACGGCTAGCGCTGGGGACATTCAACCTGGTCAAGCTGGATACACAGGAGCTGCACCGGTTAACTACACGGCTAGCGCTGGCGACATCCAGCCTGGTCAAGCTGGATACACAGGAGCTGCACCGGTTAACTACACGGCTAGCGCTGGGGACATTCAACCTGGTCAAGCTGGATACACAGGAGCTGCACCGGTTAACTACACGGCTAGCGCTGGGGACATTCAACCTGGTCAGGCTGGATACACAGGAGCGGCACCAGTTAACTACACAGCCAGCGCCGGGGACATTCAACCTACTCAGGCTGGATACACAGGAGCGGCACCAGTTAACTACACAGCCAGCGCTGGCGACATCCAGCCTACTCAGGCTGGATACACCGCTGGTCAGGTAGTCAATGACAGTGGTTATAGCGGAGGACAGCAACAATACGCTGCTGGTCAGACGCAATACACTGCCGATCAACAGCAGCAGTACAGAGCTGACCAACCGCAGTACAGAGCTGATCAGGCTCAGTACACGGCCGATGCTGGCAATCGTGGTATCGGGCAGCCACAGCCTCAGCTCTCTGCTGAAGCTGGCTACCGTGACCTCGGACAGCCACAGCCACAGCCGCAGTTCTCTGCTTCTGCCGATGCTGGACATAGTGAACCGCTAGTAAATACTGGTTCTGCTGGTCACGTTGAAATGGCTTCTGCCGCTCCATGGGCAGGTGAAGTATTACCTGATACATCAAGCCATGGTCATGGTCATGCTCAAGGCGATGCCTATGGTCAGCAGCAACAACAACAACAGCAGGCACAAGGAGTTGTCTACGGCAGCAATCAAGCTCAACCGCAACAGGCTAGACCTAATCGACTAGCCGATGCACTCGGTGGTGCAGCTATCGCCAAAATTGGAGGTAGCGGTCAGAAACCTACTGGCGGAGCGCCTGTCGCGAAGCAAGAAGGAGGCGGAGGGGCTCCCCCACCGCAGCAGGCTGCCGTCAACAAGAGTCTGAACCCCAATGTAGCCAAGGGTCGTGGTAAGACCCAAGCTGAACTAGATGAAGAGCAACGTCGTTTGCTGGCAGAACAACGCCAAAATATGCCTGGTAACGATGGAATGGCCTAGGCCTACCAAATAGCTAAAAATGGTTCTCCAGCACTCTACAGCTGGAGAACCATGGCTAATTTGATGTTTTAAGGAGAAACGGGCGCTAACTTATTGAAAAACGCATAAGATATTCTGGTCAGCAATAGTGACATTTACGTCATGGAGAATTGAGTGTACCTGGCAGATATCGGAGTCAAGTGTCCAAATTGCGGAGTCAAGTTCAACAGCAAGCAATTGCCTGAGGTGGTTGATACTGGCCTACGAAACAGTGAACTGCGTCAGCATGTTGGTGATGTCAGGCCTCAGTATGAGCAATACTTGATTCTTACGTGTCCTAGTTGTGGTAAATCAGCCTGGGCTACCGAGTTCGCAGCAACGAGCGAAGTCTGTGTGCTTAACCAGCCCAATAAGCCGCCTCATTTGCAATATCGCAATGCCGCTATTTGGGCCGAGCGCGAGGGGGGGAACTTCTTCCGTGTGGCCATGTATTACCTCTATGCTGCTTGGTGCGCTGATGATGTCAATGCTGTTCCCCAGGCCCGGGAATACAGGAGACTGGCAACTGAGGCGTTTCGTAAGTGTTTAGTTGATGTCTCGTGCCCAAACTCTAGTCGAGCCGATGTGGAATATCTCATTGGAGAGCTGTGTCGCCGAACGGGCGACTTCGCCCGCTGCAAAGAGTATTTTCAGGCAGTAATAGGCCGGCTGCCTGCACTTTATTCGACCATGGCCCGTAAGTTAATGAAACTAGCTGAAATGGGTTCAGAGGATCTAATTGATTTTGAGGGAATTAATTAGAGAAAGGCTGACAACAGTGTAGGACTGCCAACATATCAAGGAGTTCCAGGGTGTCAAGAATTCACAAAGTGATAGTGCTCAACAAAGCCTTTAAGCTTTGGGATTTTACAATTCCTCAGCTCTTGATGATGGTTGGAGCTGTAGGTGGCTCAGTCACACTCCTTTCGCAAGTGCCACAGGCTTGGAAGGTGGGCCATTTGCCTGCCAATATTTTGAGCGCAATTACTTTTTTCTGTCTCTGCCTTCCTCTTGTCAAGTTTACTGATTTGAAGCCGATGAGTTGGTGGAAAAATGTGATCCTTTACAAGCTGCATCTGGAGCCAACGGTCTACGTGCCAAAACCAGAGGAAATGACCGCTATTTATCCTGATCCGACCATCATAGAACCGAAAAAACGGTCGGACGAGTTCTATATTGGGTCCAATTAGGCCTGAGGTGAAGGAGAATCGACTCTAGGGGTTTTCGCCCAGTTTGAGAAAGTCTAAACTAGTTGAAGTAAGTCTAAACTGGTTGAAGTAAGTCTAAACTAGTTGAAGTAAGTGCTAGGTCGATAGTGATACACGTATTTTCGAGCAATGAGCAAATTTGTGCTGTGAGTGTTTTTGAATGGTAAGAAGTGCTGGCTCATCACCCATAAGAAGGACGTCTAATTTGCGCGGTAGAAAGAATACCGTTGACGATGATGATGATGACGACGATTATGATGCTCCCGAGCGCAGTAGCCGCGGGAGCCGTCGAGACAATAGCAGCAATGGCGACTCGTCTATGGATGGTCGTTACATACCGCTGACTTCGGGTCCATCATTCAATAACGTTATTGCTGGCTTCTACAATGGTCTGCCAGCTCAGCTGCGCGACATGCTACCTTTCGGCCAAGAGCCCCCAGGCGGCGGCGGTAGTGAAGACGACCCACCCCCAGACAAGCGTGGCGGCACAAGCTGGCAAGACGTTTGCTTCATCTATTCCATTCCTGGAGAAGATGAGGAAGAAGGATTGGTCGTTTTATCAGACGGCAGCTTCCGCAAATATATTGCCTGCAAAGGCATCAATGCTTTGCTCTTTGACGAAGCTGATCGCGAAACTATGGCTCGCACTTTTGCTAATTTTGCCAACTCTTGCGAATCTGACATTCAGATAATTATCAAAAGTCGAAATATCTCGGTTGATGAGTATCTCTCGCGTTATCAGATTTTGCTAAAAACCGATAATGATTATCTCAAGTGGTATGCCGATTACACCGATAAGTGGTTCCGGCGAGTGCAAGACGTAACTTTTGTACCCCAGCGCGAGTTCTATATTGTCATTAGTTTCCATCCGCCAGATTGTAAAAGCGGCAAGATGTGGAATGGTCGGCGTTCTATTCAACGGCATGAAGAATATTTAGAGTCTCTCAATCGCTTGGTGAAGACTGCTTTTGAGCAGCTGCGTGGCTCTAACTTAAGACCCGCTATTCTCTCGCGCAAAGACGTGCGCAATTTGATTTATTCCGATTTGAACCCTTCTCTTTACGAAAAAGACGGCGATGCTCCACCTTCCCGTACAAACGTATCAGAAGCTTCTGTCTTAGCTGGCTCTGCTCTTAAAGTCACAGACGAATATCTCTGGCTTGATGGCAAGTATATTGGCACCCAGTATATGTTTGCGCCACCCCACGAAACCTGGATGGGATGGCTCGTTGACTTACTCACACTGTCAGTGGAATACACCTTATCGCTGTTCATTCACCAGTGCGACCAAGATAAAGTTCGACGAGATCTCAAGTTTAAGTACCGCCTTGGTCACGTCGCTAGTACGCAGCTCGCCACACCAGATATTGAAGGTATTGAATCGACAAGATCGGCTGCTACGGCTATTCAAGAGTTCTTGCGAAGTGCTAACAAAGCCTTTGATACTTCTATGTACATTCGTTCTTATGCTGACACACCAGAGCATCTTGCTCAAAATATGGACGAAGTCAGACGGATCTTTAAAAACCGCGGTGCCCAGATGGATAGAGGGCAGATGCTGCAACTTGATTTGTGGCAATCTACTTTGTCTGTGGGTGTAGATCGTTTGGCCGTGGTGCACCGCGTTATGTCACCTATCGTCGGAACTATGTGGCCGTTCTTTACAGCCTCTTGCGGAACCCCTGATGGTGTGCCGTTTGGTTTCGCTCTTGTATCAAGAGAACCAGTTTTGCTTAATCCCTTCTTTAGAGGTCAGGGCAAAGACGCGAACAATATGTTCGTAGTAGGAACAACTGGTGCCGGTAAATCATTTGCCGTGTCAATGTTGATTCTGCGCCTCTTACCCCTTGGTACTCGCTTTGTCTTGATTGATAAGACTGTAGACAAATTTGGTGCCTACCGCTTTATCACTGAACTGCTTGGCCCAGAGCTTTGTGCTTATATCGACCTTGGTCCAAGCTCGGGTTATATTCTTAATCCGTTTGATCTTGGCCCTGAAGATAAAGAAGGGGAGCCATCCGCTGATAAAATCAGTTCGCTGCTCTCGCTCTTAGACTTAATGCTTGCACCTGAAGGTCGGGAAGAATTAAACGTTGAAGAAAAGTCACTGTTAGATGGCTTGATTCGGGTTGCTTATATGGACGCTCACTTTAGAGGTGTCGTTCCGACTATGAGTGATTTGGCTCGAGTAACGGCTCAGGCTGCTGCTGATGAAGTAGATCCACTGCAGCGTGATCGCCTCCAGCAGTTTGCTCGAGGTCTCTCTCTATTCACCAGAAGTGGTGCCTTTGGCGGGTTGGTTGATGGACACACCAACGTTGATATTGAAAAACTATTCATCGTATTTGATACCAGAGAAGTGAATGAGCCCAGGCTTGAACGAATTGCTGTTTATATCTTGGCAGAGTTTATTCGTAGACGGGCAGCAGATTCTAAAGCACGCGGTCAGCGTTTCGCTGCCATCATCGACGAAGCTGCTACTCTGATGAGGTTCAAGGCTGGAGCTAGACTACTCGACGATTTGTCTAGACGAGCTAGACACTACGGTATGATGCTTGTCACTATTACTCAGCAGCTGAAAGACTTTTTCAGGCAAGCTGAGCAGGCCGATTCGGTAGTCAAGAACTCGCACATGAAGATCATGCTCAGACAAGATCCTTCAGATTTGAAGATGCTCAAAGAAACTCTCAGGTTGACTGATGCTGAGACAGTCGCAATTGAGAACTTTTCGCGTGATGAAGAAAAACGGCGCGACAGCCAATGCTTGCTCATTGTCGGTTCTGTTCACGGCACCATCCGCTTGGTGCCAAGCCCGATGGACTATTGGATCTGTACTTCGGAGCCAATTAAAGATATTCCGCGCAGACTCGATATGATCAAAGAAGTTAAGGCGAAGAATCCGAAGCTCTCGCATACTGATGCTTGCCGGCAGGCCGTGTACTATCTCGGCTTACAGCACGAGGGATAAAGTGGAAAAGCTCTTTCGATTTAGCAAATGGTTCATTCTCTTTTGTGCTCTGCTGGTGGCAGCTAGACTGGCTCAACAGTATGTTGCTGACAAAGCCCTAGAAGAGAGGGCTGCGGTGATCGGTGAACGTGTATATGGCTGGCGCTGGCACAATCTCACTGGCGATTTGCAGCTCAACAGTCAGGCTAAAGTAATTGAGGCGAAGGTCATTAAAAGAGGCCCGAATGATGGGCAAGTGCGCATTCAAGGCAATCAAGTCGTGATGGCGCCAGAGCGAAATAGTAGTGTCACTAGCGGCGCGCAACAACAAGGAGCTAACTCAGGAACGGTTGACCCAAAGCCCGTCGAGAATAAACCTCTCGAAAGCAAGTTTACAGCCGTAATTACTCTCTACAAAGAAAAAGACAAATGGCTTTTAGGCAAAGTGGAGGCTGAGTAATTTATGTATTGGAGAGTCCAGAAAATAGGACCAGAGCAGCTAGTTAAGCTTTATGGTGTGCATTTGCTTTTGGTTTTCAGTTTGGTCATCAATGGCTTTCTTTGGCTCAGTCGGCCGCAGAAATCTATGCCTACTGAAGTTAAGCAAGACGTAGAGACATTTTCTCGTAAAGTCACTGGGCACTTGCTTGATACCAGTTATATTACTTGTGAAAATAATATGACCCAACTGCGTGATGAGTTAGGGCCAACACTGGCAGCCAATCTCACTAATCAAGGCATCTTGCCGAAGAATGCGCAAGACATGCATGCCCTTGTACTAGACATGCAAGAGCGAAAACAAATTTGTGCCGTGCGCATCGATCAAGTGCAAGTGAGCGAACCCAACCAACAAGGGCTCATTCCTGTTCGAGTATCGGGTGTTTGCGCTATTCACTCGGCGGCAGAAACTGCTGAGAGACGTTTCATTTTTCAGTATTTGATTGGTCAGAGAGCAGGCACAACCCAACTCTTGCTAACCCAGTATCAAGATTTGTCGCCCAATTAAGAGCCATTAAGAGAGGACATTTTGTTTTCAGGAATAGTTGAAGAAGTCGGTCAAGTGCTTGAAGTCAAAGACACTGCAGATGGCCGTTGGCTCAAGATTGGGGCAAAAGAAATACTGGCTGATGCTGCCCTTGGTGAGTCCATTAGCTGTAGCGGCTGTTGTTTGACTGTGGTTGAATTTGGTGATGATTGGTTTGCCGTTGAAGCTGTAATCGAGACTTTACGGCGAACTAAGGTTGGTGACCTTAAAGTTGGAAGCAAGCTGAATCTCGAAAAAGCGCTGCGGGTGAGTGATCGCCTTGGCGGTCATATTGTCACTGGTCATATCGATACAGTGGGTAAAATCGCCAGCATAATTGAAGAAGGCTTTTCTTATGTGGTTGAGGTTAATCTGGAGAGTCGCTGGGCGCCTTTCTTTGTAGAGAAAGGGTCAGTGGCTATGGATGGTGTTTCTCTAACAGTGGCGGATTGCGGTGAAATTCCCGAAAAAGCAGAAGATGAGTTTTGGTTTAGGGTGGCTCTTATTCCCCACACTTGGAACGTAACTACCCTTGGGCAGCTCAAAGTGGGCTCAGCCGTCAATATTGAGACTGATATCATTGCCCGCTATGTGGCGCGCTTGACCAATACTAATCATAAATAAAGTTGGTCAAACTGGTCCATCGCTGGCCTTTCAGGGCTATGCTTTGTCTGTGCTTGGTATATGTGTGGCGCGTACTTGGGGATCACATGGAAGCTGACTCTGAAATTTTTGATTCAATCGAAGAGGCCTTGGCTGACCTTCGAGCCGGAAAGTTTGTTGTCGTATCTGACGACGAGGGGCGCGAGAACGAAGGTGATTTGATCTGTGCCGCTGAGTTGATTACTCCAGAAATGATCAACTTTATGGCTACAGAAGCAAGAGGCTGGATCTGCTTATCTTTGACCAGTGAGCGCGCGCGCGAGCTAGACTTGCCCATGATGGTGGCGCGTAATACTGAATCACAAGGCACTGCCTTTACAATTACGGTTGATGCTGATTCTAAATTTGGTGTCACTACTGGTATCAGCGCCTATGATCGGGCTACTACAGTAAAAGTGGCTGTCGATCCCCTATCACAGCCTGGTGACTTAAGGCGACCTGGTCATATCTCACCTTTAATCGCTAAAGATGGCGGTGTGCTGCAGCGGGCCGGTCATACAGAAGCCGCAGTCGATATGGCGAGATTGGCTGGTTGCAACCCTTCTGGCGTGATTTGTGAAGTGATGAATGCCGATGGCACCATGTCACGAGTGCCGCAATTGCGGGAGTTCGCTACTAAGCATGGCATTAAGTTCGTTAATATCGCTCAGCTGATAGCTTATCGCCTAGTGCGTGAGCGCTTCATCGTGCGCGAAGCTGAGTGTGAACTACCATCAGCATATGGTACTTTTAAGCTCTATGCCTATCGCAATGTCCTTGATGGCAGCGAGCATATCGCTGTGGTCAAGGGTGATGTGGTCGCCCAAAGTGACGTCATGATTAGAGTGCACTCTGAGTGTCTCACCGGTGATGTTTTCGCTAGCCTGCGCTGCGATTGTGGCCCTCAGCTAGAAGCGGCTATGGCTCTCATTGCCAAAGAAGAGTGCGGCGTACTGGTATATTTGCGCCAAGAAGGTCGCGGCATTGGTTTGCTCAACAAAATTAAGGCCTACGCCCTGCAAGAGGCTGGTCAAGACACAGTGCAGGCCAATGAGTCATTAGGCTTCAAGCCTGATCTTAGAGACTATGGAGTTGGTGCTCAGATTTTGAGTGATCTTGGTCTTTCGTCTGTGCGCATCATCACTAACAACCCCAGAAAGATTGTGGGGCTTGAAGGCTACGGCCTAGAAGTGACCGGTCGGGTGAGCATGCCACCTTCATGCAACAGTCATAACATGAAGTATCTGTTCACTAAGAAAGAAAAGCTCGGACACTGGCTTGAGCTGTCTGAAAATAAACCTAGCACAGTGAAAGAAAAAGAAAAGGAGAGCGGTAATGTCTAAAGGCGAACCTGAAGTTATTGAAGGGCGTTTGATTGCCACCGGTTTGCGTTTTGCAATCGTTGTCAGCCGCTTCAACGACTTTATCACCAAACCCTTACTTGATGGGGCGTTAGAGACTATCAAGCGTCATGGTGCTGAGTTAACTGCTGTTGAAGTTATGTGGTGCCCTGGGGCGTTTGAAATTCCGCTAGTGGCCAAGCAAGCGGCTTCGAGCGGTCGTTATGACGCAGTGATTTGCTTGGGTGCGGTTATTCGCGGCTCTACTGCTCACTTCGATTTCGTTGCTGGTCAGTCTGCCTCTGGGGTGGCTGCTGTGGCTCTAGAGACTGGTCTGCCCGTAATCAATGGCATCCTTACAGTCGATTCTATTGAGCAAGCAATTGAGCGGGCTGGCACCAAGGCCGGCAATAAGGGGTCTGAAGCTGCTGCCTGTGCAATTGAAATGGCTAACTTATTGGCTGCCATGAAGTCGCATGCTGAAATTAGCGATGCTGACAAAAGCGTGCGTCTAAAAAAGTAGTAGATAGAACAAATAGATTGAAAAATTAGAACAGCTTTATCTTTTGGCTTGAACTTTTTGCCTGGTTTCTTCGTAGTAAGAGAAGTAACGACTCTGTGAGGTGCGCAAAATGGCCAAGACTAAGACAACGATGGTAGCAGCAGTGGCCTTAGCGGTGCTTTTCTACTCTCTTCCTGCAGAATCTAGGGGTGGGCACGGCGGTGGTAGAGGAGCCGGTAGGGGTGCAGCCGGTTTTGGGGGAGGCGCAGGTGCTGGAGCCGGTGGTAGATTCGCTGCTGCCAGAGCTTCTGGCCAATATGGCGGAGGTCAGCTGCGACAGCGCTTCAGTGGTATGCAAGGCGGTATGCAAGGTGACATGCAAGCCGGCATGCGGGGAAGTAATTTTGGCGCCAATCGCTCAGGACAAGGTCTTGGTCAAAATTCGCGAACTTTTGGGCAAGGTCAGTCTTCTGATAGTTCTTCTGCTGCTTCCAATGGTCAGAGAGTCTGGAACTCGCCAAATTCTTACTCGAAGCATAGCGAAGGCAATACAGCCAATGGTGGTAGCTACGACCGCAATAAATCTGTTAGCGGCGGCAATGGTGAAGGCTATAACAAGTCTGTTGGCACAACTGGAACCACGGCCAATGGCGGTACTTATGACCGCAACAAATCAGTTTCTTATACTAAAGGCGAAGGCGTTACTAAGTCGGTAGAAACAACTGGTACTACGGCCAATGGCGGTACTTTTGACCGCTCTAAATCAGCCACGGCAAGCAGTGCAGAAGGCTATAACAAGAACGTTTCCACCACAGGAACCACGGGTGCTGGCGGTACTTATGACCGCAATAAGACAGTCAATGCTGGCAACGGTGAAGGCTATAACAAGAACGTTTCCACCACTGGCACCACAGGCAACGGTGGAACCTACGACCGCAATAAGACAGTTAATGCTGGTACTGGTGAGGGTTATAACAAGAACGTTTCTACCACTGGCACCACCGGCAACGGCGGAACATACGACCGCAATAAGACAGTCAATGCTGGTACTGGCGAGGGCTATAGTAAGACAATTTCGACCAGCGGCACAACTGCCGATGGCCGCACTTATGAAAAAACTAGATCTACCCCGGTGCCAAAGCCACAAGAGCCAACGTCTGAAGCTAGTACTAGTGCTAGTACTGGCACTGCGGCTCCGCAATAGCTCTAGGGCTTAGTTTTATCTAAAAGCACTTTGATAACGAAGGCAACTCGTTGCGCTGCCGCTTGCACTGCCGGGATAATCTCGTTTTTGTCTAAAGTTTGTTTATATTCATTGTTAGAAATTACCCGTATGGCTAGATTTGCTATGCCGTGAATAGCTGCTACCTGAGCTATATAAGCGCTTTCCATGTCTTCCGCGTCGACAGCAAAGTTGTCGCGGACAAAATTGAGTTGTTCTAGGCCCTTTGTCCACCCGTCTAGTGAGCCGACAACGCCTGCTATCATTTGCGGCTCTCGCGCTGCTAATTCTTGGGGCCAACCGGGCCCATTCCAACAAGGAAAACTAGCCTTTAGTTTTGCCGCACTAGCCAAACTTTGTTCAATTAGGCCTTTGTCTCCATCTAGTTGGTCGAGGCGCACGGCGGCGCCATCTTTTAAGTAGCGAATAGAAGTGGTGGCCATGAGCAATGTTTTGCGCACGGCCAGAGTTTCTTTTGAGCAGATAATTTTTGTAGCCGCACCAAGGACGATGTCGCCAGGAAGCAGGTTCTCATTTATGGCCCCGGCAGCTCCACCATGTAGTATAAAGTCAGGTCTTAGGCCCTTACAAAGGCCAATTAAATGCTCGCAGGCGGCTGCCGCATTGGCTGGCCCAATGAACGATACAATCACTATAAGCTTCACGCCGGAAAGCTCTGCTGAATAAATTTCCCAAGGTGATTGCGAAATCAGTTTGAGCTGGGGAATAGCTTCGAGTAGTGGGGCTAGCTCAAAAGCTGTTGGCATGATAATGCCAATGTGTTTGGGCTGATTACTCTGCTGTTTTTCTTTCAATCGGCTTTAACGTGCTCAGGCAGTTCGTCTGCATGGAAATCGGCCAGACCTGGAACATCTTTTGATGCTATCGGATTGTCTCGCAAAAACTTTTCTATGGTGCTAGTGATACGCCATAACTGGAAGAGATTACCTTGGGCTTCGACATCGCGCATCAGTACTGCTCTGTGTAAAAGCAATTTTTTCTGAATCAAGCGCGATAGTGTCATGCCGCTAAAGTGGAAGCAGATGTCAGGCTTGTCGAGGCTAGGATCAAAGGGCACCACTTCTGGTTCGCCATTGGCCTTTGAGCGCAACAGCCAGCCGTGTATACTGCCAGCCCTAAGATGAAAACCAATGCTGGTTCCGTTGATTTTTGCTTCTTTGAGAGCACCCTGCTCAATGCGCTCTGGTACGAATTTTTCAAAATAATAGTGGGCAAGCTGCTCTGAATAATCTAAACTGCTTGGCTCTTCGCTGACTGCTAAATGTTCTCCCCAGTTATGGCTTTTCGCCGCTTTGATCAGTTTGTCGAAGTATTCTTTGTCAAGACGCACCGGTAAAATTTGATAACGCCCGGCGACTTCGTACAAATTGCGCGTTTTCACTTGAACATCATCAAGCAAGAGTTTACGTAGAGTACTCGGTAGACTCAGGCCGTCTTGCTCAGAGCACTGAATTTCTGGGCAGTTTAGCGACTGGGCCAGATGCGAAAGCCATTCGCGATTGAGTGTCATCTGGGTTGAAACTAGATTGCATATGCGCGGTCTGGCATTGTCTTCGATAAAATGGAAGAAAGTGCTAACGGCTACGTCGATTGGTAAGAACCAGAGGGTTGAATCTGGATTGTAGGCTAGCTTTAGCGATGAAGTGGGGAAGAAAGGCTTTGAGGCTTCTTGTACAAGCTCCTTGAGTAAGCTATGTATGCCTGAGTATTTAATGGTCTCGCCGCTTTTAGTGTCGCCACTAATCAGAGGTAAGCGCACCAGATACCAGGGTGATTCTGTGCCACTGAGGCTCTCTAATACACGTTGCTCATATTGTTGGCAGGTACTTTCCCAGTTGCTCAGTGGTTTGCGTCGAGCAAATTCTAGCTCTTCTGGAACCACTCCATCTTTTTGCACACCGCCCCAGATTGACGAAATGATAAATGTCGGTGTGCCTTTGAAAGCTTTTATTATTGCTCTGAAGTCAGTTCCTGCCAAAGGAGCACGTGGTGAGCGTGCTTCATCAAAATTTGGAGGCAAAGCACTAAATATGATGGCATCGTACTTGTTAAATTTAACAGCTTCACTAGGCTCGACAACCTTAAGTCGGTCTCTGAAAACACGTTCGTCTTCTTTTCCTCCAAGGGCGGCATAAAGCATGTTTTGAGCCTGAGTCTTGAGGTCAAGGGGTGAGAGGCTCAAGAGATTGAGTGAAGACTTGCAGGCAAAGTGCACATGCCAGCCACGCTTGACTAAATAGGCAGCAAGTGGGCCATTGAAGGCGGTCACAGGGCCCCAGATATATGCCACTTTTGGATTGCTGCTCATTGTTTTACTTGCCAGTCTCTATCTGGATAAGAAGTTGCTGAAGCTCATGTCGGTATTGGTTAGGCAAGTACCGGCGATTTCGTCACCTAGCCTCATACTATCCTCCCTGTCGTAAGACCGGTAGCTTTCGATGGGCAGTATTACGAATAGGTAAAGGGCAGAAATTGCTAGCACAATGTTGCCAATAGCTGCCACTGTAGTCGTCAATGGTTTAATGGCTTCCACTGGCATAACATGGGTGAGTAGGGGCAGTAACAAATTTGCCAGAAGCCCAAGTACCTGACAAAAAAGCAGAGGGGCTATATAGATACCGTTGCGCTCGACAACTTGCCTGAGCGATGGTGAGTTGCCTGAATAGATATCAACCACCTGGATGCCCATTAAGTTCTTGCCAACGCCGCGCCCTTCGAAGAAATAGTCGCGAAAAATCAAGTAGATCATAATAATCATCTGACTTGTCATGAAAATATTGATTACCGGCAACAACATCAAGAACATACTGGCGACAAAACCGACGCCAAAATCTATACCCAGAGCCGTTACTCTGCGGCCTGGTTCGATGCGCTCTGGTTCGACAACTGCATCGGCTCGCTTCTCTTCTAGAGATTGATTGAAGGCATGCCAAAGCTCAAGCGGCGAACGCTTTGTCCTTTTCTTTAAATCTCGTCCTGAACCAGATGATGGTCTAGGCATGTTTTTCCTAATAGAAAGATTCTATAGACAATTTTGTCTCGCTCTATCATAAAGCAACTGCGGTCGATACATCGAGATATTGGGCATCCTGACATCGTGCCAGTATCTAGCAGTTTTCGATTGCCAATCACTTTCGCGAGCAGCAAGCGGAACATTTGATTATGGTGAGGGACCTTGGCAGCTTGGGCCGGTAACATTTAACTAGCCGGAATTACCAAAAACAAGACAAAAAAGGGTTGTGTCATGACCACTAGTACAAGAGAGACCGTAATTGTTGATGGACTGCGTACCCCTTTTGGCAAAATGGGCGGAGCCCTTGCCAACCTGAGCGCCGTAAAGTTGGCCAGCCCTTTGATTAAAGAGTTGGTGGCGCGCAACAAGATTGATGCCAGCACAATTGATGAAGTAATCATTGGCCAAGTCTTGCAAGCTGGTTGCGGTCAGATTCCTTCAAGACAAGCTTTGCTTGATGCCGGTCTGCCAAATACCACAGAGTCAACCACTGTCAATAAAGTTTGTGCTTCTGGTATGCGAGCGGTAACCTTGGCCGACTTGCGCATTCGTGCCAATGACGCTGATATCATTCTTGCCGGTGGCATGGAGTCAATGAGTCAAGCTCCCTATTTAGTGGAAGCGAATTCTGCTCGCTTTGGCAAGCGTATGGGCCATGTGGCCTTCAAAGACGCCATGCTGGCTGATGGCTTGGAATGTCCTGTGGCCAATGTTCACATGGCTGTTCACGGCGCCAAGGTTGCCGATGAGTTTGGTATTGGGCGCGAAGCTCAAGATAAGTGGGCTCTGCGCAGCCATCAATTGGCTGTCAAAGCCATAGATTCTGGTGCATTTACGAGTGAAATTTTGCCCATTGAAGTGGCAGCTGGTAAAGGTCAGGTCAAGAAAGTCGATCGCGATGAATCTCCTCGCGCTGACACAACTATTGAAGCTCTAGCTAAGCTCAAACCGGTCTTCGTCGAAAAAGGCTCGATTACTGCCGGCAATGCACCTGGTGTTAATGATGGTGCTTGTATGCTTTTGGTAATGAGCGCTGATAAGGCAAAAGAACTGGGTCTTCAGCCTTTAGCCAAAATTGTTAGTCATGCATCGATTGGTCAAGATGTTCCATACTTGGCTACAGTACCTGCTCTTTCTACAGAGAAGGCTTTGAAGAAAGCTGGCTTGACCGTTAAAGATCTAGACCTACTTGAAATCAATGAAGCTTTCGCCTCGGTTGCTCTTAAGTCAATTCAAATGCTCGGCATAGACGAAAATAAAGTCAACGTCAATGGTGGCGCCGTTGCTCTAGGCCATCCTATTGGTGCCAGCGGTGCTCGCATATTGCTGACCCTGGCTCGAGAGATGGAAAGACGCGGTGCTAAATACGGTGCTGCTGCCATTTGTTCTGGCACAGCCCAGGGCGATTGTGTCATTCTCAGCCGCGTTGGACTAGACTAGAGTTAGAATAGAGTTCAACTAGATTTAGACTAAATCGTGACTAAGAAGTAAGGAGTGCTCAATGGTTGAGACTGCTGGTTCTCAGAGTTCCCACGCCAGCCAAATTGAGGGAGCTCGATTGCGCATAGAGCAGTTGCGTAAAGAAGTTGAGCATCACCGCTTTTGCTACTACGCCCTCGATGCGCCTGAGTTGAGCGATGGCGACTTTGATCTTCTCTATCGTGAGCTAGAGCGGCTAGAGAAAGAGTTTCCCGAACTGATTGTGCCAGAGAGCCCCACTCAAAGAGTTGGGGCCTCGCCCAGTACTGAGTTTACTTCGGTGCGCCATCGCATACCCATGCTTAGTCTAGCTAATGCTATGTCTAAAGATGACTTAGTAGAATGGCAAGAACGCCTTGTGCGTGGCCTAGAGATTGAAGATGAGGAGACAAACTTCGAGTTTGTTTGCGAACACAAAATCGACGGTCTCTCGATTGCCCTTACTTACGAAAACGGTGTATTCATTAAAGGTGCCACCAGGGGTAATGGCGAGGTTGGTGAGGACGTTACCCTCAATTTGAAGACAATTAAGAGCTTGCCTCAGAAACTTAAGCCTATTGCGGTTTTAGCTGATGGCACAATTGATATTGCTGTTAATACTTCTGGAGCTGTTTCTGGCGCGTCTGGAAGTGAGCCGCGCATGCCAACTCACATAGAGGTGCGCGGTGAAGTCTATATGCCGGTCAGTAGTTTTACTGCCCTTAATAATGCCTTGAGAGAAGAAAATGAGGCTGTTTTTGCCAATCCAAGAAATGCCGCCTCTGGTTCACTGCGCCAAAAAGATCCACGTAAAACGGCAGCCCGTAAGCTTTCTCTCTGGACCTATTTTATTTATGTTATTGATGACGAGATTAAGCAACCGAGAAGTCAGGCCGAGAATTTAAACTTGTTGGCGGCTCTGGGCTTACCAGTTGAGCCCAGTCGGCAAAAAGTAAGCGGTCTAGATAAGGTGCGCGACTTTGTTGACCACTGGTCTGATTTAAGGCATGAACTTGATTATCAAACTGATGGGGTGGTGATCAAGCTCGATGACCGAAAACTCTGGGACCGGCTAGGTAATACCTCTCATAGCCCCCGCTGGGCCATTGCTTTCAAATATCCACCCGAAGAAGCTGAGACTGTATTGGAAGACATTTGTTTTGATGTGGGTCGCACTGGTGCTGTTACTCCCACGGCATGGCTGGCCCCCGTTTCCCTGGCTGGCACGACTGTCAAGCGCGCCACTTTGCATAACGCTGATCAGATTGCCCGTCTTGATGTGCGCCTCGGTGACACGGTGGTGGTGCGCAAAGCGGGTGAAATTATTCCTGAAGTTGTCTGTGTCAAATTTGATAAGAGATCAGCTGACAGTGCAGCTTTCGTCTATCCTACTGAGTGCCCTGCCTGTGGCAGTGTCTTGGCCCGGGTTGGCGAAGAAGTAGTCTTTCGCTGTCTCAATGTCCATGGTTGCCCAGCCCAGAAAGTGAGACGGATGATTCATTGGGTGGGTAAGGAAGCGATGAATATTGACGGTGTCGGTGAGATGCTGATTGATCAAATGGTCAGGGCTCATTTGGTCGAGAAGCAGTCAGACTTCTATCGCCTCACAGAAGAGTCGCTTTTAACCTTAGAGCGCATGGGTAAGAAATCGGCTACTAATATACTTGCGGCTGTAGAGAGTTCTAAGCAAAGACCGCTGGCTGCTTTGATCTTTGCTCTGGGAATTAGGCATGTCGGTGCTTCTGTCGCTGAGCTATTAGCTGACCGCTTTAATTCACTGGAGGCTATTTCTAAGGCCACTCTTGAAGACATGTGCGCTATCGAAGGAGTGGGTACAGTCACTGCTGAGAATGTCATCGAGTTCTTTGCCCAAGAAGAAAACCGCGCTCTAATTTTTGAGCTGGCTGAACTGGGCGTGAAGATGGAGGTGGACCAAGATAAGCAGGCAGTGGTTTTGCCCCAGTCTTTGGCCGGTCAGACTTTTGTTGTGACGGGCACTCTCGAGAAGCTTGAGCGTCTAGAGGCAGAGAAGGCAATCAAAGCGCGGGGAGGAAAGGCCACTTCATCGGTGTCGAAGAAGACCGACTATGTGGTAGTTGGTGCTAATCCGGGCTCTAAAGTAGCGAAAGCTCAAGAACTTGGTATAAAGATAATTGACGAGACTGAATTTTTAGAACTCTTAGACCTGCGTTAAAAATTGATAGATAGCATAGAATAGATAGGAAAAATTCTACTTGAGCAAGATCTTCTCCAACGGCCCAGGCTTGCAAATATCAAGCTTCAAAGCGCTAGGCTTGAAAGCAGTTATAAACAGATTAGCTCCTGGCTCAGCTTTTTTGGTAATGCTTCAGGTTGCTCCATTATGCCTTCTGCAGGGCTCTTCTTTGGGTACTTCATTTACTGGAGTCGGAATCGGATTATCCGCAGGGCTAGCAGTTTCAACTTGTTTCCCGCCTTCAGCCCAAGCCAAGAATAGTCAAAAAAATACTACTGATCCTGCCCTTAAGAATACTAAGCTTGGTAAGCAGCTTTTTGAAAAAGAAGACTACGATTTGGCTATTGATGCTCTTTTGCAAGCAACCTATTTTGCTCGCAACGGCTATGCCCCAGAGGCTTTTTACTATTTAGGCAAGTGCTATATGGCTAAAGGGGAATACCTCAAGGCCTATGATGCTTTGAAGAAACATTTGAGCCAGAGTGTATCTGGGGATGGCTGGGGTAATGTTGCTATGATCGAGACCCTTACCGCCCTGAAGCGCTACGATGAAGCTCGCCCATATGTTGCTTTCGCCTTTAGCGGAACCACCTACCAGTCACCAATCGATCGCGCAGCGCATGTAGCGGCTGGGAAATTGGATGATGCTCAAGGTAATTTTTCATCGGCTTGCGATCATTATCGTAGTTCCCTTGGTGACGCTCCTTGGACATTTTTCGAAGGTTGGATTGGCTTTTGCGAATGTCTCATGAAGATGAAAAAGTGGTCCGACGCATATAAGTATCTAGACCAATTGCTCACTACAAAACAAACGGTGAAGGGCTTAAATTATGAGCGCGTGCACTTAGACATGGGTATATGTTTGCTGGCCAAGGGCAATCATCAAGGCGCTATTGATAATTGGCACAAATGTCTTGAATACAATCACGACAACAAAGAGGCGCACCTGCAATTGGCCATGATACTCGAATCGGAGAATCATATTTCTTCTGCAATTAAAGAGTATAGAAGTTTCGTGCGACTTAGTGACGACCCAAAAAATCATGCGCCCGATAAAGAAATGCGCTCTAAGCAGGTGCAGACGCGCATCGCTTTGCTCGAAGAAAAATTAAATAGTGCAGCGCCGTCTTCGCGAGCCCAAATGTCTCCATATATGCTGATGCAAGAGAAGAAGGCGGAGCAAGATCGCATTCGGCAGCAGCAACAAGAAGAGCAACGACAAATAGAAGAGCAGATGAAGACTCTGCCCAAAGATGCTGGTTTCTAGAATTACTCTTCAAAAATGAGGCTTCTAAAAAGCTGTCGCTGACTGCTTGTACCCTGGGGGAACGGAGAAGAGCGTTGCCTTCGGCTGGCGCGCAATATACCGTGTCAGTATTGTGCTGTTCTTCCGGCTGGGAGCTGTGCTCGCCACCAAGCAGCCGCTTCGGTCGTTGAACCAAGACTCTACTTGGGCGTTCTTGTCGCCATTTAAGCCCGTGCGGTAGCCTCGGCATAGCATGCCGTTGATAGTTTTCTTTCCTAGGGCTTCAGCACTGTTGCTCTTGAACATCTCTTCGTCGAACTCGTCTAGGCCTTGCTGGCTTAATTCAGAAATCAGGTAAGTCTTTTGTCGTTCTTGGATGTAATAGCGTTTCTTCTTCGGAAAATCGTAAATGGTGACACTAACAGCGGTGCTATGGGGCATGGTTGATTCATGGCGAACTTTGCCTTGCCCATCACAGTAAACATACAAAATCGATAGGCCCGTAGGGCTTCTTTGCTCGTAGGCGGCTTCGTATGGCACACGTGGAAAAGTCTTCGCTAGATCCCTGGTCGATTGAATCGAGCCTGCTTCGAATTTTACAAACTGTGAGTAAATAGTCATGCCGATGATGAAAGCTAGCACCACCCATAGTGGTGCCGTGCGGGCGCTGAAGAACTGGCCGGGCGAGAGAGAATTCATAAAGACAATTTCTTCTTTTTCATTGTCACCGAGAAGGTGAACTTTTCGACTGTATCCAAGCCTTCTTTGTCACCATTAATTACTGTGCCAGTGACTATTAAGACTCGTCCCCGAGTATATGGCATCAGGTAGTTAACCTGACAAATTTCGCTTTCGCCTAGCTTGCCTGTGTGGATTAGTCGGGCACAATTGGCTCCAGATGGCAGTTTGAGCATTTCATTGCTCACTAGCTTAAAGTCGTCGCACTGCTTGGGCAGCTCATCAACCAATTCAGAACTGATTTTTCCAAGATTACCCTTGGCTTGCTGGTCGGCTAAGACGATGTTGCCCTTCCCTTCGCTTTTCTGTTTGACGAGAATGTCGTGCGGATACATCGGATTCTGGGTGACTTGCCAGCCTGGTGGCAGGATATACGAGAAATTATTCGAATAGTCAGTGCGGTAGAGGTCTTTTTGGGTTGTTTGAGAATTAGTCTTGTCGATTTGATCCTGGAGGGCTTTCCTGTTGTCCAGTCCTGCGTTCTTTTGCGGGTTCTTAGCCTCGGCGCGTTCTGTAGCAATAGTCGACAGGTTGATAAAACCGAGGGGCGCGAGAATCAAGGCGTAGAAAAACAGAGCGGTTCGCGAGGTAAGGCTGGTCATAAGAACTTAGTCCACTACTAGAGGAATAACAAACGCATTTGTAGCACAACGGGCTGAAACTTAAGTCCAGCTTACTGAAAATATAGAATTGCCAACGGTTTGAGAAGTGTTGCGAAGGCCTCTTCTGGGGTTTACCCCGGGTTATGCTTGAGTTAACAAGGGAATATTCATAAAACCAACTGTATAACCAAGGTGAGACTGAGGTACTGGAGAATGCGCGCCCTAGAGGAAGTCTTTACCGATACTGCCGTTACTTCCTCTAATTCTGCTGGTTCTGCTAGTGGTCCTGGCGGAGATTTGAGACCCAGTACTGGTATTTTTGTCTCGGGTATCACCAAGACCTACAAAGGGGGCAAAGTTAAGGCCCTCAATAATCTTTCATTAGAAGTCAAGCCCGGAGAAGCCCTCGGCCTAGTTGGCCCCAATGGCGCTGGCAAAACCACACTTCTCAGCTGCCTGATGGGCTTTTTGAGAGTTGACTCCGGTTTAATTCTTGTGGACGGAGAAGCTCCTGATGCTCTTGCTACTAGGCGAGTTTTGGGTTACTTGCCAGAGCGTCTGACCTTCGACCGTTGGATGACCGGCCGTGATTACATGCAATACCACCATGAATTGGCCGGAATGCCGGAAGCCACGCGCAAGCTTGATTGTGAGGCTTTGCTTGAGAAAGTTGAACTGCACCCCTCTACTTGGTCTGTGGCCGTGAAGAAATATTCGCGAGGTATGCTTCAGCGCTTGGGTTTTGCCCAAGCCTTGGTTGGCGCTCCCCGTTATTTGCTGCTTGATGAGCCGGCCTCGGGAATGGACCCTCATGGGGTAATGATTGTTCGCCAATTGTTAAAGACCCTCAAAGACGACGGTCTAACGATTTTGCTTAACTCTCACCAGTTGGACCAAATTGAGAAAGTTTGTGACCGTGTCATCTTTATCAAGGCTGGCACAGTTAGTCGGGTTGAAGACTTGAGAGAAAAAGTTGAGCAAGAAGAGCACTTGCTCATTCGTTGGTTGGCTTCGGCCACTGATCTTAGTCAAGATGATTTTGGTCGAGTGGCACAGAAAGAGTGCCTGGTGATTACGGAAATTAATTCTGATTTTGCTCGTGTCAGCACTGCTGGTAGTGCGGCCACCGTAAACCTAATCAAAGCCCTAGTCACTGCTAATTTTCCGATAAGCGAAGTCAGACCAGAAGACACAAGGCTTGAACGCCTCTTTATAAAATCTAGCCAAGAGGAGCAAAACGTATGAATAGAGCCGTTTGTATCACTACTTGGCGGGAGTTTAAAGCAAATAAAGTCAGGGTGATTTTGCTTACTCTTTTGTTTTTGGGCCCAATAGTGATGTTTACTTTGCAGCGCTGTAGCAGTCCTGAGGCGTTAAATACCGATATGCTTTCCCATCCGGTGATGGCAAGTTTCTTTACTTTGTTATGGGCCTCTGGGGTGATTGGTCGCGAAGTGCAGAACGGCACAATCGCCCTAGTGCTAGCTCGGCCAATCACAATCGCCAACTACGTCGTAAGTAAATGGTTTGCCGTGGGTTTTGCTGCTTCCCTTTGCGCCGTAGAGGCTGTTTTTTGTGAACACATTATTTCAGCTGTTAATTGCCCGTCGCTTTTGTGGGCGCCAGAATTTCTTGCCAACGGCCTTGAGCGCGTCATTCTTTGTTTTGGTACTGCGGCCTTTTTAGTGTTTCTATCATCTCTTGTTTCGGGGCTTAAAGATCTGGCTTTGCTGGCTGGTTTTGCTTTTATGTTTGTGCTGTATGGTGCCTTTTCCCATACGGTTTATCAACTCTCGAGCTGCCTGCATTTAGACTATAATTTTGCTCTTCATTTTGGCCGTATTGTTGAGAGTTTCTTTACGGCGATATTGTTTCCTTATGTGCCAATGTCGGTATTCTTGTCGGGCAGTTACTTCGCTTACGGTCCTGTCATTGCGCTTCTCACGCTCATAACTTGTTGTTTGTCAAGTTCGATCTGGGTGCTTACTCATCGGGAGTTCTCATATGCAGCCGACTAAATCAAAGAGCACTAGATATCAACCCAAAGGGCTATATATTACTGCTGCAATCCTTTTAACTATATCTGTTGCTTTTAATGTTAGTGATCAATTCGCCGACGAATGGTTCGACTCATTCACTAATGGTCTTAAGGGGGCGAGCCCGATACAGTGGCGTGACAAAGACGAGGCTCTGAGTGAAGCGAAGCGCACTAAAAAGCCTCTGTTGTATGCCTTTTTGGCTAGGCACGACAATGCATCTTTGCAAATGTACGGTGACGGCTTTCACGATCAAAAAGTAGCTCAATTAATCAATCAGAACTTTATTCCTGTGAGAGTTGATTTCAATTCTCGCGACTATGATCACAAGTCGAAACTTTATACGAAACTGCACAATCAGTATGGCTATACCTCTACCTGTCAGTTGCTTACCGTGCCTGCGCACATGACCGACATGTCATCGAGCGATCTTGAATCTAGTGCCAATCTCAGTGAGGCATGTATAGACAACACCGCCGGCCTTGAGCGTGGAGACCGTTACAACCATGGCTACAATAGTCGTTACCGTAGTGGCTGTGTTCGTTCTGATGGCTTGGGCTTCACTTATAATTCGCCTAAATTTATCGGTTATACAAATAAACGCGAATTACTTGATTATCTCTACGGCGCACAGCACTGGCATCGCCTGCCGCCAACCAAAGGAAAAGTTGCTTGGTTGCCTCTGGCCGTGGCTTCAACTTCGCTGACAAGCAAGCCCCGTCTGATTGCTTTTGTTGACAATGCTGGTTCAGCTAGCGACAACATGCGCTTAGATACGTTTTGGAACTCCAGAGACTATAAACTAATCAATAAAGAGTTTGAACCAGTTTTAGTTGAGTTTCGCCACGGCGACGCTGCTTTTAATGAGCCACTGGAAAAACTGAAAGAGAAATACGGCATAGCGACTTTGCCTGCTTTGGTAATTGACAGTAGTAATTTAGCTGCCCCGATTGTACAGTTCGGAAATTCCAACAGCGTAAGCACCCATGAATTTCTCAAGTCAGCAGTTAATAAGGCCGCGGCAAAGCTGTAAACTAATCAGTGCTTGCTTCCCTTGAACTCCCAAACCGCTGAACCGTTGAAAAAGGACCATTAATGGCGCTCACTACTGGCCACAAGACGATTGATGTAGACGGCAAAATCTTGCATATTCCTGAAGGCATTAACTACAGCTGTGCCGGCTGCGGTCGTTGCTGCAACGGTGTAGCTGTGCCCATGACTCAAGATGATTATGAGCGGGTTTCTGCTATTGACTGGAGCAAGGAGCTGCCGCAATTTGATTGGAGTCGACAGTTCAGAATGCTCAGTTCTAAAGAGAACGACAGCTCTACTTATACGCATGCAATTCGGCCCACTGACGATGGCCATTGTCCTTTCTTGATCAACAAGCTTTGCCACATTCATGCCACTCGCGGCGAACACGTCAAACCACTTATCTGTGGACTCTTCCCCTATTCATTCAATAGCACTCCTTCCGGAGTCTATCTCACTGTCAGCTTTCGCAGCAATGCAGTTTTAGGCAACATGGGAACACCACTGACCGAACAGATTGATACTCTCAAGGAAAAGTTCGCTGTTTACAACACCCTCTACACTGCTCGCTCAGTAATATGGGATGCAGTCAAGCTGACTGTAGATAAACCGATCAGCTGGGAGCAATATCTTGACTACGAGGAAGGTATCTTGGCGGCTTTAGTCCGCGAAGACCTTTCTTTGAAAGAGAGAATTTTTGCGGCTTCAGACTCGTTGTTTAAAGACATAAACAAGCCGCCTCTGCCTGACACTATAGCTCCGCCTAAGGGCCTAGACAAGAAGTTTTTGGCTGGATTGTTTGCTTTGTATTTTCCCAATGATCCCAAATATCTCAATAAAGATGTGGTCTTCAACGGTATATCGTTTGCCCTTGACTTAGCTTTGAAATCACCGAAGTTCAAAGTCGTAAATCGGTCATACAGTTTTGAAGAGCTGACTAATTTTCCCTGGCCAGAATCTAGTGAAATCGATGATCTCTTAACTCGTTTCTTGTATTCGCGAGTTTTCGGCAAGTGGTATTTTGGCGGCGGCTTTGCCCAGCTCAGTGTTATTGCTGGCTTTCATCACCTTGCTCTTTTGATGCCACTAATGCGCATGCACGCTGCTGGCCTAGCCATTGCCCGTGGTGCGGCAATAGTTGAATTAATTGATGTCATGGTCACAATTCGTCAGCTAGAAGAGAAAGTACAAGAAGCCGTTCTCGATGGCTACAGTGCTGCTCTCTGGGAGCTAATTCTCTTTGCCCCAGGTCGCTTGCGGCGACTTTTGAGCGCTAGTATTTAAAGCAGTCTATTTCCTGAGTTCATTCTGTTTTTTTGTCAGAGGTAATCTCTCTTTGACTCGAAGAAAACGGTCATATTTTCTTAAGAAAATATGACCGTTTGGGGAATCTAGAAAAGTGATCAGGTGGACGCTGATGCTGTATTTGCGATTCTCTATTTACCAGTGTATTGCGGGCTGCGCTTTTCGACGAAGGCTTTGACGCCTTCAGCGAAATCGTCAGAGCGACCGGCAATTTCTTGCAGGCTGGCTTCGTACTCAAGCAATTCTTCTAAGTCATCGAAGACAGCGCGGTTGACTGCGCGCTTGGTTAATCCAAAAGCTTTGGTTGGGCCCGCAGCCAGTTTTTCAGCTAGAGCCATGGCTTCTTTCATCAAGTCGTCTTCACCAACAATTTTATTGATGATGCCTAAGTTGAGCGCTTCTTCAGCGCTGAGCTTATCGGCACTGAGCATTAGTTCGAAGGCCTTGGTTAAACCAACAAGACGGGTCAAGATGAATGTTGCGCCGGAATCGGGAATCAAGCCGACTTTGGTGAATGATTGAATGAAGTTGACTTTGTCTGTGACGATGCGGTAGTCGCAAGCAAAGGCAATACTGGCACCAGCGCCGGCGGCAACACCGTTGACTGCGGCGATGATTGGTTTTTCAATGCGGCGTAGCTTGATGACAATGGGGTTATAGCGACGGCGAATAGAGTCACCGAGGGAAGGACGCTCGCCCATTTCTTGAGCGATGCTGCGACTTTGCAAATCTTGCCCAGCGCAGAAACCACGACCAGAAGCTGTCAAAATGATGGCGCGGACTTCTTTGTCTTTTTCCATCTCTTTGAGAGCGTCTTGGAGCTGAAAAGTCAGTTCGTCGCTAAAGGCATTGAGTTTGTCCGGGCGGTTCAATGTGATGATACCAACGCCGTTTTTCTTTTCTGTAAGTAAGATTTTTTCGTCAGACATTTTCTTTTCCTGAATTTAAAATTGAAGTTGAAATTGCATTTGAAAGTGAATCTGTGGCAGCTTCTTGGTTCTACTGCTAGCTGCTATTTTCCAGTGAAAGTAGCTTTGCGCTTTTCCATGAACGCTTTCATGCCTTCCTTTTGATCTTCTGATGAAAATAGCATGTAGAAGTTCTTGCGCTCGAATTGCAGACCTTCTTGCAGAGGGCCGTCGAATGATTTGAGAACAGCTTCTTTGGCTAGTTTTACGGCAATGGGTGATTTTGCTGCAATCTCTTTTGCCATGGCTTTGGCTTCTTCTAAATAAAGCTCGACTGGGGCTACTTTGTTGACTAGGCCCATTTCTAAAGCTTCGCGAGCAGTTAGAGGGCGACCAGTGAGAATTAATTCCATGGCTTTATATTTGCCCAGTACGCGAGTCATGCGCTGAGTGCCGCCAGCGCCAGGGATAACACCGAGATTAATTTCGGGTTGGCCAAATTGAGCGGTTTCAGAAGCAATGATAATGTCGCACATCATCATCAGTTCACAGCCACCACCGAGGGCAAAGCCACTAACAGCCGCGATGATAGGCTTCTTGATGTTTTTGATGCGGTCCCAAGTGGCAAATCTATCTTTGAGCATGATTGAAACTGTAGTTTCGTCTGACATTTCTTTGATGTCGGCGCCAGCAGCAAAGGCACGATCGCTGCCAGTCAGAACTATTGCTCGAACAGACTCGTCACGGTCGAAGTCTTCGAGGGCGGTAACAAGCTCTTCCATCAATTCGTGGTTGAGGGCATTGAGTACAGTGGGGCGATGAAGGTTGACTACACCGATGTTGATTTCAGGTTGATCTGATTTGCCTGACTTGGCTCCCACAGCTTCTTTTGCAGTGAGAATGTTTTTGTATGTCATAGTCATCACCATCTCTCCTAATTTATCCTCCGAAAATTTCGCTTGTTTCAGACTTTTCCTAGCCGAGTTTTTCGCCGCAATTGCCGCAGAAACCAAACGATAAAGGCATTTCTTTTGAGCACTTACCGCAATTGCGCAAGTTCACTCCGAGATTAACGCCTTCAGCATCGCCAGCTGCTTTGCCGCGAATCTTGCTGTAGTTAATTGGTTGCTTTTTGCGGAAGGCTTTAAGGCCTTCTGCTGTTTCGTAACTACCAGCATGCAGCGCCAGCCAGTCGCGGGCATGACCAACAGTCATTGCCCACGAGAAGTCTCTCCACATATTTAGTTGTTGCTTGGTATACCTTGTGCACTCAGGTAGTTTGTTGTAAAGCTTTTCTGCCATTTCCGCTACTGTGGCGTCGAGCATAGAAGCGGGTACTACTTGATTGACTAAGCCCCAGTCAAGGGCAGTGTAAGCATCTACACTTTCGCAAAGTAGTAGCATTTCGCGGGCACGGCGGTCTCCTACCATCATTGGCAGCCACTGTGTGGCGCCACCGGCAGCGACACTGCCGCGAGCGGCGCCGACTTGGCGAATGGTAACGTGATCGGCAGCAATGGCCAAATCGCAAGCCATGTTTAGTTCGTTGCCACCGCCTACTACCATGCCGTTTAAGCGAGCAATAGTAGGCTTGCCGATATTGCGCAAGCGATCATGCATTTCAATGAATGTGTACATCCATTTGTGGTAGTTATTAGGCTTCTTGAGAATATGATCTTCTTGTTCTTTTAGATCGGCGCCAGTGCAGAAGGCTCGCTCTCCTGCTCCGGTAATTACCACTACGGCAATGGCATCGTCAGAACCACAATCTAAAAAGGCCGTGCCTAGCTCTTTGAGAGTGAGGGTGTCAAAGCAGTTCAGTACGTCAGGTCGATTGATTGTAATCGTTGCAATATAGCTGTCTTTTTTGTAGATGATTCTTTTGAATCCGTAGTTTTCAGCGGGCATGCCGGTGAATACTACATCGGGTGATGTTACCTGGGGCATTCCGATACCTATTTATGTTCTGGTTTATGTTCTGGTTTATGTTCTGGTTTATGTTCTGGTTAATATTTTGGATTGTGGCCGCAATTCGAGTGGCCATGTGGCGCTTTAGACTGTCGCTGGTACTTTTTCTACTTCAGCGAACATCATTGAGACTATTTCTTTAGCAAAGCCCATGAGGTTTTTTGCTGAAGCTCTGCCTTCTGGACTAGACATGGCGGCGTCAAGTGCTTCTTTGCTTTCGAAATACATTTCTGCCATCAAGTAGTATTCGGTGGTGCCCATAGGTGCGCCTGTCACGCGTGAAATTTCAGCTTTTAGTAGGCCTGGCATTTTCATCGCTAGTGGAATGTGGGTATTGAAATATTGATTGTCAAAATCAGCAATGTCAGCTGGAGTTTTGTAGAGAGCGATGAGCTTAACCATGGGTGTTTATTTTCCTTTTGTTGCTGAAATTTGTACCGGTCAATTTCGTTCTAGTATTGCTAGTTCTTCTAGTCTATCGGTCTAGGTTTCCTTTTTTAGGTTCCTATTTTAGGATTTGGCGCGCTTATCAAGCACTCGCACTGCTTTACCTTCACTGCGTGCCAATGTTCTTGGTTTGAGCAAGGTAACATCAGCGGTGAGGCCGAGGCTGTCTTTCAAAAGCTTTTGAATATTTTCAGTGAGGCCGGTCATGTCTAAATGGCCGTCTTCGAAATGGCCCCATATATCAATTAGAGCTTCAGTCACTTCGACTTGAATTTCTAGGGTATCGAGTGCCTTTTTGCGGTCAATTACTAGTTGATAGTGTGGTGCTAATTCTTCCATCGAAAGCAAAGCTTTTTCGATTTCAGATGGATAGAGATTAACTCCGCGGATAATCAGCATGTCGTCAAGGCGCGCTCGCACTCTTACCATGCGCCTCATAGTGCGGCCGCAGATGCATGGTTCTGGAATTAGAGTGGAGAGATCGCCAGTGCGATAACGTATGACCGGAATTGCTTCTTTGGTCAGGGTGGTGAAGACCAGCTCCCCTTCTTGGCCGTCAGGGAGAACTTCGCCAGTAATTGGATCAACAATCTCAGCAATGAACAAATCTTCCCAAATATGCAGGCCGTGCTTGGCTTCGATGCACTCAACTGAGACTCCTGGCCCCATTACTTCACTCAAGCCGTAAATATCAAGGGCCTGAATTTGTAGAAGATTTTCTAACTGGCCGCGCATTTCTTCTGTCCATGGTTCAGCACCAAAGATGCCGATTTCGAGATTCATAGATGTGCGCGGAATTTTCATTTCAGCCATGGTGTAGGCCATGTTCAAAGCGTAAGACGGAGTGGAAAGCAGAATGCGAGCGCCAAAGTCTTGCAGCAGCATAATTTGCTGTTGGGTGCGACCGCCACTGGCAGGCACCACTGTACAACCAAGGCGCTCGGCACCATAGTGCATACCCAGGCCGCCGGTGAATAGACCGTAACCATAGCTGTTGTGGAGGACGTCGCTTGGTCTTGTGCCTGCACAGGCTAGTGCGCGAGCGCAAGCTTCGGCCCAGTTTTCAATATCGACTTTGGTGTAGCCAACTACAGTTGGTTTCCCTTTGGTGCCAGAGCTGGCGTGTAGTCGATTGACCTCGCTCATTGGTTTGGCAAATAAGCCAAATGGATAATTGTCGCGCAAATCGCTTTTTTTCATGAAAGGCAACTGGGCGAGTTCTTTGACGCTCTTCATGGCGTCAATTTTGTCGGCAGTCATTCCTGCTTGGCTGAAGCGCTCACGCAAGAGAGGAACGTTGGCATAGACTTGCCTCAGTGTTTCTTTCAAGCGCGTCAGCTGGAGAGCCTCAAGGCTTGTGCGATCGATTGACTCGACGGCTTTATTCCACATAAATACTTCTGACTTTGTTAGCATTGCTTTGCGGTTGTCACGGTGTTCGATTTTGCAGCTTAATATATATCACGGGCAGAGGGGCGACCCCTTCATTCTCAATATTCTGTCTATTTTTCAACGCTTTTTTGAGCTTTTCGCTCTTGATTCTGTTTGCTTTCGCTGTTTTGGGCTACAGTCTAATTAGAAAGAAGAAAATTAGAAATAAATGCCCTATATAGGAAGACATGGCGTCCGATCCTCTTGAAGTCGATAACCCTAGACCTAACCCTGGCCTTAACCGCCCTTTCTGGTCAGATAAAGTGGTCTGGCTTCTCATGGTCTTGGCCCTGGTGGGCTTTGGCCTTTATGTCAAGCTAGACTCCCGAGTTTTCCCTTCGGCGTCGATAGATCTCAAGTACAGCCGAGAGCAAATAGCCAAACAGTCTCGTGACCGTGCCGAAATTTGTGGCTATAAAACGCAGTCGACCATTGAGTCGACTACATTCACCTTTTTTAACGAAAGCAAGACCTTCCTAGAGTACGAGCTTGGCCTCGATGAAGCCAACCGCTTGATGAAAGATAAAGTACCGGTCTGGTCTTGGACCACTCGTTATTGCAAGCAAAATGATCTAGAGCAATTTCGTGTTTGGCTTTCGCCTACAGGCAAGCTTTTGGCTTTCATGCACAGCTTCGAAGATGAGCGGGCCATGCCCACCATTAAGCATGAAGAGGCACTAGCTCGGGCTCAGACTTTCTTAGAAAAGGAAGTTAACCGACCCATGGCCGGTTTGAAATTGGTGCGCGATGAAACGACGACAAAAGCCCACCGCGATGACCATTCTTTTACCTGGGAAGATACCAGCGCCGAAAGTGATTTCAAGGGTGCCAAGCTGCGCTACTACGTAGCTTTTGCTGGTAATGAGCTAAGCGAATATTCTTCATTCCTCAACATTCCTGATGAATGGAAGCGCAAGTACAGCAAAGTGCGTTCGATGAATGAGCTCTTGCAAAATATTGCCAATATATTTTATGGAACGTTGCAGGCACTGGCCGTATTAGTTGTGCCATGGGCTTTAACACGTAAGCAAATGCGCTGGCGCTTTGCTGTTTTTGGTGGTTTAGTGACAGCCGTCGTTGGTGCTCTTGATGCTGTCAACGACTATTCATCAGTTATTGATAGCTACGACCCTAGTAGCTCGTATCGCGACTACATGGTCTCTTACTACTTCCGTCAGGCTGTTGCCACCATTAGTTCTTTCGTTTCTGGTGTACTACTTTTTGGTGGCGCTGATGTAATTTATCGCTTGTGTTATCCCAAGCGCATTGCCCTAGAAAACTATTTGACTCTCAAAGGCTTTGCTAGTAAAGAAGGTCGCACAGCTGTTCTTGTTGGCTATTGTGTCTTTGCTGTTCACATGGGCTGGATTATTGCCTATTATGTTATGGGCGAGAAGCTCAACTTCTGGTGCCCCCTCGGCGTTGACGACTACCAACTACTTGGTAGTGCGGTGCCATTCTTCTCGGCCGTCTCGTTGGGTATTCATGCCGCCACCCAAGAAGAGACAATCGCTCGGGTAGTTGCTCTTAGCTTGATGGAAAAGCTCACTGGCCGCTTCTGGATTGCCAATCTTTTTCAAGCGGCTTCCTGGGGTTTCATGCACAGCTCCTATCCGCAGCAGCCAGCTTATGCTCGTGGTGTGGAGCTCACTATTGGTGGGCTTTTCTACGGCTACATTATGCGGCGCTATGGGCTTCTGCCCTGCTTTATTGGTCATTATTTAGTAGATGCCTTTCTCACAGTCAAACCCTTATTTTCAGCAGAAGCACCTTGGCTTAGAGCCACTGGCTTATTGCCATTGATTCCCTTTGTAGTGGCAACACTGGTGTCACTTCTCTATGACTATTACAAGAAGAAGAGAGCTTCTTCGTCTATAGAGACAAGCCTGGCGGAAACCTCGACAGCAGTTTCTTCGACAGCAGATCCCGATGCCACTTTGTTCAATGAGGCATTGCCAGTGCACTCAGTTGAGATCAAGCCCCTTGCCGATGAGGGCGAAGCCTACACTTATCAACCGTTCAGACGCAAGGCTAGATGGATACTAGCAATTATTGGTGTTTGTGGTATCACGTTCTCTTTCTGCACTAGTACCCCACTTCCTGGCGATCGCAGCCGTGTTACCATTGATCGCGAGCGCGCCATTGTTCGTGCCAAAGAAATACTCAAACGCAACGGTGTTGAACCCGATACCTATTTGAATGTAGCTTCGCTCGCCACAAATGTATCGGCCGAGGAAATGCAATATATATTTGAGCAGCGCAAGTTGGTTGCTACGCTTGAACTAGCTAGCCTTACTCAGCCGGGCTTCATTTGGTCTGTGCGTTTCTTCCGTTTCTTAGATCCAACTGAATACAAAGTTGAATTGTATGGCGACGGCCGTGAATATTCGTTCGATATAACTGAAGATGATGACGCTCCTGGGGCTAGTATCACTAAGCCAGAAGCTGAGAAGCTTGCCCTTGCCTATGTCAAACGTGTGCACCCTGAGTACAAAGACGTTGTCATCGATAAGTCGTCATGGTCTAAGCGCAAGAGGCGTGCTGACTATGATGTCGAGTGTAAGGTACCTTCCCTAAAAGTAGCTGAAGCCGACTACAAGATTACACTGCAAGTCGTGGGCGATGTGCCATGTAATTTCTCGCAGGCTTGGCAATTGCCTCAAAAATGGCGCTTCGAGCGCTCTAAAGAAACGAGCAAAGACCATGTATTTAAAGGCATGCGTGACGTTGCGTACTATGTTATGGGCGGTCTCACTCTCTGGTGGGGCATTGGCATTTTGCGCTCGGGCGTTGTGCGTTGGCGACCCGGAATATTCATCGGCATCGCCGCGGGCCTTCTTGTGCTGCCTGAAGAGTTCAATCACTGGCCGGTTTTTCTCAACCAATACAATGATAGTTCGCTCACTCAGTCTGCTTTCATTCTGAACCAGCTGCTCGGGCTTGTAAAAGATTCCACTGGTAAAATGGTGGCTACATTTGTCTCTATTACTCTTGGCCTGGCTGTTTATCGCCTGCTGTCACCAAGACTTGGCATAATGTCTGTTGTTAAAGCGGCATTTCGACCAAGTGGAGTAGCACCACGGCTGATGCAAGAGCAGATGTGGTTAGACGGAATTCTCGTGGCAATGGCCTGGGCTGCCCTTAATCAGACCAAAGACTCATTGCTCGATTTTGCTCTCTCTTGGTTCTCTCCTGAGATTCGCACAGCCTCCTTGAGTAGCTTAGCTAATCTCACCGATTATATTTTCCCTGTAGCATCTGATCTAATTGAACTTGCTCCGTCTCTACTAGGAGCCGCTACTATGGCTCTTATTGGGGCTGGGCTTTATAACAAATACGTACCGCGATTTAGTTTCTTTGTTGTCTTCATCACCCTTGCCACCATGCTCAAATATAGCTACGCGCGGCACTGGCAAGACTTTGTCATGTACGTCATTTCTGATACATTGCAACAAATTATATTTTTCGTCTTTGTTGCCAGGCTGGCTCGCTTCAACCCTGTCGCTTATTTGGTTAAGGTTGTAATTGATGACTCGCTACCGCTAATCTATGTGATTTGGATCTTCGGTTGGCCTTGCTTTGCTCCAACTTTCTTCTCGCTGATTATCTACGCCCTTCTGCCGCTATTGCTGTTGGCCTACTATCGCGCCCGTAATAAGCGCTTGAGTATCACTAATCCGGCTATTGCTGCTTCTGTAGCAAGTAATACAAGTAACATTGGAGATGAGCCAAAAGCGCTTGAATGAATCAGTGTGAGTAAGGCCTATTTCGTTTCGATTACTGGCTCTGCTGCTTGTGGAGGTGGTGGGCGGAAATTCTTCATTACTATTTCGTGTTCTTGCTTGTCGTTTGCATCTGCGGCAATAACTAAAACAGGATCGGCAATAACAAAGTGGAAGACCGTGAAAGGCTGTCGTTGATCTCGTCTGACCATATGCAGTCGCAGTCGAGCTGATTTGAGTTTAGGTAAGCGGGCCGTTATGGCCTCTTTGCTTAGGGTGGTGCCATCAGCCAACTTAACGGCCCCAGCGTCTTTTGGCGTGTTGTAGCGGGCGGCCTCGCCAAATAGTTCTTCTTCTAACTGGCTCTGGTCCGGTTGATTTGGTTGGTCAGGTTGGTCAGGTTTAACTATTGTTTGGTTTTTCTTTGCTGCTGCCTTTTGTCTATTCACTAACATCGTTGCAGCCTCTGGCTGCTCCACAGTACCTTTATCTAGCCCTGGCCGCATTCGTAGAGTCAGGCCTTTGTATGCTTCATGGTCGGGATTGGCAAGAAACTGTTCAAATTGTTCAATCGTTATGTCGTAGCCATATGCCATGTCGAGGGGGAGAAATAGCGGGCGATATTGATTGAAGCGCAGCGGAATTGAGACTTCAAAGTCTTCGGGTTTGTCTAGCATTGAAAAGTTTTTGGTGTCTGACTTCATCGCCTTGATTTGCAGGGGGCCGGTTTCAAAGTCGCGTCCCATGAGGCAAGCTAAATTTGGTTCTTCCCCAGAGCTGTAAATTAGGTATGAAACCCAACCTAGTTTGGCCGGGCAGCGGCAGACATTGCCTCCAAAAGCAGCTACAACTTTGCCATAGTCATTGTTTTGTACGTGCTTCACAAAAGACAAGGCGTGGCGACTAGGATCAGAGGGCTGATCGCCCCTGAACGCCTGAAACAAGACGATCAGGAAACAACCGATTAAAAATAAGGGAAGAATCACCCGCATGTCCCGAGTGTAACTTGGATTTGGCTGTGATACTATCCCTCTAATTTCTCAGCTTTTTATAAGAGGCATTAGCTATGGACCTACTTGGAAACGCTGGACTGGTAGCTAAAAACCTGCCTGCCTTATTGCTTGGGCTGACAATATTTGTTTTTCTCTTTGATTTAGTGCGCAACCGAACTTGGGCTAGTTTAGAGCCAGCCAAGGTTAATGGGCATGTCAAGGCACTGGGTGCTACAAGCGGCGCTGGTATATTGATACTTGCTCTTGTTGCGGCAGCTGGTCAGCCTCTTTCTGATACGGGCTATTTTTTCGCGGGCCTCATCCTAACTTATATATTCGCTACTCTCACTCTCAAACCGGCCATGCGCACGATGTTGCATCTTGCCTGTGCTGTTGCTCTGAACATGTTTGTGCCAGGCGACAAGCTCACCATGGCTGCTTGTTCTTATTTAATGGGAGTAGTTTCCATTCGCTTAGTCTTGAATATGCTTAAGCCGAAAGAGTCTCGGCTTGATGATGTTGCCCCGCCTTTTGTTTATTTGTCGGCCATGCTTTTTGCTTCTTGCGGAGCGGCGGGTGGCGGCAATGCCGATAAATACAGCGGCATGATCAACAGTGCTTTCATTGTTTCGACACTGATGACTTTGATGCAAAGACCCTTCATGCGCGATGACAAAATTTTGGTTAAGCGCTTGGTCTTGACTCTCTCTGGTGGTTTGGCTTATCTGGTGATGGTGACCAAGGCCGTCAACGCGCCTGAATATGTTCGCCTTGCTGCTTTGGTTGGAGCTGGTTATGGTATGGCTTATGCCCTTGATGCTATTGCTATTAAAAAAGATTGTGCCACCAGTGCTATTAAGCAAATATTGATCATCGGCATTTTTACTTTGCTGGCCACAAGACTCTTCGGCAATCTTGGTATGGCCGCTCTAGGGGCTGGTTGTATGGTCGGTAACTTCAGCCAAATACCGGCCTGTGCTGCAATTTTCTTTGGTGCTCGTATTCTTGAGCAAGTCTTTGCTTATGCCAATGTATCGAACGTCACTGGTATCAACCTCAATCATCCTTATGTTAGTGCCGCCCTTTATCTTGGGCTCTTTTCGGCTCTAGGGCTCATGGCCCTACTCAAAGACGTCTCAGATCGACGCATCGCTGCAGCTGCATTTGCTTCACTTGCAGCTGTTGGCACCTGTGCTGTCAGCTATTTCTTGCATAGTGAAGCCGCTGGTGGCTATCTCATAAGTTTGATTGTCTCTGCTGTGCTTGTCTCTATTGTTGGCCAAACTTTCTTTCCTGATGAGGAAGAAAAGGTTGTTAATGTCGCGCTGGTGCCGGCCTTAGCGACAAGCTGTGCCATGGTCTCGGCTGGTCTTTTGCCGCTGGGATTGACTGCCACAATGGAAGATCGTATGACTGTAATTGCTGTCATGGCAGCAGTTACTTTTGCTGTGTTGCTGGGCAGTTATTTCATCGGTCGTGGTAAAACAACAAACAACTCGGATCAATCAGGGAAGCCTGTAGCTGTCTCTGGAGATTAGGCTATTCTGTTTGTTCAGATTGTGATTGTCGCCCTCAAGATAAACTTCTACGAGCAAATTGCGACCATCAAAGGCTAGCTCACGGCGCCGTAGTTGAAGGCTTTTGGCCTGGGATTTCATGGCATCTGTGCCGTAAAACGAGATAGCTAGAACGCCTGGCACTTCACTATCGCAGCGAATCTGTACTGGTTGCTTGTAGGCATTGACTAGTTTCAAGTCGGCTTTGCCGTACCAGACTGTGGCATCAAGACCTGGTGCAACCGAGCGTACACAAGTGGTATGGGCGGCGCGCTCTTTGACCTTGAGGCCAGAGAGCAGGGCTGCTTGATAGAGGCAAGACGAGATAAGACAAATGCCACCACCTTCGCTGCTCACTCTAGAGCCGCCCAGGTAGCTGCCAGCCGGCACGAAGCCCCGGCTACCAGTGCGCGGCCCTACTTTGGCGTTAAATGAGAAGGTTTGGCCTGGTTCAATCACTGCTCCATCTAAGGCCCTAGCGGCGGTGATGAAGTTTAGTCTTTGTTCGCGAGAGTACTGACTAAGGCTGACTGTGCGCCTTGCGATCTCAGCTTTATAAGGGTGGTCGTTAAAGTAATAAGCCAGCAAGATAATTGGCGTGGCAAAGAGAGCTAGGGTAGCTAGTTTTTGCCGCCAATTTTTCGTGTCTTGCTTGTCTTTTTTCATTTCTATTCAACGACATTGAGCCGGTCGACGTTGGTGAAGCCTTTGATGCCTTTGCTGTACATGCCAGCGAGCATGGCTGGATTGACATTGACTCGGCCGGGCAGTTCCATGCGCAGCAGAGTGGTGAATTGAGATTTGCCCTGGGGCACCTTGGTGCCAAAATAGACGATTTTGTCGTCGAGCACGTCTTGGTGTGTCCACCAAGGTCGGTCCCAATCTCCCTGTACCACAGGATCGTTAGTGCCTTCAGCGGCTTCAGTTTGGTTCTGGCTGTCTACCACTTCGGCGCCAGATGGCAGAGCTGCTTCGACTATCACGTAAGGCAGCGATCTTGGAGTATCTACCAAGACCTTCATCAAGATGGTCTCTCCGGCTTTGATGGACGAACCAGCTAAGGGCTCAGCCTTGACTTTGATGATACCGCTTGTGGTGTCGGCTATAGACTTGAGGCGGAAGAACTGTCTTTCTAGTTTTAGATCTGCTGGTAGATTAGCAACACCAGTAGCGCCCTCTGCTAAGAGCGATTTGTAGTAGTTGGTGGTCACTACCCAGTAAAGTCGGCCGTCACCGTTCTTGGTTAACTTAAGAGTGTTCTTGGCAGCGGCGGAAGCACTAGACTCTTTTAGGCTAGAAATCGGCATGACAATAGTCTTACCCTTGGTCAAACGATCAGCGGCTGTGAAGGCAAAATTGCCTAAATCAAGGGCATTCGCTAACTTCGAGACAGCGTTAGAGGCAGGGCTAGTTTCACCGCTAGAGGACGGGCCTCCGTTGGTATCACTGCCATCACCCAGCAACGCCGCAAGTGTGAAGTCTGTTATTTTGCCCCCGAGAGCCTCTTTAGCACAAAGCTCGTCAGCTAGGAGGGCTTTAAATACTTGGGCCGTGGCCTTAGTTGTGCCCCAACCGCTTTCCCCGCGGTGCAAGAGAATCCAAGCCTTGACCCGCTCAATCGTCGAGGTTTCGCTCGGCCGTACTTCAAGCACGGCAGTGAGCCCCAAGGCTGTGGTTTCTTCTGGAGTGAAGCGATACGAGTAGTAGTTGTATTCGTCTATGTTAGGGCCAAGCTTTTGTAGCATGGCCTTGGTGCGCTCCCAGTCGATTGTGTCATCGGTTGTATTGGCAAGAACAAGAAGACGATTGAGTATTTTCTGAGCGGCTGCATCTTGGCCAGCTAGTTTGAGAGCGCGAGCAAGATAGCTCAATGTCTCTGGTCCGAGTTCGCTTTGAATTTTTTCTAGATAGTTAACAGCAGCTTGATCAGACTTGTTCAGTTTCTTCTGCCAAAGGGCTTGGGTGAAGAGCATGTAAGCCAAGTCTGTACGGCTCTCACTATCAAAGTAAGTGTCGGCCATATGTTTAGGGTCGCTTAGCTGTTCAGTTAAAGTTTTGATGGCAGTGGTTTGCCACGACAAGCCTTTGTTTACCATGGCGTCGTCTACTTTGTAGCCCACCCCTTTGACTAGTTTTAATCCTTCTAAGACCAGTGGTGTCAGGTAGGCACTGGTGTTGTCACCGGCCCACCAACCCCAGCCGCCGTCACCGTGTTGATATTCAACTAGTTTGGCCATGCCGTCTTTATAGACTTTGGCAAATTTAGTGGTATCAGCACTGCTCAGTGGTGCTGATAGTTTCTTGTTCAACTCCATCGCTACAACTGATGGCATTAAGCGCGACATTGTCTGTTCAGTGCAGCCATAAGGATAGTCAATTAAGTCGGCAAATTTATCTAGCACCGCCCCTATGGTTGATGACGACAGGCTCAATGTGCGGTTGAGTGTGCCCGGTCCAGCATCGGTAATTGCTGGAATAGTGAGCGAGAGTGAATCGCTAGCATTAGCCAAGAGACCCGATTTAATTAGAGTAACTGGTATACCCAATGGTTTTACCACTACTTCTTTTTCTAGAGCATCGGCAGCCGTTTCGCCGCGAGCAACAAGCTTGATTTTGCTTGTGCCGAGCGAGCTAGCCTTGACTGGCCAATCAAAGCGAGCAGCCTTATCGGCTTCAATTGTCAGTGCTTGGCTTAGAGCAGTGCTCGTGGTTAGCTCTGACCCCATGGTCAAATTAAGCGATACTTTTTGGGTCTTGTCTGTGTAGTTGTGCACCACAGCAGTGACGTTAGCTTCATCGCCAATGCTATAGAAGCGCGGCAGAGCTAAGCGAGCAATGATGTCTTGGGTGACCATGATTTTTTGCAGGGTAGCACCGACATTGGTGGCCATGTCTATGCCCCGTACTGTAGCGCGCCAAGTAGTTAAATTGTCAGGCAGTTTAACCACTGCTTTGACTTCACCCTTTTCGTTGGTGACCAGTTCAGGTACCCAGGCCGCTGTATCGCGGAAGTCTTTGCGCACTTTGGGTTCTAACTTATCTGGCCCCCCTGAATATTGTTCGGGGAAGGAGCAGACAGTTGTCACCCAGTTAGGTAGTCTTTCGTAGAAGAATTTCTTGATATCGCTAGCGGTTTCTGCCCGTATTGAATAGATGCTTTCGTCTACTACCCCAAGCGACAGCTCAACGCCCTTGGCTGGCTTGCCTGCTTGGTCTGTCGCCTTAATTGTATAGGTGGCTTCTTCGCCAGGTTTGTATTTTTCTTTATCGCTGGCAATAGTCAAATTGAGGAAGTGATTATCAGGGCTAACCATGACCACTTGCTCTTGGTTGTAGAACTGTTTGTTCTTGGCCACCAGTGAGACAGTGACATAGAAGTTTGGTGTGAACTCTTGCTTGACTGGTATTTCTACTAGTTTTGCGGCAGAGTCAAGGGCTACAGTTTTGAAGCTATGTAGCTTGGTGCCTTCAATAGAGACAATCGCTTCGGCTCCGTCTTTACCAGTAAATGGTCCGGTAATAACGAGCTTGGCAGTCTCGCCTGGTTTGTAGACGCGTTTGTCTAATTTGAGCTTGAGCGGCTCTTTCTGGGCGTCTTTGTGACCCAAGAAGAATGGCTTTTCGCTGCTCGATACCCAGATTGAACTTGAGTCTTGAATCAAATGCCCACTGCCGTCGGTGGCTTGGGCAATGACATAGTAGCTGTCAGAAGCCCAGTCGCCCTTGGTTTCTAAATCGACATGCACATTGCCGTTGGCATCAGTGCTAGCTGTTTTTTCTTCGAGGGTGACGTCTGGTTTATATTCTGACTTGAAGCGATCCCAGGGATAACGCATTACTTTGAGTTTGAGATTGGTTGTTATCGGTTTGCCCTTGTAGTCAACAGCCTTGATGTCTACGGCCATTGGTTGACCACTGGTTACAACATAATTGCTTGGTGTTACGGCTAGCAAGAATTCGCCCGCTGACTCAAACATTGAGCCTGAGCCAATTACCGAGAGTCGGCTGATGTCTGTTACTTCAGCTTCTACTTTGAGTTTCTTGTCAGAAAATTCTGAACCCAACGGGCCTGATGTGGGCGGCTCTGCTGCCTTAGTGTCAAATTCGACAATGGCTTCACCGTTGGCATCGGTAACCGCATAACCTTCAGCACTAAAGTCGCCAGCGCCTTCATAGTAGTCAGCGTCATACCAATCATCAAAGAAGCTATAGAAATCTGGTCTATCCGTTAAGCGCCAGCGTGTATTCCAATCGGTTGATGAATAGACGTTGTATTTGACGCGAGCATTAGCCACCGGTCCACCGAAGAAATAGGTGGCCTTGACCCTTGCTTTACCTTTGCTACCAGCAATGACTCGCTCAGTGATTGGTAGCACTTCGACTTGATATTCCGGTTTTCTATATTGAGCTATTTCAAAACCTTGGTAGCTGATGGTGCCATCGGCGTATTTAATTTGTACTTGATATCCGCCGGTTTTGCCATCGGCAGGCACTTCGACTAAGCCATGGAAAGTACCATGGGCACTGGTTTTGACATGAAGAGTTTTGAACTCGTTGTTGTCTGGATCTTCAATAGTGACATCAAGCTCTTCGCCGGCACCTTTGTTAGCAATACCATTTTCATCAATTGAACGGCACATGCCTTTGAAGAAAACAGTTTGACCGAGGCGATAAACTGGTCTGTCTGTATAAAAATAGGTTTTGTGCGTATCTGAATCAGAGCGGTAGTAGTTGTAGCCGCTATAGGCCTTGCTTGCCCCCAGTGAGCCAATCAATACTAAGTCATAACTCAGCCTTGAGCGAATAGCTTGCGGCAGGGCCAGACTGGCAATGCCGTCGGCTCCGGTTTTGGCTTGCACACTAGCTGTCTTGCTAACATCGCCATCACGGGAGAAGACTTTTAAATCAACTCCACCAATTCCTTTTAGTGTGTTTAAATCAACTGCTTTTACTACAGTTTTGTCTGGAGCATGTTTAACGATTAAGCCCACGTCACTGACTGAAAACCATGTCAGTGCGGAGGCTGTGCTGTGGCCAAACATGTCAGTTACTTGGGCGTGAGCAAAGTAATCACCGGCTGGCAAAGCATGGTCAAATTTAAATTGAGCGTTGGCTGAATCACTATCGTCCATGGTGAGCTTGCGCTTGAAACTAGCAACAGGGGCTAGCTTTGCAAATGGGCTGGCAAACTTTTTCGATGAGTCAACATAGATATTAAAGTCTGAAGCGAGGGAGATGCCCATCTTCTTTGCTTCAGGCGAATTGATTAGACTGAGAAAATCTTGTTTATATACCTGCACATTGGCGTCTGATGCGCCGGTGGCATTGACCCAGAAATGTGGTGCTTCTTTGGTTGTAAACACGCGGGTGTTGGAAGCAATATTGACTGTCGGATTGAGCAGAGTTAATTGCACAGGTTGAGGAAGATTTTGTGGCTTGCCTTGAACCACAAATAGACCGTTGACTAATGCTGTGGAAAAGCCAGGAGCGCGCACGCGAATAGAATATTCGCCCACAGGCAATTGCTCAATTTTGAAGGTGCCGTCATTGTTTACCCAGGCCCCGCGCTCAACGTATGGACCTTTGCGCGGACCAGTAGCGAGTACAAAAACTTTATTGTCTTTAAGGTCATAAGATTTTAGGTGGAAGCCTTTTTGCTCAATTGCTACCCGGCCTGCAATTGCTCCCATGGGCTTGTCGAGGACGATGGCCGCCATGGCCAGCAGCACAACCTGCAAGGCGACAAATAGCCAGGTAAATAGTGGCGTTCTTTGGTTGTGGCGCGCAGTCACAAATGATTCACCTGAAGACATGGGCTTTTATCCTATACATCTGGCACGGCTCAGAGGGGGTTATACCAGCTTTGACTTTGCACTGCATCACTTGATAATGGCCATCGCTGGCTTCGCCTGGTAGCAGCACTGCCGCCTTTCCGCCACTTCTCACCATGAGGCCATCCAGCAAAGGGTGCAAGCTAACTTGGCGTTCGACTGGTTCTACCCTGTCAATTACTGTCACCTGCACATCCAGCCCGGGTACCTCTTGTCGCTTTATGGGCGGATAGCGGTACTCTTTGGTGAGGGCACCCTCGGTTGTAAAAGCAGTGGCGGCCACAAGATTGTTCTCTGTGCCACTGATTTGACCCCAACAGGCTCTGGTTTTACCGTGTTTGCTCAAAGTAATAAACAATCCTTTTGAATGCCTATATGAAGGATGGATATTTTTGCTCAGAGTTTCCACGATTTCGCTTATGGTTTTAGGATGGTCGCTGAAGTGATTGTCGATTGTTAGCTTTGCTACCTGAACTAGAGTAAGGCTGCTTTGTGCTGCATTGACTGCTTTGCTTGTGAAGAAAAAGCTCATTAAGCAAAAACTGGGCAAGCAAATTAGTAAACAAAAACTAGGCAAGCCAAACCCCAAATAGGCCCGACGCTGGCGCGAAATTGCCTGAATGTCAGTGTAAGCGTGCAGCATTGCTCTCCTGCTGGCCGCAAGCTGTCGGCGCGTCCAGTTTCTACCTTATACTTCGCCTATTATCAACCGAAGCTTGCCCGTCCGTCGTCCATGATGTGTCAAAATTGCATGTGCTTGAGGTCAAGCGGTTGTCAACTGTGTGTAAGTTGGTTGCCGGTTCTGTTCTTTGGTTTCTCTTGGTCTTTTCGTGGTGATTAATTAAGTGTCTGGCAACATCGATAGAAGAGGGTTTATTCGTTCCTTGTTTGGCATCACAGGGGCTCTTCCGGTCGCCCAGCAAATGGCTGAAGCAAAAGGTCAAACAAGTTTTTTCTGGTGCAATTTTAGAACGGGTCATGTTGGTTTCCCTACGGGGTTATCGGTGCCCACAGAGCGGCCCGGTTCATTGATGAAGCTAGTGGCAGCAGCCGCCCTAATCGATGAAGGCCTGGCCAACGGTAGTGAAATATTTGAGTGTACAGGCACCTATAATGTGGGAAAAGAAGCTGTTCATTGCCAGAATGCCCACGGCAAAATTGATATCGTTCAGGCCATTGGCCGCTCTTGCAATATTTATTTTGCTCAAGCAACTAAGCGCCTAACTACCCGGGCCTTTCTCGCTAAGGCGGCCCAGTTTGGTCTCGACAAAGCCTGCGCTGGTCGTCTTTCTGGACCATTTCCCCTGAAGCCAGTTGAGTCTAGTTCGTTGCACTATGTTTTAGGCTTGGCTCCAGACTTCAAGCCCAATGCTTTGCAATTGTTGCGGTTAGCAGCGTTAGTTGCCATTGCTCCTGGTGGCAAGTTGCCGGTTCTGTATTCGGCTGAGAATATAGAACTGCCGGATAAAGAAAAACCCATGACTTCGCCTCTTACGTCTGAATCTCATCGGGTTTTGAGTGCTGGAATGCGGCTTTCTGCCACTGAAGGCACTGCCCGTAAGCTTGATAGCGAGGATCAATTAAAGATTGCCGCTAAAACGGGAACCACACCTCATGGTAATAAATTTCAGTCGTATGTGATTGGTTATTTCCCTTTTGATAAACCCGGTCATGCGTTTGCTCTGTATGCGCCATCGGGCACATCACAAGATTCGGCTGTGCCTAAAGCCAAAGAGTTTCTTTTCTCAACCACTTGGCCGTAGTTGATGTTGGTAAGCCGCAACCTGCAGAATAATTTTCGCTACCAACTTGTGGTGAACTTTAGTATTCTGGGGCTTGTTCTGCTTCTGGCTTGGGTCAACGCTGGTGCCGCTCACGCCCTGCCAACGGCAGTTAAAGTAAGTTTGTTCGAAGCCCATCCTGAAATTACTTCGGTAAACGTTGATGGTGCTTTTGAGATTAGCCAAAATGGTCTTGGTTCTGTTCATACCGAGATAAGCGTAGGCAAGAGCGGTTTGCTTTTGAGGAGCGGGAAGGCTAAAGTTGCTCGCCCAGTGGGTACTAGCTTAGTCATTCGTCCATTGACTTCGGCGCCCTTGCTGTTGCAGCCAAATGGTTTGGCTTCGCGGCATTATAGAGGGCGCATGTTTGTCACTATTAGTGGTGGCAAATTGAAGCTGCTCAATGAAGTCGATACTAAGTCGTATATAACGAGCGTAGTTGGCAGCGAGAGTGCACCGGAGTTTCCTCTTGAGGCGCTAAAGGCTCAAGCTGTTCTTGCTTCTACTGTATTAGCTCGTCACAGAGCTGGGCTCAAGCTCAAAGATAGTACTGAAGTGCAGGCATATCTTGGTAGTGATTACGAAAGGCCACTGGCAAGGCAGGCTGTGGCCAGTGTCTATGGTCAAATCTTAACCACATCTAGTGGTACTACTCCTGCTGTTTTTTATCATTCTACTTGTGCTGGAGGCACCAGCGACGAGCGAGAAATATTTTCTGGTAACGAGCTCAATGATTCAGCTCGAAAGCCTGTTAGTAGCTGTCGCACGGCAATGCGAGTTAAGTGCACTTATTGTCAGGCCTCACCGTTTTTCAAACCACATGTCGTGCCGTTATCTGTTGCTGAGTTGAGAAAGAAGGTTGGCTGGGTACCCATCTCTGTCGCAGTAAAGGATCCGCAAGGGCGGCCGCTCTCCGTTGTTGTTGAAAAACTTCTTTCGACGCAGGGAGATTCTAAGACTATGTCTATATCGGGCTATGATCTTTGGCTGAAGCTCGGTCAAGGCTTAGGTTGGGGCGCGGTACCCGGGATGCGTTATTCGTTTGATAGTAAAAGTGAACCGTCTGGCAAAACAGTGACTTTTACTTCTACTGGTGCCGGACACGGTGCTGGCCTTTGCCAGTGGGGGGCCGCTGGAATGGCCCGGGCGGGCAAAAATTATCGAGAAATATTGCACTACTATTTTCCCTTGGCTCAAGTAAGCGGCAAATAGCAATGTGCCAAGTGCTGAGGAAATTAGGTTTAATCCAAGACAAATAGACTGCTCGGGCGATATCATATACCCTCAACTTATATAGATATTGCCACGAGGTTATCATGCAGTCGAAGACACGCAAAATTGCGTCCAACCGGGCAAACCAATTTCAAGAGTCGGTCATCCGCGAGATGTCGCGCCTGTCTGCCCAGCATCAAGCTGTCAATTTGGCCCAAGGCCTTCCTGACTTCCCTTGTCCGCCTGAGCTGAAAGAGGCTGTTACCCGCGCAGTGTTTGACGATGTCAATCAGTATGCCATTACCTGGGGCGATAAGTTTTTACGCCAGGCCATTACTGAACAAACTAAGAAATTCACCGGTTTGACCATTGAACCAGAAACCGATATCACAGTTTGTTGTGGTGCCACTGAGGCCATGGTGGCAACGATGTTAGCTCTCGTAGATCCCGGTGACGAAGTCGTTGTCTTTGAGCCTTTCTATGAAAATTATGGTCCTGATTCTATTTTGTGTGGTGCCGTTCCTCGCTATGTCAAATTGCATGCACCAAACTGGACATTTGATGAAGATGAGTTAGCCAAAGCCTTCAACGAAAATACTCGCGCTATTATCATCAATACTCCCCATAATCCTACTGGCAAAGTTTTCAACCTGCAAGAAATGACAGCAATAGCCAATCTTTGTCAAAAATACAATGTCTTGGCCTTGACTGATGAAATTTACGAGCACATTCTCTACGATGGTGCTAAGCATGTTTCTATGGCGGCTCTTCCTGGAATGGCCGATCTCACTGTCACTATTAATAGTCTGTCTAAGACTTATAGCGTCACAGGATGGCGCGTGGGCTGGGCAATTGCTAAACCTGAGTTGACTTTACCTATTCGCAAAGTGCACGACTTTTTGACTGTTGGATCACCAGCACCTTTGCAGCGGGCCGCAGTCACTGCTATCAATATGCCAGATAAGTACTATGCTGACTTGAAGGCAAAGTATGCTGAGCGCCGCGCTATGATGCTCGAAATACTTGATGGTGTGGGCATTCCCTATTACAAGCCAGAAGGAGCCTACTACGCTTTCTGCGATATAAGTGGTCTTGGTTTTAAATCAGATATGGACTTCACTAAATATCTAGTCAAAGACGTTGGTGTGGCGGTGGTGCCTGGTGGTAGCTTCTTTGGTCCGGAGGCGGAGAATCGACACAACTATGTGCGTTTCTGCTTTAGTCGCAAAGAAGAGACTATGTTGGCCGCCAAAGAGCGTTTGAAGAAGCTCAAGGGTTAATGGCACTTCCTGCTCTACGGTCAACATTTCATATCTCGCGCTGGCAGTTGTTTCATCTTTACTTCTGCTTTGTTGTCTTTGTGCTGGCAGTTACTAATGTGTTGCCTGCCTTCGATTTTGGCTTGTTTTTAGCGGTAGAACTAAACTTGTTGATTTTGCCTGAATGGTTGGCCTTTGTAGCCAGTCTGCTAGCTGTGCGAGGTCGGCCGCAGCTAGCCATGCAGCTAATTAATTCAGGTCTTAGAATCGATGATCAAAATTATCGCTTGCTCTGTGCCCGTGCCCTTGCTTATCAGCAAATTGGCGATCTTGAAAGTGCCTTAGAAGATGCTTCGCAAGCTATTCTTGTCTCACCCAACCGCACCTATGCTTTGACTATGCGGGGGGTGGTGCATCTTTGTTTAAGCGACTATGTTGAAGCCGAAGCCGATTACAATCTGCTTCTGAAGAAGAACCCGCGCGATTTGGTAGCTGCTTTAAACCGTGCTTGCGCCCGCTTACAGCTGGGCAAGATCAATCAATGTATTGCCGATTGTGATTTAGTGTTGCAAGGCCGTAAGTATCGCGAAAATGCCAGCTTTATAAAGATTGCTGCTCTTTTAGAAATGCGAAAAATTAAAGAGGCCGAGGTTCTTGTGCAGCAACTCGAAGCAAGTAAAAGCAAACATCACCTTGTCGCTCTCGCTCGGGCTATGTTGCACGGTGCTTCTCATAAGTACGAAGATGTGCTGGCTATCTGTGCTACAGCACCGGCTGATCGTAAGGCTGAATTTTTCTTGACGCCTCAAGCCGGTGCGTATCTCTCACTTAATGAGGGGGATCTTGCTCTATCAACCGCATCGCTGGTGGTGACAAAAAATCCGCAGATTTATACTGGCTACTATTATCGTGCTCTAGTGCTAATCGAGGCCGGCTATTGGCAAGAAGCTGTAGCTGATTGCAATATGGTCGATACACTACAGCCCCATTTGAGCTTGAGCAATGCTCTGCGAGCCAGGCTTTGTTTTGCTGCTGGTGATATGGAGCAGTGTTTAGAAAACTGTGACAAAGCCCTAGTGAAAAATCAGTTTGACAGTCATGCTTTGCACTATAAAGTTAAGGCGCTGTGCGCCCTGAGTCGTTTTGACGAAGCCCGTGAAGCGGCCAAACTAGCTTTGGAAATTAACCCTGTTGACCCTGAAGCTCTTAGTGCCATGGCTTTAGTCGTGTTCAAATTAGAAGGCCCTGAGGCTGCTTTGCTCCTATTAGATCGCGCCATTGCCGAAAATCCACATATGCGCTTTAACTACAAACTGAGAAGTGAGGTACACGCTGCCCTCGGCGATAGCGCTCGTAGCCAGTCAGACCTTGAGCGCTATCAAGCAAAGCAGACCCAACTAATTACAGGACTGGCTGAGAGTGTTTTGCGCTTGCAGGAGTCTCGCGAACTGCTCTTAGAAGGATGATCTGGATTTCTTCTCGGCTTTGGGGTCGCGCGTATTCATGATTAAGTCAACATTGGCTGGATTGTCTTCAATTGCTTGTTTTAAGGATTCCTTGGAGCTGGCGTCCGCTCCTACCGACATGCCACCAAAGCCGACTTCCATTGCGTCGTAGGAGCTAAGTTTGAGGCCCCGGGTGTGCTTCATCGCTTCTTCAGCATCCTTTTTATTGTGGGTCTTTGTGGCCACTGTCATGAGATGCAGCCAGATGGTGGTGTCGTTTGGTGTTTTGACCAGCATTTTTTTAGCAAGTACTTTTGCTTGATCGTATCTCTCGGCACTAACGAGCCCGGCGAGGTAATCTTGGTCGAAATCGTGATCGTTAGGGTAAAGTTTTTTCCCTTTCTGTAACAAGGCGAAGCCCTCGTCGTATTTCTTAAAGCACATTAGTGCCCAGGCCATGGCTGAAATTGCCCAATATTCGTTAGGGTATTGCTTGTACATTTCTTTGGCCAATTCCATGGCTCGATCGTTTTTGTTGTTTATGAAATGCAACCGCACAAGAACATCTTGTGAGCGTAGTTTCTGTTGCAAGTCTGTGGCAAATGCAATGCTCTTTTGCAAGTACGGCTCAGCCTCTTGAGGCTTGTCCGCATTTATTAGTGCGATCGCCATGGCATTATTGTTGAAGGCACTTTTAGGCTTGAAGCCTAAAGCAATGCGAGCGCATCTGATACTTTCGTCAAATTTTCTTTCTTCAGTATAAAGCTGGGCTAACTTAAGCCAGGCTAGTTCACTAGTTGGTTTGACTACTGTAGCTTGGCGCAGCAGCTCTCCTTGCCGTTTTGCGTTGCCTCGTTTTGATGCAATTTCGGCCAGACCTAAGTATGGCATTGGGCTCTTCGGAAAAGTTGTTTTCATGCCGTTGTAGACAGCCTCAGCTTCTTTGAGTTTATTAGCTGCTAAAAGAATATCGGCTAGCTCTTTTTGATATTGAGGGTTTTTAGGTGCAAGTTTAATGGCGCATTGCATAGCTTGGCTGGCTTCACCATGGCGGTCTTGGCGCCAAAGCGCGTAGGCTAGTAATCTCCAGGCGCGGTCGTTCTTCGAGTCTAACTGCACTGCTTTGCGGAGACTTTTGGCGGCTTCGTTGTCGCCTGAAAGATCTTGGCTCCAGCCCAAATAGTAGTAGGCCTCAGAATTGTTGGGTGCTAGGGCTACCGCTTTTTTGCAGTCTTGTATGGCTTTGTTATAGCGCTGCATCTTTTGAAAAAGCTTGCCACTTTCGAGATAACACAGGCCGTTGTTCGGCTCAATACTAATTGCTGTTTTGATCAGTGAGTGACTCTGATTAGCCTTACCTTGGTGACGATAGACTTTGCTAAGCCCGAGCAAGGCCGCCACGCTTCTGGGGTTACTTTTGAGAGCTTGGCTAAAGTAGGGCTCAGCTTCTTTGTATTTGAACTGGTTGCAAAGTTTTTCGCCCTGGCTCAAAGCTTCTGAATATTCTTGGTTGCTGCTCTTCTTTGGCGGAGTCTGAGCTGCTGCGTTGTCTACCAGAACGTACAGAGCGATCGTTTGCGAGAGTAACAAGGCAATTGCTGTTGACCCATTTAGCCTTTTGTTCATTGATGCGGATCTCTTTGCCGAGTAGTCTCAAAGTGCCTGGAGAAGCTGAATCTTCGCGGAATGCCCTAGGCTAAATAGAACTTTATGTATTTTAAACTGTTTGCCGTGCAATCACGGTTGACAACAGGTTGCCAAATCCTCACCATTAAATCTTACGATGACAGTTAGCGATAGTGGCAAGCAGGTCAGACAATAATGGCTAGTCGATCAAATTTCGGTTCTAAAGGCACTTTAGCTCTGGCTGCTGTTTCTGCTGCTCTTTCAGTCTCGTTTCTGTTTGCTACACCCGTCTCTGCCGGTGACTTTGAAGATGGCTGCAAGGCATATAGCACTAAAGACTACCGCAGTGCCAAAGTTAGCTTTGAAAAAGTGCTTTCTGTCTATCCCAAGTTTGCTCTAGGTCACTACTATTTGGGCAATGTATTGCTTTCATCCGGTCAAGTAGCTAAGGCAAAGGTTGAATATCAAAATTGTTTGAATGGCAATCCCGACCCAACCACTGCTAAATACTGCCAGGCTGTGCTGGCAAAGCTTGGACCAGCAACAGCAGCCACTGGTGTAGCTTCAACGTCTGGTTCGGGCCTCTCTGCTGGTGGCTCAGGTTCCACTATGGTTGCCGCTGCTGTTGCTGGCACTCCAATTCAAGATGACGCTGAGAGTGCGGCTGAAGAGAAGAAGCGAGCGATCATGAGCAAGGCTGAAAAAGAGATAAGAGCCTATCGCGCTGAGTGGAATCGGCGACTTGATGCCGGTGAATTATTGGGTTACTCAGCCAACGGTCGAATACTAAGGCCTGACGGTTCAGTTGCTTGGAATTATCACGATGCTGTTCGAGCGGTTGCCGACAAAGAATGCGAAGTCGAGTGCGATCAAATGCGCTACCTGGCTGAACAACAGTGCAAATTTATCAAATAGTTTTAGGTATTGTTGCTCTCTTCTATTTCTCTAAAGCATCCAATGCCTTCTGGCAAATGCGCTTGCTCTCTAGAGCATAATCTTCGAGATCGCTGTTGCGACTCTTGCGTGCAGCTTCTGCTCTTCTGGACCAGTCTTCTAGATGGCCTTCGATTTCTGCTTTTGTCGCTTGTGAAACTTTGAGTTCAAGATAAATTAAAAGGGCCTGATGTGTCTCTGATTCTTGCAATGATTCCAGGCACTTGTTCTTGGCTGCGATATAAGCCTGAATAATGCTTGAGCAATTTTCAACATCGGCAAGTGCTGACTTCTTTTTCGCTGCAGAACGGCGGCTGGTCCAATGACTGGCTTGATCCGCAAAGAATTGCATGGTCTTCTCTAGTTCTTTTTCAGCGGCAACTTCATTGGCCACAAGCTCAGCGACAGCGGCCAGGTCTTTGTTTGCGTGAGCCTCTTCAATGTTCTCTGCTCGATGGCTTCGAGCCGCTTCTATGCCTTCAAGAGCATCTTCTAAGAGTTGATCTATTTTCGCCTGTTCTAGTGTTGTCTGCTCTATTTCTGCCTGTTCGTTTTTGTTTGGTTCTTCTTGGTTCATTACTTTGGGTCTACTTCATCACCAGGGCTGCAACGATCAAGCTTTGAGTGATTACACAAAGAAGCAAGATCATTCCCGATGGCATAAATTTCATAGTTTTTATCAAGCGCTTTAAGAAGAAGGCATCGAGAAGGCCGGTGACAACAAGAGCGGCAATGAAGCCTGCTTGCATATTTACGAAACCGATGGCGAAGCAAGCATCTAGTAGAACAGCGCTAATTGCCCCTGCTATTAGTGAGGCTTTGCTGCCAGCTTTTTTGAAGCCTATGACGCCACCAACTAGTACGAATGTGGAAAGTATGATTATGGCGTAATGCGCAACTGCGGTCATTGATTATTCCTCTTGTGTCTATTGATTCTACTTTGTTTCAGCGCAGAGCTGGTTGCGTTGGAACTTCTAATTTCTTTTTTTCTTCGTCATTAATTTCGTCTTTGGTTTGGTCGATGTCGAAAGTAAACTCTTCGCCGCCGTCACCTCGAGTTGCTATCCAAGTGCCCATGGCCGCCCCAGAACCCTTACCGCTTGGACGGATGTACCAATTACCGGAGAGCACGGTGCCTTCTTCGTTCATCGTGCCGCGATATTCAACTGGGTCAAGACGCTTGCCGATGTATGTTTTGGTGAATTGCAGGCTCGGGTAGGCGAAAGTGCCAGACACCATGGCTTCGCCAAGATTGCAGTTGTCGAGAACACTGCCCTCAACTCTTTTTTCAAAGCCGCTGCCAATTTCAACAAAGACAATTTCAAAAGCACTGCCATCTTGTTGGCCGAGATAGAAGTATTGACCGAGCCAGCTTCCGGCTATTGAATGGCTGTGATCTGATGCTGTCATTTTAGTTGGCTATTTTAGTTGGCTATTTTGTCACGGTGAAGTGGTCGATAACTTTGCCTTTGCTATTGATCTGCTTGATAGTTACTGTCTTACCGACAACTTCCATGTTCGTATAAGAATAGTCAGACGAGTCATACTTCAATATGTAATCTGATGGGGAGCCTTGTGGGTAGAGCCTGGCTCCACCTGCTCCTGTGACGATGTGGATAATTCCTGCCGGCTTAGTTTTAGTCAGGCCATCAAAATTGTGGTCGATAGCAAAGGCACCATCTACAGTGCCGTCTTGATGCATGCTCAACTGACGAGCGCCATCTTTTGCCGCGAAATTGAGGGGGAAGCTTCTTTCGTAGCAATGAGCATGACCGGCGAAGACCATGTCCACTTTGTATTTGCTAAGAATGTCAGAGATCAGGCGCATGCGCTGCTCGTTTCCGTGGGGCATATCAATACTAAAGGCTGGTTGGTGGAAGGAGACGAAACGCCAGGTTGCTGATTGCGCTTTCTTGAGGTCTTCAATTAGCCATTTGCGAGTTTTCTCGTCGCTCCAGTCCATGTAATAGTTGCCGTCTAAGACCGTCCAGTGTGCGTTGCCATAATCAAAGGAGAAATTTGCCATTTGTGGATAGGCATCCCCGACAGATTTTTTAAACAGTATCTGCTTGTTCTCTGACCCGGTGATTGGTGGTGTGTTTTTCTCACCATATTTAGTGCCGAATCCATTTAGTGGTTGGTCCCAGAAAAGGAAATAAGCCATGGCATCATTGTGCTTGTCAAAATTAGTGACATCGCCGTCTAGTCCAAGATCATGGTTGCCCAGCACACCCACTGTAAATATTGACCGCAGCATTGGGGCCGAGAGCGCTTTACTCGCTGATTCTTTGCTCTGGTCGAGGTTGTAGATGGGGAAATAATTAGTCAAATACTGCGAGTAGAGGCCGTGGCGGTAGACAATGTCTCCTGGTATCAAGACGAAATCTGGTTTGGCCTTAAAAACTTCATTGGCGATTTCTCTTTGACCGTTAGTGTTTTCGCCGCAATCTCCGAAGATAGCAACTTTAAAAGGTTGCGCTGCGCTCTTTTTCGCTGTTGCAGTGGCCTCGAATACGAGGGCGCCATCTTGCTTGATCTGATACTGAAAGCCTTCGCCTGGTGTTAGTTTCTTTAGGCGAGCTGTGTATTTCTTTATTGGTGAAGAGAAGCCAGGCAGGGCAATCAGTCGCTCAAGTATGCTTTCTGCTGGTCTATATTCAGTTGCTTTGCCACTTTTGACCGACGCACTCCATTTGTGGCTGTCATTGCTTGTAAACCAAACAACAGTTGCTGCTGTAGCATCGCTCTTTGCTTCTAAGCCTAATTGTAGATATGGCTTGACGATGAAGGGGCTATTTTGCTTATTTGCATGAGGCTGACCTTGGTGTTGCACCTGCGGCTGAACTTGATGCTGGGCAATAGCTGCATTGCCGCAAACAAAGAGGCAATGCAAAGAGATGATAAGGTTGAACCACTTGACCATGATCATCCTCTTTAGGTTATTTGATTGAAAAATGGTGCCGAGACGCAGAATTGAACTGCGGACACAAGGATTTTCAGTCCTTTGCTCTACCAACTGAGCTACCTCGGCAGACTGGCGCAAAAGACAGCGCTGGTCTGAATTAGCGCTGATCTGAAATAAGCGCTGGATCAATATACCACACGTCATTTGTCGGTCAAATGTCAGGGAGCCTATTGCGTCGAATCTTTGCGTAAGTTTTTGCGCAAGTTTTTGGTTAGCTCCTTTTGAGCTTTGTCCTTGGCCACTTTATTACTGAGCGGCTACGGGCGCTACTGCCTTATTAAAGAAGGCAGCGATGCGGCAGCCATCGGCAGTCTGTTTGACAAGAAAATCCATTGTCAGTTGCTGCGCGGCTGGTTGTTGCCCCGATTGTTGCATAACTAGTGTGCCAACAGCGGTGACAACTACCGAACCGTCTGGATTTGTCGCCAAAGGGATTACTGAAACAGGTTGAAATGAGCCGACAATCGTGCCGGTGGCGATTCCCTGTTTAATATGGTCGCCCCAGTAGAGTTGTTCAAAAGCGTTAGAAGCATCAGGGAGCATCCAGGCCGCTGCCGCTTTATGGCTAGCTACGGCTGTGTCCATGCGATAGTCCATAGATTGGGTCAGCCACCAACGCACGAATTGGGAGGCTAGGTCAGGAGTTAGGGCCTGTGGTGCCGCCTGTTGACCTGCACCGCCTTGTTGGTTATTTTGAGCTTGGCCTTGTTGGTTCTGGCCAGCCTTTTGACCTACTTGGGCCTCCTCAGCCTCTCCCGCCTGCCCTTGCTCGCCTGGAATGGCTGGCTGGTCAGCAGAAGCGCGCCCGAGGCGCTTTGATTGCACCGATTCTTTCTTTTCGCTGTGGTTAGCGCCGCTGAAGAAAATGCCAGCAATCCCAATGGCAATAAGGGCCATCAAGATTTTGTCATGCATGACTTTTTGAATAAGAGCTCGGATAATGTCTTGAATCATCTATTCTTGAATGATCTAGTCTGTCTTAGTTTACTCACTCTATCAAACAGCGTACCGCTGAAACAATCAACTGGCCACTAGTAATGTTCCCATTCTAAACATTCCAATTGGTTACATGTACAATGTTGCAAGTATTAGGCACAGTTACAAGCATTAGACATAGTTGCAAGCATTAGCCATAGGGAATGTTCGAGATCTTGGAAGACAAGCGTTCACCAAAACCAACTCATAATCAGAATGCCGAATCGGTTCGGCACGATATCACAGCTAGTTCTAGCGCTGATAGGGACGGCGCTGACAGTGGCAGTGCTCATGATTCTGACGATATTGGTTTGACCGGGGCATCTGTTCAAGACGAAGGACCCCGTGAGATCATTCCTGGTTTTCTTGAGCTTCAGGCTGACGCCGAAGCTGAGGCTGCTAGCACTGCAAACTCGGAGAGCTTCTTGTCAGACGCCATATTGGCAAGCCAAGGAAAAGGCAACTATGTGGCCTATACAATTAAATTGCCAGCTGATCAGTTGGCGGCCTTGCAGTCTATTTGGCTCGAGCTGAAGCGCTTGTATGGCGCTCATTCGCCTGACAAGAGCGGCATGATTCAGCAAGCAATCCAAGACTGGCTCAAGCGTTGGGATGGCCCGGATCGTCAGAAGCTTTTGAACGAATTGCTCGAAATCCGCCAAGATACTCGGCGTCGGCAATATAAGAAGTAACTTGATTACTGGTTTTCTCTATTCGTGCTTGAGATGTCTGTAAAGATACCAACCGAAGCCGCCAGCGCAGATCAGCACTATCAGTAGATCGAACTTGTGCCACAAGTCGCGGAAGGTTTCCATGTTGTCGCCGAACTTGATTCCTACCCAGGTAAGGAAGTAGCACCAGACCAGCGATCCAATGAAGGTGTAGACAAGAAACTTGAGCAGCGGCGCTTTCAGTACGCCAGCGGGAAATGAAATAAAGGTTCTGACAACAGGCAACATGCGGCAGATGAAGAAAGTGATGTCACCATATTTGGTCACCCACTTGTCAGCAAGCTCCATGTCTTTTTCGCGCAATAAGAAGTAGCGACCATATTTGGTTAAAAATGGTCTGCCGCCCCACATGCCGAGAAAATATGAAGGCACCGAACCAACCACGCAGCCAACGGCGCCAGCAAGAGCTGCCAAGTGAATGTTCATCTTGCCTTCTTGCACAAGCAGACCAGCCGTTGGCATGATTGCTTCGCTTGGCAAGGGAATATTGGCCGATTCAATTGCCATCATAATCAGAACGGCCCAGTAGCCGCCAGCTTCAACACCGTTTTTGATCATTTGCAGTATTGGGTCGAGAAATTGGTGAAGCACAGAATCTCCAGGTTTTAGTTCGGCTCTTGCCTAGTGACGATTTTACAGCGCTTTGTTCTATTTTCCGTTTAGCAAAGTCTTACCATGAGCTAAAGAAGGATAATAAAATGCTCGGGCCGTCCAGGTAAGATATCTGTCGCGTATCTGATACCCCCTATTTTTGTCGGGCGAAAAATCTCAGTTCTTTTGGGAAATAGCATGTCACCAGTAATTACGACCTCATATTGCACTATCGCCACCGCCGGTCACGTTGACCATGGCAAAACTTCGCTGATTAAAGCTTTAACTGGTATCAATCCTGATCGCCTTAAAGAAGAACAAGAGCGGCAAATGACCACCGACCTTGGTTTTGCTCATTTGGATTTTGAGCCGAATAAAGAGAATGTCAAGTTTGTGCTGGGATTTATCGACGTACCTGGCCACGGTAAGTTTTTGAAGAATATGTTGGCTGGTGTGGGCGGAATCGAAACGGCCTTGTTCGTAGTCGCTGCTGATGAAGGCCCAATGCCGCAGACCGTGCAACACCTAAAGATTTTGAGTTTGCTCGGAGTGCGCTCGTGCATCGTTGCTCTAACGAAAATAGATTTGGTTGGTGAGAAGGAAGTGGCTGCCGCTGCCAGCAAAGTAAAGGAATTGCTTTCGCAATATGGTGTTGAACTGCTCGGAGTCTACCCGGTCTCGACCCAATCAGGTAAAGGGATTGATGAGCTGAAAGCTGGACTTTATGAGCATTTGAACGCAGCGGGAATTTTAGATTTGACCAGTGGCATTAGTGGCGCTCAAATTGCTGCTGACCCTAACAACGGTCCTATAGCAGGTGACACTGTAGTTGATCTTGGTGCTAATCACATTGCTAACAAGCAAGATGCTGAAACAATGCTGCAGGTCGAAGCCGAAGCAAAGGTAGAAGCAGAGGCAAAATTAGTTTCGGCTGCTGCCATCGCCCGCTCTTTGTATATGCCTGTCGATAGAGCATTCACCAAGTCTGGCTTTGGACTAGTCGTAACCGGAACTTTAGTAGAAGGCGAACTGAATAGCGGTGATCATGTTGTCGTTGAACCAGGTGGAGTTAAAGCTCGTGTGCGTGGCATGGAGAGCTTTGGCAAAGCGATTGATAAAGCTTGCGCAGGACAAAGACTTGCTGTCAATCTAGCAGTCAAAGATGGTGGCGTGATTGCTCGCGGCCAGAGTCTTGCCGGAAGTGATAGAACCGTTGTGCACAATTTGATTGTGGAAGTTATCGATCATGGCGGCTTAGAATTTTTTGGTGAGTCTGTAGACGATGTGGATGGCGATGAAGATGACGCTGGAGCGAAGAAGCCGCATGCTCGCGATGATAAGCATGTGGTTTTGTCCCCTCAGCCAATCAAGCTATATCACGGCACAGCCGAAGCCAAAGGCACTTTGCGCTGGCTTGAGAGTGTAGAGCTTGCTGCGAGTGCTGGCGACACAGCAAGTTCCGATTGTGCAAACTCTGGTGCAGCAAAACAATTTGGTCAGATTTTCCTTGATGAGCCAATCGTTGCTCAGCCTGGTAATCGTTATGTCATTCGCTACGGCGATGATGGCATCGCTGGTGGTGCAATATTGCTGGTTGATCGGCCCCGTTGGTTGACTCGACAATTGGTGCACGATATTGGTGCTGCTTTGATTGCAGGCACAGCTGAAAGTGAGAAGAGAGCTTTTGTTATGGCTGTGGCTGCTCACCCATTGAAAGCCGTTAAGCTTGCTCAGATGACCTGGTTTATGCCCATGCAAAACCTGAAGGAAGCTTCAGCCTCGGCTCTAGCTGATGGGGCCTTAGTTTCTATCGCCGATTTGCTCATGGCCGTTTCGACCAGAGAACAGATTGGCGTGAAGATACTGGCTTTGCTGCAAACGCTAATGGCCAATGAAGACAATTCTCGCTTTGGTGTCAGCATTGAAACCATGCGCAAAAAGACTTTCAATACTCTCACTCGACCTGTGATGCAAGCCATTGTTGCCGACCTGGCGCAAAAGGGTCTACTGGCTCGGGAAGGAGATCGCATATTCACAATCAGCGGATATGACGTTTACGAAAACGGTGCTGATATGGGTTCTGGTAGCGAGGATGATGGTTTTAGCGAGGACATTGCCAATTCTGCACCTATTTTAAATGCTGCAGGACGTGCCATGGCGGCGGCTTATTCGTCGTTGGTTACTCCAGTTAGTCTTAACGACGAGATTCTCGATGATGAAGCTAGCCCTGGTTCAGCTTCTGCGGCGGCTGCTGCTACCGAAAACTCGGCTATCAGCTCGGCACCAGCGAAATCTGTTACTCCCGCCGCGCCGCCTGCTGGCTCCTCTAGCTCTTCCGATGCTGGATTCGCCCAGACCAATCGCTTGCGCGATCAAATCATGGCTTTGCTCAACCAGCACCCTTGCCTTGAGATAGAAGAAGTGGCGCGCCAGGTAAAGCTCGATGTCAAAAAACTGCATCTAACTTTAGATGGCATGGTGAAGAACAAACAAGTCGTCATCGTTGATCACGACTTCGTTGCTACGGCTGGCAAAATCAGAGCTGCTCACTTGGTGCTGCACAAATTGTGGACAAGCAAGAAAGACATTTCTCCCTCTGATTTCAGAGAAGGTCTAAGCACTACCCGCAAATATGCCATGGCTCTGCTTTCGCACTTTGACGAAAAGGGCGTAACCAAACGCATTAGCGGTGGACGCGCCTTGCTGAGAATGCCTGAATAGACGGCAATCAAATTTGACCTGAATTAGACTGAGCTATTTTTCAAAGCGAGCGGATGAAAGTACCGACTTGCCGCCTTTGATTACTTTTTCAAGTTCATTGGCGATAAATTGTGAGCTATCGATGCCGCTGCCGCCCACTCCGCGTATGCCGAAGATCTGAGGCACTTCTTTGTGTTGAGCAATGATAGGCATGCCGTCTTTGCTTTCTTCCAGCAGGCCAGTCCATTTATGAAGCATCTTGCTGCCAGGGAAGAGTGTCTGTAGTTGCTCGTTCAATTCAGCTGCAGTCTTAGTTGCTGCCCGTTCTCCTAGCATTTTATCGGCACCGCCGAATAGCATCAAGTGCTTGTCTTCTGCGCCCGGAACACTTAAGGCATCAGCAGGTTTTCTAAAATAATTGTAGGCACCTTCTGTATTTCTATTGCGTATGATGCCAGCAGCGTTGCGCACGGCGCCATCGGTATCGAAGGCATTGCCTAATAGTTTGACCACACCTTTGGTTTCGGCGATACCAGCGAAGCACTGAGCGCCTTCAACGCAGTGATCTAAGTTTCTGAACAAGTTGCCACCAGTACCGGTGGCAAAGACCACGCGGTTGGCTTCGATGCGTCCGCCATCGGCTGTGAGAGCAGTGATTGGGCCGCCAGGTTTTCCTACTTGCAAGCCAACAATAGAAGTATTTTCAAAGATTGGATGTTTTGCCTCAGCGCCCATTTGTTTGGCGTATTTCAGAGGGTTTAATTGACCCTCACCGCGGAATGTCATCACCGCTTCGGCAGGCTCAAATATTGCTTTCGCCTGCTTGCCAGTAACTATTCTTATGCCGTTATCGTAACGTGCCACAGCCTGGTGTTCTGCGCGCATCCAGTCATCCACGGCATCGAGGTTGTAGCTGAGTTGGTGTGAGTCTGATGGCTTGAAGTCTACTTTTTTGCCAAATTGTGTGGCGCGTTCCATTACTGCTTTGTGAGCGTTGACCATGCCCTTAGCGTACTGGCCTAGAACTTTTTCTCCATAGGCTTCGCTCAATTCAACAAAGCCGGGGTCGCCAGCGCGGGTAATCATGCCACCAGCATATTGGCTGGTTGACTCACCAATTCGTCCGCTATCAACGAGAATGGTCTTGATGCCGCTAGCGGCCAATTTGTCTGCTACTGAAAGACCGGTAAAACCGCCACCAATCACAAGGGTATCGGTCTTCTGGGTGGCATGCAGCTGGGGAAACTCGGCCAGATTCGGTCTGGCGTATGGGGTGCGGCCAGCTGCTTCAATTTCTCTAGCCTTGACGATTCGTGGGTCGATACTAGTATGAATCTCAATCATGCCGTTCTTGGGGCCGACATGGGCACCGGCTCTGAGCTCGGGTGAGACTACTGCTTTGGCAGCAGCTTCAATCTTTGCTCCAGCGACGCTGAGTAAATTTAGGCCTTCTGCTGTTACCTTTGGGGCGATTTGCTCACCTACTTCCAGGGCTACTTTTCCAGCTAATTTTGCTTCGCCTAAATTTGCCATGTCTTTTGTTCTTCCGCAATTTGGGGGTGGATAGAATCGGTTGGGGTGCTTGGGCTGCCTGGGCTGAGTGGGGTGTTTGAACTTGTTTCGGTTTCAGTGGGAATGTCCCCACTCTATTCATCAAGTTTGGCAAACTATGGGCCTGCCTTGCGGGAAATACGTGTCTGGCTGGATCAAAGCGAATGAAATTGAACGAAAATTTTTTCAAAAAGTTCAAAAGAGAGCAAAAAATATTTTTCGATTTAATATTCGGCCAAAAGCGTAAGTAAAGGCGTAAGAAATTCAGCCTGAATTTCTTACGCCTTTACTTTTGGCTCAGTCAAACCAACCAACAAATTCGAAAATCCATCTACTACAGGCGATAATTTGCTCGAATTCATTGCTGGGCTTTGCTTTGAGGCACTTTCGAGGCGCTTTTGCCGTGCGGTTGCCTCTTCTTTGTCTTTGGTTTTAAGTCTGAGTACCTTGACTGGTGGGTCTTGATGCCTCACTCTTTCTAGGCCAGAATTTTGCAGTCTTATCGGTGTGCGCTGAGCTGTGGCCTTGTTTAAAATCGCCAATCGCTATCCCTCTGGAGCTCCAATGAATAATCCACTTCTCTATCTCGAAGATTTAGTTGTCGGTCAGCGCTTTGACAGTGGCACCTATAAGGTAGAAGCGGCCGAGATAAAAGAGTTCGCTGCTAAGTATGATCCGCAGTCTTTCCATTTAGATGAAGAAGCAGCGCTAGACACTTTCTTTGGTGGCCTTGCTGCTAGCGGTTGGCTGACAGCATCGATTACCATGCGCTTGCTTGTTGACGGTGGTCTTCCGGTAGGCGGCGGTTTGGTTGGAGCTGGTGGGGAAATTAGTTGGACCAGGCCGGTAAGGCCCGGAGACGTACTGCAAGTTGCCAGTGAAATACTTGAGATTTCGCCATTGAGCCCGAAGCCCGGCCGCGGCATTGTCACTGTGCGTAGCAAAGTCACCAATCAAGAAGATAAACAGGTGCAGGTTTTTACCTTCAAGCTGTTAGCAGCACACCGGCCCCTTTGAAAAATATTTGACTATGAATCCACAGCCACAACAATATGGTCGCTAGCTTGGCCCTTGCTGCCGTCTTTGAAGACTGGCCAGAGCCGCAGTTGATAAATACCTAGGGCGGAGAAATCTTCTCGCTTAAGGGTGATTGTGCCGCTCTTACCACTAAACGCGGTTTTGAATTTAGTGTTTGTTTGGGCTACCCGGCTTGGCGTTGTACAGTTCTGTTCTTCGAAAAGCAGATTGGGGCGGGTTACTTCCATCCAGACGCCAACTGGGTCACCTTTGATTTGGCTGATATCAAAGGTAATGTCGTCTTGTTTTTTCTCTTGAGAAAGATGCAGGAAGCCTTTGCTGCCTAGATAACCGGAATTGGCGAAATTGAGACTTGGCACCAGGCTCGCTGCTGGCGCCACTGTAATTTCTTCAATTATGCAATTGCTGTCGTGGGGCAAGCGTAAAGTGAGACCATGTGATTTGCCACCTAGTGACCATTCAGGCAAACTGCGCAATGGGAATACCAGTGTAGCTTCGCCCACGGCGGTTGGCATTGGTGTCGGGGTGCGGCGCTTGATGTCGAACTGCGGTACTAAATCGTTTGTGTATAAAAGATCTGCCCCTTCTTTTGCTGAGGCTGATTTAAAGGCATCACTGACAGCCTGCTGTTTCAGTTTGACTGTGACGAACTCTAGCGCGTAGGCGTTGATGGGGCCTGGGTCAAAGCGCATTTCGGGGCGGCCGAGTTTGCCGCTGCCGCCGATGACACTGAGGGTGCCATCGGGCAAGAATTCAAATTTGGTATTTTCACTCTGTACTGGTTTTAGCACCGTCTGTAGTGCCCCAGCGCTGAATACTTTTGCTTCTTTGACTGGATACTCTTTGATGTCGTTCAGTTCCATCTTTTCGAAGTGGCCCAGGCTATTGGCCGCTTCTGGACACCAGCGGTAGACTAATACTTTGTCGCGGTCTTTATATAGAGATTCTTTCATATAGCCAAAGGGCAGAATAGGTTCAAACTTATCAACCATGATGGCATTGACTGCATCGCGCTCAAGCTGCGGTGTGCGCGTCATACCGACAAGGGCATTGCGACAGATATAGGCACCGTGAATTTGATCGGGCAGGCCAACAAAAAGAATTTGTGGATCGCCTGGTACTTCTTTGTAGAGCTTTGATAGCCCGGCTCTAATAGAATTGGCTTCTACTCCGGCATCAACCCAAGCTTGGTTGTTGAGATGCAATACATAGAAAGAGAGGGCGACGAAACCCACTCCTAGAAGTGAGCGTGACCATAGTTGTTTGCGGGCGACTATACCGCGACTGACTACAACTACCGCTAGTGCTATTAAGAATGCTAGTGGAACAGTGGCCACGTAAGCCAATCTACTGCCTTGTAGGTCATCGGCAATGGCGAAAATTTTGTAGACCGGTGCTAACGACAGCACTAACCAACCGCAGAGGAACAAGAACAGTCGTCCTAGGGCCGGCGTCAAAACAAGATTGACGAGAGTGCCGAGGCCGATTAAACCTAGATAGAAATCCCACAGTCTGGTCGGTATGGCGCGAGCGCTGATTAGTTCGTGATTGAGTGGCTCGAAGAAGAGTCTCAGTCCGTTTAGCCAGGTTTTGATGAAGGCTTTGTAGTTAGCGATGAAGAAGAGCGAGTCGTCATAACCACCGACAAATGTACCGAGAGCCAAGCGGCGCACGATGAAATAGACAACAATCAAACCCCAGTACATGGCTGTGTTTTTGAGGGCACGCAACAGGTATGACTTGCTTAGTAGGCCCTCTAAAACAGAACGTGGACGCTCGCCGGGGGCGGCATAGAGCAGCTCAATTAAAACGAAAATAGCAGGCAGGGTAATGGCCATTTCTTTGGAGAGTAGAGCCAATACCATCAATATAAAAGAGAAAGTGAGTGAGGCTTTTCTGCTAGCGAACCAGCTGGTTTTTTCGCCCCCAGTCTTGCGCGCCCTTAAATAGAACCAGAAAGAGCCAGTAATGAAGGCGGTAACCACCGCGTCAACTCGGCCTGTAATCCAAGAAACTGTTTCAGTGTGCAGGGGATAGAGTCCGAATACTGCCGCAGAGAAAAATGGCCAAATATATAAGATTGAAATCGGCAAGGCTTTGTAAGTCTTGCCCGATAGTTCTTCTTGAATTTTGGCTTTTTCTTCGCGCAGGGTCAAAAGCGCCAGTTCGCGGGCTATCAAAAATATGAAAGCGGTGCTGGCCAAGTGGAAAAGCAAATTGGTGAGGTGAAAACCAATGGCGCTATGGTTCCATAGAACATAGTCAGAGACCATGAATACAGAGATCAGTGGACGGTAAAACTTAGTGGTGGTGCCGTCTAGCCAGGATGTGTGAAAGTTGCGCCAAACTAGCTCTGGATGCTGCACTGCTTCTTTCAACCAGATCAAATGCACATAGTCGTCGCCAGCAAAGAAATCGAAGAGTATTGGCATATAGCCAACGAAAGTGAGCACTAAGGCTAGTGCCATCAAGGCAAGCAAATAGAGGGTGGGTTTTTTCGAGAAGTCAGCAGGATCGAGCTTGACAGCCCCCGCCATAATAGAACTACCGGAGGCCGAGGCTTCCGGTAGTTTGGCATTTTCGCTTGTTTCTTCGTTCAACTGTGGCCTTAGGCTAAACTGCTAATCCAGCGACTTGACCGGCACCCTGTGCCACGACTTGACCAACTGGTGTGGCGACAGCTATTTCGCTCGCCATAATTTCAGTTATGGTTTTGCCAACTGTTGCCACTTGCTCGTCGGTCAATTCGGGATACATCGGCAATGAGAGAACTTCTCTAGAGAGTTGCTCTGAAATTGGGAAGTCGCCCATTTTGTAGCCTAGATTGGCAAAAGCTTTTTGCACGTGAAGTGGAACTGGGTAGTAGCACATAGAGCCAATACCACGTTCGGTCAAGCGAGCAATGAGCTTGTCGCGATTAGGATTGTCGAGAGCGGAAAGATCTTGAGTAGAGATTTTGTCTGATGTCAAAACACGCACAGTGTATTGGTGATAAACATGCTTGACGCCGGTTTCGCTATTTTTAGCACCGTTGGCTACTCCACCGGCTAAGCTGACGCTAGGTCGAATTAGTCCGGGGCAGTTGGCCAAACTAGCATCATATATAGAGGCTAGATGAGCCCGTCTATCGTTCCACTGCTTGAGGTAAGGCAATTTGACAACGAGTGTTGCTGCTTGCAGTTCATCAAGGCGGCTGTTGACGCCAAGTTCGTCGTGGTAGTAGCGACGTCTCATACCGTGAGCGCGAATCGCTCTAATACGTTCAGCTACAACAGGGTCTTTGCTGACAATCATACCGGCATCACCGGCAGCGCCTAAGTTTTTGGTTGGATAGAAGCTAGTGCAGGCAACGTCTCCAAATGATCCGGTTGGTTTGCCTTTGTAAGTAGCACCAATGCCTTGGGCATTGTCTTCAATTACTTTCAGACCGTAGCGCTCAGCGATGGCGCAGATTGGTTCCATGTGAGACGGCAAGCCGTAGAGGTGCACCGGCATGATCGCTTTGGTCTTGGGGGTAATGGCTTTTTCAATCAACGCTGGGTTGATGTTATAGCTGGTTGGGTCGATGTCAACGAAAACTGGAGTGGCGCCGCGCATAACAATCGCTTCGACTGTAGCGGCGAAAGTGAAGGGGGTGGTGATGACTTCATCGCCGGGGCCGATATCGAGGCCCCAGAGAGCTAGCATCAATGCGTCAGTGCCGTTTGCTACGCCGATGCCATCATTAACACCGCATAATTCAGCCACTTGCTTTTCGAGGGTGCCGACGTACTTTCCGAGTATGTAGTTGCCGCTGCGCAGTACTTCTAGAACGGTGGACTCTAATTCTTCCTGGATGGTCTCGTACTGGGCTTTGAGGTTGAGAATCGGAATACTTTGGGTCATTTAATAGGTTCCTTTGGCGAATAAGTCTTGGTTGGTCGACTGATTCTTTTTCGGGAGCTTGTTCGACATCGACGGACAATCTTGTGGGCGTTTAGTCCGACAGAATGAGTCTAGCTGGTTGGCGGGACGATTCAAAGGTGTTGCAAATAAGCTTATCTAAAGGCTTGGCTGAGCTAGGCTTAATCTTGCTTCGCTGAAAATCGCTGGCAGATGCTAGGGGGCAAGATTGCAGGGTCGCAAAAAATCTATCTGATAACAAACTATGAAATTGCTCTTATCTATTAAATAAAGTTAGATTCGAAAGTGCGCGAAAAGTAAAGCAGAAGGTAAGGCGGTCAGTAAAAAGACTAAGAAAAGCAAAAAAAAGGAGAGGCGAACCTCCCCTTTTTTAATTTTTAGACCGTGAATCATAAGCAGCGCGAGCTACCCACTTTGATTCAGGTTCTTATCTCTTTTTGCTTGGCACAGCTACGGTTCTTGAAAGAGCGTTGGTGACGAACAAGTTGAGGCTGACGCCTTCTTTTTCGGCTCTATCAACAAGGGCTTGGTGCAATGACTTCGGCAAGCGCACTGTGAATTTGCCGGAGAAATTCAAGTATTGGTCTTCGCTAGCACGCGATGTGGTAGTTTTGGCCTTGGTGGTGTGCTTAGGGGCTGCGGTCTTGCGAACAAGTTTGCGGGTGCCGACAGCTTTTTTAGCTACATGTTTTGCAGCTGGCTTAGCGGATTTAGCAGCTTTAGGTTTTGCCTTGCCACCAGTTTTACGAACTCCTGCCATGTTTCACTCCTTCGTGTTTTTTTTGGGTCAATCGGAAACCAGCCCGCGGGCGAGCCGCGAGGGCTGCTCAGGGTGCTAATGCAGAAAAATGCTTTTAGACAGTTTTCTGTAGAGCGCTCCACCTAAATGGCATCGCTCTAATTTGTTCGGTGGGACTTAAGTGGTTTCCACCGTTTTATACGGTTACCACCACTCTAGGTGGCATAAGTATTGTACCAAACAAGTATCCGTTTATAACCACTTTGTATATAGAAATTTTGTATCGTTGGGGCACAAGGGTTTCGGGGATCTGATACCAGAAAAATGTGACACCAGGGGTGATTTTAGCTCTGCCAATGGTGCCGCACCATTCATAATGGCTGGTATCAAAGTAGCAATGACCGCAAAATAGATAATCGGTTAAGCTTGTCTGAAGCCAGTAAGCCCCAGCGGGTGGTAAGCCTTGAGAGTTCTGATCGTAAAACTTAGCGCCATGGGTGATGTCGTTCATTGCCTGCCGCTGGCCGCACGAATCAAAGAGAGATTACCAAATGTTGAACTTACCTGGTTGGTCGAGCCGGCGGCTCAAGATCTTCTGACCGGAAATCCTGCAGTAGACAGGGTGCTGCTGTTCCCTCGTAAGTCTTGGCTCAAGGAAATGCGCAAAGTGGGGCCACTAATCTCCACCTTTGGTGCTGCCAAAAAGTACTTCCAAGGGTTGAAAGATTTCAAGTTTGACTTGGCAATAGACGCCCAGGGATTGCTCAAGAGCGCCATCCCTGCTTATTTATCGGGCGCACCACTGCGGGTTGGTTTCGCCGGCACCAGAGAGGGCGCGGCCAAGTTGCTCACCCATGCTCTTGAGGTCGGAGATTATTTTGCTCCGGATAGGCATGTGGTTGAACTAAATATGGCCCTTGCCGATTTTGCTCTCGAAACTTTGGCTCAAGAGCGCTCGACCTGCCTTCGCCTTGCTGAGCGAGACCGGGTGGTGCGCTTCCCCTTGCCTGATCCCGGAGATGCCGCAGCAGCTTTTGTCTCAAGCAAACTTGATAACTTGGGGCGGGCACCAGAGGCGGAGCCGCACCAGTCATCTGAGCCTTCCCCGACTGAGGCACCAAAGACGGAGCCGCTCTCTTTCCCTCTGATAAAGACTGAGGCACCAGAGGCGGGACCACTAATTGCCTTGATTCCTGGCACCACCTGGCCGACCAAAATCTGGCCGGAGGATCAGTGGATTGCCCTGGGACGCTTGCTCTGTGAGCGTTTAGGGGCTCGGCTTGTGCTCGTTGGTGGGCCGGGGGATAGGGGCACCAATCAATACATATATAAAGGAATAGAATCAGCCGCTAAGAATCTGACCGCCAACTCCTTAATTGATCTCACGGGTGAAACCAGCTTAATGCAATTGGTGGCACTCTTTAAAAGATGCGATTTGGTGCTTGGTGCTGATACCGGACCACTCCATCTAGCTGCCGCAATCGCCCATGAGGCCTTCAATAGCGAGGTCGCTGAGCGAGAACCGAAGGCGCTCAAAAACACTGCTCATCGAAAATCTTTAGAGTTTGAAGTGCAGTCTGTGGCAGTGGCTAAACCAAAAGTGGTGGCAATCCATGGTGCTACTCCGTGGTTGCGCAATGGACCGTACGGAAGTATGGGTAGCGCGGTGCATTTAAATCTAGATTGTCAGCCTTGCTTTGAAAAGAGCTGCCGCATTAAGGCCGAAACCAGATCAAAATCTATTCCATGCTTAAAAGACCTCCCTGTTGAGGAGGTCTTTAAAGCGGTTGATAAAGCATTGGGAAAGAAGATCTAGTTTACTCGCTGATCCATTTTTCAATGGTGCGGTTCCAGCCGTTGACTAGCTCGTCTTCTTTGAAGAAGAGACCGATTTCGCGAGCAGCGCTTTCTGGACCGTCAGATCCGTGTACAACGTTGCGGCCGATATCGGTGGCGAGGTCGCCGCGAATTGTGCCTTGAGCAGCAGCAGTCGGATTGGTTGCGCCGATTACGTTACGGGCCAAAGTGATGGCATTTTTGCCTTCCCAGACCATGGCGACGATGGGGCCGCCAGTGATGAACTTAACCAAACCTTCAAAGAAAGGTTTGCCTTTGTGCTCACCGTAGTGATTTTCAGCCAACGAGACTGGAACCACCATCAACTTCAAGCCCACTAGCTTGAGGCCACGGCGCTCGAAGCGACCGATAATTTCGCCTACCAAACCACGCTCAACACCGTCTGGCTTGACCGCTACAAAAGTTCTTTCTACTGACACCGTTTGCCCCCTTCCTATTAATGACTTGTACTACTGGAATTAAAAACTGGACCCTAAAAACTAGACATATATAGATGCCTGAAACAGGCACCCTTACTAAAGGGATTTTTCAACGAAAAATCTCTGGTCTATGTTCTTACATCGAGGATGCCATCAGGACAGCTTTATAAGTTTTGCAAACTTTGGATCAAGCACTCTATTTCGGTCTTCAAAGGCAACGTTGTAAATCTCTTTCTCTCCGTTGCCGATTACTTCTGTGACTTTGCCCAGGCCGAACTTGACATGCTGCACCGCATCGCCAACTTTCAAGCGTTCAAATGTTGGCGCCTCTGAGACGTCTGGTTTGTCAGTTGGTGGAGGAAGTCGCATTGCTCTTGGCTTGACCGGCTCGGCTTTCTTCGCCATTGGTCTTGAGGCATTCTGTGACTGATAACCAGTCGACTTGTTATAGCCCCCAGCACTCTGGCCCTTGTTCCAGCTTGAACCACCAGAGCCGCCATAGCCAGATTTAGCTCCTCCGCCATAGCCAGAACCTGCTGGTTTCTTGTAGCCGCCCGACGTGCCGGTGGCATAATCGTTGCCGCCATATTTAGAGTCGCCAAAGTTGCCTGGCTTTTTGCGATCGTTGCGGTCGTCCCATTCCTGACTTTCATCAGTGTAGCCCTGGCTATTTTTGTTGCCACCAAAGGCACCAAATCCAGCATTGCCATTAAAGTTAGGATTGCCACCACCCGAGCGCTTGAACTCTTCGTCTCCACTAGGGTAAAAGCCTGAAATTAAGCCCGGAGTAATTTCTTTGAGGAAGCGGCTGGGAATCGTAAAGGTTGACGAGAAGCCAGAGTTGGAGAAGCCGCGACCAATCATGGTGCGTTTGCGCGCCAATGTCATGTGCAGCATATCGCCAGCGCGAGTAACGGCAACATACATCAAGCGGCGCTCTTCTTCCATTTGTGTGGGTGAATCGAGTGAGCGCACATGGGGGAATAGACCTTCTTCGCAGCCCATGATGAAGGCCACAGGAAATTCTAATCCTTTAGAAGAGTGGATAGTCATAAGTTTGACAGTGTCTTCATCAAGATTAGCTTTGTCTAGATCGCTCACTAATGAAATGCGAGTCAAGAAAGAGTCTAAGTCTGGTTCGTCAGCGGTTTGTTCAAATTCCTTTGCCACCGCCACTAGTTCCATAACGTTTTCGATTCGTCCTAGAGCTAGCTCGTCTTTTGATTCATGCGCGTCTTTTTCTAAGCGCGAAATGTAGCCAGTTGATTTCAAGATTTCTTCTAGCAAATCAGAAACTGGTATCACTTTCGATTGCTCGTTTAAGCTGACAATAATGCGAGCAAAATCTTGCAGTGAAGTGTAAGCCTTGGGTGATAAGTCAGAGATGCGATTGGCTTCTAGGCAAGCTTCTAGCGGGCTGACACCTTTGGTCTCAGCAAAGGCGTTGACGCGGTCAAGAGTGGTTTTGCCAAGACCGCGCTTCGGTGTGTTGATGACGCGGTTGAATGCTTGGCCATCTCTGGGGTTGTAGATCAGCTTCATATAGGCCAGCATGTCTTTGATTTCTTGACGGTCATAGAATCTGGTGCCGCCCACAACTATATAAGGAATGTGACTGCGCACTAGAATTTCTTCTATTGCCCGTGATTGAGAGTTGGTGCGGTAAAGCACTACGTGGTCTGAATATTTTTTGTCGCGTGCTTTGCTGCGTTTGATTTCTTCGGCACAATAATAGGCTTCGTCAATTTCGTCTTGGGCTTCGTAGCAATTGACTTTTCCGCCTTGGCCGCGGTTACAGCGCAAAGTCTTGTCGATGCGCTCGGTGTTGTTCGCGATAATGCTATTGGCCACTTCTAAGATGGTGGCAGTGGAGCGGTAATTTTCTTCCAGCTTAATCAGGCCGCAACCTTCATAGTCTTTCTGGAAGCCAAGAATAATGCGATAGTCAGCTTTACGCCAAGAATAAATAGATTGGTCGACGTCGCCTACAACCAAGAGACTACGTTCGCTCCAGAGCTGAGCGTGAGTCATGGTGCGGCCCGCTTCTTTTGCTTCTCTAGTGAGGAAGTGTTCGGGGCTATCGGCTTTAGCGATCATCGAAATTAGATCGTATTGCGATTTGTTGGTATCTTGAAACTCGTCAACCAGTACATGGCGATAACGGCGCTGCATGCGCTCTCTCACCATTTGATTTTGTTGCATCAAATCAGTGAAGATCAAAATCAAGTCGTCAAAGTCGAGGGCGTTGTTGCGCGCTAGCTCGGTTTGGTAGGCGCTGAAGATTTCAGACAAGCGGCCTTCTCTGTAGTTCTTCGCTTCTTGGGCATAAACATGGTGGGTGTAGCCATCGTTTTTCAGCGACGAAATTGTATGGCGTATTTCTTTCGGTACAAAGACTTTGTCGTCGAGGTTGAGCTTGATGATTTGAGCCTTAACCAGACTCATGCTGTCTGTTTCGTCGTAGATGACAAAATTGTTATCCCATTTCAAGCCGTCTTCAGTCTTATAGTTCGAAATTTCTTGGCGCAGCAATTTGGCACAAATACTGTGGAAAGTACCAATAGAGATGCGGCGGGCTTCATAAGGGCCAACAATCTTTTCGATACGCTGGCGCATTTCGCCAGCAGCTTTGTTGGTGAAAGTGACGGCCAAGATTGATTCAGGTTCTTGCCGCAGTTTGGAGATTATCCAGGCAATGCGTTTGGTGAGAACGGTGGTTTTGCCAGAACCGGCGCCGGCGATGATTAGCGATGGTCCCCACATTTGCGAAACGCACTGGGCTTGCTCTGGGTTCAAGCGGTCAAGCAGTTGGGTTTCTAAGGCGGCAATGGCTTCGTCTGTCATGGGGGCGTATTGCGAACGCTCCCGTGGGGCCGAGTATGAAGGCACATATTTAGATTGGAACGGCGTTTTGGTCGGAGACGCTTGAGCCTGAGGCGCGTACCCCTGGGAAGCGGGCTCTTCATTCGCTTCCGCTCCCCTAGATTGCACTTCTCTAGGTTCCACTTCTCTAGGTTTCACTTCTCTAGGTTTCACTTCAAAGCTGGCATTGAGAGCCTCTTCTAAATCGTCTTCATCTATATCATCGACTAGGTCTTCAGGCTCGAAGGCCACAGAGGCCAGCTCTTGCGCATGTTCTTCAAGCTCAAGTTCAGCCAAGGCCAACTCGTCGGCATCTGACGGCTCATTTGAGTCGTTCGAACTAAATAAGCTCAGTTGTCTGTCTTTGCCGGCCGATGTCATAACTGGGTCTCTCGCCACGTCTTTCTCCAACTATAAATGATGTCAAGCAAGTTCTCCGCATTAAGCGGATATACATTTGCTATGCGATGGGCTCTCGGGCGAATATTCTCTGAAGCGTTGCCTGAGGCCGATACAACTCTAATTGTGAGGGATCAGAGCCTCGCTGTTAATTAAAACTTGTAAACAGCCTGAGGCTTGCTAGGTCAAAACCATAGGGAAGGCTTGTAATCTTAATGATTAGCGAACAAATTTCCACGGACCAGTAAAGACTGGCGTCTATTTTATATAGATATATAAGCAAAAGGGATTGGATAGATATATATGAGTCGAATTGAACCCGGTGCCGCCACAATACCGACAGTCGATGAACTGGCCCAAGAGCTTCTCTTAATTCAACAATCTGGTCCGCGTAAAGTCGCCATAATAGGCACCCGCAACTTGCCCCTCACTCATCAGCAACTAGTAGAGATGCTTTCTTACGCTCTCGTGCTGTCGGGCAACCAGGTCGTCACCAGTGGCGGTGCGAACGGCTGCAACATGGCTGTCATTCGAGGAGCGCAACGCGCTAATCCAGATCGCCTGAACATAATTCTTCCGCAAACAATTTCTCAGCAGCCTGGCGAAGTTCAAGACCTACTAATAGGTATCAAGAATATTGTTGAGTATCCTGAAAGACGTACTATGACCCTGGCCGATGCATCGCGCATATGCAACCACGAAATAATCGATAGATGCCAGCAAATAATTTGCTTCCTCTACCACACATCCCATACACTGCTTGAGTCGGTAAACTATGCTAAGGAACATCGTAAGATTGTAACTAGCTTCTACCTCGACTAACCAGCGGGAATCCAACAGTCAACTTAGACCAACACGCTACTGCCATAATTCAGCAGGGAAGCCCTTTAGCGGCCCTGTTGCAGTTGGTTTTGCCTTGTCTGGCAGCGCTGGTGCTCACCGCTATATGCATGCCGTTCTACATAAAGAAGTTGAACGCCCTGCAAATCAATCAGTTTTTGCGTGAAGAAGGACCGAAGAGTCATTCGCACAAAGCTAAGACTCCGACCATGGGTGGCCTTGTCTTCATGGTGACGACGCTGGTTGTGGTTCTGGCCATGGCTTTTGTGCCCGGTCAGTTATCTCTATCCGGTATGCAGACGGTACCTAAAGACCCCTGCTATTTCTTGGTAATTGCTATCGGCTTTCTTTGCGGAGTCGTAGGGCTGCTCGATGATTCAGCCAAGGTCATAAACAAAGGCAACAAAGGCATTTCTGGCTATGTGCGCTTGGCCATCGAAACAGCACTCGGCGTGGTGTTAGCGGTGGTGCTGATAATGTTTGCTGACAACAAACTTTTGGTACCTACAGCTATATATTCTAGTTTTGCCTGGCTTGCTGGAGCTTTAGGAGTTGTAGGGCCTTTGGGGTTTGCCGGGCCTTTAGGAGTTGCGGGCGCTCTGGCAAACGGCAGTGCTGACCTTAGCTATCCCGTGGTGATCATGACTTTGCCCGCCATACTTTTTATAGCTCTCGGCGCCTTCCTCACCGCTGCCACCACCAATGCTGTTAATTTGCACGATGGTATGGATGGCCTAGCAGCAGGAACCGCCTGTCAAGTGTTCGCTGCCATGGCCGTGATTCTATTTCTTAGCGGTGGCGCCGGCTCAGTAGAACCACTGCAATATGGCTATGCCACCATATCTGCCACCGCAGCTGGCGCCCTGCTTGGCTTTTTGCTCTATAACAAAAACCCCGCCAAAATTTTTATGGGCGACACTGGTTCGCTCTTTATCGGCGGTTTAATGGCCTGTTTGGCCTTGGCTGGTGGCATTGTCATTTGGTTCGTGCCTCTGACAATGATTTATATTGCTGAGGCGCTTTCGGTCATGGCTCAAGTCACCTATTTCAAATTAACCAAGCCCTACACTCCCGAAAAAAACATGAGTGCCCTCGCTCTAATTAAGCTCAAGTTGACCAAGCGTCTGCCCGGCGAAGGCAAGCGCCTTTTCCGTATGGCCCCGCTCCATCACCATTACGAAGCAGTCATGGCTGACAAGGGTTGGCAGGAGTGGCAGGTCGTTATGGCATTCTGGGGGGTACAGTTGATACTGTGCGCCACTGTATTATTGACTTTTCACTACCGCTAAAAATTTGATGTAAGCTTGAAACTTGCAAGTATTGAAGTAGATATCGCTTGAAACCGTTACTAACGTAGCTTTTGCCCCAGGAGTCAGTGGGTTGTCAACCCAAATTTCACAGCTAGTCTCTGATTTAGCCTCCCAGGGCAAGTGGGATGAGGCTTATGCTGGGCTGATGCGCTTTGCTCAGCAGAATCCAAGTGGCATGAATGATCCTGATATTCAGTATCAGCTCGGAGTAATCGCCTTCAATAACGGCAAACTAGCCGAAGCCGAGCGCCATCTCAAAACTGCTTTATCGATTGACTCAACTCGTGGTGATGCCCATTATCGCCTCGGCTTAGTTTTACTCAAAGACGGCCGTCCGGCCGAAGCCATGCCCGCTTTCCGCGATGCCTGCGAGCGGCGCGAAGGTTTTGCCGTTGGTCATTTGCATTGGGGCATGTCACTAATGGCCTCAAACAGCTTCAGGGGCGCCATTGGTCAATTCAATCAAGCGATTAAATTAGACTCTAAACTGAGCGCTGCATTTATTCAAGGTGGAATGGCAAGTTTTCGCATGGGCCAATTCATGGAGGCGGCACAATATTTTCAGGCTGCAGTCAATAACGAGGCCGATATTCCTGAGCCTTTAGTTTGCTTGGGTATTGCCCTATCGGCCATGGGCAACGATAGCGATGCCGGAAAATGTTTCATGCGCGCCTGGCAAGTAGACGGCAAAGACATCACAACTTTGCGCTATGCCGCTTCGGCCATGGCCAATGCCGGAATGATCGATGACGCCGTGCGTCTCTTTCAAGAAGCAGTGGGCATGGGCCACCGCATGCTCACCGCTCGTGAGCGCGCTTTGATTTATAACGACTGGGGCGTTTCGCTTTTCAAAGCTGGCCGCGCTGAAGATGCTTCAGACAAGCTCATGGAAGCATCAGATATGGATTCTAGTTGCTTAGAACCAATGATGAATCTTGGTCTTGTTTGTGTCGATTTAGGCGAATACGAACGAGCTGCCGATGCCTTTGAAAAGGCCCTGGCTCTTGAGAAAAACAATAACGAAGTGCGTGTCTATCTAGCCGTTACTTTGATTTTGATGAACAACTGTCAGCAAGCGCTTGCTGTTTTGCAGGAAAAAGAACAAGATGGCCGCTTCGATTTTTGGCTAGGCCATGCCTATTTAGGCATTGCTAACTATGATAAAGCCGGTCAATATTTCGATCGCGTTTTGAAAGTGACGCCATCAAACTATCAAGCAATTGACGGCCTGGGCTGTTCTTTATATCTGTCTGGAAATTATCCTGAAGCTGTGCAGAAATTTACTCAAGCAATTTCGCTGCGCGAAGACTATGCTCTGGGTCATTTGCATCTTTCTCGCGTCTTTGATGAAATGGGCGATACTGAGCAGGGCTCGCAGCATTTGCGTCTGGCTATTCAGTACGATCCTGAGTGTTTGAATCCTCAAAAAGAGGCGCTCGATCGTTTGCTTAAAGCTTCGCGTTACGAATTAGTAGAAGCACAATCGCTGAAGATTTTAGCTATCAATCCCCAAGATGCTGATGTCAGAGTGTCGCTTGCCCGGGCATTTAAAGAGCAACAGCGCCTCGATGAGGCCGTTGATTTAGTCACCACCGTGATTCAAGAAGATCCTAAAAATGCTGTAGCCCGTATTGTTGCTGGCCAAATTTTCTTGTTGCAAGGACGCTTTGTCGAAGCCGATGAAATGTTCAGAGAAGCCGATCAATACTCAGATGGCGACCCTGGTTTGTTCTACTACTGGGGCAAAGCGCTTTCACTTTTGGGCCTGCAAGAACTAGCCTTGGAAAAATACGAGAAGGCCACTGAAATTGACCCTTACGACGCTGATGTTTACGACGCATGGGGTCAGGCTTTGAAGTCGCTGGGCCGCTTCGCCGATGCCGCCGATGTTTATCGCCGCGCTTCTGAATATATTTAAATTTGCTTGGTTTAGACCTGCTTGGTATAGACCTGCTTGGTTTAGGTCTGCTAAATCTAGATCTGCTTGATCTAGATTTCTGAAGCATTGCTCTTTTTCATTTTCCAAATCGGTCAGATTTTCTTAAGAAAATCTGACCGATTTAAAAGAACGCTACTGGTAAATAGCTGATTGGTCCGGGCATATTGAATGTCTGAATATGGCGACATTTTTTGCAGGCAAAAATTACCAATGAAAAAGAATCCAAAGAGCCTTCCTCTCCCGGTCATGCAAGCCCGTAAGCCCGCCATTGAGGCTGAATATTTAACCAAGCCCATGCACTTGCAGACCACCAAAGAGCGCTATGAGTTTGGTCAGGCTCTCAGGGTTAAATGCTCCCGCGAGGCCCATGCTGAGTTTGTCCTTGACCGCCCTGGTCGCGAAGACCCCATGGATTTATTAATCGCCTCCAGCCATGAGCGCATTGAAAGCCTTTTGCCGCTCCGTTACGGCCGCATGGTCGCTTCACCTTTCGCTTTCTATCGTGGCTCAGCGGTGATCATGGCTGCCGACCTAGCCGTCACTAAAGCCACCGATTATGCTGTGCAGTCTTGTGGTGACGCCCACCTGGCAAACTTCGGCGCTTTTGCCACCCCCGAGCGCAATATTGTTTTTGATATTAATGATTTTGATGAAACTTTCCCCTGCTCCTGGGAGTGGGACTTGAAGCGACTGGCCGCTAGCTTTGCCATAGCCTCAGCTCATAACGGCCATAAGCGCTCAGAGGGCATGGCTGCAGCCGCACGGGTGGTGGAATGCTACCGCGACAAAATGGAAGAGTTGTCCAAGATGACTTGCCTTGATGCTTGGTACTCGTATCTTGATTATGAGGATTTGATTGAGCTTACCGACGACAAAGTGCTGAAGAAAAGACGCAAAAAAGTTTTGAAGAAGGCGATGGAACGCGATCAGGCCGAAGAGTTTGTCAAGCTAGCTGCTGTGGTTGAAGGCACGCCGCGCATCAAAGATCAGCCGCCTCTGATTTTTCATGCCGAAGGTAGCGACACGCCTGAGTATAAGGCGCGCATCATGGCTTCAATTGAGATGTACCGCGAGTCTCTCACCGTTGAGCGCCGCATTTTGTTTGATCGCTATCAGTTTGTCGATAACGCTTTGAAAGTTGTCGGAGTGGGTAGTGTTGGCACCGTATGTGGTATTGCTTTATTGTTTGCTTCAGAGAGTGATCCGCTTTTCTTGCAGGTGAAAGAAGCTCGTAAGTCTGTACTTGAGCCCTACTCTCACTTCATCAATCATGATTCTAATGGCGCTCGAGTGGTAACAGGGCAGCGTTTAATGCAAGCCGCCGCCGATATCTTCCTTGGCCATTATATTGGTGACCAAGGCAGGCACTTCTATGTCAGGCAGCTGCGAGACGTCAAAGTTAAGCCAATGATTGAGATTTTCAATCACAAGAATATGTTGGGCTTTGCCCGCAACTGTGGCTGGGCTCTGGCCCGTGCCCATGCTCGCTCTGGTGACCCAGCTGTAATTGCTGGCTATATTGGCAAAGGTAATGTCTTGCCCAAAGCCATCGCTCAGTTTGCCGATGCCTACCGCGAGCAGAACCTGCTTGACCACGGCAAATTGCTTCAGGCCATCAAAGAGGGCCGCATTGACGCTGAGACTGTTTAGAGGCTAAATAGCCGATTGCGTCAACGTGCTCTCTCTCTCTCCAAAACTCGTAAGAATAGTTCTGGGCTCACTATCTGTGTCCCTTGGTGATGTTTTAGAGGCAATATGTGCTTGGCGTCTAGTGATACCAGGTAGTTAGCGCCTGATTCTTGAGCTGCAGCAAGGAGCATATTGTCGTCTGGGTCTATGTCGTCCAGTCTATAGACTGTGTAATTTCCTTGTGTGTGCAGGGCTAACTGTCCGATGTTTGAGATAAGCTCTAGAATTTCTACCGTGGGTATGTTTTTCTCGATGAATTTTGCGGTGATTTCTTCTAAGATTTCAGAAGACATTACCAGCTTGAATTCACCGGCACGCCAGCTTGCAATTATTCTTGCCGAGTAACTAGTGGTACTTCTGGCGCGATAGCCCGCAATAAATACTGATGTGTCAACTACAACCTTAAGCACGTTTTCTCGGCTGTTTATTGGCACCCGGTTGTAAGCTAGCTTGCTCTAAGCTAGCTTGCTTCTCAAGCTCATCCTGAATGCGTAGTCGAACGGCATCGAATTTTGTCCAGATTTCTTCTGCGGTGGCCGGAGGTAATGCAAGAGCTGCCTCAAGACCTTGCGCTATAAGTAATTTTGCTTGTCTCCGTGCTTCAGGTGAAGCGGGCTCTTCTAGAATGTCTTCCTGTATTTCTTGTTCAATGGTCAATAAATCACTCGGAGTGCAATCAAAAAAAGTGCAGAGTTTTACTAGAGTGTTGAACTCTATCCCTTTGCTTGTTCCTGTCTCCAGTGCGCTAAGGGTTTTTTGGCCAATACCAGTTGCTTCTGAAACGGCCTTCTGGCTCAGTCTGCCATTGTTGAAGCGCAGAGCTGGAAGATTTGTACGAATATATTTGTTCATGATGTCACTCCATATACCCGATTTTAAACCCTGACTGGGGATGACGCAAGCCCTCTGTGGCTTAATTTAAGCCTTGCATGGCTTCGCTCAAGATGGATAAGCCTTACACTGAGGGCAAGCCGATTGCCGTTGCGTTCTTAGGTAGCACTCTCTTTGCCACTGATGTTTGCACTTACTGCACTGCCACCATGGTTTGTAGGCTGAGCCCGGTAAGACATGATCTGCGGTCTTTTCGTTTCTCCAAAAGATCCACTCTTTTGCCAGGCGGGGATAGAGTGCTTTTATATTATTGGTGACAGACAAACGTGAGCCTTCACAAAATGGGCACTTGTAACCTTTGCGCATGGTCACGTCTATCCACGATTCCCATACGTGGTCAGGGCCTTTCTTGCACAGCCACCAGACTTTTTGTTTGCTACCAGCAGAGATTTCTTTGGGGTTGAGTGAGGCGTTCTTCTTGGGGTGGAGGTGTTTGGTTATTTCTGGATAGTTTGAAAGTGGGTTTGTCATTTTGCGCTTCAGGTACTCTGGGCACTCAGGGCAGCCCGTACTGCGCTTTGTTCTAAGATAGACCTCGCGCTGCCACGAATGTTTTCGCTTGCATACCCACCAATAAACTTTGGCTGAGCCTACCACCACATCGGTCGGCTTAGTGGGATGATTTTTCTTCAGATCAAATTCAGCAGCGACCTCCGGAAATAGTTCAGCTAGGCTGTTGGTTGTGCTTACTTCTCGGCTTACACAGTAAGGGCAGTTTGTCTTTTGTTTGGTTCTACGATTGATCGATGCTGGCCATTCATGGTCGTCGCCCTTTGGACACTTCCACCACACGACTCTCTTTGAGCGGCTTGAAATTTCTTTGGGGCTGAAATCGCCATTGAACGTTTTGTGCCATTGTTTAGCTATTGCCGGATACTCAGCGGCTAAAGAGTGGGTTGGTGAAAACCTTTGGCGGCTACAGTATGGGCAGCCCTCACCATCTACAGTTCGGTCACGAGGGCGAGTCTGCCATTCGTGATCTTTGCCCTTGTCGCAGCGCCACCATATTTTTAGCTTTGAACCCGGCACCAGGTTCTTGACCTTGATGGCACCGTTCTTTGTTGGGTGAAATTGCTTGGCAATCTCTGGGAAGAGAACCGCGAGATTGCTGTCGGGTGCAGCTTTGCGACCTCGGCAAAAAGGGCAGAAGGCATCGACGACTTCAATGTTGAATCTTGAATGCCATTTGTGATTTTTGCCCTTGCGGCAGTGCCAGTAGATTTTAGTGCTAATTGGTATCTTGTAAGGGCTGCATGTGTTCTTTTCTTTGTCGAAGAATTTGAATACTTGTGGAAATTGGCGCAGGTTCAAGCCGTATGAATCGAAATAACAAAAAGGACAACCGCTTTGATGGGTGGCTGAGCGGTTGCAAATGTCTGCTCTCCAGCGATGTCTTTGCTTATCTTTTGGACATTGCCACCAGGCACTGACATTAGAGCCGTAGCTAAAATCTTCTGGACCCCAAGGGCTATTGCGCTCGTAATCCCATTCAGTGGCCAGCTCTGGAGCTTTTATAGACAACGGCGTGCGCCTGCCTATAGGGTGCGGCTCAGTGATATCTTCGATTAGGCGAATAGGCATTAGAAGCTACCGGGTATGAGTCTAGGCTCTATTGTGCGATTTTCTATTATGCAACCTTGCCGGTTCAGTCAAGGGTGCTTAACAGAAGTCATGATGCTTTGTTTCAAATGGAATGCCCGCTTTCCTTGTAATATAGACATTCTAAAACTGTCAGATATTCATAAGAAAATCTGACAGGTTTGGATTGCGGTAAAAGAGCAAAGCTAGCCGCGAAAGACCAAATCTAGCCGCGAAAGACCAAATCAATAAGTAATTGGTGCCCCTATGACCATGAGCATGACCCGGCGCGTCAGCTCTAAAACTAAAACAAGAGAGTCGGCCAACGAACTCTATCTCAAAAGCGAGCAATTGCTGCGCTTTCGTATTGCCTTTGCCCTGGTTAGCTTGATTCTTTGCGTCGGTATCGGCACTTTTGCCGGAGACGAATTTGAGTTTCGCAATACTGCTGCCATCGTCGGTGGTGTCAGTATTTATTCATTTATTGGCCTGGTTTTTATTGTCCGCCGCCTGCGCTATTCGTCTGCCCGCCTGCGCGCCTTCAATATGATTCTGATTACTCTTGATGTCATCAGCCTCACTGGCCTCGTGCATTTCACCAGAGGCATAGAATCAGACTTATACGTCCTTTATATGTTGCCGATTTTGCTGTCGAGTTATACCTTTGGCAAAAAAGGAATTTACTTCGCCGCGCTCCTCGTCACAGTTTCGTATATCGGTTTATTGGTTTCGGAAAACGCCGAGCTGCTTCCTTATGTATTTTCGCGCGATAACGATCGCGGCTTAGCTGCTGCTTATTCAGATAAACTCTGGCGCCGCATATTAGCCCGTGCCTTTTTCTTCGCCTCAGTATCTATGCTCTGGGCGCGCTTCTGTGACTATATGAGCCGGGTGGCCCGCCAGGGCGCCGAGCGTCTGTTAGAACAGCTCGATGCTAACGAGCGGCTGATTTCAGATTCAGACGAACGGGCCAAGCGCGAGCGCCTAATCAACTCTATTAATAAAGGTGTGCGCTCCACTTTAGAGTTAGACAAAATTTTTGAAACAGCAGTAGTGCATTTGGCCCAGGCCGTGCAGACTGATTTGGTGGCTTTGATTTGTCCGGCCCAGATACAATTAGGCGCTGGTGGCGCCAGCCCCACGGCCTCAGGCTCTTGGAAGTCTTATGCTCCCAAAGTAGTGGAAGAAACCCGCGAGCAGCACAGCGGTCCGGTTTTGAGCTCTTACTTGGCCCAATTCATTCTCGACTACAAAGGCAACTATGAGCGCGACAGCGGCGGCGCCAAAGTCAAAACTTTTCTCTTCCATGACCCGGCCGAGGAGCCATTCTTTGCTCCGGTTGCCGCTGAGCTGAAAGCCCTTGGCTTCAAGACTCTCGTTATTCAACCCATGATGTACGGTGAAGAAAGCCGCGGCGTCTTCATTCTGGCCGACAAATCAGAAACGCGCACATTTACCGAATCTGATGTGGTGTTGACGAAGGTCGTTGCCGGGCAAGTGGCCGTGGCTGTCGAGCACGCTAACTTGGTGGCACAGCTGTCGCGCAAGAACAAAGACCTAGTGACGAAGAACCTCAATCTAGACAGTAAGAACATCGAACTGAAGACAGTGCAGTCCCAGCTCATCCACCAAGAAAAAATGGCATCGCTGGGCCGCTTGGTGGCCGGCATCGCCCACGAGTTGAATAATCCCATTAACTTTGTCCACGGCAACCTGCCTTATTTAAAACAATATGTCGAAGAGCTTAAAAAAGTAATCTCGGCCATCGATGAGTTGCCAGCAGAACAGCGCAAACCAGTTGACGACCTCAAGAACAAGCTCAAGTACGATTTTTTGGTAAGCGACCTCGACAATATCATTGCCGACTTGAATGAAGGGGCGGAGCGCATCCGCCATATCATCCGCGACCTCAAGAGCTTCAGCCGCCTAGACGAAGCCGAGCTGAAAGAAGCCTCGATTCAAGAAGGCCTAGAGTCGACAATGAAAATTCTCTCGCAATATTATGGCCGAGATAAAATTCCGGTTGAGGCTGACTACGCCCAGATTCCGCCGGTTTTGTGCTATCCCGGCCAGCTCAACCAAGTTTGGATGAACCTGCTCAGCAACGCCGCCCAGGCCATGATTACAGCCGCCGAGTCGAAGCCTTCTAACAATTCGGGCACCCCCGCCCCAACGCCGGCTCTAAAAATCAAAACTGAGCTGTCTGAGCAAACCAATCAAACTAGTGGGTCTGTATTGGTATCAATTGCCGACTGTGGGGGTGGAATTAAGGAGGAGGTTCGGAGTAAAATCTTTGATCCCTTCTTCACTACCAAGGCCGTTGGTCAGGGAACAGGGTTAGGTTTGTCTATATGTCACTCAATAATAGAGCGACATGGTGGTCAAATCTGGTTTGATAGTGTTATGGGTGAAGGCACGACGTTCTATGTGCGCTTGCCGCTGCAGGCGGTAACCAGGCTGGCTGGCACCGTGAGCGAACCAGACTAAAAATCATTCTAAGAGGAATGCAATGCGCCGCCACAAAATATTAGTAGTGGATGATGAGGTTCCGAATCTCCGCTTGTTGAGGCGCGTACTCTCAGATGAGCACGACATAATTGAGGCCCAGAGCGGCGCGGAAGGCCTGGAAGTGCTGAAAAATCAGTACATCAGCCTAATTATTACCGACCAACGCATGCCAAACATGACTGGTGTTCAGCTTCTTGAGGCGTCAATTGGCGTCTGCCCTGACACAATTAAAATTCTTTTGACCGGATACACCGACGTGCAGGCCCTCGTAGACGCCATCAACGCCGGGTCAGTCTATAAATATATTGCCAAACCCTGGGACGCCGATGAGCTAAAGTTGACTGTGCGCCGTGCTCTTGAGGCGTTTGAGCTAAAAGAAAACAACGACCACCTGCTAGGCGAGCTAAAGGTAGCCATCGCCGAGCTTGAGTCAGTCTCGGTCGGAACCATCCGTGCCCTGGCCGATGCCCTCGACGCCAAATGCGACTATACCGCTGGCCATTCCCTGCGGGTGAGCCGCATATCAGTATTGATCGGCCGCCAAATGGGCCTAACCGATGAAGAGCTGCGCGACGTCGAACTAGGAGGCATCCTCCACGACATCGGCAAAATCGGCGTTCCTGAGTCTATTTTGTGGAAGCCCGACAAGCTCAGCGCCGAAGAAAAAGAAATCATGTGCAAGCACCCGGTCAAATCGGCCGAGATTATCGGCGATTTGCGCGGCCTGGTGCGCGCCCGCGAATATGTTAAACACCACCACGAGTACTACAACGGCGAAGGCTACCCCGATGGCCTGGCCGGAGCCGATATTCCTGTAGGCGCCCGCATCATTTTAGTCTCAGACGCTTACGACGCCATGACCACAGACCGCCCCTACAGAAAGTCGATTGGCCACGAAAAGGCCATGATCGAAATCAGAAAGATGTGCGGCACTCAGTTTGACCCCGAAGTAGTCGATGCCCTCTTTGCCATAATCGGCCCCGGCGGCCACGAAATTGACCGCATCATCAACGAGCAGTTCCCCGATAGCTTTATTGGCTTGACTCTTCCCGGAGCAGATCCAACAAAGACTGGTAAACGCTTTCAGGATGAAGCCGAACGCCAAGCCCGTCTTGCAGCGATCGAGGCGGCGAAGCTGTAGCGGCTGGCCTATCGGCCAAGACTTTGAAGTTCTTTTGGTTTGGAATAAGTAATTTAGGATCGGTGGGTCCAAATAAGGCCACAAGGTTCTTATTGAGCCCCACGCCAATATGCATCGGAGCCGAGTCAACGCACACGAGCACATCACACAAGCTCGTCAGCGCTGCCAGATCGGCTAGGCCCTTGGTCTTGCCCACGGCACTGATATAAGGCGCGGCGCTTGCCGATGAGCCGTTTTTGCCCTGTCCCGAATCTGCCTTTAGCAAGCGCTCCAACTCAGCCACGACTTCTTTATCGTCAGGCCCGCCGCACAAAATCACGCGGGTTTGGAAAGGCTGATCTTTCTGGTTCTGCAATAGTCTGATAAATGTCAGCCAGTTTTCAGAAGACCAATGTTTGATGATGCCCTTGCTCACGGCCATTTGCGATGTGCCCGGATGAATCAAAACAGTCTTCACCGGCCTAGTGTCTATCTGGCTAATGTCCGCGAGCTTAGTATCATCAGTGGTGACAGCATTTTGCGTAGCTCTCAGCCCTTCCTCTAAAAATGCCTTCATAGTTGCCAGCGACTCGGCCTTGAGAGTAACCTTCGGCACTTGATAAGTGTGGTCTACATCTCTTATAGAAGCATTGGCATTAGCCTTACGCCTAAGATAGTTGGCCATACCCTTAGTCAGATCGTGATACATGTCAGCGGCATACTGCTCGCGCAAAAGCTTGACTGGGTGTGTAAGCAGCGACTTCACCGGTGAACCCGAGTCGTAACCGACCCGCAGTTTTATGCCCGATAAAAAAAGTAACATTGCCACCATGGGCGAAGACCCGGAAGATATGACCATGTCATAGCCGCCGGTGCGAAGCAGCATGGTAAGCCTAATTAGGTCAACCGGAGTGAGCGGCTTCTTTTTGATATCAAAAGTAATAATCTTGTCGATTAGGTTGGTGACTTCCATCACCGACTTAGAGCGCGGCTCAACTAAGAGCGTAAGCTCGCAGTCAGGCGCCAATTCTTTGATTCTCTCCAAGGTCGGAAGAAAAAGAACCTCGTCTCCAATACCGCCAAAATTAATAGCGAGCACTTTTGCTGGGCTACTCATCGAATTAGGGTTTCCATCGGGGATTTAAAACGGCAGAAAAGACTTCAGTAACATCATCACTAATAACAGCACGTATAATAACCAAGTTTGCAGGCATCCTAAGGTTATGAAACCAAGCTACTGGCTAATTATTTTTATTATCTGCGCCGTAGTCGGTGTTGGCGCGGGCTATTTTGCCACGCTGGTGACCCGTCCACAGTTAATTCCGCCACAGCTTCGCATCGCCACCCTGCGCGAACCCACAACCATTCTCTTCTTAGGCGTAGACGTGGTCTTCACCGACATGGGACGCCGCAAACAGAAGATAGATAAAGACGCTTTCACCGGACGATCCGACACCATCTTAGTGGCCCGTCTCGACCCGGTTTCCAACTCCCTTAGAGTAATTTCAATTCCGCGCGACACCGAAGTGCGCATTCCCCACAATGGCATACAAAAGATCAACGCCGCCAATGCCCTAGGTGGACAAAACCTGGCAATAGAGACTGTCAGCGGCTTTCTGGACGACACCAAGATCGATCATTATGTAGTTCTCAACGTTCACGGCCTAGTAGATCTGGTCAATGAACTGGGGGGAATCACGGTAGAAGTTCCCAAGAAGATGCAATACATGGACTGGACCGCCAAGCTCAAAATTGACCTAGAGCCAGGCGTACACACCCTTACAGGCAACCAGGCCATGGGCTTTGTGCGATTCCGTCACGACGCCCTCGGCGACATCGGCCGCGTTCAACGTCAATCGATCTTCTTACGTGCAGTATTGGACAAAGCGCTCAGACCCGACAGTTGGTCACATTTGCCTAAACTTCTTGACATAGCGCAACAATATATAAGTACCGACATGAGCATTCAAGACATGATGGGAATGGCCAACTTTGTGCGAGGCATTCCAAAGTCTAACCAGCTCTTAACAATGATGCCTGGCACGTTTTCGCCCAACGGCAACTGGGTAGTTGCTCCGTCTGATATACGCAAAATGGTGGCAAAACTGAATGGTGCCAACTTCGTAGAATCATCAAAAGACGACATACGCATATCGGTGGAAAACTCCAGCAGCACTGAAGGTATGGGTCGTAAAGTGGCAAAACTTTTAGGTGTGCATGGTTACCGAAATGTTTCTGTGCAACAAGCAAATTTAGAGTTTGCCGAAGGAATTAAACGTACGCGAATCATCGCCCAGAAAGCCAATCCGGAAGATGCGAGTTTAGTGCGAACTGATTTGGGGAGTATAGGCGATATAGTCAATGCGTCTGTTGGCAATATCGAAAGCTCAGTCACCGTGGTCGTCGGCAATGACCTGGCTGCCAAGATAATTGAACAAGAGAACGCCTTAACTATTCCAGAAACGGCTCCCCAAGCCAATTCACATGGCCGTATTACACGGCGCTAAGGCGAAATGTTCAGAGAATGTTATGTTTTCTCTTTGAAACATCCAAGCGCACTTAGTATTTCATGATGTACATTTGAGTGAAATGCACTTACACTCGAACCGAGGGAGAACATGGCAAAGTTCTCACTATCAAAAAGCCCTCATGGCAAAGACCCCGATTATTTCAAGTGCGTTGGTTATATCTCTCCAGGCATCTAAGAGAATTCTAGAAAGGCAGGCGGCATGATTCATTACGTTTATTCAACACGCGGCGGCTACCTCTATCTTGTAGGCAAGCACAATCAAGAGCCTAAAGTAGAAGAAGGCAATTCAGAGTTTGTATTGTCAGTTCCTGATAAGACCTCACAAACCCAAATCGACACTCTCGCTCACAAACGCTTCATGGACCATCTCAGACGTCCACGCAGAGTTGTTCATGCTCACCACAAAGTAGAAAATAAAGTGGTTGATCGCGAACTCGTTACCGTATAAAGAGATCAGTCGAAAGGGTCAGGCCTAATTAGAAAACTAATTAGAGTCCTGATACCGGACGGTGTCTCATTGGAGAATGTCGGCAGTAATGTTGATGAACTTTTGTTAAGCCGCTGGGGTAGAACCTCGGCGGCTTTTCGTTTGGAGTCTATTGGGTAATTGATTGGAGTTTTTGTTGGGAGATGCCGGTGGCGTTGGTCGGGTGAACCGTTAGAAGTGCCCCTGCTTTGGGCATGGAAAAGAGGTATCCGTGTGAGTACACTTAGTATTACTGGACGGCTTTTTCTTTGAGGGTGATGGATTATGTCAGTGAGCAAACTAGCTGTAAAAAGACGACCAATGCAGCGGCATCTGAAAGCTCTGAGAAAAATAAGATCAGAGCGTGGATTCACCCTGATTGAGCTGCTGGTAGTCGTAATTATTATCGGTATTCTCGCCGCCATCGCGCTACCGAACTTTATCGGCGCCCAGGATAAGGCCAGAGAAGCCAGTGTTAAGGGGAATATGCACACCTGTCAGGTGGCGTCGGAGATGTGCGCCACGGATAATGGGGGCAGCTATGGAGTATCCGTGGATAAGCTTAAGAGTTATTTTCCGGGTGGTAAGAATGACGGTGTCACTGCTGCTCCTAATGGTCCTGTGAACCCGTTCACTAACTTGACAAGTTGGCCATCCGATGGTTCTACAATCAGCTCGCAGGCACAGATTCAGACTGTGAGGGGTGCTGATCCATCTGGTGCTGGAACTCCCGGTAGTGTTGAGTACAATGCGGTGGACTCATCTTCAGCTGGTGCACAAGCCTATGCGGTCCTCGGATATGGTAAATCCGGCAAGGCCTTATCTGGGACAGCGCCACATACCACTCTTGTTCTCTCAAACCAATAAGCAGTTCAAGTAAATAGGATATTGTGACAAGCAATTCTGCCCAAGTTGTAAAACAAAAACACGTTTGGACTCCTGTAGAGATAGGCTTAGTGTTGTTTGCCTCTGTGATGGTCATAGGCATGTTTGTGCCTCGGGTGACTAGCGCAGAAGAGAAAGCAAACGAGCAAACCACTAAGACTTCAATGCACATCGCTCAGGTGGCAATAGAGACTTACGCCGCTGATCACAACAACATGTATCCACCTGAGATTGATGATGCAGTAAAGAGCTACTATCCTGGTGGTGAGGCAGATGGCAAAACACCAGCCAGCCAAGGGCCGTTGAACCCTTACAGTAAGAATCGTGAGTTTCCTGTGATGGTCGGTTATATCTCCACGCCAACAGTGGTTCGTTCGTTGCCACCTGAGGCAACAGGGGCGTCAGCTGGTCAGGTAGTCTATATACCGCTAAATAATAATAGAAGTTATGCTTTGCTAGGCACCACAGGGGGTGGCAAGGCGATCGCTGGCGATCTTCCGAAGACTACTTTGGTTTTAAGCAACATTTGGTGAGAAGCTTGTGAGTGGGCGAAAGCAAAACACTTTTCTCTACGTATTGCTAGTTTGTCTTCTGCCGCTCGTCGTGTGGCTTCATGCTGGCGTTGCCTCTTCTTTAAAGCGGCTAGATGGCGGTGGGGAAGTTGCCTTTATTCCATCGGCTCAAGCCGTGCGCTTGGTGGCACTTGGCTATGATCAGCTATTGGCCGATTTCTATTGGTTGGCGTTCATTGGCTATGTTGGTGATGGTTCAGCGCGAGAACTAGATCGCTCAATTCTTGCTGATCAATATTTAGATCTGATTACCGGTCTAGATCCACATTTCTTGCAACCATACTGGTATTGTGCATTTACTGTTGGCAGTGATCAGAAACGTCCATTGCGAGCCGATTCGCTTATCGTGCGTGGGATAAAAGCCAATCCAACAAACTGGTATCTTCCCTATATTGCTGGTATCAATATGTATTTGTTCGCGCATGATGAAGAGAGTGCCTCCCGATACTATACAAGTGCTTCGAAGTTTCCGGAAGCGCCTGACTGGCTGGGGCGACAGGCCGGTATCTTAGCTGCCAAAATTCCCTCTTCGATTAAAGAAATAAATGCTTGGGAGACAATTTATAAAACCGAGAAGTCTTCGATGATTCGAATGAAAGCTAAGAATCGGATGATATCGCTCTGGTCGAAAGTTTATTACTCAAGTCCAAAGGGGCCAATTAGAGAGAAAGCCAAAAATGCCTTGAAGCTATTGGACGTAGAGCTATAGCCTCAAAGCATTTTTTATTGGCGAAGTAAAATTGGATCAGTTGTTAGTGCACGAGAGCACCAGGTATTTCTTGCCATGTTACAGCGCGATAGCCTATAGGTAGTGGCTCGCCTGTCGTAGATCTTGCATCCGTATATGTTAAACCGCCCGAGCTTTTTGCATCTTGATTTAGAGAACGTAATGAGGTGTTAATCGATACAGAGCCCTTGTTCTTTAGTTCAATAGATTGGCCGACCAAGGCGCCTTTGAAGTTCTTGAGACCATGTATGGTAATTGGTGCATTTGGTGCGTAAACAAGTCCATTAAAATCTTCGTTTAGGTTAATATCCACTGGTCGTGTTCCGTTGTACCAAATTTGCAGGTTCTCTGATGGGCCAGTATTCTTAAGCTGGCTTGAATTGATAGAGATTGCGTTAGTGTTTGTAGTCAGACCATCCTGCACGTAGATCTTCACTTGTGAGTCTGTGCCTATTGTCGAAGTACCGTTACTTGTATCGATGCTTGTAGCTGAATAAGAGCCAGTTGATAGACTGTCACCAAGGTAGTTTTCAATTGGCTGTGTGGCGGTCTCCCTTGGTGCTGGTGCCAGCACTACTTGATCTATAGCTGTGCCCGGATTGGTGTTGTAGGTCGGTTGCGTAGCTGGCATTGAAGTCTGATCTATCGTTAGTGTTCCGTTGGCTGTGACTGTCCCGCCAATGAGTGAATTGGTTCCGACTGTCCCTACTTGCGCTGGAACTCCGTCATACCCATTTGAGACCAGTAAGCTTCCTTTTATAGGAGTTCCAGAGGTATTGTTTGGATTGACTTGAATTGATTGGTTGCTCTGAATTTCTAGGAGCGACGGATCGCCGGGATCTTCAATACTATTAACCGAAATAGGGCCGTCTATTAGTATTGAAGCATTTCCCATGAGCGGTTTCTGGAAGTAAGAACTATAATTTTTTGAAGCGGGCAAGTATCCCAGATCCTGATCTCTTGTTGAGGAGCCGTTGAATATTGGTTCAGCAAATACTCGAATTGTTCTAGCGAATCCGTTTCGTTTTGCAGAGCTCTCAATTACCCGCCAGTAGCTCCCATTCTGAATATTGAATTTTGGTGCATTTAAATATGATTGATTCGCGACAGATTTGTTTTGAAAGTCACTATCAAGAGAGGTGCTATAGATAGAACTGTATGAAGTGAAGTGATTCCAATCTATTGGGGATACAGTTTTCGAGATTGTTTTGACCCGTACCATTACAGTCATGTCGGGGAAGCCATCGAGGTAAGCAGATGGTACTGCCGTCGGCGAAGCTCCCAACAAGCATTGGCCAGGTTGAGATTCATTTAGCGCTTTCATTGCGTAATCTATTCCAATTCCCGCTGCTAGCCTTAGCTCACCCTGGTGTTTGTTGGCGGATTCACTTCTTACCACATTCAAAATTAGTGGCAGGAGAGCTAGTATCATCAGTATTGATGCTATGCCAAAGCTCAAGATTGAAATTAGAGCAAAACCGGCTGACCTGTTTTGATGTCTGGTAGATTTTCTTCTCATCGATCGTTTACTAGTGTCATATTGGTATTTGCGCCCACAAATGCTTCTTGGTGAATGCCGATGTATTCCGGGAATCGTGAGACTGTCGCTTGATCGTCGCCAAGCTTTCTGATTTCCATATCAATGCCCACTCCGCGAGCTTCGGTCCCAGCTGAAGGGGTTATCTTGCGATATGGGCCAATGTTTTGCGGTCTACCGAAATATGTGAAGACATTAGGTACCGTGCCACCGCCGACTTTGGGTCCGACAAGCCCTTTCAATATGGTTTGCGGTGGATTGATTAACTCTGGCTGTAGGTTATTTAGGCTTGTCATTTTGACACCAGGAAAGCGTGCAACTTGTAGCACGTATTCTTCTGGCTTTTTGAGATCTGGGACAACTTGATAAACTACGGTATCCAAATTTTCGACATTTAAACTCGGTTTTGCTGGATCTAGCCTTAGCATGGTCGGAAACCCATTGAATGGGTTGGGGGGTTTTGCTGCATCGACTATGTCTGGATTGTCTTTGTCTTGATAGAAAACAGGAATTTGAATTACCAGGACTTGAGGGGTTAGTGTCATGTTCGGGTTCCATGGTGGGCCAGGCCATCCCCCGGTTGGCGGGAGAGCGCCATATATCGGATTAGTCGGTGCTGGAAATTTACCACCTGCGCCATAAAAATCGCCAATTGACCTTGCCTGTCTTATATCCGCTAGCATCCGATTCATGGCTGTGCGGGCTGCTTCTTGACCGAGAGTCTTGTTGCTAATTTTGATTGAAGCTGTTGTAACGTTGATTGCTAGCTGAGTCAGTATCGCGGCCAAAAAACCGAAAAGTGAAATTGCTATGAGCAATTCGACGAGGCTTGCTCCCCTTTTTGTGCGTTTCAAAGTCGCCATTTGTCCAGCCCATACTTCAGGATGGTGGTTGAGGACTCTACTGTCCTCACGCCTGGGGCTGCTTGGTTCTCCGGCCAGCGAGTAGTGACTGTTACCTTTAATGCATCGGTAGAAGCATTAGATGTACTGATGCTATATGAGGCTCTTCCCGCAAAGGATTGCTTCTGAACTGAGGGTGACCAATCTCTCGTTTGAAAATTTAGAAGTGTCTCTTCTGGGGCGAGACTGGTGGGGGCGACTGTGGTTGGGGAGTTCGTAATTAGCTCATTTGGGCCACCAACGACTAGGTTCTGATAACCGGTACTTCGTGCCCGCTCAAGCACTTCTTGAACTATTGAGTTTGCATAGAGGTCGTTTTTGCTTTTGGTCTGCACCCTCAATAACTGTCCAAACAAATCAATCATACAGAAGGTCACTATCGCGCCAATAACGAGTGCTACAAGGGTTTCGACAATTGTGAAGGCATTGGCTGGCCGAAGGCTCTTCCGGGCCTTGGGTCTTCGACAATAGACTCGCTGAGTTGTTCTTAGCATTTTTGAATTTGCCACGGGTGAATTCAACCATGTTATGAATTAAGCCAAAATGACTTGGTTCTTTGAGTGAAAGTGGCTTCCCACTAGTTTGTTATGCTCCATTTTGTGGTAAATCTAACAACCTGAACTTGTGAATGTCTAAGGTAGAACAAGAAGTCAGGCATTGGTGTATGTAAAGTTTCCATAGCAAGTTTTGGCCGTAGCGAAAAGTCTTACCGCCAAATTTATTGGTGTTTAAATAGAGAGGTTCGTTGTAAGTGATAAAGCACGTGCTAACTGTTGGTCTCTCTTATACGGGCAAGCCATTAAAAGACGTGAAGATAGAAAATTTGGGACTCTGCTCACCCCAAGTTTCTGCCAAGCAAGCTGCTTTCCCACTTTACGAATATGACACTATCGTCATCAACCCAGCAAGCTATTCGCATTTCTTCTTTGGTTCTAGCACTGATTTTTCTAGTTCTAAAGATGAACTTGTATCCTTGAAGCATGCTAACAATCTATGGGACATTGACACTATTTTTCGTGCTGGTGAGCGAATCGATGAGCTCAAAAAGGCCATTGCAAACGGTGCAGCTGTGGTGTGGTGCTTGTCCGAACCCAAGTCTGAGAAATTTTATGGTTATCGCGAGACTACCATTGGTTATGCCGCACCACCGGTGGCAGAGCTTGTAAGTAAAATGGGGTTAGAGGTTAAGAAAGGTCGAAAGATTATATTTGAAGATTGTCCGTCGCCGTTTCAGGGCTATTTCCAAGCTCTTGAGACCAGTGGTTGGTTCTTGGGCTTAACTGATTCTTCTCAGACGGGGTTTGAATCGATAGCTCGCGGACCGGACGGAATTCATCTTGGAGGTCGAATTGTTTTGCCACGCTGTGAAGGCTGGTTGATAACACCGCCTGTCACAGCTGAGTCCGAGAATGCACTTGTTTTATCTGCGATTGCTTTGAATTTCACGCCTCAGCCAGTTGAAAATTATAGAAGTATCTTTCTCAGCCATACGAGCGTTGATAAACCCTTTGTAAGAAAGCTTCGCGATATTTTAGTTGAGCGTGGCGTGCCTATGGTCTGGGTTGACGAAGCAGAGATTCAGCTTGGTGATTCTCTTACTGCGAAAATCGAAGAAGGCTTGGAGCATTGCCAGTATGTAGGAGTTATCCTTTCGCCGCAATCCATAAATTCGGCTTGGGTGAAGCAGGAGTTGGAAATCGCCATCACAAAGCAATTAGACCGAAACAGTGTTGTGGTGCTGCCTCTGCTGCTGGAAAATTGCAATGTTCCAGCTTTCTTGAAAGGGAAGCTGTATGCTGATTTTACAGAGCCAGATAAGTTTGAAGAATCTCTAAATAAATTGCTACAGCGATTGCGAAAATAGGGTTTTTAAGTTTTTTTGCGTGATTTGTGAATGGTTGGCCATGTGCTTTAGAGCCACTGCTTATGTCTTAGTGCCGCTCTAAGTTCAGCAAGCTTTGGTCGTGCCCAGCCATCGGCTTGGATTAAATCAAGTGGCAGTGCGCCATAGGCCTCAAGAGCTTGAGTCCGCCTCCCTAGGTTCATGTTCATTGCCAATATATTCAACCAATGTTCTGCAGCTTTCGGTTCGCGTACTTTTAATAACTCTAAAACTCCAATTGCCGCTGCCCATTCTTCCTTGTCGAAGAGACGCCTTAGCTCTATTTCGCGCATTATTGATACTGGGGCGCGACCCTGCAGCCTTAGGTTCATAGCGACCTGGTAGGCCTTCTTTTTCTTGTTGCTAAACCACAAAGACTGAGCGTAAGCGATCCATTCAAAATCGCTGTCAATTTCCTCTATATACTGAGTGAAGAAGTCAGCTGCGTGACTAAAATTTTTAAGTTTGTAGTTTGAGTAAGCGAGTGCCTGACGAGAGTCTCTTTCTTTTGTGTCGAGAGACTCTAGAATCGAAATTGCTTCCTTATATTTTTCTAGCTGAATCAGAAGCTGGACCTTGATCATTTGAGCAACTCTTCGCTTTGGGTCGACCCCTAAAGCGCGATCACAAAATATTATTCCATTTGCGAACTCGCCTTCTATCATTTGCAGCAAGCCGCCGAGTTCGTAGCTTCGGCACAAACCAATTCGATCTTCAGTTGTTACTAGCTGCGCCACTGCCAACTCGATTTGGTTCATAGCATCTACAAGATCAGCCTTGTACCTCGTTAGAGCTGGCAATATGTTTTTCTTTAGACTTTTTGATGCATCTTGTCTTATGCCCTTATAGATAGCCTCTGCTAGGAGGATCCGTGATGTGAAATTGGATGGGTTCAATTCGATCGCTCGCTCAAAGTGCTCGCGGGCTTTTGAAAAGTCTTCGTTTTCTTTTGCACATTGGGCGAGGGTTAGCTGCAGGACACTTGACTTACTGATAGTCGACTCTTTGTCTGCAACAAAGGTGTTAAGATCGCTTTGATTGGCATTGAAACTTAGTGCGAGCAAGTAGACGCCAATTGTAAACTCATCGTCATTCTTGGCTTGGTATGCCAGTTTAGCAAGGTTTAGGCACTCAACTGACTCTTTATTTCGAATGTAATATATGTGTGCTAGATTGGATTGGGCTCTATGTGAATCTTGGTTTAAATTAAGAGCACCAAGAAAATAGTTCTCTGCTAGATCATACTGCTCGAGTCTGATATGGCAGTTGCCGAGCAAAACCTTAACCCGCAACAGAAGTTCCGAGTCACCATTCTCGCTTGAAATTTCTTTTTCTAAGTTGCTCACTAAGCTAGTTGCTGCGGCTATATGATGATCTCTGAATAAGTTTTGAGCGTCTTCGAACCGACCCTTAAATCTATTGGCCCAGCCGTCAATAATCTTTTGCAATTGAGTAGCCATTTCAGTTGTCGCATCTAAACCTGCCGGTAGCCGCTCAGAAAGTTCAGGTAGTGCGTTTCTAAATTGCAGGCCTAAGGCGAGATTCTCTAGATGCTCTTGGTTTATACGTGACCACTTTTCAAAATAGTTATTGCCATTTGTTATTTCGTCTTCGGTGGCAAAATTGATTCGCACGCTTTGCTGGTTTGCTGGCACGCCATCGAACAGGCTGTGCTCAATTTGTTTCCAATAACCTTTTTTGCTAGTACGGTCATAGCACAAAAGAATAAATGGCAAGCCGGATCTCCCACTGTACCCTACTAGATGGCCACCCAATTGATAGCCGGGGACCTTACTTTTTCTGCTATCCACAGGTTTTATTTGAACTTCTAGTTTGCCTACGACGGTGCTTGCATTTCGTAGTTCAATGAAACCATCTCGGTTAGGCGTTTTGTCGTTACCGCCCGTAGACAATCGAACGCGTTTCTCATCATGAAGAAGATTTTGTAGAATTAGATTGCCTTCTTCTTCCTGGTCGTCCGACGGCGAAAAGTTCTTGGGTTGAAATCGTTCTACCATCTGTTGAGCAAACTCCTATCTGTTTGTGGCTCGAGATTATTGAGCAGTTCATTTTTTTTGTTTGCGTTTGATCGCGTTTTTGTCCCTACAGCAGTTGGTGGCATTCTCTTATTTGGGTTAAGGCTCTAAAAACTTATGCCATGAAAGTTCGCCATTGCGACCTATCACTAAGCAGTGCACGGTGCCTCCAATTCGATAACTATTTGGTTCTGCACCGTATCGGAGGATGTGGCAAACTAATCTTATCGGTTCTGCTGCTATAGAAAGGCTTACTGTCGCAGGCTCTATGTGAAATTGAGGCATTTTTGAAGACAATATCATAGCGCCAATGGAGCAAAGAGCTTCGGATTTGGGTTGCTATAGACAAGCGGGCACTGCCTGATTCGTGCTAGGACCTTCATTCTAAATTCTTCCTGTCTATGCTCTGGTGTCGGTTCACATGTTTCTCCTGATACAGTAAAGTAAGAGAGTCTTTGGCAGCGTACCCTTAGCCCTGGTTTTACTTTGTAGTCCCCATTGAATGTGTGAATATAGAAAATTTCTGGGACCAGAGCCCCTCCTGAGCCGAGAGGCTCGTAAGCTACGAAGTGCACGGCTATACCTGGTACTTTCTTAACCTGGTCGTCAAAATTATTAGTCAGCTGTTTCCCTAAGTAATCGGCGAATTTTTCAGCTGTTTTCTGCCGGTATGCTTGTTTGGCCAATTTTTCAAACCACGGTAAAAGATCGTCACCCATTCCTGAATAGCCAGCCCAAGAGATCGCACCGAGAAACCTGGGCACAGAAACAATTTTAGGTAACTGACTGTCGAGGATATTAAAGTGTTTTCGGCCTTTGCCCGGCTCTGTTCGAAATGAATCAGATGCTATCGCTATGTAGTGTTCACCAAGAACAGCCGAAATAATTGTCATCTGAAGAACCTTAGTTTGGGAAATACAAAACGCACTGTACCTGTTCCGATAATGAGGCGTGAATAAGCCCTCTTCGTTGAGTCACTCATTCGGCGATTCTACCGTTTTCATTCCCAGTTAGATTTAGCTTTCCCTCGTTTTTCTGTTTTCTTGTTCAATTTTGAGTCTAAATTGATCTGGAGTTAGCTTGCCTAACGCGCTGTGTGCGCGAGCTTCGTTGTAGTCGGCTAGCCTCTCGATTATTGTGCTTGATGTTCGTCGGGTTTCGGTTCAGATTCTAGCTACTGCTGATTGAATTGCTAGTCTTCCACATTCTTGAAAGGCCACTCATCATCGAATGTAGAATCTGTAAAGTGTGCCTCATAGACTTCTGCCACCCTGCACGGATATACACAAGAGGCAAGCCAGCAGCCCGTTTTGTATTGGCCATCAGGAGTTCTGTCTGGAACGCTTAGCATGACCCAAACCTCGGCAATGCCCTTTAGCTCTACTTCGAGATGAGGATAGACTTCATTGTAGAAAATTTCTGGCACAGCGTGAATACTTACCATGGCGAGATCCCTCATCTGAAGTAGAAGTATTCGCCTCTTGTTTTGGGTCATCACGGTGTTCAACTGTAGAAGTTTCGTTTCGATCCGCTCAATCATAATTTCAACGAGCTCCAATTGCGCTCGCTTAGATTGGGTCCGTCTTGCTGCGCCGCGTGGCCCTCGAAGCTTCTTCTGGACTTGGAAAATGACGGGGTATTCTGGCTGGCCAAAGGACACTGATGAACAGTCAGTCATTCGCGGAACACAGTCTCGAAGGCATTCAATAATTTGATCGCTCCACTTTTTCCAGTCTCCTTTAGGAAAGCAAGTTTCTTCGAAAATTACGGTGATACCCTGTGCGTAATCATTGTTGTTTAGCTCACTTTCAATTGGTTGAGCGACTTGCAAAAAACGCACATCGTCGTAAGTTTGATTGTGTAACACCTCTAGTTTTGTATGTTCAATAGCGAGCGTTTGGCTTCCATGCTCACATTCGGCAATGGCGTCGCAAGCTTTCGAAGTACAAATGCCTTTGGAGCTGTTGCTATCAGGTTTGTCCGTGACTTTGTACTTGCTTCCGCTGCGTGCGTTTCTGTACCGCAGAAATTCTGCAATTGTTTCAGCTTCGGTAACGTCCCACATACTCATTCTGGTCCTGCATTTGAGTGGATATTTCTTTTTGTCCCGGTCGACATTGTCGTCTTGTTCCAGTGTGAACTTCATTGAGTCGGGGAAAAGCTTTTGAGCGACCTTAATAGCAGTCTGATCTTTCCTCCGAAGTCATCGTCAGGACTGATTGTCAATGACAATTTTAATTACGAACCTCACGAATGGCCGTATGACAAACTGCCAGTCTAGTAAACCACTGGAGGCCGAAACCTGTTGGGCGCATTCATCTTTGTTTCGGTTTTGGCCATTACAATTAAATGCTATGCTATTGCGTGTGGCTCGAATTAAGGTGAGCCTGAAAGAACACAGTTTTCAGCCTGGCCTCCTCGAGGCTCAATCCATGAAAGTTTATTTTTAGAAATAAAGCGGAAGATATAGAATAGTCTTCCTTGAAGCGGTATTGCAATTTGGTTCTTATGTCGAAAAAATTGAACATGCGCTTTCCAGTAGTCCTTCTTACTATAGCTCTGCTTCAACCTCTCCCGGTGCTGGCGCTGAGAGCTAGCCAATTTTCTTCTGGTGATAGTGTTGTCTCCGTGCTTGAAGATCCAGACATAGAGGTAAAGGAAGCGGTTGAGATTTCAAAGGATCAACCGGCGCCAACCGACGCAGAGCTTCACTTGAATAGTGAGCAGTTAATTGCCATTGTCGAATTGAATATTTTGGGAAAGACCTACCCGGCTAAAGACGATACTGCCCGCTTGAGTCAAATTGAGTCTGCGATATTTAGTGACTTCTATCAGGCTTATGACAAAGAAGTAGAAACCAGGCTCTCTAGAATCTTTTTTGAGGCACCACCACCCGATAGGCTGGTATCGAATGTGGACGAGAAGGCGCTTAACGAGCCGGGATGGTTCAAGAAAACTGCGACGCTTGGTTGGGTCAATAGTCTTGTGCAGCGAACTGCACTTCTTGAGCTGTTGTTATATAACAAGATAAGCTTAGAAAGTGACCTATTTAAGAGAATTGAAACCTTAGAACAGGATGGCTTGGGTAAAGATACGAAGCCGCAGGGAAATTTGAACGATCGAGTCAATCGCTTGTTGGAAGCTCTTCAGCCACCAGATGAACTCATAGATAAGGTGGTGAATGCGAGTAAGAGTAAGTTCGATTGGTTTTTGCGACCTGAGCCAATTGCTCTGTCTAGCTCGTTTCAGAAAAGGACGAGACAGCAGCCAAATAGATTTCAGGAAATGGGCAAACAAGCTGGAACTGGCATTGGCAGAGTATTGACTTCGCCAACGCTCTGGAAAGTGCTCATAGCGGCTGGTCTGTTGTATGGTGCTGTTGAGCTAGCTAGGCGGGGTGCTTTGCCAGTCTATGGCTCTCCTTATCGCTACCCCGGCTACCCGTATTCGGGTGGCTATGGTGGCTCCTGCACAGGTCTAGTAAATTGCCCCGTATGTACCAATTGCTCAGCTTGCATGCACTGCAACAGTGGTGGTGTGCCATGCGGGGTGTATTACATTCGCAGATGATGGCACCTAGATTGGTGCATCGTAATGGCACCCAGCTGCTATTGGTTTCGAAGTTTATTTGCGCTTGTTTTTTGTTGCAGAAGTCATCACCGCTTTTATCTCGGCTTCGATCTCACTCTTACTTTGTGGCATCAGCATGACTAAGTTATTTTCAATCAAGTATTTCTTAAATAACGGTTGAAGCAATCGGCCATCTGTGGCAGTAATACTGGGGTCTACGCTAAAATGGCTCGTTCTTATACAGTTTGCTTCACTGTGTGTCGAGTACATTGTGTTGCCTTGCCAGTCGAAAGCTCTCTGCCAAGCTTTCCTTTTCATTAGGGTAGGTGATTGTTCCAAATATATGCTGAAAGCCTGTTTCTGTGTTGTTGAAATAATTGCGCCTGTAGCTTTGTCGACTAAGAATGAAATGAATCTCCCTTCTTCTCTGAGTTGGTTGTTTTCGATTACGCCTGGTGAGGTGTACGTAACGAAGCAGTATGCATCGCTATTGTCGTATTCTGTGTGAGTCCAGTAGTTGTGATCGACAAAGTCCCAAATTTGGCCGGTTCGGTCCTTTTCTAGGCCCATAGAAAAGGCAGTTTTCATCGTGTACTCGCTGCCATCAGTTGTTTCTCTGCCGCTAGTCTCGTCTTTGTGCGAAGTTGTTTGAGCTTTTAACGTTTTCCAAGAACCGGCTGCCCATGATGGAATTTTGAACCACTGATTTTGTTCTGCTGTTTTGTGTATTTTTTGTTCGACTAAAGATTGATTGAATTGATTGCCTGGTGCCAATGCCTGATCAAGTGCAGGTACTTTATCGTCAAGTTGAATGCCAGCTTGAAGCGTCATACTTGTTTGCGCTACGGCCATTAGTGAGTGCTCTATAGGCAAGCAATTGAGCAAGAGCAGTAATAAGGTGAGTTTGGCTAATTGGCTCATTTCACTTCTTCTTGGTCTTGCTGGTCAAGTCTTTTAAGCAACTGCTAAACGCGTCAACATAGTTTTGATTGTCAGCCCGCTTTGCGCTTCTCAGCACGACCCGAGCTGCTGCGGTTTTTAGCGCTGTGGATTTCTCGCTGGCTGCTTGAAACTTTTGTCTAGCGCTATCTAGAGCGAGTTCTGCTATTTTGTAATGTTCTTGTTGAAATGCTTTGAACTCTTTCTGGTGGCCCTTGTCTATGCTCAAAATGTCATACGCTTGTTCAAACTCAATAATGGAGGCGGGGAAGTTTCGGAGAGGTTTGTCATAATGAATCAATGACAGCTTGCCTAGGTTCTGACCTGCGAGATTGCTTTTGGATAGTTTATTTGTGTTCAGAATAGCAAGACTAGTCTTGTACGCTTCGACGCTGTCCTTTAGCTTGGCGACTTTTACATCGTAGTCTGCATGGCTTTCTGCGCTGGTTTTCATTATTTTTGCCAGACTGCTGTACGAGATAGCGCAATTCGGATTGTTCTTGCCTTCGACAGATTTTCTTATTTCAATCGCTTTCCGCATTAGTGCTTCTGCTTCTTCCAATTGAGTGTTGAATTCTTCGTAGAGTAACGCGAGTGTTTCCATAGAATTTGCGACAGGCACGGAGTTTGTTCCGAGAGTCAGTTCTTTGATTTGTAGCGATAATCTCAAGTAGTGAACAGCAATCCACTGAATTTTTTCACTGCTAGCAATTGGCACATTTGGGTAAGCAACGCTAGTAAGCTTCTCGTTTACTTCTCGCGCTCTTGTTTCATCTGGGGTTGTAGAATCTACGTCTGCATCTTGACGAGGATTCAACGGTTCGAGTTTTTTCGAGAGGAAGGCTACGGCAAGATTGTCATCTCTATTGTCTGAATAGTCTCTATTTACATGAATTAGCTGCTTGTATGCTTCTGCTGCATTCTGATAGATTGCTGCCACATAGAGCTTGTCTTTATAAATATTATCTGCGTTGTAGGCTGCTTTATTAAAGAGTCTTTTAGCTGCGGCATAATTACCTTTCTCGTATTCTCTCTTCCCTTGAACAAGATACGCTTCTGCAATCGAGTCGATGGCTCGAGTTGCTGGCGAAACTCCGAGGCAAAGTAGTATTGCCAAAGTTAGGGCAAGTCTGATTCTGTTGCTAGCTTGCATTTTACTAGTGGCCATTCTTTAAATTGAGTTGTCCTGTTTTGTCTAGAAATTTTTCGAATGAACTTTTTAATTTGATTGCGTTTAAATCGTCTTGATTTTTGAAAGGCTCAATTCTGCGCGATACAATCACGAACTTTTGTTTACTAGCTGGAGTACCGTCTTTGTCGAAACTTGTCTGATCGCAAAGGCAAGATACTAAGCCATCTTCAAGTAAGCTAAACTTGCGAATTATTTTTTGAGTTTCTATGCTTACAATTTTGTTGGTTGCTTTGTCCACCCGAATTTCTTCGGATGAAGAGCTAATGGTGGCTCTATCAGTGCTGGTTTGCTGATAGTCGCTCTTGCTAATTCCATAGCTGTCAATGGCGGTGAGTTGGCCAGGCGTTCCCTCGCTTCCTTCAAGCGTGCGTTCTTGCCCTAGCGTCGGATTCGGATTGATAGAAAGTGTCCAAATATCGCCAGCTGAGTCTTGCTGCAATCCAAATATCTCACGCGATGTTTTTTGTATAATTTGCGATGAATTGTCGGTTTGTCCTGATTTCTCGTCGTATCTAAATGTTCTCAGGACGTTTAGTGAGCGCCATGTACCAGCGAGCCATTGAGGAATTTTTACCCACGAGTCGTTTGGCTGTGGGCGAAGAAAATCTATTGAGAAATCGCCACCAGGCTTTAACGAGGCGAGGCCTGGTGCTAGTTCTACTTTGTGGTTGATCCCACCTTCTAAGCGAGTTGTAGTTGTTTCAGCAATTGCTTTCTCCGTTTGCAGTAGTTGGTGCACGCCAATTGAGGCGACAACGACTGCTATTTTCGCGAGGCCGCAAAGAGTGTTGTTTAGATAGATCCGCAAGATATCCTCACCGCATTCGAAGTGTGACTGGTCGTTGCAAAAACTCGTGAAGCTGGGCCAAGTATCTTTGTATTTGATCTTCGGTGCAATATTGAAGCCTCTCAGGAGCAATAAATTTAAGTTCACCGCCACCTGCTTTTTCGCTTGAATGGCTTGGCTGGGAATCGGCTTGATACCGAGTTCGTTCTTCTCCGTTGGTTTCCACACTTTGGCTTGATCGGCCATGGTCGTTGGTATTCTCAGGCGCTTCGTAAGAGTTTGTGAATTGCTCAGCTGATCTGCGACTAATCGAAGCTCTTTGAACCGGTACTGAAGTCTGTTCGTCCTCGATCCAATCGTGCTCTTGGCTTCGAGCGGGGGTATAGTCGATGGCCTTATTGGTGTTGCCCATTCTATAAGCGAGGTCCTCAGCATGTGAGCGGTTTTGATATTTAGATTTAGCTACTCTTGGAAGTAACATGCTGTTGAATGTGGCGTTCACTACCAGTACCGACTTGTTGAAGCGGGGAAGGGGGCTATGAGGATTGCTCTGTTGAACTGCCCTGGTCGCTGCCGAGTCGAAAGAGCTATCACCTGAACTTTCTGCTAACTCGACATGGCTCATTTCGCCATTCGAATTAATCATGAAGTGAACTACTGTCTTTATGTCTGATGGCTCCGAATTGTGTCTCCAGTTTGCCATTAGCGACTGTCTGAGTGATTGGCAATATGGTCCTAGAATCTTGGCATCACTTCGATCTGCGTTTTTTATGCTTAGTGAAATTGGTCTGTTGGCCGCCATAGCTTGATGGGGGTTGCTGAGCAAGGCGAGCGTGAAAAGGTAGCATACTGTTCGCACAGCGTTACGCCACGAATTACCACAGAGTCTGGCTTTTGGATCTTTGTTCCAGCTAAGCAAGGTAAGTGAAGTCGCTACCAAATTAATTTCTCTCGGGTCTTGCGTTACAAACACGCGTCTAAGCTACCTTGAGATTCCTTGGACTGGACTCCATGTGATGACTACTTCACCTTCACCGCTAACTTATCCTTGTCATGGCTATGAATCTGTTTGCCATTCCCATTGCTGCCACCCGCGCACACTCCGCAGGTCAGCCCCATTTTAGAACATCGCTTGCACGCTGAACAGGTGTGACAAGCCATGCAAGGGTTCGCGCCCACGCAAGTGCTGGCCTGGGCGGCAGCGCCGACGCTCGCGGCTAAGCAAATCAGCGCCGCTATTGCAAATTTCCCCACCGGCTTTGCCCTCGCTTACCTCAGTGCTTAACTTACCCGCTATTCTAATTAATAACGGTTAGGTAGACTACAATTGGATGGTTTTATCTAGTTTAAGTTTGCTTAGTTTATTGATTCTTCGTCTGCCGGGGTAAGATGCCAATTGGAGCCTCTTGTTCAATAGCCATCAGCGAGGTTCAATCATCAAGATTTTTCAACGAAATTACTTCATCGAGCCAAGATGAAATGACTGGTCTATGGGTTTCTAAATTACTCACCCATTTTGATAGGAAGGCAATGGTCCATGATTCTTGAAGTCCACTCGGAGACTCCGCGTTCTATAGAGAATCTGCGAAGTGACGATGTCGAGCAAGTTGTTCGTTCTATTGACTGGTATGCGCCAGACAGCTTGACGTTAAGTCTTGACGATGAGAATTGGCTGAATGTCGAAAGATTCCCACCTGAAGATGGTTTCTGCATAAATTATCATCGCAATAAAGTTACTCACCACTTCTGTATTGATTTTTCCAATGATATTAGTCCTGACACCTTGGCGGTTATAACAAGGGCATTAGTTGCTTTCAGCAATGCAGATATGAATGCGCTATACGCAATCTTTAACAACATTCTCAAACGCGACAATGATGCTCTATTCTTGGGGCAAGACGATGAGTCATACATAGGTCGAATGAAGGAATTTGAATTTATGCTCGATCCTGAACAATTGAACAAACTGCAACTGGCAATTAATCGATCAAAAAAATGAAAGACTAGCTGTGGTGACCATGGCGTCAAGCGTTCTCTAGAGCCGTCGGAAAAACTCTTCAGGAAGATAACGGGAACATCTAATTTTGAACAGTGCCCTTGGCCCATGAGAGGTTGCACCAGAATAGATTCACGCCTAGGCCAATGACGCCAAACGCAATGCCGCCAAAGAGACCTTGGTTGACCTGATGGCTGACGTATTCCGCTCGTGTTGGCTTTGACTCGCTTGAAGCATCATATCTTTCCATTTCTTCACCGCCCGCTATCATTCCGTAGAACGCGCCGACGATAAAGGAGGCGCCGAATGCTAGCAAGGCAAACATAATGCTGCGTTTTTTCGAATTCTTTGGTTTTTTCGGTTCGTCAGTCAAGCTAGTGCTCTGTATGTAGTAGCCAATTGATTTATACCATGGCCAATCGCCTTTATCTTCAGCTTGGAGTTTATAGACCAGGTCTTGTTTGTCAAACCCAATTGTCAGATCATTGAGCTGGTTGCAATGGCCACAAGGCTAGTTGGATGCCTGTTGCTTTTTGTTCTACTGGTGTCAGTTGAATATGCTCATGGCCGTGTTTTTTCGCTTCGTTCCAGTCAGTGCTATAGGTGCGGAGAATCGCTTTGCGGCCAAGCAAAGCTGGTGAGCTAAATTGAATATTCTTGCCGTTGTCTATCAATTCCGCTGTGGCTCCAAAGGCAGGTTGAACACTAATCAGTCTTTCTTGCTGCTCTAAAATGCCGTTTAGCACCGGACGCCTCATGTTCAGTTCAAGCCATCGTTTGCAAATCTCGTAGTAGGTAACGTCATACTTAGAGACTAGCTCAAAGGTCACATCGCCAACCTGGGCCGCCAACTCGATTCGGTCGGGATTCTCGGGGGAGCTGGCAGCATCCACGTAAGCTCCTAAAGAAGCTAGCATTGCTATTGGTATTGCCAGTACCAGGCTAATTGTTCGTACGATGCTTTTAGGTCCCATAGAGATAACAACTGCGACAAAGACAAGCATCAGTGCCCAAATAGCCGTGGCAAAATTCTCTAGCTGTTCGTTGGCAAAGTAATAGCCGCCCAAGCCAAGACGACCAACCAGCAGTGCTAAGATTAGGCAGTTTAGCCAGATGACCTGTTCTTTGGAAAGTCGACTTGGGTTTCCCTTCGGTTGATTCATGCGGCAAGTATAATGCATGATTCTCACGAGAGTTTATGATGGGTGGAACGATAACTTGGGTCGCGGCCGGTCACAAGCGAGACCAGCTCTAATTGAATGGCTTGTCTTAAGCTTCGAATTTATAGACCCGGTCTTGTTTGTCAAACCCAATTGTCAGATTATCGTATCTGCTTCCCTTGACTCATTCCTGCGTTCGGCACTGTGGGCAGATTATTTTGCCCTCCTGCCATCGTCTGACAACGTAGCTGACTCCTTCTTCCCAGATGTGTAGTTTGGGGCAGCGCCACCATATAAGACGGTATCCACGATCACTTATTTTAGATGGCTTTATAGGAAGATTGCGAGGGCGGTCAAAGTATTTGACAAGATTGGGATGCTTCGCTGCAAGTGATTCTCCTGGTGCCACTTTTCTGCCCAAGCAAAATGAACAGCCAGTATTTCCCTCTTTCCATGATTTTGTGATTTGGCAGATCGGGCTGCTCCACTCGTGATCTACAGATTTTGGGCACTGCCACCATACAGCTTTTGTGCTCCCAGCTGCGACTTCGCTTGCTTCTAGCTGCCCATTTCTCGAACGGTGCCACATTTGCTCGACCTGCGTCGGATATTTTGCCGCAAGATTGTTATCCTTGCAAACACGGCGGTTTGCACAAAAAGGACAGCCACTGTTGCCATTTTTGAATGCAGTTACAACATGGCTGATTTCAGCCTGCCAAACGTGTATTGCTGACCTGTGGCAGCGCCACCATGGTGACAGTCTAGTATTAGGCCCAACTTCTGAAGGAGACAGGGGCTTGTTCCTAACCGGATGCCACTGCCTTGCTACCGTAGGAAATTTTGCAGCCAGGCTCGTCTCGTCAGTAATGATGCGACGTCCGGAACAGTACGGGCAGCCTTGTCCGTCTAGGCTTCGACTGGAGATTCGTGCGCGCCATTCATGGCCTTTGGCCATGCATTTCCACCATACAATTTCATTGCCAGAAACAGGCACATCGGACGGTCCTAATCTTCTTCTATTGAGTTTTTCGCGGTCTTTAGGAGCCACGGATTTGTTCAGTGAACTGAAGAAAGTGCCATGTGATGAGTCTGTATAGACGATTCGATTTTTGGTCGGATGCCATTCTGCTGCTAGTTCAGGGTTTTTTATAGAAAGTCGATTGTCATCACTAACATATTTGCGTGAGCAAAAAGGGCAACCCCCTTCTTTCTGTGTCCTATCTCTGGCCCCTGTTTCCCATTCATGTTTCTCGTTTTTAGAGCATTGCCACCATACCTTCTTTTGCGATCCGCAGGTCACTTGATCAGGTTTAATAGTCTTGTTTTTAGTTGGATGCCATTCTTTGAGGAGGTCTGGGCGCAGGCTCATAATAGAGTTCGAGTCGTCGACCTTTTTTCCTGCGCAATACGGGCAGCCTGATTGCCTGCCACCGGTTCTGTTGCACACAGATGTTTGCCAAACGTGATTTATATTACTTTGACATTGCCACCAGGCCCGCTCACGGCCTTTGCCGGCAACGTCTGCTGGAGTTAGGTCGCCGTTTAATTCATGGTGCCATTCGTTTGCAACCGCTGGAAAGTTTTTTGCTAGTGACCTCTTTTCTGCCACACAAAACCGGCACTCAGGCCACCCTACTCTTTTTATAACTCGCTGCTCCCACTCATGCGCTGGATTGCTCTGGCATTTCCACCAGACCACTTTGTTTGAGCTGATGCTTACTTCGTCGGGCGAACAGTCTAAATTTCTTTCAGTGTGCCATTCTTTGGCAATTTGCGGATGCCCTTCTGAAAGCGATATTTTCTTCAAGACTTGTTCCCCGCGGCGCTTCTTCACTTGTTCTGTTGGTGCGGTTTTATTGCGCTTTTGGGCAAGTTTAGCACGTTGCGCCAGTCTTTCTCGTCTAGGGCAAGCTAAATGGAACTCATCTATGCACCGCCATCGGTGCCGATGGTCGAGTGTTACTTAGAATCGGCTGAATCGAAAGTTAAACCGTCACCGGAAGCATTTTCAAATAACTTGCGTTCTGCTTGCTCCTGAGACCAGATAGCTTCATTTTTCCGTAGTCCACGATAGGCATCGTTCATCTGCCCGAAGAAAAGTTCCTTCTTCAACGATGCGATGGCACGGTGTAGCAGCTTAGGTGCGCTTTCGCCGGTTGCTGCGGTCATTTGATCGAGCATGGCTTTATCCGTAATGTCTATTCTGACTAAGGGTTGTTTCTTGTCTTTAGCGGCTTGACTCATAATGCCCCCGGTGTACAAATGTGTACGTTAAGTGTATACATTGCGCGATCGCTTGTCAACCTTTCCGTTAGTTGTGATTGCCGCAGTTAAGGAAAGCGTATTTGCTGGCCGCAGTAGATTTGGCCGGTGTGGGCGCAAGTATCTCTTGACAGCTGCTCTGGCGCGAGTATAGTGTATACGTAATTGTTAGCGTATCGTGTTGGCGGTTCGATGCGATGGTTTTAACTGGTTAGGTCGTTTGTGGGTGGATGGCCGCTGGGATCGTCGTCAGTTTTAAGCAATAGTTTTTAGGAGCGACTCATGCGCACTCTCTCGATTAGGCGCGGTGATATTTGGATCATTGATTTCGATCCTACCACTGGGCGTGAGCAACGCGGCTCTCGGCCTAGCGTGGTTTTATCGTCTGACTTAATAGACTCGTCTGCGCTTGGTCTGACGTTTGTTGTACCAGGTACTCGCACTGCTCGCTATGATGCTTCTGGAAGGCCTGTGCCTAATCATATTCGAGTCGAGCCGTTGCCATCCAATGGCTTAAGTGCCACCACGTTTTTTATGACTGAGCAATTGCGTAGCGTTTCCATAGAACGGCTTGTTAAAAGAATCGGCGTGCTAACAGATAAACAGCTATCTGATTTAGAAGAGATCGCAATATTACTGCTCGATTTGGGGCCAAAGTGATTTCGCTTTCTGCGGAAACTGCCATTTACTCGTTATCTGGTATCGGGGCAGTGCGAAAGGGATAAACAGTCAAATCAGGTTCGGATATTTTCCATTCTGGAACTGGCGGCTTGCCACCTATGCCCCAATACGTGTGACACCAACTAGAAACTTTATCGCACTCGAACTTGAAAGTGAAAAGTTCGCCGCCTTCGCAGTGGGTGACAATCGAGTAGCTCAGTGTTCCAGGCATTTTGAAAACATTTTCGGTGCCTTTTCCGAGCAATTTTTCTATCTCCAACCTGGTCATTCCAATTATTTTATGGTCTCTCAGAAAACCAGCAAACATACCGGAACGCCCACCTTCAAATGGCTTAGCTGGTAGTGCCCAAGCTGCCGGAGTGAAATGTTCGGTATCGAGCGAATGATCTGCTTCCGCTAGAGATTGAAGACGCTGCACGTCTATCTGTCTGTGCGGCAAAGGTAGCCGATTTTGTCGCGCGGCCAGGGTCGCGGTCTGTAATGGTTTTTCAGCATTAAAAACTTCATTTTCGTCGAGGGAGCGACACAATACTCGACCACTTCTATTAATCGCGAGATAGTAACACTTTCCGTCAACAATCTCGCAAGCATGCGCACTGCCCATACTAATCATGCATGATTCTAGCTTTGTCGGATAAATCAAAACGCCATCGGTATTAATAAGTCCAGCCTTACCGTTTTCCTCTTTAATATTCTTAGCCGTAATAATTACCATATCGTCCTCAATGACACCGCCTGTCGCAGGACTGATATCACTTATGGTGGCAAGTAACCGTCCAGTAGCATCGAAAATTGATAAATCGCAGGTAGTTCCGCTGTCATCGAGTTTTGTAGTGACGATATGAAAGTCAGACCCAATGTCTATTGAGTGCCAAGTGGGTGCAAGAATTACTTTACCATTCGCGTTCTTAAGTCCCAGATAAACGTTCTCGAAGGCAATAAGCAGATAATCTCGAGGATCGACAATTTTGGTTTTCGCATCTGCTATCCAATATCTGCGGCAGTCGGCCATCATTCCGCCGCTGCCTGCCAATGCGGCTTTGTCAATCACCCATTCTTTCACTAGTCTGTTGTTCTTGACTTCGACAATTACTTCTGCATGGTCTGAAATTCGTTGAGCCAGTACAAAGCCTGGCATCAAGTCGGCTAGAAAACGCAAATTTTTATGAGGAACCCTTTGAAATTGGCGTAATTGCTCAGGAAGTTCGCGAACTGCTGTCTCTGCCAGAGAAGCAGGCGCTGCACTTGCTGCAATTAGAAAAGCTGCAACCAAACCTAAAATTGGTAAATGATTTTTGATACTCACTTCTACTCGATTTGGGCCGCATCGGGTTCTGTCGTCTGCCACCGTGTAGTTTGAGCTCCTCGATTATGAGCCCAAGCACAAACCTTATCTTCCTTGATTCTTAAACTTATACTTTCACCGCTGAGACCACAGTGAAATCCATCTGACAAAGAATATGAATAACACAGCTCGCCGTTGATGTCGTGCGGCGTTCCATCACCCAATAGCAGCTGCAGTTCGTTTTTTTTCATACCTATCAATTTGTGATCTTGGAGGAAGCCAATAAACATGCCTTTTTTTCCGCTATTTGCTCTCCACAGGATAGGCGAGAAGTGCGGTGAATCATGGGAGCGATCAGCATTGGCGATTAGTTCGAATCTTTCGACATCAATGTAAAACTCATTATTTTCTATTCTTTGATGCGGGCCATCTAGCCAGGCCTGAGAAATTTTCTTAAAGACGATATCAACACTCTGTGGATCGGACGATTGAGCAACAACTTTGCCGCTATTGTCAATTAGCAAATATGTTGTTTTTCCCGATTCAGTTCTATAGCACTGTGCGTGACCTGCTCCGATTATGCAACCGTCCAGCACTCTTGGGTAGATTTGCTTGCCGTTAGCGTCAAGCAGGCCACTTCTTCCTCTATCAGCTCCGCCATGCGGCATTTTAACGAGATGATCACCAACTTCAATAAAGCCATCTTGAAATATCGGGAAAGCATACGGGTCGATGTTTAATGCACGGTTGAGAAGTTGCCCAGACCGGTCAAACACATCCAAATCGCCGCGAGTTTGAAGGACATTTCGCTTGAACGCGGCATAATTCATTTTTTCATCAACTGCAATGGATGCATATTGTTGCTTAATGATCGACTGCCCCAGAGCGTTATTTATTCCGTGTAACCCTTCGTCTTGTATGTCTATCAACAAATGAACGCGCGGATCTGGTAGCTTCTTGTTGGCTTCACCTGTCCACCAGCAGCGGGCGCCAATTAACGTGCTTCGACTTTGCTTTTGAGTCGTAGCGTCTACCTCAAAAACTCGCGCAGGCGACTTTTCAAAGCACTCGACTATGACTAATTTACGATTTGAGATGCGCTGTGCTAGCGTGTAACCGGGGCCAAGGTCCTGTAAAAAGCGCAACCCTTCATGAGGCACTCTTAAAAACTGCTCGGATGGCGTGGGCAGACCAGAGTTTGGAACCTGGGCAAGTAAGGTATTTGGCAAAGCAGCGCTGACCAGAACAGCCAACACAAGTAATTTCACAGCCATTTGGTATCGCTTCACGCCTGGGTAATTCAATATAAGCGACAGCATGCTAGCCCTGCGTTGAAGGAATCTTTATCTTACAACCTAATTGCGATGGGAAGTTAGTTCAATTTTCTATTGGTGATAATTCTGTTTCCGGCATCGTTACGAACCCTGTTTCTCTAACTGTTCACTCTGGTTAAGCCTGGGTATAATTAATTGTCGCCGTGGAGCAGTCATGTCAGATCTTGAGCCGAAACGGAAGCTTGAACACGACGAGAAGTCCTTGGAGGGTTCAAAGAGCAGGGCGTTTGACGCGACAACGCGTAACGTAGAGTCAGCGCAAGTAAAGGCCGCTGAAGGCTCAAATCCTAATATGCATAGCGGTAGCGCTGGCGGCGACCAGGAGTACTCACTTGAGATAGTCGGATTTGGTGCCACTGTCTCTCGAAAAACTCCGCTAACTGAAAAAGATCTTTCAAAGGCGGGAGCACAGTCAGAATCGCCAGAAACTTTTCAAGCAACAGAATCGCCCGACAAAAAGCATCTAACACTCAGAGGTGGAGTCGAAGAACTGGTCATTTCTCCCCAAGCTCTTTATGAGCGAATTGGTGCTCTGCCGCTAGACAAGCAAGCACAAATTATCGGCAATGGAATTTTGACATTTCAGCATGAACTGAATCATCAACAATTTAGAATATTTGTTGGAACGGTTGCAGGATTCGGCGACGCGGCAGTTAGTTTGACAGAGGGTGTTGAGAATCTCGGCAAAGGTGTTTGGGCGATAGCAGAATTTAGCAGGGAATTGGCCACGAATGATCCAGCTGCTATGGAAAAAGCAGCCCAAGCAAAAGAGGCAACCGGCAAATTGGTTGTTGGTTGCATCGCGGTATGGCGAATCGCTGACTCATATCTGGGAGATCTTGGCGCCACTGGTGACCTTGCTAAACCTTTCCGAGATATAGCTTGGCTTGGCCAAAGAATCGATGAGCGCTGGCAAGCCATGAGCCCAGAAGAAAGAAGCAGGGTGGTCACGAAGGCTGCCACAGAGAATTTGGTGGGTCTTGCAATTGGTCTAGGCACTGCTAAGCTTGCGAAGAGTATCAAGATAACTGAGGCAATTGAACAACTTGGTGCCGACGCAAGTCAACTAGGTGGCGCAGCGAGAGAAAAGGCCAGCAAATTTATCACTCGCTTACTCGATGAACTCTTGCCGCAAGAAGTAGCAGTTACTCCAGACGGTCAAAGAGTTCCTATACCACGCTGGCCGAAAGATACTTTTAGCGAGGCAATGAAACCGAAGTCAGCGAACGACAATATCATGCTTTCCAAGGCTGATGATTTTGGGGAATCGCCTCCGCATGTCAACGAGAGTAGATCAGGGCTTCGCGATACGGCTAAAGAAATTCAAGATGCTCTAGAAAAATTTCCACCATCTGAACGCTTTGCAAAAGAAATCAAAAGAGTAGTTGATTCGTTAGACGAAGAGCAAGTAGCATTTTTATCGAAAAATGGTATCGACATTACACCGGTCAGGCGAATGACTGATCTCTTCCCTGACGACGCACCCAATATGCTAGGTGCGTTTGACAGGGCGCACAAGAAAATCTTCATCGCCGAAGAAGTGTGGTCGATGGGAGGGTGGATCAAAAACACGGATACCATGTTTGAAATGAGGCATGAGTTTGGACATGCTTATAACGCGCTCGCGGAAGAACTAGGGCTATATCTCTCGGAACGCGAGGCTTTTGTAGCTGCATTCAGAGCCGATTACGATAAACTTACAGCGCCGGAATTGAAGGATTTGATGCTTTTTACAAAGAAGAGAGTGACTTGGGAGCAGGTCCGTGATGAGGTATTTGCTGATATGTACGCACACGCAACAGGGTTAACGACTAGCAATCCAGGTTCACTTAAAATGAGACAGGGATTTCCAAATTGTCTGCGCCTTTTGAGAGAGGATTACTAGCAATGGCTGACGACAATCAAGAAAAAGGTAAATTGGCCAGACTAACAGAAAGGTTGACGGCTGGTGCACCGCCAACGCCAGAGCAAATTGAAGAATCACAGCGTAATAGGAAAGCTCTTCTTGGCACTGCCAGGCAGTGGGCCGAAATGCTGCCCACCAATATCATCGCTATCGATATCTCGCAATGCTCTCCAGACGGGCGCAAAAGTCACGGCGCATCACAGTCGGCACCAGGTAATTCAGATTACGATGAAATTCGTACCTTGCATAAACTTGAGAGGCCTGGTGATTCCAGCACAATCTACAAGCGATTTATTGATGGATCTTGGGTTGTGGTAGAAGATTTAGATTGAGTGGAATTGAGTCAGTAGCTTTTGAACAATCTAAACTAACTTGTGGGTGGTGGCGTGGGCCACGGTAGTTCCAATTCTGCCCCCGGTGATTCTGACTATGAGGAGCTTTTGGCACATCATGGACCGCTTAAGCCGGGCGATAGTCATACGCTGATTCGCAAGAAGGTTGATGGCGCGTGGGTTGTGCAAGTAGGTTAATGATGCTTAGCTATAATTTGAGGACAGAGTCTTTAAAAGACTATTTGTCTCTGTATCGAGACATGTCTATTTCTCGCTTCTTAAGGCCGCGAGCACTCAACATGTTTTTAATTTGCTGCTCTGTAGCGCACTTAGGGCAGTTACTTCCGCGTTCATATCGGCGGTGTGCTTCCGCTGTCCATTCATGCGAACAGACCGAGCAAAGCCACCAGCGTTTCGTGCGCGAATGTGCTCTCTCCTGATCGGGTCGGTCGTTGCCGTTTTTCGTTGGGTGCCATTCTCTGGCAATGTTAGGTGCCAACGTTGTTAGAACATTGGTTACCGAAGTCTTTCTAAACATGCAAAACGGGCACTGTGTCATGTCTCTTGTTCGATCTGCCACTTTAGCTTCCCATTCGTGATCTGGACCTTCTTTGCATTTCCAAAAGACTCGACGCCCGCTATTCTCAGTCACCATATCCGGTTTCAGGGCACCATTCTTTACTTTGTCCCACTGCTTGGCGAACTCTGGCTGTGTGACCTTCAGATTATTTCCTTTGGAGCCTTTCTTGTTTGTGCAGCTTGGGCAGCGCTCTTGTTTGGTTGTGCGGTAGAAACCAGACACCCAACCATCGTGTGTTGTGTCTGCTGAGCAACGCCAGGCCACTTTTAGTCCGACCGGTAAAGCGTGCGGATCGATACCTTTATTTTTGCGATGGTCGAATTCCATCAAGACATCAGGATAGTCGCGTAAGTCTGTTGGGGCGCCTTTATTGCATATGTAGCAGCCGGCATCATTAGTGGTGCGATTCACCACGATTGCTTGCCAGATGTGCCCTCTCTTGCATTTCCACCATGCGCGGAAATTGGAGCCGAAGGAAATTTCCTCAGGGCCTATGCCATTCTTGCGTCTCATCCATTCGTTCGCTAACTCGGGGTATAAGTCTGCTACGTTATTTGTGACTGAAGGTTTTAAACCGCGGCAGAACCCACAGCCTTGCGACCAGGTTTCATTTCTGAATGCTTTGCCCAGACGGCTCAGTTCAATTTGAAATATATGATCTTTGGCTGATGGGCATTTAAACCAGGCTCTGACAGTCGAACCGAATGAAAAGTCGTCTGGACCATACCCGCAGTTCTTTTGATAAAGCCACTGTCTGGCTGCTTCTGGGTAGACTTCGGCAAAGGATGGACTAAGAACGCGTGCTGGTTCCAGCACGTTTTCGATGAATAGATATCCTCTCCTACTTTTGGTTCGTTTTTTCATGCGAGATAGAAGCGTTAAAGGCTACTTTTGGCAAGCGACTCGGTTGCCTGGCCTTCTGGTTTAGCAAGATTCTTCAGGCACATTGCTTCCTGAGACAGTTCCAACGGTCTTTCGGAAACTGCAAACACCTGCTTCATCCATAGAGGCCAGTTTTCAACTTCTCTCGAAACTTCTTCTAGGTCGTTCTTGAGCCATTCAGATAAATCAATGTTCGCTTTCATGTCGCTACTTCCTCACTAACTTCATCAGGCAGGTTCTTGAATTGATCTAAGTTCTTTTAAAGTATAAAGGCAATGACACTTGTAAGCAAATTTTGTTAAACGCTTGCCTACAGCGCTTGGAGCATCAGCGATTGGGGCAGTGTTTCAGGTGAGCTGAACTAAAAGCACGACCTAAAAGTTCAGATCCCAGTTGCAAAATCTAAGACTTCGCTTGCTAATTGCCAAAAGGAATTGTTCAGTGAATCGCGCCCGAGCGATACTAGAAGTAACTCTTGCCTTTAGGTGCTTCTCTTCTAGTGAATGCTCTCTGATATTCCGGTTCATACAGGTCAATGATCTTGTAGGTTCCAGAAGTCTGCCACTCGTTGTTAAGCCATTGGCCGGTTTGGTCTAGCACTTTCGAAACAGTTTGGGATTGCATACAAACCTTTCCCCAAAATAGCCATTTGTCGTCAATGTTCTGAACAAGAAATACTCTGACTGGATCCAAGTGAAAAATCCGAGCGCTTTTCTTTCCATGAAATTCAAACAGAGTATTTTCTACTTCAAGTATAGAAATAGGATTTTGAGTGTGTTTGGTTAGATCTAACAGGTTGCTTGGAAAACCCTGCTCGATGGTGAGTTGAAGTGTGTCATTGATTTCAAGATAGCTGCCCATTTCTACTTCTCGCTTTGGCTGGGATTCTGAAGTGCATTTTTGTTGTCACTAATTATAAGGCTTGCTTGCCCTTCCTATCGTCAGACTTTCAAGCTGTCTTGGTTTGACTTGATCAGAATTGATGCAGCCATCCGAGCGCCTAAAGAGCAGTGGTGAAACTGGCTCAAACTTCCTTTTGGTGGTATTCACGCCGATCGTATGTGGCCTTTTGTTTAGCTGGGGCGAACTAGTAATTGAATTCGATCCGCATACTGCTTCAAAGGGCTGGGGAATACTCTGGTTTCTCTTCGCTTACGAGATTAGCTTAAGAAGTGCTCTTCTTGCGGTGGTAATTAAATCCGTTTTACGGCCGTTGACCTCTGGCTTTGACCCTCTAATAGCTGGCACCCGATGGTAGCTTTTTATTGACGTCAAATTTGAATTGCGATGCTCAGATCTAATTGTGGTTGATCAGAAGCTACCAATGATCAGATTTCGTCAGCAATTTAATATTTTGCAGAGGTTTGCTACGCCTGAAACCTAAGTCTAATCGTCTTTATCGCTGTTCTGATTGGCAAAAAAATATGGTTTTGAACTCACAAACTTTTCAGGCGTCTCTGGCACCCTAGCTTCCTGCGATCTTCTTGTGACGGCGCATTGCAGCAACGGAAGCTTCGTTCAGCTTGGGCTGGCTAGTCATTAACTCAGCCAAAGCCACGCTTTCCTCTACCGTCAAACGAATGATTGTTTGTTGTTCAATTACTAGGGAAGCTTCTTTGAGGGCCGCCTGAACCATGAAATCAGAAGTCGAGCGTCCTTGCAAAGCAGCTGCCTGGTCAATTTGCTGTTTTGCCTCTGCCGTTAGTCTGGCATCGATGCGCTCTTCTTTTTTGTCTCTTGCTGTCATGATCAAACCCTTCATTCATTGATAATGGTTGCCTCTGAACTTTTTAGCTGTTGCCGAGACTCATGGAAGTAAATCAGTGTTTGCATAAGTGGCGTAACGAGTGGGCTCTCGCACATGATTTTCCAAAATTCTTCATCATCCCATATCGCGCCTGCACCACCCTTGTCATTAACAGTGAAGGTAAATTCAACTTCTGTTGGCTGATACTCAAAGCGAACGCGATAGCGATGTGAATGCGGTGCATATTGACCTTCCGCCTTAATTGATATAGGTACTAGTGTTCGCATATGTTTGAACCTCGAAAAGATTGGTACTGACTTATTGGCGATAGACCGCTCCACCTTTCCAAATTGCTTTGCCAATTCAATCATCAGAATGAAAATGGGATTTTGTTAGTCTGTTGGTTTATCGCGGTGAGTAAGTCTAGACTCGTGAAAATTGAGGATAGCTTGCATTAAGTCCTGTACGAATGGGTCTTCACATGTGATTTTCCAAAATTCGTCGCCATCCGCGTGCACTCCGGTGACTCGCCCTTCGGTTAGGGTGAAGGAAAATTCTACTTCTTTTCCGCCATGGTCGAAGCGCACTCTGTACCTGTGCACTTTGGGTTCGATTTGACCCTCAGCTGTAATTGAAAGTGGTGTCATTGTAAGCATTGCATCACTCGCTAGTTTTACTTGCGGCGCAGGCATTCCAGAAGGGCTTCACGCTAAAAGGGTTTTGCGTGCCTCATGGAAGTAAATCAGTGCCTGCATTAGGTCTGTCACTTTTGGATCTTCACAAGTGATTCGCCAGAACTCATCATCATCCCATCTAACTCCTGTTATTCCGTTGTCATCGACTGTAAAGGCAAATTCTTGTTCTTCTGTGTCGCGTTGAAAGCGAACGCGGTAGCGATGCAAATTTGGTGCGTATTCACCTTCAGCTGTTATTGATATGGGGGTTATTGTTCTCAAATCTGTTTTTCCTCAACAAACTGGTCCGCCAGCACTCCCGCTATGTCGATGTGGATTCGCGTTTTCGGCTGCCTTTACATGCGCTGGCTCAACACTATGAGCGCCGGCATCAAATGCTTGGTCTGTGGAGTTGTCCAGGGCCTTCTCGTTATGCTCTAGCTTTCGTTTTGGCTCGAGGTCTGACATACTTGCTCCAAGGCGATAGTTGATTATACTAGTACGTCGGCCACGGATGAAGATATTAAGGTGAAGAGTGGTTTGCCACGTTTAAGTCTAAGAATGTAGTTGCCATCGAATTTGGTGCCGGGCTAGCAGTGCCGACTGTAATCTTCTGAAAATCACATGTTTTGCGGCTCCACGCCGAGACGCTTCCTGAGTGTCGAATTGGTTAGAGCTTCGTTTCGAATCCACTTTAGGCAGGCATGTTGGTAGCAGGTCGATATGCAAATCCCTTGCGGCCTCCCCCTCTTTCCGTAGTATGAGGATAGCGCTAGCGTATGCGTAACCCCCCGCAATCAGGCGGAGAGGCCGCCGATCACTCTTGTATTTTTGTCAGCCGCCTTGTTTTGCGGTACCAATCGGACAAAGTTCCCTTGGTTTGAATAGATGACTCTATGCATTGTATTTGCTTGCGTTAGGTGCGTGAAGTTAACCATTGGTTGAATTGTTATGCTTTTTGTTGGTTTTTTCCGTGCGCTGGGTGCTAGAATTGAACTACTTTCGGTCGGGTGTGGAGTATGATTAGAGATTTTCACCAAAAAGGGCGTCCACTATCGGCTTCGTTGTCCAGAATTATTCTGACAGCAGAGGAAGAGAATCGGCATATTTTGCGCGTTGCCGATTTCAAAGAGTTCTATCAGACTACTGATAGCAATGCTCGAACTATGATTGCGCAGCTTGCTGCCAATGGGTGGCTTGTTCGTGTTGGGCGCGGTTGTTATCAGCTACAGTCGGCCAAGACCGGGCTCGACCCTTATTCGACAGGTGATAAATTTGTTGTTGCCGGGCAATATTCAAACGAAAGTTTCATAGCCTATGGCTCTGCTTGTGAATATCATGGACTAACGACGCAAGTCTTCCAGAATGTAATACTTGCCACCACGCGGAGACGAAAGCAGATGTTCTTGCCCAAGTTGAAAATAAGGCTGATGCTGATTGATCCTCTAAATTTCGTAGGTTTTCAGAAGATAACAAAAGCTCCCGACGTCTATGTTGCAACCATCGAAAGGGCCTTAATAGACGCCATTGACAGACCTGATTTATGCGGTGGTATTTCTGATCTTCTAGAGACTCTCAACAGGGCCCGCAGCAAAGTTAGAATTGAAAGAATCATGGAGTACTTGCCTACTTATGGCTCTAAGTCTTTGATCCAACGGGTCGGCTATTTGTTGGAGAGTTTTGGATACGACCTTACGGCCGGTGACAAAGAGCGTTTAGTATCTTGGTGTCGAGGCAGCAAGACATATCTATTCAAGCGTAAGCAAGCTGATATTGCTCAAGAGCACAGCTACTCAAGAGATTGGCAGCTTGTCGTAAATGCACCATATTTTTGGCCGAAGCAGCCGAAAGCAGATCCGTCGTGACCGATGGCAGAGGCGGACGGATCTTCATGATTTAGTCTGGTCCAAATTGCAAGTATTGGCAAGCGAATGAGGGGCAGCTGCCATCTTTATTACCATTGACTGTATAATCAGAGCGCCTGCAACGAGAATTTAGCGCCAGAAAAGGAAACCAATGAAAACAAATGATGACGATCGCCGCACGGCACTGATCGAACTTGGCGCCGAGGCCCTCGCTGATGTCATCCTCGAACTGGCATTACTGACAGATGAAGCGGACCAAACTGTTGAGCGAATAGTCTCTGACGATTCCGCCAATATTGCTCGCCTAGAAGAGCGCATCGCCAACTGCGTTTACGACGAAGATGCCGACATTGTCGGGCCAATTGTCTTTATTCAGCGACTCGAATTTTTGTTGCACGATCTCAGCCTTAGTGTGCATGACAGCTTTGAAGGGTTCAAATTGACCTCTCTCTTCATTGAAAACGATCACTATGTCTTTAATAACGTTCGCGACGACGGCACTTTTTCGCGCATTTTTCAAAACGATGCCGTCGAATTGCTCGTTCATTACGGCAGCGGATGCACTGACAAAGAGTGGCTCTGCCACCAGCTGTTCCGCCTTTATGACGAAGACGCCATCGGCTCTCGCTGGAATATTTTTGCTGGTGCTGCTGAATACATTCCTGAAGAAAAACTGCGCATGCTGATTGAGCGCATGCAGAGTGCTGTTAAAAGTAATCCTGGTGATGAAGCGAAGTGGTCGTATGCTTTAGAATCGCTGGCAATACAGATCAAAGATTTCGATCTGCTCGAGCAAATTCGCCTTGCCGGTAGTAGCACATTGTCTACCGCAGACATTTGCGAAATTGCGCGTTTGCGTTTAGACGCTGGCGACGCTTCCGGAGCGCTTGTCTTGCTGAAGAAAGTCGATGCCACCCGCAATCGTCAGACCGAATACAACAAATTGCTGCTTGCTGTCTACAAAGCTCTGGACATGAAAGATGAGGAGGCCGCGCAGGCCTGGAAGTTGTTCAAGTCTGTGCGCAGCGAAGACAATTTCGCGGCGCTTTTGCAGGCCATCGGTGAAAGCGAGCGTGAAGCGGTCATCGACGGCGAGATGTCCGAAATCTTTGCCACCCATGGCGTGACTTATTCTGACGCCCATTTTCTCTTAAATGGTAAACGCTTTGATGATGCCGAGAAATATCTCTGGCAACATGTGGTGCCTCTCAAACGCGGTCTGTACGCCAACATTTTGCCTCTTGCTCAAGCGATGGAACTCAACGAGCGCCACCTCATGGCCAGTTTTTTATATCGAGTGGTGCTTGATGAACTGCTGCAACAAGGTTATTCGAAGTCTTATCATCACGGTGTTGGATATTTGCGTAAACTGGATGCCATGTCTGAGAAAATCGCAGATTGGAAAGACATTGTGCCTCACGCCGATTATGTCAGCCATCTGCGTAAAACCCACATTCTGAAGGGCAGCTTCTGGAGTCAGTATGGCGGGATTTTGGCATGAACCGAAATTGAAAGTTAGAGTGCTGAAGAAGGAATGAAGCTGAGACCGCCTCTAAAGAGCCACGAGCACTCTGCTCCAGGGAACCCTTATGAGTCCGTTATCCGATATGCAAATCCATTGCGGTCTCCCCCTCTTTCTGTGGTATGATGACTGCGATAGCGTATGCGTTAACCCCCGCAATTAGGGGGCGAGTGCAAGCGATATGGTGAAGAGAAGCAGTGAATATACCCGATTATATTGAGGATTTGCAGGCAAAGGGACGGTATTCCGTTTCTGGCCAGACCATAGTGTCGGAAACTGGTAAATCGGAGAAGGCAGTCGAGCGTGCCCTGAGCAGGCTGCGTCAGCACGGTGCCATCTCTACTCCCCGCAAAGGGTTCTACGTGATTGTTCCGCCAGAATATCGTGTTGCTGGGTGCCTGCCAGCGACTTGGTTTATTGACGAGATGATGAGGTTCGCGGGGGAGCCATACTATGTCGCCCTTTTGAGTGCAGCAGAGTTATACGGAGCCGCGCATCATCGCCCACAGGAATTCCAAGTCGTAACTGAGCGCTCGCACAGAATGATAGAGTGCGGACGGACGAGACTTCGCTTTTTCGCTAAGCGCAATTTTGCCAAAACACTAATCACCAAACATAAGACTCGAACAGGCTACATGCAAGTTTCCTCGCCAGACGCTACCGCACTGGATCTTGTTAGATATTCATTTGAACTTGGTGGCTTGAGCACTGTAGCCGTTGTTTTATCGGAACTTGCTGAACATATGAGGCCTCGCGAACTCCTTAAGGCTGCGCCTGGATTTGAACTGTCGGTTGTTCAAAGACTTGGCTTCATTCTAGACAAGTTGGGCAAGCACAAATTATCAGATCCTTTGTCGAAGTGGCTTCTTGAGCAACGGCCTCGCTTGGTTTTATTGACGGGAGATGAATCGGCAGAAAGTGCTGTTGTCGATTACCGGTGGCGAGTAAAGGCCGATGAGGAGTTTGAGATAGAGGCATGATCCCTCAATCATATATTGATGCGTGGCGGTCAGAAGCGCCCTGGAGTAGCGACCTTCAGGTCGAGCAGGACTTGGTATTAGCACGGGCAGTGGCAGAATTGTTTGGCGATGACCGCGCGAGAGAACTAGTGGCAATGCGCGGCGGCACCGTACTAAATAAGTTTTACTTCTCTGGCGGTAGTCGCTACTCCGAGGATATAGACCTCGTTAAGATTACCTCCGGCAAAGCTGGACCTTTGTTCGATTTGATTCGCGAGAAGCTCGATCCATGGCTGGGTGTGCCGAAGCGTGAAGTTGCTGAAGCTGGGATCAAACTCTTATATCGTTTTAAGTCTGAGGCTGAGCCTGCCGTGCCGATGCGATTGAAAATTGAGATTAATATGGTTGAGAATTTTTCTGTGCTCGGATACCAAGACTTGCCACTTACCGTTCACTCCGACTGGTTTGACGGCAGTGCAACTGTGCGGACATATGCACTAGACGAACTGCTAGGGACGAAGATCCGGGCTCTCTATCAGCGTCGGAAAGGGCGAGACCTGTTTGACCTTTGGTATGCGCTGGTCAATTGTGATTGCGACCCACAGCAAATGGTGATGTGCTTCGGCAAATATATGGAGCATGGCAAGGGCAGAATTCGGCGGCGAGACTTGCTAGCAAATTTGGAAGAGAAGCTCTTGGATCGGCGATTTACGACGGACATTGCCTCCTTGCTCAGAACTGGCCTCGCTTATGATCCGGCAATGGCATTTGAACTCATTTCTGAAAAGATTATTCCATTGATCCCTGATTGAGCCACTAGGGAGCAGCGAAAAGCTGCAATCAAATCTTCCCGTCAAGGAAGATTTGCAGCCCAAGTTCGCCCAGATCAGGTTATTGTTACCGTACGGGAAGGCGGAGCTACCGCAAGAAATGAAAGAAGAGTACGACAGCATGAAAGCAGATGGTTGGTCTCACCCCGCCGCTGAGCGTGCGATAGAAATTATTCAAGCGAACTGTGAGCAGATGGAAGCCCGCTTGAGTGACTGAAATTAGTCGGCCTGGCCAAAACCACCAGTGGTGCTGCTGAAAACATCGTTCGCTCGTTACACGCAATTGTGACACGAGTGTGAAATATGCGACGAAAAACGCTGCGAATATGTCGTAATCCGACCATGTACAACGCACTGCCCAATGGCTATTCTGAATGCATCCCCCCTCGCAACGGTGTTCTAAATCATGGCCAATCATTCAGATAAGTGTGATGCTAATCAAATGGACAACACTCAAAATTTTGCCACCAACGAACAGACTTCCGCCAGTGCAAAACTGAGCCAAGAGGCTTGCCAAGAAGCTTTCAGGCAAGCGCCAGCGCCAGAAGCCTGCCCGCCTAAATCTGAGCAAAGATCTGAGCAAAAATCAGACGAGCCAGAGCACAAATTTCGCGGTCTCAACCTCGGACTCTTCAAGATTGGCTGCCGCAACAATTCTCTGGCATTTGGTATCAACATCGGTATTGCTAAAGTAGGCGCACAAATCGGTCAAGAAACCAGAGTAGATGCCGGCGTCAATCTCGGCCCCATCGGTGCGCGAGGCGGCGTCGGTGTAGGCGTCGATCGTCATGGCCTGCACAGCGATGTAGGCGGCCGCGTTCATGCTGCAAAGCTGGTAGACACAGGCGCTGCAGTAAAAGCCAATCTCGGTCCGAAAAGCGCTGTTCACGCTGACACCGGCGCCAAAGTATTGTTTGCACATACCCGCCATACATTTGATTCTAGTGTAGGCGATGACGGCTTCAACAACGGCTATAAAGGCGACGTAGGCCTGGCTAAGGTAGTTGGTGTGCAAGCAGGCGGTCACGCCAATCTCAATGACGATTCATCCTTTGGCGGCCGTGCCCGAACAAATCTAGGTGAGGCTTCACTGGGAGCGGGAGCCGACATCAACACCAAAAATAATTCGGTGATCAATCCTGACGTACACATCAGCGCCGACTCGGGCGAAGAGAAAGCTCGCTTCAATGTAGGAGCGCAGGTCGGATCAAAGCTGGATGTAAGAGCAGGCACCGGCTATAGTGCCACCGATCGCTACAACGACTATAACAGCGGCGAAGTAAGCGTCGGCGTCGGTGCCAGCGGTATCGGAGCACAATCGGTAGTGCAACGTAATGAGCTGCACATTGTAAGAAAGTTCGGTTGGGGGCCTGACTATATGGCAGACTTCTAAGTCTGTTAATCATTGGGAGTAATATTGGTGAACACATATTTGCCTTTCACTTTTTCAAAGATGAATATCTCTTCGCCGCAGAAAGCACAGTAGTTGTTTTTGTCGGCTACAGGCTTCTGTTTGACCAGGCAATCTCTGGTTTTCTTCGAGAAAAGTTTGTCGCAGTATTTGATGAATTGCGCCTTGTTCAGTTTTCCGTCATAAGACTCAAAAGGCAAACTCGATAGGCTGGAAATTGCTTCTTTATCGTTTTTAGCAAGGGCCGATTTAAAATCATTCCAAAAACTATCAAATGCAGCATCTTTGGCTGAAGCCGCAGACAATGAACAAACTAAAGCGACAATTAAAAACAAAGTTCGTAGCATCAATGGGTTCTCCAATTTCTCCGGCCAATTCTAGCAAACTCTGAACGCGCCTAATCAAGTATTCACCAAAACCAAAAGTGGTTTGGGTTACTTTTTTCTCTACAATTTCTCAGGCAATACGCACACTGCAGCATCGAGAATTGCAACATCTGCAGATGCTGGAATTTTCCAAGTGTTTTGTAATTTTGTGTAGTGAAGGTAGTGCTTTGCCGGAAGCGTAACTTCGTTTTTGTTTGTGATCAGAGTGCCAGAAGTCAGCCCTGTTAGTTGAAAAGTTTCGCGTTTGGGTTGTGAACCTGATCGAGGCGAGGGATCGTAAACAACAAAAACGTTTGAGCTACCAGGATTTTGTTCATCGATTGCAAATCCAGCGAGCGTTACCCAGTGGCCTCCCGTACGTAAGTATCGATCGCCTGTTCCAGTGCGATACCACCCAAAATTCAGAAAAACACCTCCGCCCTGGTCAATGGTCTTTTTCAAAGTGTTCAAATTCGGAGGAATTTGATTCGCCCCTCGTCTCCAGCCGAGACATTCTAGAGATCGAATCTTATAACCTTTTGAATACAAGAACGCGCTTAGTCCGCCTGAAAAATTCGCCACACCAGTGCCGGTTGAGTCCGCTTGCATCAGTTGCTCCAGCTCGAGAAGAATTTTCGATTTACTGTCCTGACCCTTTTTTACAACCGCTGGATAACCGTGACTGCTTAACCAATAAAGATAGTTAGCCGCTGCTGCAGGACCGCAATCCATCCGTCCATTGACACCGGCATCAAGCTGGTTGATGTCGGGCATCTCCATTGGTGTTTGCTCTTCTGCAGCCTGAGCAACATCAGGATTCCAGAGTAGAATCGCCAGAATCACGGATAGCGCTGATTTGAACCTCTGAGGACTTTGCACCGTCAATAACTTCCTTAGATTATGCAGATTGTGCTGTTTGCCTCTGCCGTTAGCCTGGCATCGATGCGCTCTTCTTTTTTGTCTCTTAGTGTCATGATCAAACCCTCTTATGGAATTGTACGGCGAACTCTCGTACGCTACATTGTTTGGAAGATAGATTCCTTATCAGTATATTCTGAATCCATTCTAGAGTGACTTGGGAGCCGGTCCTGCCTAGCCCGGCGCTGCTGGTTTTTTACCAGGCAGCCTGATTCGCTTGGGAAGCCGCTCTTCGTCGAGTTGGCGCCCAATAGTGTCTTCTCCGGCATCAGCCAAATTGGATACTCGATCAATCATGCCAAGGACAAACAGGATTGTCGCGTACGTTTCCATTGATACATTTACAGCGCCATTTTCTGCCTTGTATAAGGTCATTCGACTGATCGATGCCCGTTCTGCCATGAGTTCCGTTGGTATGCGGCGACGTAGTCGAGCGTCGCGGATGTCTTGTCCGAGCTTGCGCATGGCCCGACGAACCGGTATTGGGGTACTCGAATTATTTGTTGATTTTGTCATAATGTCTATCATGGTTGACGTTATAGTATTTAGCGTATAGGAATCTAGACGTTATTGTCAAGTTCAATGGCGCTCATGACCGATTCGATGGAAGGCATCAAGGGTCATGAGCTATAAATGCTGGACTTGTAACTCAAAATGTGGTCTATTTTGAGTTATAAACACGGTGGTTATGGCGCATGAAGTGGAACTGGCAGCAGCCCGATTGGCCTGATTTTCGATGGAATGGAGCGGCGTTGACTGTTCTTGAAGCCTCGTTCTTGCAGCAAGCTGGCGTGCTGATCGGCTCGATTAAGCATTTGGGTGACGAAGACCGCGCTACCATAACGATCGACATCATGGCTAGCGAAGCGCTCAAAACCTCCGAGATTGAAGGCGAATTACTCAATCGCGACAGCGTGCAGTCGTCATTGCGCCGTCAGTTCGGGCTGGAGACAGACCATCGTCGTGTGCCTCCCGCCGAGCGCGGCATCGCCGAAATGATGATGGCGCTTCATCGCGACGCGGCCAAGCCGTTGACCGAACAGACGCTGTATGACTGGCATCGTAAGGTGGTGCATGAGCGTGCTGACATTCGCGCCATTGGGCGCTATCGCGACCACGACGAGCCCATGCAGGTTGTTTCAGGCGCGCTGCACAAGCCCAAAGTACATTTTGAAGCGCCGCCGTCGAGTGCCATGGCGAAAGAAATGGCACGCTTTCTGGCATGGTTTGCCGCCACGGCACCCGGCGGAGAGCGGCCTATTCCCGCGCTGACGCGTGCCGGGATTGCCCATCTCTATTTTGTCAGCGTCCATCCGTTTGAGGATGGCAATGGCCGCATCGCGCGCGCTCTCTCCGAAAAAGCCCTGACGCAGGCTATCGGCCAGCCAAGCCTTATTGCCCTGTCGCAGATCATTCAGCGCAAGCGTTCCGCCTATTATGCTGCATTAGAAGCGGCCAACAAGCACAACGAGATTACGCCCTGGCTGGTCTATTTTGCACAAACAGTGATCGACGCGCAGGCTTACAGCCTCGCGCAGATCGACTTCCTGGTCAGCAAGACCAAATTCTACGACCGTTACCGCAGCCAGATAAACGAGCGTCAGGCGCGCGTCATTGCCCGCATGTTCCGCGAAGGGCTGGAAGGGTTTGCTGGCGGGTTGAGTGCCGCCAACTACATCACCATTGCCGGCACCAGTCGCGCCACCGCGACACGTGATTTACAAGAACTGGTGGCAATGGGCGCGCTCACCCAGAGTGGTGCGCTTAAATCAACGCGGTACTTTCTGCTGCGGAACTAAATGGTATTTTTGATGGCATAGAGGCTCCTTGTGATTTATACCCTGGAGCTGTCTCCAGTGCGCTCGAATTGTCACTTACTTAGTTCCTTACCACCGCCACCAGATTTCATTGCCGTTATGTATTGCTATATACGCCTCAACGCGATTGTCTTGCTCATCAGCTATGAACCAATTGTCGAGGTCTATGGGTAGTTCACCATCGAACCTCTCTTCGTTGTCTTCGTTGGTCAGGTAGGCAAAGCCCTCGCGAAATTCTTCAAAAGCTTCGGTGGTTTCAAGATCAGCTATGAACCACGGCCAGTCCATGCCAATATTTGAAATTTTGCCAATCAAGCGATCTTGGTAATATAGTTTGTAGGTTTCGCTTTGGTAGTTCATAGGAAGCTTTGCTTCGGCACTGTTCGCCGCGCTTCGTGCAGAGCCAGAATGCTTTGCATTAGTTGTGGCATTAGAGGGTCTTGCATTGTTGCAACTGAAAATTCTCGTTCATCGGCTTTGACGCCGGTGATCTCATCTCGCTCATCAACAGTGAAAGTATGTTCAACCTTATTGCCGTCGTGGTCGAAACGCACTCTGTACCTGTGTACCTTTGGTTCAATCTGACCTTCTGCTGTAATTGAGAGTGGTGTCATTGTTAACACGTTTGTTTCCCTGCTCGACCGTCTTGATCTTGAATTTTTTTCGTCAGTTCCAGAATTTGCCGTTCGAAATCTGATTTTAAATCTGCCACAGCAGCTAAATAGGCAATGACTTCGCCTTGTGAAATACCCAATGCTTTTGCTCTCTCAGTGATCTGTGCTTTGACTTCTGGTTTCACTTGCGCGTGGAACTCCACATTACCTTTGGCGGGGCGGCCACGTTTATCGTAACCAACGAGTTTTCCTTCCAGATAAGCAACATAAGTCTCATCTAGTAACTCCTTGAAAATTTGTCTTGCTTCGCTCGCTGTTTCGGCCACGCCGATCACTCGATCAAACAATGGTGACTCGACGATATAGCATTGCTCTTTCTCGTCATAACGGCAGAGAGCGGTGCCAGCTATTGCTTTCTTATTCATACTAGCTCCTCTTTTCTCTGGTCTTCCCTTATTGCTTTTCGCACTTTGCTTACGTAAGAATCAAAAACCTCACCGCGTGAGTTCTGCTTGTGATTAACCGCAAAGGTGATCAGTTTTCCCCCACTTGGTGTTATCACCCAGTAGTGGCCCTTGCTCGTCATTTCGAGGGAATACCCTTCGGCTTCCACTTCTTCTTTAAGGTCTCGAAATGCTAATGGCATAAGGGCTGTACCTCATATCTTACCAAAAATAACTTTATCTGTACTTAAAAAGATTTTGTCTGTTCAGGCTATTTGAAAGCATGCCAAATATGGCGGTATTCGGCCTCGAATACTGCGTATCTTTTTCTCGCATAAACATTTGTATGGTACTGAGAGGTGGGCGTCAAATTAAATTGGGTTTCGTAGCTCGAATTGTCGTTGATTCCTGCCCTTTATTCGGAGATCAAAAGTGCGGGTTCTGAGCTCTGACTTCTTGTAGGTCTCGTCTGTGGTGCATTCTTTCCGTGCCACTATATATGGCGCCACTATCAATAGCCCCTCGAATTTATTCGACACGAATTCCCAATTAAGCGATCGGCTGATACTCAAGAATGAGAATGCCACCGTCGATTGCACGTGAGTGTTTGAGTGCGAATTTCTTCAGCTCTCGATTGTCATCGAAAAGCCTGAGGCCGCCGCCGATCGAGAGGGGGTGTACCATCAGTCGCAGTTCGTCGATGAGGTCGTGGTGCAGTAGAGCTTTGGCCAGTGTAGCGCTGCCATAGACAAGGATATCACCACCATCAGCCTGCTTCAGCGCCGCTACGTCTTTGGCGACATCGCGAAGAATATGACTGTTGTTCCACTCCACTTTTTGCAGGCTGCGTGAGACGACATATTTCGGCATCGAGTTGATCGGGTCAGCGAAGCATTCGCCGGTTTGGCTAGGCCAGTATTCGGCAAATCCGTCATAAGTGATTCTGCCCAACAGCAATGTATCCACGCTAGCAAGTTCATCTACTTTGTACTTGCCAGCTTCTGGCGACTCATATTTAAACTGCCAACCGGCATGGGGATGAGCGGTTTCATTGCCGCCGGGAGCTTCGATAACACCATCGAGGGTGATGAATTCAGTGACTATTATTTTTCGCATGTTCTTTGATATTTGGTGGTTTATGATCGTGCCAGTATAATGCATGCCTAACGGTAACTAAAAACAGTGGTTCAAATCTCCGAATGTTAGCTCACATTATTCTCTATGTTAAGGACCAAGTTGCAAGCAGCAACTTCTATCGCTATGTATTAGATTTAGAGCCAGTGCTCGACGTGCCTGGCATGACAGAATTCAAACTTAGTGACACCTGTGTACTTGGGCTCATGCCTGAAATAGGAATCAAGAAGCTCTTAGGCGAGAAACTACCCGACCCGAATGAAGCTCGAGGAATCCCCCGTGCCGAAGTTTATCTAGTGGTGGATAGTGCTGCTCAATACTATGAACGCGCTTTGCAAAAGAATGCTTCAGCACTCAGTGCTCTGTCGTTGCGCGATTGGGGTGACCAAGTCGCTTACTGCCTTGATCTTGATGCTCATGTTTTGGCATTTGCGCAAAGGGCTGAGAAAAATATTGTTTGAGGCAGTAGTACAAAACCGCTCAAACGTGAGCCTTTGTCGTGAGTGTGACCACCAATGATGCAACCTGGCGATTCTCTTGATTGTAGAGACTGTGGAGAGCCTATCGTCACATCGCCTCTCAGCGCTAAGCTCGGCATGAAAGCTACGAGATGCGATCTTTGCCATGCCCGGTTCATTGCTGCATACAGTTCGTTTCTTCTGGCTGTCGGCTTTGTTTTATCCTTTCCTGGCGAGCTCTGGGCTATTATCGTAGCTGGCTTTTTCGTTATATGGGCGGCTTTCTGGATGGCAAGATGCGGCAGGGTGAAGTACCCTGAGCTTGCTAGTCAAATTTTATCGAGGGGCTTAACGGCGCTAATGTTTATAGCCTTTGCCGTTGGCATTTTCTTGTTTGCTGTGAGCCATCAGCGCTTGGCTATGGTGTCTATGGTCTGGCCTGAAGCCGCCTCGGCAATTGTCTTGTCGTGGCTTGTGTTCAGCCTTTTGGCTCTGCATAGTGTCGTCTTGATATTTTGCGCGGCACTGATTTGTACTAGACGTTAGTAAGTCATTCTGATGCGGCCGATGATGCTATCGCTGAGTTTTGCTTGCCCATAGCAGCGATGCGTTCTTTTTTCTTCTTCTTCTTCTTCTTCTTCTAAAGTTATCGTTGTAGCCCATGTGTTACACGCGAAAGCCGACTCGCTCAGGTTTGCAATGTCTGACCGAATCGGTGTACTGTAGCGCTCGCCGTACCACATTAAAGAGGAAAGCATTATGTCCGATGAAAAGTCAGTTGACAGAATTCAGCGTGCTGATTCTAATGCTATGGAATCTGCTCAGGCGGCGAGAGTTGGCCAAGACTTCCGCTGGCACTATGGTCGCGTTACTCGCTTGGGCAGTTATGATGTGATTACCGATGCCATTGATCGCCGCTCTGTCACTATTATGTGGGAGTCTGGTGGACTTAGTTGCCAGTACGGTGAAATCAGCGACGATCAGTGGGAAATTTTGAAATTGGCTTTCATGAGCACTGGCATGGTCAGCATTCTCAGCGACCAGGGCGGAGAAGGCTGGATGTACGATTTGCGCTTCCTCGAGGCTGTGCGATAAAGGCTACTGTATTTTCTTAAGCTAGATCATGCCGATTGTCTTCAACCAAGTCTCAACCAATTGAGGCCATTTTGACACAGGCAACTTTGAGGGGCGCAGTCCAAATGCATGCCCACCTTGGGCATACAAGTGCATTTCTACTGGCACGCCGGCTGCTTTCAAGGCGCGATAATAGACTAGTGAGTGTTCAACTGGATCCACATGGTCGTCTTCATTTTGTAGCAAAAATGTCGGTGGTGTTTTGCTGGTGACATGAATATCAGAGTTTAGCTCAAACTTTGTTCTATCGATCCACAGATGTCCAGGGTAAATTGGAATAGCAAAATCAGGTCTACAGCTCACTTTGTCGATGGCATCAACTGGCTTATAGGCTCGTTTCTCATAGCTATTGCTGATCCATGCCGCTAGGTGTCCACCCGCCGAAAATCCAAGCACGCCTATTTTGTCTGGGTTGATATGCCACTCGGCGGCACGCGAACGCACGAGGCCCATGGCTCTTTGCAGATCTTCTAGGGCCTGGATAGAACCTCTCGCTGGATAGAGTTTTGCGCTTGGTACGCGATATTTAAGCAGTACTGCCGTGATGCCTTTTGAAGTAAGCCAATCGCAGATTTCTGTTCCTTCGAGGTCCATGGCCAAAATTTTGTAGCCACCACCGGGAATGACAATGACAGCAGCGCCAGTATTGTTCTTATTGTTAGTGCTAGTGTCCGGTGAGTAAACTGTGATCGTCGGCTTGGAGACGTTGTTCAAAGCTTCAGTCTTCGATATAAATTCTGGCCCTTTAGGCGGCAATGCGTCCGGTGCCACGCCCGGCCAAATTGGTATCTGCACGTGCCCTGGCGACGGCTCCCATGTTTTTGCTGAAGCTGTTGTGCATGGCAGCGTCATCAGGGCGATAAGCGTAAACAAATACTTTAGTCTCATATAACCTCTGTCAATCTGCCTTTCTTTCTTCCCAAGTCTTAGTGAAAGGCAGTTCTTTGCACTTCTCTCCATTTGCTGTAGAAACTGTCACTGAGGTGCTGCCCTGCCAGGTGAGCTTAACGCCGTTTGGATAAAGGGTATTGATTGCCGCTGACTGCTTCGGCAGTATTTTGAATTGTCTTGATTGTTCAGGGCTATTAACTGGGATGATGACCAGGAACTTGCCTGCTCCTTCTCCCTCGACTTCGTCTATTAGTGCCAGTTTTCTGTCATCGGAGCTCCAGGCGAAAGTCGGAATAAAACAATGCACGGCTTTTGGAGAAGGGACCAGAAGCAGCGCAAGTAAGGCCAGCATAGTAGTTAGCAATGCTGGCCTTTTCAAATTATGCCTTTTCTTATTCATCGAACTTCGATTCGAAACAAGTTTTGATCATAGGTCTAGTTAGAAGATCGTTCACCGTTAGCGGTGCCTTTTGTAAGCGAGAAAGAATGGTGCCACAGTAAATCCATTGTTCTTCGTTGGTTAGTCCGAGGTTGCCATCGATGAGAGTAGATTCGTTCACGAGGCCGTTGACTTCTTGGGCTGGGTCATTGGTGGCTGGCTGCCTCATCCGTCCAGCGATATCGAGCACTAGCTTCTGCCGCTCATCCAGCGTGCTCTGAAACTTGAAGCCAATGTAGCTGTCTTTGTCGGCAATCATGCGGGCGTAAACTTGCTCTAGCCAGCCAGCAAATTCTGAGTTGAAATTGCTGTTTTGCAGAACCTGTCTAAGATTCGCTTCGGTAACTATATTTGGCGCTGGCGCGCCAGGATAGACGTAGCTTAGCGGTTGTCCTGCCAGCATCTTGGAGAGAGTCTGGTAGTAGCCCCAGGTGTTTTGTTGGCCAAGCTGCTGAGCTAATGCTTGATTTGAGCCCGAACTAGACCCCAGATCACGCAGCATTGCCGCTCTAATGACAAACACTTCATGGGGGTTGTCTTTGCAGTTTGCAACGGTGCTCAACTTTTTCTGGACACCTGCATGTTCGCCTTTATCAATTAGGAGGCCAACGATCAGGCCAGAGGTTGCTTCGACTACGCTGTCTCCCTCGACCCAATAGTGCTGAGCAGTCGGTGCGACTTTGTCAAAACTGGCTGCCCAAGTCGGATCACCAGGAATCGGCTGGGCATAGGCCATTAGAATTGTATTGTTCCAGGGCCAGCTTTTCACTTCTTGACGTAACTGATCGCCATAGTTTCCTTGCAGCACTGCGCTGACGAACTGGCTACCAAGGCCAGCCCCTAGGCTGTGGCCGGTGACGTAGATGTGCTCAGGAGCTGGATAATTTTGCTCAAGATATTTGCAGCAAGCAGTGATTGGTCCGAGCATGGTTGGCAGTGCTTCGGCAAAACCTTTGGTGACTTTGCCAACCTTGCTTATTAAGGGCTGTTCAATTTGCTTTGTGCCACCAAGGTCGGTGATCCAGTCTGGGTTGCCCTTAGCATCTCCGATGGCATCCTGTGCTTTCCAAACTGTTTTGCTCAGCGATGAGCCGCTGCGGCTGCCGCGAAAAACAATGTGGGCGTCGTAGCCTGTGGCAGTCTTTTTCATCAGCACGAAACCCATGGGGCTCCATGATGGTTGGGTGGTGCCAACAATTCCTGTGCCACCTTCGAATACAATTAGGTGATCGGCACCACTGGGATATTCGCGAATTTGAAAGCGCTCTGTGTCGCTACAAGGAAAGCCTGTCGGCTTTGTTCTGTAGCGAACTCCGTCAATCGTCTTGATGTTTTTTGTGATGTAGTTCGGCGCTAGTACGGCGAGAAATTGTTCGCCGTCACGGTTGAAGGTGGGGAGCTTGGCGTCAATGTACTTATAGTTCGTCAGAATAGGGTCGAGGTTGAGGTTGGTATCACTCCAGCCCCGTGCTGCGTTTGGGCCGCTGTAAAAGCCCTGCCCAAGGCTGCCGTTGTTTGCAGTGGAGCTCCCAAGTTTGGCGGCATAGTCATGGGTGAAGCGGCAGATGTTATTGCGGCGGTCGCTGCCAACCCTAGACATCATGTCGTACCAGGGGTCAAGTGGCAGGCACAAAGATTGATGGTAAAGCTGGTAGGCGAGGGTACAGAGGTCTAGGTTGAGGACCGACTGGGGAACCTCACCGGCCTCCGGCTTGCTTCCGTCTGCCAGCGCTGGCGAGACAAATATTAGTATGGCGGCCCAGACGCTGATGGCGATGTTTTGGTATCGGAAGGTCGTGAACATTCTATTTTTCCTTTGATTATTTCGTCTTAGGGGCCACAAATCTATGCTCGTATAGCTTGTCACCAAATTTGGTGTAGGTTGGCACATGCAGAATGAGTGTTAGCTCATGATCCGATGGCATTATAGGTTCAAGTTCTGTACTGTCGCAGTAAGACCCGGTGGGATGAAAGAAGATGTTGCGGAGGAGTGCTTCCCGGCTCGACTTTCCAGGTTGAATCTTTTGCCCATTCTTTGCTTGCGCGCTTATCGTCTTTGCTAAAGTTCCATTTGAGACTGGTGACGTCATTAGGAGATTGGTACGGAAGCTTTCGTGCCCTCTCGTTCTCCTTTTTCACATTTTCTAGTTTTCTCCCGGGCAGCCATGTTTGGGTGGCGGGATAGCTGAAGTTTTCGCCGTTAAAAGTGACGCTGCCCCTATTGTCGCTTGGGCTATCAGGAATATTCCAGTAGTCACCAGGGTAGCGCCAGTCTGAGCTAGTTAGTCTGTCAAATATCTCGTTTTCGCTCAGTTCACTTTCTGATTTGCTCGGCGCAAGTTTTGCCGGAGTCTTTGCCTGGGTCTTTGCCGGGGTCGTAAGCGATGCTGTGGTTCTCGCCTTTTCTGGTACATCGCGCCCAATCGCTGCAGGCGCAAAAAGTATTGGAAGAGCTGGAAATATTGTCAGTACAAGTGTTGGCACGAGCACTCTGGCCAGTAGTGTGATGCGACGGTTGTTGCCGAGCCTTACTCTAGAGAGCATCTTGCCTTTCCTGAGCCCATCCATAGTGATAGACGCGCCCAGTATGGCAGTTCCTGCTCATTTTTTGAAGTTTAATTTGCATTCCCAGCGGTCTGCATTTATTGTTAGTCAATCACACTTGACTACCTGGGCTTTCATAGAGCCCCTTCTTTCCCCCATCTTTCACGCTTAACTTACCACGGTGTTAGCTATGAAAAATTCTTTTGCACTGGCTCTCGGGCTAGTGGTTGTGCTGTCTTCAAATCTAGTTTGGCAGCCTGCCTTTGGCCAGCAAGTGCAATATCCTCAGGCTTTCCCTGGTCAGTATGCATCTCCTGAGCAGTACCAGGCGGCACAGCAGTATGCCGCCGCTCAACAGTATGCCGCTGCTCAACAGGCTCAACAATATGCTGGACAGGCTGGCATGCAGGGCTGGCCGCAGCAGCCTGCTATGCAACAGCAAGGTATGCAGCAACAGGGCATGCAGCAACAGGGCATGCAGCAACCATTGCAGGCGCAGCAACCAGCTTACGACACTAACAGACCGCCAGCTCAACCAAGTCAATATGAGCAACAAGAGCAAGCCATTCAAAAGGGTTTAGCTGAAAACCGAGTAAACGGTACCGTGAATGAGAGCTACAACCGTGGTGGCAACAATGATTGGGATACGTCAACCACTGCGCCTACTCCGAGCCATTCGAAACTACGTGGCGCTGCTGGCACTGCCACTAAGGTCTTAGCAAAAACTGCTGCTGTCGCTTTGCCGACGGTCGGTCTCATATTCCTTACTAGAGCTCTTAATCGCAACTCCGGTTATGGTGGCATGGGTAATAGTATGGGTAGCGGCATGGGTATGGGCAACGGGATGGGTGGTTATCCCTATCAAGGTAGCGGCTACATGCCTGGCTACGGCCAGCAACCCTACGGCAACTATAACGGTTGGTGAGTCACTTGCTCGCGTCGATTAGCGCGCTTGTCTAGATTGCTCAGTTTTGCAACTAAGATTTTAGCTTTCTTGCTTCGCAAGCTTGCGTTGCCGTTGCTATCAATCTTTTAGGAGTTTGAACGTACCTGATTTCGGGGTAAGTGCTGTCAATCGATCTTATTAATTGATGCCGAAGTTATGGCTAAATTCTGCATGAAAGACTGATAAATGATCTCATTTCTGATTCGCTTTGCTCTCAATCAACGTCTGATGACAGTGGCCTTAGCTGTTGGAATGGCTCTGCTTGGCGTATATAGCGCTATCACTATTCCAGTTGATTCTTTTCCTGATGTTTCTAATGTTCAGGTGCAGATAATCACTGAGCCTGAAAGTATGGCTACTGAAGAAGTCGAAGCCATGATTACTTATCCCATTGAGACTGGCCTCAATGGCTTACCCAAAGTAGCAAAAATCAGGAGCAATTCGAGCTTCGGTTTATCAGTTGTTACTGCAATTTTTGATGATGATGTCGATGTTTACTGGGCGCGCAATTTGGTACAGCAACGCTTGACACAGATTGAACTGCCCCAGGGCTCGCCTACACCGTTGCTTGGGCCGGTTGTATCGACTTTTTCTAATGTGCTCAATTATTATCTGGTTAGCGACAAGCATGATTTAACTGAACTTAGAACTATTCAAGATTGGCAAGTTGCTCGCGCCCTTCGGTCTGTCAACGGCGTGGGCAATATAGTCAGCTATGGCGGTTATGTAAAGCAGTATCAGGTGCTGGTGTCACCAATGGTGCTGAGGAGCTTCAAGCTTACTCTTCATGACGTTACTATGGCTCTGGCTAACAATAATCTCAATGCTGGCGGTAATTTCATTGAGAGCGGCGGCGAAGAGATTATCATTCGCGGATTGGGTCGCATAAAAAACGTTGAAGACATCAAGCATATTTTGCTCAAGTCTGTAAACGGCACTCCTGTTGAGATTGGTCAAGTCGGTACGGTTGAGATTGGCCCAGCTTTTCGTCGCGGTTCAGCCTCGATGGACGGTAAGGGCGAAGTTGTCACCGGCATGGTCATGACTCGCAAGGGTGTGAACACCAAAGAAGTGGTGGAGAAGGTCCGGGAGCGCTTGAAAGAGATTGAAAGTGAATTGCCCGATGGCGTCTCTTTGGTTACTTATTATGATCAGAGTGCTCTAGTCGACAAGAGTATTGAGACTGTCAAAGAGATCCTTCTTCTTGGTGGCTCACTTGTAATTGTGGTGCTGGCTCTATTTCTTTTGCACGTTCCTTGCGCCATTATCGTTTCTGTCATTATTCCGCTAGCCTTGTTATTTAGTTTCATCATGATGAAATATACAGGCCTGACGGCTAATTTGATGACTTTGGGAGCTGTCGACTTCGGTGTCATTGTTGACGCTGGCGTGGTCATGGTTGAGAACATTTTTCGCCATCTTGCCATTGAGCAAGAGCGCGTAGAGCGCGGTACTATCACCCAAGCTGAGCTAGAAGAGAATCGACTAAGTATTGTCTGTAGAGCGGCTGGCGAGGTCGGTAACCCGATATTCTTTGCCATTATCATTATTATTGCCGTTTATCTGCCGCTGTTCACCCTTGAGGGGGTAGAAGGGCGGATGTTCTCGCCGTTGGCGCTCAATTATATCTATGCCTTGACCGGCGCCCTGCTCTGTTCGCTTACCGTCATACCGGTGCTCTGCTACTGGTTCTTGCGTGGCAAAATCAAAGAGCGTCACAATCCCTTTGTCAGCTGGTCTACGAGTGTGGTGGGCAAGGCTCTACCGCTGGCAATTAGACGGCCTCGGCTGACTTGCACATTTCTCATGATTACACTTACTTTTGGTTTCGCCATTCTGCCTTTTCTCGGTTCTGAGTTTATTCCGACTTTTGATGAAGGCTCGATTTTGTTGCGCACCAAGCTCTCGCCCAGTGTGTCGCACACAGAGTCGAGGCGTATCGCTACTCTGATTGAGCAAGCCATAGGGCAGTTTCCAGAAGTAGATTTGGTTGTCTCGCGCATCGGCCGCTCTGGTATGGGCAGCGATCTAGAAGGTGTTGAGAACGCAGATGTTTACATTGGCCTTAGGCCTATGAGTGAATGGAAGACTTTTCATACAAAAGAGGAATTGGTCAATGCCATGGCTGCTCGCCTTGATGCTATACCTGGTATAGCTTCAAGCTTTTCTCAGCCGATTGCCGATATGATTGATGATTTGGTGGCCGGTATAAAAGCTGATCTTGGAATTAAAATTTTTGGCGATGATCTTGAGCAGATTGATTCGCTTGCCGAGCAAGTCGAAGGCATCATTAAAGATGTGCGTGGAGTCAGTGACTTGCAGCGTGAGCATATTCTTGGTTTGCCGCAGCTAAACATTGAGCTGAATCGCGATGTCATTGCTCGCTACGGCCTCAATGTTGGCGAAGTTGAAGAGATCATGGCGACGGCTTTGGCCGGTAGAAAAGTGACAGAAGTGATGGAGGGCACGCGACGCTTCGACCTGCTTATTCGCTTTCCTCTGAAGTTTAGAGATACACAAGAAGATATTGAGTCGATTATCATTGATACCCCTAGTGGTGGCAAAGTGCACCTTGGGCAATTGGCTAAAATTCAGAATACCCGCGGCACAGTGATGATTAACCGCGAAGGTGGGCAAAGACGCACAGCTGTGCTCGCCAATGTTAGAGGTCGTGATTTAGGTAGCTTCGTGGAAGAGGCTCAGCGTAGAGTTAAGGCTGAAATCAAACTACCTAAGGGCTACAGAATTGTCTGGGGCGGTCAGTTTGAGAATCAGCAAAGGGCTATGGCCAGACTATCTTTGGTTGTGCCTGTGGTGCTGCTTCTGATTTTCATTTTGTTGTATGCTTCGTTTAATTCATTGAAGAATGCCAGTTTGATTATGCTCAACGTTCCTTTTGCTATTGTCGGTGGAATTTTCGCTTTGCTAATCTCACAACAACCCCTGTCTGTGCCTGCCATTATTGGTTTTATTGCCCTGTTTGGTGTAGCGGTGCAAAATGGTGTGATCATGATTAGTTATATGACACAAATGCAAAGCGAAGGAATGTCTGTTGTGGCTGCTGTGATGGCTGGCGTTAAGGTGAGGCTAAGGCCCGTGCTTATGACCGCTACGGTGGCAATGGTTGGTCTGCTTCCAAAAATATTTTCCCATGGAACAGGTGCCGAAGTGCAGCGGCCTCTAGCAACAGTTGTGCTTGGTGGTCTTGTCACTTCCACCATTTTGACCTTGATTATTTTGCCGACGATCTACACTTGGTTGCATCGTAAAGAAGATGAGCCTGTCAGTGAGAAGAAGGTTTAATTTCGAGGTTAAGCAGGTCGCTGTGCTCCAGGCCATCGAACTAGAGGGCGTCAAGGCATATGTCAGAGACAAGTCTGATGCAAGTGAGGATAACATCTTGAAGCTCTGGCGCAGTTCTAGTTTGGGCCTGATTGAAGTATTGGCAGCTTGTTTGTCACTAACAAGTTTTTGTTGTTCTATTGGTTATGCACAAGCCAGCCCCGCAAACAGAACTAGTACAAGAACGACTGTTGATCGACAGCAGTTTATTGAGTACCAAACTAGCCCAAAGAGAAATGTGCCTGCTTTAGCAAAGTATGAGGCCGGTCTGCGGGCCCATGAGACTGGAGACAATGATAAGGCGATAAAGCTTCTGAACGAAGCTATCTCTATTGATCCCAACTGCGTGCAAGCAATGCACACCCTTGGCGCTGTTTATATGTGGGAAGAAGAGTACGAAAAGTCGCTGGCTGTTTTCAATCAGGCTTTGAAGATTAAACCTGATTTTAGGCATGCTTTGTATCGTCGCGCTTTCACGTATGCCAGTCTATTTCGCTACAAAGACACTATTGCCGATTTGGATAAGCTGCTAAAGCTGCAGCCTAACTATGATGGTGCGCGAAAGTTAAGAGCCAAGTGCCAGAGTTCGTTGGGCAATTTCACCGCGGCAATTAGTGACTATACGGTGATGGTGCAGGCTGATCCGATGGGAGAAGAGGAGCGTTTGCAAAGAGCCAGGCTATATGTCAAGGCAAAGCAGCCTCTTAAAGCGATTGAAGACTATAGTTTTATGATTAAGCATTTTCCTGATGAGTATGAGTCATTCACTGAACGCGCCGATCAGTATTTCGCCTTAGGTCGATTTCGTGAGGCCAGCAGTGACTACAATGCTTCTCTTATGCTTGGGACCGACCATGCAAAACATTGTCGCGAGCAAAGAGATTTGTGCTTCAAAAAGATGGCTTTAGAAAAGGCGAATAAACAAAAATCCGGCCTAGAGAAAGTTGGAAAGACCTCCGCACTAAGGGCTAAGTAGGCAGCCAGTTTGTAAGCCAAGTAATCAGTTAAAATCTCACGCTCATCTCACGGCGAATTGTGTATAAATTGATGCAACCCCGCGGCTCTTGTATTCTTTATGTATTTAAGAGCTAACACTTAACCAATTGAGGGTGTTATGTCGAATTTACTAGAACATATTCCTGCTTCTGACCGAAAGCATGAGGTAACGATAGAAGACTTGAATGGAAATAAGCTCAGCGAGCAGGCCATCGATATTTTGACCAGCATGATTGATGGCCAGAAAGTTACTAAATCGCAGCTTTCAGAAGCCTTTGCGCCGGTGCTCAAAGATGCTAAAAAACACCCGTTAGCGCCTGCTGCGAAGATGATGTTGGATGAGTTTCAAATTGTTGATGCTAATCAAGATGGTGGCGTCGATGGCAAGGAGGTTTATCAATATCATGAGAAGAATCACGAACGCTTAGAGAAAGCTCCTAAAATTGAGCAAGAGCAAGAGAGTTGGATTAAAGAGTGTTACGGCTTTGCCAAGAGTGCAGTTGGCGTTGCCGGTAAGTTTATGGCTAATGGGCCTTTCGCTATTTATGATCCACGTCCCCACTTGATGCCAAGCATAGGTGCCGCTGGTGGTGCAGTTAGAGGCGTGGCTTCGTTTGGCGAACTGCAGTCGCAAGAGGTGCGCGGTGCGACTGTCTTATATGAGATGCTGACGAAAGAGCGAGAAGCTAAATAGGTTTGAACTAAGTAAGTCCTGATTGCTTTTTGAACCGTAGCTCTGGATTGTCTTTTAGTCGTTTACTCATCATCTTGCCGTGCTTCTTTCGAGCGCACTGTGGGCAGCCGTTACCGCGAGTAATGCGATAGATGGGCGCCGCTCGCCATTCGAAGGAACACTTCGAACAAAGCCACCAGAACTGTGTCATAGAGTGAATGCGCACTTGATCGGGCTTGATTTTGCCATTTTTGCGAGGATGCCATTCTTTGGCGAGTTTTGGCGCTTGAGTTGAAATTATGTTGGTGACCGATGTTCTGCGCATTTTGCAAAACGGGCAATCGGTCTGCAATCCTGTTCTATTGGCGACGGAGGTTTGCCATTCGTGATCGGGGCCTTGATGGCATTTCCACCAAGCTTTGAAGCCGCTGCCAAAAGTTACATCTTTGGCAGTGGTATCACCGTTCTTGGTTGGATGCCACTGCTTAGCGAGGTGTGGATGCGATGCTTTTAAATTGTTACCGGGCGAACCTTTTTGATTGCGGCAAAAAGGGCAGCGTATGCGGTTCTTGCTGTCGCGATAAAATCCAGCAATCCAGTGGTGCCTGGGGTCAGCGCTGCAATTCCAGGCATACTTGGCCGTGGACGACAGACAATGTGGATCTACGCCTTTGTTTTGCTTGCGATCAAATTCTTTGTAAGCTCGTGGATATGTGCGCAGATCTAAGGGTTCGCCAACGTTGCAGCGAACACAGCCGGTTCCCTCCGCAGTTCTGTTGCTGATTTGTGCTTCGTACGTGTGGCCTTTGGGGCATTTCCACCAGGCGTATTTGCAAGAGCCAGCTGGAACATCTTGTGGGCTTAATTTGTTTTTCTTGGGCATCCACTCTTTTGCTATTTCAGGATAAGTCTCAGCCAGATTGTTTGTCACCGATACGCGCTTTGAATTGCAGAAACCGCAGCCCATTGTTTTGGATTGAGACAACATGGCGTTTGCCATGGCCGCAATTTGCACTTGAAAGCGATGGTCTCTACCTTTTGGGCATTTGAACCAGGCTCTGACGTGTGAACGAAAAGAAAAATCTTCTGGACCGAAGCCGCAATTTTTCTTGTGATCCCACATGGCCGCTGCGGCAGGAAAGGCCTTGGCAAATGATTGCGTGCGAATTCGCGCTGGTTCGACCACATCTTCAATATAAATTCGTTTGTGAGCTGCTGACATAGTCGAAGTGGTTGACGTGAAGCGTTATTGCCTAGTGACCGGAAGAGAGTAGTCTTATTCTACTGCTTGCCTTTTGCGTCTCTCTCTTGTCTCGAATCGTCAAGTGTCTGTGCCTCTTCGCACACCAGCTTATCTGATGAGCCGGCTGGCAGAGTCATTTTTGTCTTAGGCTTCTGCTGAGCCGCTGATCCGAAAGGCGGGTGACCCGCTCCAACCGAAGTCTTACCTTCTTTTTTTGCTTTTCGCATGAGCCAGTCATCTGACAAATGAATGTTCATTGTTTTTCCTCTCTTACAAAATCTTCTGCCTGGTCTTTTGTCATTTCAAAATAACGAAGTTTGCTTTGCGAATATTCTTGACCTGGACCGACATCTGTCATGCCGCATATGTCGCGGTAGAACGCTTCGGATTGAGTAAGGGCGTGAAGGCCAATTCTTCCCTTGAATTCGAGCTTGAAGCTAAGTTCAATTGCTACTCTAACGAAGACTGTTCCTACTAAACCGTAAGCTGGTGCTTCTACAAATTCCGCGAGATTCCATGGAGCGGAGGCTAGATAATTGATGTAGACCAAGTGTTTCCCTTTGTCGTCACCAATGCGGGCTCTGTGAAGGGCGGTTTCTAAAACCATGAGGCCTTGCCATTTGCCATCGCATTTGATGCCATACCATTTATGCGCTAATTTCGACTGAGTTTCTCTTCTGAGTTGACTCCAGTCCCAGTGGAGGTGTTCCGGCCAATCGTCTTGGGATATCCCAGCGCTTTTCAGTGACTTAATTTTCTTCTCTATGTAGGGCTGCCAGCTTAATTCTGCTGCTGTCACATCAAGCTTGCTAAGGTCGGCATAAAGCGCTGCAGGCTTTAACGTGCTGCTGTCATGGTGAAAGAGCTTTATCGAGGTAAATGCACTCATAAGACTTTAAGCTCTAGTTTTTCTTTCTTCTGGATGTTCTCAAAGATCAACTTGTCGCCATTTTCCATTCGGTCATCAACCAGTTGGTAGAGCTTAATTGCTTGCCGAATTAGGGCTGTTTTGCTCAATTCCTTTTTCTCACAAAGAAGCTCCAGCACGTTCATTTCCGCATCTGTAAGATTCAAGGTCATTTGCTTTTTGATTGCCAAAATATTCACCTCCTACGAAATTGTACCCGCAATCGTGAAAAAATCCATATTAAGTAGATAAAAATGGTAGAAGTTGGCAGGTGGGAAAATCCGCACAGCGGCTCTTGTAAGGCCTATCCGCTTAGACATAGCCTTAATAACTAGTTTAGCTTAATCAAGTTCGGTCGATTTTTGCTGAGAATTTCATGAGATTCTGTCGAAACTGTTTGAAGGTTTCTGACCGCTGTATGTCATTTCGATCTTTCCAGAATTCTTCAGCTGCGGCCGAAAGTCTATAGGGGCTGGCCATAAATTGATGGCTAAACTTGTATTCCCGATTTTCCTTTAGATGCTCTAGGTCTTCGATTGTTAGTTGATCGAACGGAAATGGATATGTAAATTGCTCGAAGAAGGGCTTGCTGCTGGCCTCGTGAAACGCCATAAGTTCTTCAATGCGCTCAGTTTGATCTTCGATGTTCGGTAGTGTTAATAGCCGATGGTGTTGCGGCACGTCAAATTTAGAGGTAGCTGATAGCTTTGTAGCGGCCTCTTTGGAGAAAATTTCACTTACTTGGAAAGTTATATCTCCGGTAGCAAGCTTGGCCTCATCGCGACTTTGTCTTGGTCTCGATCCATTGTTGAGAGCTAGGCGAAACTCCACTCCGGCTTCTAATGTGACTGCCATTGGTGCCAGATAGATTTCTAGTTCTGGTGTCGATTGTGGACAGTAAATCGCTACCGATACAACGTGTATGAATTTTTCGTCTGCGCTAATTCGATTGTAGTTTGTGTGGTAGTTCTCGCGCCTGTACTTGTAGCTGTATTTGTTTTTCTTGAAATTCGACTGTTGCAGTCGAGCGCCGATTGCTTCCTCTAGTGCCATCATTGCTGGATAGTTGTCGACGCCGTCTTTCAAATCTGTTCCTTGCTTGCGGTTAGTAGCGTGTCAACAGTCCAGTGCGGTCTAATCTAGCGAAGACGGACAATTATAGCTCTAAATAATAGTTTCCCTGGAAACTATTATTTAGAGCGTTTCAACCAATAGTCTGAATACAATTTCCATTCTGCTTCATCAGTGGTGTAGTCGGCAAACAAGGCAATGCCTTCAATGTTAGAGCGAACTGTACCCTTGTCGGCGAGGCCGTCGTTCAATCCTCTTAGCGAGTTTGCTAGGCTTTCGGTTTTGTGGTGGTGCGCTAGTGTGACGTCTTCATAGCTAGGCAATCCGATTATTACTTTGCAGTTCTTGTTGGCTGCGTCTGCGGCGGTGCTAACGTGCACCACTTGCTGTGCTACTAACCAGGCATAGGCCCTCGGCCAGTATAAGTAAGAGTCGTAACCCATGACACAAATTTGGTCACATCTTTTGGCAACTTCTTTGAAGTAGTCGTCGCTCCAACCCCACAAGATGAAGGGGTACCACATTGGTGTATCAACGCTTAAGAGCTGCCCCGGCTTCAGTGCTGCGCGAGTTTCGTCGAGCAATGACAATAGGCCTTTATCACCATTGAAGCAGAATTCATAATCTAGTTGCACACCATCGAAACCACATTCGTTTACTAGCCAAAGTGCTTCCTTCACGAGGTTGGCGCGGGTCTCTGGCTTCATCAAGTTTACGCCGCCGTTTTGCGGAGCCGAACCAATATAGACCCAGGCAATCGCCTTTGTATTCGGTGCCCCTGTATGCACGGCTTTTGTAATTTTCTGAGCGTTCTCAAGTTTGTGTAGTTTGAGAGTGCCATCAGATACGGTGGTGAGTACGTGAAAGTATGCGTATTTTATTTGATTGACTCGCAAGCGCTCAAGCATGTCATCCCATTCTTTGGCAGTATTGTGTTTGCCTGCATACCAGTAGTAACGTAACCATAGCCCGTTGGCACCACTATTGGCGCCGCTAGGCTTTAAAGGATTTTGCTTTTCGTAGATACTACAGTCGTATAGATAGGCACCAAATAAGATGCCGAGTGAGATCAGGAAAGTAAATGCGGCTTTAATTGCCCAGGTTAGTTTCTTTGTTTTCACGGTGGTTAGAAGAGTTGCTTTGCTTTTCTGGTAAGTGGAGCGGAAGAGCTGAATTTCCTTTGAGGACCATTTCAGTCTATCTCCTGCTTTCGCTGCTCGCTCTTTTGGGCTTATTTGTGCAAACCGGTCCGGCCCGACGTGGCTCGAATGATTGACCCTGTAGGGCAGTCAAGTGATTCGTGGCATTGCTTGCTTCTTTCTGGTCTCTTTTCTGGAGGTTAAATTCTTAAGGATCTTAGTGAGGTTGTGAGATGCTTATTTCTAGAGCTTATAAGATGGAAATTAGTCCGAAGCCAAAGATAATTTAAAGTCTAAATAGAAAGAATTCGGAATGTAAGTAGAGAGAGGGCTGACCATGTCCAAGTCAATTAAAGAGTTACTGCCGCTAGGCGTTACCTTGCTGGGAATTGGTTATCTGGCTTTCAATTGGTCTGCATTGCCTGAACTAGTGCCCATGCATTTCGGCCTGCTTGGTCAGCCCGATGGTTGGGCGCCGAAGCCAGTTGCTCTCTTTTTGCCTTTCATAGCGCTTTTTCTCTATGGCAATTTGACCTTTGCCGAAAAGAGCAATCGCTTCAACATGCCGTGGAAAATCACAGAGCAGAATCGTGATGTGCTTTTTTCGATGGCTCGCAATTTGATGTTCACTCTAAAATTAGAGCTTTCTGCTCTGATAGCCTATCTACAGATAGCTGTGGTTGAAACTGCACTAAAACACATGGATGGTCTCGGTCCCTGGTTTGCGCCAGTGTTTCTTGGTTCGATATTTATCACCATTGGGCTCTTCTTTGTGCAAGGAACTAGTGTGGTGCGGCAGCAAGAAAAATTGTTGTAGGCCTTCTGAGCTTTAAGATAATCACGATTGATCGGTAAGATTGTAGTCGTCTTCGTCAATACCGAATGTCCAGGCTATTGCTTGCTTTGCCCGCTCCATGGCTGGTGGCACGCGGATGAAATAGACTGCATAAGAGCCATCTGGTTCTGGTGTAGAGTTGACGACTTTGACCATTTGCATAGGTTCGTCATTAGGAATTTTTTTCCTGTACAATACACCGAAATCATCGCTATGAATTATTTCAGCTCCGCTGTCTAGTACGAATTTGGAGCGGCCGTAGCGCTCGATCAACAGACGGCGGGCTGTGATGTTATTCACTTTTAGAATTGCTTCGGCGCCGTATGCGTGAATATCTGTTATGGCTAATGGCTGTAGACAGTTTCCTTGCAAGGCATAGAGGTTGTTTCCTCTGGCGAATGCGACTGCTGGGTGGCGATCGTCATGCAGCCTATGTCTGGCGTCGTAGCGCAGAGCGGTGGGTTTGTCGCTTACAATGCAAAGGCCGTTGAGGAAAATGCAAGCGTAGGCGCTGCTTTCTAGTGCAGAAACCGCATCAAGTAACCTCAATGAATTTTCGCTGTGGATAGAGCGGCCGTAGTGCGATGAAAGTGCTTGATGGAGAAACATCCATTCAAAGTCTAGCTCTGTCCACGTTGTAAGTGACTGCTGCTGCCTGAGAAAAGGCTCGCTCTCTTTCTCGAATTCAGGAAAGGCCGAAAGGATGAAATGTTTCCAGTCGATATATCCACCGCTAGCGTTGAATGCGCAAAGTGCCCGATTTTCTTCTGCATTTTGCTGGATGTTCTCGCCAACTATATTCCCAAAATCCATATGCAGAGGAGATAGTGTCCAGCTTGCAAAGTCGTTGTTGGCGTATTTTGCCATCAGGTTGCGCAGTTTGGCTACAAAGTCTTCTTTGAAAATCATGTTGGTGTAGAGCGACAGGGTTCTCGTTGGAGATTTGCGATTGCTTATTTGCTCAGAATCATATTGATAGCTGGACCACAGTTTTTTTAGAGTGGTTTGTTTGCGTAGGTCGCTGATAATCGCATGCCATTGCGTATCTTTGATGAGATCTGAAAGGTCTTTCCATGTTCGAAACTTTCGGCCTGAGCGCAAGGCCAATATCAAAACAGTAGATAGCACGCCAATGTCAGAGGGATTTGTACAAAAAAGTATAATAGGCTCTGGCACTTCGGCAATTCGATAAAGCTCAGCTATTGCTTTGCTGGCACTCTTTCTGTTTGTGGCTCTAAGGCGTCGATGTTTTTTTAGGTGGTCGCATAAATATTGGCAAATCGCTTTTGTATCGCTGGCGGTGACAGAGCGGCGTATGGTTCTTGTCTCAGCCATGTCCGTCAATCTACTACTTTGCGGATTTCTTCGGGGCTGTACTCGCGCTGAATGACCACCTTGTATATGCCTGGCTTTATCTGCAGGGTGGCGTGCTCTTCGTGGCTTAAGGCCGCACCGGTGGGCACTTCCAGGTAGAGCTCTTCGTTTAGCCGAAAGGCTTTTGCCATGGTAGGGTCAATCACGTGGGCGTGACCAGTGACCTCACCGTGGGCCAGCACTAGCCTGTCTTCGACGGCTTCGGCTAGCGCTTTTGCGGGCAATTCTTCTACTGAAACCAGCACCACATCGCCTTGTCGATAGAGAGTTTTCATTGCTCTTGGTTCTCCGCTGCTAAAAGGCTTAAGATTCAAGTGATTGGAGCATCTTAAGTGTCATTACTAATGTACCCTTTTTCAGCTTTAGGCCCTTGCCAACATGATAGATTATTGCTTCGGAATTGTTCCTAATTTGTCACTAGCTCAGGGGCTATCTTGGCGACTATTCCGGTTCTGGCATTACTAACCCGGAGAAATCGTCCTTTGATTCCTCATTGGCTACGACAATCACTGCTGGCGTTGAACATCGCTGCATTAACTGCAACCCTTACATACTCTAGCCCTAGCGCCTTTGCCCTTAGTAAAAATGAGCTAGAGAACAGCCTGCCAGATAGTGGCACTGTAGATAAACTTGCCAAGTCGAAAGTTGGCATGCCCTTCATTGATAGCCTTGCCTCTGCAGCGTCTAATTTGCACGACTATCAGTGTTTCTGTCAGCTTTTCACCGTCAAACAAAACAAGTGGAAAGACTACGGTGGTGCGTTTGTATCGTTTAAGCAGCGGGAGCTTTTGCGAGCAGAAATCAAATCGCTTGATTACCGCAACGGTTCAGTGGTTGTCAGGCAAAGTGATGGTGCCCTGAGGGGCAAGGGCGGCGGTACGCTCAGTCTTGTTAAGATGACCTTGCAGCCTGATTCTCGCAGCTTGAGATTGCCCACTGGTTTTAGCTTGGCCAAGAGTGACTTTCTCTCTTTGTCTGCAGCGCTAAAGCAGCAAGTCGCTGGCGGTGCAGTGGCCACTGTTTCTCAGCCGGTAAGACTTGCTCCGTTTAAAGAACCAGTTATGATTTTGTTGATGCGCGACAAGAATGGTGGAGAAGAAGGTGCCGTTGGCAGCTCGTTTGTGCATGTTGTTTATTTGAACCCAAAGACTAAAATTCCCATTGCTTGGAACACATACAAAGATGGCCAGCCCAACGCCTTTGTGTTCTTTGATCAGCTCGATTTTAATAAGGGTTTGTCTGATAGTTTGTTTACTCTGTAATTTCGTATCTGAGGATTGATAGAATGTTTTCAGTGAAGTCATTTGGTGATCAAGCAGGCGCTTTCAGTCTGGCAGTGTCGCTACAGTTGCTGTGCACGGCTACCACTGTTATTACAGTTGCTACTACGCCAGCCCTAGCCGCTGGTGCTGATACTGCTACGACTGTCAGTAAGGCTACAGCAGCGGCGCCAGTCTCAGGTGCGACGTTGAAGAAGCGCACCGCCAACGATGCGGAGCAAATGAATCCTCAGTCTATGCTTAGCGATTTGCGCGATACAAGACTGACACTCAATCAGCTCAAGCAGCAAGCTGTCAATCTCTTTCTAGAAGCAACGCGTACTCGTATGACTGTTAATGATGCTCCCATAGAGCAAAGTCCAACTGCAATTTCTTTGCCTTTGTTTGACAACAAGGTCAAATATCTTGCGCCGCGTAAAGAGTGGCTTGTGCTCTATGTCAACACTCTTGAACCAATTGTGCATTTGCTCAGCGAAGATATTAATGATGTTGATACAAACGGTCGGAATGTCACTAAAGTGATTGAAGAGCGCATCAACCCCCTTTGGATGACCTGGCGCGATCAAGTTATTGCTATCAATAAGTCACTAGATCAAGTACACGGTTCAATGCCTGTAGGCGACGAAGAGGAAAGTGCCGACTCAAATTCGGTCATTGCCAAAGCCGCTCTAGATATGTTTCAAAGGGCCGAAGAGTTGGAAAAAGTGCGTTACCGCGCCGCATTGATTTTGATTGAAGAGTATAAAAAAGACGCTGCGACTAAGGGCACTTCGGCGTCTCCAGCTACTAAGTAGGTTCGTTTTATCCTCAGCTGGGGGATAGCTTACGCTTATTTCCAATTCGCGCTATGTTTGGCTCTGCCCCTTTTTGAGGAATGATAATGCAGAGACGGTTGGCCGCCAAGAGGCGCTCGTGTAAGGCCCAGAGCATGGTTGAATATGCCCTTGGCATTGGCTGTGTTGCCGCTCTGTGCGTGGTTGCCCTTGGCTCTTTAGGTCACATCAGCGGCCACATGATTCACAACGTTGAGGAGGCAACGAACTACCAAGGCGCTACTTCTGGGCATGCACACGCAACCGTGAAGATTGGTGCTACCCCTTGGGTGTTGAACTAGGCTGTTTCGAGCATAGCTTGAGTTTGCCGTGAAAAGACTTTTGGCTGATTTTCCACCTGCTTGCGTAAACCGTTTGACGTATTACGCGAGGCGTGTCATGATGTTTGAATGATAAAAGGTTTTCGAGACAGAGATACTGAATCCTTAGCCAACAACCGATATGTTAAACAGTTTGATAGCATCCAGCTAAGCGCTAGAAGAAAGTTAGACATTTTGAAGGTCGCAAGAGGGTTGCCTGATTTGGCTGCTGTACCCGGTAATAGGCTCGAAGCATTGCACGGCGATAGAGAAGGTCAATACAGTATACGGATCAACGACCAGTACAGAATTTGTTTCGTGCCTGAAGGGGATGACTTTAACGATGTCGAAATCACAGACTACCACTAAGAAAAAACAAGGTGAAAAATTGCAGCCGATTTCGCCAGGCGAGATTCTGCGTGCTGAGTTTCTTGAACCGCTCAATTTGAGTGCCACGAAATTAGCCAGTTATATGGGAGTGCCAGCTACCAGGGTTACTGCTATCGTTGGTGACGAGAAGAGGAAGATAACAGCTGACACCGCCCTGAGACTTGCTCGCGTTTTCAAAATGTCGCCAGGTTTTTGGCTCAATCTGCAATCTAACTATGAAGTGGCTATGCTCGACTACAGTGGTGAAAGTGAGAAGATCTTGCACGAGGCCAGAGAGCTAGCGTCAGCATGAGTTGAAGCGAACGTTGAGAACTAAGTGGGTAAAACCGGCTATGCCTAGCCTAGCAATTGGTTTACTCTGAGAGATTCTTGGATCTTTCCAGCTTGTGTCAATCAGGCAACCCATGAATCAGCGACTGCTCACATTGTTGAATAAGCCAGTGTTTGCCAATCTCCATCTTCGAGATTTGCTGTTGTTTTTTGTTGCAACGGTGCTGACCTATTCGTTTTTTGTCTACGCTCCTAGCTTTCGCCTGTGCCAGAGTAGTGGTAGTGTGCCACCCAAGAATGCTTTTGTTGGAGTGATAAACGGCAAAGGCGAATGGATTATCCCACCTCGCTATCTTCAAGTAATTTATATGCGCAAGACTGACACCTTTTGGGTAAAGGTGAGAGAGTCTGATGTTCCTAGCCTGTGGATGCCAGATACTCTGCATTGGGTTGGTCGAAATACCGCCTGGAAATTGTTAGACCGCAACGGTGTTGAATTAGTTTCACACCTTCCATACTTGGCTGAACCGGTCTGTGCTGCAATGACTGATTTTGGTGCTAGTATTCATCCTGATTTGCTCGTTGTGAGAAAGAATTGGGAGTATGGCTACTGTGAACCTGACGGCAGGCCAATTACAGGGTGCCATTATTCATTTATTTGTGATGTCGGTCATGGCATTTGGCTGGCCGCTGAAACCAAGAAAGACCTGAGCGATCGACAGATGCCTATAGTCGTACTTGACCATAAGGGTCGGAAATTACTAACTTTGGATGAAACTATTAGATTCGGATACCATTCTGCCAATGGCTGGATGGAGTGCCGTGGTCAGGACCAATGCGCATACGTTGACTATCGCGGAGAGTCCATTCGTCTTGCGGTCAACGTGTGTTCGCCAGCTTGGGATGCCTCTGTAGCTCTTCGTAGCCAACTTGCTTTCGATGACTGTGCGGTTAAGGTATTTGCTGGTAAAATCGGTTTAGTTGATCTCTATGGAAACTGGCTTATTCAGCCGACTTATAATGGTTTGCTCTGTTGCAACAAAGATCGATTGATTGCTCATCGAAAGCAAAGAACCACTGAAGAAATTGAGAAGGAGCACTGTGAGTATATTGGCACTTTGACTGGTTATTACCTATAATTGAAGCCTTCATAGACAAATGCCGATTTGATTGATTCGGCGTCGCGCTCACTCGCACCTGTTGCCCGCACAACGCGGTGCCAGCTTGAACGAATCTGCTCTTCCATCTTTGTTATGATCGTGAGAGCTTCATCTTGATCGATTAAGAAGCGATTGCATTGCGATAAAAGATTTTTCTTGTTAGCGAAGCGCCCAAGGTCTCCGCAGCTCATTGCCAGATCTCTGCGCTCTATTGATGCAGCAGGAGTTGGTGTGAGGTCATATGCTGGCGACAGTTTCCATTTGTGCTCCATGGCAATCAGTGCATGGTTGCGAGGGTGATCGTCGAGGTTGGAAATTAAAGCATTGAAACACATGCGGCGATAGAGTTCGGACGCGTCTTTCTTTGGTTCTGCTACGACTCGGCGCAGTTCTTCTGATAGCAACACGTATGACCAGCGCTCTCTTTGCTGCGCTGAGTCTTCTGCTTTAAGCAAGGTCAATGCACTGATCATTCGTGCTCTTAAGTCGCCTTCAGTAGTTTTCTCTCGATCAAATCGCTGAACTAAAAGCACATCTTTGCCGCCGATTGTTTCGACGCGACTTTGGGCTGCATTGATGCCACAATTTCTTGCTAGCTCAAGCATTGCCTGCTCGATTTTTGGATTGTTCCAACGGTCGTCTGGCCTGTTGAATTTTGCTACCCATAAGCCGTTGTCGTCTTCGACTACAGCTTTGGGCCGGGCACCGCCCATTGAGGTGCCTAGCAAAAGTAACTCTTGCGTTTGTATTTTTTCGTGACTAAGTGCACCTAATTTTTCTAGTTCACTGAGTTCACCTTGTTCGTCTTGAATTAGTTTGTTGGCAAGTAGTTGCAGCGTTTCTAGTGCAATCGCTTGATTGAATTTTCTTAGTGGTGCTGGTGGCTGTTTGCCTAGTCCAAATCCGAGCGCGCCAGCCCGGTCGTCGGGTGAGTTCAGGAGGTAGTCTAGTTCTCCAAGCTGTGATTTACCAGCGTGCCTTTCTATTAAGCGGCGCCCCCAAAAGTCCGGGCCGGAGTCTCGCAGGGCACCAAATAGGCCACCAAGTCGAGCTGTTTTGTACGTATCTCCGGAGAGCTTGAGTTCGATCGGATCTATTTCGACTGCGTTATTTCTAGATAGGTAGCTTGCGCCGTAGACAAAGCGGCCGAGCTGATTTCCTAACCGATCTTGTGTTAGCACAAATCGACCTGCTGTGACGCTCTCCGTCTCTCCGGGCAAGGTTATGTAGACATAGCATTCGGTTGCTTCCTTAGAAGTCATTGTCTAAGCCTTTGCTCTTGCGTGCCCGGGTACGCTGTCTTGTTGAGTCTAGTGTGCGGCCTTCTCTGTCGTTCGCCGGTTCTGCCAGCTCGTCAAGCTCGTAGAGAAGATCGTAGAGCCAAAGTAGCGCTGCATAGACTGCTATGCCGGTTGATGGCTTGCCTTTTTCAGCATCCATAACCGCGCGTGGGCCGGTGCCAATGCGTTCTGCGGCATCGGCGATTGTTAGATTGCGGCGAATTCTGGCCGTGCGCAGGTTCTTGCCTAGGCGCTTGAGTGACTGTTCGACTGGGTATGGCGGTGCCTGTTGTAGCTTGTTGGTTCCGGTCATATGCTCTTAAGCGCAGATTAAATTAGTTAGTATGCTTTTAATAGCATACCAGCGTTCATGTGCTCTTGTCTACTTCCGCCGTTTTTAGTTGGTCTTTTATTGCCATGAGCTGGTCGCACAGTAGGTGTTCTATTGCTCTCAGGTGTTCTAACTCTTTTGAGTTGGCGCCGCTCGATAGATCGCGGTTTTGCTTGCTGTTAGGTGCAGCGCTACAATACGTTGTTGTTGCTGACTCTCCGACTCGATGCGTGGCGAAAGAATTGCTTGGTGTTGGTAAGGCCAAGCAGAGGAGAGTTTGTGTGGGCCAGGTCTGTGATGTCTTATCTTGTTCTAGCAGGCTATCTGCTGTCTCTTGTGGCAGGTTATTAAACAGGCTGTTGAGCTTACCTCTCATATCATTCAATAGGTAGAGTGCTTTGCTCGTATTTTTGTTTGTTCCAATTTTTTCTTCTGTTAGCCTTTCTAGTACCCACTCTCTGATCATGGTACCGACGGGAATGCCATTTTTGTATGCCATATTTTGAAGCTCAGCAATGAATTGCTCTTCAATACGAAAATTGATCTGCTCGGATTTCGCTACCTTTTCGGAGGCAGCTCTTCCAACCGCAGATCGTCTTTTCTCACGTTCTACTGCCGACATCTTAGTTTTGTTTTCTTCCTTGCTCACGGCTCTGCCTCGTACATGGTTTGAAATTTTGGTGTTACTTTTGATGCATGAAATACTACGTTCTCGTTAGCCCTATAGCAGAGGCCGACCTCTATGGCCCAAGGTCTGGTACCCGTATGCGCAATTACCATATCTTGTCCGTTGCCTTCCTCGTCATCGTGTATTGCATAGTATCTACGTGTTGGATTTCTGAAATCCAGTACGTAGGCTATTTCTAACTCGGAAATCCCGTGTTTCAGTGCGCTTTCAAGAATTCGATAGTCATCAGTCACTAACCTAACCCGCGATGTATAACGAAATGTATAACAAATCGCAAGGGAAGTCAAGCTGGTCGGTTCTCTCAATCCAACCGCAAATTCTTACGCACTTCGTGGGCAATGGCCGAGCCTTCGAGGCGGCGCATATGTTCCGGTGTATCGCTGTGGCTGAGCAGATTTAGGCTGCCTTCCCAGCAAATGCGGTCGTCAATGATGACAATCTTTTGCTGTGTCTTTGAGCGCTGAATGACAGTGACACCAATGCTTTGCAGTTGGCTAACCACCGCCTCTGCCTCTTGCACCGTGTGCCTTTGGCTATGTTCGTCTATGGGTTTAGTGTAGACCGTTAGCTTGACGCCCCGTTCCACTAGTTTGGTGAACTGATCTAAAAAGTGAGCGCAGCGTTTAACGGTAAGAAACGGACTGACGATCAAAGCATGTTCTTTGGTGGCGTTGAGGTCGCTGTGAAAAGCGCTCCAGAAGTCTTTTTCGTTAAACACTGCCCAGGTTGAGCCACTGACTAAGGTCGGTCGCCTTACTGCTGGCAGGGGAACACCTGAGTCGTCTAGTGCTCTTGCTGTGAAACAATCATCGATTTGCCGAGCGTTGAGAGCCAAGCCGTTGAGCGCTATCTGATCAATGAATTGACAAAGAATACCGCCGCGGTGGTTGTCGACAAAATATTGTCTGTTGACGAGTAGCACGAAAACAGCCCTTGCTCTGGTTAAGGCGACGTTTAGCAAAACTCCGGCTTGTGATTTTGCGCCAATGCTGCTCATTTCAGCGCTGACGAAATCATCGAGCATAGATTTTGCGCTGCCCTTGCCGTCGACACAATCAAAAATAATTGCAGAAGATTCACCGCCTTGAAAACTGTGTATCGTGTTGACCAATGCCCGCTCAACGAAGCCAGCTTCTTTGATAGCCTTAGCCACTAATTCTGCCTGTGGTCTATAAGGTGTGGCCACTCCTACTGTTATTTCTGGATGTTCTTGTAGCATGCGCTTAGATAAATTGATGGCGAGACCGGCCGAATATAAGTTTAGTCTGCTGCCCCCTGGCGGGCTGATGCACCACTGGTCGACTGCTGATGTGTCAACTATGACAATTCTACTGTCACCAAATACAGAGTCATGTATGCCCAGCTGCTTTGTACTCTCGGCACTTCTAATTGTGCCACCATAAAATAGCTTACTTGAGAGCGCTGCAATTTCTGGGGCCATACGATACTGTGTGTCGAGCATCGACACTAATTCGCTATCGTGCGCTTTTTCTACTGTGGCTATATCAAGCTGGTCGAAGATGCTTTCGCCCAACCATTTTTTTGCGGTCTTGGTATCGGCAGTGACGATGGGTGGCAGCTGTTTGAAGTCGCCAACTAAAGTGACAGCAGTGGTGGTTTTGCCCAAGGCCCAGTATAAGTGTGGCATTGGCACGGAGCTCGCTTCGTCGACGATGAGAATGTCGAACATTTGCTCGGCCAATTGGGTGCTCAGATATAGTTTACTGAGAGTGGTGCCGATTACTTGAGCTTCAGAAATTACTTTTGCTGCACCGTTGTTGATGATTGCTTCGATTTCGTTGATGCGAGCAAGACAGGCATTGATTTTGGGCTGATTGGCCTCAATGTACTTGCCCACATCGTTTGGCGTTAGACCTGTATACTCCATCAACTGATCTAAGTCTAAATGAGCTTGCTCTAGTTTCGCCTCGTTGGCAGCGGCGAGATCTAGTGCTGCTTTTAGTCTGCTTTCTATGTCGGCGACGAAGCGTTGCCTGGTTGATAGGAAAATATTGAGATCTTTTATGTGCGTTTCTTGGGTAGCGACATCAAGGCTGCGTTGAGCTATGCTCAAGTTGTGGTGCGCTTGTTGTAGTTGTGCTTGAGCGTGGGCAATGTCGGCTAGTGTTTGCTGAAGGCGCAGCTGATGATTTTCTACTTGTTCGGGGCGCTGTATCTCTTTTTCTAATAGTCTAGCTGTATCGGCTGCCTTTTGTAGTGCTAGCCAGTGCTTCATCGCTTCTTCTAGTGGCTTGAGCTGAGAGTCTATGTGATCTCGTTCGCTGAGCAAATGAGCATTGCTGGCTGCCACCACTTTATCTAGAATGACGAGCGGATATTGCTTGGGTAAGTTTGGGTTTTTAGGCAACCCAAGACGAATGATTTTTCCTTGGGAATAGAATGTATCAGCCAACTGTTCGGCGATGGCTTCAAGAGCGGCATCTACAGCTGTGTTGGCGTGAGAAACTAATAGCACGCGTCTGCCAGCATTTAGATGGGCTTCTACAGCTCTCGCTATGGTGCGTGTTTTGCCAGTGCCTGGTGGACCCCAAATTACCGCTAGAGAAGAACTAAATGACTTGTATATGGCTGAGGCTTGTGAGGCGTTTGGCGGGTTGTTTGGTTGTAAATTGTAGGTCGGCACGGTGCCAACTTTTACTATGTTTTTGGCATTGCCAGAGAAGACTTCTTCGGCAAATTTAAATTGATCGGGATTTTTAGATTTTGCTTCTTTAAATTTATTGACTAGGCGCAGAAGAATGGTTGCGCGGTTGCTCGCGAGCAGGGCGGAGTGAACTACTGGGCCGAGTGAGTTGGCGACAGCTAGTGACACTGCAATCTGTACTTGTAAGCCGTCTGTGGCAACCAGTGAGCAGTCTAGGGTCACTCCACCTGCTTCTATCAGGGCTGGTGCGTCGTCGTCGCCAAAGAATAAACGGCTAGCGTTGAAAGTGTAGATGTAATTGTCGCCAATTTGGCTGGTTAGTTTGCCATCGAAAATTCGTGTGGCGCCGGCCTTGGTTTTTTTGACCGCCTCGATTTCATCTTGAAGGGCCGCAATAAATTCATCTATGCGGTTGGGGGCCAAGACTTAGTACCTTTGATAATGCTAGCCTGAGTATCCCACATGGTTGCTCCGGTCCCAAGGCTCTCGGCCAAAATATAGACGCGAATCTAATATTCGTGGCTGAAACTTTTCACCTATATTTTCGTATCTGAAGTTTGTCAGGGCATTTTGGGGATTACTAACATGCGTAGATTAGGGTGGCCTGTCTTTAATTCTGTTCTGTTGTGTTTCATCTTTTCAAGTATGCTTTCTGCCTCAAAGGCCGCCTCTCCAAGGTTCTGGTCTGGAGCAAAGCCACCGACACGTCAAGAAATTAGTGTCGCTGGTGTCAAGCGCTCTTTCTATATTTATATTCCCGAGACCGCAAGGCTTCCCGCTCCTACTGTCTTTGTCTTCCATGGCGGTGGCGGCAAGGCTGAAAGTGTCGACTACAGCGTCGGTGGCATTGCTAAGCTTGCCGACGAGGAAGGCTTTATTGTCGTCAATCCAGCTGGAGTTGACAAGCATTGGAATGACGGTCGCAAAATTGAAGGTCAAGGTGAGGAAGACGATGTGGCTTTTATTAGAGCGGTTATCGACGGTCTGGTTGCGGGCCAACAGGCTGACCCTGCGCGAATATATGCCTGTGGCATTAGCAATGGCGGTTTCTTCAGTCAGTATCTTGCTCAGCAACTAAAGGGTAAGATCGCGGCTGTGGCAAGTATCGCGGCTTCAGTTAGCGAAAGTATGGCCGCTAGTGAGGTTTCCTGCGAGCCGACCATGTTTGTGCTGGGTACTAAGGACCCTCTCGTTCCGTTCAACGGCGGTCGTATAGGTGGAAAGCTATTAAAAGCTGATCGCGGAGCCGTTCTTCCCTTCGCAGACTCGATTAACTTTTGGTGTAAGGTAAATGGTGCTACCAAGCTAACAGTTGACCAGAGGCTTCCAAATATAGCCTCTTCAGACCATTGCCAGGTTGAAGTCAGGCGTTACGGAAATGAAGGCAATTCAGCTGAGGTTCTTGTCTATAAAATTGTTGGTGGTGGCCATACTTGGCCTCAGGGGCTACAGTATTTGCCCAAGGCTATGGTTGGTATTGTTTGTCGTGATTTTAATTGCAATGAGGCCATTTGGAATTTTTTCAAAGTGCATCATCAGTAACTAAACAAAAGAGAAGTCCAGCAAACTGAACTTCTCTTTTGCTCGTTGTGATCTACGTTTTACTCAGGCGCAGCTGTCTTTTTGACCACTGTCTAGCCATTGGCTTTGACTAGAGTGTTCTCGTTGACCCGCGAAGACTTGTTCTAGTGTCTTTCGTGCTCGACAAGCCACATAAGGGTTATCATCGTGGTTTAGAATTTTGAGCACTCCGATAGGAACAGTGGCATCTTCGGCGATACCATGGCGAACAGTTGGGTCTGGGTCATAGGCGAGCAAGTATGTTATATCGACTGGTGTCGATGGGTTTGTTGCTGCTGCCAGTCTGACCTCCGCATTGTCGTCACGGGCGAGTAACTCCAATACTTCTTTGGGTGTACTTGGGTTTTCGGCCACTCGCACTCTTATTCTGATATTCGTGCTTCGTGCTAGCTTTGCTAAATCTCGTGGTTCTGTAGCTGGATTGCTAGCCTTGAGATATTTTTCGATTTTGTAAACAGTGTTCATTTAAACCACCTCCGCTCCTTAATGGGATGATTTTTCTGATGTGTAATTAGGGATTTTGAATACGCGATTAATTCAACTGAAGTAAAGACCATCTCCTTTAAATCTGATGAATAGTGTTTATGCGAGGGACCCTGAAAATTTTCATTTCAGACTCCAATTTTTTTTATAACAAAAAACTCGAAACCTGACAAGTATTTTTAATCATTTTTCTTTCCAGCTTGCTCCTCTGCTTTAAGGCTCTGGCTGGCTGGCTGGCGCGTGGCTTGTCTCCGAAGCTGGCGAGTCCTTCTGAGAAGACCCCGGCACTGGCGTACTGAGGTTGAATTGCCCAGTTGCCGCCTTTGTCTATCCAGCCCCATTGAGCTTCGCCGTCCAGCAAAATGCTAGCAGGCCAGTAGGCGGGCTTGTTTGCTTGCGGATCAATAGCGGTTACCTCGGAGAAGGTTGGTTCTTTGACTATTGTTCCGTCAGATTTCACCAGACCGTATTTTTGCTCTGCGCAATCTGACACTTTAAATGCAAATAGACCACCGCCAATATCAACTCTACCCTTTCCTTTAGAGTCGCTATCTTTCTTCGATTGCTGGACCTTGGTGACACGTTTTGATACATGAATTGGTAGGTCGGGCCTGTCACTTACGGAGCCATCGATTCCAATATCATCTTCTCCGTAGTGCGGAGTTACAACAAATTCGCCCTTGCGGTTAATTAGCCCCCAGCCACTTTTGGTCTCTACTGCTATGACACTACTGCTGATGCCTGTTTTTGCAGCTATACATTGGTCGAGTTTCTTGTAGATTTTCCCAGGTATAAACAGAAAGAGAGCGCCTTGATTGCGCACTATAATCAAGTCTGCGCTCATTGCCAGGCAGTCTGTGAATGGGCCAGCGATACGTTCGTGATTGGCGTTGGTTATGTAGCACCCGGCCTGAGTATCTATGGCTGAGTATGGGTACTCCCCATCTTTGTAGAGGATGCCGTTTATGCGGCTGGGGCCAAACCATTCTACGACTGAGCTGTCCTTGCGTATCTTCATGCTTTTGAACCGGCCACTCATTCTGCAGGCGTCGCAGCATGAATACCACTCACTTGCTATGGCTGTTCCTCCCTTGAAGGCTGAAATCGATCCGAAGCGAGGCGCTGCTAATACCTTACCTGTTGAGTCAATCACTCCAATTTTGGGATCACTGTGTCGCAGAACATACCCTTCTACTTCGCGCTGATGGGCGAAAAAGTATCTGTCTACAATGAAATAGCCTGCGAGCAGAGCTAGCAGAAGTACAGAAACAATTTGAAATCGGGCCGTGGTCATAGAAACGACCTCTGTCGATATTTCTAGCCTATCACGGCTCTACCTTGGTTAGGTTGAGACTACAAAGTAGACGCTAGGGTCTAAGCTCATAGCCGTCTTTTCGAAGCTGAGAAGCACCCGGTAACACCGGATTCGCCCCAATTTTCTCCACTGCTAGTTTTTTGGCTACGTCATAGCTAAATGCTCTTGAGTATTTTTCAATTGCTCGCCAGTCCCAGTCGGATACTGCTCCAAATCTAGTGATGGTTTGTTCCCAATTTAGAGCGCGCTTCTCAGAGTTAACTCCAAAATTTGAGGCACTGAGTGTTCTTCTTTTCAAATCAGTACCGCCGAAGCTTAGGAAGATCAGAGCCCAGCCCTCTGTGCAATGATGGAAGTCGTCGATTTTATATTGAGAATTTGGGCTCAAATCGATTCGCGTGAATAGCACTTTCCCATTGCCTGGTGGGTACCAGATCGCAATAGACAGACTGTGGTAGATGCTGTTTCGATGGTGCTCGAGTATTTCTGCCGTTGAATGAAACTCTACAGGTAGTTCGTTTATTTCAGATTTTGTATCGTAGATTTTGCAGCCAGAGGCCAGTAGATAGTCAGTGACTAGAGGAATGTCTAGGTCACTAGCGAAGAATCCAAAGTTTGGCATTGAACAGACCTAGTTTAATCATTCGCCTTGGTGATAATGACAAAGCTTTTGACCTTGCTGTCTTTGCCAAAGGAAATGATGATATTGTCGAAGACTTTGTATTTAGAACCATCGTCTGTAATTAAATACATAAGCTCATCTTGCTTTTCGCTGTAGGTGCCCTTGCCGAGGTCTTTCTCGACATCGGCTCTAGTCATGCCGAGCAAATTCGGAGCGATTTTAGCGATGTTTGTCCAGCGCTCGGCGGTGGTTTTTCCGGCTACAAAATTACCCCAGCTAGCTTTGTCTTTAGCTGAAACTTCCGCTGCAACTAAACTGTTGAGCGACACCACTGCCATGGCAGCGAGAACAAAAATAGTTTTTTTCATAAAGCCTGTTTCAATCTCGCCTGGAGTCTGGGGGGAATATTGGTTGCGAATTTTAGCATCCTTGACTTTCTAATAATTGCCAATTGGTAGAAAATGTTCGCGGCCTCTGACATCGCTTTTACTTCAAGCGCTTTTCGAAGCAAAGAAAGCGCAGGCCTTCGCGGAAGGCTAGGCTGATTTCGCCACACAATACATAGCCAAGTTTAGGGAAGAGCTTTTGCGTTGCCAGGTTGTTGGTGTTGGTATCGACTCGCAGGGTGGCGATTTCGCGCTCATGTGCCAGACGTTCGGCTTGCTTCATTAATTCTGCTGCTACCCCTTGGCCCTGAAAGTCAGGGTCGACAGCGAGGCGGTGCACTACTATGGCTGTTTCGCTGGTGTCCCAAACTTGTGCATACTCGGGCTCTTGAGTGGTGGTTATGGCGGCCACCCCGGCCAGTTTGCCATTGCTTTCGGCCAGCCAGAGTTGCCCCAAAGCAACGTCGCGCTCAAATACCGCAGGGTTGGGGTATTTGGCATCCCATTGCAGATTGCCACTGGCACGCATTAAGGGCACAACCCTTGTCACTAGTGACATTACGGCCGGTACGTCGTCCATGGTCGCTGCTCGTATCTGCATTGTCTCTCCTTGGTTCTAAATGCAATACAATTGCATGATTTTAGCGTGCCAATCAGCTTGTTACTTTGGGAGAATAATTGATGACCTGGATCAAGACATGCCCAGTATCAGAATCAACTTTGCTACAAGAGATTTTGGCCGAGTCCATGAGCCAGTATCCAGCTGAATACAGAATACCTGTAGAGGCTCTGGGTGATGCTGACAGTAAAGATGAGGGTGCGGGCATTGTCATGGCCCATAGTCTCATACCTGAGGCTCTACGCCATGCCTTCTCTACCTTTGCCAAGTTGATGGATCCGCAACTGCCACTTTCTCGCCGTCAGCATGAGCTTATTGCTGGCACAGTGTCGACGCTAAATAAGTGCTTTTACTGACTGGAGTCTCATACGGAGTTTCTCCGTCGCGTCACTCTGGATGAGTCGCTAAAAGAGGCTATTAAGAAAGACTACCGTACTGCTCCAATCACCGCAGAAGAGCTAGTTATGCTTGATTATGCAGCGAAATTGACGTTAACGCCGGCCCAAGTTTGTCGCGCTGACATTGATGCTTTGCGGGCGGCAGGCTTTGATGATACGGCGATATTGCAGATTAATCTTATAGCTTCGTGGTTCAATTATATTAATCGTGTGGCCGATGGTTTGGGAGTAGGCCGTGAGTAGTTTGCTGCTGTTAGACAGCCGGGGTGGAATCTATGCACGCACTAGATTTTTTTGCTAACTCTATGTGCTGCAATATCTATTTGGCCATCTGTGCGCTTTTCTTTATACATTTGACCGCCAAATTGCATCCTGGCAAACTAATTGTTTCAGCAACGCTTTTGCGAGCAATTATTTTTGCCTTGACTTTCGTTTTTTGTCACCCGGCTGTCGCATCTAGATTGCCCAGCAGCTACTATGTTTTCTTGTTTTCCCTGCCACTTTTGCCGGTAGTCGGGGCCTTATTTCTCTTTCCTGGCCGTGCTCGCTTTGCCTTAGCCGGTTTGTTTATGCTTGTGGCTTTGTGTTTTCTTGAGTGCGGGCGCTGCATACTTATGGACATTATGAATCCATCGAGGATGTTTCAGTAGCTTTTGCGCTCTTGGCATTTAACCAAAGGGATGATGGCTCATGCCAATTTATACCGCCTGGTAGGGATGTTTTACTCTTGGGTATCAACCATAATGGTGAGTGAAAATGTTCTAGTTTAAGGAGCTGCAATGAAACCTGGTTCTTTTCTGCTGCCAATCAATGGTTCGCCTGAGTCGCTTTTTGCTTCGGAATTTGTTTGGTCTTTGGCCAGTAGGAATCAGTCGAAAGTAACGGCGCAACATACAATTGATCTTTTTGGCACACTGCAGTTTTTGGGGCAAGAAAAGGCTGGCTTAATTGGTTCTGGGCCTTATGTCGCAGCGTACGAGAGCATTTGTCAGTCGCTGCGAGCTATTGCTAGTAAGCTGGAAGATTCATATACAGCTCGGGCTGCCGCTCATCATGTCGATTCTACATTTATTTGTTCTGAAGGTGACCCCGTCGAAGAGGTCTGTAAGTTAGCTTCTGCCCACGATCTATTGGTGGTCGGTTATCGCAAACGCGCAGCTGTTGATTATCCGGCTTGCCAAGGCATAAAGCTCTCACGCGCAGAACGCTTGGCTCACTTGTCACCGATTCCAATTTTGTTTGTGCAGAAGCCAATTCAAGCAATTACTGAGTTTGCTATTTTTGTTTCGATGGATCATATGAACATTAATTGGCTAAAAAATTGCATGCACTCTGCCCTTGCTGTTGGTGCCAATTATAGTGTGACAATTTTGGCGTCGGGAGTGCATGAAGAGCCAGCCGCTGCGTTTGTGCGCGACTTAGTTGCAGCTGATGATGAAATAGAAGAAGAATGTATAAAGATAGTGCCTTTGGCTGACGACGGAGGCCTCTTGAATTTCAGTCAAATGAAAAATGCAGTCGATCACGGTCGCGTTATTGTATTGCCGACTATCGACTCAGGTGAGCACCGCATTACTTCTACTGGTGAGTGCCCCACGGCCCTGCTGCGGCGGGTGGCATTTGAGTCTATCCTGCTATGGCCTGAAGAGTTTATCAGGCCGCTGTTTAAAGGCGAAACAGTGCTACTCAAGGCTGGCTGGTACGACTGATTTAAGGATCATGACTAATATAATTGATAGGTATGGCCATCGCCTCGCAGCTTAAAGATCTGGCTTGCATAGAAAACCTTGACCCGTCTGCAGCAATTGAGGTTCTTGATACTACTGCCGATGGGCTCAGTTCAGCCCAAGTCGATGAACGCCTGAAGCTCTATGGTTTGAATACAATTAAGGCGCTGACTAAGAAGTCGCTGGTAAAAGTATTCTTTGCTAATTTCGTACATCTAATGGCTTGGTTGCTTTGGGTTGCCGGAGCCCTAGCCTTTGTGGCGGGGATGCCTCAGCTTGGTATTGCTGTCTGGATGGTCAATATAATTAACGGCTGCTTTAGCTTCTGGCAAGAGTTTCAGGCTGGCAAAGCTACTGAAGCACTACTTAGTCTGTTGCCACTTAATGCTCATGTAATTAGGTCTGGCCAAGAGCTTCTCATACCAGCTCAGCAGTTGGTGCCTGGCGATATTATCGTGCTAGCTGAAGGTGATGCTATTTCTGCTGACTGTCGAATCGTCAGCGCATCAAGGTTGGCAGTTGATGAGTCGACTCTTTCTGGTGAGGCTCGGCCTGTGCGAAAGTTGGCAGAAGCTCTGGCGGTCAATGACTCTTCTGCAGGTAATTTATTGTTTGCTGGTACTAGTGTTATTGCTGGTACCTGTCGAGCCGTGGTTTGCAAGACCGGTATGAACTCACGCTTTGGCAAGATTGCCCGCTTGACGCAATCTGTTAGTGAGCAGTCTAGCCCGCTGCAAAACGAAATGGCTCGGGTGACAAAGGTGGTAAGTATTCTTGCCACTGCTGTTGGTACCTTCTTTTTCTTATTGGCTGTGCTGTTTGCTCATGTTCATCCACGCGAAGGATTTATCTTCGCCATAGGAATGGTCGTGGCCTTTGTACCAGAGGGTATGTTGCCGACTATCAGTTTGTCGCTGGCTTTGGGTGTGCAGCAAATGGCCAAGCGCAATGCTTTAATCAAAAAGTTATCGGCGGTGGAAACACTCGGTTGCACCAATGTTATTTGCTCAGACAAAACCGGTACGATTACTCAAAACAAAATGACTGTGCAGCATATTTGGACCGAAGGTGCTGAATATAAACTGAGTGGTCTCGGTTATTCACCCTTGGGTGAGATCAAAAAACTAGATGAAACAAGACTAAATGACTCGACACTTAAGGAGCCGACAACAGACGGTGGCAAAACTCTTATAGAGAGAGAAATTCTTGAGAAAGTATTGACTGCTAGTTTGTGTTGTAGCAACGCTAGGTTGACGCCACCAAAGTCAGATGCTGAGGTTGGCGCGTGGCAGATATTAGGAGACCCTACTGAAGCTGCTCTCCTTGTGGCTGCACGTAAGGGTGGCATTGGCCAAGAGCATCAGTTTTTTGATGTGCCAAGAATTTGCGAGATTCCCTTCGATTCTGTTCGCAAGCGCATGAGCACTGTTTATGATCATAAGGGTTCACGCGTCCTCTATTTAAAAGGGGCACCAGCAGAGGTGCTTACTCGTTGCACGATTTTCGAGAGTTCAGACGGGCCTCGACCGATGCAAGAGAGCGATCGTCAGACCATTATGGCCGCTAATGATCGCTATGCCAGAGAAGGGTTGCGGGTCTTGGCCATGGCTCAAAGAGTGTTGCCAATTGGCTGTGATTTAGCTCCTGAATCACTTGAAGTTGAGCTTTCGTTCTCTGGGCTTGTGGCCATGTGGGACCCACCCCATGAAGGTGTGGCTGAAGCTGTGCAAAAATGCCACAGCGCTGGTATTAAGATTGTTATGATCACTGGTGATTACGGTCTTACTGCTGAGAGTATTGCCCGCAAGGTCGGCATAGTAAGAGACCACTGTCGTGTCATTACTGGTCGTGAGTTAGATACTCTTGATGAGGGTGTCTTGCGTCAGCATCTTCACGATAATGTCATTTTTGCTCGAGTGACACCTGAGCATAAGTTGCGTATCGTCACTGCTTTTCAGTCTCTTGGTTTGATTGTTGCTGTCACTGGTGATGGTGTAAACGATGCCCCGGCTTTGCGCAAGGGCGATATTGGTATTGCTATGGGAATTTCAGGCAGTGATGTTGCTCGCGAGTCGGCCGATATGATTTTAACCGACGACAATTTCGCTTCTATTGTTAGTGCTGTTGAGCTTGGCCGGGCTGTCTATGCCAATATTAGAAAGTTTGCTATTTATGTCTTTAATAGCAACATGGCTGAAGCCGTGCCTTTCGTTGTCACTTTATTTAGCTTGGGTGCTATTCCTCTACCATTGACAGTGATGCAGGTGCTCTCAGTCGATCTTGGTACCGATATGGTGCCAGCCTTAGGTTTAGGCACAGAGGCCGCCGAGCTTGGTTTGATGAATTGCCCTCCGCGCGATTTGAGTAAGCCACTGCTTGATTTACCTCTGCTTGCTCGGGCCCTACTTTGGTATGGATTAATAGAAGCAACGGCAGGAATGTCCTGCTATTTCTATGTCAATTATTTGCACGGTTGGCCTAGTGTTCCTTTGGCTGAAGCCGGCAGCGATATTTATAAGATGGCTACGACCATGACTTTAATGGGTATTGTTGCTGCGCAGGCCGGTGCTGTTCTCTGCTGCCGCAGTGACAGACGCTCTCTGTTTAGTGCTGGATTATTCAGCAACAAACTGGTTCTTATTGGTATTGCCACAGAGTTGCTATTGCTGCTTGTCTTGATTTATGTGCCGTTCGTGCAAGATATTTTCAATACTGCAGCGGTGGGCGTTCGTGAGTGGTGTTTTGCCCTGCTTTGGGCACCGGTAATCATAATTTTGGATGAATTGCGAAAACTATACTTACGTATGTGTAAAACTCATTTGCTAGGTGATCATCCCCTTGATTGATGGCTTTTGGTCGCTATTATGACAATCTAGTTAATAACAGATTTGAGGTGCTCTCTATGCGTGTTCTTGTTGCAATTGAAGATAAGCGCTTCGGCAAAGCCATTGTCGATTTTCTTGTTGCCCATCAATGGCAGGCCGGAACGATGTTCCGCATCGTGCACGTGGTCGAACCATCGGTGGTGGGTGATCAGGTCACAGCAGTGTATGGTAACGGAGTTGAGAATGAGATTGTACAAGAGCGCTTAAATGATGGCTCGCTGATGTTGAATCAGATGAGAGAGCAGCTGCAAGCTAAGTTTGGCACGGCTTTTCCTGTTGAAGTGAATGTGATTAAGGGTCACCCCCATCACGTTATTTTAGATATTGCCGAAGAATGGCACAGCGACATGATTGTGCTTGGTTCTCATGGTAGACAAGGATTTACTCGTTTTGTTCTAGGCAGTGTTTCGCTGGCAGTGGTATCGCATGCTCAATGTACTGTCACAGTGGTGCGTTTGCCGAGAGACAGCAATGTAGCGGCAGCGCAGCCATCTAGTGAGCAAGCAGAGAAGGAAAAGAGTACCAGTCGAGGATAGAGCCTTGCTACACAGAAAACTTCGTTTAATTGGCTATGTTCGTAGCGCCGGTTGTAGCGTTGACAACGATGAACAACGTCGCTTGATTGAGCAATATTGCCGTGAACACGGCCATAACCTTGCAGGGTTCTCTCATGTCGATGAGGGTGATCCTGGTCTGGGATTGCAAGAAGCTCTGACATCTCTTCATACATATGATGGCATTATTGCTTTCGATCTCAATCGCTTTGTGCATTACCGAGATGATCGTGTGGTTGAGTTGCGAGCAATTTTAGAGAGACTTCTCCACGAAGGCAAAGTTCTCATTACTTTGGTGGAGGGTGTCGAAACTCTCACCGCTGCTGGTCAAGAGGCAGTCATAGAACTGCTCTATAGGCTCGCGGAAGGTCACAAACAGCTGATGACCACAATTGTTGAGAGAAAAACTACGCCACCCTACAAAGGGCCTGACAATGACGACTGGTGAACGTCCCAAGCCGTTGGCTATTATCAGTGAAGGATTCAAAACTATGATGCTAGCTTCTTCTCTAGTGTTAACACTTGTCGCTTCTGGCATCGTTTTGTCTTTACCATTGCTCACTGCACTGGCTCCTTGTTCTGCTGCTAGTTTGCCAGCGCCCATTCAAGCTGCTCCTGAGAGTTTGTTGCTAAAAACTGGTAAAGATGGCACTGCCTTAGTCAAGTCTATGCTTGCTCGCAGCAAACAAATGAAGGCTTATAGTTTTAACAGTGTTCTTTATACATACAGAGATGGCAAAGAGATTGTAGAGACAGGAAAGCTCTATTTTAAGAAACCCAATTTACTTCGTTTTGAAGTACTGAAAGCTGGTAAGCGCAGTGGCTCTGTGGTTGTGCGTCAGCCAGATGGTAAGGTTCGGGGAAAAATGGGTGGTGCTCTAAGTGGTATCAAAGTTAGCCTTTCCCCTGATTCTAAGATGCTCAAAAGTGCAAACAATTACAGCATTTTGGAGTCTGATCTTGGTAGTCTTCTGGCCGATGCCGCTGAGCAATTGGGGCCGAATAAAACTTGTTTGGTGGGCCGAGTACCTGGTGTATCTTCCCAGATAATAGAGATTGTCGGCAGCGATGGTTCGGTGACTGCGCGTATCACTGTTGATTCCGCCCATAATCTTCCTGAAGAGTGGCTGATTTATAAGGGCAATAGTTTATTTTCCAAAGTGCAGTTCGCAAATTTAAAAGAATTGGCTAGTCTACCTGATGAACTCTTTAGTCTTGATGCAAAGAAGTCGCCAGTCGATGATGACTCTTTGGTTCTAGTTGCACAAGAGCGGTCTGCCGAGGTCTCGGGAGCAGAATATCGTTCGCGAATCGCTCCGAGCAAAGAGCGTGCCACAAACTGTGAGGCTCTGGCTGATGAACTGAGTAAGAGTACTGGCTTAGCTCCAACTGTAGCAAAGTTCTTGATTGCCAAAAGAGCTGCTGTCAGTCTGAAGCAAGAAGCACAGCTCGTTAACTCAACGGTCGATGAGGGAGGCAAAGGCAAAGTTCTTTTTGCTGCCACACAAATGGAGCTTTTGCTTTGGGCTCTTGAGCCATTGGGTAAAGCCGCGGGTAAAAGCGAGCAAGAGTCTATTCAGTTAACAAAATTGGGTCAAGCTGTAGCTGTATCACGACAAACGGTGGCATCATTATTAGCTGAAATTGTTAAGGAGCCCAGCGGGCCGGCCCTTGATATATTGAGGGTAGACCTATTGAAGAATATTGATGGTCTCGAGAGTGTTTGCGACCAAGCGCTTTTGACTTTGTAGTTAGTAAGATTTTTACGCCCAAAGATTGATGCCTAACCCTCTGGCTTCAGCCATACTAAGAAACGCAGAAACCACAGGTAGCTGAGTAGGTTAGGAGGGGCGAAATGTCTCAACAATCAATACTTTTGTCACTAGATGGTTCAATCTATTCGCGCTATGCTGCCAGTCTCTGCTGGCATATAGCTAATGCCACTGGTGCTAGTGTGACAGCTCAGCATGTAATTGATGATGCTAGTACCCATGATTTTATCGTGCATGAGCCTGCTGGGTTTATTTCGCAAGATCAATATTTTGCTGCCTATGAAGTGCTGAGAAAAGAACAGCATGAGTTGGCTACTAAGCTTAAGCATGCCTATGTTACTGAAGCCGCTAAGCATGGTATCAAAACTGAGTTTGTTGTAGATCATGGTGATCCGGCATTGGCCATCAGCGAAAGAGCGCTCTGCCACGATCTTGTTGTGGTTGGGCACAGACCTTTCAAAAGCAAAGCTGGTAGTGCTCACCGCCGCCAGATCTCGCCCCATTTCACTAATATGTCAGTGGCAGAAGCTTTGGCTCATCAGTGCCCCACTCCGCTGCTAGTTGTTCAAGACGACGCGCCATTGATGCCAGAGATGACTATTTTGCTTTCGCTAGAACATCTCAATGAGCGCTATATAGATACTTGCCTTGCTCTGGCTAAGATGCTCGGTCAAAAGCCCAACATACTCTGCTTGGTTACCGGTGGGCACGAAGAGTCACCGAGGCAACTTGTTAAAGATCTGAGAGAGGTAAATGCAAACATCAAAGACACTCCCATTGAAGTCATTTCATTAGCTGATGTTTCTACTTTGAATGGCGAGCAAATACCAGGACACTGTGCGCTGCGTGCTGATGCCAGCAATATGGGCTCTACTCTGCCGGTGATGCCAACTCGCCTGCTTGGTCAAAGTCGAGTGACGATTCTGGGAGGTTCTCCTTCTCTATTTGTTCGCTATTTGGCCCTATCGTCAATTCTGCTATTGCCAGAAGAGCATTTGGTAAATGCAGATACTCCTAAGGCTCCACAGAAAGAGGAGGCAACGAATCTGAACTGAAATCAGAATAAATTGGAAGCAAGGTAAAGAGGGTTCTTAGCGAACATTGGTGAAGCCAAATGATTGAAGGCATTTTAACTGTCAACCTCGATCCGCCCTATTGCAGTTTTCATTCGCACGAGACAGGCTTTAACTATCTTCGCTCGGCTGAGTGCACGGTAGAAGAGATAAGAGCAATATTGATTGAGCTTGGCGCTATCTCGGCTAGTCAGCACTGGCCAATGCAAGAGTGTTTTGTCAGGCTCAGCGGCACATTTTCAGAAGTGCAGTTAAGCAATCTTGGTTTATGGCCCATGCGCCAACTTGAACGCGATATTGAGCGCGAACGCGAAGACCAATTTGGCCATAGAACTGTTGCCTAAACTCGTTATTGTTGATTTTTCACTTCGGCAATGCCTAGGCGCAGAAGCGTGCCGATTTGGCCAATACCTTTGGCTAATTCATCGCAGGTATCAGCTAGCTTTTTTCGATCGATTGAATCACCAACTAAGCCTATGCCGTTGAAGACTTGCTCTAGGCCAGTGGCAAGTTTAGGAAAATCAGTAGACTCAATTGATTCCTTTACTTTTTCGCCTAAATGAGTGAGCACTTCAATTACTTGATCTACATCTTTTTGGCCGTCTTTGTCTAAATCAAGTTGCTTCAACTCTGCCAGGCGTTCTTTTAAATAGTCGCGAGCTGAATCTACTGCTACTGCTGTAATAGTTTTCTTAATGAACAAGATTATTCTCCTCTCTTTCTTTCTGTGTTTGTTGCCAAATTTTTGTGGCCCTTTCTTGTTGTTCGTCTAGAACTGCATCAATTAAAAGCCCCGGTGGTGGTGCAATTTGCTGTGCTTCGTAACCATAGTCAAATGGCAATTTTATTTGGAGAGCAGCAAACAGTTTGCTTGCGGCCTCAGCTTTTTCCTGAATACAGACAGGCTCAAAATTTCGCCCACCCCAGATTTCACAGCTGCCGGTGCCGTCTTGTTTCATATTGCCTTTTAAGTAATATTTTTTTGAGGCATACTCTTCAGGGGTAAAGAATTCAGTGCGCTCTTCCAGCTTGATTGCGCTTATCAGCAAAGCAATTTGTGAGAATGGTGCTTCTTTCAAGTAAGCGGCTATTCTGCTTTTATTTTGTGCTTCTGCCAATCGCACTAATCGAGGGCGGATAGCTTCTTTAGTGGCTTTGGTTGAAGGATTGCCTGCCCAGCTAAGTGTGGCATCGACTTGAGTAATTACGTCGTTGTAGTGCCCCGTGTCAAGCAGTTTGTCAATCTTACTTAGATTTTCGGCAAAAGTTGGTGGACCGTTATTTGTCTCGACAATAGCTGTCTGATTCTTTGCTGCCTGAATAGCTTGCTCTTGCTCTGAAGGATTTCTAAATATTTCGTCACCAGTAGCAGCTACAGCTGTTTCTTTCTTGAATGAAAAGCAGGAGGCTAATGTGCTTGGGTGGTTGAATTCGGCAGTTAATTCGCCCCAAGGATACTTGGCCGTTAGTCTAGTCTTGCTTTCGTTTTCTGCGATTTGGCATTGGCTTTTTGCATCAGCCCCTAGCCACTCTCGCACCGTGGTTGGAGTGATTGCAGCCGTGGCTGGATTGATCATAAATCCGATGGCATTAGGCTCGCCATAACCGGCCGTATTGAAGCGGAAGATCTCGCTAAATACCGCACTTTGGTCGCGTCGTCCATAATCAAGTTTTGGTGTGACATCATTTTTTACCATGCGCAGAACGGTGTCCCTAACTTTTGCCAGATCTCGGCTTTTTACTGCCAGAATGTTGTCGGGTTTGCTCTTACCCGTTAGTTTTAGGAGATAGCCTGACAATTTCGCTGTATCTTGGCCAAAAATTTGAGCATAGGCGTAGGCGGCGTTGCAGCAGTCAATCGCTTCTTGTCTACGGCCCAGGCCAATCAAGGCTTTAAGTTTTGGAATTGTATATACATCTAGGTCTTGCGCTTTTAGCAGACTGTTGGCATCAGCTAAGGCTAGCTGGTAATAGCGTGTTTGCTCAGGCGGCTTCGTTCTGGTTGCCAGGACAAGATAGCTTTCTGCTCGCTTGCCTAGTGCTAAAACCGAATTGGCACTGCGGCTGGCATTGAGTGAGCGGTCTAGAATGGCAATTGCTTCTCGATACTTCTTTTCGTTCACTAGCTTCTCGCCGTAGCGATATAGCTCAGCGCTATACATTTCGCTTAGCGCTGAGTTAAAAGACTTTGTGCCTGGGGCCGCAATCAGTTGCTGTCGCAGGCGGGGGTCGGCTAAGCCCGTTGGTATATATGGTGCCAATTGTTCAGGCCAGGGTTCCATGGGCACCGAGCCAGGCGCTGGTGGTGGTAAGTTGCTTTTGGGCGGCAATTGAGATAAAGCGCTAGCAGGGCATGTCTGAGCTACTAGAGCTGTTAAAGCAACTAGATTTAGCAAAAAACTGAAGGGACGGTTGACCTTGAGAATGACTAGCCTTCCTGTATAGGGCCGGGAAGGAGCACTTTACCATCTCTTGGCTTGATCGTTTAAGCTTTTGGCTTGAAAAGCTTGAACCAAGAGAATAGTCCGCCAGAATCAGGGACGACAGCATCTTTTAGCGAAATTGAGAGCCTGCGACCAAGAAACTCGCAGCTGGCCAGGGCCGCATGTGCCTGAACCGCTTCTTTGCGTGAAGTCATTTCGACAAAGGCAAAACCCTTGCCTTTCCCTCTTTCGTTTTTGGCGATTGTTACAGACCGGACAGCACCAAAGCTATTGAAATATTCTTTGAGGGCTTCTTCTGTTGCTTCGACTGGTACGTTGCCTACCAAAAGTTGTGGAGACATGCTTAGTTTCCTGCCTGCTAATTTCCTGCTAACTTTTTGCTACTTAATTGCTTTTCTTGCTACTTAATTGTCGCTTTTGTAACTTGCAAACTTGCGCAATTGCTACATAATTCGAATATAGCAACGGCCGCCCCCCCTGTCAACCTCCACTGAGTGAGAGTAGCTTTCATAGACGGTCTCAGCTCTTTGTGCAATAATTGCAGAGTGTTGCAAGTGTGCCGATATTACTGGGCTTAGCTGCTCTCGTTAGGTTGGCAGGGCTTGCTTTTTTTAGATGAATTGTAGAGAAGTATTACAGTGCCGCAGAGTCAAAAAAATCAGAATGTAAAACTAGCTGAGTTCAAGGCAGATTTTTTTAAGGCATTGAGTAACCCTCTTCGCATTCGCATTATTGACGAGCTGCGTAACGAAGAGTTGACGGTTTCTGAGATAAGAGATCGATTAAACGTCGAGTTGCCAAATGTATCGCAACAGCTAGCAGTTCTTAAAGCGAAGAACCTTGTCTCGTCTCGTAAGCAAGGCATAAACATATTTTATTCGTGCAGCGATCCTAAGGTTTTTAAACTATTAGATGTTGCCAAAGAAATCTTCAATGCTCATCTCAGCGACATTCAAAAGACCCTTAGGCGTCTTTAGGCGATAGCAGTAAAGTCTGACTCTGACCGCTGTTGCTTAGGGCAAGAGGCTTGCCAATGCTCGGCAGTTTGTCATATAATATAATTGCGTAGTTGCGCAAGTGTGCAGTTGCGCATTTAGGTATGATTTTCTAGGCTTTGTTTATTGGGTGTTGTCTTTATGGGTGAAATTGGCAAAGCGACTGATTCTTCAACGACGGCTGATGCAGTCGGCTCCTATTATTTTAAGCTCCTTGATGAAAAGCAACTACAAAAACATGGCCTTCCGCCTGTGGCAATTCGCGCAGCTGTAGCTGCAAATAGTAATACTCCGGCAAGCATATTGGATGCACTGGCCACTGATCCTGATCGCCTTGTGCGCCTCGCTGTGGCTACTAATCTTTCTACACCAACGGCCATCTTAGAGAAGCTAGCTTTAGATGACGAACTGCCCGTAGCTTTTCGATTAAAAGAGCTAGACGTTTCTGTCGATATTCTGGTGGCGCTCATGCAGAATCGCAATCCTTATATTAGAAAGCAAGCTGAGCTTACTTGGATTGGGCGTGAGTTTGAGGCTGCCCTGGAAGAGAGTTGTCAGGGTTGTGTGCCTGGTGATAGTTACAAGCTTGGTGAACTACTAGTGCAGTCAAAGTTGGTCGAAGAAGCAGCCATCGCTGAGGCCCTGGTCGACAGTCGCCTGTATGCACTACCGCTGGGGCGGGCATTATTGCAAACTGATGTTGTCACAGCCGAGGTCCTTCTAAAGGCCTTGCGCCTACAAACTCTTATTCGGGAAGAACAGATTGGCATTGATGAGGCCATTAAGGAATTGGTGAAAGCGTGAGTAACAGTGTGAATAATATTGATAGAGCCGGCGCAGCCTGGGTTGAAACTGCTATTCAACGCATTTGCCGAGAAGACAAGCTTCCAAGCATCACTGCTAGTTGGTTACCTGAGAGTAACGATCTCTTTGTTGCGTTGTCGATAGTGTCGAAAGATGGTAAACGGGTATCCAGACTTTTTAGTCGGTATGAGCTTACTTCGTGCTCGCAAGACCCGGCGGTTCAAGCTCAGCTGCTTGAGAGAATCACTCACTTGCTTAAGTTTCTGTATCCAGAAAAGAAGAGACAAAAACAGTCGTAAGCTCATTTCTTTGGATAAATGGGCACTTCCTGTGATGGCTCGTTTCACTTCTGATTTTGTTATTTGTGTAGAGAGATTACTCTGTTGCTGAATTTTTAGAAATACGCTAAATCAAGATACCGTAGGGCTTTCTGCCAATTCTTGCGATTTCAGCACTGCTAGTATTGCATTGATAAAAGAACGTTTTCGAATGCACGTACTTCGTATATGTCGTGTTTCAGGTAAAGCGTTTAGTGCACCACGGTGAGGATAAGATTGAGATGACAGTTTCTAAAGCAAAAACTACAAAGGCCAAAACAGTTAAAGCCACTGCTGCTAAAGCGGCAGTAACTGAGCCATCCTCACCAACCGTTGAGCACGTTGTCTCTAATGTTACTATTACGCCAGAAGCTGCTGCTCCTGCAACAACTGCTTTAGCGGTAACTACCCCAGTTGTTACTACTCCTGCTGTTGTTACTGCGGTTGTGACCACTCTGGCCACTGCCCCTGCTGTTACTACCGTTGCCGTTGTTACTCCTCAGCAGGTTGCTCAAAGAGCCTATGAAATGTGGCAGAGTGCAGCTCATGTTCACGGCAATGACGTAGAGCATTGGTTGGCAGCAGAGCTTGAACTTAAACAATTGGTGAAGCACTAAGAGTCTTAAAAAGCCACCAGCGTCTCTGCGTAGGGATAAGCATTTGACTGCGTAGCGAACGTTCGGTAAGATGCAGTGAGTGGTTACTCTTTGTAGGAGTTCTTTGTGGCGTCGCGACAAACAATTTTGCCAGAGTTGCTTGAACTTTTTCGCAAGTTTGGCTACGACGGTGTAACTATTGCTCGCATTTCTGAGGCCACCGGCCTAGGGAAGGCTAGCCTATATCATCATTTTCCTCAAGGCAAAGAGCAGATGGCTCGAGAAGTGCTCATGCTTGTTGATCAAGCGGTTGAGGAACACTTTATCGCGCCACTGAAAGCCAACGGTAGTCCTAAGCAGAAGCTTACCAATATGGCCAAGGTCGTAGAAGATTTCTATGACTGTGGCAACAAGGGTTGTCTGATAGAAGGTCTGACACTTGGTGACGCTAGTGAGCTCTTTCAGGAGTTGATTGGTGCATCTATTGAGGGCTGGATTCAGGCAATTGCTGAAGTGGGTATTGAAGCTGGACTGTCAAAGAGAATCGCTAGGGAGCGTGCGGAAAACATTCTGATTGCTATTCAAGGGGCGTTGGTGGTTTCGCGCGCTTTGGGCAATCGTGCCCTCTTCAGGCGTGTCATTCGCGAAATACCCTCTATGCTGCTTGGCAGTTGAGGCATTTCTAGGATCTGACTATTTTTCTTTTTACTATTGGGTGCATTAGCTTGACAGTGTACCGATCGTTCTGGTATGTTGAAATTGTACCGAACGTTCGGTATAGAAATTTAACTGTAGGCATTCAGTAAAAGCATAAGAGTAATAAGGAGTTTCATCATGAAGGCAGCTGTAATAGTTTATTCAGACCCTAAGAACGGTAGTGAAGAGTCGCTCGGCAGAGTATTTAATGCCCTTGCTGCTACCTATGACTTTAAGCAACAGGGCGACGAAGTCACTCTTCTGTTCCAAGGTGCAGGCACCCGGTGGGTTGGCGAATTGAGTAAGCAAGCTCATCCTGCCCACGCACTCTATCAATCAGTGCTTGATAAAGTTGCTGGCGTCTCTTGCGGCTGTGCTGATGTATTTGGCGCTACAGCCGAGGTCGAGAAACAGGGTCTAGATTTGATCAAAGACAATCCTGTGCCGGGTACAACTGGTTTACCGAGCGTGCGTAAACTTGTCAGTGATGGCTATATTATTTTGAATTTCTAGAAGTGTGAAATCATGAAACAAGGTCCATTTCATCAAGGTGAATTAGAGGTTCAAAAGCGGGCAGGTGATACTGCCCGCGCTAGGGCCAATGGCGCTGTGGTTAAGGCTGAAATACTAGAGGGTGCCTTGAGCTTCATTGCTCGGCAGCCTCTGGTGGCAGTTGGTACTGAAGCTAGCGATGGTTCTCTTTGGGCTTCGGTGATTTTTGGTGCCATTGGTTTTATGCGGGCTGAAGGCACCCTTACTGTTCATATTGATCTAAAGCAAGCGGCAGTAGCGAAGGGCGATCCTGTACTTGAGAATCTTCTGTACGATGACCGCATAGGCACTTTGATGATTGAGTTAGAAACAAGGCGGCGGCTCAAAATTAATGGCCGAGCAGCTTTGGCGGCGAACGACTTAGTGCTATCGGTTGAAAAGTCTTTTCCTCTTTGTCCTAAATATATTCAAAGAAGAAAGGTGCGGGTGACCAGTGGCGCTGACACTAGCTCGGAGCAGAGTCTTAGTTCCGGTTTTGAATTGGCTTTGCCTGAAGTAGAATTGATTGCTAACTGCGATACTTTATTTGTGGCCAGCAGCTACGCCGATATTTCTGATGCCAATCATGCTGCCAACATCGATGTTTCTCACCGTGGTGGCAATCCTGGTTTTGCTAAAGTGGTGAGTCCTAAGCGTATTCGAGTGCCTGACTATGCGGGCAATGGTATGTTCAACACTTTTGGAAATTTTCAATTGAACAATAGAGCCGGCGTCATATTTATTGATTTTGCCAAGCAGCAAGCTCTGCAAGTTACTGGTGTTGCTGAAGTTCTCTTTGACCAAGAAGATAGCGAAAACCAAACTGGTGGCACAAATAGATTTTGGACCTTAGATATTGAGCGCTGGCAACGCTTTAGCCTTCCTGGCGTTGAAGTAGAATTTCTCGATTATTCACCATTCAATCTCTAGTCATTGGTCGAAGATTGACTTGCCTAGAGGTGCCAATCGTCCAATGGGCTTGAGCCTTTGCGCGTGCTAGCTTTTTTCTCCTGTCTTAATACTTTCAGAATTACAGCTAGCTGTATGGTATCCATTGTGCTGCGCAGCCGTTCTGTTGAGCGTTTCCTATTGTCGTCGTCTGGCATTTCCTCCACTTCTTTTGCTAGACGAATGACTTCTTTCTCGAAGTCGTCTAAGGTAGTTTGTCCATCTTGGAATTTCAGTCGGGCTAGATCTAGCTCTTTGTATTGGTCTGGACAGCCAGCTTCTTTGGCCGCCGTCACGTCTTTTTCTAGTTCAGTAATAACGTGGCTTTTGCCCTTTATAGACTGATAGAGGTCGTGCACTGGTAGAGGTCTAGCGGCGTCATGGTCGGCGCGCTTTCCCCATTGGTTGTCGATAGTGACTTTCGCCGGTGTTCCAGCGATATAGTCGGTAATCGTCACTACGTGGCCGCCACCAGAGCCCCCGGCTGTTCCTGAACCCGAATCAGTCCAGAATGGTTCTACAGTTGCGTCGACAGCTACTATCAGAGGCATTTTGCCGTCTTTTTTTGCTTGAGCCAAGGCATCATTTAAATGTTGCTCTGAAGTGATTCTCGTTACTCCGTCTGACTTGTCTACCGTCTCTGAGTCATGGGCAATCGCTATGCCCTCTTCTTTTTTGCCAGTGATAGCTGAATAGACATCACGCAAGTTGCCCAGGTTTTCCCGGTTAATTTGCGGGTCATTTTCCACTACTCTGGGCGGTTTGCTGCTGTAGTCAATGATGCGCTCGCCTGTGCCTGCAGAGCCAGGCTGGATGGTGTGCTGTTCATAGCGCAATTGCCCCCGCGGGTTGGTTTTGCGGTTTTCCTGATCAATGTGTAGGTTGACGCCGGTTACTTGGAAAATTTCACTAGCGTGACTGCGTTCGCCATCATTAGTGGTGCTATTGCGCGATTCATTGTGGGCGCCAGGGTTGATTCGCACTCTCCGGCCATCGGTGGCGACGTACTGACCAGTCAAGGCAACGTCAGCTACTAGGCGAGCGGCATCTGAAGGATTGCGGGTGTACATGCGGGTTTCCACTGTGGCCATGCTGCAGGTACTATGAGCGCCTTGGTCTATGGTGCTGGGGTCAGCTGCCTGTCTAATTATCTGTTCTGCCAGATTTTTTCGCTGTTCTGGTTTTAGTGGGGTGTCGCCTTTTGCTTCAAGCAGACGATCAATCTCTTTATAGGTTTTGGCAATTTCAGTGGGGCTGAGATTATCTCGTCCAGCACGCTCTTCAAATGAGCGCATGTTCTCTTTAAATTGCCCCAGTTTGGTTGGGTCGTCTTTGAATTTTTCTTCGGCTTGCTTAGTCAGTTTCTCTTTGGCTTCTTGGAGCTTTTGATCTTCTGGTTTGGCATCGGCTGCTTTGTCTCCGGGCACTTTTACCCGATCGCCTGGATGGAGCGGATGACTTGCATCTTTCCAGCCATTGAGTTGGACGATTTCTTTGATTAATCTCTCGGTGTCTTGGGGGGTGCCGTCTTTACCAGCTAACTGTTTGGCGATTCGGGAAAAGCTGTCACCAGGTTTGACTATATATTCGTCTACAACTGCTTTGTCAGATTTTTCATTGTTACTTTTGGAATGAGCCTGGTAAATGTCTACTTTGCCCAAGTCGAGAGACTTCACGCCGACTGAGGATGATTTGTCTAGCAGAAAGATGCGATTGTCTTCAGGCTTGGTGATGGCTTGACCTCCAATCACGCTATCGCTATGGCCAGCCGCTTGCTCAACCTTTTTCTCTTGCAGCTCGGGATGCTTGGTGGACGTCATTGTTAATTACTAACTAGTAAGAGGTATAGTTTCGTACCCAAATTTGGCATTTTTGAAGCCAGCGAGAAGCCCCAAGCTCTAGCATAAGCGGAAACCGTGGCAATATTCGGGCATTTCGTTGTTCCACACTGCCGCGTCCGGAAAATTTTTCACTGCGAATGAATTGAACTTTGACACTCCTGCTGGCTTTAAGCTCTATCCAGGGGCACAGATCTTTACTGCAACGTGTGGTTGAAATCAGACACCAATCAGGGGTGCTGCTGGGTGCATTGATTTCTTGTAGAGCTGGCCGAGGGCCAAGTAGCATTCGCATGACTGGTTTTCGAGTGCTTTGCGATCCAGAATTGTAATTCTTCCTCTCACATATGAAATGATCTTTCGCTCTGACAAGCTTACGGCTGTTGCATTTACCAGTGTTCTCGATATTCCCAGCATATTTGCTAAAAACTCTTGGGTCATAGGAAATGTGTCACTTCGGCTGCGGTCATGGGTGAGCAAAATCCACTTGGCACAGCGTTTGTCAACCGAATGGGTCTGATTGCAGCCGGTGGTTTGGGCAATTTGTTCAAACAGTGCCATGGCGTAGCGCAGGCTTAACTGTGCCAAGGAAGGATAGTGTTTTGTTAGAGTGTCGAAGGTGGCGACCGGGATGCGCCAGGCCGATGATTCTACTTGGCACATTACCAAGGCAGCAACACTGTTAATACCTACCGCCACCGGAACTCCAAGCATTCCCTCGTTGCCTATTGTGGCCAATTCAACTCGTGAATCATCTTCCATCACTTTTAACAGTGACATCACTCCAGTTTCAATAGTGAATGAATTTAATCGGTACGTTTGGTTCTATGATTTTGTCGCGCAAATCATAGTGCACAAATTCTGAAGCGCTCACTATGGCAGATCTGAACAGAGCGTGCTGGTTTTTAGACCTTTTCAGCTAGAAGTTTTTCTAGATCGACCAAGGCAGCGCTAAAGCCGTCAATACCTTCTTTGAGCTTTTCATTGGCCATGCGATCTTCAACGTGCATCTTGGCGAAAATTTCTTTGTTCATTTCGATGCGGTCAATGGTCGAAGCTTTGGCCACGGCCGCATCTAATTTGCGGGGCAGGTCGCCTTCAGTGGAATCTAGCTCTTCGAGTAGCTTTGGTGAAATTGTCAGCAAGTCACAACCAGCTAATTCTGTAATTTCGCCCATATTGCGGAAGCTAGCACCCATTACTACTGTTTCGTAGTCGAATTTCTTGTAGTAGTTGTAAATGGCTGTAACCGATTTAACACCTGGGTCTTCAGCCCCTTTGTAGTCTTTGCCGGTGTCTTTTTTGTACCAGTCTAAAATGCGACCAACAAAGGGTGAAATCAAGGTGACTTTTGCTTCAGCGCACGCTACTGCTTGGTGCATGCCAAACAGTAGCGTCATGTTGCAGTGAATGCCTTCTTTCTCTAAGGTTTCGGCTGCTTGAATGCCTTCCCAAGTTGAGGCAATTTTGATTAAGATGCGCTCGCGGCTGAAGCCATCTTTTTCATAAAGAGCAATAATTTCGCGGGCTTGTTTGATTGTGGCTTCAGTATCATATGACAAGCGGGCGTCGATTTCAGTAGAGACTCTGCCAGGAACGATTTCTAAGATTTTTTTGCCAAAGGCAACTGCCAAGTGGCTAAAGGCCATTTCGACGATTTTCTTCTTGTCTGCGTCTTTGCCCAGTGCAGCTTTAGCATCAGCAATAACGCTGTCTATTAAGGCGCCGTAGGCTGGCATCTTGGCTGCGGCCATGATTAATGATGGGTTGGTTGTGCTGTCTTGGGGTTTGTACTTGACAATTGACTCAAATTCACCTGTATCGGCCACTACTTTGGTCATTTGCCGCAATTGTTCTAATAAAGTCGCCATGAAACAGTCCTCTCTAATCCAAGTCCAATACAATCCAATTTATTCAAGCAATCGAGCAATAGCATAACCGCAATAACCTTGCTTCTAGCCGCCAAGAGGCAAAAGTGTTTATATTTGATTCTTAGGCTAAAGTTGTGCACCGGTGGTGGTGCCGTGATGGTTCGCGAATACTTGATCAATTTGGTATCAAGGCATCAAATCGCTATGGCATTAAAGAATCAAACATTTCGGCAGCTTTCTTGTAGCTAGCTTTCTCGTCGTTAACTTTGCTTGTGCTATCTACTTCTTTGAAGTTCTTCGGAGCCCGCCATTCGCTAATAGGAATTGTTGTGTGTAACATAGAAGTGACACTGGCTATCGTCTCGCGCTTGCCGTTCGGATAAATATTCGTAAACTTTAGCAGTGGCCCGCTGAGAAATGGCATGGAGAATCTCCAGCGCACAAACTCAAGTGCTTGTTTGGTCAATTTTTTGTCTTTTAGCTCTAGTACTTCTATGCGTGAATATTCGTTAGTTTTTCTTGAACTGCTTCGATAGAAAAACTCACCTTGGTTTTTTAGTGATTCCATAGGTTCTATTTCAGCGCGCAGTAATGTCGCCGCCTTGCCTTGGAAAAAAGCTGGCACCACTAATCTCGATTTGATCCTAATTGGATCTTTTCCTTCTTCTCTATTGTGCCAGTGTTCATATGGAAATATGCGACCTCGATTTGTGGCATTGTTGAAGACGATAATTTTCCAACTTGGGGCCATGCAGTAATAGGTGATGCCAGTGCTAGGAACTCGCCAAATAGCTCCGTCATCTGCAATTAGAAGAGTGCTAGTGCCGTTGAATTCGACCTTAAATTCGAACTTATCGACTGTCTTGGTTAGTGGTTTGCTGGCTTGGCATGGTGTTGCGATTAGCATACTCAGGCCGGTGAAAAGCAGAGTGGCAACGATTGGGGCAAAGGCGGCTGTGCTGCTCGTTGCCGACAATCTGTGACTAGTCTTTAGTTTGAGTAAGCGGTTGACTTTGAGCAAGAGAATTACCACTGGCTAGAACTGTAATAATTCTATCTTAGCGCTTCAGGGGGCCACTCGGTTGCTTAATGATGAAGTCGCTCTCACTAATTGAGGCTAGAGCAAGGCCAGGGTAAGAAAGGACGCGACCTCCGCAGTAAAGAAGCTGCTAAAATGGATGACGTCATCAAAGATTAGACAGTTGCGGTTCTAGCTTTTAGGGGGCCTATTGCGATTCGGTAAATTCGATCTTTCTATCATTCGTGAATGTGTATTCAAGCTTGATGGTGGTGCCATGTTTGGCGTGGTGCCAAAGGCAATGTGGAGTAAGACCTGTTCGGTCGATGAAGATAACCGTGTCGTGCTTGCTTGCAATTTGCTTTTGATTGACACTGGTGATAAGAAAGTGCTGATTGAAACCGGCATGGGCGACCGTTGGAGTGATAAAGAAAGGGAGCGCTATGGCCTTAAGTCGCTGGTCAGTTCGGCGACTGTTCTAGATCAAGTCAACCTCAAGCCTGAAGACATTGACTTTGTTGTCATTTCGCATCTGCATTTTGACCATGCTGGTGGTGCCACCATGCTTAAAGACGGCAAGCTAGTCCCTGTATTTCCTAATGCTGTGTATGTCGTGCAGCAAGGCGAATGGGATTTTGCATTCAAGGCCAATGCTAGAGCTAAGGCCAGCTATAGACCGGATGATTTTGTGCCACTGAAAGAGCATAATCAAGTTTTGTTTGTTGACGGTGATCACGAAGTGGTGCCTGGTGTTTGGGTGAAGATCACTGGTGGTCACACCAGTCATCATCAAATAGTTCATTTTGAATCAGAAGGAGAAAGAGGAGTTTATTTCGCTGATATTCTTCCCACTAAAAGTCATATCACCCCGCCTTGGGTGATGGGCTATGACCACTATCCCCTTGTTAGTTGTGACATCAAGTCTGATTGGTTGGCTCGAGCAGCTGAGCAAAATTGGCTTGTGGTCTTTGATCACGAGCCTGGTATCCCTTGGGGCAGAGTAAAAGTAGAGAGTGGCAAGTTTGTCTTTACGGCATTGAGCGAAGACTCACTCACTTTTGCATCTGGCAATGGTCGGTTGGCTAACATCGGCTAGTAACGGGCTCTAATTCTTTTCGATGTGTTTTTTGAGCCGTTCGAGAAAAGCAGTTAGCTTGCTCTGTTTCGACCAGCTCAGACCACTTTCAATTTCTTTCAAAGCCAGTTGTTTTTGGCCTTTTGATAAATAAGAGATTGCCGTAAGTGCATGTTTGCGACAAAGCTGCTCTGGCATTTCTTGACGGCGCTGCAGAGCTAAATTGCTAAGTTCTCGACCGCCCATGCTGGTGACTAGTTCTCGCCGCTTCTTCTCGCCGACTTCGTTATTCGGTAGCCAAACCGAGAAATGTTGGTCGTCAAAAACCAGCAGCCAGTCTGGTGAAGATAATAGGGCTTGATAAATTTGATAAGAGTCGTCGACGCACAATGAGCTAGGCTGCCACTTCGCCAGGTAGCTTTGCCAGCCCTCTTCTGCATTGAAGCAGTTGTTGTATTCAGTGCAAAATTTACGACCATAGAAATCAAAGCGTGTATCAATGAAGACTGGGCTGAGATTCTCGAAAATTAGACTGTTGCCTATGGCCGGGTCGCAGAACATGTTCTTGGTGAGAGCTGGGTGTCGTTTGAGAAAAGTTGTGGTTTCAAGATTAGTATCTGAGTTGGTAAACCATACTGGTTGGCCTGATGGAAAGCGATGGAGGAAAGAAAACACAGCAGAAATAATTGCTATAGCGGCAAAGCCCCAGGTTGCTAAATTTGAAACTTTGGTCTGGTTGCTATTGAAAATTGACATTCTACTTAGGGCCAAACCCATGTAGGGCCAGGTAAGCAGTATTGCCATCGGTACGAAGCGGTAGAACATCAGGGCGGCAACGCTAGCTACTGCTGCTAAAATCAACCCTGCCAGGGGCACTGCACTGCGCCCCTTAAGAATGACTAGCCAGGCCAGGCTTAGGTATAGTAGGTGATTAATAAAAAATCGCGGATGGGTGAGCAGAACTGGTTGTAGCTCTCTTATTGAACCAAAGTCGGGTTCAGTGGTGAATGAAAGGTTGTAGGCACTTAAGCCCCAACCGTAAGGGTTTAGCAGTATCGCCCCGATGCAGGCAAAAAGAAGAATGAGCAGTCTCTGGCGATTTTGGCACTGTTTTTGCGCTAGCTCTATCAGAAGATAGGTCGCTACCATTGCTAAACCAATGAACCAAAAAGAATGTGTGTTTGCCCATAGCACCATTAGCGGTGGCAGTAGCCAGAGGGATTTGCTGTAGCCGTGACTGCGAAAACGTTCAAGAATAATTGTGAATACTGCAACTAAGACAAACGAAATTAACTGGGGGCGAGCCCAGAAAAATATGGGGCTACAGACCAGGCTGAGTAGGCCGAAGACATAGATAGGCTTGACCCCCTGTCTTATCATTGAGACTGGCAGATAGCATAGAAAAATAAAGGCCGTCACGATGCCAGCGGCCAGCCCCACTAGCCAGAGACCGCCATGCTGAAAGAGTACACCTAGAGCCGTGGCAAACAACCATTGGTAAATTACTATGGGGCGTTCTGGGCAAGTAAAACTAAAGGGGTCTGTCGCGGGAATACCGTGGGCAATTATGTATTGACCGGTCTTTATTAACCAGGCGGTATCGCCGCATTGCAAAGTGTGATCAATATTTGCGCCGAACTTGCTCAGGCAGAATAGGAAGAGGAGAAAGGCAAAACTATTTGTAAGCAGGTTTTCGAACTTAGTGTTTAGCACAGATCTGGGGTCTTGAGTTGCACCACTATTGTTCCAGAAAGTTTGTCTGCTAGCCGCATTCCACTACCGCTAAGCATTAAGATGGTTTCGACTAGAAGTACCAAGAATGTGTAGGCAACTGCAAAAATTTGCAGGCTATTTAGCAGGTTTTGCCCACATATTGGTGCTGCTAGTTGATAGACAAAATAGGGAGCGAAGAAGACTAAGTTTCTCCTGAGCACTTGAACTATAGTGGCTGGCCCTCTTGTTTGTTGGTCTACCAAGGCTAGACCAAGTAAGCCTTTGCCCAGGCCGCGGCCATTGAAAAAACTATCTCTAAATAAGAAGACCAGCAGGGTGAGAGGTTGAATCGGTGCGTGGGCTGTTAATCTAGCGCCATCTGCACCAAGCACAATGCGACAGGCGACAACAGCGATAGTGACGAGCCAAAGGCAGGCGACATAGTCATACAAAGTGACAGCAGCAAGGCGACGTAAGAACGGTGCTCGCTGCTCTATCTGTGCAGAGGCAAATTCGTCAGCGTCCTTGGCTTCAAGAACTGCTTGCTTTGATGGTACTAACAGTGTTTGCACAGTCACTTCTAAAATCTCGGTGGTGAAATTATCCTTGCTTATCTGCTTATCTACTTGTCAGCTAGTTAGGCTAGTCAGGATAGCCTGATTCGAGTGCTGTTTTTCAAGATTGTCCATGCTTACTTAATTCTAATTCCTGTTGCCAGCTGCTTAAAGTTGCTTATTTGGCAGAAATACCACTTGCTTCATACCATTGCCGCCAGATTTTCCTGCCGGGCTGTAATTTTTCAGGATAGCTTCTACTACGGGGGCTCTCCAGATCTGCTCTTTATGCTCGTTAGCATCGTGAGCATTGATGATGACAGCCCCGTAAGCTTTCTGATCGAGCCTTTGCAGCAAAAGGTCGAGTTGACCTGGGTGCAGTGCGCCAATATTTAAAATTGTGGTGGCATCAACCATTGCTGGTTTGACTCCGGCAAATATGGCGAGTGAAGGGTCTTCGGTAAGTAGTAGGGGTTTGTCTGTGCAGCTCTGGCTTAGCATGGTTATGGTTTCCTTTGTATCAGCCCGCAGGCCGTGGCAGAAAGCCATAGCGCTGGTAAAGTCTAGAAGTGGTGCCAAGCTTGCAGCGCTGGCAAAAATAGCTGCTGTGGCGAAATTCTGAGGGAGCTTTTCTAGCTTAAGTGCTCCTAGCCAAAAGAGAGCGAATTCACCGCACAGCAGGTGATTGTGAAAGGCGCCACGCAGGCCCATGGTATAGAGTGCAGGCAGTATGGAGCAAAGCAGCAGTATGGCTGGCAGGGCCTCAATACTTTGTGCTTTACTTGGCAAGTTGTTGCTTACTTTGTGTTTATGCCAGAAGGTTGCCGTAATTATAATTATGACAGTGGCTAGGGTTTTGGGGTCTAAAAGAAAAGGGATGAGAAATAGTTTGATTGTGCCCCATTCCCAGGGTAGGCCGGCAGCGTAAGATAGGTGGGCCCAGTAGCCGCCTGTTAAGGCTTGCAGCGCAGCGGCAATAGCTAAACACATTAGAGTGTAGGCGGCCAGATACTGCAGAGCCACGCGCTTTTGCCCCTTGTATAAGGCAAAGACAACTGTGGCTACCATAAAGACCACATATTGCTGTTTGCTGTAGAAGGCCAAGGTTGAAAGTATTACTGTAGCGATTGATAATTTGGGCTGCTCACCGCCGCTGGTATCGCACCAATTTTTGACAAATCTTTCTAGGGCAATAACAGATAAGGCTAGGCCCAGAAGGTCTACCCTGGCTACTGAAGACCAGTGCAGGACAGGTAAGCAGCCGGTGAACATGACTAGGGCAATGATCATATGAAAATCGCTCACTCGACAGCGTTTCAGGAGTGCCCCAAAGCTGAAAAAGCAAACCAGCGCTGCTGTCATAGTCAGCATGCGCAGAGGTAAAAAGCCCATGTCGAAAAGTTTTAGCAGAAGAGCGCCAATAGCAAAATATAGAGGGTTGTATATAACGACGCTCCATGGGTCTTGAGTCAGAGCTGTTAAATCGTAGATGTTGCTGCCTTTTGCAAGCTGCAAGCAGGCCCATAAAACATGGCCTTCGTATTCAATGGCATAAGGATTCCTGATGGCCAAGCCCCAGCATGTAGTGTAAATCATAGCAATCATGCCGCTGATAAGCAGCAGAGCAGCCGCTTGTGCTACGTAAAGTGGTTTCAGTTTGGTTGAAGTGGTCGTACTCATTCAACTCCTACAGCCGCCTTGCTGGGAGCCGGAAGAGGTTGGTTAACTGATGGTTTTGTCCAGATGTTATATTGCTTCTTGTTAAATAACTCCGGTATGCAAATTACTTGAACGATCATGCATAGCCACCAGAGCGGGGCCATGAACAGTATGGGGATGATGTGGTTAATGTCGAATTTCTTATCAAATTTGATAATGGCTATGACAATGAGCGGATAGGTCAAAAGTGAGCCGATGGCACCAATAAAGTCGACAGGGGTAAATGGAGCTGCTCCGGTCATAAGTCTAAAGGTCCATTTGACTATACCAACTGCTGATACCCAATCGATAAGAAAGGCGACAATGGGCCAGTTCAAAAACTGACCGGAGGCTTGCACTTGAGCACAATATCCGTCAATGATTTTGTAGAGCGTAAAGCCACCCATAACTAAAGACTGAATGTACCCATATATTACAAGGGGCATGCTGTAGAGATCTATGATTCCAGTGTTCAGGCGGGTATGACGCATAACAATGTTTATGTTGCCGCGAAACCAGCGAAGCCTCTGCTGCCAGAACCAGGCGAAATTGTCAGGCATGTTGGTGTGAGCCATTGTGCCTTCGCTGAGTGCAAGGTGATAACCTGCTCTGACAAGGCGAATTGCTATGTCCATATCTTCGGAAAGACCCAGTGTGGAAAAGCCACCGCACTTGACCAGCTCTTCTTTGCGGAACATTCCGCATTGACCTGAGTTGACAATGTTAGCATTTACTTTAGTCATAATTGAGCGCAGAAGTGAGGCATAGAGCGCTTCTACGTGCAGCCACATGAGCAGGCCGGCGTTGCGGTTTTTCACTCCCACAGGGCAGGTGGTGCCTGCTGTTTTTTCTTGTTCTAGGTCCTTGCGCATTTCTTCTAAAGTATTAGCATCTATTTCGGTGTCACCATCAATAATGGCAACAAGCTCGCCCTTGGCTCTAGCAATGGCCATATTCATGGTGGCTGCTTTGCCCCGGTGCGGTTGCCTGATAAGGGTTACTGCCTTTATGCGCGAGACAATTTCGGCGGTGGCGTCAGTGCTGCCGTCGTCGACAACTATGATTTCTTTTTCGCCTTTAAATTCAGCCTTAATTACAGATTGCAGGCAGGCTTCTATGTAGCGCTGTTCGTTGTGGGCTGGAACAATCACTGTGAGGCTAGTAAATGAACGGTCGGCCTTGCGTCTCTTTGGCTTATACAAGAGCAAAAGATAGTAAGAGAGCGTGATCAAAAAACAGATCACGGCCATAGCATCTGTAAGAAATTTGACTTCTGGGTTCATTCTTTCACTTGGGCTATTTGTTTAGAAAGGCTACCTGAATTGACGTTAAGCCGCTTCTTTATTATTGGGTCAGTCTATCGATTGAAGCCACAATTGTCATGTGTACATTTTTAGCGTTCTGGCCAATATGAAAATCTTTGATGCTTCAATGACTCCTGACTACTGGTATTTAGCACTCTATGTGCGCTAATGTGTTGTTGAATTCCTTGCTTTTGCGAAGTTTAGTGTCTGGTTTAATCTCTGTTCATAAACGAGATGAGGCTTCTCCTCTTTCCACTGTGCCGTACTCGGGTCGCTCTGAATGGTACTTTCGCCTTCTTGCGGCCATTTGTGGAGCTGTGCTTGGTTTAGCTGCTCCTGGTATAGAGCAGTGGTATTTGCCTTGGTTTTTGCCGACGAGTCTTCTACTGCTCTCTTTTGCTGCCCGTAGCCCCTGGCTGGCCGGTGTTCGTGGCTTTTGCTTCGGTCTGGGTTATAACCTGGTTTATTTGAGTTGGCTCCTTACACTTCGTTCTGTCTATTGCGAAGGCACGTTTGACTTCTGTCCGCAGTTTGTTGCTGTTGCCATCTGGCTTATGCTGGCGGCCTGGCAGGGCGCGTATGTCTCGATTTTTCCTTGTATCATCAAAGCCCTACCTCTTGTTAGTGGCTGGTTGCCAGTTAGGCTTGAGAAAAAATGGCATTGGCCCACATTTGTGGTGCTTCCGCTGGCTTGGGTTCTCATAGATCGTATGTGCAACACCACTCAATTACTGGGTTTTCCCTGGTCGTCATTGCACTATAGTCAATACAAGCAATTGGTCGTGCTGCAGAGTGCTTCTCTTATCGGTGGAGTTGGCATTAGTGCTTGGATTGTGTTGGTAAACGCTAATATTGCTGCACTGCTGGCCTCTAATGCCTGGGGCCGAGAGCGGTTTGCTGCAATTGCTTTTGCCAATCGACGAAAGGTTTTTGCCCATACGTCTTTGACTGTTTTAGTTTCGTTGATGCTTTTGTGGTTTGGATACTCTCGCTTAGAACGCGAGAGAATTACTGAGAAGAAAAAACTCATATTTTCAGCTGTGCAGGCGGGACGTTCTGTTAAATCGCATCAGGTCGGAGTGGCTGATTTGCTCAAAAAATATTTTGAGTTGTGTGCAAAGAGTCCAGCTAATTCTGTTTGTGTTTGGCCCGAATGGTCTATAGCTCTAAATTTCAGAACCAATGCTGCTTGCCTAAACATGGTTTCGCAAATTGCTGCCAGGAACAAGCAAGCTTGGGTGGTGGGAATCTTTGATAAAGACGTACAGGCGCGACTTTTCAATTCTGTTTGTGCCTTTACCCAGGACGGCAAAGTTTTACCTGAGATTTATCACAAGCGTTATCTTGTGCCGGTGGGTGAGTATACGCCTGATTGGATTCGAAGGACGCCACTTGGGAGTTTGCTCTACGGCTTAAGTAAAGAGTACAACGATGTCAGTTCAGGGGAGACACCAGTCGTTTTTGATCTTGGTAAGGTAAGGGTAACTCCTGTTATTTGTTTTGAGAATCTCTCTCCACAGATTTGTTCTGCTGGTGTTAGAGCTGGCGGTGAAGTCTTAACCGATTCAAGCGACAATAGTTGGTTTCGCCTCTCAATATTGAGTGATCAGATGGTGTCATTTTGCGTTATGCGAGCGGCGGAGAATCACCGCTCTTTTGTCTTTGCTACCGCTTTGGGGCCGTCCACAATTATCGATTCAAGCGGTCATATTCTCAGCCAGGCTGGTAGAGAAGAACCTGCTGTTATCAGCGCTGAGCTGCCCATCGAGCAAGATATAACGATGTATACACGCTGGTGCTTTTGAGGCCAAACCAAAATGAAGCTCTACGATCGTTATATCATGCTCGAGACTCTGCAGGTGCTAGCGGTTGGTACTTTTGCCATTATTGGTATTTTTTACGGCACTACTGAGTTTAAAAATGTGCTTGATATGACGACAGCATCTGGTTTGTCACTGCAGACGGTTTTGACAATTATGGTTTTGCAGTTGCCTACTGGTTTGGTCTATTGCCTACCATCCGGCGTCGTCATGGCTGTGATGCTTGTTTTGATTCGCTCCAGTCGTGATTGCGAAGTAATGGCTTTGCAATTGCTAGGCGTTCCTCTTCCGCGGGTGCTTGCTCCTTTTCTTGTTATGGGTTTTCTTAGCTCTTCAGCAGCTTTTCTCATTTCTGAATATGCAGCACCGCAGTGTCGAGACCTTGCTCGCCGCTTGTTTATCATTGCTGCCAATAAAGCCCAACGGCCCTTTCCTGAGCGTTCGGAGTTGAGGCTGGAAGAAAAGTCTGATGACGGCAGAGTGATTAATACTTCTAAGATTATTGAACTGGGTAAAGAGCAAGTTGTGGCCGATGATCAAGGTAAGAAAGTCTCTACCTTGGTTTGTTTTGACTTGACCAACAAGAACGGTGTTAAGCTTGTTTATGCCGGCTCTGCCCAGTGGCTTGACTGTTCATGGACGCTTCATGACGGTAAGATTTTTGAGCTGTTTGATAGCACTCAGCCTCTCTCGCTTTCTTCTGGAAGTGGGGTTCAAATGCAGTTTCAGTCAATGCAATTGCCCTTTGTGGTGCAATCAGATAAAACTATTGGATTGAATTTTAAAACCACTTTGGATAAGACCAGTGGCGAATTGCTCGGGAACATAAAGCTTTTGCAACGAGCATCGGTAGCAGTGCCACCATTTCTTGCTCTGCAATATCATCGCCGTTTTGCCTATCCGCTGAGCTGCTTTTTCTTGGTTATTGCAGCTGCTCCTATGGTGTTCTTCCGCAAGCGTAAAGGGGCAGATTTCTCCTTAATCTATGGCGGTTTCTTGATTGTCACTTTCTTTCTTTTGCAAGAGATAACTATGGCCTTGGCAGTCAACGGCCGTATAGATGGAACCCTCGCTGCTTATCTGCCGTTAATGATGCTCACTGTTTTGGGTTCTCTTTCGGCTATCTTGCTAAGAAGAGCTTAAGTTATTCTGCTTCTGCAGAGGTTATTGAGCATGTTTGTAAAAATTGAAGAAAGCAAATTTGTTCTGGCGTTGTCAGTGGCTCAGATCTGAGATCTTCTCTGCTAGTATTTTGTTAGTTTGGCGGGGAGAAAAATGAGCGAAAAGAAGAGACAGTTGTTAAGCTTAGTGGCTTTGGCTTTGTTTATAACAATAGTTGGCCTTGCTAATGCAGCCAATGCTGGTGGCCCTAAAGGCCCGCAACCAGAAGAGATTGTTACGCAAAATGCTATTATTAGCGCGTCGTCTAATAGATAGTTCTAATAGATAGCTTCTAGAACGACAGTAAAGCAGGTTACTTTATATTCCACGATGCTCTTTGGCGCCGTGGAATATTTTTTCTCTTAACCGCTTCATTGGGCACTGAGGTGGGTGTCTATGAACTTAGTGACTATGGACTTAGTGACTATGAACTTGGCCTGGTCAGCTTTGCACAAACTTGTTAGCCAGCTGTCCGCAGGCCGCGTCAATGTCTGTACCGCGCTCAAGGCGAATAGTGACAGTTTTACCGGTGCGCCCTGCGGCGTTAGCAAAGCGGTGCTGTACCTGCAGTTCGGGGCGACCGTACATGATTTCGCCTTCGTTGTTTTTGGTGGGGTTGAAGGGAATTAAATTGATATTGCAGTGCAGATCTTTCACTAGTTCGGCTAGCTGAATGGCCTGTTCCAGTGAGTCGTTCACTCCTTCAAGCAATACATACTCGATGGTCACGCGTCGTTTTGTTGTTTTGTAGTAGTCGCGCACTGCGGCCATCACTTCGTTGATAGGCCATTTCTTCGTGATCGGTACAATTTCTTCGCGGGTGTAAGCATCAGGTGCATGCAGTGAGAGTGCCAGTGTCACGGGCAGATTCTCTTCTGCTAGGCGTTTGATCCCGGGCACCACACCAGAAGTAGAAACAGTGATGTGGCGAGCACCAATGCCTACTGATTGATTCACAACATGTATAGATGCAATTACTTCTTCAGTGTTGAGTAGGGGCTCGCCTTGGCCCATGTACACGATGTTAGCTATGCGTTGGCCTGATTCACGCTGAATTGACATGGCCTGGTCAACAATTTCTTGGCTGGTCAAATTGCGCTTGAAGCCCAAATAGCCAGTGGCGCAGAAAGTACAACCGACAGCACAACCAACTTGTGACGAGACACAGGCTGATAGGCTGGGGCGGTCTTGAAAAGTCATTAGTACTGATTCGACTAATTTGCCATCTGGTAGCTCAAAGAGATATTTGCGGGTGCCGTCTCTACTTACTTCGAGGTGGGCAATTTTAAGCAGGGGCACTTGGGCCACTTGATTAAGCTTTTCTCGCAACTCAACTGAGAGATCTGTCATCTCTTCAAAAGAGTTTGCATATTTGACATAAATCCAGGTGTGAATTTGTTTAGCTCTGAAGGCTGGCAGCCCCTGCTCTTTGACAAATGTAGTCAATTCATCTAGAGAAAGGCCTGAGAGCGCTTTCTTTTGTAGGCTCGGGTCTTGCTCTTTTGTATCTGTGCTTGGCTTCGGCTCGTTCATTGTTGTTGTCCATGATATTCAGTTTTGTTCATATCTAGCCTCGGTGCCGCTTGGCGCCCTTGACGAGCCAATGATAGCAGGCGTGGCGGTCTCTGAGCATCCCAATAGGGATACTGCAAGATGTTAAAATAGCCGTGGTACTGACGGCGCCGCAACTGTTTGCGCGGTAAGATACGCCGTGATGCATTCTATTGGTGGGAGATTTAGCTGATGTTGGACGTTCTGGAAGAGAAGGCAAAAGGTTTTCTCAAGCAATTGTTCGGAGATACCAACGAAAAGCGTGTACAGCATCTCCAGCCTTATGTCGATAAGGCCAATTCGTTTGACGAAGCGATGCAGAAGCTGACTGATGAAGAACTGCAAGGCAAAACCGCTGAGTTTAAGGACAAAATCGCCAACGCTCTTAAAGACGTTGAAGACGTTAAGTTAATACCTGACGAAACGCCAAAGATGCCCGGGCAGATGCGCACAAAGAAAGACATTGTGCTGGCCCGTGTTCTAGAAGAAATCATGCCTGAAGCTTTTGCCGTTTGTCGCGAAGCTGGCAAGCGTGTGCTTGGTATGCGGCACTTCGATGTGCAGTTTATGGGTGGTGCTGCTCTGCACTTTAACAAAATTGCTGAAATGCGCACCGGTGAAGGTAAAACCCTGGTTGCTACCTTGCCCACTTATCTCAATGCTCTAGCTGGCCGAGGGGTTCACGTTGTTACTGTCAACGATTACCTGGCTCGCCGAGATTCTGAGTGGATGGGCCGCCTCTACAATTTCCTTGGCCTCAGTACGGGTTTGGTGTATTCGCACCAGCCTGACCATGAAAAATATCAAGCCTACCGTGCTGATATCACCTATGGTACTAACCACGAATTTGGCTTCGACTATCTGCGCGACAATATGCGCAAATCACTCGATGAACTCGTGCAACGTCCTTATTACTTCGCCATTGTCGACGAAGTCGATAACATCCTCATTGACGAAGCTAGAACGCCCTTAATTATTTCGGGCTTCCCCCGCGATTCTCATACCGATCTTTATGTGCGCATGTCGCAACTGGCCCCGCTGCTTGAGCGTGGCAAAGATAAAGACGATGAAGAGTGCGATTACTGGGTTGATGAGAAGCAACGCAACGTATTGCTTACCGAGCAAGGCATCATCAATGCTGAGAAAATGCTTGATGTCGGTGACCTTTTCGATATGCACCACAACTATTCGCACCACTTAGTGCAAGCTTTGCGTGCCAAAGAGCTTTATCGCATCGACACTGAGTATGTCATTCATCCAGACGAAGAAGGCAAACCCGAAATTTGTATCGTCGATGAATTCACTGGACGTATGATGCAAGGCCGCCGCTGGAGCGATGGTCTGCACCAAGCGATTGAAGCGAAAGAGCGTGTGCCGATTCAAGAAGAGACCATGACTTACGCTTCTATCACCTACCAAAATTTATTCAGGCTCTATCCTAAGTTGGCCGGTATGACTGGTACTGCCATGACCGAAGCGGCTGAATTCTCCAAGATCTACAACCTTGATGTGGTGGCTATTCCCACCAACCGCGGCAACCAACGTATTGACTATCCAGACATCATCTACAAAAACGAGCGCATGAAGTACATCGCAGTTGTAGAAGAAATTGTTGATATGCACCAATTAGGCCGCCCGGTTCTAGTCGGTACAGTTTCGATTGAAAAGTCAGAACTAATCGATGAGCTTTTAAGTAAGCCCCAGAAAATGAATGAATATTTGATCTGGAAAATCAAAAATATCGACACCCACATGAAAGCTCGCAACTTAAGTGGAGAGACTATTGATGGCTTGCGCAAAATCTTTGAGCGCCCCGGCCAAATAGATATAGATAAATTGCAAGAGCTAGTAAAAAAGGCCGAGTCTGAGTTACCTAAAGAAGAAGAACTAGCTGAGCGGCTCTTTTCTATGATGCGCACCGCTAAAGTAGTAGCAGCCATTCGCAAAGGCATTGATCACCATGTCTTGAACGCTAAGCAGCACGCTAAAGAAGCGATGATTGTTGCTCAAGCTGGCCGTAAAGGTGCAGTTGTTGTAGCTACCAACATGGCTGGCCGTGGTACCGATATTTTGCTTGGTGGTAACGCTGAGTATCTAGCTAAAGAAAAGCTATTGAAAGAGTTTCCTGATACTGAAGAGTTGCATAACGACCCAGAAAGGCTGGCTCTTTATGAAGAGAAGGTCAAAGAATTGACCCCGAAAATGAAAGAGCAAACAGACAAAGAGCACGACGAAGTTGTTGCTGTTGGTGGCTTGCATATTATCGGTACTGAAAGGCATGAAGCGCGAAGAATCGATAACCAGTTGAGAGGCAGGGCTGGCCGTCAGGGCGACCCTGGTACTACCCGCTTCTTCTTGTCTCTTGAAGATCAACTAATGCGTATTTTTGGCGGTGCTGCCATATCGCGCTTGATGGATATGATCAAGGCTGATGAAGATATGCCGATTGAATCGGGCATGGTCAGCAAGTCTATCGAGAATGCCCAGAAGAAAGTTGAAGCCCATCACTTCGATACCAGAAAGCACGTATTGCAGTACGACGATGTGCTCAATACTCAGCGTGAAGTTATTTACAGAGAGCGCCGCCGCATCTTAGAGAAAGCCGACCTCAAGATGGGCATGCACGACATGTTACGCGAGCACTTAGACTTGATTCTCGAAGCTCAAATCGATCCTGATTCATCAAGTGACCTTTGGGATGACGAGCAACTTCCTGAAGTTCTGCGCAACCTGGCAGTTGATATTCCAATGTTGGCAGAAGTGAAACCAGAAGAACTTAAGGGTCTTGCCTACGAAGATCTAAGGCAGAGACTTTGGGAAGATGTTGAACTCGCGTACAAAGTACGCGAAGAGCACATTGGTACTGAAGATATGCGCGAATTTGAGCGTCAGGTATTGCTGCACAATATCGATAGTAAGTGGGTTGATTATTTGCACAACATTGATTTGCTGCGCGAAGGCATTCAGCTCCGGGCTTATGGTCAAAAAGATCCATTGCAAGAGTACAAACGTGAAGCCTTCAATATGTTCAATCAGCTTCTACGCAGTATTCAAGCCGAGTCTATTCAACAGATCTTCCGTGCTCAACCACAATCGGTAGATGTGGACGATCTTGATAACCTTACCTTTGAGAATCTACCTGAAGGTATGACTCCAGAAGATTTGATCAATATCATCAAGCAAGTGCAAGAAGCTCAAGGTATTAATCCTGATGGCGAAAATGGCTTCATCAGTATTGAAGACCTAGAAGTTTTGCTGGGCGCTCAAGGTGTCAATGACTTGCTTAGTGGTGAAGAAGTAGACGCACAACTAGACGAAAATTCTAATGGTGCCGGGTCTACTGAGGCCAGTTCCGAAGCCGCAATCGAGCCAGAAGCTGTATCTGAGTTAGAAGACGACGAGCAGAAGAAAGAAAAGTAATGCTCTTTCTCTCCTTTGATACGAGTGGGCGTGAATTGACAGTCGCTCTATTTGAAGGCGGCAAAATCTTAGATTGTCAGCGTATTGATTTTGCCGAACTGGCTGTAGACGATCCGCGCTTGCCTCTTAGTGGCAATATGGTAGGGGCCAAAAAGGCCAATCGCCAAGAGTCAGTTAGTCTCTTGATTCCAACCATAGATAGGCTAATTACTGAAAATCAGTTGAGTAAATTTGACATTGGTGCCATTGCTGTGGGTATTGGCCCTGGTGGTTTTACTGGCATACGTGTGGCCATAACCACGGCGCGTACCCTGGCTCAGGCCCTTAAGTTGCCTCTAGTCGGACTGAACTCACTAGAAGTGGCCTGCTTCGATTTGCTTGAGCGAGCACTACCCGGTTTGACTGCGGCAGAAGTCGCCCAGCAAATATTTGGTGTGATTAAGGCCGCCTCACGCAGTCATTGCTATCTCGCTGTCTACCGCCCTGAGCCTGTTCAAGATTTTTATGATTTAGTTGCTGTGCAAGAACCCGTTTACTTAACTTACGAGAGTCTGTCAGAGAAATTAGGGCTCTGCCCACTTTGGCACGTGGACCCTGCGGTTATGGCTAGATTGAAGGCTACTGAAGATGCTATTGAGCCTGCAATCGAACCTATTTGGAAGGCGCAATTGAGCCCTGTCGTTAATAATATTGCTTCATTACAAGCCAAAATGGCCTGGCTTCGGGTATCTTTGAAGGGGGTGGGCGCTTCTGCATTTCATTATCGGCTGACCGAGCCGCTTTATTTGCGGGGTGCATCGGTGACTCTGAAAAACGGCGATGCCATCGAAAAAGTCGAATCTAGTTGAGATAAGTGCTCTAACTCTGAGCGATCTTGAGCAAGTCATGGAAATTGAACCCGTGGCTTTCGGCTCTCATCATTGGTCGCGCCAATCTTTTACCAACGAGCTGACCAATCCTACCGGTCATTATTTTGCCGCCCGCGATTCTGAAGATAAGCGGCTCTTGGGTTATTCAGGTTTCTGGCTGATTGGTGAAGAGGCTCACATTACCACTCTGGCGGTGCATCCTGACTTTCGCCGCATGCATGTGGGGGAGCGATTGTTGGTTAGTGACATCATTCAAGCCCGTAAAGTGGGGGCTGAGTGGATCACACTTGAAGTACGAGTTTCTAACGATTCTGCCCAACGTTTGTATGGCAAGTATAGTTTTCGCAGTTTAGGTGTGCGCCGCAACTATTACCAAGACAACGACGAAGACGCTCTTGTGCTCTGGACCGATAGGTTGTCGTCGCCAGATTTCCTTACTTTATTTAAGAAAAGAGTGAAAGAGAGAGATGTAAGCTCGCTAATACCGGGCTTTAGTTTCAGTCCTGAGTCTCTTGATGAACTCTTTGTTCCGCCTGCTTTGACTGTAACGGATACGAATTTAGCTTAATCGTCAAAGTATTGCGAAAAAGACATGACTTCTATGCATGTTCTGGATATAGCGGGGCTTGACTTGTCATAAGGCGGCAAACGAAAATAGAGCTGTTCAAATGAGGTGGAAAATTGCGTTTAGTTGCCCAGGATATATCGCCGCGCACCAGACGTAGGTCACTTTTGGGCCAGATTGTTCTCACCCTGCTTGGTGTTCTTTTGCTGTTCCTGGCTTCGTTTACATCCTTTGAAGTGCCCATTGCTACAAAGCGTAATTTAACTAGTTTTGCTGAAAATCAAATTCGCTACGCTTTCAACATTGTTCCGGAGCGTTATCAAAGCAAAGTAGAGGCCTATTTGCCACTGCTTAAGGCGCCCACTAATACTGTGCGTAAGACTTTTTATATGCCATTAGCTGCTGCTGCAGTTTTTGTCGGTTATGTTCTTGGGCCACTGCTAGGGGCCATAGCTTGCGCTACTTTCATTGTGCTTGGTGTTGTTGGACCACTTCTTGGTATCCACGCCTTTGCCTCGGGCGGCGGTGTTGGCTACTATCTTGAGCCTGGTTTTGGTTACCTGTTGGCCCTAATTCCAGCCGCAGCAGTGGTCGGCATGATTACCCGGGGAAAGCGCACCAGTGTCAGCCAGCTCATGTCAGTTGTTGCCGGTCTAATTGTGGTGCATCTATCAGGTGTCTTTTATTTGTTAGGTAGTTGTCTCGTTTCTTATTTGCTTGATGGTAATCGTGCTTCTCTTGCCTGGCAACCATGGGTTTTTCAACATGCTCGCAATATGAGTTGGTATCCACTTATTTATGATTTCTTGAGCAGTCTAGTTATGGTTGGAATTGCTTTCCCTTGCCGTTGGTTGGCCAATACTTTAACTGCCCCTGATTCTGCCCCGCGGCCCACTGCTGTACCAGGTAACAAGCCGTCTGAGCGCTATCATGTGGTAGAAGAATTTGTCTAAGCAGCAGAATTACAAGCTTTATTTGGGGCTGGCAGGCCTCTCTCTGGCTGCTTTGGGCCTGGGGCTTTTTTACTATGGCACTAGGGTCGAGACTAGGCGTTATCGCCTAGAGCGCCTTGCCGTGCAAACCAAGTCTGATACTACGGGTAGTGCTATAGTCAGTCATCAATCTTTGAAGATTTTGCACATTTCTGATTTGCATTTGTCAGGAAGTGATGATGAGAAAGTAGATTTCATTCGCTCTATTACCGATCAAGATTACGACTTGGTGCTTCTCACCGGCGATGTCTTCGAATTTTTGGATGGCTTGAAATATGGCCCCAAACTTCTTGCTCGCCAACCCAGGCTTGGTGCCTATGCAGTTTTCGGCAATCATGACTATTACGATTACTCGATTTACAATAAGACTCTTGGCCGGATATTCCGCCAGCATCGTCATCCGCCTGTGCGCAACAATGTCGAGCCTCACCGCATTGCTCTTGAGGCAGGTGGCTTTAAGGTTTTAGTTAACCAGTCTCACTATATTGCTAGCGAAAACCTATTTATTGCCGGCATTGATTATCCTGGCATCAAAGAAGCTGCGCTAGAGACGCTAATGCAAGGCGCTCCAGCCGGCGCTTTAAAGCTTGGTCTATTCCATTTACCCAGGCAGCTAGAAATGCTTTCACGAGCTGGTTTGCATTTAGCATTTGGTGGTCATACCCATGGTGGTCAGGTGCGCTTGCCTGGTCTTGGGGCAATCATTACCGATTCTGAATTGCCACGTGAAAATGCCTCGGGCATGCTGCAGGTGGGGCGTACCAAGATTCACATATCACGTGGTCTAGGGGCTGATCCGCGCAGTAACATCAGGCTATTTTGTCCGCCTGCTGCCACTGTTATCGAACTCAGTCATGAGCGCGCAGGAGTCTTGGGCAGCGATGCGGTGCAGAGTTTTGCTTCTGTCAAAGGGCAGGGCTAACGAGCCTAACTATGGTTTTAGGGAAGAACTGGGGCAAGTTGCTCGTGAAATTCGCCCGTTCCACTGTAGTTTGGGCTAATCACCATCTTGCCATCTTTATTGATGTAGCCCCACTTCTCGTTGATAAGAACACTGGCCAGACCTTCTGAAAATCTGTCGGCGCCGTCGTATTGTGGGGCTATAAGCTTCTTGCCAGAGAGATTGATATAGCCCCATTTTCCCGGTATCCACGAGCGCTGCCCTTGGCCTATGCTCTTCCATGTACCAAACTGCACTGCCGCACAGCCTTCGGAAGGCGCATGAACAGCGTTAAATTGCGGTTTTATTGTTAGCTTTCCACTGGTGTTGATGAAGCCCCATTTGTCTGGTTTGTTCAGCCCTTGCTTGATACCAACAGCGGCTGGGGCAAGTTCTTGGCAAAATAGTCCGGCGCCCTCAAAGAGGCTGTCTATGACAATTTGTCCGCTTTTGTCGATATAGCTCCACTGCCCGCCACGCACTTCGTAAGTGTCAAAACCGCTTTTAAAAGTGTAAGAGCCAAAGCCATCGCTGATAAGTACTGCTGCTCGGTTGTTGGCAAAGTCGTTGACTGAAGCGAATTGCGGCTCTATTTTAAAGGCGCCAGTTTTATCAATGAAGCCCCAACTTAGATGGTCTGCCGCTGCGCTCGCCAAGCCCTCGCTAAAGTGGCCTGCGCTCTCGAATTGTGGCTCAATGACAAATTTTCCACTCTTGTCAATGAAACCCCATTTGTCTTGCCTGGCTGCTGCTAGGCCCTCCGAAAACTCTTGCACGTCCTCAAATTGAGCTGCGATCACCATTTTTCCAGTTTTATCGATAAATCCCCATTTCTCGGTTGTGCTTTCTCCATCTTTGACATTGATCTGCACTGCTGCTAGACCTTCATGAAAGCTACCAACGCTGAGAAACTGCGGTTTGATCGCTAGCTTTCCTGATACATCAATAAAGCCCCAGTGGGCGACCTCGGCTTCGACTTCTGTGGCATACCCTGGCGGGCATACGAAAAGAGAAGCTGCTATCACCGAAGCAGTGATGGCGCTCGTGAGAGAAAGAACTTTATACATAGATTCACCTGCAATTGCGGTCCTGCGAATGCTGAATGGCATAACCGAGGGGCAATTGAATTTAGGCTGCTATTTGTAATATCTAATGTGAATCAGGCGATTTTGAACTGCCGCCATAAGTAAAGGGTTTGGTTGAATCGGTTTCGTTTGGTAGTGGCACCCGTGGTGCGGCATCTGGCACCTGGAAGAGTTTTGGTGGCCTTGGTAGCTGCACAGATGGGGTGTGATGCTGCAATTGCTTGAAGAGTGAAGCGACAATGTTCTTGGTCAATTTTACATTGTGACTGCCTTTGGCATCGACGATTGCCCCTTCGGCTATCGACCCGTCAATGGTGCCAATGTACCGTGCTCTTGTTATTAGTCCGGGTCTGCTGAATTTGGTATGGGCGGCGTTGGCGTTATTGGCCGAAATAAAAGTCAAATCTACCTTTTGTTCTTTCGGTTGAGCACCTTGCTGCATCTCTAAGTTAGTAGTGCCGTTATATGAAAGTTCGCCATCGACGTAAGTAGCTTCGCGAACGAGCGAGAGTTTGACCAAGCCTAGGGCGCGATCTTGGCTTATGTATTCGCCGCTATAGTCAGCCGCCATCCAGTTAAAGCCAGCCACTAGTGCAAATATAATAGCTAAGCAAATTGCTTGATTGCCCAGCAAAGAGCGCAGTCTCTTTGTTCTTTCTTTCTTTTCTGCCGCTTTTTCAGCCCTACTTTTGCCTTTGCTTTTAGTTTTGCTAGGTGTGCCATTAGTTTGCGGCCTTGGCCGGCGAGTTGTATTTGCGTAGCGGCTATTTGGCGCCGTAAAATTGTCATTATTTAGGTCTTCATCATCTAGGTCTTGATCATCTTGATCTTGATTAACTAGTTCTCGACTGCCATCGCTGTATTTACTAAAATTTCTTGCAGAACCGCGACTTAGATCGTTACTCGCGCCAGGTGGCGGCGCCGATGGGCGAGGCCGCGGTCTTCTGTTTGAGTAGTCGTCAGAGCCTTTCATTTTTGTTTTTATCTTATGGTATTAAGTCTGGTGTCAAGCGATAGAGATGCCTAATTGTCGCTGCGTCGTTAGGCGAAATCACTCCTCGGCCATAATAGGCACTCATCAAATCTACTGGATTGGTACTGTGTCCTTCAATACCTAGCGCATGGCCAAATTCGTGGGTGGCCGCCGCTTTCAGTTTTCCCAGCGACATCGGTTGGCCCTGGCCGTCTGTTGTCCTGAGCACAATGACGGCTGGTTTGAAGTCGGCTTGGCCACCGGCGAGAATTGCTTTATAAGGAAAGTTCGTTTTTGAAGTGTATCCACGAATATCTTGAGCAAAAAGGGCCATGCCGCTTTTTCCCACGAAGTGATTGGTGAAAAAGACATAGATGTCCGCATCTCCTGGGTCTTGGGTTATCTCATATGAGAACAGCCCTTCACGCTCGAATTGTTTCCATGACAAAACACCTTCTAGGGCTGCTTGATAGTGGCCGTCGACATAACCATCTGCTCTCTTTAGGGCTTGAAACTGTTCCGGGTTGCTCAATACATTTGCTACCAAATTGGGCCAGGCTGGCAGGTTGTCAGTGTTGGCTATTGGGACTCCCAGATTGGGGTCGGTCATACTATCAAGGGTCAGGCCTGGCGATATGTAGACTTTTAGAGGCATTTGGTCGCGCACCCAGCGAATTGTGCCGAAGCGGCTGCGATATTCAGGATAGACGCCCGATTGGGCAGGCTTGGCTGGTGCTTTGCGATATTGGGCTAAAGCAACACTCCCTTGGCTGGCCAAGAGCATGCTAATGGCCAATGGCGACATTATCAGACTGCCTAGATTGTGCTTTTTTCTTTTATGCAACATTACTTTTGTTACGTGGGGAAACAATTTTAGTGCTCTTCCGTCTATTTCTCTATAGTCGCCTGCTGATACCATCTGATACTAATTGTTGTGATTTGGGCTCACTATCTATATGCCACAAGATATTACGCTTGTTACGGGCATAATAAACGAAAGGTTAAAAGGTGGCCAATAGTGTGGAGGAATGGATACGATTAGCCTTGTTCATCGCAGGAACTCCAGTACGAGAGACACAAGGGATTGAGTCTGTTGGGGCGGCACCAACACTGCGGACATTTCAAAAGAGCCTCACTTCTGGTGAGGCTTTTTGCTTTTACGGCTTATAATCATTGCTTGCTACACCTTATGGAGTGATTATGCGACCTGTTAGAGCGATTGTGCTGGCTGCCGGTCAAGGCAAGCGGATGAAGTCTAATAAGCCCAAAGTGCTTCACGAAGTTCTTGGTCGCGCTATTTTAAGTCGAGTCATGGATGCTGTTGGTGCTCTGGGGCTGGAGCATTTGCATCTGGTAGTGGGACATTCTGCTGATATCGTCAGTGACTTTGTCAGGAGTAATCCGCCTGCTTGCCCATTCTCAACGCATTTGCAGTCGCCTCAGCTGGGCACCGGCCATGCAGTGATGCAGGTTATGCCTGCTCTAGAAGGTTTTGAAGGCACTCTCATTGTTACGGTGGGTGATGCCCCGGTTTTGCAAGCAAATACCCTGGCTGAACTTCTGGCTACCCACCGCGAGAAGAAGGCTGTGATAACGGCCTTGAGCACTGTTGTGCCAGACCCGAAAAATTATGGACGGATGGTCCGTGATCAAGATGGTAAGGTGCGTGGCATTGTCGAAGATAAGGATGCTTCCCCTGGTGAGAAGCTAATAAATGAAGTAAACACTGGCATCTATTGCATCGAGTGGCCCGCTGCTGCTGCCGGTCTCAATTCGCTTTCTTGTGACAACAAGCAGAAAGAATATTATCTGACTGATTTGGTGGCGTGGGCTTATCACGGCAAGCACATTGCTGAAACTATGATATTGACTGACTTTAGAGAAGTTTGTGGCATCAATTCACGAGTGGAGTTGGCCGAAGCAACAGTGCATTTGCGCGACATTACTGCTTCGAAATTGGCTCTAGAGTCGGGCGTTACTATTGTTGACCCCAGTGCTACCTGGATTGCCCCCGAGGTAAGCATTGGCGAAGAAACCCTCGTCTTGCCTGGTTGTTATTTAGTCGGCGATATTGAAATTGGCTCCAATTGTCAGATTGGGCCGTTTACTGTGATTAAGGGTGTGGTCAAAATTGGCAACAACACCACTATCAATAATTCGCAAGTTAACAATTCAGTGATTGGTGACGGCGTCAAAATAGGCCCATTTGCCCATGTACGCGAAGGCAATGTCATTGGTGATTCTTCTAAAGTGGGTAATTTCGTCGAATTGAAAAAGGCCGAAATTGGTCACCATACCAATGTTTCACACTTAAGTTATGTTGGTGACGCGCTTTTGGGTAATCACGTCAACATCGGCGCTGGCACTATTACAGCCAATTATGACCATCTGACCAAGAAAAAGGCCCGCACAATTATCAATGATGGGGCTTCAACTGGTAGTAATTCAGTTTTGGTTGCCCCGTTAGAGCTTGGTGTTGAGGCTGTGGTTGGGGCCGGTAGTGTAATCACCAAGGCGGTGCCAGATGGTGCTCTGGCAGTGGCTCGGGCCAAGCAAGCCAATGTTGAAGGTTGGAGCGCTAAGCGCAAAGCTGGCGCCCTGGCAAAAAGCTAGCGGCCCAATTAAGAGCTAGCGGCCTATCAAAGAGCTAACGCTCTAATTCTGAAATAGCATCGGGGTTGGATTCAAGCTGAGACAGATAGTCAAGTCTGCGTCTTTCAGCTTCAGCAAATCGCGCTGATTCAATAGTCAAAAACTTGATCAGACCAAGCGGAATTAGATGTTTGGAATAGTCTGGGGTGCCATGTCTGTCGGCCTCTCCAAACGACTCTATCTCGACATAGTCTTGGCCTATGCGCAGTACCCGGCCAATCAGGCTGGTGCCGTCCATGAAGTGCAGACGCACCCAAGAGCGGGTGTCGCATAGTCTTTCAAGTCGAAGTTTTAGATTCATCATTACTAGCTCTGGAGATACTTTCGTAGTTGCTTGCGTAGTTACTTGTTGGACTTTGTTTGAATAGCTTAGTTCCATCTTAGCAAAGGTCTGATAAAAAACCGGTGTATCGAAGTGGATCTTAGTAATCCACCTTGAGATGGGGCACAGGTATATATTCGAAAACACTAAGATTTCGATTTTATGTGGCACTTTGAAGAAGCTGATTTGGCGCCGGTTTCTATTGTATATGCCCGGAAGTCAAGAATTGCGGTTTCGATAAAGCGAACTAAACTGAAGAAGTGCAATTGATAGTACTGAAATTTATTCGAAACTAGAACTGAGGACTTAATGCAAGACGAGCTCATACCAGCCAATTTGCTCCAGCGTTTAGAAGAATTGAAAGAGCGTGAAGCAAGTTACTGGCACGATGAAATGTATTCAGTAGAAGCTCTGACCAATATGGCGTACCGCGATCAACTTGAGCAGAGTCTCAAGCTTGACCCGCTTGGTCCGCTGCCGCCTCGCCAATAATCTTGATTCCTTTTAGGGTCAGATTGATATCTACATGATCGAACAATTTGATGGCTGGTGCAATTAAGCGTGCCAGCCCTCCTGTTGCTACCACTGTAGTTTTATCGGGCAGGCTCTTGAGAGCGCGTTCAAGCCAATACCTAACCATGCCAATGTGTCCGATAACGCAGCCTCTTTCGATGGCTGTCTGCGTGTCAAAGGCTAAGGGTGAAGATAGCGAGAGGTTCTCTAGTTCTTGCACTGAGAGTTCTGGTAGTTGTGCTGTTGAATAGTGCAGAGCTTGAAATGTTTTTGTCAGCCCAAGAGATATCATGCCACCGAGAAAATTGCCTTTGTTGTTGACTGCAGTTAGTGTGGTGGCAGTGCCAAAGTCAATGACAATGGCTGCTTCAGCATCGTTGGTATGAAGTTTAAAGGCCGCTGCTACATTGGCGACACGGTCTGAGCCCATGGAGTCGTAGAGACCGGTAATTAGAGTTTGACTGCTAGCTGAAACTTCAAATATTTTGTCTTTAGCGTTGGGCCATTGCTCGATTATGCTAGGTAAAACTCCCGGCACCACCGACGATACTGCAATTAGCCCACGGCCATATTTGTTGTGCAAACTATTTAGGTGCGATGAGGCTGTAGCTGGGTCGGCCGTGCTGTAGTTCCAGGTTTCGTTCAGTTGACCGTCGACAAAAAGTCCACAGCAGATTCTAGAATTGCCAATGTCAATTGCCAGTGCTCTTTCAGCTTCTGCCATGTTTATCTCTATTTTTTCGCAGAGTAAAAGTAGTTGATTAGCCCCTTAAGCATGCCTTGGGCTGCCGTTTGTTGGCTAGCTGGACTAATAAGTCTGGCATATTCATCGGGATTGCAAACGAAACCAACTTCTACTAGAACAGCTGGCATATTGGTTGGGCGGCAGAGGGCCAAGTTTTGATAGCGGGCGCCGATATCAGGAAATAGAAGCTCTTTGGCCTCGGCATTTTTGATGCAGGCCGCTAGTTCTTGAGACTGTGGGTGATACCAGTAGCTAGATGTACCGTGTTCTTTATTGGGGTCGCGGCCATCTGGCAGGGCATTGTTGTGAATTGAAATTAGCAAATCGACACTCTTTGCTTTGGCAAATTCAACACGGTCATTGAGAGAGACATCGATATCATCAACTCTAGTCATGAATACAGTGGCTCCCTCAGCCACAAGCAGATCTCGAAACTTGAGAGCAATGGCCAGATTAATTTCAGCTTCGCGCACGGCTGATGGACCTATGGCACCGGTTTCCTTGCCACCGTGACCGGGGTCAAGACAAATGCTTAGTCCTTGCAGACGTGGTGAGATTGCATCTTCGGTAATTGGCTTCAATGATGGTGGTCGCTTTATATGCAAATTGAGATTGTTGTCGTCAAAATCGGCGAAATAGCCCCATTGACGCGTTCCGGCTAAGTCAATGTCAACTTGATAAACACTGTCTTCTGGTTGTTTCCAGCTGAGGTTGTCGATGAGTTTTGAATTGCCGCCGTCTGGTGCTTGGTAAACCCAGTCGGTATCAGCTAATACGCCATAAATTTTGATGTTGAGATGATTAGTTTTGAGATTTTGTTCAACTAGAAATGGCAGACGCTGGTTTAGCGGTATTACGACGGTTTCGCCATAACTATCGTCTTTCACTTGTATGGTCCGCGCCACTGAGTCTGGTGTGGGTCCGGTACTATCACCGAGGCTGAGATCTTCTTTTTTTATCCAAACATGCTTGTTCGGGGCATAGCGGCAGCGAATATTTTCACCCTGGTATCCATCGACAATCAGGCGCACTCCTTCGGGGAGTGGTGTTAAGCGGGCTAAATCTGGGGCCACTCGGGTGATTGTGTCTTTGTGAATAGTGTGGGCAATTTGGGGCTGTCGCAAAATAGTAATGGTCGCAGGGCTCACAACGGTTAAACTTTTAGTTGCTTTTTGCATGACATAACGCGGATGTTCCTGGTAAAACTGGTCGTTGGCTTCGATGCGATAGAGACCGACATACAAGTCAGGCTGGGCTGCTGGGTGTCTTTGAAAGACTTGGCCATAGGCTGCTTCTAGGCCGCGATTGATGCCGCTTCCAGTATTAGTGCTTGCTTTTCTCGTTTTTAGGCTAGCTATTGAGGCTAAGGCAATCTGTTTTTTACCTAGCAAGACATGCACTTGGCTGCCAGGTGTTGCTCGCACCGAAAATTCAACTATTTCACCAACATTGAGGCCCCGCTCTTCTTTCGGCTCAAAGCTTTTTGGAGCGAACTCAAAGTTTGAGGCCGATAAGCTCTGCCGTGAGTGTTCTCTTGCTACTTCAACTGTTTGTGTATAGGTTAGGTTGCCATCTGTAGCGAAGACCTTGACTTCAAATTTGTTTTTGCCCTTGTCTAAAGGCACAACATGGGCAAAAAAGCCCTGCTTGTTGGTCACCACTTTCTGGTCATTGACCATTAGTGAAAAACCTGGGTAGGTTGAGCCAATTAGAAATGAGCTACTTGCGGCAATTGTTGCTGTTCCCTCAGTGTTGGGATAAACAATTAAGAGCGGCTTACTGGGTTCAAGCACGGGTCTCTTATATTTTTTTACTACTGGGGTGGTACTGCTTGTGGTGCTTTTGAACGAGTCAGATAAACTATCAGATACTTGGGCGTTGGCACAAGAGCTAACTGTCATTGCCGCTAGCGTCACCATAGTTGGGACGGCGACTCTAGTGATTAATGTCATTTATACCCCAATTAAAATTCTGTATAAATGTTTTGGCTAATCTTGGCTCGAACGGCACTTGGTCTGCTTTATCATAGTAGTAGATAGCAAATGCCCAAGGGTCTTCGAAGCTTTGGCCGAAGACGTCTCGGTAAAATTGAAAGAAGCGTGAAATTGAAAAAATATGCCGATCTGGTTTGTAGATGAGATTGGCCGGGTTGTGTATAAATTTTTCGAGATTGTTGGTTATGTCTGCCCGCATTGTTTCTGCTGTTATTGCGTGATCTGTTATTTCTGGGTAGCCAAGGTAAGCGCGGCAGAGAAGAAAAATACTGTCGGCTTGCACCGCTTTTTCCTTCCGTTTCTCCACTAATTTCGGATGAATACAATCAACCCATATTGTTTCTGCCGAGTGGGCTTTACCGCCGACAACGTAACGGCGAGAAATGAATTCGCGCTTTAGTTTCAGCGGTGTTATAACGGGATATTCGTCGCAGACTGTCTTTATGGCAATCAGATTGTGGGCGTTGAACCAGTAGCAAACAACGTCGTCTAGCTTTTTAAAATTGTCGGGGCTGGTTGTCGCCATCTCAGCCATAGCAGCTGGTAACAAAGGGCTGGTTTTTAGATTTTTGTAGTCTACGCGGCCATCTTTGGCAAAAGTTTTGAGCAATTGATTGTATTGGCTAAAGTCTGGCCTATCAGGCTTCTTTAGCTGTGTCAGGCTGGCCTGGATGTAAACTGGTGCTCTAAGTATGTCTTGCATCAATGACATACTTAGCCCGAAGAAAACCACGGCCATGGAGATAACCATTGCCACCAAGCTATTTTCTTTGTTTTGTTTCTTTTTGATTGACAAAGGCATTGCTTAACTTAGCCTAGTTTGGCCTAGTTCGGTCTGTGTTGATTTAGTATAGACATTTAAGCATTTTAGCTATTTTTTTCTGCGATTGCTTCTTGAGCCTAAGAAAAAAGGCCCTCAGGTAGACCTGAAAGCCTTTTAAAATTGGTGGAGCGTACCGGATTCGAACCGGTGACCTCTTCAATGCCATTGAAGCGCGCTACCAACTGCGCTAACGCCCCTGAGCGTAAAGGCAGTTATATCACATATTTTAGGCTGGGGAAAAGCTAACAATAACGGCTCGTTAAGACTCTGGCACATAAATGAATGAATTCATTCACCTAAGTGCTAAGATTACTGGCATGTCGGTCGCTCGGTGGTGAATCGCACTAAAATAGATCACTCTAAGCAATTAGTTATAGATAGAAGGTAAAGGGTGGCAGTGGAAAGGCATAAGAACTTACTTGATGCTGAGCAAGCCGTACTTCTGATTATTGATGTTCAGGAACGCTTTGCTAGTCATATTGTTGATTTTGAACCAATGGTTGCCAATATTGGCATTCTGGTTGACGCGGCTGCTCTGCTCTCCTTGCCGGTTGTTGTTACCGAACAATATCGCAAAGGTCTAGGTGAGACCGTTGCCCATATTAGAAAGAAGCTAGAGCCTGATGTTTGCAACTTTGAGAAGAATTGCTTTAGTGCCACTGGTTGCCCCGAAGTAGTTAGTCATTTGGCTACGCTGGGTCGCAATCAAGTAATCGTCTGTGGCATTGAAACTCATGTTTGTGTCAATCAGACAGTGCATGATCTTATGCGTTTGGGCTATCAAGTGCATTTAGTTACCGATGCCTTAGGCAGCCGCTCAAGCGAGAATAAATTAGTAGGATTGGCCAAAATGTATGCTGCTGGAGCTTTGCCGACATCAGTCGAGTGTTGCTTATTTGAAATGCTGGTGGAATCTGGGACTGAAAGATTTAAAGCTGTGCAAAAATTGGTCAAATAATAATTGACTGGTCAATTAGTTGGATATAATTCAAAGGTTCAGAGTGAGTTATATGAAGGTGTCCCTAATAGTTACGAAAAACAAGCGTCGTGTCTCAGATTTTGGCATTGCTTTTGCTTTGGCGCCAGGTCTTTGCCTAGCTTCCAATATTGGCTCACTGTTTAATAGTTCGGCCTGGGCACAGGATGCTTATACTCCCGGGTATACATCCACTGGATCTGGAAATTCTACTGGTTCAAGTACTAGCGTCGCTGGCAACCAATCAAGCGCAGCTCCTAGTTCCCCAAATGCAACTCCCTTGATCAGGCCAGTGACAGCGCCTGCCAATAACTCTATAAACATTCCAGGCAGTAGTTCGCCTCCAGTGCTGCGGCCTCCACTGCCCACTTTAGACAATAGCTTGAAGTCGCAAGACTCAGTGCTCGATAATGGTTATTTGACCGCCCCAAGCAATTCATCAACTAATAACACTACTGGCTTGCCGAGCGCTGCTCTTTCATTGCCACTCGATGCGTCAGGTTTAACAGCCAAAGAGAGGCAGGGTGACTATGATGTGGTTAATACTCAGGCCGATGAGTTTCGCAAACGCTTTTTGCAAGGTGAAGCTATTGAACTGCGATTGCCCATGGGCGATCAGCTTATGTCACTTGGCGCCAAGCTGCCACCGATACGCCTAGAGGCTAGCTATACCCAGCCAATTTCTTTGCGCGAAGTGGTGCAGTATTCGCTGGATAATACTCTTGATATTCGTATTCAGCGCGAAGTTGTCACTCAGAACAAATGGATTTTGGGCAACTCTTTAGGTAAATTTTTACCAGATGCACTGATGAGCTATAACTCGCAGTACCAAGCTGGTACATCATTGATCGGTGGTATCATCCCGGTCTCGTTTGGTAACCCTTTCGCCACCGCCACTGCTGGCTTTAGATACTATGGTTTTCGTGGTGGCAGCGTTATGTTTGGCTCTTTAGCTAACATGCATAACTACAGTGCCGCCAAGCAAGGCTTAAGGGCTTCAATAAACGATACCCTTCTTAATGTCACTAGGCTATATTACAATCTGGTGCAAAATCAAGCACTGCTGCAGATTCAAACTAGAGCGGTAGAAGTTTCAAAGGCCCAAGTATTACTCAACCAGCAGTTAGAGCGGGCCGGAACTGGTACTCGCTTTCAGGTATTGCAATCAGAAACACAGCTTGCACGCGACGAACAAGCACTTCTTACCCAAGAAGTTGATTTGCGGCGAACTGCTATCGATTTGGCTACTGCACTCAATTTAAATAGTGCCGTTAACTTGCTATCAGTTGAGTCTGAAGTGCGCAAAGTGCGTTTGGTCGACCCTTCAATTGATGTCAATCAATTGATCAATTTAGCTATTCTCAATCGGCCTGAATTAAAACAGTACGAACAGCTACGCATGGCCGCTAAGCGCAATATTCAAGTGCAGGCCGCTCCGCTGTATCCTCAGTTTCAGTTCTTCGGCGGCTATAGCGGCAATGGTCAAACTTTAACTAACCAATATGGTCGGAGTGTTCCCAGCTACTCAATTGTGCCGATTCAAGGGGCTGGATTTACTGCTCAAACAATCACCACTGGCGGTACCACTGGTGTTGTTAGCGCTCCGCAGACGGTTTATCCGGTGGCGGCGGTCTACAACCCTAGCCAAATTATCGACCGTAGTTTGCGCAAGTCATATCAGATTGGTATGCGAGTTGATTGGAACTTCCTTGGCATGGGTGTTCCTGACATGGCAAACATACAGGCCGCTCGGGCCGTGGCTAGACAAGCAACCTTAAGGGTCAATCAGCAGGTAATTGCGGTCTTGCAGCAGGTGCGCACCAGCTATTTGACGAGTTTGACAGCCGAGAAGCAAATTGAAGTTGCCACCAAAGAGGTATTGTCATCAGCTGAAGAACTTCGCTTATCGCGGGTTCGATTAGCCAACGGTGTTGGTACTAACATTGACGTAATTAACGCCCAGCGCGATTTTACCCAAGCACTAGTGCGCAAGGCTCAAGCCATTGTGGCCTTTAATATTCAGCAAGCGCAGCTACTGAGAGATGTTGGTGTGATTAGCTATGACACAATTACCTCAGGAAGGCTGGCCCGCTAAATACTTGGCTAGCTATTTTATTGAATGTAATACATCTTGTTTGGTAGCTTTTCGCAGTCGACGGCGTAGCCACCGGCTAGGTCTGAGAATTGGTCGCCAATATTGACGACGATTTCATATCCCATTGCTTCAATTTGCTTGCGATATGCTGACTTCATAGGGATGGCAGAGCTTTTATCATCATTGCCTCTGAGATAGAGGCCATCGTAGGCAATACCATACTTGACCAGGTTAGTGATTGTGGCTCGGCGCAGTTTCTCTACTCGCCCTGAAATCAAAAAGACCGCTAGGCCCTTCTTTCTAGCATAGGCGAGAAGTTCTATTGATGGCTTTAGTGGTTTACCCGCAGCTTCGTTAACCCAGGCGGCAAACCCTTCCCAGTTAACTTCTTTAACGTCTTTTGCTACTTCTTTTTCTATATACGGGCGATTGTCTAGTATGGTCTCATCTATGTCTGAGACCACACACAGTGCCTTTTTTGTCTCTTTGTTTTCTACGGCCTTGTCTATGGCCGCCTTACCTCGGGCCACGGCCTGATCAAATTCTTTTTTTGATTCTTTTGAATAGCTAAATTTCAGCGCTTCGCTGATCGCTGGCAGACTCGGGGAAGCCTTGCTGTGCATGGCCTCAATCTCTACTGTTGAATGGGCCGAGGCCATGGGAACAAGCAGAACTAAGGAAATGACAAGCAAACTAAGTTTTTTTTGCATATTTTGATAAGTCTTCTGCATCAACTGCCGTTCATCTTGACGCCGCGACCAGCGGCATAGGTGGTGCTGCCACCAATAATTTTTTGCTTGCCGGCAAGTGGTTTGACTTCCATTGTGCCGACCACGGCAGTGGAGTGAACACCTTCATAGGTGCCCCAGCAATTAGTGTTGACGTGCTTTGGCTTGGGTTTGATGTATGAAAGTAGGCGATCTGACTCGGCGATGAAGAACAAGAGGATAAGAGCTACCAGCGCGCTGGCCAGATAAAAGAATCCGTCCATATTCAGTATTTACCCTCTTCTGTGACCGGCATCAATAGCCAGTTAACTGCCAACTAGGGCTTGAGATTAACCCAGTGGCCGGTCCTTGTAAATGGGAAAAATACTCATACAGGATAAAGAAAAGAGGGGCAGATGGCCCCCCTGAATCACTTTTGTTTGGCAATTGTTAGTGTTTGACTATGTTGGCCAAATCGCGGTACAGATCGGCAATTAGCATTGTAATCGCAGCTGTATTGGGATTTTCTTCAGAAAACTTGGTGAATTCCAAGATTTTGTGTTCGAAAATACCGAGTAATCTCGAGTCAAGGGCTTGGGCGTGTTCGTTGCGGTTCATCGATAGCTCTTTCTAGGCTAAAAGACAGTGAAAATTAGACTGTATTAAATATTACTCAAAAGCCGGAAAACCTCAATAGCTCAGAGACCAAAATCTACTGAAAACTCAAAGTTTTATCTACCATTCCTAATGTATATACGCTGTATAAGAAGTATAACTGCCTAATCGTCCTCGCGCTGGGCTAAGATAAGAAAGGATGCTTTTCTTGATTAAAAGGATAGTATGTCGCAGGCACCATATTCGATTCATCCGACCGTCAGGCAATTGCTGACTTCTGACTCATTGGCAGAGGCTCAAGTAGTTGTTGGTAGTGATTTGCTCGATCGTCAGGTGTCGCAAGTAATCTCTAGCATCGGAACTCAGCCTCGGGCTGGCAGTTTGGTGGTTACTTGGTCCGATGCCCTGAGCAAGGTAGAGCTTTCGGCCCTGCCTCTTTTGTCGGCACTGGTAATTGTCAAGACTAGTGCCGATTATGCCACCGGTTCTAGTGCCTTGGTTACTAACACTGCAAATACTACTAATATCGCTGCAAATGCAGTTCCCTCTCTTGTTGATGCTGGGGTGCAACGCTTGATCAAGCGCTGCCAGGATGCTGAAGTTGCCTTGATCGTAGTGCCCAGTTATGGCGATCCAGCACAAGTAGTTGAAGATTTTCGTTTTGTCTTCTTGCGCGAACTTAAGCACTCTTCTGCTCGTCTTTATTCAGTCATGCTCAGCATTGTCCTTGAAGAAGGCTTAGATGGTTTGGTTGAAACTGTTTCTGGTTGGTTAAATAGGCCGCTAGTGGTCGAGACTTCTGAGTTCAAGGTTCTGGCTGCGCGCAACATGGGGGCCACTCCTATTGCTCAGCAACGCAATTTGCGTGAAGAAGGCGCTAATGCACTTCGCACTTATCAAAAAAGCCGAGAGGCTCTGACACCTGGTACTGCGCCTCATCGCGATATTAGCTCTGACGTTAATATGACCCCTTTTAAATTGGGAAGGAGATTGGTTTTTCCCGTTCCGCTCAGTGATGTCTTGGTTGGTTATGTCTCGGTAATGATTCGCCCTCAAGACGATGAGAGTGCCCTCTGTGAATATATGCACCCTCTGACCTTGGCTTGTAAAGTCGATTTTTCACATCGATTAAAAGATTCGCCCACTTTCTCGGTGACGCAAAAGACTTTGTTAAAAGACCTGCTTTCAGGACGCACTCTTTCAGCTGCCGACCAAGAAAGACTTGATAGGCATTTTGGCTTTGATCTTTGCGACGGTTTTCTTGTTTTTGCCGTAGATGCTAGTTTTGCTGAAGACGGTAAAGCCACCGTGTCACCTTCTGCTGCTGTGGCCTATCCTGATGATACTTATATTTCTTGCGAAGCAGAGGGCATGCGTGCCTTTGTTATTCCCTATAAAGAAAAATCATCCGAGCCCTGGCTTACTCACGCTGAGACTCTCTCTGCTCGTATCAAAGAACTCAATCCTGGTGTGAAAGTGAGACTTGGTGCCGGTCGCTTGATTACTACCGCCCTTGATTTGCCTGACGCTTACGGCGAGGCCAGGCAAGCCCTTGTAGTTGGTTCGATGATCGATGCCGATGGTGAGTTTCTTTTAGGTTACGCTGAGCTTGGTATCAAGCGCTTGCTTTACTTGATCATTGATCACCCTGAGTCTGATCGATTTTTAGAAGAAAACTTGAGCTTGCTTGAAGCTTATGATGAGGAGTGGGAGTCAGAGTTGGTAGAAACTCTGCGTGTATACGTCGAGCATGGTGCTAATTTAAATTCTACTGCTCGCTCACTGTTTATACACCGCCATACTTTGCGCTATCGCTTAGAGCAGATTGCTGACATTCTTAAGGTCGATATAGACTCACAAGAAGTGTTGCTCAACTTGCAGATTGCTTATTTAATTCGTGACATGAAAAGTGGGCAGAAGAAGCGCTAGTGGAAGACTTGAAGCAAAATTCTAGTAATTCTAGCGGTGCTGTACTTGTGGCCGATCGCGTTTCGAAACGATTTGATGGTGCTGCTAGCAATGCCCTCAACGATATTAGTCTCAATGTTGCGGCTGGTGAATTTTATAGTTTTCTCGGGCCGTCTGGCTGTGGTAAAACCACTCTACTGCGCATCTTTGCTGGATTTGAAGAACCGAGCAGCGGAACCATTTTCATTGATGGTAAGCAAACTATTGGTGTGCCACCATATAGGCGACCTGTGAATATGGTCTTTCAGAGCTATGCACTATTTCCGCACATGTCTGTTCTAGAAAACGTTGCCTTTGGCTTGCGTTCGGCCAAGCGCTACAGCAATAATGAGATTGGTGAAAAGAGCAGAGAGGCCCTAAAAATAGTACGCTTAAGCGAGTTTGCCGATCGGTTGCCTGCTCAGCTTTCTGGAGGTCAGCAACAGCGTGTTGCCCTAGCTAGGGCCTTAGTGATGAGACCAGTGGTGCTGCTACTTGACGAGCCTCTTTCAGCATTAGATGTGCGTATTCGCGAAGAAATGCAAGAAGAGTTGTCGCGATTGAAGCGGGAGCTAAATTTGACATTTGTTATGGTTACTCATGATCAAGCTGAAGCTTTAGCAATTTCCACAAGAGTAGCTGTTTTCAATGGTGGTAATTTAGAGCAGGTGGGCACCCCTTCTGAAATTTACGAGCAGCCTCAAACTGCCTTCACTGCTGGTTTCATTGGTCGTTCTAATCTACTAGCTGGCAAGGTTGTGTCGAGCGATAGTCAATCAATTGTGCTTGATTGTGATAGTGGTCTAGTGATAAGTTCGCGCACTGCCGGTAGTGAACAATTGCCAGTCGGCGGTAGCGCCTTTGCCTGTTTTAAACCAGAAACTGTTAAGCTCAGTAGTGAGCAACCAGAATCGCGCCAGAACCTTATTTTTTGTCAAATTACCAACAGCTCTTATCTTGGTAGCTTAGTTGATTTGAAGCTCAGCTGTGCCACTAGTGGGGTGCAGTTGCGGGCAGTGGTATCATCTTCGCAGTTGAATTGTTTAAGCGCTGAACAACTGGCTGGTGCCCCGCTATATCTCAGTTTTGAACCCCAGGCAGTTAGTGTCATACCTCTATGATTGCGCCTTTTGAACAATTGCCATTGAACCGTCGGCAAATGCTGGCGGCCTTGTCATCAATGCTCTTGTTGCCTGGGCTCACAGCCTGCAGCTCTAGGTTTAAGTCGTTTGAGCAAAAAACTGACCAGCTAAATATTCTAAATTGGGCCGATTATTTGCATCCTGATGCAATTCCTGAATTTGAAAAGCGTTATTCGTGCAAAGTTGTCTATGATACGTTTGCTTCAAACGAGGCTTTGCTGGCTAAATTGCAGGCCGGAGGCAGTTTGTACGATGTCATAGTGCCATCGAGCTATATGGTCAAGCAATTGCACAAACTAGACATACTCTCGCTCCTCGATCACGACCGACTTCCGGGCTTGGCCCATATGATGCCACGCTTTACCAATTCTGCTTTTGACCCTGGTTTGAAGCATTGTGTTCCCTACACCTGGGGCACTACTGGTGTAGGTTTTAGTTTGGCAAAAATGACTGAACTCGGTCTGATCAAAAACTCTTCTAGCTTGTCTTTGCCATGGGAAGTTTTCTGGGATAAGAGATTGTCTCAGCGCATGACTTTGCTTGATGATGGCCGCGAAGTAATTGGTATGGCTTTGAAAATGGCTGGTCATTCATATAATTCTGTCGAGAAGCCAATTATTGCTGCAGCCACCAATAGGCTAATTGAGCAGAAGCCACTGACCATGTGCTATACATCCGATCAAGTAATTGTTGAGTTAGCCAGCGGCGACTCATATCTATCGCAAGTATTTAGTGGCGACGCCTATCAGGCGCGTCGCGACAATCCTGATTTGCGTTATGTTATTCCCAGCAATGGTGCTTCAATTTGGACTGATAATTTCTGCATACCGAATACTGCACCGCACGTAGATCTTGCTTACAAGTGGATTAACTACATGCTAGAGCCGGCTGTAGCTGCAGCTTGTGCTAACTTTACCAACTATGCTATCGCCAATGAAACAGCCTGGAAGCTGGTTGATTCTCATTTGCGCCAAGACCCTAATCTTTATCCACCGCCTCAGGTCATGGAGCGCTGTGAAGAATTGGGTGAGATTGGTTCTGCCATCTTCATTTTTGACAGTATGTGGACCGAGCTTAAGTGTGCTTGAGCCCTTGGGCTGGTAACTGTGCCTATTTATTGGCCACTAGAAATATTGAGCCGCCGTCTACTTCGTCGTTTGCCATGGTTTTGAAAGCGTTAAAGAGAACTTGCAGTTCATCTAGCGAATAGCGTCGCAACATCATACCTTTGCGCGCTTTGTCTGTATAAACATGGGTGCCGTCTTCTAGGGTGTAATATTCGCCAGGCCCACCCCCTACTTTGTCGAAGCAGCCGACGAAGACACCGCCTTCTTTGAGCATAGAGTTGACTTTATCAGTCAGTAGCTGAGCTTGCTTCATAGGAAAGTGCTCAAAAATAGAGTTGGCAACTACTGCATCAAAGCTGCCTGCTTGGTATTGCAGTTGCGAAGCATCGCCTACGTCAAAAGAGATCTTTAAGTCTTCTTGTGAGGCCCAGGTATTGGCTAGATTTATTGCCTGGGCGGAGACGTCGACGCCAACTACGTCAAAGCCTTGTCTGGCCAGGTAGACAGACAACCAGCCAGAGCCGCAGCCAAGGTCGAGAACTTTTTTTGCGCCTGCTTTGTTCAATTCTTCAGCTATGCGCGGAATGTAAGACAAGTCTGGTAGCTGCGTATATGGCACTTTGCACATATTCCAGGCTTTTTCCCAAAAACAGATATTTTCTTGATAGACGACTTCAAGGGGCAAGGCCGCTCCTTGGTCTTCGCTTTCACTGTCAGCTAATTCGTCCGCTTTTGTCATCGTCAAATTCAAAATTCTCGTTCGCACAGCCGGATCAGCCAAATATTAGATTATTGGCTAAGTTGACCCATGTTAGCACTGACCCTCTTGAGCTATGGCACTTGAGAAGAGATGTAAAGGGTAACATTAAGTCACAGTCTGACTATCTGAGATTAAAGGCACAGGCGCAGTGGTATCTATTTAGGCAGGAAACCTATTAAAATCTACTATTAGTTTAGAGCTGGTAAACAGAAATTGACGGACGAGTCGGGCCGCATACAATTGCAGATGATGCTGGTTCAACAGTCCGGCGCTGGGGCGTTGCCCCTTAGTATTCTGGCGCCTGATAGTTTCTTGCCATTTATTCGTGAATTAGAAAAGCTCAGTCTTGATCAAAAATTAGCGCCGGTAATCGTTTACTGGAGTCGGCAGAGTGCCGCTCGGCTGTTGCCTGGCGGGCGCTACTTTGGCATGCTCTTGCGAGAATCGACTTGTGTCTCGTGCTTCTCAGAGGAAAGACAAGATTCTCCTGATGAATGGTGTGTTTTGATGGAGAGCCCTGGGCTCTCCATTGTTGTCTATGGCCAGCAAGCCATGGAGTCGCCAAATTCGGAGAAATATCAGTGCACTGGTTCTATGGAACCAGCCATAGTCCGTGAGTCGTTTAATCGGCTTTTGCCTATCTGGCAGTCGCTCAATCTATCAGAGAGCAACCGGCTTGAAGATAGTCGCGTTTCATTAGGGCCCGGTGGTAGCTCGCCGGCTTCGGTGCAGCGCATGAAAGCCGCATGGCCTGTGGTTAAAGCACCGATTCAACAGGGGCTTATTCTGCAAGGCGATGGCGCCAACCCTTCTTATTACGACAACAACATCAGTGGTGAACATGCGCTACAGGCCAGTCAATCAAATACAGGCCCAAACAAAATTTCGCCTATAGCTGTAGATTCGCTCACGACTTCTTCTAACTTTACGCCCATTGATGTCAATCCTTTTGCCATGCAAGCGCCTTCTGGCGGGTTGAGTAAAGAAGAGATGGATAAAATCATTGCCCAGCATTTGGCTGTCGGTTTGCCACCACCTGATGCTTCCTTCTTTCAAGCTCCTTTTGGCGCATCTGGCAGCGCTGGGATGACATTTCCCTCAGTCAGTAGCTCTAACTTCGCCCCTACTGCACCGCCTGGCAATCAGGCTATTTCAGGACAGAACGCAGGGCCTTCGGGCTCGCAGGGGCGAGCCGCTATTGATTCAGGAGCTGCCAATTCAGCCATTGGTAATCAGTCTCTAACTGGTTCTTCTGGCGCTAATTCTGCTGTTGCCAATCAGGGTACTAACCCTGGTGGAGCCGCTAGTGGCGGTTCGAATGGTGATTCAGCAGATGGTGATGGGCGCGGGGATTCACATGGTGCCCACAGTCCACCGGAGCCGCGCAAAACTACTAAGGGTGGCACTCGTACTAACCTTAAGGCCGTTAAGACCACCGACGCCGACAGCAAAAATCTCATTCCGCCCGCTGCTCAAACCATCATCAGCGATATTATTGGTCAGCTTAGGCACTCAAGTGATCTCAGTTCGATTTTGCAATACGCCATTGAGGTGCTTACCAATGTTCTTAAAGCTGATCGTGGTCTGATTTGGAAAGTTGTTGGTGACCAACTCGTGGTCACTAATGAGTATTCGATTACTGGGCATACTTGTTTTGTCGACAATCAACTTAATTCGCAAGAGTCAATGTCAATCGTGCTTGAGTTTCTCTCGCGCTTCCCTGACGAGTCTGGTGCCGGTGTTATTAGTATTCCCGATACCGCACAAGATACTGATTTGCATAAGACTTCGCGCACGCTGTCATCGCTCTTAGAGTTAGGTGATGTGCGGGGGCGCTTGATGGTGCAATTGCGTTCTCGTGGTATCTTCTCAGGTTTTCTAGAGCTACAACAGTGTGGTAATCCGCGGGAGTGGACCACCGAAGATGCCGTTGTACTGCAGAAAGTAGCTGAGATGCTCTCAGTGGTTGTTCAGCAATCTTTCGACCAATCGAAGATTGAAATGGATGCTCAAGAGATGAAGCTGATCAATGAGATCGCCAGTCTTTTTCGTGATTCTAAGGGGCAGACTAGTCGCGATTCACTAGTCAAATCAGTGCTTCTGGTGGCTGATCACATGGGCTTTATTCACTCGCAAATATATTTGTTTAATCAAGACAGTGGCGTGCTTGAACCGCAAATTCGGGCAGATGAAGAGCCTTCTGTTGAGTTGGAAAATAAAGATAATCCTTTCGTAACTGTGTTCGAGTCGGGTCGCGGCAAAGTTGTGAATATGGAATATTCAAGAAAGGGTGATCCTTTCTTTGGCCATGATATGGCTCTGGTGCTGCCTCTCATTTCCGAAGGCACGCGACTGGGAGTAATTGGCCTCTGGCAGAGGCAACCGAAGCGGCCCCAGTTTAAGCCTCAAGATAGAGAACTGGGTCTAACAATTGCTGGTCACTTGTCTAACGTAATTCGGGCTGACATGGCCGTGCAGCAGATTCGTGCTGACCAAGTACGCGAAAGCTTGATCAATAAAGTATCAGTTGAAATCAAGCGGTCGTTAAAAGAAGCTGATCAGATCATGGATACGCTAGTGCGATCTGTACGTGACTATTTCCAGCTCGATTTGTGTGTGGTTTCTCTTTACGACGGCCCCACCGATGAAGCCACTAAGTGTAAGTTCGCCGGTTCAGCGGATGAGTTTCCGCAACCAGAGGCGCCTGATCCAGAAGACTATGGCCATCCTGATGATGAAGTGGCTAAACCACTTGCCCATATGATTGCCGATGGCATTTTCGCTGGTGCCCTTGAGCGCTTGAGAGAAGGGCTGACTGTGCATGTCACTCCTGAGGAAATTAAGGCTTGTCTTGAGCCTGATATCTTATCTAGTGAGTGGGATAACCGCTCGGCTGTTTGTGTGCCCCTCGGGCAGGGCAATAACTTCAAGGCCGCTTTGATGTTAGTGGCCAAGGATCGGGCTAGATCATTCCCCGATAAAGACATGCGTATGGTAATTGACTTAGCTGATAGGGTTGGTGTGGTGATATCACACGCTGAGCTATTTGCTACTGTTGAGAGGCAGGCGATTACTGATCCAATGACTGGTTTGTTTAACCGTCGTTATTTTGAAGAACAACTGACTAAAGAAATTGACCGTTTTCAGCGCTTTGGTCACCCCTTCTCATTCATCATCGTTGACTTAGACTACCTCAAGCGCATCAACGATAGTAAGGGGCACCATGTTGGCGATGCCGCTATCATCCACATAGGTAATGTGATTAAGCGTAGTGTGCGTGAAATCGACACTGTGGGCCGGTTCGGTGGTGAAGAGTTTGTTGTACTCTTGCCAGAAACAGATTTAAAATGGGCGAAAATGGTGGCAGAGAGAGCTTGCGCTGCCATGAGGGAGAAGCCTGTGGAGGGTTGGGGTATTGTCACTGCTTCAGTCGGTGTAGCGACTTTCCCTCATGATGCCCAAGATAAAGAACGCCTCTTCGAACTCGCTGACCAAGCGCTATTTTTAGCTAAGCACCGTGGCCGAAATCAAGTTTGTACGGTGACTGAAGACTTGATACCTAGTCTTGCCGCTGGCGGTGAAGAAGAGCTTAAGAAAGCAATGAAGGTTGATAATCGCATGGGGCCTGTGGTGGAGAAGCCAGCGGCCTCTGCTTCGGCAGGCGCTACTCCTTTAGTAGATTTGGTACCAGAGTTTGACGTTGAATTGATTCGTGAGAAAGGCCTACTGGGTATGTTGGCAACACTGATTCGTACTGTAGAAGACCGCTCATCTTACGGCCCAGATCGTTCTTCTAGAGCCTATGGCTATGCAAATCGTATTGCTCAAGCTTTGCATCTGACCAAAGATCACACCGAAGTTGTGTCACTAGCTGCGGTGCTTTGTAATCTCGGTAAAATTGCCGTACCGGAAGAAACTTTGAAGCGTCCGGAACCATTATCTGATGAAGACTTGGTCTACATTAACCAAGTGCCGCACACCGGTGCTAAGTTCTTAGAGCCAGCTAAGGTATTGGCTAAGATATCGCCCATTGTAGAATCGTATCAAGAGCATTGGGATGGTAGTGGTTATCCTAATGGTATCAAGGGTGATGTCATCCCAATTGAATCGAGAATTGTCTCACTCGTAGATGCCTATACTGCCATGACCAGCGATCGGCCTTACCGTGAAGCACATAGTCATGAAGCTGCGCTCAAGCTCATACAAGATGGCGCAGGCAAAGAATGGGACCCTCGATTAGTGAAAGTGTTTGTCTCGCTCTTGCAGAAAGACAATAAAGCAGAGAAACACTAGTCTATTTCATTTGTTGTTTAAGTGAATCACTGCGCCCTTCAGCGCTCGGCTTATCTTGCCTAGTCAGGCTCTGTGGATATCCCCTATATATGTAGATGGTCCGGTAAATTCTAATGTTCAAAGGGCTTGTCAGGTCTTGGCAACTTGCTATAATCGAAACATATCGCACGAAGCCAATGCTCTCCTGTCAGCGGGCCACCAGTAATGGATCCCGGAGTAAATCTCAAAGCACATAGAGCGGTTCTCGTCTCGATACAGTGAAAGCCCGTCGATTGCTGTAATGGCAATTTGTTAGGAGCAGACCCCTGTGAACGGTGTTAGAACCGGCACGGGGGTCTGGTGCTTTTTGTAGTATTGTTCTGTAGTTACAATAAGTCTTTAGTTACTGTAAGACAATTTCTACAAGCGGCAAAAAATTCTTTCAATGCTTCCTCGCTTTCCTGTTGCCCTATTACTATTTGCTCTCGTCAATGTGGCCTTAGCTTCTTTTTGGGTGCCTACTGCCAAACCAGAATTGACTTTAGCTGATGTTAATCTGACGCCTGAAATTTTAGAAGAAGGAAAGCCCGCCAGCTGGTGGTTGGCGCGTACGTTTTTGACCAGCACCAAAACTCCAGATATTGTCGTTTGCGGCAGTTCTCAAATTGGCGGCTTGCAGGCCGCCGATGCCAATACCTCGGGAAAAACCGTTGACCTTGTATTTAATAGACGTTGTCTCACTTTAGAGAATGATTTAGCCAAAAGTTTTGCACCTTCTGAAGTGTTTCTTTCGGCTCTGCCCGGAGCTATGGTCTCAGATCATTTCGCTATTGGTCGTGCTCTTTTTCGTCCTAGTCATCATCCGGCCTTGCTGGTGCTCACTGTTTCGCCTCGCGATTTTATCGATAATACTTTGCCCTCGGCTGGTGCCACCGACTCGTATCGCTTCTTCTCTCAATATAGCGATATGAGTGCCTACACAGGCTGGGCATTTCATGACCCCTGGTCGCGTTTTACTTACTTTATTTCAAGCGAGCTACCTTTGCGGGCTCAATTGGCTGTGTTTAATCAGGCTGTTGAGCAATTTGTTAACAGGCTCAAAGAGGTCGACACCACTGGTGGTGCTGTAAAATCAGCAACTTCATCTCCTTCGTCTTCTTCGCGTGCGGCGGCAACAGCTGCTGAACAAGTCAAGTTTGTTATGGGTGGCTATGGTGGCAATCTTAAGCCCGGACAGGCCGTGCTCACACCTAATTTGCCCAAAATTTATGTCGACAACAGCAACGACTATAAGCATCGCTACCGCGATCAATATCCGGTTTCGTATGACATTCAGTTCAACTTTATGCGCGCTTTTCTAGGGCAGTTAAGGCAAGAAAAAATCAAAGTTTTGGTGGTAGGAATGCCACTGACAAAAGAGAATCGGCTACTTCTATCTAGTGATTTCTGGCAGGCCTTTCGCGGACGTCTCGTCGAAGAATGTCAGCAAAGTGGTGCGCAATATATAGACCTTTCCGCTTCTCCTGATTTTTCTATCACTGATTTTTGTGACACTGTTCACCTCAACGCCGACGGTGGTGCTCGGTTGGCAGAGCATATAAGTAAAGCTATTGAACAATCACCGGAACTTAGAGCTGCCCTGAAAGAGCGGCTAGGAGCAATGGAGCATAGGCTGTAGAAGACGGAACTTGTCAAGGCTGGGTGAAAAGTGTACGCTTGGTCTGTGCGTTGAGTTCTCCTCGGAAGATCCATGCCCAATTTGGACGAGATAGAAAAACAAGCTGCAGCTCAGCAAACAGCACCAAATTTGATGGGCTCAATCAAGATCAAAACAAATAATCTCTAGGCAGCTAGCCAGAGCATAGCTAACCGCTTCGCCAAGGCTCTTGATGAGAGCGCCGCTAAATTGTGACTAATTCTAGTTTTAGTTAGGCTTCAGGTTCGGTCTATAACTGGTGCATTCAACAGCATAGGGCCGAACAGTCTTGAGACATTTTTCGCTGTCATTGAAGCGGCAGTCGTCGCATAGATAGGCCCCCTTGCCTTTACGGTTTTTTAGCGCGGCAATGCTCAAAGCTAGGGCGGCGCCTAAAACTATTGCCGTTAAAATCCAGTGACAGACGATCTCGTTCATTTAGCGGCCACCCGAAAGTTTAGGGTCCAGCACATCGCGCAGCACGTCACCAATAGAATTGAAACAGAGAATGGTGAAGAAAATGAGGAAGCCAGGTGCAATCAACCATGGTTGACTGAGCAATTCATTGGGCTGATCCATGGCCGCTTTGAGCATGTTGCCCCAGCTAGCATCGGGCTGCTGAATGCCAAGGCCAATTAAGCTCAAGCCGCTTTCAGCCAGAATGAAGTTTGGTACTTGCAAGGTAGCAGCAATAACAACATAGCTAGCTGTTTGGGGAATGACATGTTTGATGATATTGGTTACTTCTGGCATGCCCACTGATTTTGCGGCCTGGACAAATTCTTCTTCTCTAATGGAGAGCACCATGCCGCGAATGACACGGGCGAGGCCGGGCCAGCTAATGAAAGATAGAATCACTGTAATTAGAGCGAAACGCTGTGAGCTAGTCATTCCTAAGGGCAGAATTGCTGCTAGACCAATCAATAAATAGAAGCTGGGAATAGACATAACTGCTTCAGCAAAACGCATCATCAAATTGTCAGCCAGGCCACCTATGTAGCCGGCCACGGCACCATAGAAGATACCAATGGGAAAGGCAATGAAGAGACCAAGAAAGCCAATAGTAAGACTTTTTTGCGCCCCAAAGAAGAGTCGCGAGTAATTGTCGCGACCATTCATATCGGCGCCCAGTAGATAGATTCGAGCTGGCGACTCTACGCCAAATAAGTGTAAATCCATAGGAATAAAGCCAAGCAATTTATAGCTCTCGCCTTTGACCAAGAGCTTGACCGGATACTTTGTCGTGTGTATCTCAGAAAATGTTTGGCGATAAGTAGCTAGGTCGTTTTCTTGTTTTACCTGATAAACATAGGGCCAGCAAAGCTCGCCGTTGTCATTGTGAATATGCAGAAGCGTGGCCGGGGCATTACCGACATTGGCGTCGTTGAATTCCATACCGTAGGGTGTGAGTATGTCGGCAAAAAGAGCGCTGAAGTAAAGAAGGAAGAGACCAATTAAGGCAGTTCTGGCCACTTTGTCTTTCCACATGCGACTTAAAATCGTGTGTTTGAGATCGGCTCTTACTTTGGCCGGGGTCGATACTTGCGGTGCTGCTGACGATACCACTAGGTGCTTCCTTTTTTAGTTATTCAACAGTGATACGAGGGTCGGTAAATTTCAGCAGCAGGTCAGCTACAAGGTTGCCGGTGATTAACATCACGGCACCGAGCATGATTGAGGCCATTACAAGGTTCATGTCTTTGGTCAAGACTCCTTCTAAAGTCAATCGACCAAGGCCTGGATAGGCCAACACCATCTCAGTTAAGGCGGCACCACTAAGCAAGCCGGCAAACTCAAAGCCTAAAAGAGTAATTAGTGGGTTTATGGCATTGCGCAAAGCATGCTTGTAAATTACTACTTCTTCGCTTAGGCCCTTGGCCCTAGCGCTGCGCACATAATCGGCTCGCAAGACATCTAAGAGGTTGCTGCGCACCTGTCGTTGAATACCAGCCAGCGATACAAAGGTCAGAACGCAAACTGGAATAATCAGGTGGTAAGCAATGTCGAGAATTTGACTGAGCGTATCGCGCTCGGCAAAATCTGAGCTGGTCATGCCACCAATTGGCAGCCAGTGCGTAGCCAGGGCAAACATCAAGAAAAGAAAGGCCAGTAAGAATGTCGGCATCGACATGCCAATGGCGGTGATCAGTCCAAATAGTTTGTCTAGAAACTTTCCTCTATGCACAGCAGCATAGACGCCTGCTGGCAGTGCAATCAACCAGGTGAAGAAGAGAGTAACTACGTTGAGCAAAAGTGTGTTGCCAGCGTGTTGCATTAGTCTGACGGCCACAGAGCCACCGGTGGTGGAGACACCTAAGTTGCCTTGCAATGTACTTGTCAGCCAAATGGCATACTGTACTGGGGCTGGCTTGTTTAAACCAAGTCTTTCTTCTTCAGCTTGAATTGCCGCTTGAGAAACCGATGGGTTGGCGCGCATGGCTGCCAGTGGGTCAATAGGAGACAACTTGAGCATGGTGAAGGCCATGAGCGAAATCAAGAAGAGCAGAGGCAGGGCCTGCAATATTCGCTTAAAGATGTAGACAGGTGTCGACACTAGTGCTTGGCTCCCTTGATATAAATCTCTTCTATGTTATGCAATGTTCCTTTTGGCGTGTAATAAATGCCATAAGGAGAAGGTTTGTAGTTGCCCAGTTTGTTATGGGCAGCCGTCAATACCATGTTGGTATAAATATAGATAAAGGGCTGTTGGTCGTAAGCAATTTTTTGAAAACGGTTATAGCAGTCGATTCGGGTTTTCTCGTCCATGGTACCGGCCGCTGTATCAAGTAACTTGTCTATTTCTTTTTCCCAGGGCCTAGCATCTGGTGCTCTAACTAGACCGTTTTTGTCAGGCAGGCGTGTGTCAAACATATGCATACGGCCGTCAGACTTCCAGACATTAGCCCCGCCGTAGGGTTCAAACCTGCTACCACTGAGACCCATGACTATGGCTTGCCAGTCAAGGCTGGTGTGCACTCGGTTGGTCATGGTATTGAATTCAATTGGTTGATAGTTGACTTTTATGCCAAGTTTTTTCAACTCTTCTTTAATAGTGATGCAGCAGGCATCCCTGCCTGTGTTACCTGAATTGGTTATGAGGTCAAACTCAACGCGATTGCCTTTGGCATCAAAGAGCGCATCGCCTTTTTTGACAAAGCCAGCTTCACCTAATAGTTTTGCTGCCAGCGCTGGGTCGTACTCAATTGGTTTTAGGTCTTTATTTAGATAGAGCGAAGCTTCTGTTTCATTGGTCGAAAGTGGGTAGCCCACGCCTTTTTGTACGTTGTTGATAATGCGCTTGCGGTCAACCGAATGACTAATGGCCCATCTAAATTTCTCATTGTTGAACCAGGCTTGTTTAATCGGGTCAACATAGGGCTTGCCCGTTTTTGGATCTTTGCGTTGGCAGAGATTGAACATTAAGAACATGGTGCCATCATCTGGCCCGAGGTTGTACATGGTGAAATTGCCGCTAATTTCGCGCTGTTTCAGGAGGGCTGCATCAATTCCTCTGACAGAGCGATTGTCGAGCAGGTCAATTTCGTCGCCCAAAAATTTGATGATCATTGTGTTTTGGTCAGGTACAATACCAATTACCATCTTGTCTAAATAGGGCAGTTGTCTGCCTTCTTTGTCGATGAATGAATAATTGGGGTTGCGCTTAAACTCTAGCCTTTGTCCCGCCACATAGCGCTCGACAATCATAGGGCCAGAACCAACAAAAGTTTTGGGATCGGCATTGATATTCCAAAAGTTATGAAATTCAGCTTTTGATTTTTTTGTGATTGGTTCGATGATGTGTTTCGGTGCCACCATGGTGGCGTTTAAGTTAGCTAAGAAGGGGGAGAATGGTTTTTTGAAGCGAAAGCTCACTGTATCTTCGTCTACTTTGACGATCTTGGGATAGTCACCAGGAGTCGAAATAGTGTCGCGCGAGCTGGTTTCACCAAAGCCATCGCCTATCAGTGTGGCGTAGGTAAATACCACATCGTCAACGGTAAGGGGGTGGCCATCTGACCACTTCAAGCCCTTGCGCAGGACAAAGTCGATGGTGCGACCATCGGCGCTAACTTTGTATGACTTGGCTAACTTTGGAATGGCTTTGCCTGTCCAGGGGTCGAAATCTACCAGTGAGTCAAACTGCAGCATGCCGATGCCATGGCTTTCAACATCAGATGCATCCCAAGCGTTGAAAGTTTTGGGGCCGCCACCAAAACTACCAAGCTTAAGTGAGCCGCCATACTTGCCTAGTTCACCGCGAGCCTGCCAGTATTCAACACCGTCTTTTTCAATAAGCTTGAACGGGCCAGGATTAGGAAAGAGAAAGGGGGGTTTGGTTGATTCGGCTTGCTTGGGGCCAGTGTAATGCACTGTTGAATTGATAGATTTATCTATCGTCTCGGCAGTATCTTGTGCCGTAGGATTGGCGCTAGTCTTAACCGGTGCCGGTGCTATACAACTGCTAAGTAGAACCCCTGAGCAGACAAGCCCAGCTACACGGCAGAGAAGGTTGGTACGGCTTTTGTTGTTGCTCACTGTACCCAAATCTCTTCGAGGTTGTGTAGGCCTACTGCTGGCTGCGATATCGGTGTGGGCACATAGTTGTGAATAGTGTTGCGAGCACCAACAATTGTTCTAGGTGCGGCCAGATAAATGAAGGGCATCTGGTCATAGAAAATCTGTTGTACTTCGTCGTAGATTTTCTTTCGTTCTGCTTTGTCAAAAGTGACAGCTCCTTTGTCTAAGAGCTGGTCAATTTGTTTTTCCCATGGTCTAGCGTCAGTCACTTTAATCTCGCCTTTCTCATCGGGCAAGCGCTGGTCAAATAAGTGCAAGCGGCTATCGCTCTTGTAGACGTTAGCGCTGTCGTTTGGCTCTAGTGGGTCTCCGCCACTAAGCGAGAAGAGGGCTGCTTGCCAGTCGAGAGAGGCGTTGATTTTGCCAGAGAGCAAATTGAAATCAATTGGTGCAAAGTTGACTTTGATACCAAGTTCTTTCATGTCTTTGGTGAAATTTGTGCCGACAAATTCGTAGTAGGTGCCACCAGCTGAAGTGAGCAGATCAAATTCTACTTTGTGACCGCTCTTGTCTGTAAGATTGCCTTCTTTGTCCCAAGTGAAGCCTGATTTCTTCAATAGGTCTTTCGCTACGGTGATGTCTCTGCCATAGGACTTGAGTTGACTGTTGTAGAACGGGCTTGTGGACACTTGGGCTGAAAAAGTAGGATCACCCAAACCCTTAAAATAGTTAGCAACGATTGATTGGCGATCGGCGCCGTGGCTAATGGCCTGACGGAAATTAACATCGTTGAACCAGGCTGATTTGACTGGGTCAACATACGGCTTGCCAGTCTTTGGATTTTTTCTTTGATTCATGTTGAACATAATGAAAGTACTTCCCTGGCTGGGGCCAAAGTCGTAGAGTTTGAAGTTGCCTTCTTTAGACATAGTGGCGAGGTCGCCAGCATCGCGACAGCGCACTGGAGTTATATCAATTTCTTTGCCTTTAAATTTAAGCAAGTTAGTATTTACTTCAGGCACAATCAAATAAGTTATGCGCTCTAAGTAAGGTAGTGGCTTGCTTTCCGGGCTGACTGTGTAATAGTTGTTGGCTCTTTTGAATACAATGCGCTGACTAGGTACATAAGACTCTAGTCTAAACATGCCGTTGGTGACAAAGCTCTCTGGTTTAGATTCGGTTGTCCAAAGATTGCTAAAGAGCTTACGGCCGTCTTTTTTGCTGATCACCGGCTCGACAATGTGTTTGGGGGCAATAGGAAGACCCATGACCCGTAGAAATGGTGCAAAGGGCTTTGGTGTGACGAATTTATTTGTCAGCTCATCTACTACTGTCACTACTGGCGATTTGCCTTCGACGGTGGTGACGTCACGCAGTGAAGAATTGCCATAACCACCTTTGATAATTGTGTTCCATGTATAGGCTACATCTTCAGCTGTTATTGCTTTGCCGTCGGACCACTTGAGGCCCTTTCTTAACTTCGTTGTATAAGTAACACCATCTGGATCAACTGTGAAACTTTCTGCAAGAGCTGGCACCACTTCGCCAGTATATGGGTCTATATCAAGCAAACCTGCATACATGAGTGATGCCATTTCTCTTGACGCGGTGTCAGCAGCTGCCCAATAATTGAATGTAGCTGGATTGGACGCCACGATTGAGCGCACTAGCTTGCCGCCTGGCTTACCGACCTCGTAGCGACCCTGGCGCATCTCGGCACCATCCACGGTGACCGTTTTGTAGGGGCCTGGTGATTGACTGTCGCATTTCTGAATTGGTGAGTCTGATGTCGAGCTAGTATTGGTACTAGAACCTGTTGTTGAAGTAGTCGTTGTTGAAGTTGAAGTGCTACTTGTGTTTTTTCTGGGAGTATCAATACTGGCGCAACTAGTCATTGAGCCAATGGCCAAAGACATTGCCACGATTGTTTTGAAACTGTGGATTCTCATTAAACTGCCTGACATCGACTACTCCGATCAATAAAAGCTATTTGCGCTAATGATTTTAGTCGGTCTTGCAATGTTTTTCAGAAGCTTATTGTCAAGGGCTAGATTTAATCTCTTTTATCGCAACAAGAGCCAGTCGCACGCGATACGATATTGCCGTTACCCATCATTTAATGTTTGGGGTAGTCAAGAAAAGCCAGTCGAGGCAAATTATGGGCGCTGCCACCGGTTTCATTTTTATCGACATGTTGGTGCGACCAATCTTGAGATTTGGTTTCAAGTTTTATTTTGTTGGCTTCTTTGTGCTCTTCCTCGTCTACGGCTTTATTGCCTACAAGGCCCTGCAGTCGGCCTATCTTTCTGAGCAACAGTATTAAAGTTTTACCGTTAGCAATGGCTGGGCTAGCCGAGCAAAGCGTTTTTATGCGCTAAACTTCCGGTTGTTGGTCAATTTCTTGGTAACTCGTGCGCAAGCAAACACAGCCTTTAGCGATCTTGAGCGTTATTTTTTCGCTTGCTTCTTTCCCCGTGGCGGCATATTCTGCGACCACGGGTGTGGTCGTCAAGAAAACCGCTAAGTCTAATGTAAATAAGCCTTTGGTTGAGCCTGGGGAAAGTCTTGATTCAAAGTTGCTGTTTAATCAGGTTGCTACGCTTTACCGTGAAGGTAAATTCGAAGAAGCACTAAAGACTTTGAATTCCGGCAAAGAAGCGCAGAAAATTGCTGCCGATAGTTTTCTCTTTCATCTATACCAAGCGGTTTTGCTCTTCAAGACAAAACCGTTGATCTATCCGCTGGCGGCGGCCCGAGCGGCTGTCAAGATTAATGGCCGCAACGCTGTGGCTAACTCTAATCTTGGTTCTTTGCTGCAGAGAAATGGTGAGCGCGCTAACGCAATAGAGAAATATCGTGCTGCTTTAGCAGCCGACCCAAGTGATTGGCGGGCACATCTTGGCATTGCTCAATGCTTGGCTGTTGATGGCACTGATGGTCGAGTTATCGCTGAGCGTGAGTTGAAACTTGCTTGTCAAACAGCAAATAATACTCTTGAGAAGTGGCTCGCTTTGGGGGCCACCTATTTGGTTTTGCGCTTAAATCAAGAAGCGGAGACTTGCTATAGCAATGCACTTAAGCTCAAGCCAGACGACTATGTTGTTAAGTTAGGGCGGCTCAAATCAGCGGTGGCTGCAAATAATCTCAGCGTAGTTAAAGAGTTATTGCCGACGACAGTTACAGATAGGCTTGTCGATCAATCAATTGCTCTGGCTTTAGCTTTGCCGGAAGCGCAGTTGAGTATCTCTGAGTTGACTACTCTTGAAACTATTTGCGAGCGTAATTTTATTGGCTCTGACCAATTCTTTTATCAACTTGGACGCAATTTAGAGGCCTGTGGTCAACTTGATTTGGCTGCTAAAGCCTATTTGCAGGCTATTAAATATTCGGGTGCTGGCGGTGCGTCTGTATTAGCCCTAGTGGGTAACCGTGCAGCCGTTGGCGATCTTGATGAGGCCAATCGCCTGCTTGCCCAATATGTGGGCACTAGAGTAATCGCGGGAAAGCCACAGCCTCGTGGACACAAAGAAATTTTCACTCAGGCCTTAAGTTACTCTGCGCAGATTTTGAGCACTAACTCTACTTCTCTATCTGGTTCTGGTTCACTGCGAATAATGCGAGCTGTCTTTAGTAATATCAAGTGTGGCTGCCGTATTCCTGTGATTGAGTTCAAGCTGCGTTCTCTGCATGGGGTAATTTTTGCCCACCTGCAAGATGCCAAAAATCCACCGGCTTGCATTGTTTATGATGACAAGTTGATTGAGAGCAATGCCATCATTGCCACGAAACGGGATGAAGACAAGGTAGAAGTCATGAGCGATCAGCCTGTAAAATCTTTGCCAGAACTAGTCAAAATTATTCAAGACGCTGCCGAGAAGCCTGATAAGCACATCTTTACACTCTGGTCGTTTGAGCCACCACCTATGGAATTACCTAAATGAGAACAAGAAATGAAGTTGTTTTAGCTAAAGTGGTGGGCCGCAAGATTGCTTTGTTTAGTGTTGCGGCTCTCGTACTAGTTGGCTTGCTAGGCAGCGCAAACCTATCGGCTCAAGCTGCTGATAGTCGCCCTCTCGTTGATGTCATTGTGCTCGAGCAAAATGCTATTCAGACTGGACCAATGAACATGATTGTTGGTAAGCAACAGCTCAAGTTTAGCCTTGATAAATTAGGTATTTGTTGGTTGGCATGTGGCCCTAAATGGACCAGCTATTGTTTCAACCCTGAGGCCAAGACGATTCTTGTGCGCGACTATCAAACTTGGAAGAATGGCTTCTTTGAGTTAAAGACGCAGAAAAAAGTACATAAGAAAGACGAGCTTAAGCTCAAGGAGACTGGCAAGCACGAGAAAATTGCTGGTTACAAGTGTCGCAAGGCAGAGCTAATTCGCACTCCCTCGGCTCCTTTTAACAAAGGTGAGCCTCATAAGCCATATAAGGCGGGTATCGTCTGGATTGCTGAGAAGTTTCCAGCACCGCAAGAGTTAACCCAGGTTATGAAAAACCTAGTTAAAGTTGATGTCAAAGAAGGCATGGTTTTGAAGTTTCAGGTACTCAAAGCTGGTTCTTATAGCGTCATGGAGACCGCCTATGAGACTCTCAAAGTGCTATCGACCAAGAAACCAGCATCATTTTTTGATGCACCAGTTGGCTATCGCCCAGTCAAGTCAGAGATGCAGTTATTAATGGATGACAGCATGGATGGGGAATCAGATATGGACTTCTTAAAGAAGAAGCCCTAGGCTAGTTCTAGAAGAAAGCATGAGCAATTGCATAGCTTATTGAGCAGTGCCAAAAAGCTCCGGGGCAAAGTTCTTTATAGACTGCACTGTCATGGCACCACCGAAGGTGTTTAGTTCTTGACCTCGTTCGGTGCGAGCACGTTTTGCTACTACTCCTAGCACCTTGCCCCGCAGACTGACTACAGGTCCGCCACTATTGCCATTGGTTATCGGTGCATCTACTTGCAGCATGCGAGGAGCCAGTCGGCTAATGCGACCGCTGGTGAAAGTGGGGGCGTAATAGTTGGCTGAATCAGAATCTAATTGGTCTGAGGCCTCGGGATAACCGATCACCTGTATTTCTTGGCCTTCAGTGGCAGCGACTGTATCAAATTCCATTGGCGCTATGGTCGACTTCTCCACTGTCAAAATTGCAATGTCAGGATCTTTATCGGCCTTGGCTACTTTGAAAAGCTTAGCTACCATTGGCGGTTGCGTTACCGGGCCTGCAGCATGCAAGAAAAAACCGACTTCACTGGTCACTGAAACTTGGCTCAAATAGCGGTTAAATAGCGCCCTAGAAGGGTCTGCTTTCTTTGATAGGTAGGTCTCATAGGTGTCCCAGATAGCGTCAGCTGTTGCCTGGTAGGTGCTCAATTCAGCGGTAGAACGATTGGCTTTTGTACTTAAGTTGATTATTTGCAAAATCTCGCGAAAGCGCCCTTCTACATCTCGGCCTGCGGCTGTTTGTTCGCAATATAGACGCATGCCAGCGTAGAACCGTTGGCTTTCTTTAATGATTTCATCGGCACCGATGACTACGTGTTCGTTGGTGAGAAAGTAAGCTTTGGATTTGTCGCCAGCAATTGTTTTAACAGGAAAGGCCGAGCCATATGACACCACGCGGTAGCCTGGGTCGCGCGCTGAGGCGCTGAAAACCGGATAGCGATGTTTAGGTGAGACATCGGCTAGCGAGGCACAGAGGCTGTCTTTGATTTTCATTTTGAGACCGACGCTGAGCTGTACTACTTGGCCTTTCATTCTCTTGTCGAGTTTTTCCCAGGTCTCAACTGCTTGAGCTGGTTGGGGAAAAGCTAGGGGCGCTATCAAACTAGGTAGAAGACCAGCGAGAAGGCTAGTGAGCGGGCTAGCAAGAAGACTGGCTGAGGCAAGCATGCTCAATGACTTTTTGTTGAGAAATCGGCGGTAAAGAATTTGGTTATCAAAAATTTTGGCCATGCCTAACTAGCCTCCTTCGAATCCAATTTCAATTTCAAATGTTCTCCGCCACGGAAACGATAGTCTGACACTTGGCTCAAAGGCCAAGGCCGCACTGACTGTTTTGATATATGGCGAAATCAACTCTGCCAACTTCTGGGTTGACGGCTCGTTTTGCAGCTCTTTGCGAACCTTTGTCTGATAGGCCCAGTCGTCTACCAGTCTAGTAAATAGACTGCGCTTTTGGCTGTCGCTGACAGATTTGTTATTAATTGCCATGCCGGCGATTGTACAAACTGCTGTGCCCAAGGCGCTGCCTGTGGTATTGCCTGTGGTGTTCCAGCCAGCGTACGAACATATCTTTTTGAGAAGCTCTGGTCGTTTTATTAGTTGTTCCATTAAAAGCGGGTCGCCACCATTAGCGTAAACGACATCACAAAGAATGACGAAACCGGGGGCTGACTCAATTAAGGTGATTGTATTGGCAGCAGCCTTTGAGCTGTCTAGCTGGCTGAAATCTGGTAAGCCAGGCAAAGTGATGTGATCGCCTTGCCTCTCACTGGGCCCGTGAACAATCATAGTCAAGCTATTGCTTGTCTGTGCACTGTCTGTGGTATCACTAGGTGGTCTGTCATTGGCACTCAAGCCAATTGCCTTTATTTGAGCTTGAATAGTGGTGCCGATATCTTGCCCTTCGTACCGGCTTGCTATCATGCGGCAGCCGTCAGGGCTGAAGTGTAAGCTAAGTGACGGTTTATTCTCAGCCATCAATAGGCGGCCGAGCAGTGTGCACATCACTTCATCTGCGCCAGCATATATATTCACTTTGTTTTGCAGCGACATTTGTTGGCTGACACTAATTAGTCGATCTCTCTCTCCCACATTTAGACCCCAAGAGCCTGAATCGTCTTGGGAGAATACTAAGTGGTCAATCAGTCCATCTTCCATTGATTTGAGTACGGTCATATTGATAGTAAAATTGCGGAAGCGAGTATCTAAATAGTCTTGACGAATGTCGCCAGGGATGCGGCGCTCTAGCGATTCAAGTAACCCTGGAGCGAGCTTCTCGCCGCTGGCCAAACGGTGCAAGCAAGCGGACCATTCAAATAATTCGCGACCAAAGCGCGACCAATATTCCTTTTCTTCAGTATTGTCGTAATTGTCTGAAATGCGCATGATGCTTGATTGCGCATAGATAGTAACTGGCTTGGTGCTCAGCTCTTTCCACTTTTTTAGCCGATCGAGTCTGGCCTGGATTGTCTTCACTTGCTCTGTGCTTCGGCGCGAAGTAATTAAGCCGCCATATAGCAAACTGTCAAGGCAAATTACTGCTGCATCAACTTCGCTGCGGCTGAGGCAACCTTCGCAAAAATTAAAAAGCTCATCTATTTGCGCGCCCCGGCTTAGTGAGCCCATCATTGTGCGCGGAGGGACAACGGCTTCGGCACCACCAAGCTTAGCTAAGAGTTGAGGATAGCTATAAGTGACCGGGCGATCATCGAGGGGAATAAGCAGGATCTTCATTGGGGTTTCCATTGCTAGGGCTTGCCGGAGTCTAGAGTTACTCCACTCATGTTGGCACGTTGGTACATTGGCACGGCTGAGTCAGGCACAATTCTCACGCCGCGTTTATGATCTCCTTCTGCCGCTACAAGCACTGCATTTGTGGCGGAGCTGCTGCTATTGGTTTGGGCCTCTGATGTGATGGTTTGGGCAAATTCGACATGGCCGAGGTCGTCCTTCCAGATGGCCGCTTCAAAATATAAGCTTTGTCCGATTAAGTCGCCAGCTACCGGCGCATAAATTTTAAGGGGCAAAACGCCCGATTCTGGAATCTTGCCAAGGGCAATTACTTTTCGGTCTGGGCCCAGTCTGATGACGTGGCCATTTATAGGCTTGGCTCCGCTGTCGCGGTCGGCCATGGCCAGAGCCACCCAATAACCCGGGCGGCCCTTAACGGTAAATTCGGCTGGATGGCCGATTACCAGGCGTCCCGGTAAGTATAGGCGTGAAGCTAGCAAGCGGTCGCTCAGGCTGCGCCCCACTGTGCGCTGCCTGGTGGTGGCTGGTAATGTCATGGGGGCGCTGGGGTCTGGTTTTTGCTCTTCAGTTTCTGATTGGTTGCCAAATGGAGTTTTTACTTCTTTTAGTAGTGCCTGAAGCTTCGCCTGGTGCTCAGCGTAGGCCTTTTCTGCTTCAATTTCCTCTTCAGTCAGCTCGACGGTCTTTTCTTTTTTCTCTTTTTTCTCTTTCTTTTCAGACTTATCTGCTTTTTCGGGCTTTTCAGCTTTGTCGGACTTACCAGATTTTTCGGATTTATCCGATTTATTTGTCTTTACTGCCTTGTCTGCATTGTCGGCAGTTATCTGTTCCGGGCTCTGTTTGCCGAAGGCAAAGGCCGTCTGTGCGCCCAAAGTAGTAGTTACAGGGCCTACCGCACTGGCAAATAGGGCCTGGCTTATAACAATTGATAGAATGAATGTTCTAGAGGCGCTTGCCATGGTGTATATCCGGCGCGTATCAAGTAATATGGCACATAGTAGCACCATCGATTTGATTAGTGAAATTGGACCTTTTAATTGACACTATATCCGCTTGGCTTAAGGAGCAGACCACCCTATTTCAAGCCTTTTTTGTGGCTTTGAGTTTGCATGTCGTGCTTTTGCCGATCATGTGGATTATTGGCTGGGCATTGCCGTGGCCAAAATTTCCGATAATCACCACAATCATTGAATATGATCTCAGGGGCTGGCCCAACATGCCCAAACCCAAAAAAGTAATCAATGTCATGGACCCGGACCTTAATAAGTAGTAGTTTTTCTTGCTGTATATCTGATTGAACTATTTTGGGCTTTCGATCGTATAAGTAAAAGGACGACTTTCGCTCTCTCTAAATCCCCTTCACCACTGGGTTTGGGGTGGGTTTCGTGTTAGCATAGCGAAAGATTGGATATAAGAAACAAAAGCATCATTAGTGGTGCCCGATTGGATACCGAATGTGCTCCGAATGTATATAAGCATTCGCTATCTCAGGGCATACTTTAACGGGGTGGTCTATGCTCGAGCCGAATAGTAGTGGTCAAGCTGAAGTGGCAACTGCCTTGCCAGTGTCTCTGCCAGCTAAGCTTTGGGTATTTCCTCCAGATACTCAGCCCAGTGCCGATATGTTGGCTGCTTGTGCTGGTTCTGCCACCCTCGCCCGGGTCTTGATTCGTCGCGGTCTGACGACCGCAGCCGCTGTCCGCCAATTTCTTAATGAAAGTGAATACGTTCCCACCGCGCCGTTTGAACTTCCTGGTGTAGAAAAAGCAGTTGAGCGCATCTGTGCCGCAATTGAGAAAAAAGAGCGTATCACCGTATATGGTGACTATGACGTCGATGGCATTACCGGCACCTCTGTGCTTCTTTCTGTATTGAGAAGCTTGGATGCCAATGTCGACTTCTATATTCCTAACCGCTCATCGGAAGGCTATGGCCTTAATCTCAAGGCTGTCAGCGTCTTAGCCAGCAAGCATCGTACTAAGCTTCTGATTACATGTGATTGTGGAGTATCCAATTTTTCTGAAATCAACCTGGCTAAGTCGCTCGGTGTCGATACCCTGGTACTCGATCACCACACCATGCCGGAGCTTCTGCCCCCAGCCGTGGCCGTGGTTCATCCTAAATTATTGAATGAGGGCCATCCCCTATTCCATCTGCCCGGAGTGGGTGTTGCTTACAAAGTCTGCGAGGCCCTGCTCGCTAAGTTTGATCGTGCTAGCGAAGTTGAAGCTCTGCAAGACTACGTTACTCTTGGCATGATTGCCGATTTGGTGCCATTAGTTGACGAGAATCGTTATCTTGTCAAAATTGGTTTGCCTAAATTGGTCGCCTCGACCCGGCCTGGTATACGTGCTTTGCTGGCACAAGTTGGTGGCAAAGAAGACACAGACTTGGTCGGCTTTGGTTTAGCACCACGCATCAATGCTGTCGGTCGCTTGGCCGATGCCAATGTGGCTGTTGAGCTACTAACTACTGATGATGCCGCTCGCGCTGAGGAGTTGGCACTTCAGCTTCAACGAGATAATGCCCGTCGGCAAGAACTCTGTGAACGCATTTTTTTAGAGGCCGAGGCGAAAGTTCTCACCACTTGTGACTTGAACTCAGACAAGGGCATCGCTATCTACAATGAAGGCTGGCACCACGGTGTGGTAGGCATTGTCGCCTCTCGTTTGGTTGAGCGTTTTCAGCGCCCAGTATTTATCGGCGAGTTTGATCCTGAAGACAATATGGTGCGCGGATCGGCGCGTGGTGTTGAGCAAATTGATTTGTATCAAGTACTGAAAGCCAACGAACATCTTCTGATCAAATGGGGCGGGCACAAAATGGCAGCTGGTTTCTCTATTGAAGGAGAGAAAGCCGAAGCAGCAACTCGCGGGATTGTGGCCAGTTGCAACAAATTCTTGGCCGAGAAAAATATGCGTGTGCGTCTAGAAATAGACAGCCTCGTTGAGCCTGAAATATTGTCACTCGATTTAGTGCGCGAACTCAATGCCATGGCACCATTTGGTATGTCAAATCGCAAACCCGTTTTGTCTATGAGCAAAATGGTGGTGACTTCCACTCGGCCACTAGGTAAAGAAGCTAAACATAGTCGCATTCTTTTCAAAGATTATGGCTCGGGCAAAGAGTTTGAGTCTGTAATGTGGAGTACACGTGGTCGTGTTCCTGCTGAAGGCGATGAAATTGATGTAGCTTTCAATCCTGATATCAATAATTTCAATGGCCGTGAGCGCTTGCAACTAATTCTTTGCGATTGGCGCAAAGCCGGCGATGCCGCTCGCGCCCAAGAAGCCGAAGATGAAGCGAAGTTGCAAGCCACCATGGGCAAGCAAGCTGTTCAAGACAAACCTAAGGCTACTTCAACTCGTACGGTTGGTAGCGAATACAGTGCTGAACCGGCTGCTAGTGTGGCTTCTAGTCATCCGGGTACAACTACACCATCGGCATTCAAATTCACTTTCAAAGATTTGCGTTCATTCAATGCTAATCCTGAAGTGGTGAAAAAAGCTCAGGCTAAGTTAGGCAAAGAGTTGTCGGTTTTCGGCGAATCGTGCACCAAGCTTGCCAGTATCAATCTTTTGGATAGACAAGAAGTGGCTGCTAAGAAAACAGACCATCTTTTGATTTGGCAGTTCCCGCCATCGCTCAAAGCTTTCCAAGAGTTGCTGCGCGATAGTGGAGCCAGCAACATCTACTTAGTTGGCTGCGAAGATGACGAGCTAGAAGAGCCTTCCAGCTTCCTTAAGCGCTTGCTCGGCCTTGTGCGCTACACCATCAATCAAAAAGATGGCCAAGTTGAAGGGGACAAACTAACCAATGTCATGGGTGCCAGTAAGATGTCAGTGGCCCTTGCTCTGACAGCTTTCAAGAAAGTGCACTGGGTTGATTGGTTCTCCGAAAACGGCATGATATATCTTGACTTGCTCGGTGAGCCAGCCTCTCGCGTTGAAGATACTCCTGAGTATAAACAACTGGCCCAAACCCTAGACCAGGTAAGGAAATTCAGACTCTGGTGTAAGGAATGCTCAATTAAAGAGCTACAATTAGCACTGATCCCCAATCAGTTGGGTCTGCCTGGACAGCCTGAAGCCGCTGAAGAAGTTGTTTCACCGGCCATTCGTGCAGTAACGGTTGCTTCTGAACCGCCGTATTAGGTAGCTCGATTGAATTAGCATGCTTTAGATAGAATTTGAGGACGAAAGATTCTTATGACCGCCAGTGAAAAAACACACAGTGTGATCGGCTTGCCTTTGCCTGTGGCACAGCAAGATTGGTTGAAGAGCACTATTCGCGATGTGCCAGATTTTCCTAAGGCTGGAATAGTATTCAAAGATCTCACTACTTTGATGAAAGACCCCATTGCTTTCAAGTTGGTGCTCAATGCATTGACTTTCCATTGCGCTGCTCTTAAGCCCACTATCATCGTCGGCATTGAAGCTCGTGGCTTTATTTTGGCACCGGCAATTGCCCACCACTTAGAAGTTGGCTTCGTGCCAATTCGTAAGCCCGGCAAATTGCCATGGCAGACAGAGAAAATTTCTTATGCTCTTGAATATGGTGAAGACTCAATTGAGATTCACAAAGATGCTGTCGGTCCAGAAGATAGAGTAATCATTGTCGATGACTTGTTGGCCACCGGTGGCACAGCCCTTGCTGCTAAGCATCTCTTGAAGAAGCTTGGTGCCAATGTTGTTGGCGCTGGTTTTGTTGTAGAACTCGATTTTCTCGATGGCCGCAAAAAATTGCTAGAAGATCAAGAACTAGATGTCTACTCAGTGATTCACTACTAACCGACTGATGCTTATCGGCCAATTAGCAGTAGCTGCCGTCTTGTAGCCGCAATGAGATTTCGCCAGCTACTAATTCGGTGCGAGTACCGTCTTCTGCTTCGACAATTAATGCGCCACTATCGGCGATATCAATTGCTTTGCCTGTAATTACTTGATTGGCACTGCGTGCTTCAATCATTTGACCGAGGGTAACTGAATAAGCTCGCCAGAGACCTAATATTTCTTCAGTCTTGCCAGCTTTCAATAATTCGTACTGTGCCTCTAGTTTGTGGGCCAATTCCATAACCACTAGATTTGGGTCAACTGGGCCGCCGGCAGCGCGCTCTAGCCATTCCACTTTGTCTTTTAACTCGTCTGGTAGCTCATCGGCTTTCAGTCTGACGTTGATGCCAATACCGATAATCAAAGCTTGACCGGGCATCTCAGCGAGGATGCCACCAAGTTTGCGGCCAGATAAAGTGAGATCGTTGACCCACTTGAGGCCTGGACGCACGCCAACGCTTGCCTCAATAGCCTGTGCTACAGCTACTCCTGTAGCGAGAGTAATCAAAGGCAAACGCGATAATTCAATTTTCGGGCGCAGTACAACTGAAAAAGAAATGCCTGCATCCGGCGGAGAAATCCAAGCCCTACCGAGACGGCCGCGCCCTGCGGTTTGCTGTCGGGCAATTACCATTACCCCTTCAGGGCAACCTTGGGCAGCAAGCGCGGCCGCTCTAGTATTGGTTGAATCGATTTCGTCCCAGAGTTCGTTCTTTGATAAGTTTGAATCTAAATGCTGCCCCCGACCAATTATCTTGGTCGAAAGTGAGGCTTCGATTACCTCTAACGAAAGAATCTCTGAGCCTTCCATCTATTTCTTCTGTGTAGGTCGTTCGTCTACGCGCTCAACTATTTATGAGCGATTTCAGTCTGGATTTGCTTTGGTCCTTCCAACAGTTTGTGGATGGGGCACTTGTCAGCAATTACTCTGAGGCCGTCGATTTGTTCGGCAGTTAGGTTGCCTTCGATGTCGATGTGGCGAGTAATCAAGCTAGATTTCTTGCCTTCGTTTTCAACTTGCTTTTCTTCGCACTTGACGTTGACTGCTGTTAAATCCCAGCCTTTGCGCTTGGCGTACATTTGCATTGTGATTGCAGTACAGGCGCCAAGTGAGCCCAAAAGAAGCTCGTGTGGGTTTGGCGCAGAGTCGCCGCCGCCGAACTCTTTAGTCGCATCAGAAGCGAAAGAGTGGGCACTCGATGTGATTTCTTGACGATAGCCTTGGTCGGCGCGGGCCTTTACTTCTACAACTGCCATTAATAGGTCCTCCAAATGCAAAATATTCAATCTGGTTAGATATAGGGGGAATTTAGCAGGAAATCAGGCGGCGGCCCTGTTTACTTCTGATCTATTAATAGTGATTGTTAATCCCATTCCAGGGCCCAAGATGGGGCCTCTAGCTCAGTGAACTGCGATAGTCGGAAGTCGTAAAGTAGTTTGGCTTGGTTGAGGTCGAATGGGGCAGCCGTTTTCCACTGTGGCTTTAGCCTGTAAAGCTGACCATCTTTTGCGAAAAGCAGGTCGTTGTTTTTATCAATGTCAGCCCAGCTAAGCTCGCCTAGGATATCTTCCTCGCCTGTTTCGCTATTGATGAGTGTGTAGCGGCGATTGTTTGTCCAAGTATTTGACTGTCCAGCCTTCGTTTGAAAATAACCACTGTCTTGGCTCTGGCTCACATTTATTATGGCGGCTGCTGTGAAGTATGGAGGCCTGCTGACAATCAGGATCGGTCCTAAATGTCTATGCAGCTCTCTGTACGCTTTTCGGTAATAGGTCGACATGCAGATTAGCTTGTCTCCGCATGGGGATAGGTTTGCCTGTCGTTCAAAGACTTTATGTTTGAGCCATTGACCGTGGTCGAATTTGTCAGTCTTAGTATTCCAACGAATCAACTGCACTCTGCGTTTGGGGCCTGAGCGAAATATCACAGCCCAATCGCTTTCTCTGGCTAGAATGGCGTATAGAATGCATGGAATGGTAGTTATAGTTGGCGAAGATTTGGTGGACATATATAGGTTGTGCCCAACTGCATTAACTTGCGCGCAGCCCGGCTGCTCCTGACCAATTTTTTGTTGTATAAAATGGTTTCCATGGAAACCATTTATATTTCGAATTTTTATAGCCTCGCTTAAGGCCAAACAATCATGCAATCGAGCGCCAGTCTTAAAATAGTCGCTGATTGGATAACTAATTGCCGCAAGATAGTCGTTTTGACCGGTGCTGGCATTTCAGCAGAGAGCGGCGTGCCCACCTTTCGTCGCGGTTCCGAAGATGCGCGCTCTACTGCGAAAAAAAACGAGCCTACTCCACTCTGGGAAAAATATGATCCCAGCGAATTGGCTTGCGCTCGAGGCTTTCTCAAGAACCCAGAATTGGTCTGGCAGTGGTACGACTGGCGCCGCCGACTTGTAGAAGGAGTTGAGCCCAATGCCGGGCACCTGGCCCTGGCTCAGATTGAAAAACTGATAGCGCCGCGATCATTCACTTTGATTACTCAGAATGTAGACCGACTGCATCATCGCGCTGGCTCTGACAACATAAAAGAAGTACACGGCAATATTCTTACTTTCCGCTGCTTTGACCATGGGCATCAGGCCTCAGGTGTTGCCTACGATTTAAGCGAGCCCCCATTGTGCAATCCCCCACACTGCTCCTCTAAACTACGCCCCAATGTCGTCTGGTTTGGCGAGTCTTTAGAGCCAGAAGTTTTAGCCTCTGCCATGAAAGCGGCGCGCCAGTGCGATCTCTTTATAGCTATTGGCACTTCCGCCCTGGTTCAGCCAGCAGCATCGCTGCCATATATGGCTCAAGATCATGGTGCCAAATTAGTTGAAATAAATTTGGAGCGCACTCCACTTTCGGAAAGTGTTGACGTTTTTCTCTCAGGCAAGAGCGGCAGTATTCTACCTTCAATAGTTGATCTCGCAAAGGCTCACGGCAGCGCACTTTGAGACTGGCTTAATCAAGCCTATATGCACTTGGCCGTGACTCTATATTTTTCGTGAATGCTGTGTGAATCATTCGTCAGTTTCGCGCGAAAAAGATGAGAGATTACCCACAAAACGTCCGAATTATCCGAAATTATCTAAGAGTTATCTGCGCCCCTCAAATTTAATTGATAGTTGTGAATCATGTCGCACTATCAATGCATATTTGCCATACGCAAAAACATATACGCAGTGGTGTCACAAATGGTGGTTGCTGAGAACTGCACATACTTTGTTGCAAATGCTCCAAGCGTTATGGGTACAACGATTTCAGCCGTTTTAAAATTCGTTTTGGGGTAGGCTTGTATTGATCTTTTGCAAGTGTTACCTTGCTGTCAATGCGAATCGACTACAGGAGATTTATCGCAAAATTTAGCTGAGTGCCCTGAAAAAACAGGGATCAGTTCGAGGCTCCTCTTAAGTCGGTTGAACAAATACAAATCTAATAGTCCCAAAGTGAAGCAAGCAATTGCTGACCTGAGTGGGGCGATTTTTCATCGCCCAGCTTTTGTTTTGTATTGGTTTAACCGACCAACGAGAAGACCAGTAAAACTGATCTGGTGGGGGAAGAATGGTGAAATTCCATCGCTGTCCCGCAACTGTAATTGGATGAGAATCCTGAGTCAGGCTACCCACCAGGGCACTTCGGACACCATCTTCGTGGAGTAAGAGGGTACGTCTTGCAAGCAAATAATTGCTTTGCATTACCGACCCTCTTGGTTTGAAAACCACTAAGAGGGTCTTATTTTCGGATAGCACTAAATTTAGTCCAGTACGGTAACTAAGGTCACACCAGGAGAACAAGAAGAATGAGCCAAGTCCTTGCAGCTGCCCCCAATCATGCTGAGTCGTCAGCTAGCGCTGGTGCCAACTTTGGTTTGAGTGAAACTCTCGTCAGTCAGTTTGTGCTCTATAAGGTGCTCAGACGTAACGGCAACGTGGTTGAGTTCAACCCATCAAAAATCGCTGTGGCACTGACTAAGGCTTTTCTTGCTGTTGAAGGCACCCATGGTTCTGATAGTTCCAAAGTAAGAGACCTGGTCAACAAATTGACAGGTCAAGTTACTGAGACTCTTATGCGTCGCCTTCCTGAAGGCGGAGTGCTGCACATCGAGCACGTCCAAGACCAAGTTGAATTGGCCTTGATGAGAGCCGGTGAGCAAGAAGTTGCTCGTGGTTATGTTCTCTATCGCGAAGCTCGTTCTAGAGAGCGTGCTGAGCGCGAAGCTGCTCTTCCAGCCACTGTGCAAGCCGATAGCAAGGGGCCAACTGTTACCCGCCTTGATGGCAGCACTGTTGCTTTCTCAGATCTAGCTCTAGATGTCATTGTCAAAGAAGCCTGTGCTGCACACGGTGATGTGGTTGACTATCGCAAAATCATGGAAGCCACTCTTGAGAGCCTTTACGAAGGCGTGCCAGAAGGCGAAGTAATTCGCTCGGCAATCATGAGTTCTCGTGCATTGATCGAAACCGATCCAGCGTATAGCTATGTCACTTCGCACTTGCTCTTGCACCAAATGCGCTTAGAAATTCTTGGTGAAGCTCTCAGTCAGAGTGCCATGAAAGAGCGCTATTCCGCTTACTTTGGTGATTATGTCGCTAAAGGCATTAAGGCCGGTTTACTTGATTCTCGTTTGGCAACTTTTGATCTAGAGAAAATCGGAGCTGCTCTTGATGGCGATCGCGATTTCAAATTCCAATATCTTGGATTGCAAACTCTCTACGATCGTTACTTGCTGCATACTGAAGGCCAGCGCTTTGAAATGCCTCAAGCTTTCTGGATGCGTGTGGCAATGGGCTTGGCACTAAACGAAATTGAGCGCGAGAACAAAGCAATTGAATTCTATAACTTGCTCTCTAGCTTCGATTTTGTTTCTTCTACACCAACACTTTTCAATTCTGGCACTCATCGCCCCCAACTCTCGTCTTGCTTCCTCACCACTGTTTCTGATGACCTCGGCTCTATTTATGATGCAATGAAAGAAAATGCATTGCTTTCTAAATTTAGCGGTGGCCTCGGCAACGACTGGACACCAGTACGTGCTCTTGGTTCGCACATTGCTGGCACTAACGGTAAGAGTCAAGGTGTGGTGCCTTTCCTTAAGGTTGTTAATGACACAGCTGTGGCTGTTAACCAAGGTGGCAAGCGCAAGGGTGCAGTTTGCTGCTACCTAGAAACTTGGCACATGGACATCGAAGAGTTCTTGGAGCTGCGCAAAAATACAGGCGACGATCGCCGCCGCACCCATGACATGAACTCGGCCAACTGGATTCCTGACTTGTTCATGCAACGGGTTTTGGAAAATGGCCAATGGACACTGTTTAGCCCTGAAGAAACACCTGACTTGCACGACTTGTTCGGTATTCCATTCAAGAACGCCTACGAGCGTTATGAACAAATGGCCGACAACGGACAAATCAAACTCTTCAAGCGCATACCGGCTGTTTCTCTCTGGAGAAAGATGCTAACCATGCTCTTCGAAACTGGCCATCCTTGGATGACTTTCAAAGATCCATGCAACCTAAGAAGCCCTCAGCAACACGTTGGCGTTGTTCACAGCTCTAACTTGTGCACTGAAATCACACTCAATACTTCTGATACTGAAACGGCTGTTTGCAATCTTGGTTCTATCAACTTGGTGGCACACATCATTGATGGCGCACTTAACCTAGAGAAGTTGAGCAAGACTTGTAAGACAGCCATGCGCATGCTCGATAACGTAGTAGATATCAACTATTACAGCGTGCCTAAAGCCAGACAATCTAACGTTCGTCACCGCCCAGTTGGTTTGGGTGTAATGGGCTTCCAAGACACTTTGCTTAAATTGCGTATTCCTTATGCTAGTCAGCAAGCTGTCGACTTTGCCGATTACTGCCAAGAAGCAGTAAGTATGAATGCAATTTATGCTTCTAGTGAACTAGCCCGCGAACGTGGCACCTACCACTCATATAAAGGCTCGCTTTGGGATAAGGGCATCTTCCCTCAAGATTCTCTCGCCCTAGTTGATGAAGCCCGCGTTGCAGCTGGTGGTCAAATTCTTGACCTCGAGCGTGGTGGCAGACTTGACTGGACATTCGTTCGTGAAAACGTTGCTAAATACGGTATGCGTAACAGCAACTGCTTGGCCATCGCTCCTACTGCCACCATCTCTAATATTGTTGGCGTTAGCCAATCAATTGAGCCTACTTTCCAAAACCTCTATGTTAAGTCGAATCTTTCTGGTGAATTCACCGTGGTAAACACTTACCTCGTTGATGAACTGAAAGAGCTTGGTCTCTGGGATGAAGTCATGGTGCATGATCTCAAATACTTCGATGGCACTCTACAGCCAATCGATCGTATTCCTGATCATGTCAAAGAACTCTATGCTACCGCTTTTGAAGTTGATACAAAGTGGCTGATTGAAGCAGCTTCTCGCCGCCAAAAATGGATTGACCAAGCCCAAAGCTTGAACCTCTACATGGCTGAGCCTAGCGGTAAGAAGATGGACGAAATTTATAAGATGGCTTGGACCAAGGGTCTAAAGACCACCTATTATTTAAGAACGGCCGCTGCTACTGCTCCAGAAAAATCCACAACTCAAATTGGTGTTCTCAATGCAGTCACCAGTTCTGGTGCCAAATCAGTACAAGTAAAAGGAACGGCTGCAGCTCCAGTGCCAAAGGTTTGTTCGATTATTGATCCTGAATGCGAGGCCTGCCAGTAGCTGAATCGCTGCGGGTTTGGCAGAAAATATCGCGCTAATTTTTAGTCGTGACTCTGCCCAACAATCTAGAAAGAAGACTTTCGAAATCGTTCTACTTATATTCTTAGCCTTAGAAAAGGAAACAAAAAATGCTTAGTTTCGACGACGTTCCCGTTTCAAATGCAGCTTCTACAACAGAAGCAAAAGGTGATACTGCCACTTTGAATTTCGCTCCTAGCCCAGCTGCAGCCGCTGTAGCCGTGACAGCAGTTCAACAGGTATCTAGCGTTTCTGTTGTTCCAGCTGCTCCAGTCAATTACGAGAGTGGTGCCGGTGCCACTGGTGTTGAGCAAATTGAAATCACTGATAAGCGCATTACTGTTGACGAAAAGCGCATTATTAATTGCCGCGCTGACCTCAATCAGCTGGTGCCATTCAAGTATGAATGGGCCTGGCAGAAATATTTAGATGGTTGCGCCAATCACTGGATGCCGCAAGAAATCAGCATGAGCCGCGATATTGCTCTATGGAAAGACCCCAATGGTTTGACTGATGACGAGCGCACCATTATCAAACGCAACTTGGGTTTCTTCTCTACTGCTGATTCACTGGTGGCAAACAATTTGGTGTTGGCAATTTATCGCCATATCACTAATCCTGAGTGCCGCCAATACTTGCTTCGTCAGGCTTTTGAAGAAGCTGTTCACACACACGCCTATCAGTATGTGGTTGAGAGTCTGGCTCTTGATGAAGGCGAAATCTTCAACATGTACCGCGAGATTCCGTCAATCTACGCCAAAGACGTCTTCCAACTACAGTTCACTCAAGAGTTGGCTGATCCTAACTTCAAGACCGGTACAGTCGAGACCGATCGCCGCTTCTTGCGTAACTTAATTGGCTACTACGTGATCATGGAAGGCTTGTTCTTCTATGTTGGTTTCGTGCAAATGCTTAGCTTCGGTCGTCAAAACAAAATGACTGGTGCTTCTGAGCAATTCCAGTACATCATGCGCGACGAATCTATGCACCTCAACTTTGGCGTAGATATGATCAATTCGATTAAGCTTGAAAGCCCTCACCTCTGGACCACTGAATTCCAGCAAGAAATTGTTGACCTGGTCAAACAAGGCGTTGAGCTTGAGTATGCTTATGCTGTTGACACCATGCCACGCGGCGTACTTGGCCTTAATGCTCAAATGTTCTCTGAATATCTGCGCTTTGTTGCTAACCGTCGCCTCAAGCAAATTGGTTTGCCTGAAGCTTATGTTGGCGCTAAAAACCCCTTCCCTTGGATGAGCGAGATGATCGACTTGAAGAAAGAGAAGAATTTCTTTGAGACCCGCGTTATCGACTACCAAACCGGTGGCGCACTTAGCTGGGATTAGTTCACATCATCTTGAAAAGCAAGGGTCGGCTGCAAAGTCGGCCCTGTTTTTTTTGATTTGCTTTATTTGCTGATAATATGAATGGTGTTAAACGAGACAGCCATGGCCAAGCTCTTACTTGTAGACGACGACGAAGAATTGACTTCTATCTTATCTGAGTGGCTGGCCACTGAAGGTAACATCGTCGAATGTGCCAATTGCGGCGAAGATGCCTTGTCGCGCCTCAAGCTGTATCAATACGATCTGATTATTCTCGATGTTGGCATGCCCGACATTGATGGTTTTGAAGTTTGTCGGCGCTATCGCCTCGGCGGCGGCATGCTGCCGATAATCATGCTCACAGGCAAAGGCAATATCAATGATAAAACCGCTGGCTTTGACGCTGGGGTAGACGATTATTTGACCAAGCCTTTCCACCCTAAAGAGTTGAACGTGCGCATCAAGGCCCTTATGCGCAGGCCAGCACAGATTGTCTCAGAGCAGCTCGTAGTCAAACATTTGACCATTGATACTGCTGCACGCAAAGTACTCATTGAAGGTCGCGAAATTAAACTATTACCTCAAGAATTTGCCCTGCTTGAGTTCTTTGTGCGCCACCCTAATCGTGTTTTCAGCTCAGACGAAATACTCGATAAGGTTTGGTCTAATGAAAAAGATACGGCCAACGATACTGTGAGGGTTCACATAAATAAGTTGCGCAAAAAAATTGACCGCGAAGGCTCGCCTGTATTAATCAGAACAATTCATGGCAGCGGCTATATTTTAGACCAGTAATAGACCTAGAGGTTTTGTTGCGGCAGCCTAGGGTCGAATTGGCTGAGCATTTTTAGTGGCTGGCTTGAGGGGAATCGACTTGGCTTGGGCCGCGTCAAGCAAGGTTGACTCACGCAGCATTTTTCGGGCCTGCAGGTTAAGGGCAAAGGCCCTAGGTTGAATCTTCCAGTCTCCTTCAAATGGTTTGCTCAGAACATAAATTAGGGCCATGTTGCCCCCTAAGGCAATGGCGACAAAGGCAATTATCACTGAATGGAAGAGTGAATTGCTTTTGACATAGAAGAAGGCAAAGGCCAGCACAATCACGGCCCCGGCTAAGAGAATTGGGCCCAGTAAGTGCTCTCTCGTGTTGTTTAAGGTGAGCAAACGCTCTCGCCGCCCGGCGCCAACCACATCGAGACTTTGTAGCATGCTTGCCTGCAGATTGGTCTCGCCATCGTGAGTCGGATGAATCAAGACAACTTCATCGTTGAGGAGGCAGAAGGTCTCAAATACAGACTGACTAACCTGACCCTTGGCTAGGGCGGGCCATTCATCGCTAATAACCAGCTGACAATAGCGCTCGCATAATCCTTGTATCTGGCTGCGAGATGGTTCTTGCAGCCCTCTGGAAAAACGGTAAATCTCTGAAACGCTTGCTGCTTCGTTGTCTACAGCTCTCTCCAGGTTCTGATACTGGTCCAGGGCGGCGGCTACAAGCAGGCCTAGAATTAGAGAGACTAGGGTGCCGACTATATTAAACATGGCATCTAAGAAAGTTTGATGCTCGCTAATGTCAATGGGCCTCAGTAGCTTGCGTGTCAGAGCAAAGCTAGCCATGGCCAAGATGGCTGAACCGAGGCAGACAACTATAACAATGGGAAGCCCTGACATATTTAGGTACCTTTCTCTCTTTCAGCCAAATTCGTCTTAGATAAGTATTGGCGGTTTCTGACCTTGCTTCAAGTGCGATTTTTAACTCTGATTTGAAAATTCACTGTTCTGTTTACAACTCGATAACAAATTGTCGCTATTAATAGAGAGGAAGCCACGAGCTACAAGCAACTTGCTTCCCCTTACCAATATTAAACGGTCCTTTTAACCATTTTCTTTACCTTGTCAGCGAGGTCATTACCATGCTCAACCGAATTGTATCTTCCGTCATTTCCATAGCGTTCTTGGCCCTAGGTTTTGTCTTGGCCAGCCCTGCCGCGCAGGCGCAAATGATTGAGGAAGTGCAACAAGCGGAGGGCGCGCCTGCTGTCGTGCAAGAACACCGCAGTCGCTCGGGCTGGGAGCAGCCGCTAGTAGAAAAAGAGAATAACCTCAAACATTATTATTGGACCGAAATTGACCGCAACAAAGCTGCTTACAAAGTGATAAACCGAGCCGGCACTGGTTATAGCGTTATGCCTAGAACAGCAAGTGATTGCAAGCCAAAGGTATTGCCTCCTCGTGCTAACAAGAACATTTGGGGCGACCTCAACGGTGCTAATAGTGAGTTGAACGGTCGCATTCGCCCAGCAATTGTTGCTCAGGCTCGCTCTCAACCCGCTGTCTATTCTTATAATGGCAGCAGTTATGGCAATGCTTACGGCAAAGTTTCGCCATCGTATTCGAGTAATAGTTCAGCGAATGCCAGCAAGAACGTCAACGGACGCGTCATGTCTTACTAGACACTCTCTAATCGCTTAAATGCTCTCTAATAACTTAAATGCTGAGGACGATTTTGCCAAAGTGTTTGCCGCTTTCCATATATTGCAACGCCGGGACTATTTCTTCAGCACTGAAAACTTTGTCGATCACTGGTTTAAGCTTGTGGGCCGTGATTGCTCGGTTCATGTCGTCAAACATGCTACGTGAGCCAACAAAAACGCCATGAAGACGAATAGATTTCATCAGAATCGGTACCGGATTTACCTGCCCGGCAGCCAGTACGCCAATTAGGCTGACGTGTCCGCCCATGCGCACCGCATTGAGCGATCGATCAAGAGTGCCAGCACCACCAATTTCGACTACGTGATCGACGCCTCTGCCGTTAGTATATTCGAGTACAGCTTCGTCCCATTTTTCGTTGTTCTTATAGTTGATTGTGCGTGCTGCTCCCATTTCTTTTAGACGGGCCAGCTTTTGCTCTGAACTAGATGTAGCAATGACAGTGGCACCGGCCATTCGAGCAAATTGCATAGCAAAGATTGAAACTCCGCCGGTACCCATAACTAGAACGGTGTCTCCGGCCTTGACTTTGCCGTTTACTACTAGGCCATGCCAGGCAGTTAGGGCCGCACAAGGCAATGTTGACGCTTCTTCGTAACTAAGATGATCTGGTACGTGGGTGAGTGCATCTTGGTCTATTAAGCGATACTCTTGCAGCATGCCGTCGACAAAGCCACCCAGGGCAGTTTTGGCAATGGCATTGTCAACTTCTCCACTAATCCAATCGGTCATAAAATTTGGTGATACACGCTCGCCCACTTTAACGCGTGTAACAGAGCCTCCAATTTCTATTACTTCGCCAGCGCCATCGGAGAGAGGCACTATGGGTAGTGGCAAGGCTTTGCTGTAATAACCTTTTGACACCAGAATGTCTCGATAATTCAGTGAAGCAGCCTTTATTCTCACTAATACTTGCGTACCGTGGGGGCGTTTGATTGCTTTTTCGGTCGCTTTTATGTCTTCAATGTTGAAGCTACCAAGCTGGAATGCCTTGAAATTTGTAGTAGCAATATTTGACACTTTCCACCTTTTTCTAGATTGCGTATGAGTAATTGGCAGGTAAAATAGATTTGGCTTTGAGGCCAAGTTCTTCTTCAAGCGCCTGGGCTGCGTGGTATGGCCAGTAGGGGTCGCGCATTAGTTGGCGCGCCAATAGAACAATATCGGCTTGACCTGAGCTAATTATTTCGTTGGCTTGTTTGGCATCAGTGATCATTCCTACTGCGGCTGTTGCTATTTTTGCTTCGATCCGTACTTTCTCAGCCAATGGTACTTGCCAGCCTGGACCATAGGCGTAATGGTCACCAGGGCGCACGTAGGCACTGCTGCAATCGACTAAATCAACACCTAGTTCTTTCAAAATTTTAGCCAACTCTACTGAGTCGTCAACTGTCCAGCCGCCTTCAACCCAGTCAGAGGCCGAGAGCCTAACAGCTAAAGGCAAGTTTTCAGGCCAGACTTGACGCACTAGTTTTGTGGTCTCAACGATCATGCGTGTGCGATTTTCAAAACTGCCACCATATTCATCAGTGCGAAAATTGGCTAGAGGTGAATAGAAGCTGTTGAGCAAATAGCCATGGGCTCCGTGAATTTCAAGCCATTTGAAACCGGCTTTGAAAGCGCGGCTAGCGGCAGTTTGGAAGGCCAGCTGAATTTCTTTTATTTCGCTAATTGTCAATTCGTGAGGCGGCCGAGAACCTGGGGTGAAAGGAACTGGGGAAGGGGCGACAGGCAACCATCCGCCGTCAGCTTCGCTTAGTTCTTGTTTCTCGTGGCGATTGCCGACTTTCCAGGGGTTCTTGGTTGAGGCTTTGCGACCGGCATGGGCAATTTGGATGCCTGGTACAGCTCCGTATTGTTCAATAAATTCAGTTATTTTTTTGAGCATTGCGATATGGTCATCTTTGTAGAGGCCTAAGTCATCAGGCGAAATGCGGCCGCGAGCCTCAACACCGCTGGCTTCTAGAATAACTAAGCCAGCGCCACCGATAGCCCTTGAGCCTAGGTGAACGAGGTGCCAGTCGCTAGCAAAGCCGTCAACGCTGGCGTATTGGCACATTGGTGAAACACCTATGCGGTTGCGCAAAGTGACGCTGCGTAGAGTGAAAGGGCTGAAGAGATTTGACCCCGATTTCTTATTTTGCTCATTGGAATTTTTTTTGGCGCTCTCTGGCGCGTCTTTCTCAGTGCTTGTGCTGTTAGACATGAATTTCTCCAGGGTATCCATCAAATCAAGAAAAAAGAATAGACCGGTCGTCTACGAAAGTCAAGCCAAACCTAGGCTAAGGAGCTTGGGTCCGGCCCAATTCACTGTGCTTTTGCTCGTAGATTCTATATGATCCTTCTACAAAAGGTCTTAAATGGAGTGGTTGCAAATCTAATGTCTTTTCAATGGCCGGGTGTTCGGAGAATCTCAAAAGGGGCATTTTCGCCACTACTGGGGCTTGCCTTTTTAGCTCTAGCTTTAGCTAGTACTAGTTCTCAGGTTAGTCATGCGCAAGGGGAGCGGCCCATCCCTTCCCAGAAATTTATTGGCAAACTTGAGCCAGTTGCCTTTTTTGATGGAGCGATGCCAACAGGAGTGGCGGTCTCTGCTCAGGGTCGGCAATTTGTCAGTTTCCCTCGTTGGGGTGATGAGGTTCCATTTACAGTGGCCGAGTTGGTTGGTGGCAAGGCTGTGGCCTATCCCAATGCCGAGATTAATCGCGACGATGTCTTTGCCGTCACCGAGCATTTGCTATCTGTGCAATCTGTAGTGGTCGATGCTAAAGATAGGTTGTGGCTGCTAGATACAGGTAGTCCAAAGTTTGAGCCTGTGGTCAAAGGGGCCGCCAAGCTAGTTTGTGTCGATCTTAAGAGCAATAAGGTCATTCAGACCATTTTCATGACGGCCAATACGGCCTTTTCAAGCACTTACCTGAACGATGTGCGTTTCGACCTTAGTCGAGGGAAGGCGGGTATGGCTTTTATTACTGATTCTTCAAGCACATGCCCTGCCATTATTGTGGTTGATTTAGCCAGCGGTGACAGTTTGCGGCGCTTAAGCGATCATAGCTCTGTTAGGCCAGTCAGTGGCTTCCTTCCCATGATAGAAGGTGAGCCTTTGACTAATCTTCATGTAGGCAGTGACGGTATCGCTATTGGTGCCGATGGTAAGCGCTTGTTCTATTGCCCTCTATCTAGTCGCAAGCTTTATAGCGTCAGTATTGATGCTCTTTGTGACCGTAAGCTTAGTGATGATGAGGTGGCAAAGACTGTATGTGAAGTAATTACAAAGGGGGCTTCTGATGGCCTCGAAAGTGATAGCCTAGGACGCATTTATGCTAGCAATTACGAACATAATGCCATTCATCGTATTTCGCTTAGTGGTAAGGATGAAACCCTAGTTTGCGATCCGCGGGTTTTGTGGCCCGACAGCCTCTGTCTAGCAAACGATGGCTATTTGTACTTTATCGTCAATCAGTTGCATCGCCAAGCACGCTTTCATGATGGTCAAGACCAACGGCAGAAGCCCTATGTTCTTTTTCGAATTAAGGTCGACGCCAAGCCTGTGGCATTAAAATAGGGAACATAGAAGCTGTCGCTGGCGTCATTTCATCTTGTTAGAATTTGGTAGATAATTAGTTTATGAAAGTCAAACCACTAATATCTGTCGCGCTAGTTTCTTCAGTCTTATTAGGCAGTGTTGGTAGTATTTTTAGTGTTTCGGCCCAAGGGAGTGCACCGCCCCTTGCTCCTTCTCGTTTGCAGCGCAGCCCGACTTCAGCTACTTCTTCTAGTTTTAATGGATCTGTTCTCAATGGTTCAGTGATCAATAATAGCACTGTCGGTGGTGCCTCTCGTCTGCTTCGTCCGGCCACCCCGCCTATCGTTGGCAGTTCCGCTCCGATAGTTGCGCCTGGTCCTAGCAATTCCGGGTCGCTCTTCTCTGCCGATGAACAAGCGGCGTTTTCGCAAGTGCGACAGTTGTCACCTCTACAACAAGCTTCTCCAGCCATAGTCGCCCCAAGTTCATATAGCTCCAGCGCCAATATTCAGAATAGTAACTCTAGTATCGGTTCTGGCTCTAGTAATCAGAGCAAGTTTGATATTGGCCAGGCTCTGCGCTTAGGCGCTCAGGTAGTTAATGCCATCAACGCCAGTTCGAACAATAGATCTAGTTCTGTTGCTAAAACTGGCCAATTTAGTGCATCGGGTACAGCTTCAGCAGCATCTAATGTGCTAAAAAAATCGCTAGCAAAACCGGCATTCGTCAGTAAGTTTGCCCGACCTCTTACCGCAAGCGAACTTACCGTGCTTTCAAAGTACGACGTGGTAATTGTTCTGGATAAATCAGGCTCTATGGATGAGCGCGATTGTCCTGGTGGTATGAGCCGCTGGGATTGGTGCCGTGATCAAATGATGTCGCTTACTGCCCAGATTAGTTCAGTCTTTAAGAATGGCATTACGGTGGCGCTTTATTCATCTGATTACGACATATTCAGAAATGTTGATCTTGGTTATGTCACTCGCATTTTTGGCGAGAACGGCCCTTCTGGTGGAACCTATACGGGTAAAGTGATGGAGGCAGTTTTTGATGACTATTTTGCCCGTCGGGCAAGCAATCCAGCCACTCGCAAATTGCTTGTACAGGTAGTGACAGACGGTGATCCCAGTGATAAAGGGGCCTTGATTGCCGCCATATCTAGGGCTTCGCAGATGATTAATTCTCCTGGCGAAATCACTGTCAATTTTCTGCAAATTGGTCATGAAGAGGCTGGTGCTCGTACATTGGCCAAGCTCGATACCAATATGGCTAGCGAAGGTGCCAAATTTGATATTGTTAGGGTTGAGCCCTTTGCCGCAGTAGAGCGCGAAGGGTTGCCTCGGGCGCTGGCGGATGCCATTAATTGATTTGAGGATGGCAATGGGCTAACTTTATCGCTCGTATGCTTTTAGATGGGGCATAAAGCTGTATGGCCAGAGGATGATTGCTTGAAGATTGAGAAAATATTTTTGGTCGACGATGACCCAAATATCAGACGTATTGCCGAGATAAGCCTGAAGAAGCTTGGTCCGTGGCAAGTAGAATTGGCTGGCTCTGGCCGAGAGCTTTTGGTAATGCTCGAAAAAAGCAAACCAGATCTGCTGATTCTTGATGTGATGATGCCCGAAATGGATGGCCCCACTACATTTCAGTCTGTCAAAAAACAATTTCCAGACTTTAAGCAACCAGTAATTTTTATGACCGCTAAGGTTATGTCTCATGAGGTCGACGAATATTTAGTTTTGGGTGCTGCTGGCGTAATTTGCAAGCCGTTTAATCCCAAAGATTTGGCCGATGATGTCCGCAAAATATGCGCTGAGTGGGAAAGTCGCCAGAGCAGGGAAGATGCTTTAGCTGAGAGTTCCGAATTGCTGGTTAGCTCTGGTGATTAGTGCATTTTAGTGTTCCGTAGATTGAGGAGACCATTAAGTTAGCCTGCATTTTGGAGTTTTAAGTCAATGTTTAATCATAGAGTGATTGAGCAAGCTGACGCCTCGACTAACCTTGGTCTTATGAGAGTTGTTTTTTTATGGGCTGTTTTGGTTTTGCTTGGCTATGGCAGCATGGTTTTTTATTCTACAGCGCCAGCCAAAAGTGCAGTTACGGTGGGCAAGTACCCGTCAAGTAGTTCTCTTTCTAAGGGTGATGGCTTAACCCTGATTATTTTCTTGCATCCGCAGTGCCCTTGTTCGATAGCAACGGTTAGTGAGCTAGAAGGTCTGCTGGCTCGGAGTAGTTTATCAAGTAGGCTGAAAGTTTATGCGGTTGTATCTAGTCCAGTGGGCTGTTCTCAAACGTTTGTCAAGGGCGCAGTGATTGACTCGCTCTCTGCTGTGAAGAATGTACAAGTTTTTATTGACAATGACGATGTCGAATCGCAGCGCTTTGGTGCAAAGACTTCGGGCCAGACACTACTTTTTGATAGTGATGGTAAATGCTTATTCAGAGGTGGTATCACGGCTGCCAGAGGGGAAGTTGGTGCCAATGCTGGTGTTGATGCTTTGCGTCACTATCTTTCGGGTGGTCGTTACTTGATCAATAAGACGCCGGTGTTTGGCTGCTCCCTGGAGTCAAGCAAGTGAACACAACTAACACAGATACCGTGAAAATTTTTGACTGGAACGATCGCAGCGCCCTTGTTCCTAATTCGCCTTTAGCAGAGAAGATCTATAAGCAAGACCGTCTTTTTGTTTGTCAGCAAACTGACAGAATGTTTGGTTGGCTGATGATCGTGCAATGGTTGGCCAGCTTGCTGGTCGCAATCGTTGTCTCACCCTATAGCTGGGCTGGTCGTGATTCGTTTATTCATCCACACATTTATTTCGTCACTGTTTTAGGCTCGCTCATTACGATTTTTCCTGTTTATTTGGCTTTTAGGCATGCCGGTGAACCAGTTACCCGTTTTGTCATGGCTGTCTGTCAGATGATTTATTCCGGTATGCTCATTCACCTTACCGGTGGCCGCATTGAATCGCACTTCCATATTTTTGGCTCACTGGCTTTTCTTTCCTTCTATCGTGACTGGCGCGTGCTAGCTTTGGCCTCATTGGTGACTCTTTTTGATCATGCAGTTAGAGGCGTTTATATACCAGAGTCTATTTATGGAGTAGCTCTGGCCAGCCCCTGGCGCACTGTTGAGCACGTCTGGTGGGTGCTTTTCGAAGATATATTCTTAATCAGTGCTGGCTATCAAAGTTTGAGCGCGATGATGGCTAACGCCAACAAACAGGCCGAGCTAGAAGCCACTCGTTCTCGAGTTGAAGAGTTAGTTGCGGAAAGAACTGTTCAACTTGACGCCAGCGAAAATCGTTATCGTGTGCTCTGTGAAACTGCTCCACTTGGTATTTACCAAACTACCCCAGACGGTCAGTGCATTTATATCAATATGCGCTTTGCCGAAATATTTGGTTTGAGCTATGAAGAGGCGCTTAGAGATGGTTGGAGTCATACGGTGCCAGCTGATCAGCTAGAGCTTGTCGGAGCTGCCTGGCTAGAGGCTGTCAGTGGCAACGGTAATTTTGACCTGCAATTTAGGATTGAAAGTGAAAATCCTTGTTGGGTGCATAGCAAGGCATCTCGAGTGGTGGCTGCTAAGGATGGTGCTGAGACCTACGTTGGTACTGTCGAAGATGTTACTGAACAAGTTATGGCCGAGCAGGCACGGGCAGAACGTGCTCTCGTACAAGCTCGCCTGGCGTCAATTGTAGAACATTCTAATGATGCTATTGTCGGTAAGTCCCTTCATGGCGTGATTTCTTCGTGGAATCCTGCTGCCGAGAGGCTATTTGGTTGGTCCAGCGCTGAGATGATTGGTCAAACGATTAGCAACCTTCTTCCGGATGACAAAAGAGAAGAAGATGCCTCTAATTTGAGTCGTATCTTGTCTGGGGAGAAAGTTGGAGAGTTTGAGACCACAAGAGTTTGCAAAGATGGCCATGTCATTGATGTCGCCTTGACTTGTTCTCTTATGCTTGATAGCCGGGGGCAGGCTATTGGAGTCTCAGTAATTTATCGTGATATTTCTCATCGCAAAGAAGTAGAGAAGAGACTGAGTGAATTTTACTCTACTATTTCACATGAACTGCGTAGTCCTTTGACTTCCATTCGCGGTGCACTGAGTTTAATTGACGACAAGATAATCGATATGGGTTCAGATGAGTGCTATGAGATGATTGGCGTGGCTCGTAGCAGTTCAGAACGACTAGTGCGATTGATCAATGACATTCTTGATATAAAGAAAATCGAGGCTGGCAAATTAGAACTGAAGCTTGAAGAAATTGATGCTGCGACCTTGGTGGCGAGAGCCGTGGCGGGCATGGAAGGCCTAGCCCGGGCCCACAATATTCAGCTCATGCAAGACGCTGTGACTAGTGCCACAGTTAAGGTTGATATCGATAGAATCATTCAGGTATTGACCAATTTAATTTCAAATGCAATTAAGTTTAGTGGCGATGGCGGCTGTGTGATAGTCGGATTGCATCTGCAGTCTGACGCGGAGTTGCGATTTAGTGTTGCTGATCAAGGAGCTGGAATTCCGGTTCATTTGCAGTCTAAGTTGTTTCAGCGTTTCCAGCAAGTTGATTCATCAGACACTAGACCTAAAGAAGGTACTGGTTTAGGTCTAGCTCTTTCGAAAGCAATTGTAGAAGAACACAAGGGCTTGATCGGTGTCTATAGCTCAACTTCTACAGGAAGTACCTTCTGGTTTGACTTACCTATAGTTGACAGTGTTGTTAAGGAAGCTCTGATACCACGCCTTGGTGCTTCGACTATTCTTCTGGTTGAAGATGACAACAACATTGCTCAATTTATGCGTCTTTCTTTGCTTAAGCATGGCTATAAGATTGCGCGTGTAGCCACTATAGCAGAGGCTACAGAGCTACTTTCGCGCTCGCGACCCGGCCTAATTTTGCTTGATCTTAACTTGCCCGATGGCAATGGTTTAGACATTTTGCAGTACTTAAAAGAACAATTTCCTGATGATGCAGTTCCTGTAATAGTGACAACAGGCATTGCTTACGACAAACTTTCCTTGGCTTATCCGGTTGTGCTTGATTGCTTCTTCAAGCCCTTTGAAATGAGCCTATTGCTTAAATCGGTAGAAAAAGTAATTAGTACTGGACCATCTCGCCGCATTTTACTAGTTGAAGATGATCAAGCCACTCGGTCAGTCATAGCGAAACAGTTAGCCGCAATCGGGGCCACTTGTATGGAAGCTAGCAATGGTCTTGAAGCCCTCAATGCAGTTGAGTCGTTCGTTCCTGATTTGATTGTTCTAGATGTTGGACTGCCTAAATTAGATGGTTTTGAGGTAATCAGTGTATTGCAAAAAGGGCCGTTTGCCCTTGTGCCATTGCTTGTCTATTCGGCTCAAGAACTAACTGAGAGTGATAGGCGCAAACTTAGCCTTGGTCTAACTCGCTACCTTGATAAAGGGCGAATTTCTCCAGAAGAGTTTATTGATAGCGTGCAAGAACTTTTAGGTCAACTCAAAGTCGGCAGTTAACGTTGCTTTGGGCACAAGCAAACGCACCATTGAGAGCAGCCTGCCATCCAGCATAGTCTTGTTTGCGGTCTGCCGATGGCGTCAAAGCTTGATCGCTTTGCCAGCCTGATAGAAACTCTTTCTTGGTTTTGATCAGTCCTGTTTTAAGGGCTGCCATGGCCGCTACGCCCCAGGCTGTCGATTCGGATTGGGTGGCACGTAGTACTGGCACCCCGATGATATCAGCTTGAAATTGCAGCATAAAATTGTTTTGTGTAGCACCGCCGTCAACTCGCAATTCTTTGACAGCGATGCCGTTCTTTTTCATATCTTCAACCACGTCGCCAACTTGATAGGCCATGGCTTCTAGGGCCGCTCTGACTAGGTGCGCTCTGGTCGAACCTCTGGTTAAACCAACTATGGTGCCGCGCACATCTGAATTCCACCAGGGTGAGCCTAAGCCAACTAGCGCCGGAACAAAATAAACGCCTTCATTTGAGTCGAGTGAGACAGCCATTTCTTCAGTATCGCTACTTGATTCGATGATGCCGAGGCCGTCACGCAGCCATTGAATTGCTGCTCCAGCAACAAATATGGCTCCTTCAAAAGCATAAATTGGGTCTTTGCCTTCCTGCTGCCAACCAACTGTAGTCAGTAAACCACCGGCAAACCTTGGCTTGCTACCAATATTGGCCAAGAGAAATCCGCCGGTGCCATAAGTGCATTTGGCCATCCCTTCTTCAAGACAGGCTTGACCAAATAGAGCTGCTTGCTGGTCACCCATAACCGCTGATATCGGTGCGGCGAAGCCAATCAAATCGGCGCGAGTGGTGCCAAAATTGGCGTCGGAGGGAAGTACTTGTGGTAGCACTGCTGATGGCACGTTGACGAGCTTAAGCAGCTCGTCGTCCCAAGTCATGGTATTAATGTCAAAAAGCATGGTGCGCGATGCATTGCTGCCTTCGGTGGCATGGGTTTTCTCTTCAGTCAGGTTCCAGATTAGCCAGCTGTCAATAGTGCCAAAGCAGAGTTTGCCAGCTTCAGCTTTGTCTCTGGCACCGGGCACATGATCAAGTATCCAAGCAACTTTAGGCCCTGAAAAATAGGCATCGGGCACAAGGCCGGTTTTGCTGCGGAAGATTTCTTTGTCACTCTTCAATTGATCGGCAATTTCTTGGGTGCGTCTACATTGCCAGACAATGGCATTGTGAATCGGTTTGCCAGTTTCTTTGTCCCAGACGACTGTAGTTTCGCGTTGGTTGGTGATACTGACGCAAGCTATTTCACTGCCGCTAATTTTGGCATTAGAGATTGCCAGTTTGATACATTCGATTTGGGTTGAGAGTATTTCACTGGCATCGTGCTCTACCCAACTTGGGCGGGGGAAGTACTGCTTGAATTCTTTCTGGCCGAGCCCGATGCTTTTTCCTTCTTTGTCGAAGACGATTGCTCGACAACTAGTGGTGCCTTGATCGATGCTGAGAACATACTTTTTCATTTCATTGCCCCTGGCTTAGTCTCGTTTTGGCGTTGTCTCGATGTCTTTTAATTTGCTAACTGGTAATTGCGCCAGAAAATTATAGAGGCACGTTCTATCAGTTGGTTAATTCGATTGGGATAGTGTCCAGTCATTGTCGCTCTCATTTTTAGGGTATAGAGTGGTCTGCTGGTAGCTTTCTTTACGGGCCGCACAGTTAAAAGCAATTGATAGTCGTGTTTGGCTAAAGGGGAAAGGGTAAGCAAGAGCAGATGGGTAGCCCCTTTGGGGTCAATTTTTACTTGGCAAGATTGAGCGCGTGCGCTCAGTATATTGCATAGGCTGTCTGCCGTTATGCTCTTGTCTGGGTTGTCATTGAGAGCTTGCGGTAGTGGGCTGACGCCAATAGCCATTTTCTTTATGCCGTGCAAATTTAGTATTTCGCGGTGAGATGCTAAATGGGTTGCCGCGATGATTTCTTGCGCAGTTGTTTCAAGCTTCCCTGCATTTTCAGCCGAAACTACCAGTGGTATCGTAAATATAAGTGCTGCGGGCAGCATCAGTGCCAGTAGCACGGCTAGAGATTTCGCCACCAGCTCGATTTACTCTTGCCCATCTGGCATGCTGGAATGGTCATCTTTCTTTAGTGGGTGCTTCTTACCATGACCTATATCGGCGCTGTTGGCTAGAGCAAAGTCACGTCTGAAGTGTTTTACGACTTCTTTCAATTGGCTGTCCACTTGGGCTTGCATATTGCTCTGTGAGCTTCCCGCGGCGTCTTTTGACCAGACCGCCACCATCAATTCTTGTTTGTTTCTAGCTACTTTAACTTTTTCGACTAAAGCCATGTTGATAGAAAAAGTAGCGGTGTTGGCGTTGGCACTGTCGGCCACAGTTTTTAACTTGAGATAAAGAATTGGTGTATTACTAGTCTCGCAATCATGACTTTTACTGTTACTTTTACCAGAAGCACCAGCGCAGCAATTGTCATCACCACAGATGGTGACATGAGTGGGTACAAGTTCATCAACCATGAGATGTCTAATTTTCTCTTTATTGATACCGTGGTCGATTGAGAACTGGTCTAACTCGCCAATTACTAACTTCATTTGCTTCAAGCCCGAGAGAATCAGTGGTTGGTTGAAGCCTTCTCTGCTCTTGCCGCTCGAGGTATCACTATCTTTCGCTAGTGTTTTACTGTCAATTGATTTAGTGTCAGTTGATTTTGTTGTGCTCTTTGAATCACCATGCTCTGGGCAGCAATGACCTGCTAGCGGTTGCAGCAAGCAAGAAAATATGGCGGCGAGAGCGCTAGATGCGAAAAGAGATAATTTGGCTTGCTGCACTTTGATTCTCCAGTAGACGAAACTAGAATTTACTGACTATATGAGTTTACAGGCTGTTTCCACTATTTCGGCCATAGCCTGACCCAGCAAAGCGATTTGTTTTTTGCTGGTGTTTGCCTTTTGGGCTGCACTAGCAATTGACTTCTTCTTCGATTTTGCCGCCGATTGAGCAAATTGTTTCTCGGTAGGCACATGCACAAAAATTACCGATTTAATTTTTGGCTGGTTCAAGGCATAGTTTAGCGCTTGAAAGTAGAGTTCGTTGCAAATGAAAGTACCAGCATGGTTGGAGATGACCGACGGATAGCCGGTCTTATTAATTGCTGAATTTAGGGTCGCTAGATTGATGGTGGTTCTCAGTAGATCTGGTGCGGTTTTGTTAATCGGTTTATCAAGCGGTTGGTGTCCACTGTTATCGGCTATGCCGTAGTCTTTGATATTAATTGCAAAGCGCTCAAGGTTGAGCCGTTCACGTTTTTGGGCAAGGCCGGTCATAACCACGCAAAGTGGTCCAGGGCTATTCTTAACGGTGTGGTCAAGTGCTGCTCTGAGTGCCTTCCAGCCTCTTACACCGGCGGATGGCAAGATAAGTTTCTCAATGTGAATCTCTTTTGCGTGCCGCAAAGACCCACTGGGCTTTGTTGTAAGCAAATCGGGGAAGGCTTTTACTATAAGTTCAGTGGGATTTACCTTGTTTTCTCCAAAGGCGTCAAAGCCCGTCAGTAGGCAGGTGATGGCTTTTGTTGGCACAGAAGTGACCTGTAAAGTAGTTGAGGGGGATGTACGGTTGGTTCGCGCTCTGGTCTCTATAGTGTAGAATGTTTATTCTGCTGTAATGCCGGAGTGGCGAAATGGTAGACGCAATTGACTCAAAATCAATCGCAGGCAACTGTGTGTCGGTTCGAGTCCGACCTCCGGCAGATTTTTAAAAGCCCGCCCTTCTTTGGGTGGGCTTTTGATTTTGTTTGTTTTCTGATTAGCCTTTCACGGGGCTTTCGCCTGCCATTTTTGAAGGCCTAATGTAACGTCTTTGCTGCATTGGGTCAGGGTTGCGCACTGCGTGATAGTATTTTTTTGTAGTGTCATTATTTGACTGAGACTTACGCAAAGATTTAAATAGATATTGAATTCATCTAAGCGACTAATTCTAATATTTTGCACGGCAGCATTTCTGCTCGCTCAGTTCTGGTCATTTGCGGCCGCTGCAACACTACTTGAGTCTATCGATACAGACCCTTGCAATGACATTTGTCTTGAAGATGTTATTTCAGTCGATCCTTTTGTGGGTGGCTCTTGTGGCTCCGGGCGTTCAGAGAGTACTAGTCTGACAATGGCTGGGCTGTTCGTAGCTTCAGAGCAAGCCGTATTTTCTGCTCTGTTTATTGTTGCCCTCTTAGCGTCTTTCAATCAATCAGAGCCAGCTCAATGTTTGATATTGCAGGAACATCAGCGGCCTGTCATTTGCCTGGCTTTGCGCCAGCTGATTGGAAAACAGCAGGTTTGATTCGTATTTGTATTTGAAACGACGCTTCTTGTTTGGCCTAGCCATAGCAACGTCCGTTCTGTGCATCTCGAATATATCTGCAGGAAACCAAGATGATTGAAAAATTGATAAATTTTGCCTTGAATCAAAGGCTGCTCACGATTGCTGCAGCTCTTGGTTTGGCCTGCTTTGGCATCTTTTCGATGCTCAGCCTACCAGTTGATTCTTTTCCTGATGTTAGCAACGTTCAGGTTCAAATAATCACTGAACCTGAAAGCATGGCCACCGAAGAAGTCGAGGCCTTGGTCACTTATCCGATAGAGAACATCCTCAATGGGCTGCCTAAAGTTAAGAAAATTCGCTCAAGTTCAAGCTTTGGTCTGTCTGTGGTTACGGCAATTTTTGACGACGACATGGATGTTTATTTCGCTCGTAACTTAATTATGCAGCGCTTGTTTCAAACCGATAAGCTCTTGCCACAAGGCTGCCCTAAGCCGCTTTTGGGGCCGGTGGTGTCGAGCTTTTCTAACGTCTATATGTACTATTTGCAGAAGCCAAATAATGATCAAACTGAGCTTCGAACCCTACAAGATTGGACAATTGGCAGGCGACTAAAGTCGGTTCCTGGTGTGGCCAATGTTTCTACTTATGGTGGTTTCGTTAAGCAGTATCAAGTGCAAGTTGACCCCTACAAGCTGCATGGCTACAAGCTTAGTTTGAATGATGTGGTCACAGCTTTGGCCACAAACAATGCTAATGCTGGTGCTAACTTTATTGAGAATGCTGGAGAAGAAGTAATCATTCGTGGCATGGGCAGAATCGACACAATTGATGATATCAACAATATCTTGCTTAAGTCAGTTGACGGTGTACCAGTAACCGTTGAGCGCGTCGCACATGTCGGTATCGGGCCCGCTTTTCGGAGGGGATCGGCTTCGCACAACGGCCACGGCGAATGTGTTACCGGAATTGTTCTCACACGCAAAGGTGTCAATACCAAGGCTGTGGTAGAAAAGGTCAAAGAGAAAGTAGCGGAAATTCAAGCTGACTTGCCTCATGGCGTGAAGATTGTGCCCTATTACGATCAAACTGAACTGGTTGAGAAAACTATTGAAACTGTTAAAGAAATTCTTGGTTTCAGCGGCGCTCTCGTAATTATTGTTTTGTTCGCCATGCTCTTGCATATACCTAGTGCACTTATTGTCTCTGTAATTATTCCGTTGTCGCTTCTATTCAGTTTCATTCTAATGAAATATACCGGTCTAACAGCCAATCTCATGACTTTGGGTGCAGTTGATTTTGGCATCATAGTTGATGCTGGTGTGGTCATGGTAGAGAACGTATTTAGGCATTTAGCCGAGCGAAAAAAGGAAGAAGTAAATGACCAGTCTAGCCTGCAAGTAATTATCCATGCCGCTTGTGAAGTGGGTCGACCAATTGTCTTTGCCGTGGCCATTATTATTGCCGTTTATCTGCCCCTCTTCACCCTAGAAGGGGTGGAAGGAAAGATGTTCCATCCCTTGGCGCTAACTTTCATTTACGCCCTTGTTGGCTCGCTGCTTTGCGCCCTAACTGTTATTCCAGTGCTCTGTTACTGGACCATGCGCAAGCCTCTAGTCGAGCGCGAGAACAAAGTTCTAACTGCAGTAACTAGAGTCTATTACCCAGCTCTGGTTACAGCAGTTGCTCACCCGCGCAAAATAATTACAGTAGCCTTAGTGGCTCTGTTCGCCACCATGGCAATAGTGCCGTTTCTTGGTTCTGAATTTATTCCATCTCTTGATGAAGGGCCAATTTTGTTGAGAACAAAGTTGGCCGCTAGTATTGCTCACACGGATTCAAGAGGAATAGCTTCAGCCATCGAAAGGATAATGCTTGAATTTCCTGAGGTTACTGATGTCGTAACTCGTACCGGAAGATCTGGTACTGGCCCTGGCTTAGATGGTGTGGAATCTTCTGACGTTTATATTGCATTGAGGCCACGCTCGCAATGGAAGACTACTCAAAGCAAAGAGCATTTGGTTGACCTCATGGCTGAAAAGTTAAAGGGCATACCAGGTTTGATGTTCAGTTTTTCGCAACCAATCGCTGACATGATTGATGACCTGGTGGCTGGTATCAGGGCCGATCTTGGGGTGAAAATATTTGGTGAAGATGTCGATACGCTCAATACAATTGCCGAGCAAATCAAACGAGAGATCCAAAAGGTACCCGGCTCTGCTGACTTGCAGCGCGAGCAATTACTTGGCTTGCCACAACTTAAAATCAAGTTGAAGCGACCGCTATTGGCTCGGCATGGGCTCAATACTGACGATGTTCTAGATATCGTTCAGATTGCTCTAGCTGGCCGCGAAGTAACTGAAGTAATCGAGGGCACTAAGAGATTTGGTCTACTGGTGCGATATCCTCTAGATTATAGAGACAGTCGGCACCAGATTGAATCGATGCTGATTGATGCGCCCGATGGTGGCAAAATTCCCCTCAAGTCTATTGCTGATATTACTCTGGTGCGCGGCTTTGTCTCGCTTTATCGAGAGGATGGCTTGCGGCGTACCGCTGTATTGTCTAACGTACGCGGGCGCGACCTCGGTAGCTTTGTAGCAGAAGCACAAAAGCGGGTGGAAGAGAACGTGGTCATTCCTAAGGGCTACAAAGTCGTTTGGAGTGGACAGTTCGAGAACCAGCAGAGAGCCATGGCTCGTTTGGCTGTGGTGGTGCCAATAGTGCTGCTATTGATTTTCATTTTGCTATTTGCGTCATTTGGTTCGTTGCGTAATGCCGGCCTGATTATGATGAATGTACCGTTTGCCATGATTGGTGGCATTCTTGGTCTCTTCGTTTCTCATCAGACTCTTTCTGTGCCGGCTATCATTGGCTTTATTGCTTTGTTTGGCGTGGCCGTGCAAAACGGTGTAATTTTGGTCAGCTATATCATGCAAATGGAAAAAGCTGGAGCACGAATTGAACAGGCCGTAATTAAAGGCGCTTTGATTCGTCTGCGACCGGTGCTAATGACAGCTTTGGTTGCCACCGTAGGCCTCTTGCCTAAGATCTTCTCTAGTGGTACCGGTGCAGAAGTGCAGCGGCCCTTAGCCACAGTTGTTCTCGGTGGTTTGATTTCTTCTACTTTATTGACGCTTCTAGTCTTGCCATCGGTCTACAAACTAATTAACGAGAAGGCCCAAGCGCGTGCAGATAAGCAGAGCACACCAGAGCAAGAAGAGCCAAGTTCGAAGACTGAAAACGAGAGTTGATTAGATAGCTAAGTTGAGATGGTTCCGCTTAGTTCGACTTATATTGCTACTTCGACTTATATCGCTAGTTCGATTCTAGGGGCTGACCGGGACTGTCTTTCAGTTCGGCTTCGCTTTTTTCTGCAGTCTTGTTTTCTAGCGGTTTGCTTTCTTCAGCCTTTTTTTCTTCAAGCTTGCTTTCAGTAGGAGTTACCTCAACAGGCTTGCTCTCAACCGATTTAGTCTCTAATTTTTCGCTTGCTGTATCTTGGTTGGTTGCAACTGCACTTGTTGTAGTTTCATTTGCTGTGGTTTCGTTTGTTGCTATGTCTTTTGTTGCAACTGCTTTTGTTGCTACTTCTAGTTTCTCTTCTATATTGGCGCTTGATACATTCATATTGGCTGGCTTACTACTTAGTTTTGTGCCAGTTTCACCACTGATGATTTTCGCTATTGTTGCTTGATCGGCCATTTGCTCCATCAAGGCTTTTGAATATGCAGCCAGGAATGGGCGATTGGTTAATGTGCCGATATTGTAGTTGCGAATAGAAGAAGTGGCTAAGTGGTTAATAGTGCGTGAGCGAACTTCTAAACGCTTGAAGAGAAACACCTCTTTATAGAGTTTGTTTTCTTCAGAGCCACCCGTGGAGAGAATAAGAGCCGTTTTTAAGATTTGAGCTGCTGGGCCAACAAAGCTTGGCGCCAGTCCGGCTACTCCAAGAGCGCCTTGCACTACCCCTGATACTACTTCAGTGCCTTTCTTTACTTGGTACTTACTGAGCTTTTCTGCTACTTCCGCAAGTATTGGATCTTGCTTCAGCACGGCCTCTTGCAAGGCATTGATTTGGCTGCGCTCGGTTGAAATGCCAAATGACTTAGTTGATTGGGCCTTTATAGTGTCTGGTATTTCAGCGCGTAACTTGCGGAATTTAGCAATAAGCTTGTCTGCTTCATCTTTTCCAACTAGGTCAGTTAGGGTGTTGGTGGCCTCGGTGACGGAGGCAGAGCCCTCGCCTAGAGCTTCGCGGTCTAGGGCGTCGGCTGCTTCGGCGCAGGCATTGACGATATCTACATACTTCTCGTCTATAGCCTTTTCCCATTTAAGTTCAGTAGAAAGCTTAGAGCTGGTGTTGATCTCTTTTTCCATAAGAGCATTGGCGCCAGCGCTAGATGGGCCAACACCGCGATAATTGACCAAGAAGTGAACAAAGTTGCGTGAAATTTCTTTGGTGTTTTGCAGCTTGCCTAAGTTCTGCATCTTATAGAGCTGTTCGTCCACCGAGACCACCGCTGGGTCGCGGGTCATGGCTAGAGTGGCAGTTTCGTATACTGCTTGCTGAATAGGATTATCTGAGTGCTCAAATTCTATACACTTTAGCTTTCCGGGGCTGGCAGTTACTTTGGGCTTCTCACCGTCAACAACTGTGTTGACTGTGATGCCAGTGTTGAGCTTACTGTCTGCTGAAACTTCAGTTGCTGCTGGATTTGCTTTGGCAGCCGGTGCCGTTGTCTCTTGAGCCGGAGCGGCTATCTCTTGAACCGGGGCTTGCGATTCTTGCGCCGCCACTGGAGCCAGGTAAAGGCCAGTCGTAGTGAGCGCGATTGTAAGGCTTAGGGCTAGAAGTCTTTGACGCACGGGTAAGGTATCCCTTGAAAACAGCCCGCGAATATTAGCATATAAGGATCTCAAGAAACCTTTCGCTTAGCTTACAAAACGGCCTTTTTGCGTACCACTGCCATTCTTGGGTGCTTAAATCTTGTCAATAATTGCCTCGGGTCGTGGTTTAGGTAGTGCTGGGCAACATTACAGAGAATTTAGTAACTCTATTTATTACCGTGAATCGTAAGCCTAAGGTGCAGCACAGCTGGCACTGTATAATGTTCCGCTATGGAAATAGTAAACATTGCCGCCTATAAGTTCGTGGGCATCCCCGATCCAATATCTTGGCGCCCTATCGTCAAAGAGCGCTGCGAGCAGATTGGAGTTATGGGCAATATTTTGCTGTCGCAAGAAGGTATCAACCTTTTTGTTGCTGGCGAGCGCGGGCCAGTTGATCAGTTTCTTGAGTATTTGAAAGCAGATCTATTTTTTGCCGGTCGCTTCGCCAATATTACTGTTAAAGAAAGCATTTCTGACCATCAACCATTTAGGCGCATCGTGGTGCGAGTCAAAGACGAAATCATCACCATGAAGCATCCTATGATTGATCCCTCTGCTGTGCGTGCCCCTGCTATCGACCCACAGACTTTAAAAGTTTGGCTTGATCAAGGCCATGACGATAATGGCCGCGAGATTGTCTTGCTTGATACCCGCAATGACTATGAAGTACAAATAGGTACTTTTGACGGCGCTTTGCACTTTGGCATAGATAAGTTCAGTGAATTTCCTGATGCTATTGCCAGCACCACTGGCGATACTAGAGCGCAATTGCAAAATAAGACTATAGTTTCATTTTGTACTGGTGGCATTCGCTGTGAGAAGGCCGCTCTCTTCTTACAAGAGCCAGCTGTAGGCTTTGCTCACGTCTATCAGCTAGATGGTGGAATTCTGCGCTACTTTGAAGAAGTTGGCGATGCTCACTATAAAGGTGAGTGTTTCGTTTTCGATCGTCGCGTTGCTCTTGACTCAAAATTGCAAGAAACTACCAACGAGTATGAAGTCACCGCCCCGCCTGGTCGCAACGCTGATTATTTGCGTTGGAAAGCCGGACAACTTAGAAAATAGAACTTGAGGTTGAGTAAATGAAAGACGGTTCGCCAGTTGAAAGCCCTGCCAAATCATGGGCGGCAGTGGTGATTGAGGCTCATAGCGATCAAGAAGACTTAGCTTCATGGCTGCTTATGCAGTGCGGCGCTCAGGGCTGCGAAGTTGACCCCCTGAACGGCTCACTTGTGCGCATTAAAGCTACTTTTGATTCTCCCCATTTGCCTGATGAAACTTGGGAGAAAATCAAAAGCTCGCTAGAAGAATATGGCTTAGCCGAAAGTTTGAAGTCACTCAAGCGCAAAGATGTTGTTGAAGAAGATTGGCTTGCTAAGTGGAAAGAAGGCTTTGAGCCCTTTCGCGTTGGTACCAAGTTTCTAATTTGTCCTTCCTGGTATCTAGACGAATCGTTAATTGAGACCTTGCCGCCAATAGAAAGTGAGTTGTCTGAAGGGCGCTTCAAAATTTATATTGATCCTGGAATGGCTTTTGGTACTGGTCTTCATGCCACTACTCAATTTTGTCTGCGGGCCATGGAATCTTTCCCACCTAAAGGCAAAGTGCTCGACGTCGGCACTGGCAGTGGCATTTTAGCCATTGCTGCTTTGATGTTGCAGCCTGCTAGTGAAATAGTTGCTTGCGACACTGATGCCGTGGCCTGTGAATATGCCCAGAAAGACTTCGAATTAAATGGAGTTGATGGCCGCATAGAGTTAATTGAAGGCAGTACCGAGGCTGTAGCCGGTCGTCGCTTTGACATGCTGCTTTCAAATCTAACTTGTGAAGATATTGTTGCGCTTCTTCCTGATTACAGCGCCATGCTTAACCCCGAGGGAGTCGTGCTCTGTGCCGGAATTCTGGCTGAGAGATTGCCGTTGCTGGAGAAATCACTGGTGGGTCACCCATTGCGAATTATCCAGTCTGAGACTGTTGGTCAATGGGTTGGCCTAGTTCTACAGAAGTCATAGGCTCCCTGGCAGGGTAGCCGTTTTAGGCTATAATGATTTCAGTGGTCGCCGGTTTTGCTGGCGGTTACTTTTGAACCCTGAAAATTAGCTATCTGAGATGATTCAACGGTGATTCTCTATTTTGTACATCTGTACATTCATGTTCTGGCATGTCTAGGCATGGGGGCGTTCAGATTCGACAGGGTTATAGGGTCATGAGTTGCAGGTCGGGGAGCTTGATCCTTCGTTAACAAGTAAGCAAAAACACAGATGCAAATAATGTCATCAAATTCCCTAGCCGCAGCCTAGCTGCGGTTGCCTAACTTAACTTAGGCTCCTAGGACTCGAAGGCGACTTGACTACCCGTTGCCTTAGGGTAAGCCACGGTGGTTGCACTGAAGCAAAGTTAGTAGTTAGTAGCTTCAGCTAAGACATAATTACGATCCCGGTTGGCTGTTTGTGCCATCTTCAGCGGGCCGCAAGGTGAAAACTAAGCGGTAACTGGGGGAATAGCAGACTAAGCTTGTAGATACTTATTTCTCGATGATTTTGGACGCGAGTGCAATTCTCGCCGCCTCCACCATTTTATGAATCAGTAATGAAAAATCTCAGTAAGCAAGAGCCTCGGCCTTAGGGTCGGGGCTTTTTGATTTTGTGCTTTAGCTTGCTGTTGACCAGTTTTGTGCATACCCTATATGCAAATTCTTGCAAGAAAATTCGCTATAGTTGCTATATTCGCTGTGCGGTAAATATAGATTATTCGGTGAATAATGCCACCCATGTATCGGCCATAGGGTGTGGGCCTTTTTGCTTCTGTGCTTTACCAGGGCTTTGACCAGTAATTTGTGTGAATACACCGTCCAAAGTTGCGCCTGTTTGCCTGGTCGGGTTTTATTTCAGCGACCGTTTTACCTATTCTTGTTCACTTCTCGCAGTCGTAAAATTTCGTTGCCTTCGATTGTGAGAAGATACTCGCCATCACTATAGGAACCGAAGAGGCCTAGCACTTCATCACCTGGCTTCAGCGGCTCTTTGCAGACAAGAGTGGCTCTAATATTGTCTTCTTGAATAAGCACTTCATAAATGGGTTTGTTGCCCTCACGTTTTACGACAGTGCATTTCAATTTCTGAAGCAATTCATACATGGATTATCATGTGTCCTTTGCGCCTTAAGTAGCCTGTCTTGATAATCACTCAACGATTCATTAGTAGTTTTAGAAGTTGTGGGCTTGACTCAGGCATTGCTCCTTCTGCAAGATATGTTGCCACTTCTTCTGGTGTCATTGGTGGTTTGTGTCGACGCTGAGCATTGTCTCTAAAGAATTTCAAAAACGAATCTGGTGAAAGAGCCAAGATGTTTCGCACAAACTCATCTGGAGCTTGAATCTCGATTGCGTGCGGTTCTACTGAAGCCGGTGGAAAGTCGACGTGATTGTAGGTGACTATAACATCGGCTTTTGCGAGCACTGCCGCTGCCAGTACGTGTCGATCATTAGCTTCGCAAGTCATTGATGGTATTAGGTGATGAAAGCCAGTTACTGTAGCGTTGGGATAGAGTTTCTTCATCGCCGTGAACATGCGGTCCATATTGTCTTGAGTTGCCCGACCGTCCTTAATCAAATTGCTGGCGCATTCATCTAGGATCTCATCACTCCAAAGTACTCTGAATACTCCGGTGCGAGCCGCAACCATGAGTACGTCTCTAATCTCAAATGGGTAGAGCACATTGGCATCGTATAAGGCAGAGAAGGGCATAAGTTACTTCCTCTCTTGCTTCCTCTGTTGCTGATTTTTGTAACCACCGATTTCTTCTGTTATTGCCACCAACTCATCCATAGCCTTGTCTCGACGCTTGTCTTCGTCGTTGATAAAGTTTAGAACGTCTTCGAGCTTAATGCGACGATGAGTGCCTATTTTTCGGCCCGGCAATGCGCCGGAGTTCATCAATGAAACAACATGCTGCCGCGAACAGCCTATAAGTTCTGCAGCATCTTGGGTTGTGAGGAGTTGAGATTGAGCTGTGACTGTAATTCCTTGGCCGTGTTTCCACGCCTCCATAACAAAATTCAAGAGGGCGAGTATTTCCTCCGGTAACTCTGTTTCTTTGCCATCAGCATCAATTAGGCTTGGTGTGCGGCGCTTGGTCGGCACTAATGCAATTTGTTCGACTACTTTCTTTGGCGGTAGCAACGTAAGTGACACGGGTGGGCTCCTAAAGACGGTAATTCTTAAGATATCACGCAATCGCTACAAACGCAATAAGCGCTAAAAACGACCGGCTACTACCATTCATCGCCGGCCAAAGTTGGTGTCTTTCCGCCTCTTATTTCTCTTATCCACTTTGGCAGTTTTAGTTTCCCTGATTCCCAAAACTTTTTGCAATCAGTGAGGAATTGAATCACTGCTTCATTCTCTCCTTCACTCAGTAATTCCTGGGCAAGTTGCATCAGCGGTCCGTACGAGGCCAATCGGCAGCCCGTGCCAACCTTTCCGGCAAACAGCAAGTGTTTCACCGCCGCTGGAATGTCTTTTTGTTTTATATCGATGCGTCCTCTGCGTCGAATTGACGTTGCCAGAGAAGGAGACTATTTCATAGTTACCGGACCAGTGGAGCCAGAGATCGTCTGAGTCTTCACCCTACTGCTTTTGCTCCTGGAACTAGTTCATTTTTGCGTGCGAGAAAGGCTGCATTCCTCCACCGGTCGCTTCCTGCCAAATCTGCTGCCTTTTCTTCTTGCCGGGAATAAAGGATACTATCATCGCCCTAGAACGGTAGAAGTAAGTAGGTATGGTAGGTTCGGACGAAAATTATTCGCGAATTTGGCTGCGAAAGCATCAGAATCCTCGGCCTGAGGCCGGGGTGATGGCATCGCAAGTACCTAATTTCACTATTAGATGTTTTCCCTATGGCATGACCGGTGCGCTCGATAGTTCTGTGGACCTAATCGAAGACTCTAAGCCCACCTACTATCGGTTTGTGTTTTGGAGCGCCATTATCGGGTCTGTGATGGCCCTTG